>CBDHHF010000010.1:0-83335 GCA_965263205.1 Rhodothermales bacterium
CGGATTATTTTGTCAGGCTTTGTTTGACTATTCGAGAGTCCTTTTACCCTACGCGATAAGAAGTGCAGGGCGGAGGAGTTCCCCACTGCAAGTTGCCTCCGCCCTGATTCAGAAAGGATCGGGCAGTACTGCCCATATATTTATTTCGTGTGGCGCTCGGGGAAGTTACGTAGGGTACGTCTTAATACCCTCTATGTATATAGGAGGACGATTGTCGAAATTTCAGGAAATACACACCAGGATTCTCTGGCGCGACCGCTTAAAGAAATGACCCATAAGTGTAGGTTGTTTTGGCTGAAATATCTCCATACTGACGGATGTAAAACCCGTCCCGAATTGGCCGAAAAAATGGAACCCAACCTTTGTGTAGTACTTCAACCAGCAAGCGCTCAGTAATCTTTTTATAGATCCATGTTAGGAATAGTAGGTCAACTGCTCATCATCACCGGTTTTGTCTCCTGCTTCATGGCCGGCGTAGCCTATTTTCTGGCTGTCCGTAAGCCATTAGAAGCATCTGCATGGCAACGCATCGGCCGCGGTTCCTGGTTTACAATGACCATCTGCATCACCGTTGCCAGTGTCATTCTTTCCTACTTCTTTTTCACCCATCAGTACCAGTACGCGTACGTTTGGAAAGAGTCTTCCAATGATTTGCCAGCGCACTTCCTTTTATCAGCGTTCTGGGCCGGCCAGGAAGGGTCTTTCCTGCTCTGGATTCTGCTCATGAGCTTTATGGGTGTTGCGCTTGTACGGTGGGCCGGCGACTATGAGCGGCCGGTGATGACCGTGGTTTCCTTTTGCCAGGTCTTCCTGCTCTCCATGATTGTCGGACTCAAGTTTGGCGAACTCAAAATTGGGTCAACGCCATTCCTGACCATTTGGGACAAATTCCCTAATACGCCCGTCGGATACATTCCGGAAGATGGAAGCGGGCTGAATGACTTGCTTCAGAATTACTGGATGGCTATCCATCCGCCGATGCTCTTCGTCGGCTTTACCTCGATGGTTGCACCGTTTGCGTTCGCAGTGTCTGCGTTATGGACGAAGAAGTACACCGAATGGGTGCGGCCGGCGCTGCCCTGGACCATCTTCGCTGTAGCCATGCTCGGCATTGGCATCGCAATGGGAGGGTACTGGGCATATGAAACGCTTTCGTTTGGGGGGTACTGGGCCTGGGATCCTGTAGAGAACTCGTCGCTGGTCCCCTGGATTATCGGGGTTGCTGCGATCCATATGATGATTGTACAGAAGAAAAGTGGTGCCTCGCACAAGTCAGCACTCTTCCTTTGTGTAGCGGCATATATCCTGGTTGTTTACTCAACCTTCCTTACACGCAGTGGCATCCTTGGCGATGTGTCGGTACACTCGTTTGTAGATCTTGGCCTCTACAACCAGCTGTTGTTGTGGATCCTGAGTATGGCTGTTGTGGGTTTCGGGTTGTTTGGGATCCGATACAACAACTTGCCTTTGCCTCGCAAAGAGCCGGAGATGCTTTCTCGCGAGTTTATGATTTTCTCTGGCGCGTTGTTGCTCAGCGGCATTGCGCTGGTCATTTTGTTGGGTACAAGTGCTCCCATTTTGGGCCGGCTGTTCAGAGACAACCCTTCAGCTGTACCCATTGAGTTTTATAACGTGTGGTCGCTACCCCTTTCGATTGCCTTCATTTTCCTTGCCGGCCTGGGACAGTTGTTCTGGTGGCATAAAATGACCGTCGAGAACGTGAACAAGGTACTCTTCAAGCCAATCATTCTCTCCTTTGCGAGTGTGGCTGCGGTGCTCTGGTTCACGCCGTTTATCGAAAAAACGATGCGCCCCTTGCCTGCCAGTGCTGCGGAAGCAGCGCAGAGTGCCAACCTGCTCGGTGGCATCTCGACGTATTGGAGTGTCTATGGCGATGGCATTATGTTATTGCTGCTCCTGCTGGTTACGTTCTTTGCGCTCTATGGTAACACGGCCGTGTTGTGGCGCATCGGACGTGGCAATGCGAGGCTTGCCGGTGGTGCCATCACCCATATCGGGTTTATGATTATGATGCTGGGTGTCATTGCGTCGAGTGGATTCAACAATCCAATTGCCAACAGCGACCTCGATGGCACCGATCGCGAGAACTTTGTGGTTTCTCTCGGGGAGACGCGAAATGTGGAAGGATACGAGGTCACCTATCGCGGTAAAGATTTTAATGCGGAAGGCCGGCCGCAATACATTCTTGACTTTGTTGATACCCGTGGCCGTACCTTCACCATGAAGCCCGTGGTGTATCAGAGCAACAAAGAGCAGTGGATCCAGAATCCTGACGTGCAGATGTATTTTGAGCACGACGTATTTGTAGCCGTAACGCCAAGCGTCATGCTAGAGTCTAACACGTCGTCCGAAAGTGATGGTGCCTCAATCTCCTTGAGCAAAAGCGAGTCTGTCCCGCTTGGCAATGATGAATATCAGCTAGTGTTTCAGGATTTTGACGTCAATGTAGATTCAGAACTGGTGCCAGATTCTGTGGCGATTGCCGTGGCTGCGCGTTTGAGTCTTACGAGTAAGGCAACAGGCGAAGTACGTACGCTGAATCCGATTTACCTCGTGCTCGAAGATGGCCGGCAGCAGTTCATCCAGAATCGCGTGGGCGATTGGGGGATAACGGTTACGTTCTCTGGCATGAATGTCAACAACGGAAGCGCCAACTTCATCGTCGAAGGTGCCAAAGTTGGCGCTGAAGATTGGATTGTAGTGCAGGCGTATGAAAAGCCGTTTATCAACCTGGTCTGGATTGGCATTATTATGCTGTCGATTGGGTTCTTTATTTCGATGGCGCGGCGTATTCAAGACCAGCGCTTCGCGCTCCAACGCGCGCGCGGCTGAGTTGTGCATCTAACAGAAATTGAAAAGGGGAGTTGATTTCAGCTCCCCTTTTTTTGTGGATGAAACTTGTGCCGGGTACGTATCGTCTTAATTGAAATGCAACAGACCGATTGGTCTTTTTTATGTCCAAGGGAGAAGAAACACGACGAGAAATCCTGGCCCGGACGGTCGGGTTATTTAACCGGCAGGGCTATGCCGGCGTCTCGTTGTCCCAAATCATGGATGCGACAGGACTGAAGAAAGGCGGGATTTACAACCACTTTCCCAGTAAAGAGCAATTGGCCCTGGATGTGTTCGATTACGCTATTGGCAAAGTGCGCGAGCGTTTTGTCGAAGGATTGCGTGGGAAAAAGACAGCGGGTGAGCGCTTGCATGCCATCCTGGCTATCATGGCGCGCTATGTAACCGATCCACCGGTGGATGGTGGGTGTCCGGTTAACAATGCGGCTGTTGACAGTCTGTATACGTTTCCGGCGCTGCAAGCGCGGGCGCGGGCCGGCATGGAAGAGTTGCAACAATACATCCGAAGCACGGTGGAGAAAGGGATTGCCCGAAAAGAACTCAGCGCGACCCTTGATCCGTTCCAGGTTGCCTCTGTCATGCTTGCTGCGCTCGAAGGGGCACTGACGATGAGCAAGCTGTATAACGATCCTGTTTATATGCAGCGGGCCGTTGCGCACCTGGCAGCCTTTGTCGATCAACATACATTAACCTAATTTTTTTTGCCCTAAAACAGACCGATTGGTCTTAAATAGATAACTGCAATGGAAAAATATCCAATGAGTAAGACGGTCGTACGCTTTCAGGATTGTGATGCCTTTGGGCACCTGAACAATGCGAGTTTTATCACCTACTTCATCAATGCCCGTGAAGACCATTTGCGCGAGTACTATGATTTTGACCTGTATGAGCACGCGCGTTCATCGAACAATAACTGGTTCATCGGCCGGCACGAGATTGCCTATCTGAGGCCGGCGGCACTGGGCGAAACGGTGAGTATCCAGACGGGATTGTTGCAATTCTCCAATCGTAGCCTGGTTGTAGAAGGAATTATGTTTGACGAAGCGGCGAAGAAAATCAAGGCTGTCCAGTGGACAACGTTTCGGTATGTAGACGTACAGCGTGGCCGCGCAGCGGAGCATCCAGCGTCGATCACAAATTTATTAGCCAGCGTGGTGCTGGAAGACGTGGAGCGGGAGAGTTTGGATGGGCGTATTCGCCAGCTCAAGAAGACCGGTAGCGTGGCTGTATAGCGTGGGGAAAAACTTGCCGTACGCCGCGTTAATTTAACGAATGTGCAAGTATGTAGTAGAAACTTTTGAACCGGACAGAAGGGTTATGTAATACTTAAAAACGCCCAAAATGGTACGAATCACCCCATTTTGGGAGCAAAACCATAGTCGGGAAACCAGGGTGATCCGGGATTTCTCATCGATGGCTTTAATAACGGACAAATTTGCCGATAGATGAGCCATAACCTCTAAACGATGAGTGGATACCTATGGTAGAGTACAAAAACGGCACGCACGCCAGTGGCTCGGGCATGGAAACATGGCAAATGGAGGCACTGCGTCGCACGCTCGAAGGAAACACACAATTAAGCACACTCACAGGAATGATGAACGCAGCCGGGAATCCAACCCGTATGGCGATTCTGTATTTGCTGTGGCGTAAAGAGGAAGTTCGCGTAAACGATCTTGCCTCCATTCTTAGACTCACATCGCCTGCTATCTCACAGCAGTTGAAAAAACTCAAAAAACAAGCCCTGGTAGATCACCGGCGTGATGCGCAGACGGTTTACTATCGGTTGAATAAAAAATCTGCATTCGTGCAGCACTTTTTGATCAGATTTTTTGAGCAGGAAATGTTCTACAGGGAAGCGAATCCATCAGACAACCCTGAAGAATAAGCTATCGCAATAGACAGTAACGGGTATTGTATTTCATTTTTTAGTACCCTGTTAGGATGGCGTGTACCTTTGCAGGTATACGACGCCATGCTATAACTATATAGCATGCACCAGATTTTACGGATCTTGTACGGGTCGGTATGAAGAGATTTTCCGACGCCCTCTGGGTGCGGCGGTTTTAAACAAGGGCGCAGTATGATCGAACATGAGGATATTCCACATAAGCGGTCAGCCACGTCCGCCAACGATGATGCGCAAATCTCTGCTCAAAATTATCATCAGAAAATCGTCGCCCGTCAGTGCCTGAACAAGTTGGTTGACATCAAGACAGCGCTCTCCCGTCAAAACAGGTTATTGGAGTTGCTGATCGACCATGCAAATGCCGGCCGGATCCGAAATTCATCAACCTGAAAAATACTGTCTCAAGCTTGAGCAAGATAAGTCGATATAGGCTAGTAAGCGTATCGATTATCAAATGACCAGTTGTAGGCGGTTCCTATGCACATTCTATTAGCGGAAGACAACCCGGTAAACCAAAAGGTAGCATTGCGGATGCTGGAGAGAATTGGATTCTCTGCAGAGGTGGCGAATAATGGGGTTGAAGCACTCGCCGCGTTGGAGCGTTCACATTACGATGTGATTCTGATGGATATGCAGATGCCCGAAATGGACGGCCTGGAAGCTACACGTCGCATCGTTGAGAAATATCCAGAACCTGAGCGTCCGTATATCATTGCGCTCACTGCTAACGCCATGCAGGGCGACCGCGAACGGTGCATCGCAGCTGGGATGAACGATTACATCAGCAAACCCATCCGTATGGAGGACCTGCATGAAGCGTTCGACCGGTGTCCGGTAAAACCGAAAGCGCAGGAAGAAGAAGCCGGCGAAGAATCTGTCACAACCGTGATCAATTTTGCCGTTCTGGATGAATTGATCACCATGCTTGGGAATGATGTCGATTTTGCCAGTGGGCTCATTAACGATTTTCTGGAAGATGGTGCTGAATTGCTGAAGAATATCCGCGGCGCCTATGAAGGAGGAAATGCAGCCGAATTAGAACGGGCAGCACACACCCTTAAGTCCAGTAGCGCCACATTTGGTGCCAACGATGCTGCACAACTCTGCAAACAGCTCGAATCAATCGGCAAACAAGCCAAAATGGACGACATGACAACGCCCAAATTAATTGGCGAGCTGGAGGCCATTTTCAAAGTAGTTAGCAAAGAATTGGTGTCCTACATCAATCGGCAGGCCGCATAACTTCCAGTTTGAGACGCCTGGCTAATTAATTACTGCTTCGTTTGCCAGGACGCGCCCATTCTCTGTGAGTTTGAGATGTTTACCCGTCAGTTCGACGAGGCCGCGTTGCTCTGAGTATTTAACAATCCGTGAGGCAAAAACCGCATCCCATGTAAGATGGTCTTCCAGGTGGTCCACCTGGTTTTCCCTGTACTCATCGGGGGTGCCTTCGTGGTTTGCCAGGTGGATAGTGAGCATCTTGGCGGCAAAATTTAGGCGCTGGAGCCGCCGACGCCTGAGTACAGAAACGACACCTTGGCCCGGAGCAAACATCAACGCAAGCACAAAGGAGAAGCCAACAACTGTAGCCATTGAGCCGGCGATCGACGTATCGAAGAAATGCGCAATCCAGTAGCCGGCAATCGCGTCGCCAATACTTATCGCCAGACTCAACCCAATCAAACGCGGTAGCTTATCCGTTAACAAGTTGGCCGTGGCGGCAGGGCCAACCATCAGGGCAACCACCAGGATCGAGCCCACCGCATCAAAAGCCCCTACAGCCGTTACCGATACCAGGCCCATCAAGCCGTAATGCAATACACCCGGTAAGAAGCCGAGCGCTGCTGCGAGGCCAGCGTCAAACGTGGCCAGTTTCAATTCTTTGTAGAAGAGGGTGATGAAGCCGATGTTGAGCAGTAAAATGATCGACATCACCCATAAGGCGCGTGGGCCGAGATCCAGGCCGGCGAAGGTTAGCCGGTCAAACGGGGCAAATGCGAGTTCGCCAAGCAAAACGGCATCTGTATCGAGGTGTACATCGCCGGCGTACTGTGCAATCAAAATAACGCCAATACTGAACAGTGCAGGGAAAACGAGGCCAATGGCAGCATCTTCTTTGACCAGTTTGGTTCGATAGATAAGTTCAACGAGTACCACCGTTAATACCCCCATCAAGGCTGCAGCTAGAATAAGTAGCGGGGCATTCAGGTCGTTGGTGATTAAAAACGCAACAACGATACCCGGTAGTATGGCGTGACTGATTGCATCGCTCATCATAGCCATCTTTCTGAGAACGAGAAAGACGCCCGGTAATGCACAGGCTGCAGCCACGACAATCGCAATCAATTGTATTTCGATTTGCGGTTGCGTCATGCTACGTCTCCGGTGGTGAACCTGTCTTGCATCAACTCCTCTACGTACATTTGGCCGCGCGGGGTAAGGGACCAATCACCCGAAGGCACGCGCTCCACAAGGCCTAATTCGGCAAGCCGTTCGAGACTGCGCTCTGTTTTTGCAGCCATCTCATTCATTACGTTTAATACGGCTTCAGCGTGTGGGTGCGTCATGGGGCTATGTTGTGCCGCCAGTGCGTATACATCAAGCAAAACAGCATCTAACTTTAGCTTTTGTGCGTTGCGTCGGTTACGGATCCAGCGCCAGAGTAGGCCTCGGTTGGGGGCCAGGAATAGCGAAACCACAACGATGCCGCTAATGACCAGCACAATGGTTGGTCCGGTGGGCAGGTGGGTAGTGGTGCTGCTGAAAAATGCGCCAAACACGCCGGCCAGCGCCCCAAATAACGCACTGAGTGACACCATAATTCCGAGCCTGTTGGTCCATTGCCGTGCTGCAACTGCCGGGGCAATTATCATCGCGCTCATAAGTACCACGCCCACGGTTTGCAGGCCAATCACAATAGCGACAACGAGTAGCGATGTGAGCAGCATATCGAGGTAACGAATAGGCATGCCGAGGCTCTGACCGTATTCCGGATCGAATGCCAGTAATTTGAATTCTTTCCAGAAGAGCAATGTCGGGATGAGGGCGATCGCGCCAAAGATGCACATGGTTAGCACTTCCTCAAGGACAAGTGCAGCGGCCTGGCCAAACAGAAAGGTACTCAGGCCGGCCTGGTTGGCGTTGGGCATTTTTTGAATGATGGTCAGCAAGACGAGTCCAAAGCCAAAAAATACCGACAGAATGGTACCCAGTGCACTGTCGTAGGAAACGCGGGTTGAGATGGAAATAGAAGAAACGAGCAACGTGGCGATCAAGCCGGCGGCCATGGCACCCAGCATCAGGCCCAGCGATGTTTTGGTACCCGTGATTAGAAACGCCAGCGCAATACCCGGAAGCGCGGCGTGTGATATGGCATCGCCAAGCAGACTCTGTTTTCGCAATACAGCAAAGGTGCCAAGGGCACCGCTCACGATACCCAATAAAGCAGCACCTAGTGCCACAACCTGAAACGTATAATCTGACAACAGGCCCAACATATTAGACGACGCTGTCTTTCAGGTTTGTCAAAAAACCGACGCGCCCGCCGTACGTTTTTCGCAGGTTTTCTTCAGTGAATACATCTTTTACAGGGCCACTTGCAATGCTGCGTACATTCAGAAGCATCACATAGTCGAAGTATTCTGTGACCGTCTGCAAGTCGTGGTGTACAACCATCACGGTTTTACCCTGTGCACGCAAGGCACGAAGGATTTGGATGATAGCACGCTCAGTGGTTGCATCAACACCCTGGAAAGGCTCATCCATGAAATACAGATCGGCGTCTTGCACAAGGGCTCGAGCCAGAAAAACGCGTTGTTGTTGGCCACCCGACAATTGACTGATTTGCCGCGATTCGTAAGCCTCCATGCCCACTTGTGCCAATGCATCCCTTGCGATGGCTTTTTCCTTTTTGCCAGGGCGTTTAAACCAACCCAGTTTGCTGTAGAGGCCCATCTGCACGACATCAAGGACGCTGGCCGGAAAATCCCAATCTACGCTTCCGCGTTGGGGCACGTAGCCCACGCGTTGCTGTTGCCTGGTGTAAGGCTCGCCGTAAATCAATACCTGGCCAGCGGCTGTTTTGAGGAGCCCAAGAATGGCTTTGATTAGCGTTGTCTTGCCGGCACCATTGGGGCCAACTATCGCCATGAGCAGCCCTTGCGGTACAGCAAGATCAATATCCCAAAGTACCGGTTTTTCCCGGTAAGCAACCGTGAGGTCGCGTACATCGATCGCATAGGGGATGGGTTCTGCCATTTGCGTCAGGTTTTAAAGGCTATTTCAGCTAATACAGAACGGCTATTGCTGGAGTCCAGATACGATGGTATCGATGTTGTAGCGCACCGTGCCCAGGTACGAGCCTTCCGGGCTATCCGGGTCGCCCAGGGCATCGGAGTACAGGTTGCCGCCAATGGTTACCTCGAAATCGCGTGCTTCTACGGCTGCTTTGACAGCCTCAATGCCGCGTGGTGAAACGGAGGATTCAACAAACATGGCTGGGATACGCCGGCCAGCCACAAAGTCTGCCAGCTCCTGGACATCGGCTGTGCCGGCTTCCGTTGCTGTGCTCAGCCCCTGGAGTGCGTGCACTTCAAATCCATAAGCGCGACCGAAGTAGCCAAACGCGTCATGTGAGGTAATCAGGACGCGACTTGCAGCCGGGATTGCTGCAACTTGCGCCTCCACATAAGCATGCAGTGCATCCATTTCCTGGATATATCGCTTTGCATTCGTAGCGAACAAATCGCTATGGGTGGGGCTCAATTCGCTAAGTACGATGTGAACATGGTCCGCAACCCGTTGCCACAAAGCAACATCAAACCAGACATGCGGATCAAAATTGCCTGCATAGGAAGCTGACATAAGGCGCAGCGAATCGGGTACAGCATCCTGTGCAACAGCGATAGTAGGGACGCCGCGTTTCTCCATTTGCTCGAAGACTTCCGTCATTTTGCCTTCCAAATGGAGTCCGTTGTATACAACCAGATCAGCGCCGGCCATTTTTAAGACGTCGCCTTCGCTGGCCTTGTACAGGTGGGGGTCGACGCCCGGGCCCATCAGGCCGGCTACGTCAACCTGTTCACCGCCAATTTCTTGAACCAGATCGGCGATCATGCTCGTAGTTGCTACAACATTGATTTTTGTGTCAGAGAAATCGTTCTCTTCATTCGTCGTCTCAGATGGCTGACAGCCTACGGCTAACAGGATGATTGCCGCAATGAACAACGAATGCAAGCGAAGCTGTCGTGGTTTTGTGTGCTTACCTACCATTTAAATACATCCCGTGTGTGCTTATTTCCTTGATGCAGATACGAAAGGAATAAAAGTTAGATCCGGCTAAAAATAAATTTAACCAAAGTGACTTGTGGTGAATTTGCAGTGAAAGGGTGGCATGGAATACGTTAAATTGGAGGATGAGTCGTGCTATTCAACTGTCAACAAGCCTGCGGGTCGCGCATCAGTTATTCGTTTGGGTGCGGATGTTTAGGATTAGGATGCAGGTGATGGTTGGGATAATCTTTCCTAAAGAAAAAAGCAGATAAAAGTGCAGTATGGCTGAATCCTGAACGGCTCCGTGAAGGTAGCATAAATCTCCACGGTAGCGGGAGACCAGTTAGCACTGGATCCAGTTAACAAGAGGTGGACACTACGTTCGGGCTTAGTAAAACTCGATAGCGTAGCGCAAAAAAACTCGATAGCGTAGCGCAAAAAACTCGATAGCGCAAAAAACTCGAAGCGCAAAACTCGATAGCGCAAAAATTCGGTAGCGCAAAAAATTCGACAGCACAAAAAAATTATTACATATGGCATACGAAGTAGCAGATTTTCAACGCGACGTAATCGAAGCGAGCCATCAGCAACCTGTTTTGGTGGATTTCTGGGCACCATGGTGTGGTCCCTGTCGCTCGTTAGGGCCCGTACTTGAAAAACTGGCTTCGGAGAATGTAGATCACTGGAAACTGATCAAAGTGAACACAGACGAGCATCAGCAAATTTCAGCGCAGTATGGGATCAAAGGGATACCTGCAGTGAAGTTGTTTGTAGATGGCACCGTTGTCAATGAATTTACTGGCGCATTGCCTGAGCACATGGTGCGTTCCTGGTTGGAAACCTCAATTCCATCTGAGGGGGTCATTCAATTCAAGGCAGCAGAAGCGGCCATTGAAGCCGGCGATGTATCTGGTGGCAAAGCCATGCTAGAGGCGATTCTGACGCAAGATCCAGCGCATGTTGAAGCGCGAGTCTTACTTGCGAAAGTGACGGCGCAGTCAGATCTGAGTGCCGCAGGTGCATTGGTTGAATCCCTGTCTACTCACCAGGCCAGTACGCTCGACGTCGTGGAGAGTATCAAAACGTTGAGCCGGCTCGCCAACTTGTCTGCATCAGGGGAAGCGATGCCCGACGAGAAAGGCAAAACTGATTATCTAGAGGCTACCATACATCTCTTAAACAATGAATGGGACGCGGCCCTCGAAAAGTTCATCGCTGTGATTCAGCAGAACCGCTACTACGACGACGATGGCTCACGCAAAGCCGTCATCGCCATTTTCAACCTCCTCGGCCCTCAACACTCCCTAACCCGCAAGCACCGCCGCATGTTTGACATGGTTCTGTACTAGGGTTAAAGGTTGACAAGTTAAAGGTTAAAAGTGAGTTACAGCCCAAGTTTGCGCCCACCTTTAACTTTAAACTTTCAACCTTTAACCAGTTTTCAGCAGCATGCGCCTGTGCTGCTTTCGCCTTCTACGGTGATGGTGGCATCGCCGCAGTCGAAGAGGCCGAAGTGGGTGGAGCGGTCGCCGGTGATGGTGAAGTATTTACCGAAGCGTGTATCCTGGACCATCGCCGCAGAATTGCCGCAAACCAGCATGGGCCGGCCTTTCTCGAAGAGGTGGTGGTCATCCAGTTCAAAGCTGTGGTCTGATGCTTCGATGCCGCCGTTGTAGTAGGCAACCTGCCCGTAGTCCTCACACCGATCTTCAATACTGGCAAGTTTAAAGGCGCGAATGGTCAGGGAAGTGAACTTTGTGTTGCCGAGTTTAGCTGCCAGCGCAGGGTCTTCTACTTCTACCGAATGCTGCGCAACCACGCGGAAGTCTTTGATACCCAACTCAAACATCATGCGACGAAAATCTTCCGTGTACATTGCGCCGCCGAGGCATTCGCCGCGAAGCACGGGGTCGTCAGCAATAGCTTTGGGAATTCTGCGGTCTGCAAAAATATCGGAGAAGTAGAGTTCGCCGCCTTCTTTGAGTACGCGAAAGATTTCGGAGAACACGGTCTTTTTATCGGTCGACAGGTTGATTACGCAGTTGGAAATCACAACATCGACAGCGTTATCAGCAATGCCGGCTGTTTTCAGGTCTTCAATGTACCCGAGCCGGAAGCTTGTATTCGGCTTTGCAAAACCAAATTTTTCAGCCTGGATGTGCTCGTACTTTTTAGCCACCTCCAATTGCTCTTCTGTCATGTCGACGCCAATCACAGCACCTGCTTCGCCTACCAGTTTGGAGACGAGGTACGCATCGCGCCCCGTGCCGCAGCCGAGGTCGAGTACGGTGCATCCTTCAAGGGCAAGGGGGATGGGGGAGCCGCAACCGTAGAAGCGTGCCATGATTTCATCTTCGAGCATGGCAAGAATAGGCTTGTGATGCTCCGGGACGGCATCTGGGGCGCAGCATGCACTCGTTTTGAGGTCGTCTTTGGTTTCCAGCACCTGGCCGTAGTATTCTTTAACGCTGGCTTCTACACTACTATTTTCCACTGCTATTTTCCAGACTGCTATTTTCCAGTGTGCCATTTGCGTGGCCGTTGGTAGCTGCTTTGGTTGCTTCCATGGTGGTAACTTTAAATCGTTTACGTAAATGTCGGTAAAACTGCTACAGCGAGGTAGCAAAAATTTCAAAGGATGGCTTACTCAGCAATAGCGCCTCCGCAACCACTCCCCGCGCCGGCGGTGCACCCGTAGCAGTGGCGCTCAGTACGGATGTTGTGTTGTAGCCACTTTTCGAGGTCGAAGTCGCGCACGTGCAGGCGCTCGTTGCCCGGGAAATCGATTTCCATGTCGAGCTGCTGGTTGAAGTCGCAATCATACAGCCGGCCATCCCAGGAGACAGACAGTGTATTGCGGCACATGAGGCCGGCGATGGTGGCTGGATTAAATGCATTCAGCAGTCGATCCAGGTATTCTTCGAGTTTGCCTTTTTCGAGCAGCCACTCCAGGTATCTGGACATCGGCATGTTGTTCAGGGCAAGGAGCCGATCAAACGATACGCCGTGGTTTTTTTGCAAGGCTGTTTTCCACTCTGATTCGAGCGAAGCCTGGTTGCCGGCGAGGAAGGCGCCTACCGGATTGGTTACGAGCGTAAGCTGGAGGTCCGGATTTCCCTGGCCGTATCCTGCTTCGTTCAGCATTTTCAACGCGCGCAGTGATTTCTCGTACGTGCCATCGCCGCGTTGCGCGTCGGTGCCCAGTTTACGGTAGTGGGGCAGCGAGCAAACCACTTCAACGCCGCGTTCAGCAAACCACTTGGGCAGGTGCTGAAAGCGCCGTACGGTCAAAATGGTGAGGTTGCATCGGTCAATTACGTGTTTGCCCATTTGGGTAACACGGTCGACCAGGTATTCAAAGTTGGGATTTAGTTCAGGCGCGCCACCGGTCAGATCAACCGTATGCGCTCCCGATTTTTCGATCGCTTCGATACACGCATCCACCGTTTCGCGATCCATGTTTTCTTCTGTGCGATCAGGACCTGAGTCGACGTGACAGTGCCGGCACGTCATGTTGCAGAGTTTTCCCAGGTTGATCTGAAAAATGTCGAGCTGCGCTGGCTTTAACTCCGGCCAGCCGCTTTGCTCTACATCTCTGAAAAAATTGCCTGTTTTAGAAGGCCCAATCTGTATCGGGACTGCATCCAGTTGTTTTATTTGCTCCTCAGGGCTCGCAAGTGGCGAGCGCCGGTACTTGAGGCTGGTTGTGGTCCTTGGGCCTTCGATTGTTACAGAGGCACCGTCGCCGGCCAGGGTCAACGGAATCATGTCATCTGTAGAATTACTCATAAAGACGTTGTGACGTATTGGGTGGGGATTGTCAGCAGTGGGCGTTACCCCTGAGGCGCCGACAACATACGGATAAATGCAGTGTTTCCTAACGGTTTCTGCTTTCCTGTTGAAATATGGCCTTAAGCTTCTTTGTGCTGTGAAACGGAGGTCTGTTACAAAGCTACATGGTCATGTCTTTTACCTTGTCGAGCATTTGAATGCCGTGGACAAGTGATGCACCGCCGCGAATTGCAGTGGCGACGTGGACAGCCTCCGTCATTTGCTCCAGGTCGGCACCTTTCTCAAGGGAGCCAGAGGTATACGCGTCGATGCAGTACGGGCACTGGATGGTGTGGGCTACCGCCAGAGCGATAAGTGCTTTTTCACGGGCTGTGAGGGCGCCGTCTTCAAATACTTTTCCGTAGTAGGAGAAAAAGGCATCAGCCAGCTCTTTGTTGCCTTCTGCAATGGTGCCAAATTTGGGGAGGTGTTCTGGTTTATAATAGGTATCCATGGTACAGTCTGCTAAAAAATGAGTGTAAACGGGTAAACAGGATCCGAATATCGATTTCTGGTCTGCAAAAACCTACATGGCAGCGGTATGCCCAAACCAGAACAATGTTGCGCGTTCAGAAGCTTCGATAACGGAAGCCGCTACTTGTTACCCGAATATTCGTGCAGGAGTTTGGAGTGAGGCGTTTGGAGGCGGGGAAGCGCTTAACGCACTTGAGGCTATTTGACAGGCTGGATTTCGTAGGCGATCTCCCGATTGATCGTTTGCTGGCTGTTGTGGTCAAAGATTTCTACAGTGATGCTAAGGGGACCTTCTTTGCGCTGGTCGCTCAGGTCGAGTACGAGAAACTCTTCGCTTTTGGTCGTATTTCCGCTGACCGTCGATGCAAAGGTCGTTTTATCAGCGCCGCCTCGCCTGAATAAGCCGCCTTTCTTTGGGCTTGTAATTTCGTATTTGACGTCGAATTGCGTTTTGCCTTCAGCGTCGCGTTGTAAATTGTAGACTTCAAAATACAGCACCAGGGGCGATTGGCCATCGATAACAGGGGAAGGATCTACTAACGAGAGCTGGATGATTTCTTCATCGATATCTGGCATTTGTTGGATGCTGGCCGGCAGGATCATCGGTTTGAGGTCGCTCATGGTGAGCACCGCCGGGTCTGCAGGGAGGGCCTGTAGCGAGTCTTGTCGGTACGTGTTGGCTTTTACATGGGGGCCGACTTTGCGCAGTTGTTCTGCGTCGATTTCTGCGGCGTACATATCAATTTGCAATGCAATGTGGTATTGCCCGCTGTCGCCAGTTGTTTGGATGGTTTGTGTGGGTAATGAGATATCTTCTCCGTAGCAATCCCTGGCAGCATGGAACGGTCGTGTGCAATTTGCCGGTCGAGGTAGTCTGGCGTTTTCTGAACAACAGACGTGACAATCAGGTAGTCATCTGGCGTGATACCGGCCATTTCGATGCTTTCCTGCGATGCGTTATCGAGGGCGAACGCGTTGGGCGCCGGTCGCCAGTACACTTCGGTGCGCGTCGTGCCATCGTCCTCAAGAAAGCGAGCCGTCCGGAAATGGAGCGGCAGCGGCGCGATTGCATCAAACACATTGGTTCGAACCTGTGGTACGTAGTCTTCACGCTGGACAGCAAGCATTTCGTCTTCTGCTCTGTAGGCTGCCATGGTGTGGTTTACAAAAAGATCGGGGCGGTTTGGGTTGAAGGCGTTACCCGGCATGCCGGCGTCTGCGATGCCGCCTGCCCGGCTGTTGGCCAATAAGTCGGCGTTGAGTGCGTTACCGAGCGACTCAACAGACTCATCCTCACTTTGCTGCGCCGCGTTTAATTGGGATGCAATGTCGCCATCATCGAGCAAGCTGGAGAATGCGGCCACGTCTGTATAGCGTGTGGCAAAGGTGGGGTGGTACAGCGAAAGCTGTTTGTAGATTTCTTCGAGGGTACGCACCATCGCGCGTGCTTTGGCTTTGCCACGGGTAGAGTTGCCCAGGCCTGATCGGAGGGATGAGGGAAGCAGGTTGCGAGTCTCACCGAGTTTGAACAGGCCACTGGAATCGTGGAAAAGAAACTGGGCGGCATTGTCTATATGTGCATAGAACCAAAACTCGTTGCCCGGGAAATCCGATTCGTTGAGGGTCAGATTTGCATCCAATACTTTGGTTCGGAAGGCAGATTTGTCAAACTGGATTGTGGTGGTACGCGTGGGAGGTCCGAGTCGGATATAAACGGCACCCCGGTCGTCAAATTGGTCCCTGAATCGATAGTTGGCTGTGGCGAAGGCGACGCGCTCAAGGTGTTCTTCGAGCAGTTCGTTGTTACGCGTAGCCGGCGCAGGATCTTTACTCCGCCACCAGGTGCTTGCTTTATCAGCGGCGGCGTCGGTCCAGCCATCGTCCAATTGCCATTTGTCGTGGGTTGATGCGGGTAAGATGAACGTCAGCGCTTCAAGGTAGGGGGAAAATGAGGTTTGAAACAGCGAGGATACGGGCCGGCCAACGTCAGCCAGTAATCGCTGGTATACTGCGGTGCCAAGGGCATAATCTTCTCGGCTGCCATGCGCGAATACAGCATTGAGAAACGTAAGGCCGAGCCGGTGATCAAAGGTGTCCGCTTCGTCCATGGCAAGGATGCCTGAACGCCAGGTGCTGATGGCTTCGCCCGGTTGGTTTGCATCTGCATGTGCTTTGCCCAGCCAATAGGATAGGGGCCCGTGAATGGAAGAAGAACTTCCTGGATACGTTGCTACAAATACGGCAAGGGAATCGATTGCGGGATCTGTCACGCCACGCTGGATCGCTGCTATAGCCTGGTTTATGAGTGGCTCCTGGTAAGCTGCCTGTGCTGCAACAGATTGAGGCAAAACCAGGCCTAACAAAACGCCCGAAAAGAGATAAAGCCGGCAGCGTTGTAACGTATATCTCATAGTTTTTCCAGCGATCTTGAATGGCGTGTAATGCAAAATAAGCACTCAATACTTCTTACGACATTGTGATTTCGGATGCTCGTGCTTCCGTTTTGTCGCCAGGTAACACTTGTGTGAATCATTAGGTCACACCATAGCAATCAGGATGCCAATGGTTTTAGACATCGGAAATCCCGAAATCCCGAAAAAACGAGAACACGAAAAAGTAATGCTTCCGCGATTTGAACGCTTAACTCGAATGTGTACCTGATTGGTAAACAATCACTAAATCATGTACGGGATTTATCGGCAGGTGGTTCACATAAAAAAGAGGCTGCTTCATCCGAAGCAGCCTCTTTTTTTACAGCGTTGTGTGCAGACAACGATCAACTGCTAGAAGTTATCGTTGATGTTGCGCTCGTTTTGGGTGATTGGAAGGAACCACCAGGTGTCATCACCAAGATGCCAGAGATCCATACGGCGCTGGTCAACCAGGCGAAGACCCATCGTGAAGAGCTCTTTATCGCGCTCCAGGATGAGAGCGTCCATGTCTGCAGTTGCCAGGTCTGACAGGCCATGGCTTGCCCGTACGGCATTCATGTGTGTCAGAGCAGTACCTGCTGCGCCGTCACGGATATCCAGCTCAGCAAGCATCAATGCATTCTCCTGCCATGTTGCGAATGGCAGTGGAGAATCCTGGTTAGGATAGAGGCCCTGACGGTAGTAGATCGTTGTACCGTCGTTGCCTGTAATTTCTTCGAGCGGCAAACGGGCGGCTTCAGCTGCGTCTGTAAGCTGGTACTCGAAGAAACGGAAATCAGCCACCCACTGGTTACGACCAACGCCAGCCTGCGAGTAGTAGTAGTTGGTGCTTTCTACGGAATGCAGTGAACTGAACGCTGCATCGCCATCAACCATGCCGGCGTTGGCAGCAGTTCTTGCATCACCATAGTTGCCCTGGATCAGATGAATACGCGCGATAACCGTGTTAATGACGCGGGTATGGTACTCATCTGCAAGCGCTCTGGCGCTGTTCAGCTTGCCCAATGCCAGCGTATACATTTCCGCTGAAGGTGTAAACGGGGCAGGATCGTTAGCGTCGAGCGTGATTACACCACCACCTTCTCGTTTGTCGAGGCCGTAGTATGTAGCGTAGAAGTAGCGTGCCAACCCACCATAAAGCTGGGCGGTAAACTCAGCTTCGGTGCGGAGGTCTGCATCTTCAAACTCTACGTCGGCGAGCCGCTCCAGCATGTTGTCTGCGAAGAAGCGCAACTCACCGAGGTCGTTGTACAGACCATCGTTAGAGTTGTTAGCAAACGTGATATCGCCAAGGTCGATCTCCTGAAAGCTCGGGAACGTTGCGTTCGGGACATTCTGATCGAAGATGAATTCGTCAGAGAGTCCGCCGGCAAATACGGCGATCCGGTCGTAAGTGGTTGAGAAACGAGACTGTACACCTTTGATGATGAATTCCACCTGGGTTTCATCGTTCAACTGCGAGTCGTCGATGCTATCGATCGGCAGATCTACGTCTTCAACGTAGGTGTCACACGCCGCTACCGGCAGCAGCATGACTGCGATCAGAAGGATATATAATCTATTCATGATATTCTAGAATTTCGTTGTCTATGAATGTCTTGTGGTGGTTTACAGGCCAATGCTGATGGCACCATAAATCACGCGAGGCTGTGGCAGCGTCAGGAAGTCGGATGCACGGGTGCTGCTAAGTGCGCCAGTGAAGTTTACTTCCGGATCGAGGCCGCTGTACTTGGTAGACATCCAAAGATTTCTTGCAGACAGCGTAAAGCTTGCGCTTCTGATAAAGCGGTTTGCGTTGACTTTGCGAATCAGGTTCGTGAAGTCGTAGCGCACGCTGATTTCACGTAGCTTGATGAAGTCCGCATCTTCAATCCAGTTACCGTCGAGGTCCACGCCCTGGAGGCTGAATTCAGTACGTGCTACTACTTCTGCAGCTGCACGATACTCATCAGAACCTACGGTAAGCGCACTGAAGCCTTCGCCTTCGAGGCCAACATCTTCAGGCATAACATCCCCAATCTGGACGAGTGCGATGTTACGTTCCTGGAACGCACCAAAGCGACGGCTGAAGAGGTGGGTGTTGTTGTACACCTTGTTGCCGATTGACCAGTCGAGCAAACCGCTGATCGTGATGTCGCGGAGTACGCGAACGTTCAGGCTGAAAGAACCGTTGTGCTCAGCGTAAGGTACGCCGAAGAACGCGCGGTCTGGCGAGCCATCACCATCTTCGTCGGTAGTGGTCAGTTCAGCGCCGGCATAAGAACCGTCATCGTTGAACGTTGCACGCGAAGACCAGGTGTAGAACGCGTCACGTGGCAGACCTTCTTTAATTACGTTGGTGTCAAAGCCACTGAAAATGGGCTGTGCACCGCCGAGATCGTCCACTTCGTTGTCCTGGTAGTTCCAGATGATACCGAAGTCTACGCCGATGTTGCGCTGGCGAATTACGTCGACATTCAGACTGGCTTCGATACCCATACCCGTAGAAGCACCTACGTTGAATGGTACAGCCGAAGCGGTGAGTCCTGAAGAAGGCGCATTGTTGAAGTCGATGATAGAATCTTCAGCTTTCTGAATGTACCCGGTAAGGTCGAGGCCAATCCGGTTGTTCAGCATGCCAAGCTCGATGCCGGCTTCAAATTCTTTGATGCGCTCAGGCTCAATGTCCACGTTACCAATGAAACTGGTAACAGCACCGGTACCGTACCCTGAAGACTCAGCCTGCCAGCGTACAAATGAACGGTCAAGGTTGCCTGGGAGCTGGCCGGTTTCACCGTATGCAGCGCGCAGTTTCAGGAAGTTGATTGCGGTTGGCAGCGTTGCCAGTTCATCTACACGAAGCGCGAAGCTTGCTTTCGGGTAGAAAATACTTGGCGCGCCGGTACCTACAGAGCTTGCAAAGTCTTGACGGGCACCTATGGTAGCAAACAGGTAGTTGTTATACGCAAATTCCTGCTGTGCGTAGATTCCCGATTCTCTTGTGTGCAAGAAGTTCTCGTCTGAGCTTCTGAAGTCAGCACCAGCACCAATGTTGGTGATCAACTCCGTAGAGAAGTTCTCTTTCGAGAAGTTGAAGTTGCGGTTGATCCGGTTGAACGACTGTGTACCAATGATCGTCGTAGCGCTCAGGTTATCCGCAATCTTGTAACCGTACCGTGCATTGAAGTCGTACGTGTACTGCTCATTACGACGGCTGAACACTGAACGGCGACCATTCACTGTACCTGAGTAAGCGAAGTTTGATGGTCTCGTTTCATCGTTACGCAGGTCCGTTCCATCAAAGCCTACAGAAGCCCGCAGGGTAAGATTGTCGATTGGAGAGTACTCAGCTTCCACGATACCGGAGAAGCGAGAGATACGCTGGATGTTTTCGAGTGCTTCGATCGCAGAGCTGTCTGTGAAGACAAACGGGCTGCTTGCCAGCAGCGTGTTACCGAGGTACCCAAAGAGGTTGTTGTCGTTCTGCGGGCGGCTGATGTCGTTGCGGACATAGCCAGCGTTGGCACGAACGGTCAGGTTTTCAATGGGGAACGCTTCGAAGTTGGCTCGGAAGCTCTGGCGCTCCTGCTTGTTGTTGCGAATATGGCCTTCTTCCATACGGTTGTCATAAGACGTGAAGTAGCGTACACGATTAGAACCGCCTGAGAAGCTGAGTGTGTGCTGTTCGATGTTACCATCGCGGAAAAACGCGTTGGCTGTTTCTGGAGCGCCGGCTGTGAAGCGGTCGTACTCTTCGAACTGCGAGTTGGTACCCATCACGCCTTTGTAGTTTACCGTAAACGGCCGGTCATCACCAGACAGTTTACCGCGTTTTGTCGTGATCAGTACAACACCGTTGGATCCACTGGTACCGTAAAGTGCAGCACCGGCAGGGCCTTTTAGTACTTCGACTGTTTCGATTTCCTCGGGGTTGAGGCTCGCGAGCAGGGATACGTCCTGACCACCAGCACCAAGACCACCAATTTCAGTAGCGTCGATGCGGATACCATCTACGTAAATCACGGGCTGGCCGTCACCGTTAAGACCCGTGCTTGAGCGCATGTTGAAGCGGATACCACCACCTACGTTACCAGAAGAAGGCTGTACGCTAACGCCGGCAATTTTGCCATTTAATAACTGCGATACATCCTGGTAAGCATTCTGCTCAAGCAGTTTCTCGGTGTTTACCGAAGATACAGCAACTTCGGCGCGGGCTTTAGACGTTGCAGAAGCGATACCTGTCACAACAACCTCTTCTAGGCCGGTGAAGTCTGGCGTCATTACAACATCCATCTCATTCTCGCCAGCTGCGACGGTTACTGGCGCTGTATACGTTTCATAGCCGATATACGTGACCTGTAGTGTGTAATCGCCAGGCGTAATACCGTCAATCCGGTAGCGGCCGTCGATCGATGTCGCCGCACCCAGTTCAGTATCTACAAGTAAGACACTGGCGCCTGGTAAGGCATTACCCGATTCTCCGTCCGTAACAATACCTAACAAAGAGGCGTCTTGTGCTGAGGCCATAAGGGGTATAGCCAACAACACAAAAATCATTTTCAGAGTTTTGTTCATTGTGTTTTCCGTGAGTGATTCATAAACCCTGATCATCTGAGCAAAGCAGCGCATACCTGCTGGAGAATCCTGAAAACGGTGGCTTGCATACGGGGGCATTCAGGACCCACTACTCCCTGTGTTGTCAGATGGACAGGGCACTTATTGTCTTGGTATATAAAGTAAAAGTTACCAATTTTCAATTGCGAAACGATCTCTTAACGGCTCACATGGCCGATTGAATAGACGATTTTTGTGGGTGAACGGAAGATGGACTTGTTAAAAACATGCTAAATGTTGAGCCGCTGAACGAAAATGCGTTGCGTATTGCCTGTTCGATTGCCGTACCACCGTATGGGTTATTGCGGTGCTGCAAGGTTTGCTATTTTGCTGAAGGGAATTGTTATGAAGAGTCCTTTTCCTCGTGCATAAATTTGCCCTTGCGGTCCGATAAGTTCGGCGCTGGTGTGCACCTTTTTGCCGGCCACCCTGGTTACCTGTGTACTTGCGGAAGCCACAGATTCGAGCGGTACCATGTGGAGAAAGTCGATGGACAGGTTGGCTGCCACAACCGTGTGGCCGGCATACAGGGCGGCTACGCCCATGGCCTCATCTAACACTGACGCGACGCTACCGCCGTGCGCATGGCGGGGCGGCCCTTCAACAGCCGGCCCAAACCAGGTCTTTGCGATGACACGTGACCCCGCTTCATCGTAATAGTACTTAAGCCGCAACCGGTTACCAGATGGATCACCAGAAATAAAAGAGTTTGCCTGTGTGAGGAGATTGGGGAGGACGATCGGGGTCCACGTTGGTTCTCCGGAAAGGTCTGGTTCAGGCATGGCAGTTTGTTGAATGAAAGGAATAGGGGCAAAGTAGGAGAATTGTAGCGGATTGTCGAGGGATACACAATCCTGCACCCATGGTTGCCTTAGCCCCATACATCTTGTCGGTATGCAATTCCGTGGAATAATCCAGGTGTTGAAGCTTTATCGACAATTGCCCAATAATGGATGTGCTGCGCCAGCGTAAAGGCACCTCTGTGCACAATTCTTAAAAAACAGTATCTTAACCCAAAATTTATTCTCCAGCCAGTGCAGTGAAGCCACATCCTGATATGTGGGTGATACACGACGTGCGTTAATCAAGACCCTGTAAGTCCATGCTGAAAGAACCGAGTTTTAGTGTTGGTATCGAAGAGGAATACCTGCTTGTCGACCAGGCAAGCGGCAACCTGATTCGCGAGGCGCCGCCATCGATGATGTCTGAATGTGAGGAGATCCTGGAAAAGCAGGTAACACCCGAGTTCTTTCAATCGCAAATTGAGGTAGGCACCAGGGTTTGTAACACATTTGATGAAGCCCGCGGCGAGTTGTCGCGTTTGCGCCGGGCTGTGTCGGATGTTGCGCAAAGCCACGGGCTTGCCATTATCGCTGCATCAACGCATCCGTTTACTTCAACGGAGAGCCAGAAGCACACCGATAAAGACCGGTACGCTATTCTTGCACGCGACATGCAGGCCGTTGCCCGCCGGATGGTGATTAGCGGCATGCACGTGCACGTTGGTATCGAAGACGACGACCTGCGTATCGACATGATGGACCAGACGCGCTATATCCTGCCTCACTTGCTCGCGATTAGCACGTCTTCACCGTTTTGGGAGGGTGATAACACCGGCCTGATGTCGTACCGGATTGCGGTCTGGAACGAGCTGCCGCGTACGGGATTGCCGGAGCATTTTGCCAGTTTTGCCGAGTACCATCGCCATGTGGATGTGTTGGTAGATGCCGGCGTGATCGAAGACAGCTCCAAAGTGTGGTGGGACATCCGCCCAAGCATGCGTTTCCCCACCCTTGAAATGCGTGTTGCAGATATTTGTACACATCTGGAAGATGGCATCTGTATCGCAGCGCTGTATCGCTGCTGGCTTCGCATGCTGTACCGCCTCCGCGTAAACAACCAGCGCTGGCGTACCTACGCAAACCTGCTCCTCAACGAAAACCGGTGGCGCGCCCAGCGTTACGGATTCGAAAAAGGACTGATCGATTACGGTCATGGCACCATTATCCCGTACGCAAAACTGCTTGATGAACTGCTGGATCACATCCAGGAAGATGCGGAGTTTTTCAATTGCGTTGCGGAAGTCCGCCATGCTCGTACCATCCTTGGACAAGGCACCAGCGCGCACTGGCAGTTGAAGGCCTACCAGGAAGCCAAATCAGCTGGCGCAGATCATCAGGAGGCACTCAAGGCCGTGGTTGACATGTTGATCAAAGAGACGCTTGCGGGTGTGGCGTAAAGGCAAACAAATTAATCCTGAAGGATTTATTTGTTTGCGGTTGAAGGTTGCAAGTTGATGGTTTTTTGTTGAGGCTACACGCCCTAATTTCTCTTGTGGGCTTGTATGGTTTTGTACGTAGCCGGCGCGGATAAAACAATAAATCGACCTTTTCATCGTTTGAGGTACACAGGCGTGCACCATGTTCAGTATGGTGGCACGAGTGGCTCATCCTGTGTGTCCCGGCGTATAGCTCTCGATAGTAAATCTGCCTCAATTGTTGCAGCATACGCTGGATTGTTTTGAACAGTGGTTTCCTGAACACTCTTTATGTTCAACAGCGTAAGGCGTTTTTGCATGCAATCGAATCGGATTTTATTTCTCGTGTTGGCGCTGTTTGTGCTGCCGACTTTTCTTGCACCGGTAGGGGCTGTTGCGCAACCCATCGCATCTGTTGGACACGCTGATGAGCTTCCTGCAGAAATTGAAAGTATTTCGGTTACCGGTGTTGATGACGAACGGCTCAAGAATTTTCTCCTCAACGCGAGTGGGCTACGCAAAGGGCAGCGTGTAGTATTACCAAATGATCCTGCATTTGCTGTTGCGATTCGTGCAATTTACAGGCTGGATCAGTTCTCGCACGTAGAGATTCGCAAAGCTGAGGCAGTTGCCGGCTTGCACGTGGAAATTCACGTTGTCCCTTACCCCAAGCTGGATCGGTATCACTTTACGGGCATCTCGCCAAAAGAAGAAAAACACCTGCGTCGGCTGCTGCCGCTACATTTTGCCGCTACCGTGCGGCCGGCAGATATTGATCGCGCCCGGTGGACGATCAAAAAGGAACTAAAAGAGAAAGGCTATCACCTCGCCGAGGTACAGGCTATCGAGACCCCAAAGGACGACGGTACTGTTGATATCGAATTCAACATCACAACAGGTCCTGTGGTACGGGTCAAGAATATTTCGATTGAGGGGAACGAACAGATCAGTGATCGCGACATCAAGCGCGCAATGGATACCGCGCCGCGTACCTGGTGGAAGTTTTGGGACAAAGGCCGGTTCGACCAGGACCAGTTTGTGCTCGATCAGGAACGTGTATTGGCTTTTCTACACGAAAAAGGGTTTTACGATGCACGCGTTCTCGGTGATTCTGTTTGGCTGGATACCGATGCGGATAAGCCGGCGCTTCATGTACAATTGGAGCTGTTCGAAGGCCCCCGGTATACAATCAACACAGTAGCTTGGGAAGGCAATACGCTGTTTTCTGACGAAGAGCTGACAACCTGGTTGGATGTGGAGCCGGGCGATGCCTACAATCTCAAAAAGCTTGAAGAGAACCTGTACGGCAAAGGTGGGCATCGCGATGTATCCAGTCGATATATGAACCTTGGGTATATGCGGTTTGCGGTCCAGCCGACCATCACGGTGGTGGCTGGCGATAAACTCGATCTCGCCTTTGAGGTGACGGAAGGCGAGCCCTATGTTTTTGGTGACATCGAAATTACGGGCAACCACACAACCAATGACCACGTGGTACGCCGCGAACTATATAGCATTCCGGGCGAGCAGTTTAGCCGCGCTGCCATTCAGGAGTCCATCCGTCGTTTGATGCAGTCTGGCCATGTCAGTCAGCAAACCCTGCGCCAGGGGCCTGGGGTTATTGTCGATGACGAGAATAAGCGGGTTAACCTGCGCTATGATATTGAAGAAGCGAACTTCCCACGTCCCCAAATCACCGGGAGTGTAGGTCAGTTTGGGCTTGTGCTTGGGGTAAACATGGTCTATAACAATTTCTCGTTGCAAAAAGCGCTGGAGAAAGGTGCCTGGCGGCCGTTGCCTTCGGGCGATGGGCAGCAAATCGGGCTTAACGTGCAGGCTAATGGCGCTAATTATCAGCATTACGGGTTCAACTTTACTGAACCCTGGTTTCGAGGCAAGCCGGCTCCGCTCGGATTTGACGTTTCTTTTACCCGCATCGCCGGCGAGGCCGTGGCATCCGACCTTTCGGGGACGTTCAATACATTCTCCACCCGGCTTTTCCACGATCGCCGGCTTAGCTGGCCCAGTCCGTTTTTTGATACAGGTACGTCCATCGAATACCGTTCATTCGAAAACAGCATTTATGAGGACTTGCCCCAGGGGAAAAATCAGCAACTGTCCTTGACGCAGTTTATCAGCCATAACACAACCAATCATCCTGTGTTCGCCTCCCGTGGCGTACATCACAGGCTGTCCGCAGAAGTCGGGTTGCCAGTGGATGGTTTTGTGCAGTACCACAAGTGGCGCTTTCAATCGAGCTGGAATGTGCCGCTTACGCGGAATGGCCGGCTTTCGCTGAATGCCGGCACCGAATTGGGCTACATCGGTGCACTTAATGGTCAGCCGGTAAACTTCGAGCGTTTTGTGCTTGGTGGATCGCCACTTGATGCACAGGGATTGGGTACCACACCCATTCTGGGTACCGATGTGGTCTACTTACGCGGGTATCCGTTGGGCGCGTTCGAAGATCCTGCGCAGGAAGATGTAACGGGTGCTCGGTTCCTTACAAAATATACGTCTGAGTTTCGCTGGATGGCTGTCCAGCAGCCCCAGCTTCAACTAATGCCCTATGCGTTTTTTGATGCAGCCAATACATGGAATGAAGCAGAGGATGTTAGTGTGCGCGGCCTTTTCCGTTCAGCGGGCTTCGGGATTCGTGCGCAGGTACCCATGCTTGGCTTGCTCGAAGTGGTCTACGGGCGTAACCTGGATCGCTATGTCCCGCCTGCCGGCAGCAGCAGTTCGGGTGCATCATCCTGGGGACTACAGTTTTCAATCGGCCGCAAATTTAATTTTTAGTGCTATCCATTTTGGAATGCAACGGGTACCTTGTTCGTCAGAGAAGTATGAATAGCGGCCTACTGAAAAAATTGAACGGGTACATATAATGGAAAAATTAGCAATGAAATTTCAATCTGGTCTGGTGCTCAAAACATTGACGCTGTGTCTCATGCTCCTGTCAGCGAGTGCCATGTCGGCTTTTGCTCAGCGCGGCGGCGGTGGTGCAGATATGGCTGAGCGCATGAAGGCACAAGTGGATGAACTTGTGAAGGCGCTTGCGCTTCCTGAAGAGAAAAGTGAATTGGTACGTGGTATTCTGGAAGAAGAGGCAAACGAACGGGCAACCATTTTTCAGGGCTTTCAAGGACAGGATCGTAATGCGCGTCAGGCCATGCGTGAGGAAATGAACGAACTCCAGACGCGGACCAACGAAAAATTATCTGCTGTGCTCTCTGAAGAGGAAATGGAGAAATACACAAAAATGCAGGCAGAAATGCGCGAACGCCGGCGGTCTCAGTTTGGCGAGCGTGGTGGAAGAGGAGGCGGTCAACCACGTGTTAATTAGACGTTTTAATTAGGCGTTGTCTAAAAAATCCCAAATTAGCAGAGAGAAAGCAGTATCCTGATCGCATGCGAAGGATCTACCCTCAATCCATATCCCGGGAAAGCATTTAAGCATGCACACAATCCGTGATGTGTGCCACAGGCCGGGCATTGGCGATGATTTACAATCGCTGGTGCCTGGCCTCTTTATTGTCATCTCCTTTGGCTGTACCTTGGCTCCATATGCTGAAATAAAGATGCCGGCCATAAAGCGGTATCCATGGTCAGCGCATCGCTGAAATTATTGACCTGCAATTACCAAAATGCAATACAGACGATTTGGACGAACGGGGTGGCAAGTAAGCGAGGTTGGGTACGGCATGTGGGGAATGGGTGGTTGGAAAGGTTCAGATGACACGCAATCGCTGCGCTCCCTGAGTCGCGCTGTGGAATTGGGATGTACTTTCTTTGATACCGCATGGGCCTACGGCGATGGTCATAGCGAGAAACTATTGGGCCAACTGGTACGGACGCATCCCAACAAGAAACTTTACACTGCTTCAAAAATTCCGGCAAAGAACTTCACCTGGCCGAGTCAGCGATCGTTTACCCTCGACGATTGTTTTCCACCCGACCATATCGAGCAGTATGTTGTTGATAGCCTGAAAAATACGGGGCTGGAATGTATTGATTTGATGCAATTCCATGTGTGGGAAGACAGTTGGCTTTCTGATGAGCGGTGGATGCGTAAAATGGAAGACTTGAAGGCACGTGGTATGATTGGTGCTGTAGGTATTAGTCTAAATCGCTGGGAAACCTGGAATGGCATAGCTGCTGTCCGTAGTGGGACGGTTGATGCCGTACAGGTCATCTATAATATTTTTGACCAGAACCCGGAAGATGAGTTGTTCCCTGCCTGTGATGAAATGGATGTTGCCGTGATTGCACGCGTTCCATTTGATGAAGGCACACTGACTGGAAAGTTAACCAAGGATACAACCTGGCCAGAAGGGGATTGGCGCAATACCTACTTTGTCCCCGAGAACTTGCACGCGAGTGTCGATCGGGCGGAAGCACTGCGCCCGCTGGTGCCGGCAGCTATGGATATGCCGGAAATGGCCCTCCGATTTATACTCAATAATGCATCCGTTAGCACTATTATTCCCGGAATGCGTAAATTACGGAACGTCGAAGCAAATATGGCAGCAAGCGAAAAAGGTCCTCTTTCATCCGCGCTGCATACAGCACTCAAAGCACATCGATGGGATCGTGAGCCAACTTCGTGGTCCCAATAACTGCTTCCTCCTTTTCTTCTCTATCTCCTGAATCCCAACGAGTATCATGGAACTTACATACTTTGGTCACGCTGCATTTCAGTTGAAAACTGATGATGTCACGCTGCTTTTTGACCCTTTTATCACGGGTAACCCATTGGCTGGGCCTGTTATAAAAGCAGAGGATCTGAATCCAGATGTAATTCTGCTCACACACGCGCATGGTGACCACTGGGGGGATACTGCACCTATTGCACTACGGACGGGTGCGTTGCTGGTAGCGAATTACGAGATTTGTGAGTACATCAAGCGGGAGCACGGACATCCGCGTGTGCACGCGATGAATACGGGTGGAAGCTGGACTTTTGATTGGGGCCGCGTAACCTTCGTGCAGGCTACCCATTCTTCTTCTTTTCCAGATGGAACGTACGGTGGGTGTCCCAATGGCCTGGTTTTACATGTCGGCGGTAAGTGCATTTACAACCTTGGTGATACGGGTGCATTTGCCGAAATGGCGTGGATTGGTGAAGAGCATGATGTTGATGTAGCGCTCATGCCAGTGGGTGACTGCTTTACCATGGGCCCCAAAGGTGCCATTCGCGCAGCTTCGTTGATTAAACCAAAGCTGAGCATACCTATGCATTACGATACATTTCCGCCGATCGAAATCGATATGCCGGAGTGGGAAGGCGGTATGGCTGACAAAGGCTTTGAGACAAAAGTTTTAGCGCCCGGGGAAACGATTTTGCTCTAGCTTTCGTTCTTCACAAAAGTTTTGTATTTTGCAGGGTCCCCCGTTCCGTGCACGCAATACCCGGCTGCGTCCATGGTTTCCTGCCGCTAACCCTTGTGCTGGCAGCCCAAATGCATTCCAATCCAAGAAATACGAGCTCAGCGTGGCGCTCGAAACGCCGCGGAAAGCGCTATTTTAGCGTTTTAAGACCGGCGTTGTTGCCGTTGCTGGGTGCATTTTTGTTTTTGGTACCGGGGCAGTCTTTTGCACAGCGTCCATTCCTCCAATACGACCAACTCTACCGGGGTGAGGAATCACAACGCGAATTTTATGGTGGATATGCCCTTACGGCCGAAGTAGCGTACCGTAACGCCGGCGCCTTGCAGGGAGAAGAACTTCAGGTGGTTGAACCCAATCCGCTTGGCCTCAGCTTCAGACTGGATTACCAATTCGCAAAACGGCTCGACTTGAGCGCTGTGGTGGATGCTGCCGGAAATAGCACGCGGCGCGGCCTTTCGTTAAGCTGGTTGGTGTTTAAATACTACGAACACAGCGACACCCGCTCTTTTGCCCTACGCCTTGCTGTTGATCCCTCTTTTGGGGGGCGTGTAGGATTTCCTCAAATCGACATTGCGTGGTTATCATCTACGCTCGTTTCGCCGCTTGCCTCAACTAACTTTGCATTTGGCGTACGTCGCGTGCGTTTAGGATACGAGCAATGGGTACTGGCTGAGCCCGGGCTTTCTACGGGCTTTGTGTTGCATGGTACCGGGCCCTTCTCCAGTCCGCGCAACAACCTGGACGTTGTCTACACGCGTGCGCTGGGATGGGAAGTCCATATGATGTTTGGATACAACTTCCGCCTCGATCCTGCCGGCAGTAATATTTTTGTCTCTGTTTTGGGGCAGGCAGGCAATTACGATCTTCTCGAAACGTCCTTTGAGCAACCGCTCCTCGGTGCGCTTAACCTGGATGCGGCAACATCTTTCAAAAAAGAAATTACAACGGCCAAAGATTATGTAGGCGGCGTAATTTGGGCGCGGTCGGGCGTCGAATTCCACCGACCGGGTTTCAAGATTATGCCTTACGTTGGTTTGCCGCTGCGGCAGTGGGTACCCGGTGAGGGAGATTGGCCGCGTTCACGCCGGCAAGTTGGTGTTCGATTTATGTTGCGATAAGGCTTATGATGCAAACAAATAAATTATTTGTTTGCGGTTGAAGGTTGCATGTTAAAGGTTGAAAGTCCGTTGGCTTGTAGCAGTTACTTTTTTCCGACACAACCCTCAAACGTTATTTTTTTACTTCGTTGATGCTTATAGGCATTCTTTCTGATACCCACGGTTATTTCCATCCAGCAATTCCTGATTACCTCAGCGGTGTAGACCTGATTTTGCACGCCGGCGATATTGGTACAACCACCATCCTCGATCAACTGGAGGCCCTTGCACCAACACGCGCTGTTTGGGGAAATATCGATGGGCAAGAGATCCGGCACAGGACCGAGAAACACATGCGGATCAAGTATGCCGGATTGAAGTTCTGGATGACGCACATCGCCGGCCATCCGAAAGCGTGGCAGCGAAACATGGATAAGCAGTTGGCCGTTGAGCCTCCCGATATTTTTATCTGTGGACACAGCCATATTTTGCGGGTTGAACGCGTGAAGTCGCTGGGGAATATGCTTTATATTAACCCAGGCGCTGCAGGCCGGCAGGGATTTCATAAAGTGAAAACCTGTCTGCGACTTAACATTGAAGGGGGCAAGCCGAAGCAAGTTGAGGTCGTGCATCTCGACGAAAAGTAGCGGTTCTCCGAACGCATCCCTGCAAACACACTACGTACCCTGAGAGGCCCATGCCCGGAAGTACTTCACACGAGCAAAGGACGACCCGCCACGACTTGCGGGCACTGTACGAAACGAGCCAGATGTTGAGCTCGTCTCTCGACCTGGAGTTCATCCTCAACAATCTATTGCTGACCGCCATGAGCAAGCTGCTTGTGACCCGCGGCGTGGCATTGCTGTATAATGACGAGGAAGGATGTTACCAGGTACTGAAGGTCAAAGGGCTTCCCAATATGGACGCCGGCGCGAAAATTAAGCTCGATGAGCTGCATTCTGGCGAATTGATTGGTGCAGACGATATCCCTGAAGAACTCGCCCGGCATCAGATCGTGATGCTGCTGCCTGTTGCTTTTGGGCATCGAAAAATTGGACTCATCGGTCTGGGGCCCAAAGCAACGGGACAGGCATTCGATCCGGAAGAGCTCGAGTTCATTTTGTCGCTCGTCAACATGTCGTCTGCCTCGGTACTCAACTCGTTGATGGTTGAAGAATTGCAGCTCACCAACCGTGAGCTCGATGGGAAGGTACAGCAGCTGAATACCCTGTTCGATTTGTCGCAGGAATTCAATGCGACCGTGGATCGCGAGAAGCTGGTCAAGCTGCTTGCGTTTGCGCTCATGGGGCAGATGCTGGTGAACAAACACTTGTTTTTGCTCCAGCGTCGCGATGATGACGAAGAAACATCGTCGCTGCAAATTGTGGCTTCACAAGGCGTAGATACGGGGGTTTGTTCAGGCGAAATGCTTGAGAAGCTTGCCGACTTGAAAAAAGAATTACAATTCGACAACGAAGACGAGACGCCTGAAGAATGGCGATCCCTGTGTGACGCCGGCCTTGCGCTTGTACTACCCATTCGGCACAAAAATGAAACAAGCGCGGTCCTGTGCCTCGGGCCTAAAATGACCGGACAGGCGTACCAGCCAGACGACATCGACTTGCTGTATGCCCTCGGTAACCTCGCCTTTGTATCGATTCAGAACAGTTACCTGGTTGAGCAGCAAATCGAAAAAGAGCGACTCGAAGAAGAAATGCGGCTCGCGCGTGACATCCAGGAACGGTTGCTGCCGCGCGAAACGCCAGAGGTATCCGGATTGCAAATGGCGTCACTTGCTTTGCCAAGCCGGCATGTAGGTGGGGATTACTTTGACCTTGTGGCACAGCAAAATGGGAGTATTCTGATTGCCATCGCTGACGTAACAGGAAAAGGGGTGCCGGCGGCGTTGCTTATGGCGAACTTGCAGGCCTGCCTGCATACCATGGTTCCGATGGACCTGACCATGGAAGAATTCATCGGCCACATGAACCGGGTGATCTGCCAGAACACAAGCTTCGATAAATTTATTACGGCCTTTACAGGGCTTTATCATCCGGAAACGCGCCGATTCGAATACGTGAATGCCGGCCACAATCCGCCGATGTTGTTGCGCAAAGACGGTGCGCTGGAGCTGCTGGAAGAAGGGGGGCTATTGCTCGGCGTGATGAAAGACATGCCGTATAAGCGTGGAAGTGTGGACTTGCTGCCGGGGGATATTCTCGTTTCGTTTACTGACGGGGTAACCGAAGCCATGAGTCCCGAGGAAGAAGAATTCCACGAAGACCGCCTCGAAGCGATATTGCGTGAACATCAGGACGAATCAGCACAGCATATCCTGGACGCCATCCGTACCGCAATTGTAGACTTCACGGGTAGCGAAACGCAGCTCAGCGACGATCTCACCATGATCGTCATGAAAGTGGGTAGCTAGTTCGAAAGCTAACGCTTTGCTTGTCAGGCAGAGGGTGCAGCTGTATGGGCTGTGGCAAAAATAGCAGCCAACTGTTTTTTGGTAACGTCAGAAAGGGTACGCGATCGGCGCGCCATGAGGCGCTCGATGGCTTCGTACGCTTTGTCAAGGCGATAGGGCTGAAATCCACCATTGGGGCTGCCCCAACTGAAGGAAGGCAGATGCCGTGGCAGAAACTCACTGCCAAACAGGTTACATCCTACACCAAAAACGGAGGCGGTGTTTACCATCGAGCTTATCCCGATTTTGCAGTAATCCGCCATGATCAGGCCGAGGAATTGACGGCCCGTTGGCTCAAACGCATTCAGGTGCTCGTTGTATAGCGTGGCCTCTCTGTAGTCGTTTCGAAGGTTGGACGCGTTTGTGCCGGCTCCGATGTTACACCAGGAGCCGATATAAGCATGCCCGAGGAAGCCTTCGTGCGCTTTATTGGAGAAGGACTGCATAATCACTTCTGTAACTTCTCCACCCGCTTTGCAAATGGGGCCTATGGCGCTTTTTGATACATCTGCGCGTGGTTTAACGGTGCTGCGTTTGCCAAGGTAAATCGGCCCGCGCACTATTGCGCCCTCCATGATTTTAACGCCTCGAGCAATAAACACGGGGCCTTCTGAAGCATTGATAATAGCCCCGGGTGCAATTTCTACATCCGGGCCAATGAAAATCGATTCGGAGTTATACAGCGTGACTGAAGCGTGGACCTGCGGGGGTGTTTCCGCTTTGAAATTACGCGTCAGCCGGGCAAGATCTTGTTCGAGTCGAGGTTGCAGACCGTCGACTAAATGCCAGAGCCGGCTAATCATCTCTACCCCACTAACTTCTTCAACAGGCAAGCCTTCGAACGTAGATGCATCAACAGGACCATCAAACTTGAGCGACTTCATGTCAGGCGCCCAGGCAGCCACAACAATCCCGTCTTGCACAAAGACCCTCGCTTTCTTCTTTTTGGAGGATTTACGCGAAAGACGCGCGACCAACTGAATAGGCAGTACTGTAATTCTACCATTGACAAACAAATAGCCGCGTTCGTCTTCACCCTCATTTACCGGAAGCCCTGTCTGGCTACGCACAATTTCCTCAATTTCGGTCCGCGCGTGCAGTGAAAGGGTTGGGCGGTCAAACGTTTCCCATAAACGGACAAGGTTATTTAACGCACCTGTACGGATCAGGTAGACACCGCGTGTTTGTGCAATTGGAGAGAGGTGGTAGACTTCGTGGTCTTCAAAAAGACAAAGGTGCATAACTTATTTGGCATGAACCAGGCTGGATGCGTATGTGAAATCCGCCAGGTAGAACTAAAGTGGCTAGAACTAAAACGGAATGGAACAGGGTGCTCGTTGATGACCGCAGATATGCTTTAGGTCGTGTTGACGTAATATCCTGGGGTACAAAGAATAAGCGCAGGATTACTTAACTCTATCAGCCGGCATTGTGTTCTGTAGCAGGATCTGGAGGCGTCTCGAAAGGCGGTGAATTCGGCGCGTTGGCGTGATTTAGCCGCTTGAGCAGTACTTCGTAAAGCTGAGCAACTTGTGCTTCTAGATGATCTGGTGATCCGTCATTGTGGAGCACGTAGTCTGCTTTTTCCAATAGGACTTCAGTGGGCAGCTGGTGGTCCATACGACTCCGTACGTTTGCTTCTGTTGTGTTATCACGTGCCACAACGCGCGCAATGCGTATATGGATGGGCGCGTGCACGACAACCACTGCGTCCAGGCGGTCTGCACTACCTGATTCATAGATGAGCGCTGCTTCGTAAACGAGTAGCTTCTTGCCGGCTTCGAGGGCGTTGTCGCGTTCGCGTTGTAATACGCCGGCCATGCGTGGATGTACAATGCTATTAATTTGTGCCACCGCCGCATCATCGCCAAACACTTTTGCTGCAAGGTGGGCACGATTCAAGCTACCATCTTCCTGATAACTTTCAGCACCGAAAGCCGCTGTAATTTCCTGTCTCACATCTGTGTCATCTACCATAAGTGCCTTGGCAGCAGCATCAGCATATACAACGTGCGCGCCGCGATCGGCAAAGAATTGGCATGCCAATGACTTACCGCTACCAATACCTCCGGTAACGCCGAGTAAGAAAATCTGGTTGGAAGGCGTAGCCATAGGAAAAAGGGCTATAGATTCCAGATGACAGACAGTGCGATGTTGGGGATCGTCTTTAATGTACCCCGTTGTGCTTCACGCTGAATGTGATCTGCGAGTTCCTCGGGGAGATCGCCGTACAAGCGCTGCCTGATGCGTTGAAAATTGAGCCATCCATCGAGACGAATAGCTGAGCCGCGGGGCATGGGCCATACGAGCGCCATGGTGGGGCCTATTTGCTCAATCCACCGCCGGCCTTGTCGAGTTACGGTACTGCGCAAAATGGTACCCTCTTCGTCGCGCACAAAATCACCATTTTCATCAATGCGTCGGTATCTGACGGTGTTGGCGCGCTCAAAATCAGTTCGGGTAAACACGCGCACGCCAATCTCACTATTTAATCTGCCTTCCGACCGGAGGCGTACCCAGCCGCTGTAGGTTTGCAGGGTGTCGAAAGGGATTTCAGCAAACGAATCTTGTAAAAAACGGCCGAGGCGGAGGTCGCTGAACCCACCATTGACCTGAAGCTGGATGCCCTCGCCCAGATCCTGCTTAAACTCCGATTCATAGCGCAGTTCGCGGGCTGATTGATCCGTGGGGCGCCGGCCTTCCAATACAAAGTCGTCGACTGTATACGTCGCCCGGACTTCGGACGTTACCCGAAAATACGTTGCTTGCGCCGGTGTCCAGATGATGGTTGGCCGGAAGCGGAGCGTGCGTTGCACGTTGTTTTCTGCGGAGCGCCGGGCTTTCAAGTACACCGTGTGGTAGTAGGACCCGAACACGTTCATATTCACGGCTACATAAGGGCTCAGTCTGTACTGGATACCTACAAGTCCGTTGAAAAAGGCCTCATCTCTGTCATCCTGGTTGGCAAGCGGTGTATCGTGTCGGAGAATGTTGGCGGTGCCTTCTGTGCGCACGTCCATTTTCTGGGTTACGGCAATCTGGTTGCGGAGCCTGAGGGTGAAGAAGCTGCGGTCATAATCAGCCTGTTCAAGCAGGTCGCCTTTCTGCGTAGCCTGAACGGGGGGGAGTTCGTCGCGATTTGCGAGTTGCCGCTGTTCAAACTCTGCACCACCCTGCATGGTCAAGTGGGAAACGACTCGCCGATTTTCGAAGAGCAACCCAACCTCGGCATCAACAGTCCGGCGGTTGAAATCCGTATCGAAAAAGATGGACTGATCGGGTGCCTGGTAGGTGCGAATTTTACGGTTGTTAGCGGTAAAGTCGACGTTGCTGGTAAGCTTGAGGGTTTTGGTGAGGGGCGATTCAAGCTCCAGGCCAATGAAAAGTGTATCGCTGGTTGTGGCCTCGATGGTTTGCGTGAGCAGGTTGGAATCGGTGTCTCTGTTGAGAAACGAAATGGCCTGGTAGGCGTCGCGTCGTGCGTTGGAGTACGAGAAGGTAGAGCCCAGGCGTGTTTCGGCAAACAGGCGTTCAGCCTGGCCGGCCATGCGCACGGAGCTACCGCGCCTTGGATTGATCAGTTGCAGGTTGCCCCCGGCTTCTATGGCGACGTTGGATGTACTGCTGTTGCGCGGCAAAAAGCGCAGCTGCCCGCCAAATGCAGGGCCGGCATCGTTTTGCAGGGGAGCACTGCCATCTTCACGATTGGCCCCGGGCCGCTGATCCATCGCAAAACCAATGGCGGGCTCAAACGACAATACATCCAGCAGTTTGAAGGTGGTGAAAGCATAAACATCCTGCGAGAGTACACGGCTTTGGCTATACCATGCAAGCCGGCCCTTGAAGTGGGGGACAACGGATGAAGTAGCCTCGGTTCGGTCGAGTAACCACGACAGTTGGTTCTCGTCCCTGAAGCTCAACAGGTTGTTGAAGAGAATAAAAGCATCTGATGAAAACCGGTTGGTTGCAGCAAATTGCCATTTCTTAATCCGTTGCTGCAGGCGTAAATCTGCTGTCCAGCGGTAGCGGTTTACATCGCGTTCAAACCCGGTGGCGAGTTGCTGCTGGTTTTGAGCGAGGGCTGTAGTGGGCAACAACAGGCAAACTGCGCACACGTAAAGCAGCCGCGTCAGGTGACGTGCCGGGAAACGTGATGGGTTTGCAATGAAGGACATATCAGAAATATGCAGCTCAAAAATATGCAGCAATAACTTAACCGGGAGGCCATGAGAGCGGCCGGCCGCCCAGGAGGTGTAGATGAATATGAAAAACGGTTTGTCCTGCTGCTTCGCCACAATTGAAAACCGTCCTGTAGCCATCGGTGAGCCCTTCTTCTTTGGCAATTTTTTGGGCTACCAGAAAGAGATGACCAACCACTTGCTCATCTTCGGGAGTCAGGTCGTTCAGCGTAGGAATAGGTTTTCTGGGCACAATGAGGATATGGGTAGGCGCTTGCGGACTGATGTCGCGAAAGGCAATACACTGTTCATCTTCAAAGACCAGGTCGGCCGGGATTTCCCGGTCTGCAATTTTTTCGAAGAGCGTTTTTTCAGCCATGAAAAGCCAGAGGTGTATAGATGGTTGCCCGCACGATGATGTATACATCTACATGTACATCGCAAAGGGGCGAGCGTCGTTATCAGCGTAAAAAGAACCTTGTACGCAAGATACAGCAAGACGTGCCCTGTGTGTAGATTCGTGTCTGGTGTGTAATAGATGCGGTCCTGTTTGAAACCCACTAGTAGAGCGTTGGTACAGAGCGTTCTGATCATCCACCAAAATACGTTTGAACGATATGCCGCTCGTTTATGTAACGCGTAAAGCACACTTTAATGCAGCACACCGTTTACACAATCCGGAGAAGTCGGATGAATGGAATCGGGAGATGTTTGGCAAATGCAATAATGCCAACTGGCATGGCCATAACTACCACCTCGAAGTTACCGTTGCGGGTGAACCAGACCCGGAAACTGGGTACGTCATAGACCTCGGGTTACTCAAGAAGGTGATGAATGAGCGCGTGGTTGATGTGTGTGACCACGCCAACCTGAACCTCGATGTTGCGTTTATGCGAGGTATTATGCCATCTACCGAGAACTTTGTAGTGGCAATTTGGAAGCAGTTGGAGGATGCCCTGCCTTCAGGGAAGCTCCATTGTATACGGCTCTATGAGACGGAGCGTAACATGGCAGAATACCGCGGCGAATGAACCTGTCGTGGCGTGAGGGATAGTACTCTTTAGAATAAAACGAATGAAATAGATGGCGATAACGAAACGTGGCGAAGAGGAATTCTTGTATAGGCGTGAAGATCATTACAAAGAAGAGGTAACGGATAGCCTCGCCGGTCAGGTCAAAAAAATGATTACAGACCTTGGCGAAGACGTTGAGCGAGAGGGATTGCTCAAAACGCCAGAGCGGGTAGCAAAAGCCTATCAATTCCTTACGCATGGATATCAGATGGATCCTGATGCCGTGTTGCGTAAGGCGTTGTTCGAAGAAGACTATAGCGAAATGATTGTGGTGAAAGATATTGAGCTCTATTCGCTGTGTGAGCATCACATGTTGCCTTTTTTTGGGAAAGCACATGTTGCCTATATTCCGAACGGTAAAATTGTAGGATTAAGTAAAATCCCTCGTGTTGTAGATGTATTTGCGCGCCGGCTCCAGGTGCAGGAACGGTTAACCCTGCAGATACGCGAAGCAATTGATCGGGTGCTCGAACCGTTGGGGGTTGCTGTGGTCATCGAAGCGCAGCATTTTTGCATGATGATGCGTGGCGCAGAGAAGCAGAACTCGTCTACAACAACAAGTTGTGTCAGTGGCGAATTCCGCAAGGAAGCAACCCGTTTCGAATTTTTGCGATTGATAGGAGCAAGGTGATATGTCAGTAATTGTTGTAACCGGTGCAAGCCAGGGTATTGGCCGCGCCATTGCCGAGGCGTTTGCTCGGGAGCCAGAAGCGCATATTGCGCTTGTTGCGCGAAATCAAGAAAAGCTGGCAGCGGTTGCCAAGGCGTGTGAAGCGCTGGGGGCGTCAGCGTCGATTTTTCCGTGTGATGTAACCGATGAAGCTGCAGTTGCCGGCATGGCGCAAGGTGTGCTCGATACGTTGGGCGTGCCCGATGTGTTGATTAACAACGCCGGCGTCTTTCAGCCCGGCTCCTTGCTGGAAACAACCCTGGCCTCTTTTCGCCAACAGATAGATGTAAATCTGATAAGCGCGTTCAGCGTCACGCAGCAATTTCTGCAATCGATGTTGGATAGAAACAGTGGTGCCATCTTCTACATGGCATCTGTGGCTGCACTCAAGGCGTATCCGGGTGGTGCTGCCTATTGCGCAGCAAAACACGGACTGCTTGGGCTCGCCCGAAGCGTGCGCGAAGAAACCCGAGACACAGGGATCCGCGTCACTACCCTATTGCCGGGTGCTACATTGACGCCTAGCTGGGATGGGGTTGAGTTGCCGGAAGAGCGGTTTATGCCGGCTGAGGACATCGCCAAAGCAGTACGCGATGTCTACCACATGTCAGCTCGTACCGTGGTAGAAGAGATGGTCCTCCGTCCGCAGCAGGGCGATATCTAACACACTATTGCCGCACCTCAAATCCGAGGTCTTCCACCACTGTGGCTAACTGTGATGGCGTTACTTGCGCTTCGTCGTACTGTACTTCAGCTTTGCCAATTTCCACGTGGTCTACGGCAACGCCGGCAGTTGCTTCGAGGGCTTTTTTTACGGAAGCAACGCAGTGGCCGCAGCTCATCCCTTCTATGTGCAGGGTTTCTTGTTTGGTTGTCATGTCTTTTAACAATTAGCGTTTGGGTTGCCAGCGGCGGAGCCGCAAGCTGTTGGTAATGACAGAGACGCTTGAAAAAGCCATCGCCGCCGAGGCAATCATCGGATTGAGCGTGATACCCCAGACGGGGAAGAGCACGCCGGCTGCGATGGGAATGCCGATAACGTTGTAAATAAAAGCAAAAAACAGGTTCTGCTTGATGGTCCGCATGGCGCGTTTGGCAATCGAAATAGCCTGCGAAACCGCTGTGAGATCGTCTCGCATGAGCGTAATATCGCTCGTTTCAATGGCAACGTCGGTGCCGGCGCCAATGGCAATGCCGAGGTCGGCTGTTGCAAGTGCGGGGGCATCGTTGATGCCATCACCCACCATGGCGACAACCTGGCCGTTTGCTTGCATGCCGGCTACCTGTGCGGCTTTCTCCGCCGGCTTCACTCCGGCATATACTTCTTCGATACCCGCGTCTTTTGCGATGGCTCGTGCGGTTGTTTCCTGATCACCTGTGAGCATTGCCACAGCAATACCCTGCTTGCCAATCGCTGCAATGGCGTCGCGCGTAGTGGTGCGTAACGTATCAACAATCGACATAACCCCAACCACGGTGTGATTCAGGGCAATCAGGATGGCTGTATGTCCGGCTGCCTGGGCATCAACATAAGCAGATTGCCATCCGTTTTCTGGAATGTGTTGTGCGTTGATGTAGCTCGCATTGCCAATATGGATAACCGTGCTATCAACGGTGGCCTCAACACCCGAACCGGTTACGCTGTTAAACGCAGTCACCGGCAGTAACTCGATGGCTGATGCCTGCGCGTGGGCAACCACTGCCTCTGCAAGCGGATGCTCGGAGCGTTGTTCTGCAGACGCAGCAAGCTGGATAACCCGCTCGGGCGCTACATCTGTCGTGACAGGTGTATACGCGACGACTTGCGGCTTACCCGCTGTGAGGGTGCCTGTTTTGTCGAGCACAATTTTGGAGATCTGCGGCAGGCGTTCGAGGGTGTCACCACCTTTTATCAGAATCCCGTGTTCAGCCGCTTTGCCTGTAGCAACCATAACAGCTGTAGGTGTCGCAAGCCCCAGGGCACAGGGACATGCTATAATGAGCACGGATACAAAGGCAACCAGGGAGAGGGCAAGGGAACTGGTAAAGAAATACCACGCGGCAAAGGTGAGGATGGCAATCACCAGGACCGTCGGCACAAAGACGCCGGCCACCACATCTGCAAGTTTTTGAATCGGTGCTTTGCGACCCTGTGCATCTTTGACAAGGCGAACAATCTGTTGTAGTGTGGTCGCCTGACCCACGCGTTGGACGTCAAAGACAAACGCACCGGTTTTGTTGAGCGTGCCACCTACCACTGTATCGCCCGTTAATTTATCAACCGGGACGGGTTCTCCTGTGATCATACTCTCGTCGACCGCAGAGGCACCATCGACAATCGTTCCGTCTAACGGGATGTGCTCGCCCGGGCGCACGAGTACCCGCATACCAACGGTAATCTGCGCAAGAGGCATTGTTGTTTGGGTGTCGCCATCCACAACCACAGCAGTGGGGGCTGAAGCGCTAAAAGTTGAGCGAGCGAAGCGTTGGTTTTTTGTTTTGCCCTGGCTTCCAGGAGCCGGCCGAGTAGCACGAGCGTGATAATTACGGCCGCGGCTTCGAAATACACATCGGGGTGCCGGCCGGTCTCTGCCATGAACTGGGCTGGCCAGAAGGTTGTGGCTGTGCTGTAAGCGTATGCTGCTCCCACACCGAGCGCTATCAGGGAGTTCATGTCTGCCGCCCGGTAGCGTAGTAACCGAAATGCACTCGCGAAAAATGGCCAGCCCGCCCATAAAACAACCGGGGTAGTAAGGGCAAACATCCAGTAATTGACACCAGTAAACGTGATCGCTTCGTGTGACATCGAAATCACTACCACCGGCAAGCTCAGCAGCGCGGCTATGATAAACCTGTTACGGAGACGGACATAGTGTGAGGTGCCCGCTGCTTCTTCTGCGGCATCTGGCGACACATCACCCTTTAGACTGGTCAGGCCCTGTGCTGCGAGCTTTCGGTTGATTTCCTCAACTGGGAATAACTCGGCAATGTGGGTAACGGTAACCTCTTTGCCTTCAGGTTGGTTCGTTAGTGTAATATCGAGCAGACCAGGTATATCGCCCAGGGCTGCGCGGAGGCGTTCGAGTGAAACGGCGTCGGCAGTGAGGGGCAGGACCGAAACGGTTTGCGGGATGGAAAACCCGGTTCGCTCTACCGTTTGGATGAGGTCTTTGATACTCGCTTGCTGGCCGTCGTAAGCGACGCGTGCCTGATTGTTGGCAAGGTTGACTTGGGCGAGGGAAACGTCGGAGCGCTTCGCGAGCTGTTTTTCGATACGGACAGCACAGGCGGCACACTCCATGCCGGCAACAGGCAGCAAAACTTCAGTTTGTGCTGTGCTATGCTGTGTAGCACTATGTGGTGTAGCACTATGCTGTGTTGCGCTACTCTGTGTTGCGCTACTTTGAGCAGTGTCTTGGGGTACAGCGTCGTTGGCAGACGCTTCGTTATGCGTACGCATGGTTCAGCGTAAAGTCGGTGGTGTAGTTTCCCTTACGCTGGATTTATCGGGAGGTTCGTCAGGCTGCGGCTTCGACTTCTTCCGGGATCTCGAGCTCGTCGGTACCAAAGATTTTGTCGAGCTGTTCTTTCAAGGCCTGTTCGCTGTAAGGCTTGAGCAGGTAGCCGCTGACGCCGGCATTACGGGCCAATTTGACGTCTTCTGTTTTGTTTTTGGAAGAACACATGAGAACAGGGATACTCTTTACCTCCTCCGATTTTCGAATGCTATTCAGAAATGCATGAATGTCGATACCCGGTTTGAGCCACTCAGCGTCAATAATGATCAGGTCAATGCTTGTCATGCGAAGGTGCTGAACAGCTTCAGGTGCGCTGGTAGCAAGCATGATTTCTGAATACCCCAACTCTTCCAGGCGCTCACGCAGAATTCGGGCTACAAAATAGGTCTCAACGACGATCAGAATATTCATGAGCGAAGTAGCAGAAAGATGGAAGTAACGGGTAGGGAGGGTGGTGATGCTGAATGCATCGACCAGATTGGCGAAATCTTAAATCTGACTACAAGTTTAAAAATAATTTTCATATTGTCGCAAAATCAGACAGTCGCAGTACGTATTTTCCCATTTCAGGGCGTTTGTAGTGTTTTGGCATCCTGTGGTACACAATTTGGACACATCTTTTACACCCGCCTCTGGCACAATTAATCACCTAAATTAAATTTCTAGCATGGACTGGCTTACACCTGAGAATATCACGTTGCTCGTACAAGATTACCTGATCCCCGCAGTAACAGCGTTGTTGCTGTTGTTTGTGGTCTTTATCGCGGCTGGATGGGCCAAGCGGATTGTTAAGAAGGGACTTGAGCGTGCAAACGTAGACATCACCCTTACGAAGTTCTTTTCCAATATGGCACGCTACGCTGTGCTCATTATTGGTGTTATTGCCGTATTAGCGCGGGTTGGCATTGAAACAGCCAGTTTTGCAGCGATTCTTGCTGCAGCCGGTTTTGCCATTGGTATGGCGTTTCAGGGCACACTATCTAATTTCTCTGCCGGCATCATGCTGTTGGTATTCCGTCCCTTTAAAGTGGGCGACCTGGTTACCGTTGGTGGCGAAACAGGTGTGGTAGACGAAATTGAGCTCTTCACGACAAACCTCAACACACCCGATAACCGTCGTATTATTGTACCCAACAGCTCTGTTTTTGGCGCAACGATTGAAAACATGACATTCCACGATACGCGTCGTGTTGATGTGGCGGTGGGTACAGATTATGGCGCTGATCTGGATGAAACGCGGAAAGTGATTGAAGCGGCCTGCGCTGGCGTAAAAGGCCGGCTCCCCGATCTGGGTGTAGAAGCCTACCTGGTGAGTCTGGGCGGTTCGTCAATCGACTGGGAAGCACGCGTATGGTGCAAGTCCGCCGACTACCTCGCTGTAAAAGACGAATTGACGGAAGCTGTTAAGAACGGACTGGATGCTGCAAACATCAACATTCCGTTCCCACAAACCGACATCCACATCGATGGAACGGTGGTCAGTGGCTAAAGCGATATTATTTTGATATTGCGCTGGTAGCTTAACCAGCACCCTGAGCCGGATGCATGCTTTGAAAGGTGTGCATCCGGCTTTTTTATGGGGTAATACAGGGGCTTTGTCCCAAATTTGTGTTCAATTATTAACGACAGCGTCGTCAAAATAGGAAAGATATATAGCGATACGTTTATCTAAGTCGCTAGAAAACAATATGGTACGATATCTGCATTACCGTTGTCACAAGCTTCCCACAGTCCTTTGATGGACGAACATCAATTATTTTTTGCTGATATACCGGTTGGCCGTTTGTGATGTACGTGCCAGTTGATACGGTTGTCAATCCCCTGGACAAGGATTGCGAAATGCGCTAAAAAGCCCAATTTCGATTCAGCTTTTATGCGAGGATCCCATGATATATTTAACAGGACAACTCATTTTCTTTTTGGCAGTAACCGCTTTTCTCGGCTTTATCGTTGGGTGGTTATTGCGTGGCGCCATGTTGCCATTATCCATGTTCGAGCATGGTGAATACACAACGTATACGATACCTGAACAGGCGCCCGAGCACGCAACGTACGAGTTTGTTAGAACGCCGCGTCAGCCAAAGCGTGTATTTTCAGAAGTAGAGCAGCCGGCTGAATCATGATACGATAACCGAGCTATTGCGTGCACACGAGCACGTGCTAGTGTAAAAACCAAAAGGGATGTACAATTGCTGTACATCCCTTTTTTAATGTGGTATAGATCGTGGAAATCAAGACTCAAGCTCGATGCCTTCTTGCTTGTACTTCTCCAGTAACCGGTAAATGGTTGAGCGTGTGACACCAAGCCGCAACGAGGTTTGATCTACGTTACCTTTGCATATCTTGTAAGCCTGCAAAACAGCCATGCGTTTCAGGTCTTCAAGCGGCAGAATATCTTTGGGATCCATGGCCGCGTTGATCGCGCCAACAGGATTTGAAGCCCCTGAGCTTCCATTATTACCACCACTTGTCATCGCTACATCCGAAGTGGTTACAGCTGGATGTAGTGAGCCTGTCGCCGGCCGTTTGGTCAAGAGGATCGCATCAAGCATCAAATCATCCGGAATAATCTCATCTGTGTCTGAGATAAGAAGCGCGCGCTCAATGGCGTTCTTCAATTGCCGTACATTACCCGGCCAGGAGTACTCGAGAATTTTCCTGCGACTGGCTGCTGAGAATTCCCTTGGCTGTACGTCCTTGTGCCGTTTCAGGAAGTCGTTGCGGAAGAAGGTAGCCAGGAGGAGGGTGTCCTGATCGCGTTCACGCAACGGGGGAAGGTTGATAGGGAATTGGAAAAGCCGGTAGTAGAGGTCCTCTCTGAACTTACCATCATGAATCATCGAAACGATGTCTCGATTGGTTGCGCAAACTACGCGCACGTCTACTCGTATCGTTTCGTTGCTCCCTACGCGCTGTACTTCCTGGTTTTGCAGTACACGAAGTAGTTTGGCCTGTAAATCGAGGTTGAGTTCACCAATTTCATCCAGAAAAATAGTACCCTGGTTGGCTTGTTCAAACTTACCCGTTTTTCGCGTGTATGCACCGGTAAATGAACCTTTCTCGTGCCCAAAGAATTCGCTTTCCATCAGCTCGCGTGGAATCGCGGCGCAGTTGACGACCACAAAGGCTTGGCGCTTTCTGGATGAGTTGTAGTGGATGGTATGAGCAACCAACTCCTTACCCGTTCCACTTTCTCCAACAATGGCTACCGACAAATCACCTACCAGCGTTTTGTTGATCAACCTGAAGACTTTCCCCATGCTTGCGCTTTCCCCAATCATGCCCGGAATGCCGTGCGGTACACGCAATTGTTCGCGCAGGATGTTCACTTCCTGGGTGAGATGGGTGCGCTCCGCAATTTGCTCTGCCAGCCGGTTGATTTTGACGGTGTCGTCGTGGCCTTTGGTGATATAATCGTATGCACCCAGTTTCAGCGCTTCCAGCGCGACACTGACAACAGATTGGGAGGATACTACGATGACAGGCAACTTTGGTGCTGCCAATTTGATCTGGCGTAGCGTTTCGAGTCCACCCTGCCCGGGCATGACGAGGTCCAGGAGCACCAGATGTGGTTGTTGATCAAGGCAATCAACTACATCTTCACCTTTGTTGAAGGTTTTGATATCTACCTGTTCAATTTTGCGGAGCTGAAACTGCAACAGCGCGCTGTACTCTGGATCGTCGTCTACAATGAAGATGCGAAATGACATGTGTGGCTCTTTTATAGGTACTGTAAAATTTGTCGGGGCAGTGATTTACCCTGGTGCGGTAAGCACATCGAATCAGGTATGCTGAATTTCAGCCTCTGTGTTTTTGTGGGTTACAGGTTTGGGAAGTCTGAACCAGAATCGCGCACCACCCTGTGCACCGGGTGCATACCCAATGGTGCCGCCCCAGCCTTCGATAGTAATTTTGCAGAAATACAGGCCAAGACCTACCTGCCCTGTTTTATCTTTACCCTGTGAGAATCTGTCGAATAGCCCTTCGATTAATTCTTGGGGGACTCCTTTGCCCTGGTCCTGGACATCAGTCTGAATAAATTCACCGTCTTCGTACACGTGAACGGAAACGGTTTGACCGCTTTCTGAATGTCGAATGGCGTTTGCAAGCAAATTGTAGAGCACGCGCTCCAGGCGTTCAGCTTCTCCAACGACCTTGAATGGTGCAGCGGCGGTGGATTCGGTCAGTTCGACCGCAACACCTTTTAGGCTGGCTGTAGCTTGGAGAGAGTTGACAACTTCGCCGGCGCACGAATGCAAATCAGGAGCGATGTCGGTACCAATAAGGGTTGGGACAAGCGGCCGTACTTCGTTGGCAAAAGTTGTCAGAATACTGCTGATCAGATTCTGCATTTTACCCGCCTGGCGCAGCCCAATGTGTAGCAATTCGTCGCCATCTGATTCTACCATGTCTTCCGACTGGAGTAGCGTCAGACTGCCCTTGATGCTTGCAAGCGGGTTGGAAAGATCGTGTACAATGCAATGCAGCAAGACTTCGCGTTTGTTGATTTCATCGATCAACTGCTCGTATTCGAGGCGTTGTTCGCGGGCTTGCTGGAAAATTGGCCATACCTGTTGTTGATGCGGCACACGGATAAGCAACAGCGGGTGCTCTTCGATAAAGAGGACTGTTGCTTCGAGTAATTGCTCTTTGTTGTCGGGTGTGTTTTCGGTCCACACGCCGGATGCACGCCTGTCGTTGGACGAGGAAAGCCAAAAGTCGGCGTTGCGTTCGAGGAAGTCTTCGAGGAAGTAAAACGTATCGCCGGGTGTGAGGCCCTCGGTTTGAGTATTAAGCGCCGGCCAGAGTGCCGACAACCAGGGAGGCGTTTCGCTTAGCATGCTGAACGTGCCATCCTCGGCCCGTTCCAGTACAGCAATATCAAGATCGGAAAATAACCTGGCAAGGATGGCTGACATGGCATTTACTGCAGGTTTCGATTCAATGGTTTCTGCTCTGCACGACAACGCGGGATTCGTCGCTAGATCCTTGCGATCGAAATACCTGAAAAGCGCGTTCGCAAGCTAAAACCAAAAAAGCTATGCGTTCATTATCATCTGTGTGAGGGTTTCGAAGACCTCTTCAACTCCCGTGCCCGTTTTGGCACTCGTGTACATGATGGTCCAGCCGCTTTCCTCCAATTGCCGGATTTCCCGCTCCTGGTTCTCCCATGGTTTATTCAAATCCATCTTGTTGAATACCACAATGAAGGGCAAGGGGCCCAGCTCTTGTTCTACTTTTTGCTGGAGCAGATGAGCGGCTTCAAAAGAAGAGCGGCGCGTGCTATCAATGACCAACAGATAACCAGCTGCTCCGCGAACATAGTTCATGGACAACGCCTGGAATCGGTCTTCTCCATTCAGGTCCCATAGCATCAAATTGACACTTTTGCCGTCAAAATCGACAATTTTCTTATCGACTTTTGCGCCCATGGTTGTCAGGTATTTGTCGGAGAATATCCCCTGCACGTAACGGCGCACCAGGCTTGTTTTGCCCACAGCAAACGTGCCCAGCATACAAATTTTCTTCTTCATGGTTTAATACAAGAGGGGACCTGAAGCTTGACCAGGAAATGCTCTCATGTCTGTGATTTTCCTGATTGCGTACATTTTTTGATTATCCAACAGGGAGGTGGGCCGTGTCGCAAAATGCTGTAGCAAAATAAAACAAATTGTCGGAATAAAAAACTTTTCGCAACAGGGGTTAGAAATTCATAATAAACGTGACGAAGTCACATAATACACCTTGGTTACAGGGCGATACATAAAGCATAACCCACTTTCGCATGCCATTGAATGGCTTGTGGATGCTGCATGTCGCTGCTGTGGTTTAGTCGGTAAGCATATGCTAAGGGGAATGGAACCTTTGTTAGGCGCAAAGGTGCCTTATGCCGGCGCTGAAATTGGGTTATTCTGTATTTTCAACTGAAAAACGCTTTATTTTCAGCTAATCCTACGTTTAATTTTCGTTGTAACGCCAAAAGATCTATATATTTGATCGGTTACAATCCTTTTTTATACATATCTGTTTATGGCTACGAACAATGGTACGCCGACCGACGGTTCTGAGCCGTCAGCAATAATTCAGGAAACTCCCGCAGCATCGGCAAATACGCACATGGGTGAACTCGAAAAGGTCCGGAGTATACTTTTTGGTGAACAAATCAAAGTATACGAAGAGCGCGTGCAGGCGCTCGAAGGAAAGATGGCTCAAAATCTCGATGCGCTGCGCAGCGATCTAAGTGAGCAAATGAAAGCCATGGATGATCGCATCAAGGCACAATTCGATGAAATGCTCGAATTATTGGGGAAAGAGACAAACAGCAGAGAAAATCAACGCGATTCGCTCAAAAAAGAATTAGGCAAAATGGGCGATACCCTCGACGCATTCAAAGCCGTGCAGGAAACGCGCCTCGATAGTGTTGATGCGGCATTCAAAAGTGCCATGAAAGAAGAGCGGGCTGTGATCGAGCAGAATTTGCAAGAAAACATGCAAGATCTATCGGAAGAATTGCGTGCTGCTTTTGAAAAAGCTCGAAGAAAATGCACTGTATCGCGGCAGGGTTGCTGAGCTCCTAAATAACCTCGCCAGCGAAATTGCGCCCACCGGTACCGCTGAATAAGGCACTGATTTGGCCGTAATCATAGCTCCTTAGCGTTCGGTACGCTATAATAGGGGGTAATATGACCGAAGATTCTTCAAATAATCCCACCCAGGCAGATGATGCATCTGCCTCCACCCAGGATGACGCACGTGCCAATGGGCAACCAAATGGGCAGCATGCGTCAGATGCGGGGCAGGCGCGCGATCGCGACATGGATGAGCTGCGCCGGCTGCTGATTGGGAGTGAAGGCAAACAAATCGAAGGGCTGCAGCAACGGCTGAGTTCGGTAGCACATTTTGAAGAAGAGGGGCAGGTTGATGCGATGGGCCGCGTGCTTCCTGGCGCCATAGCGTACCATAATCGTGATAATACTGAACTTGCAACTGCACTCGGGCCAACGATTGAAGAAACGCTTCGCATATCAATACGCCGCGATCCCAAACCGTTTGCTGATGCAATTTTCCCTGTAATTGGGCCGGCTATTCGCCGAAGCATTGCTGAAGCACTTCGCTCCGTTATCGAGTCAATGAACCGGACGATGGAGCACAGCCTGTCGTTTCAGAGCTTCAAGTGGCGGATGGAAGCTGCGCGTTCGGGCCGGACGTTCTCCGAGGTCATGCTTGCGCATACGCTCAACTACCGCGTGGAGCAGCTCTTCTTGATCGATAAACAGAGCGGGATCCTTATCCAACACCTCTTCGCTGAAACGGTTGATGTTGCTGATAGCGACCTGGTGTCGAGTATGTTGAGTGCCATTCAGGACTTTGTACGCGATTCGCTGGGGGCTGAGCGTGAAGATGTATTGGAGACAATCAAAATTGGCGATCTCACCGTGCTGATTGAGCCCGGGCCGGATGCCATTCTGGCTGCCGTCGTTCGAGGAATACCTACAGCAGATCTGAGCCTGACGCTGAAAGAAATTATTGAAGCCATCCATCTGCAATATGGACATCTGCTGGATGACTTTGAAGGCGATACGGAGCAGCTGACGCCCGTACTGCCGTTGATGCGCGCCGGCTTGCTGGAGAATTACAAGCGTAAAGAGCGTAGTCCGTACCGGCTATGGTTTATTGCCGGCGTGTTGTTTCTCCTGCTTTCTGCGTGGCTGCTATGGGGCTTTCGCAATTATATGTTGTGGAACGAGTACCTCGAAACCCTGCGCAATGAGCCCGGGCTCGTGGTGACGCAAACTTCGTGGGAGAAGGGGCGGTTCATCGTTGAAGGATTGAAAGACCCGATGGCCGTCCATCCGGATTCTCTGTTGCCTGGTGCGTTTCCAGATGACAGGGTTGTGGGCATGTGGGAGTCGTACCTGGCGCTGGATTCTCTGATTATCATTAAGCGAGCAGCAACACAACTGCGTGCGCCGGCCTCCGTGGCCTTTATGTTGGATCGTGATACACTGTATGCCGCCGGTACCGCAAGCAACGAATGGATTGTAAATGCGCGCGAGAAATCCCCCTTTATTCTAGGGTTTACCGATATGATGACAGTCGCGTTGTTTCAGATCTCAGTACTGCATTTCAGGAAGCGATGGAGGCGGTTGAGGTAGCGAGGGTACAATTTGCACAGGGTTCAGCAGTTCTGAATACTACACAATTACAGAGCTGGATAGTGTTTTTGCTGCCCTGACACAGTTGAATGACATAGGGGTCTCACTCAATAAGCCCTTTACTGTAGCACTTCACGGATATACAAGCGCTGAGGGTGATCCTGTCACGAACGCAGCCCTGAGCGCATCGCGGGCACAGATTGTAAGAGATGCACTGGTTGCGCGTGATTGCCGGCCTTGTTGTTTAGCGTCATTGGAGAAGGTGACCAGTTGATTCCTGGCACAGAGACCTCTGAGGCGCAGCGTGCCTTAAATCGTAGCGTTACGTTTGATGTAGTTTTGCAATAGGAGCAGCCTGTACGTGCTTTAAAATACCTCCAGATGTGACCAGATTTAGGAAGTAAGTTGTCTTTTTTTATACAGTCCGAAGCCGGCAAAATTTAGAAGTTGCAAAATTATACACACAAATTGTTGCCTATATCTGACAGGTAAACCACAATCTGATTTTATCCTTTTTCCTGAAAAACGGCCTTTTTAGCACTAAAAAGGCCGTTTTTTTGTGCGCCTTGTCGAGCAATTTGAAAAACTGGCACACCTTGAAATCACAAATGGCACAGAGTTCGATTCTACAGTGAGCAGATGCTGATGAAAAAAACTGGATTCAGCTGCTCTTTGATCGAATTGAAATTAAAGGAATTGAGATAAGGAAATCTCATACAACAAAAGGCCGTGGCTTCTAGGGTCGGACACGCGCCCGGCGTTGTACTCCATATTCATAATCCGAGGATGGTGCGCGCGTTTACGTGGGTCGGACGCAAACGCCTCCCCTCGGACCTCTTTCCATCCGAGGTCGGGTGAACGCGTTTGAGTGGGTCGGGCGCAATCATCTTTCCCCTCGGACCTTTTCCATCCGAGGTTGATGTGCGCGTTTACGTGGGTCGGGCGCAATCATCTTTCCCCTCGGACCTTTTCCATCCGAGGTTGATGTGCGCGTTTACGTGGGTCGGGGCGCAATCATCTTTCCCCTCGGACCTTTTCCATCCGAGGTTGATGTGCGCGTTTACGTGGGTCGGGCGCAATCATCTTTCCCCTTGGACCTTTTCCATCCGAGGTTGATGTGCGCGTTTACGTGGGTCGGGCGCAATCATCTTTCCCCTCGGACCTTTTCCATCCGAGGTCGGTGTGCGCGTTTACGTGGGTCGGGCGCAATCATCTTCCCCTCGGGCCTTTTACATCCGAGGATGATGTGTGCGTTTACGTGGGTCGGGCGCAGGCATTTATCCCTCGGACCTCTTTCCATCCGAGGCTGGATGAAAGCGTTTGAGTGGGTCGGGCGCGGACATCTTCCCCTCGGGCCTATTGCCGGATTGGGGGCGCGTGTTTAAGTGGGTCGGGCACGCGCACCCATTCGGCGACATATCAAGTCTGCTATCATAAAGAAAGCCGTACAGGGTTTGCTGTACGGCTTCTTCTGGTTTATAAGATGCGTTTCTGGGCAACGAAGGGTGGTCGGCCTTAATCAGCCAATAACATCGTAGTTTTGTATTTGAATTGGTAGCGCCACCCATACTGGCGCCTAGCAGGGCATTGCCGTAGTAACCTGTACTACCTACCCCCACGAGTCCACCACTTCTGCTCGCTGCGCCACGGTCTGCTGCTTCAATTTGTTCTACAATTTCTTCTTCGTCCAGTTTGGGAGCCTCGATGATGATACCCAGTTGGTTACCGGTATACGGGCTAACGGCGTAGGCCTGGTCGCCTGTAAGGGGAATTTTTAATTCGTAGACAAACGAGCCATTTTCCAGGTTTGCAAACATTTCGAGGCCGGCCAGTTCCTGGCGGGTGTACTTCGCGCCGGGCTCTTTGGCCGAGTCGTACAATTCAAAATGACTCAGTGATTCCTTGAAATAGCTCTCGATCAGTTCAGGATTTTGTTCGAGTGCGCGCTGGTTGATGTTCACGTCAGAGTCAAAAAGTCCAATTGGAAACTTGACGCCCACGCTTTTGCCTTTGCCACCTTCGCGATCAAACCAGATCATGAGGCCCTGCATGACAATTTGTTGCTGGACTTTGGGTGAGCCGGTGATAAAAGAAATGTAGAGGTGATCGTCGTCGTTGAGGAGGCCTACCGAGAAGTCTTCTTTAGGCACTACTGTTAATGCCCCCATCCATTCTGTTTCAACGCCATCAATGGCAATCTCCCGATCCAGCTTATTGCTGGTAAGTTGGGCTGCGCCAGAACAACCGGCAAGGTACACGCACACCAGTGCAAGTAGCACCTTTACCGCAGATGAGCATCGCTCGATACATAAGGACATACAATATACTCCGTTTTATTGATGGTCTAGAACAGGTGGGTCGTATAAATATACACGGAAATTGGGGGGAATACGTACCTGGAAAGGTTAAGAGGTGCCCAATTCGCCATCAACAGGGCGTGAAACATTGCCGGCGCCGAGTACACTCTGGTCAAAATCGATCAATGAACCGGTCATCATGCCGGACTCGCTGGATGCCATCCAGGCAATGGCGCGCGCGGCTTCTTCGGGTTTAATTAGCCGGCCAAAGGGTAGTGAGGCCTCTGCTTTGCTTAGCCAGTTCGGGTCGTCGGTGTGGTTGTTTAGTTGGATATTGTGCTCCCATGGTGTATCGGTCCAGCCCAGCATTAACCCATTGATGCGAATGCGATAGCGCATGGTTGCGTAAGCCGTATTCTTGGTGAGCACCGCGAGTCCGCCTTTGGAGGCTGAGTAGGTGCCAATAAATGGCTGCCCGCCGTGTGCTGCTACACTGAGTACGTTGACAATAGCCCCTTCGGTGTTGTGCCGGCGCATGTTGGCGATACAGCCCTGCATGAGTAGAAAGGGTGCTCGCATGTTGATGGCCATCATTTTGTCCCACAGCTCAACTGTAGAGTCGAAGATCGAGCCTCGGGCTGTAAGCGCTGCTGCGTTTACCAATACATGAATTTTTTCGAACGCCGCCTCAGCTTGTGTGATAACAAGCCGGCAGTCTTCAACATTCTCCAGGTCTGCTTTGACGAAGATTGCATTACATCCAGCTGCCTGTAGATCCTGGGCGACCTTGGTCCCACGTCCTTCGTGCCGGCCGGTGATGAGAATGCCATTAGCACCACGTTCCGCAAACAATCGGGCTGTGGCCTCACCAACGCCGCTGGTACTTCCGGTAACGATAATGTTTTGGTTTGTGAAAGATTGCATGAGGTATTACGTTTTTTATGTGATTTCGTGCTTCCGGATTTTCGTGATCTCGTTTGATCATGAGCAAACGAGATCACGAAAGTACGAAGTACAGAAGCACGAAAAAATCAATCGCCTAACGCAAATGCTAAATAAACGTCACCGGGTGTGGTACCGGGTATACCGCCACCGGCGGCGGCGATAACGACGTATTGTTTGCCGTCAACCATGTATGTCGCGGGCGTGGCGTAGCCGGCAAAGGGCAACTGGTATTCCCACAACACGTCGCCTGTCAATTTGTCGAACGCCCGGAAGCGTTCATCGCGGGTAGCACCGATGAACACCAGGCCGCCTTTGGTGACAATTGGGCCGCCGAAGTTGAAGGTGCCTGTTGGCGGGAAACCGCGTGCTTCGAGTTCGGGATAGGTACCAAGTGTTGCGCGCCATGCAAAATCGCCCTGAGTTAGATCGATGGCATTGAGTAATCCCCAGGGTGGCTTCGAAACGGGAAAGCCTTCAGGATCATAAATTTCGTCGTGCCCACTTGCTTCGAAGGGGAGGTCGTGTGTGGCATCAGCCGGAGCCGGCAGCATGGTAATGGCTTCAGGCTCTTCGCTCGAGTTTACGTATATGATGCCTGTTTCAGGGTCAAATGCAGCACCGCCCCAATCTGAGCCACCGTTAAACTGCGGCATCATAAACATACCTTGTGTAGAGGGCGGTTGGAAGATGACGGCCGGCCCAAATTTATCGAAATAGGTTTCTTTTACATAGGCTGTGGCTTCCGGGGTGATGTCGGTGATGTCTGCCTCTGTGAAACCGTGTTTGGTGTAGGGTGGGATCTCCGTGGTAAAGGGTTGGGTTGGCCAGGTGTGTTCATCGGGCATGGTCGATTGTGGTACGGGCCGTTCTTCTACATCAAAAATAGGTTCACCCGTATCGCGATCTAATACAAACAGCATCCCAACCTTGGTGGTTTGTGCTACTGCATCGTACGAAACGCCATCGTGTTCAAAAGAAACAAGATTAGGCGGTGCAGCAACGTCGTAGTCCCAGATGTCGTGGTGTACCACCTGAAAATGCCAGATCCGCTCGCCCGTGCGTGCATCCAGGGCAAGAATTGAGTTGCCAAACAGGTTCATGCCGGGCCGCACACCGCCGCTGTGCTCGGGTGCAGGAGAGCTAGTAGGGGCATAGACAACCCCGCGTTCTTCATCGAGTGCCATGCCGGCCCAGGAATTGGCGGCGCCTACCGTGCTCCAGGCATCGGGTGGCCAGGTGTCGTAGCCAAATTCGCCTGGATGGGGAATGACATGGAAGGTCCATGCAAGTTCACCTGTGTGGAGGTCGAATGCGCGGATGTCGCCGGGGGGATTGGGGAGCGTGTTGTTGTTGTCTGAAACGGAGGAGCCGGTGATGATGAGATCTTCAAAAATAACAGGCGGCGTGGTCAGGCTGACGGTTTTATCTCCGGGGTCTCTGGTCAGGTTCTCGCTCATACTGATGCTGCCGCCATCACCAAATCCCGTAATGGGGGAGCCATCAGTTGCGTTTACTGCAAACAGGCGGGTGCCGGCGGGGTAGTAGATGCGTTTATCTTCTCCATCTTCCCAATATGTTACACCCCGGTTCGCGTGAAAGCCGCCGTAGTGATTGGACGGCTCAAACCGCCATTTCTCCTCGCCCGTCGCCGCATCAAGCGCAACCAGATGCAGTGCAGACGTTGTGAGATACATGATGCCATCTACAACAATCGGACTGCATTCAATCCGCCCCTTCCCACCATCATTGCCGCGAAATTCCCAGGCAACTTCGAGGTTGGCGACATTGTCTGTGTTGATCTGGTCGAGGATGGAGTAACTGCTTGATGCCTTATCGGCTTTATAGTGTGGCCAGTCGTGTTGTTGTGATGCGTGTTGTGGATTACACGCGGTTGCCGCAAAAAGCAGCAAGAGCCCGAGGGTGCGTTTCATGGTCAAGGGGGTTGGGGGGTGAGCGGGGTCGCTTGCGTCAGCGAGTGCGCCGGTATGCTCCTCGTTCATCAACCGCATGACCGCAGGCGAAACGTGTGGTAGACAGGTACCACACATCAAAGTAAGAGAAAAATGATGGAAATACAGATGCTTTATGCCCTTAATCTGTCTGTTTGGGCAGTGATTAGATTGGGTGAAATAGCAGCAGGTTGGTTTATTGAGTCGTTATTCGACCCGGAGTATGCCATTCATGATGCGCCAGTGGCCGGGAAAGGTGCAGACAAAAGGGTAATCGCCCGGGATTGTGGGCGCCTGGAATGTAAAGGTGATTGTATCACCTGCGTCGACAAGCGATGACGCAGCAAGTACATGTTCGATTGCCGGCACGTAGTCTTGTTGGCTGCCCTGTCCGGTTCGTGCAAGTGCGTCTGCAGCTTCGCCGATCGTTTCGAGGGTACCTGGCATGCCGATCACAACATTGTGCGGCATGGCATCGAGGTTCTCGAAGGTGAGGCTGATTTCTTCGCCGGCCTGCACAGTCAGCGTATCCTGTGCAAACTTGAGGGTGTTTAGCTCCGTTTGGAGGAGCACCGTTCTACCGGCAGCACGCGGTTCTTCAGTCTGCACCGTTTCTCCCCGCCATCGTTGCAGGAGTTTTTCGAGTGCGTTTTTTTGTGGTGCATCCAGTCCATCTGCCAGCATGGCTCGGTAGGTGTTGTCATCAGCAGCTGCGGCCGGCCGTTGACCTGTTGGCCAGTTCTCGGCAAAACTGGAAAGTGCAAGTTCGCGGATGGCCGGCGTTGTGTTGTTGAGCTGCTCAAGGACCGAAAGGGCGGCCTGGTCGAGTCCGCCGGCGCCGATGTGCCTGAATACGGTTTCAGCTACCACGGCAGCCGGGGAAATGTCGCCAAGTTCAACGAGGCGCAAGTCGTCAAACCACGCGGTACCTTTGTATTGGCCCCAGCGCCCGAGGTGGCACTGGATGCGGATTTCTTCTTTTGCACCGGTATTGAATCGCCGCTCGACCCAGGTCCAGTCGGAGGTGCCGCGGATGGTGCGGGTGCGTCCGAAGGTAAGAATGTCGATCACTGCCCCGTACCCACCCCCCATGTTTTCTAAATTCTCCGTTTTTATCCACCCCGTAAGCAAGTAGGTGGTATTGGGTTTGACGGGCACATCAACATAAACACCAACGTCGGCACCTGTGGGCGAGCTGATTTTCAAGGCGTTCCCAGAGCGGCCTTCGGGCACAATTTCATGCGTGTATACATTGGGGTTGGTTTCTTCGAGCGGCCATACAAATGGCTCAACGCCCCAGCCGGCCGGCAGATTATCTTCCGCAACCTCAAACCCCAGGTTGGGCGCATCAACAGGAATAACTTCACGCTGGATGTCAGCTTCCGTATCTGCCATCAACGCGTTCAAATACCCATTGTGATGTTTGGCTGCTGCGATGGCGAGTGCCGTGGGGAGCCAGGGATCCCCCGAGAACCTGGGCTGATCCTGGAGCGCGTATAACGTTTTACCGATGACATCGCTTGGGGGAAGCTGGGAGATTTTTAGCAAGGTATGGAGCGTGACCAATGGGTCTTCGTCTTCCAACAGGTTAAAAGTGGCGACCATCATCCATAGCGCAGAGGTAGGAGGTAGTACCTGGATTGCAGCACGACGCACGCCCGGTGCAGGGTGCACAAGGGCTTGCCGGGCTTTCTGTGTTGCCGCCGGATTTGAACCCTCCAAAGCCCCGAGCCCTTTTAGCGTCCAAAGGGCATGAATGGCACCGCCGTTGATGCCGGCTGCATCCACAGATTGATTTTCTACGAGTTTGAGCAGTTCGGGAATTACGTCGGTGTTGCCGCGCTCAACGAGCAGCCGCTGCGCGGTGAGGCGCCAGAACATGTTGCTGTGTTGCAGCGCCTGGATCAGGCCGGCGGGGTCGTCTTTGCTGAGCGCAAGTGGTGTGGAGGCCGGCGCATCTTTGTAAATCACGCGATAAATGCGCCCATGTTTTTGATCGCGTAACGGGGTCTCGTATGCATCCCCATCGCCGGCGATAAAGCCTTCCGGGACGGGGTTGTGCTGGATAATCAGGTTGTACCAGTCGAGCACCCAGAGTGCGCCATCTGGACCAATTTCTGACATCACCGGCGAAGCCCACTCATCCGCGCTTGCTACCTGATTCCACCCATCTTTGGCGACAAACTGCGTCCCTTGCTGCTCAATAATGGCTTTGTGGACGAGATGGCCGGTGGGTTCATTAATGAAGGCAATGCGGTTCCAGTACGCTTCTGGATAGTGACGGGCTGTGTAGAGTGCGTGGCCTGTGGCAGCGGTGTAGCCCCCAAATACATCTGCCTGCCGCACCTTGTCGGTGATCGGGTGGAATTTTTTGTAGGGCGCGATGGGGGTGTAGCCCGACTTGTCAAATCCGTTTACGCCGGCAAAATACCGGTCAGGGATCGCGAGATAAGCGCTATGCTCGTTGTTTGCCGTTGAGGCAAAGACGTCCCCATTCTCAGAAAACCCGAGCCCCCAGGTGTTATTGGAAAAGTGGGACAGGTAGTCGAGGGACGAGATGTCTGGCTTGAGGCGCAAGAGTCCTTGTTTGAACCGGTGTTCTTCATCGCCGACAATACCTTCAAAGCCGGCATACCCGATCGCCATCCAGATCCAGTTGTCGAATCCATAGCGTAGGTTGGATACGCCGGCGTGGGTGTCAAACGTAAGAAATCCGTCAAACAGCACGGTTTGCTCATCTGCCACGTCATCGCCATCGGTGTCTTTCAGGAACAGCATTTCGGGCGCAGCAGACACAATGACGCCGTCGTTGGTAAAGGTAAAACCCGTTGCAATGCTCAGTCCGTCGGCAAACACCTTGACGCTGTCAGCACGGCCGTCGCCATCGGTGTCTTCGAGGATTTTAATGCTGTCGTTGCCTTCGCCGAGGGGGCGTTTGTTGTTGGGGTAGTCGAGGGATTCAATGACCCAGAGCCGGCCGCGTTCGTCCCATGCCATGGCGACGGGGTTGATGATGTCGGGCTCCGCGGCAAAGAGCTGCGCTTCAAAGCCTGGCGGTACTTGTGTATAAGCGAGCGATTGCTCAGGGGTGAGGGGGAGTTGTTTGAGTGGTACGTCTTCGGGGAACTCGTAGTTTGGGATGGGTACCTCAGGGGTGGTATAAATCAGCGAGTCGGGCGCGCCGGCTTGCCAGCGGGCAACAAGTGAGTCGCCGGCGAGCCAGGCCAGCTCATTAATAGGGAGTGAAGCGATAGATGAGGATTGAGATACTGTAAAATCCCACGTGTAGTAAAGATGCTTGCTTTCGGGTCTGAGATGCTCAGGTTGATGCGCTATAAAGGGTAGATTACCGAGTGTAGCCGAGACGTTTAGGACAGCCCGCTTATTTGTGTCAGGCGCCGTGCTGAATCCCATGGCTTGGAGTCTTGCGTCTTGCGTGTCCGTGTATAGGGACACAATATCGAAGTTTTGCAAAAGCGTAGCATCAACCCTGCTGGTATCAGTTACGTATGTAAGATGAATGCTGTGCGGGCCCAACCTGCGTGCATGATCAGTAGCTATCCGTTCTGATTCTTCCAGTTCAGGATTACCAATAAACAGCACCTGCAGCGGTCGTGGAGATGGTTTGGGTTCGGTAACAGGCGCAGGAGCAAGGGTCCCAGAATGACAACTGGCAAGCAGAAGGCCTATCAAAAGGGTACAGTAAAAACGCATCGTGCGACAAAGCTTGGTGTAGAGTTGGCCCAAGTTAGCAATAAATTAGGATTACGATTTTTGACTTGCGCATCTTAGAAAAGAATCAATCGACATTCGGCATTCGACAGTCGGCATTAAAAATCAGATCCTCCGTGATCTCATCCACCGTCCGGCAACCACACTGCGCCATGGCGTTATCAAACTCGGTGCGCAGAATTTCGAGCACGTGCGCTGCGCCGTCAGTGCCGTTTACTGCGAGTCCCCAGAGCACGGGTCGGCCAATCAGCACCGCGGATGCCCCTAACGCGAGGGCCTTAATCATATCGGTGCCGCGTCGAATGCCCCCGTCCATGAGCAAGGGCACGGCGCCGTCGACCGCCTTTGCGATGTTTGGCAGTGCATCTATGGTGGCTATGGCTGTATCAAGTTGCCGGCCGCCGTGGTTGGAGACGATGATGCCATCGACGCCGGCTTCCACCGCGCGTAGTGCATCATCGGGTCGCAGAATGCCTTTGAGCCAGATGGGGAGGTTGGTGATAGATTGTAGCCACGCAACATCGTCCCACGAAACGCTGGGGTCGACTCGGTCTTCGAGTGTGACAATGGGCGCCAGTTCACCGTTGGCGTTGGTTCGCATGAGGTTGGGCAGCGGCAGGGCGGGCTGATCTTGTTCATGCGACCGCGCCAGGCTATTGCGGATGCCCAGGATGGGGACATCGACGGTCAGCACCAGGGCTTTGCAGCCGGCAGCCTCAACACGTTGAACGAGGCTTTTGCTCGCCTCGCGGTCTTTAAAGAGGTAGAGCTGAAACCACACGTCGTGCCCGATGGCCGTGACTTCCTCCACGGCGCAGGTAGACATCGTGCTGAGGAGCTGCGGGATGCCGGCGGTGAGTGCGGCGTTGCCGAGGCCCACTTCGCCATCCGGATGGGCGAGTTTCGCCATGGCCGTTGGGGCGAGGAGTAAGGGGAAGGGGAGTGCGGTGTTTGGATAGCGGAGTGAGGCGTTTATGGTGCGTTGGCTGACGTTGCGCAGGACACGGGGGAGGAGTTTGAGGCGGTTGAAAGCGGTGCGGTTGTCGTCGCGGGTGAGGTTGTCGGCTACGCCGCCGGCGTAGTAGGCATGGTAGGCAGGTGGCAGAAGGTCGGCCGCGGCGGTTGCGTAGTCGAAGAGGTTGCGGAGTTCGGGCATGGTATAGGGTTGAAGTTCAGGAGCCATGGTATGAACTACGCCGGCACCTATGCAAACCCGAACCTGTCACGGAATGGGGATAGTTGTTACACATATTTCACACACATAAATTTATAACCACTCCAGATATTGTATGGCACCTTCCCCCCGAAGTAAAGCCCCCGATATATGGAGCCTTTTGCGCTGATTGACTGCAATAACTTTTTTGTCTCCTGTGTTCGCGTACACGAACCGCGTCTCTGGAATCGGCCCGTGGTTGTCCTTTCCAATAATGACGGGTGCTTTATCTCCTGTAGCCCCGAGGCCAAAGCACTCGGCTTTCCCCGCGGGGGGACGGCATTCAAATACAAAGACGCGCTCAAAAAGCACAATGTCGTCGTCAAATCCTCCAATTTCACGCTGTTTGCCGACATCTCAGAGCGCGTCTACCATACCCTGCGCAGGTTCTCACCTGAAATCGAGAAATACAGCGTTGACGAGTCTTTCCTCAAACTTCCCGACGTAACGCAGCCCAAACACATTCGCGATGAACTCTATCGCTATACCCGAATCCCGGTTACTGTCGGGGTTGGGCAAACCAAAACCCTTTCCAAGATTGCCAACCATATTGCAAAAAAGGATGCTTCACTCGCCGGCGCGCTCACACTCCCATCGGGCGAAACCGCTGATCCTTTCCTGCAACGTGTCCCCATTCAAAAGGTATGGGGGATTGGTGCAAAATGGGCGGTCAAGCTCCAATGCCTTGGTATTGATGACGCCCGCGCATTCAAGTATGCGCGCGACAGTCTGATTCGCCAGCAACTAAACGTTGTAGGGCTCCGTGTTGTACATGAATTACGGGGCATGCGCTGTATTGATCTCGAAGAATCAATTCCAGACAAGCAGCAAATGATGTGCTGTCGCAGCTCTGATGGCCCCATCACCAGCTATGAAAAGCTCCGCGAATTTGTGGCGTATCTGGCGTCAACGGTTGCGGAGCGGTTGCGCAGTGAAAACCAGGTTGCTGCCGGCATCCGTACCTACATCACTACCAAACAATTTGAGCAACGAAAATACAGCAAAGCACACGGTGTACTCATGCCTGAAGCGACGGCATTCACGCCCCGTCTCGTGGATTTTGCTGTCCAGAATCTCCAGAAAATTTATCGCCCAGGATTCCGCTATCGCCGCGCCGGCGTTTTTCTATGGGGACTCAACAAAAACAGGTTTCTGCAAATGGATCTGTTCGACGCACAGGATGCATCTAAACACATCGCACTCATGGATACGCTAGACAAAATCAACGCACGATTTGGCAGGGATACCGTGTTTGTGGGGAGTATTGGGATAGAACGCGATTGGCTGTCGCGCGCTGCGGATCCGCCCAAGTTTTACACCACCCGATGGCACGACCTGGCACGGGTTGGATAATCGTTACGCAACAGAGCGTTCCTGCTCCTTGTACTGTAATTCGTATAGTTTGCGGTAGAGACCGCCTAGTGCAAGCAGCTCCTGGTGCGTTCCCATTTCCCTCAGTTTGCCGCGGTGCATGACAAGAATGCAGTCTGCGTCTTGAATGGTAGAAAGGCGGTGTGCAATCACCATTGATGTGCGACCCTCGATCAGCTTTTCGAGGGCATTCTGGATGAGTTCTTCTGTTTCGGTATCGATGCTGGATGTGGCCTCGTCGAGGACCAGGATGGACGGATTGTAGACAAGCGCACGTGCAAACGAGAGCAGTTGGCGTTGCCCATGCGAAAGCGAAGCACCGCGCTCGCGGACATCGTGTGTGTAGCCGTCAGCCAGTTTGTTGATAAATGCATCCGCACCAATCAGGCGGGCCGCTTCCTCCACGGCTTCTCGGTCGATTTCTTCGTTTTCCAGGGTAATGTTGCGCTCAACCGATCCGGAGAACAGGAAAACGTCTTGCAATACGAGTCCGATGTGCCGGCGCAGATCTGTCAACCGCATATCCGCGATGTCGATGCCATCTACCAAAATCTGCCCTTTGTCGATTTCATAGAATCGTAGCAGTAGATTGATGATGGTGGTTTTGCCGGCTCCTGTAGCACCCACGATAGCAGCTGTCTGTCCGGGCTTCACCACAAACGAGACATCTTGTAAGATCCAGTTCTTTTCCTCTTCGGCTTCTGTCTCTTTATCGTAGGTAAACCACACGTTTTTGAACTCGATGTGGCCTTCAAACGCCGCGATATCCACCGGCTTGTCGGTTTCTTCTATCGAGAAGTCTTTATCCAGCAACCCAAAAATACGCTCAGCGCCGGCCATCGCGCTTTGCAGCGTGTTGTATTGGTCTGACAGATTGCGAATCGGCTCGAAGAACTGCCGGGCGTACTGGATAAATGCAATAAGCACCCCGACCGAGAGCGCGCTTTCCATGGCACGCACGCCACCAAACCATAACACAAGACCAAGCGCAGAGGACGCGATGATGTCCACGGCCGGCCAGAAAAGAGCAAAGTAGAAAATGGTGCGGATCTGGGCCTGCCGATGATCGCCGTTGATTTCTTCGAATCGGCGCAGCTCCTCCTTTTCCCGGTTAAACAATTGCACAATCGTCATCCCCGTAACGTGCTCCTGAACAAACGAGTACAGGCGCGCCACCTGTTTGCGCGTCTCTCTGTACTGCTCGCGGACTTTCTTTCTGAACCAGAACGTCACGTACAGCATCACGGGCAACGCTGCCAGGGTTACCAGCGCCAGCATCCAGTTCAATGAGAACATGAAGCCTGCAATAAACACAATGCGGAAAAGGCTCCCCAGAATGGTGACAATGCCGGCCGAAAGCACGTCACTCAATGACTCCACGTCGCTTGTGGTACGCGTGATCAGCTTACCAATGGGCGTTTTATCGAAAAAAGAAAGCGGTTGATTCTGGATGTGCCGGTAGACCTTGGTACGCACATCGTAAATGGCGCGCTGCCCAATCCACTGCGTCAGATATCCCGTTATAAACGCAAGAATGCCTTCAGCGAACAGGACCCCGATGAGAATCCATATAAAGCTTTGCAAACCCTCCAGGTTGCCAACAACGATGTAGTCATCAATGGCAATCTGAACGAGTTTGGGGCGTAAGGGGCCCAGAAATGCGGCGAAAAGTACCAGCACAAACGCCAATGCAACCCACCCTTTGTAGGGCATGAGGTATACAACAATCCGCCGAAACAGCTTGCCGTCTATACCGGATGGCTTCTTCTCTTCGTCTTCGTTATGTGCTCTGTTAGCAGACAATAGTCAGGGTCTTTCGGTGTCCAACTGCTAGGCTTTGGGGGTTTCGCTATTGCGTGCCTCAGCGCGGCCGTGCAATGTGTATCGCTTTAATTCCTCAGCCGCCGCTGTGTTCTTGAATATCGATTGTGCTTCTGCCAACAGTATGTCAGTGTTTTTGTAGCGGCCACTGAAATGTCCGATTAGCAGTTGTTCAACGCCGGCGTCCTGTGCAATGGTTGCCGCCTCAATCGCTGTTGTGTGGTTTGTGGCAATGGCGCGTTGCTGGTCTTCGTGACAGAACGTTGCTTCATGGTAACATAGCGAGGCTTTTTGCGCCAGTACGTTGCCGCCTTCACAAGGACGCGTATCAGTTATGTACGCAAACGATGCGCCATGCCGGCCAGGGCCCACTACATCTTCTGGTTTTACCATTGCACCGGCTACACCGGGCACTGCCTTTCCGGCTTTTAGTTGTTTGAAGTACACAAAATCGTCGATCCCCTTTGCACGCGCTTTGTCTACATCGAGTTTACCCGGTTTGTAAGGTTCTTCGATACGATAGCCATACGCAGGCACGCCATGGACAAGCGGGTGCGTCACTACGGTGCACACACTGGATGCATACACTTGTTGTATCCCTGGCACATCATCCAACTCGGTGATGCTGAGCGTATACGATGGGTGTTGATCGGGTTGGCGCGAAGGAAGCGACTCAATGAACTGCCGGAGCCCAGCCGGCCCAATCAATTGCAACGATTTTTCGTGTTGCAGCAACGAAAGCGTGCTCAGCAATCCGGGCAGGCCGAAGTAGTGATCCCCGTGCAGATGGGTGATAAAGATGGCCTTCAACCGCGACCAGCGCACACCTGCTTCAAGCAACTGATGCTGCGTACCTTCGCCACAATCAAACAGAAAAAGTTCATTTTCTACCGTAACAACCGTCGCAGAAAAGTGCTTGTCTTTTGAGGGCAATGCAGATCCGGTACCCAGCGGAATGACTTCAATCATGGCAACCGGGCTCGTGATTACGTTAGCGCTTCAATTTCCTGCTCAAGCAGTTGCTTGCGGTGTAAATCAGCATACACGCCATCGCGCTTCAGGAGATCGGCATGCGTACCCTGTTCGAGGATTTCACCTTCGTCGAGTACCAGAATCAAGTCTGCTTCCTGGACAGCAGAAATTCGGTGGCTTACAATGACAATGGTGCGTTGGCCAAAATGGTTGCGGAGATGGCCCAGGATATTGCTTTCGGTTTTTGTATCAACCGCTGAAAGGGCATCATCGAGAATAAGGATACGGGGATCGCGGATGAGGGCGCGGGCGATGGAGCTCCGTTGCTTCTGGCCGCCAGAAAGTGTGATACCCCGCTCACCAACAAACGTCTCGAATCCTTCGGGGAAATCTTTGATGTTGTCGAGTAGCTCGGCTTCGCGTGCTGCCTGGTCGATTTCATCCTGGCCGGCGTCAAGTTTACCAAATGCGATGTTGTTTGCCACGGTATCACTAAACAAGAAGACCTCCTGTGGCACGTACCCAATCGAACTCCGCAACACCTCCACGGGAAAATTGCGCGCATCCTGTCCGTCTATCTGGACGAGGCCTTCTGTTGGGTCGAACAGCCGCGCCACCATTTCTACAAGCGTGCTCTTGCCTGAGCCTGTGCGCCCCACGATAGCGAGCGTTGCGCCCGCGGGAATCTCAAACGAAATATCTTTCAACACCCAGGGCCCATCTTCGGTGTATTTAAAACCAACGTTTTCAAAGGCAATACCACCTGTCACATCCGTAAGCGAAGCAACGGTACGGTCGCTGTTTTGTACGTCCGGCGTTTCATCCAAAATACTGGAAAGCCGTGTCATGGACGCTGACGCACGCTGGATCATGGTGATCACGAACCCCATCGAGGCTACCGGCCAGGTCATCAGGGTTACGTAAATAATGAATTCAGCGATGTTACCAATGGTGATGGCCCCTTCAGCAACCAGGCTGCCGCCGACCCAGACCACAATAATGGCGGACATACCAATCAAAATCAGAAAGACAGGACGCCAAATGGCATCTACCAATGCGAGGTCAAGCATGCGCTCTTTGTACAGCGCACTTTCGTCTTCAAAACTTGTGGCTTCGGCCTCTTCGCGTGTGTAAGCTTTCAGTACGCGTATGCCAGCCAAAGCCTCCTGCACACGACTGGTGAGTTTGGAGTATTGCTTCTGCAGCGCATCGCTACGCGCGTGTACCACGCGGGCCACGAAAAACACAGATATAGCCAACAGCGGCATAGGCAGAATGGCAAACAGCGTCAAACGCGGCGAGATAAAAACCATGGCTGAAACCGCGGCCACAACAAAAACCATGGTCTGCCGCATCCGTGCCGCTGAGACTGAGGCAGATAATGGCCGGCCCGATATAGCGGCGTACTTGCTCAATGTCGCTCTGTGCCGGCAAACAAATTGAACAGGTTTACAAACCGCGGCATGCTATCGATGATAATACGCACCATCATCGGAACAGCTACAGAAAATGCTGCCGAGGCGCTGCACACAGCAAACCCGGGATAAACAATTTCTTGTACTTCCAGAAAAAGTGATTCAGCCGCGCCAGGGGTTTCATCGTATCAGGGTCTGGTGTCGATTGCCACACTGCATCAAAACGTACGCGTGTTGGCGAGTACAGATCCAGGTCGTCGAAAATCGACATTCTCCATCATCCGGAGCCGTCCCCCCCACACCACCGTACGTACGGATCCGATGGCGTGACATTACAACAATGGTCTGCCGCATCAGAAAAGTAAACGTGCCGCTAAGGAGACTGAGGCAGATAATCACGGCACCAAATAGCAGTAGGCATACAAAGAATTGCGCAAAGAGATAGCCCTGCACTTCTGTGCCGGCAAACAAATACACCGCTCTTCATCGTATTTACTGAACAGGTTTACAAACCGCGGCATGCTATCGATGATAATACGCACCATCATCGGAACAGCTACAGAAAATGCTGCCGAGGCCGCTGCACACAGCAAACCCGGGATAAACAATTTCTTGTACTTCCAGAAAAAGTGATTCAGCCGCGCCAGTACGATGGATCGCCTGTTGGATCATCCGATCCAGAAGTGTTGGTTTCATCGTATCAGGGTCTGGTGTAGATTGCCACACTGCATCAAAACGTACGCGTGTTGGCGAGTACAGATCCGGGAAGAGGAATGTCGATTTTCGAATGTCGATTTTCGATTGTTTTTGATACGCCTATCTGCGAATACACCATCAGCATTATCTTTCCTTATAATGCCCTCTTCATTCGTGGTCTCCAGTAAATCGAAAATCGACATTCGAAAATCGGCAATAAAAAAGGGCGCAACCTCCAAAAGATTGCGCCCTTCTATGCTTGAAGTAAACTCGTCTAGGCTTCTTTGCAAGTTTTAACGATTGCAGCAGCCACTTTGTAAGGATCTGCGTTCGAAGCCGGCCGGCGATCTTCGAGGCGACCTTTCCAGCCATCTTCGATTGTGCCTACCGGAATACGGATTGAAGCACCGCGATCAGATACACCGTAGCTAAATTTGTCGATAGACTGCGTTTCGTGCGCACCCGTGAGACGCTTGTCATTGTCGGCGCCATACACGCTGATGTGGCGCTGGATGTTGCGGCCAAACGCTTCACAAATTTTGGTAAAGGTATCTTCTTTGCCAGAGTCACGCATGGCGCTATTTGAGAAGTTGGCGTGCATACCAGAGCCGTTCCAGTCGAGTGCGCCCAGAGGTTTTGGATGCCAGTTGATGGAGTATCCGTACATCTCACCTGTACGCTCGAGCAAGTAACGTGCAACCCAGATTTCGTCGCCGGCCCGCTTGGCGCCTTTGGCAAAGATCTGGAATTCCCACTGACCAGCAGCAACTTCAGCGTTGATCCCTTCAACGTTGAGGCCGGCAGCGAGGCAAAGATCAAGGTGCTCTTCAACACAGTCGCGGCCGTAAGCGTTGCTGGCGCCTACAGAACAATAGTAAGGGCCTTGCGGACGCGGGTAGCCGCCGGCAGGGAATCCTGGCGGAAGATCAGTCTCTGGATCCCAAAGGAAGTACTCCTGCTCAAAACCAAACCAGTAATCATCATCATCGTCAGCGATGGTAGCCCGACCGTTTGAATCGTGTGGCGTTCCGTCAGCATTCAGCACTTCCGTCATCACCAGGTAAGCATCGTCACGGCCCGGATCCGGGAAAATAGCAACTGGCTTCAGCAAGCAATCTGATGAGCTGCCGTCAGCCTGCTCCGTTGAGCTTCCGTCAAAAGACCACATGGGGCACTCTTCGAGGGTGCCACCAAACTCTTTCCTGATCATGGTTTTAGAGCGGAGGCTCTGGGTAGGTTTGTACCCGTCGAGCCAGATGTATTCAAGTTTAGCCATTTGAGGTAAATACAGTTGAGATCGTTAAAAAGGGACTTTGCCGGCCACAGTGGTGTCTGTGAATAATCGCGGCATATAAAACACGAATTCCCCGGTGGGTTTACATTTTCTTAATTACATCCCTGCCGGGAGTTAAATAATTTAGGATGCAATGGCAAATAATATAGGTAATATTATTTTTTTAGGCTAAAAAAATACAGGCCTATTATCGGATTCTTCAAATTCGAGGAACATACAAGTATCTGTGCCTAATATATTTAGGGAAAATGCTTTGTTAAATAAACCTGATTGCTAGTGCCTTTTTTGTGGTTAAATTTCGGTTTCTCCCTAAAAAAATGACGTTTACAACCAGGGCTAGACGGATGCACCCTTGAAGCAAGCGCATCCGTAGGCATGGCTTTTTATCAACGAATGTGCAGGATATGAAAACAGGATTGCTTTCGGGTATTGCGCTCCTCTTGCTTCTGGCAGCAACTCAACCCGAAAAAACGGAAGTGATCGTAATTGGCACCGTCCATCACCCGACGGCCAACGTAGACGGCGACTCGCTGCTGGCTGTGCTTAACATGCTTCAGCCCAGTCTTGTTTTACTGGAATTAGATGCGAGTGCAATGGATGAAGAAGGGCGTTTTTTGGTCGATTTGTCGCTGAATAACGAACTCTATGCAGCAAAACACTACCTGCTTGCATGTAAAACCTGTCAGCAACGGCGTTTTGATTATGAAAGCCGTAACCGCTATTTCGAAGAAAATCGCACATTTGCCGTTGAGCAGCGGGTTGGTCAATTACTGGATAGTCTTGCCGTCCATGGAACGGCATCTGTAAAGCAGCGAATTAACATGCTTTACGATGCCAATGATTTGCTGAATCGCTTTACTGAAAGCAGCTTGCAGGCCATGAATGAGGATGCATTTGGTCACCTGGCAGCGTTCAGGCAGGAATGGCTTTATGTGGAGATGAGCAAGGTGTTGGCTGAGGCCGGCCTAAAGAAGGCGCACGAAGCCTGGGTAGAGCGTGGCAGATTTTGGACGTTTCGCAATGAGCAGATGGCGAACAACATCGAACGTGAGGTAAAGCAGCACCGCGGCCGGCGTGTTGTGGTACTTGTCGGCGCAACGCACAAGTATGCCTTGCAGAAACACCTCGAATCCAGGTTTGCAACAAATCCTGAAATCAGCCTGCGAGAATACTGGGAGACAGAAGGTCCTTGAGAAGGTTTTGGGCGGCTACTTTGCCGAAGACATCATCAAATTGATCGGCTCGATGTCGAGGCCGCGGGTCTCTTTGTAGGTAGAAAGTACGATGCTTGTCGATGTGCCATGTACGGACGGCCACGACTGAATTCTCGCAAGCAGTTGTTCTAGTGAGGTTGTGTTTTTTGTGCGGACTTTGAGAATGTGGGAGCCCTCTCCGGTAATAGAATGGACTTCCAACACTTCGGTGAGCTGGTGTGCCTGGTCTACAAAATTATTGTAGTCCGAAGAGTTGTCGACGTTCACCCGAATGAAGGCAGTGATGTCGATATGTAAGCGCTTTGCATCGACGACCGCATGATAGCCCTTGATGACGCCACGATCTTCAAGTTTGCGCATACGCTCGCTGACAGAAGGCACAGAAAGTCCGACTTCTTCGGCAATGCGATTTCGCTTCATGCGGCCCTGTGCTTGCAGCAGCATGAGAATCTTGGCGTCTATCTCGTCGATCCGCTCCATTTCACAACTTCCTTATTAATTTAGATGAGATCACCAAAGTACGCGCTGAGGCGGACGTATGTCAATATCCAGCCTAAAAAAATACAATGAAGGGTAAAAATTAACACAGTCCGGTAAACAAAAAACGGGAAGCCCGGGCGCATGGCCCAGGCTTCCCGTTTAGATGGTTTCAGCAACGATGGCTGACAGGTGCCGGCTTACGAGTGATTTTTGAGATAAACCAGCAGCTGTGACCGAGACAGTTTTGTAATGTACTCGAGGATGTTGCGGTGCTCCTGGCTGTACGATCCGCGAGACAGGCCCGGGATGTAGTACTGCAGGGCATCGAAGTACGACCCAACGGGCCGCGCATCGCGTACAAACTGAGAGGTCAGAATATCCTGTACCGTACGGAAGTAGGTTTCGAAGGTCGACATGCAAACCTTGCCTTTCTTTACGTACGAATCGTGCATAACCGTCTGCACCTTTTGCGTGGCGTGCTGGATGGCCTGCTCTACCTCTTCAGGGCGCAGGACCTGGTCCGGCTCTTCAACCACACTGCTGGTCTCACCAACGTGGACATAGGCAGCGCGGATGGCCTGGGCAAATCCGGTTACAGGGTATGCATTGCAATAGTATGGGTGCTCTCCGATAAACTCGATAAACGAAGAAACCAGTTCGTGTGAGCTCGCGGAGCGGCAGAGATAGGCGATCAAATGAGCCTCAAGCACCTCAACAGGCGCAATTGGCAAATTATTCATATCGCTTTCCTCTTTGCCCACAATGAGCCAGGCACTGCCGTTGTATCGCGTCATCTGGAGGCCTTTGTCAGCCTTTACAGCATCCTTGATGTTGCGGATAATTTTGGCAAGTGTTGGGTCTGCTTCTCTGTAGCGCCGGAATAATCCTTCATTAACTTTACTAAAAATAAGGCGCCGCAAGATGATGTAGACTTCCTTGTCATTTGCGTCTCTCCAGTCAACAGAATTGAAATACTGCTGGAGAAGTTTAAAGCCACCCTTCTCATTTCGTTGAAAGAGATCAGCGAAACAATCGAGTGCCAGGTCTTCGAGCGAAAGACCAAAGAGGTGCGGTAAAAGGTAACCAGAACGGGCTTTTTTCTGCAAATAGGCCAGAGCCAAACGATAACATTCGTCAACTAGCTCATTTACAGCAGGCCGTTCAGGCTGATCGCTCAAGGTCGAGTTTAAAATATTCTTGATTTTCAATCTTCTTCAATCGTAATAATGTGGTGAGCAAATCTTTTTTGAACGCGAATACATGATACCATCAAGTGCAGGGATTTTTTTAAGTATTGACTACATCCGGCTATGTACCTTTGGCTGTAGTTGGTTGAGCTTTTCTGCAGTCAAAGAATGGGTTTGACTTGATTTTTCATGCCCCTTCGATAGCGTTCACCAAGGGTTTTTTTCGCTGTTCGCAATCAAACCCTGAAACGGATGCAGAATGTCACAAAGCTGTGTTTATTCAGTCGAAACTCTATTGTATTTTATTTTAAATGCCGTTATGCTATAGGTCCGACGATTTGAGAGAGGAAGACAAGTAACTTTTTGCTTATCTTAACCGACGTGCTCCTCCAGGCTTAAACTCGGTACTGAACAACCAACTTACCTCCGTGGCTGTTTTGATCTGGGACGAGTATACCGTGCATCGTACAGCCAGTGTACGGATGCTCTACCTCGATCCTGGTTACAGTCTCCTTTCCGGGAAGCATTGAACCAATTCCAAGGGTATCGCGAAGAACTGTCGATACTATTAAACTGCCCTTTTGCCCAATCATCAATTCGCCAATATTGATGTTGCTGGTGTTTGCATGAAGCAATACTTCGAAATATTAGAACTGCAACCGGGAGCTACACCGGACGAGGTAAAAACTGCCTACAGGGACCTGGCCAAAGTATGGCATCCGGACCGGTTCAAAAGCGACTCGCCACGCCTGAAATCCAAGGCTGCCGAGAAGCTGGCAGAAATCAACGAAGCCTACGAGAAAATCCGGGCCTACCAGGCGCGTCAGAAATCGCGCAAACAGAGCGGCGAGACTCACAGCGTCCATCCTCAAATAACCCTAATTACACGGGATATCGGCCATATTCTCCAGGTACAGGACCGGGGAACGGGCAATCATATTCTGGTTACGCGCGTCCAACGCCGAACGGCCGGCCACAACATCGCCGGCCCTCGAACAACGGTTCAACACGCTCCCAATCCAGCACGTATCGCAGCAGATCGCGGCATCATGCCAGCTCACGGGCCCGTTCTACAGGTAACACTAGCACAAATCATTCCTCAAAAGGCGCACAGGCCTCGGCGCACTCGCCTTTTCGCCAGCAAACAACCACGCCAACCCATACGCTGGCGCGGCGCAGGCAGACCTCAATCCAGTACGGCAAGTACGGTAGCCACAACTATACGTATGCGTCCAGGAAACGCCGGCGCGACAAAAACTCGATGGCCATCTATCTGGCTGCCGGCGCATTACTTGCAATTGCTATTGCTGGTGTCTTTTTCTTTTTACGGCAATCCGAGGCGCCACCGCCAACACTGGCAGATTATCCTGAGGTGAGCACATCGGCTAATGCTCCTGCTCCACAAAATACCGTAAATCAGGTGCCAGCGGCTTCAGAAACAGAGCCTTCTTCGATGCCGCAGGAAGCGAGTCTGGTTTCTGCGACACAACGCCCCATCAACCCGAAGAAAATTGCAGACCGTCAGGCGCCTGCCGGCTTCTTCACGCTTGGCTCTTCTAAATCTACCGTGATTGCTGTGCAGGGCAAGCCGGAGCGCACGACCGACGAACTTTTCCGCTACGGTTTCTCTTCCGTTTTCTTTGAAGATGGGGTCGTTATCGGATGGCACCAGGCGCACAACGCGCAACTGATGGTGAAAATGGTACCACGTAAAGCGTACGAGGCCTCGTTCTTTACCCGTGGCTCAACGCGCGATGAAGTGATCGCCATCCAGGGTACACCCGACCATTACCGCGATCGTGGTCGTGAGCTTCGCTATGGCGAATCGCGCATCACGTTCGAAAAAGGCCGCGTGGTTAGTTGGCACCAGCACGTGGATACACCGCTAAAAGCCAAGTTACTGCCCAAAGTATACTCAGCCGCTACGCACTTCACGCACAACTCGACTCGTGACGAAGTATTGTCAGTGCAAGGCACGCCAACCCATTTTGGCGAAAACACCTTCCACTACGGATACTCCACGGTCCAATTCCGGGACGATCGCGTCATCGGATGGAATCAGGCGGCTTCGTTCCCACTGATGGTTGAACTCAAGCCATCCGTACCAACCAGCACCAAGTACTTCACCAAGGGCTCTTCCCGCGACGAAGTAATTGCTTCGCAGGGTACACCCGATCAGTACAGCGACCAGATTTTCAAGTACGGCCAGTCTTCGGTGTCGTTTGAGAGTGGGCGTGTTGTGAGCTGGTATGAGTCGGTTGCTTCGCCGTTAAAGGCGCGTCTGGAGTAAGCTGCGCGTTTTTTCGTGCTTTTGTATTTTCGGGATTCCGTATCGGATCTCTACTTTTGTAGCCACATCTCTCCACTACTGCGCATCAAAGCGAATTAAAAAGTAAGCAATCGCTTTACTTTTCAGGGCCGGCGCCGATAAGAGGATTAACGCCAGACATACACCGTTCCAGTCTCACTACACAACTAATGTGTGATGCACGTTGCTGCATTGTACATACATCAAATTGTGCCAAAGACATGGAAGATCTGGTAATCAAGGTTCAAGAATTGGAGTCTTTGTACAATGCCGTGCTCGATGCAACCATTGAGGACGGGGATGTAGAAAAGGCGCATGAATGCCTGAAAGAGTACCAACGGGTGCGCCAGGATATCAGGCTGCAGTTGTTTTCCAACTCAGTGATGCACTTGCCGGAAGTGGCAGACAAAAAAATCTTGACGCATCTGCAGTTGATCAGCTCAGGAGAAGACCTCCCCAATCCGTTTATGAAGGGTCTTTTTCAGGATGAGCTGGATATGGAGCGGATTCAGGATCTGAGCGCGGAGCACTTCTTTTCGTGGTTTGATCCATACGATTACATCGAAGAGCTGTACAAGGTGGGCTCGCTGGTGGTGGGTGCCGGCAGTTACCCGAAGCACCTGGAATCGCTGGTGAGCGAACTGCGCCACTGTTTTGTCTTCAAGCAATACCACGCCACCTACGCCCTCTGCCGGACGGCATTGGAAATCAGCATCCGCGACGTATTCGAGCAGCAAGGTTTGAGTGACCCGCATTCAGACAACTACATCTACGTAGAGCAGCGCATCTCAAAATCAAATCGCCGCTGGTTCATGGACGCCCCAGACCCCTCGCTGGCACAGATGATCGGCATGTTGTGCTCTGCTGCGCCTGTTCAGGCATTTAAAGATGGAGCTCCGCAATATTGTGTCGCGCGGCAACGACATCATTCATGGGTTTAAGACCGCAACAAGAGAGGATTCGGAGCGGATGATGCGGAGTACGCTGCGGGCGATCCACGATCTTTACGAAGTTTAAGGTTGATTGGTTAAAGGTTGAAGAGTTTGTTTGCCTGCGAGGCTCCAGGCACGTCCCCCTGTCATTCCTGACCCCGATCGGGAATCCACCAGTCTGGCACCGCGAAAACCGCACAAAAGGAAACGCAGCCCCAAGACGTGAGTATGATTCACCATCCAATTGGGGCCCGTAGCTCAGCGGTTAGAGCAGTGGACTCATAATCCATTGGCCGTAGGTTCAAATCCTACCGGGCCCACTAATACCCCTTGTAAGTCGTTGTGCTGCAAGGGGTTAGTTGTTTATGGGTGCAACATAGGTAAAACAATCTTGCTATTTCTACCTACGAAGTACCTATAAACTGAAACGAATAGTTATTGTATTTGCGTGCATCTCTGATATATTAATCCCATCATTAGTAATAATATTAAGCAAGAGCTAGGTATTCCATTGCGTGCTTATCTGGCAATATTAAAGTAAATGGAACTATTGCAACTTCATCGAAGCACCAAACGCATTTTGGGTAATGCACATAGCATTCTTTGTGATTGCATTGTCGGCGAAAAAACCCTAGATGCTGCCCTCCCATTCTTTGTGGTACATGATGGAATAGATGGACTGCTGACCAGAACCACTGTGACGGAGGAAGAATGAAAGCAACAGAAGCAAAACTCCTCGCTTTTCTCAAGAAATCTCCTCAGTTCATCATCCCAATTTATCAGCGGACTTATTCATGGACTGAACCGGAATGCCGTCAGTTATGGGATGACATTCTTCGTGCAGGAAGTGAAGATCGAGTCAACGCTCACTTTGTAGGTTCGATAGTTTATATAGAAAAAGGACTGTATCAGGTAACAAGCCAATCACCTTTGTTGGTGATCGATGGTCAACAACGATTGACAACAGTTTCCTTGATTATCGAAGCTCTATCACGCCAACTTGCAGAAGGGCATGAACCTATAGAGGGCTTCTCTGCAAAAAAATTACGCAGTTATTATCTCCTTAATCCGTTGGAGGATGGTGAACGTGCATACAAACTATTGTTGACCCAGACGGATAAACAGACATTGCTAGCGCTAGTGACACAAAAGTCGCTACCCGTGGAGCATTCGATCCGACTAAAAGAAAATTTCCGTTTTTTTGAAAAGCAAATCTCGGGGTTGAAGGGAAACTTCGCTGCTCTTTGTAGAGGGCTAGCCAAGCTCATGGTTGTGGATATCGCATTAAGCCGTGAGCAAGACAACCCGCAGTTGATCTTTGAAAGCATGAACTCTACTGGTCGCGAACTCAGTCAGGCTGACCTGATTCGTAACTACATCCTCATGGGACTGGAGCCGAAGCATCAGACTCAGTTATACGAAGATCACTGGAGACCGATGGAACTGGCTTTTGGCCAGGAAGCATACGGCCAACATTTCGACGGCTTCATGCGCTATTACCTGACCGTTCGCACTGAGGATATGCCCCGGCTCCGGGATGTCTACGGAGCATTTAAGGCTTATGCTCGCCGGCCTGAAATGGCCGAAAAAGGTGTAGATGCCCTAGTAGCTGATCTTCACTCTTTTGCTGGCTATTACTGCGCTATGGCACTGGGAAAAGAGACGGATCCTGTCCTGGCAACGGCCTTTGCCGACTTACGCGAACTCAAAGTAGATGTAGCCTATCCCCTTTTACTGGAGTTGTACCATGATTACACAAACGACAGGCTTTATCGCGATGATTTTGCTAGTGCGGTGCGTCTAGTCGAAAGCTACGTTTTCCGCCGGGCGATCTGTGCAATTCCTACAAACTCGATGAACAAAACTTTCGCGAGTTTTGGCAAAGCCTTAATTAAGGACCGTTATCTGGAAAGCATAAAGGCGCATTTCCAGCTGTTGCCTTCTTACCGGCGCTTCCCAAATAATGAGGAGTTTCGGCGTGAAATAAAAGTGCGGGATCTCTACAACTTCCGAAGCCGCAGCTACTGGCTCAGACGAATTGAAAATTATGATCGTAAAGAACGGGTACCTGTAGATGAATACACTATAGAGCACATAATGCCCCAAAATGAGAATCTTTCCTCTGATTGGAGAAAAGCATTGGGAGAAAACTGGGAGCAAACACACCAAGCCTGGCTGCATACCCTGGGCAATCTAACTTTGACTGCGTACAATTCGGAATACAGCGATCGCTCCTTTACAGAAAAACGCGACATGAAAGGAGGATTCCAGGAAAGTCCACTGCGTCTCAATGATGGGCTTGGACAAGTAGAAAGTTGGAACGAAAGTGCTATAAAAGAACGCGCTGATCGACTTGCTAATAAAGCCTTGGGTATATGGCCGGCCCCAGCTTTGTCCTCTGAGATACTAGACTCATATCGTCCTTCGCTGCCCACAAAAGCCGTAAGCTACTCAATTGAAGATCACAAACACATTGCAATAGGTGGCCCAACTCATGAACTATTTCAAGCATTCCGTAAGCAGATCATCGCCCTAGATCCCTGTGTGACTGAAGAATTTTTAAAGCTTTATGTAGCATACAAAGCAGAAACAAATTTTGTTGATGTAGTCCCACAAGCCAAGCGCTTACTTCTTTCACTCAATCTCGATTTTCATGAATTACATGACCCTCGTAATTGGGGTAGAGATGTAACAGGGCGAGGTCGTTGGGGGAACGGAAATGTAGAGGTGGGTCTTGAGTCACTAGATCAGATTCCCTATATCATGGGGCTCGTTCGACAGTCCTTTGAAAAACAGATGGGGAATGAGGAGGTAATCATGTGATGCATGATCTAAACCTTTTTCATGATACATTTGCTCTTGTAATGAGTGACTCTAAGGCATGAATACAGAAAGCTGTGCTATTTTATTGATCCCTTTTCACTTCAGCATGTCAGATTAATACAACAATGTCGATCAAGAATTAATCGCACTAAAAGGGCAGTTCGCTAAAAACCTCATTTATGAAGCTAATCGATAATATCAATTCTTTACTCGGCGACGATTTGAAGAGCTCACTTGGCCCCCAAAGCAAACTTAAAATTGCAGCGTCCTGCTTTTCGATCTATGCCTATGAAGCCCTGAAATCTGAGCTAAAAAAGATTGAATCCCTTGAATTCATCTTCACTGCACCTACTTTTGTTGCCCGCGAGGTAACGGACAAACTTCGCAAAGAACAGCGAGAGTTCTACATTCCCAAATCCAACCGAGAACGCAGCCTATACGGATCGGAATTTGAAATCCAATTGCGTAACAAACTCACGCAACGCGCTATTGCCCGTGAGTGCGCTGCGTGGATGAAAAACAAGGCCACTTTCCGATCCAACCGAACCAGCGCCCCTATGCAGCAATTTGCCTGTATTGATGACACAAAGGGTAGCGCCGCGTATGTACCGATCAATGGGTTCACGGCGGTGGATCTTGGATACCAGCCAGGCGATGCGGTCTCAAATTTTGTCAACCGATTTGGCGACCCCTCTTCAACCCGGCAATACCTCCAGCTTTTTGATCAGATTTGGAACGACACCGACAAACTCGAAGATGTTACCGATGCAGTCTGTGACCATATTGCCTCAGTATATCAGGAAAACTCACCTGAACGCATCTACTTCCTGATCCTCTACAACATTTTCACCGAATTCCTGGATGACATCAATGAAGATGTCCTCCCCAATGACCGCACAGGGTATCTGGATACGTTGGTCTGGAATAAGCTCTACAATTTCCAACGCGATGCGACTGTGGGCATTATTAACAAACTTGAAACGTACAACGGCTGCATTCTGGCCGACAGCGTTGGGCTTGGTAAAACCTTCTCGGCGCTGGCTGTCATTAAGTACTATGAATTGCGAAACCGCTCGGTGCTCGTGCTTTGTCCCAAAAAGCTTTCGGACAACTGGCTGAATTACAACAGCAATCTGACAACCAATATTTTTGCTAAAGATCGATTCAATTATGATGTCCTCTGCCATACGGATCTCTCGCGTACCTCAGGAGAATCTCACGGCATTCCGCTTAACCGCATCAACTGGGGCAACTATGACTTGGTAGTGATCGATGAATCGCACAATTTCAGAAACAACGATGCAGTCAAGGACAGGGAAACGCGTTACGAGAAGCTCATGAACCAGGTTGTTCGTGCTGGGGTGAAAACCAAAGTCCTGATGTTGTCGGCTACCCCGGTAAACAATCGGTTTAATGATTTGCGAAATCAACTCGCTCTGGCTTACGAAGGAGAATCTGAAAACCTGAGTCAGAAGCTGCGTACTGGTAAATCCATCGAAGAAATCTTTCGAAGCGCTCAGGCTGCCTTCAACCATTGGTCAAAACTACCTGTTGAAGATCGCACGGCTAAGACAATTCTGGATGCCCTTGACTTCGACTTTTTCGAACTGCTCGACAGCGTCACTATTGCCCGTTCGCGCAAACACATCCAGACGTTTTACGATACCAGAGAAATTGGCCGCTTTCCGGTGCGGCGCAAACCATTGTCCTTCCATTCTCCGTTAACCAGCCGTACGGATGTGATGAGCTTTAACGAGATCTTTAAGCACCTTTCTCAGCTCAAACTTGCCGTCTACGCGCCCATCAGTTACATCTTTCCCAGCCGACTCAAGAAATACGAAGACATTTATGACACGGAGGTAGAAGGCGGTAAAGGTAAACTCAGGCAGGCAGACCGTGAAAAAAGTTTGCAGGCTTTGATGACAACCAACCTCCTCAAACGCCTCGAAAGCTCTGTGCAAGCGTTCCGACTTACCCTGCAAAACTTGCACGACAATCACTCTCACACCCTGGATAAGATTGACGCCTTCAACAAAGTCGGCAATGCTACCAGCGTATCTGATTGGACTGATGGTCTGGAAAATCTCGAACCTGAAGAGGGTGATCTAACAGATTTAGAAAACGAACAAATCGGCGGTAAAATCAAGATAAATCTGGCGGATATGGACCTCCATTCCTGGGAACATGATCTCAATGCGGATCTTGCGGTGATTAACGCCCTGCTGGAGTCTATGGCAAAAGTGACTCCAGAGGACGATGCCAAACTTCAACATCTCAAGTCGCTCATCCTAGAGAAAATCGAAAACCCGATTAACCCTGGCAACAAAAAGGTAATCATTTTCACTGCTTTTGCTGATACAGCCAATTATCTTTATGACAACCTAGCTGACCACATCCTGACCAACAAAGGGCTGCACACTGGTAGGGTCACGGGAAAAGACGCGCCAGCGTCTACGCTTCCCGATAGATATGATTTCCAATCCATACTAACGCTCTTCTCACCGCGGTCAAAAGAAAAAGCCCTTGTTTTTCCTGATGAAGAAGCCGAGCTCGACCTGCTTATTGGGACCGACTGTATTTCTGAGGGGCAAAACCTTCAGGACTGCGATTACCTGATCAACTACGACATCCACTGGAATCCGGTCCGCATCATCCAGCGCTTTGGACGAATCGATCGCATCGGCTCAATCAACGAGACCATACAGTTGGTAAACTACTGGCCCGACATCTCCCTGGATGAATACATCAATCTGAAAGAACGGGTGGAAAACCGGATGGTAATTGCGGATATGGCTGCGACGGGTGACGATAACGTACTAACTGCAAAAAGCACTGAGGTCTCTTACCGCAAAGAGCAGCTCCGCCGGCTGCAAGAGGAAGTCATCGAACTGGAAGATTTAAAAACCGGTGTCTCTATTACCGACCTCGGTCTGAACGATTTCCGAATGGACCTGCTCAACTACGTAAAGTCCAATGGCGACCTCTCCAATGTGCCGAATGGCATGCACGCGGTTGTCCCGGCCCGACCTGAACTAGGTTTACATCCGGGTGTCATCTTCGCGCTGCGCAACATCAACCATGCAGTGAATATCAACCAGCAGAACAGGCTGCATCCTTATTATCTGATCTACGTTGCAAGCGACGGGCAGATTATTGCCAACCATACCGAGGTCAAACCCCTGCTCGACCTGATCCGCGCCGGCTGCAAAGGATTGTCTGAGCCCATCCAGTCCGTTTGCCGCATATTCAACGAGCAAACCAATGAAGGCCGTAACATGGAAATCTGCTCGGATAAGCTAAACACGGCCATCCGTTCCATGATTGACGTGAAGGAAGAAAAGGATCTCGACAGCCTGTTTAGTGGCGGAAAAACCACTGCACTCGTGAATACTATAGCCGGGCTCGACGACTTTGAACTCATTGCTTTCTTTGTTGTACTGGAGGACCTATGAGTAGCAATATATTGTTCGACTATCCCCAGAGTGCAGCTTACGGACGCGTATTGCCAAAATCAAAAATTTACGCGTATGCCCGTGCGAGCGCAGCTGTAAAAGCGCTGTTTGTCCGTGAAGTAGAACAGATAGTCTGGCAATACAAGCTGGCCCCAGAAACGGTTAACCTTAAGGCCACGCGATCGGTACCTGAGATTCAGGTTTTTAGGATAGTGCTTAAAACCGGGACGCTCAAACACGACGTCCTTCGCTGTATTGACCAGGCCATTCCTTTCCCCATTCTGTTTGAGCTGGTATATGAAGGAAAAACGCGGGCCATCGCGGCTTATAAGCGCTCCAGCGATTCAGATGCTACAAAATGGGTGGTGAGTGCTTATTTTGAAAGTGAGTGGCTCTCAGGCGAAACACCTCGCACACCTTTACCTGTGGCATTTGACCTGGAAAAGCTATATTCAAACCTTCTGATGCCTCTGTTACCGTTTCAGGCCCGCCCGGGAGAACGCATACAGGCATGCGTAACCCGTATGGAAATGATTTTGGCCAAACAGAGAGAGATGGAAAAATGTGAAACCAAACTCCGTAAAGAAAAACAATTCAACCGCAAAGTGACTCTGAATGCAACGCTGCGTGAAATAAAACAAGAGCTAGAAACCCTGACCCGCCATGAGGCGATAGCCCAATCGTAAGCAAAGACTGTGATGGAAAAATTAAAAATGCACTCCCCCAACCTCACCCAGAACAACATCGCCCGTATTCAGGAGCTGTTTCCAGGGTGTGTGACTGAAGCACGTGGCAAAGACGGCCGGTTAAAGCTTGCTGTCGACTTTGATCAACTCAAACAGGAATTATCAGAATCTATTGTTGAAGGTCCTAAGGAGCATTATCACCTCAATTGGCCAGGTAAACGTGAAGCACTACTAACGGCAAATACTCCTATTGCCAAAACGCTGCGCCCTAGCCGTGAGGATAGCTTGGACTTTGATACTACTAAGAATCTTTTTATTGAAGGAGATAATCTAGATGCGTTGAAATTGTTACAGGAGACTTATTTGGGCAAAGTAAAAATGATCTACATAGATCCTCCATATAACACTGGAAATGATTTTATCTATGAAGACAATTTTACCGAGAATATAAATACTTTTCTAAAGCTCTCTAGCCAGATAGATGAAGAAGGTAATCGATTAGTTGCTAATACAGAATCAAATGGTCGATTTCATTCGAATTGGTTGTCAATGATATATCTGAGGTTAACGCTAGCCCGAAATTTACTTTCAGATAATGGTTCAATATTCATTAGTATTGATGATAATGAGAGAGACAATCTGATAAAAATATGTGATGAAGTGTTCGGGAGCCAAAATTTTGTAGCAACAATAATTTGGCAAAAAGTCTTTTCCCCAAAAAACACAGCGGCTTATTTCTCAGAAGATCATGATTATATCGTAGTATATGCGAAAAACAAAATTGCTTGGAAACCAACTCTATTGCCTCGGTCAAAAGAATCAATAGCACGTTATAAAAATCAAGACAATGATTCCCGAGGACCTTGGCTCTCCGGTGCAATTCAAGCACGAAATTATTACAGTAAAGGACAGTATGAAGTCACAAGTCCGGCTGGTAAAACCTTCTCTAACCCTAAAGGAACTTACTGGCGCTTCTCAGAAGAAAAGTTCAATAAACTCGATGCAGATAATCGAATCTGGTGGGGTAAAAATGGCGATGGGGTCCCTAGGCTAAAGAGATTTTTAAGCGAAGTTAAGAACGGAGTTGTCCCTCAAACACTCTGGAAGTATGAATCAGTAGGACACACCCAAGAAGCCAAAGAAGAGTTAATTAAATATGTTACTTTTGAGAATACAGAAAATATACTCAATTCCGTCAAGCCAAGTCGATTGATTCAGCATGCAATAAAGATTGGAACAGAGATCGATACCAATGACATTGTTATGGATTTTTTTGCAGGAAGCGGACCTACTGCACAAGCAACGTTAAAGCTTAATGAGAAGGACAATGGAAATAGGAGGTTTATTTTGGTCCAATTTCCCGAACTGCTTCCTGCACCAGAAACATCTGTATCAACCATAGCAGACCTAGCAAAATCCCGTATCAGAAACGTAAGCACAGAAATTGTTAATAAACGGAAAGAGAATGAAACTAAATCAGCTGAATTGTTTCTTGGACTTGGTTTTCGATTGTTAAAAGTCGACTCCACGAACATGGCAGACGTCTACTATACTGCCGACGTCATAAATCAAAGTCAGCTCAACCTTTACACAGACAACATTAAACCAAACCGCACTCCGGAGGACCTCCTCTTTCAAGTTTTACTAGACTGGGGCGTAGATTTATCGATGCCCATTCGTAAAGAGTCCATCCAGGGCAAGTCCATCTTTTTCGTCGATGAGAATGCGCTAATCGCTTGCTTTGATACAGGCATCACAGAAGAACTAGTAAACGCGCTTGCAAAACATGAACCCCTGCGAGTTGTCTTCCGCGACAGCGGGTTTGTATCAGATGCTGTAAAGATCAACGTAACGCAAATCTTTAAACAGCTGTCTCCGGGCACAGAGGTCAAAGCGATCTAGCGGCATGAAATTAAAGTTTAAGATACAGGCTTTTCAAACGGCCGCTGTTGAATCAGTTCTAGATTGTTTTGCCGGCCAGGTCAATACATCTGGCCAGGCTTACCGCATGGACCCCGGTAAAGATGTGCAATTGCTCGAATACACCGGATTCAAAAACGCTGATATCCAGCTCACTGATCTCCAGCTTCTCGAAAACATTTGTACCGTCCAGCGGCAGCAAAATCTCCCTCAATCAGATAAATTGGCTACCAGCGCCGGCTGCAAAGTCAACCTGGACGTGGAGATGGAGACCGGCACGGGTAAAACCTACTGCTACATCAAAACCATCTTCGAGATGAACAAGCAGTACGGGTGGTCTAAGTTTATCATCATCGTGCCTAGCATTGCTATTCGGGAAGGGGTGTATAAGTCGCTTGAAATCACAGCAGAACACTTTACCGAAAGCTATGGCAAAAAAGCACGGTTCTTTATTT
>CBDHHF010000011.1:0-437900 GCA_965263205.1 Rhodothermales bacterium
TTAGACCGCTTTAGGGCTTCGCGTGTTTTTCGCGATGTTTACTTCTTGCGACCCGACACAATGATGGCTACGAGCAAACCCGTCATGTTAGCCATTGCGTCGAGTGGGTCCGGTGTGCGCTCCCAGGGTAGCATGCCCTGGTAGATTTCTGTACCCACGCCATAGAGAATGCCCGATATGCCTACCCACGCAAACTTACCGGGCAGCTTGTCTGGTAATGCACGCGCCCAGAGGAGTCCGTAGACGAGGAAAAAAGTGAAGTGAATGAGCTTGTCTTCTTCAAAGAGGTCAAAACCAATATTAGGAATGTCATTCCCCGGGATAGAACAGCCAATCAGGATCAGCAGGGTCCATCCCACAGCGAGGGCATAGCGACGCAACATAAATTCAGGATTTGTAAGTATTCATAACGGTGTTGAAATGCGCAATCAGATCTGATGCCAGCATTGTGGCTGGATGAAATTGTTGCGTATACAGGTTGGCGGCTTCACCGCCGAGGTAGAGGGCTGTCAGGGCAGCCTGTACTGCAGTAAGTCCTTGCGCTAGAAAGCCGGCGCAAAGACCAGCCAAGACATCACCGCTGCCGGCCGTTGCCAGCGCAGGGTTTACAATCGGGCTTATAAAAAGCCCATCTTTCGGGGTGGCCACAACAGTCGGCGCTCCTTTTAACACCAGCACACATTCCCATGCTGCTGCATACTTCGCAGCAAGACCTAAGCGATCCTCCTGGTTTTCAACATCGCCAGCCAACCGCTTGAACTCTCCCCAATGCGGCGTCAGGATGATGGGCTGTTGCTGCGCTTTAAGCATTGCTGTATGCCCTACAAAAGCATTGAGCCCGTCTGCATCGATTAGGGTGGGTAACGTGGTTTTTTCGACGAGGTTGCGGATGAACGATTGGGTTTGTGCTTTTTTACCCATTCCACATCCAACGAGGAGAGACGTAGCCTTTTTGCTGTGTTTTTCGAGTAGCGTCAACGCTGGTGATTCGTCGATACCCGCTTGTGTAGACGGCAGGCCGAGGGTCATGACTTCTGTCATTTTTGTAGCCAGTACATCCTGTAGTGCAACGGGTGCCGCGCATAGGACAGCCCCGGCGCCGCTGCGCGCTGCAGCCGTCGCGGCAAGGGTTGCTGCGCCGGCCATACCTGCCTGGCCGGCTACAACGATGGCCATGCCCTCCGCGTACTTGTGCGTGTTATTGCGTCGCTTGGGCAACCAGGTTGCAACGGATTTTTGCGTTGTGACATATGGACTGGGATGCACGTGCGCTGCCCGTGTGAGGGCGAAGCGCGGAATACCAATTTCAGCAATTGCAATCGCCCCCGTATGGTCCGGACCCTCATTCAGTGTTAGGCCGACCTTCATGGCACCCATCGTTACCGTAAGATCTGCTCGTACTGCTGTGTTAGCCACGGTTCCCAGGTCGGTATGAAGGCCCGTTGGTATATCAAGTGCTACAACGGGTGCTGCTTGTGCGTTCACCCAGTCGACGATTGCAGCATAGGGAGCGCGCAAAGGACGCGATACGCCAGTCCCGAGTAGCGCATCTACAATAAGATCAAAGGGACCATGTGATGGCAGGGAGTCTGAGGCGTCGAGCACATAGTGCGTGACATTGAAGGTATCATCTAGCGTGGTATGTGCGATTAAAATGGCGAGGTTTTTTTTTGCGTCAGGTGACAGCGTTTTGGGTTCTGCTAAAAGGTACACCGAGACTCGAGCACCTGCGTTTGCCAGCACGCGTGCTACAACAAGTCCGTCGCCGCCGTTGTTGCCTTTGCCACAGAGGCAGGCTACATGCCAGTTGCTGAGATCGGTTTGTTGAATATTGAAATGGTCGTAAATCGCCGGCAGTACAGCGCGGCCGGCTGATTCCATCAAGGTAAATCCTGGAATTCCCAGGATGTCGATCGTATACCGGTCTGCTTCACGCATAGCTGCTGCCGTAAGGGCCGGCAGCATGTGTTCTGTTAGCTCCAGGGCAGACGGCATTTCGTTGTTTTCCAGTGAGGAAGACATGTTATCGCAGTTTGATCGCTAGCGTATCTGACAGGGTTTGCTCCCAGCGTGCGCGCACCTGCAGGCTATCGCTGTACCAGGTGAGCGGTTCGGCATTTTGATAGGGAATCACCTGTCCGCCATCCCAACGCAGGTTGCCATTGTAGTCTTGAAATGCGCGGAATCGGTATTGCGATTTGTCGGGCAGGCGAGAAAAGATAAACGTACCGGTGGTATCTGCAATCTGTACAGCAATGCGGTCTTTAGCCAGCGGACGGGTATTCGGGAAAAGCTCAACTATCGACAAGCCAACGCTGTCTTCTGATACCAGTTGTCCCCGAAGCTCACCAAGGTTTTCGTCTGTAAGCTGCTGAAACAGCATGGTATAGGTTGTATCAGGGACACCAACGCCGGCTCCTGCGACGGAAACGGTGTAAGGCATACCGGCCGGCAAGGCCTGAACCATTAGATTGTACGTCGAGCCATCTTTTGAACTGCTTTCAAAAGAAACTGGTGACTGGGTGGAGTCTTGTATCGTAACCAGCCCTGCGAGCGCATCGGACGTGATTGCCTGATTAAACCGGACGCCGGCGTAGACATCTGGCGGTAAAACGCGGGCACCAGATTCATTGGTTTCAAGATTCTCGGGACGAAAACCGAGGAAGCGAAGTTGCAGCGTGTCTGCGTTTGCAGATGGCCTGAACACAAAGGCTGTCGAGTCAATCGGATTACCCGTAGAGTCGGTAATGCCGCCGGCTTGGATCAAATGGGTTGCCGCAAATAGCTGATCGGTCTCGAGGTAGATCTGCCTTGGATCTTCGGGGTAGAGGTAGAGATCTTGTACCGCGTATACCTGGTTGCTTACAGAATCTCTCAAGCTCCACAGGGCAGGATTTCGATCCGTGAATAGAATAGACTCGGAAAGTCGGAGCATAAACCGTTGATTGGAAAGCGCACGAATTCGCTGGATTTCCGGTGGGATCGTGTCTGTGCGGGTGGCTAACCAGTCCCCTGCGTTTTTGCTACTTGCCGTATCTGCAAAGATGACAGGGGTGGGCGGGACGGCAAACGGTTCGATGCCATCGGGCGTACGGTTTCTGTTGAGGTCTTGTAGGGCAACCACAAAGTAGGGTTGTTCGCTCATGTAGTCGAATGCAAACGCACCCTGGTCGTCTGTCTGAATACGATAGGCGGGGCTGGCTGGTAGCGAGTCCAGCACGGTTGAATCTGCTAACGCATAAGCAAATACGTCATAGCTGGCAAGGCCTGTACCGTCTAATGGATTAATCACACGCCCCGTAATTTTTCCACGATTGATTACAGGGCCCGTGGCAAAGGCAAACGTGATTGGTTGCGTGAGTGCCACCCGGTTGACGTCGCGCAGTTTGGTGTCGAGGGTGAGGATGTAAGTTGTGTTTTCCCTTAGCGGTTCAGGAAACGTTATATCCACCCTGTTTTTGCGCCACTTATACTGGAGCGGCCGATCAAAGGCCGGCGTTACCGAAATGGACTGCGCAAACGAGGCCTGATCTACAAACTCGGAAAAAACAATGCGCACCCGATCAGTGGATACGTTGACGCTTTCAGCTGCCGGCTCAGCATCGACAATGACAGGCGGTTCTTTGTCTTGGGGCCCACCCGTAGGCATGACTGGAATAGCACACGAGGTCAGGACAAGGACTATAGCGAGAAATAACGAAAAGCGTTGACCAGAACGATATGTGGGGCCAGCATCAGGTGTCATCACTGTCACTATCGCTCCGCAAAGCAAAAAACAAGTATACAGATAGCGAGGTGGCTGCTGTTAACATAATAGGCTGGAGAAAACGACGTACAAAGCCCGAATGCACGGTTGGTCCCTGGGTTTCACGGTATGCGCTGTTTTCGAGGGATTTAAGTTGTGCGATAGCCACCGTATCCACTGCCATTTCGGTGCAGGATTTGTCTGCAAGTAGTCCGCCGTTGGCATCGCTAAGCGAGGCAGAGGCATTGAGCGTGATGGAGCGTTGCGCGCGTTTCTTCTTGAGTCGCTTGTAATCTACCGTCGTTCCCGCAATTTCATAAGCAAGCGTGTGCAGATTTTCCGGTTGTGTGGTATACGCTGAATCAGCCAGGTAAACGCGCCGATCTGATGCAGTGAGCGTCTCTACAATTGCACTACGTACGTACGGCATCCTGGCTGCCGGCGTATCGATGATCAGGTCATCGGCCCCGTCGTGAACAAACGCAATACACTGCAGCGCCAGGTCTTGAAACACGGCGGTGTTGGCAGGCTGGGCCTTGACGGGAATTGCCAGGCTACCCAGCAGGACAAAAAGTAGGGCAGGGTGTCGCATTTGGTGGAAAGCCATTCGAATTCCAACAAGTATGCCCATACCCGAATTCTGATCCGGATATGGGCAACAATTACAGCAACACCACAGACAAAACCTGTCTGCAATGCAACTCAGGCATAGATACCGCGGACCCGAAGTGCGCTGGCAACCTTGTCGATGGATAGCACATAGGCGCCGATGCGCATCGAAATGTTGTGCTTCTCTGCAGTATCGTATACGCTGTCGAATGCTTCGCGCATCATGCGATCGAGCCGGCGATTTACGCGGTCGAGGCTCCAGAAATAGCCATGGCGATCCTGTACCCATTCGAAGTAGGAGACGGTTACGCCGCCGGCGTTGGCAAGGATATCTGGAATGACAATGACGCCGTTTTCGTTCAGAATATCGTCGGCTTCTGGGGTAGTTGGTCCGTTGGCACCTTCTGCAATAATCTTCGCTTTTATTTCAGGCGCGTTAGCTTTGGTGATCTGGTCTTCTTTGGCAGCCGGTACGAGGACATCCACGTCGAGTGTTAGCAGTTCTTCGTTGGAGATTTTTTCTGCATTTTTGTAACCCTCCAGGCTGAACTTATTGGCTTTAGAGTACTCGATCATAGTTTCTATATCGAGCCCATCTGCGTTGTAATAGCCACCAGAGACGTCGCTTACAGCGACAATTTTGCAGCCCTGTTCTTGTAGCAAGCGCGCTGCAACTGATCCCACATTACCAAAGCCTTGCACGGCGACGGAAGCCGCGGCCGGCGACATGCCGATGCGCTCCATTGCAGCGAGTGTACAGCGCATGACACCACGTCCTGTTGCTTCTTTGCGGCCCTGCGAGCCCCCCAGTGAAAGCGGTTTACCTGTAACAACAGCCAAATCGGTGCGCCGTGAATGCATGGCGTAGGTATCCAGAATCCAGGCCATGATCTGCTCGTTGGTGTTCATATCAGGCGCCGGGATATCTTTGTCGGGGCCGAAGACCTCAAACATGCTCGATGTATACCGGCGCGTCAGGCGTTCGAGCTCGCCGGGGCTCATTTCGCGCGGGTTACATACAACCCCTCCTTTGGCACCACCAAAAGGCACGTTGACCACGGCACACTTCCAGGTCATCCAGGCTGCGAGTGCTTTTACTTCCGACAGGTTGACGTCGGGCGCATACCGGATGCCGCCTTTGCTCGGGCCCAATACATCATTGTGGATTACGCGAAATCCCTTGAATACCTTGATTTCGCCATCGTCCATGACAATGGGATTGGAGGTGATGTGGATGTGTGCCGGCGCACAGAGGTATTCGTAAAAACCTTTCTCAAGCTCAAGTATCTCCGCAGCGATGTTGAATCGTTCGATCATCGCGTCAAACGGATCGTCCTTGTGAGAGAACGGGGAGGGCTCTTTATATACAGATTTGGCGTAAACGCCTTTCTTTGTTGGCATGTGTTAAGCTCAAAAAGATTGACAAGTTGGCTGGGGAAAAAGTCTCGACAACGTACGCCCTTTACCCATCGTGATTTAACCCATTCTAATCCGTTGCTACACGCTGTCGATACGCAAAAATTAAAGGGCAGAATATACGCACTGGAAGCGCTTTCTGTTTGGCCTCTTTCAATACGAACACATTCTTCAAAAAAGCGGAATATTTGTAACAGCCCGTTTGATCTTTTGAGAAATAAATCAGCCATAACTTCCTTTTAAGGGCTGTACAAAAATTTGGAAGCTGATTATGCATAGATCATTCCATTTGGGGAACGTATTGATTGTTGAATGCGGATTGTCGATTGTTGAATGGGTGAGGAATAGCACAATTCCTTAAAATGTCATCCTGATAGGAGCGAAGAATCTCTTCGGGGCTCGCCGCTCCTCAAATAACGAATATCGAGCAAGGAACCAGAGGTGTTTAGAAAATAGTAGCTAGCAAAGATTCATTCGTTATTAAGCAAATCAGCGCGTGGACGTCCACCAAATGCGTGGCGATGTGTGGTGGATGCTTTTATCGAAGCGTTTTCCTGATCGAAGGTCAGGATGGGATGCGCGAAAGGAGATAAAAGCGCGCGTTTTATTTGGTGGTGCCCTTTTCTTTGGTTCGTTTCTTTTGGGGCCCTGTTTTGTTTTCGGGTAAAAGAAATGAACGTACGCAACCTACACCAGGGCGCAGTTGCTTGCTACACAAAATCCGTATCTCTTGCTGGAATGGCCATGAGCGCCAACATTGGCTAAAGATTTTTTACGAACACTCCTTGCAAGGAACGCCGAATATCGAAGGCAATCACTCTTCTCGCCTCACGTGTGCTTTATGCAGCCAAATATTGTAGATTGACGTTGCGTGCAGTTTGCAGCATTTAAAGGGAGAGAGTGCATCCATTGAAACGCCGGCATTTATCAGAGCAACGCCGCAAGGCCATTACCTCGCTTACAAGAAAGAAAGGCCGACAGGTACACCGCCAGATGTTAATTGAGGGCTGGCGGTCGGTAGCGGCTGCGTTTGAGGCCGGTGCACCTGTGTTTGAACTGTTGATCACCCCAAAGATGATGGACGATCCGGCTGTTGCTGCGTTGGTCCTGGATCATGTGGTGGTGTACGAAATCTCCGAAAAAGTAGCGCGCCAGCTTTCAACCGTAGATACGGCACCGGGCATTATGGCTGTCGCTGGCATCAATGCCACAGATCTAAAGCAGCTTGAAGGCATGCGGAGGATCCTGGTTTTGGATGGCGTGCAAGATCCAGGCAATGTAGGCACTATTGTTCGAACTGCTGCCTGGTTTGGCATAGAGGCTGTGCTGGGCAATGCGGATACAGCAGACTTTTATAGCCCCAAAGTGGTGCGTGCGTCGATGGGGGGCATTTGGGACACTGCGTTGGTGCGCGAGCCGGCTTTCATCGATACGTTAATGGCGCTCAAAAACACCGGTTTTTCGCTGATTGGAGCCGATTTGCAGGGCATACCGCTGGACACATGGCAGCCAGCAGGACGTGTTGCTCTGGTGATTGGTGGAGAGGCGAATGGCATTTCAACACCGGTTGCGGCACTGCTGGATGCTTGCATAACCATTCCAGGGCGTGGAGCGCGCCATGGTACTGAATCGCTAAATGCGGCCATTGCCGCCGGCATCATGATGCAGCACTGGACGAATAACTGATCATCAGTGCACGTTTTTTTGAAAAAAGTTGGTCAACTGTGTCCAAAAAGCTGCCGCTCAGACGTTAAGGGGTGTCGATCACAGATAACGAACAAAAAGCAAAGGTTGTGATTGGCATACATCTTACAAAAACAGAGGCGTTTTATGTCCAAAAATTATCTATGTATCCAACGCAGTGAACCTGGTGACCATTCCGGAATGTCGCCCGCGCAAATGGAAGAATTGTACGCCAAATTCAACGCGTGGAAAGAGAAGTTTAAAGACAACATTGTAGATCTGGGTGGGATGCTTGGGGATGGAAGGGTTGTGCGCGTAGATGGCGCTACCGATGGTCCGTTTGTGGAAGCCAAAGAAGTCATTGGCGGATATATGCTTATCACTGCCGAAACCATGGAAGAAGCGGTGGTGGTGGCACACGAAAGTCCGGGGGTACATCCGGGGTCGAGTGTAGAAGTGCGGGAAATTGTAATTCCGGATCATGACTGATTTGGCGCCGCACTTTTTTCGGCGTGCGTATAGCCGGCTCGTTGCGCAGCTTTCGCGCCGTGTTGGTACTGCGTACATCGAAGACATCGAAGATGCGGTACAGACGGCGTTAACCAAAGCACTGGAATCCTGGGTTGCGGCGGACGTCCCGCCCAACCCGGATGCCTGGCTTTATCAGGTAGCGCACAACGAATTGATGGGGGCATTGCGTCAGGCCACCGCACGCCGACGATTGCTGCAAAATCGGGCTGCTGCATTCGTTGAGCATAAGGACGCACCAGAAGATGCGGTCATATCAGAGGACGAAGACTTGTTGCGGATGCTTTTTGTGTGTTGTGATACACACGTTCCTGAGGCTTCCCAACTGGCTTTTGCACTCAAAATTTTGTGTGGTTTTGGCGTGCGCGAAATTGCGTTGCGGTTGTTCACCAGCGAGGCCAATATCTACAAGCGGCTTACACGGGCCCGTAACCGATTGCGTGAACAACCGCTCGAGATGGATGCTCTGGATAATACAACGTATGCTGAACGGTTACCGGCTGTGCATCGCATTCTTTATCTTTTGTTTACGGAAGGGTACTTGTCTGCACACGCCACGCTCGCTATTCGACAGGAGTTGTGCGAAGAGGCACTTCGGTTAGCCGGCCTGCTTGCTGCACACCGCGTGGGACAGGTACCGGAGACCTTTGCGCTGTTGGCGCTGATGGAGTTACACGCTGCACGGATGTCTGCACGCCAGGATGCATCGGGTGGTTTGTTATTGTTGGAGGAGCAGGATCGTTCGCGTTGGGATCAGGCGCGTATTGGCCGCGGGTTAGCCTGGCTTGCTAAATCTGCAGATGGGGATCGTTATTCCAGGTATCATGCGGAAGCCGGGGTAGCCGCTGCGCATTGCATGGCGCCTTCCTTTGAAGCTACCGAATGGGACAACATTGTAGCCTGTTATGAATTGCTCGAGCAGGTAGCCCCATCGGCCATACATCGTCTTAATCTTGCTGTGGCAATGGCTGAATGGAAAGGGCCCGAGGCTGGTCTGGATGTCTTAATATCATTTCAACCGCCAACCTGGCTCACGGGCTCGTATCTATGGGGGGCGGTGTTGTCAGATTTGCATCGGAGGGCCGGCCATTTGGAAGAGGCTGCTTCGTATCGTGTACAGGCGCTTAAACTTGCACCATCACCTTCGATTAAAGCACTTCTCGAGCGCCGGCTATGCAACAATGCATGATTCAAGCTCAAATCGAGGACTCTGGGGTTGGCTCCATTACATAAGGCTCCTCAAACGACGCCAACAGGAAAGCAATCAGCAAGCTGATCAGCAAATCCCGCATTTTCTCAAACGCCCGCTTAACCTGCATTTTGATAGCAGCTTCGGTCGATCCGACGATATTGGCAATCTCTTCGTATCGATACCCGTATTCGCGCAGTTCGATGATGCGTCGTGCGCGTGGCGAGAGGGCAGCAAGTGCCTTCTCCAAATCCATTTGGGTGGGCGTAGGCATTTCGTCTGCATCCATACTGGGCGCATGATCCGGGTCGTAGAGTGATTCCTTGGCGCTATACCGGCCGCGGTAGAGATCCTGCAGCTCGAACAGGGCGGCTTTCATGGCAAAGGCTTTTAAACTCGACTGATCCTTCAAATCTTCGAGGCCTTTATGGACACGCATGAGCGTGTTCTGAATCAGATCGTCCACTTCCGACTTAAACCCAATGCGCTTGATAAAAAAAGCACGCAACAGCGGATCAAGCGCTTTCATCAGATGCTCTCGAGCTTCAGCATCGCCTTGTTGCGCTTTTTTAACTAGCTTGCTATCGAACGCGTTTTTGCCGGCCATGACTGAAAATAGGGAACGGCGGGCAACTCTGCATCTTTCAAACCGGTAGTGTGGCTGTGTTCACCGGAAATACTGAGAATGCCGATTTTTGAATGCCGATTTTCGAGTGCCGAATGTCGATTGATTTTTTGTAGCTGGTACGCATTTAAATTAAGTCATTCGAAAAATCGGCATTCAATCCACGCTCCTTTAACCCACTACTTCACCCTTGCAAATCTCTGGTCCTGACATTCTTTTTGCCATCACGGGCGATCCTCGCTACAATTCGCGGGCATTGAAGCAATTGGATGTATTGTCTGCTGCCGGATATGAGGTGTTGGTCTTTGGGCTTGGGAGAGAATCGGCGACGGTGCGTTACAACGATCAGGTGACGTTTCGCGTGCTGCAACGTCCTGCCGGCAGTGGCCCGCGTTTTTTTTGGCGGTGCCATCGCCTGTTTTCAGATGCGGTCGCGCAGGTTTCTGCGCGCGTATACCACGCAAGTGATTTGTACAATTTGCCGGCACTTGCGGCACAGGCCAAACGGCAAAAGGCGAAGCTGGTGTATGATGCCCGCGAACGCTACCCGTATGTGGCATCGACTGTTGGCCGGCCGTGGGTGCGTTTCTTTTGGGAAACCGTCGAATCACGGTACATTCGCCACGCTGATACCGTCTATACGGTAAGCCAAAGCATTGCCTCGCATCTGGCGGCTTCGTATAACATTGCGCTCCCTGATGTGCTTTATAACGTCCCGATGCAAAAGCCACGCGTTGTATCTCGCGTATTACGGGATGATTTGGCGATTCCAGAGGGCCAGTCTGTGATTCTGCACCAGGGAAAAATACAGAAAGCCCGGGGATGTCATCTGCTTGCGCGCGCTATGCAGTATGTCTCGGGGGCTACACTGGTGTTTATGGGAGATGGGCCGCTGCGGCAGGCCGTTGAAGATGAGGTGATTGCTCTTGGTCTGACGGAACGGGTGAAGTTTAAGCCGGCGGTATTGCCGGAGCAATTACACGCATACACCAGTTCGGCCGATATCGGTGTCACCCTCCTCGAAGATACCTGCCTTAATCACCGATATGCGCTGCCAAACAAGTTGTTTGAATACCTGATGGCGGGTGTGCCGGTATTGGCGAGCGACTTGCCCGAAATTGGGGGCATCGTTGAAGACTTCGGTGTTGGTTGTGTTGTTGAACCCCGTGATCCCAAAGAAATTGGCCGTGTTTTGCAAGCCATGGTCGATGCACCTGGCGATCGAGAAAAATGGGCGACCGCAACACCCGCTGTGTTCGAAACTTTTAACTGGGAAAATGCATCAGACATACTCCGGCGAAATTACAAAAACCTTATTCCCGCATAACCACAGTGAAGCACGTTTTTTCTCTTCTCATCATTGGGTTACTGATTTCGCCCCCCATACTCAAGGCGCAAACAGATAACACGCTTCCGCCCGAGACACCATCTGAACAATCTACTCAATCGCTCGATTGGATGGATTTTGGTGAGGCTCTCAAAGCAGCGGAAACGAGTGGACGTGCTGTCATGGTAGATGTATATGCACCATGGTGCCCGTGGTGTCAACGCCTGCAAAAAGAGGTGTATGAGATTGACGAAGTTCGGACGTACCTCAATGAGAATTTTGAAACGGTACGCCTCGATATAGATGATGCCGAGAAAGTCATACAGTTTAAAGGGTATGAACTCAGTGCACCAGAACTTGCCTCCGGACTGGGTGCAGAAGGCACACCAACCATCGTTTTCCTGTCTTCTGCCGGCGATTACATCACCCGCGTCCCTGGCTTTATAGAAGCCGCCGATTTTCTTCATGTTCTGCGCTATATCAACACAGGCGCTTTCCAAAAAGAGTCTTTTCAAGACTACCGCAAGCGCAATCCGTAAGAACAAACAAATCGGTTCTGATTTGTTTGTGGTTGCAGGTTGCAGGTTCTTTGCTTCCTGCTATCAGACTGGTGTAAGCGCCAAATATTAGGAGAGCGCCATGCCTCCCCAACGTCATCCCCAGCTTGACTGGGGATCCACCAGCATAGCTAGTGGTCTTTCACCGGTTTTATGTGGCGTATCATCCCTGTGGATGCCCAATCAAGTTCTGTCTCTATATCACAAATATGCAAAACGTCATCCTGAACTTGATTCAGGATCCAGAAAACTTAAGAAAGGGCTAATTTTGCTCAATCGTTCTCTGGATACCGGATCAAGTCCGGCATGACGCTAATGGTAAAAAGGAGTGCAGCGGCCTATTTTGACCAGTGATGTTAGATGTAATATAGAGCCAGAATTAAGTTGGGCCAGACGGGCGAGGTATTATAGCGTAATGCTAAGTGGTTAGTCGTTTTTTGTGCTTCCGAATTTCGTAAATTATTCGGCATTCGGCATTCGGCATTCACCTTTCGCTCAGCATCCCATACTGATCTGCTCTACGGTGTTGGAAGAAGAGCTTCTTGGCTGGGGAGTCTGCGCAGCGCGACAGGTCCAAATCAGCATACAAAATGGCTTCCTCCGCTTTGGGAGCCTGCGCGACCAGTTGCCCGAACGGATCGGTGACAAACGATTCACCGGCAAACGTTAATACTTCCTCTTTCCCTACGCGATTGGCGAGGGCCATGAAGTATCCATTCTGGAACGAGGCCACTTTGAGTTCAGCTTCGTAGAGGCCGCCGGGCCATTCGTCCAGGGCGCCGGCTTGTGGAACGATCACCAATTCAGCACCGGCCAGAGCGAGTGCACGCAAGTATTCGGGATAGTGCCGATCGTAACAAATGGCAACGCCAATGTTGCCCACGGCAGTAGCATAAACAGGCATACCTGTGTCTCCCGGTGTGTAGTATCCTTGCTCGTAAAATGCTTCGTAATCTGTGATGTGCATCATGCGTGTTTTGCCCAGCAAGGTACCGTCAGCGTCGATGACGGGCGAAGTGTCGTATGCATCGTCACCGTCGCGCTCGTACAGGTTGAGGACAACTACTACACCCAATCGTTTGGCGGCTTCTTGGAAAAGGGCCGTTGTAGGGCCTGGGATGGATTCTGCGAGGTCTTTTGACAGGGGTGTTGCGCAGTGCTGCGGATAAAAAGGGGTAAAGGCCAGTTCGGGAAAAGCTACCAGTTTTGCGCCGGCACGCGCGGCTTCTTCCAGTGCTTCGAGTCCTCTGGTTACTGATGCGTTAAGGTCGGCTGTGGGCTGATATTGAATGAGGGCTATTTTCATTTCTTGTAGACGATTTAAAAAGTTGTTTATGCCGGCCAGTTTGCCTGTACAAAACGGTCACGGCCTGTCAGGTCTTGGAGCACCTGGGTATTAACAAATCCAGCCTTACGGAAACAGGCAGCCGTATCGTGCGCATGGTCGCAGTGCGTTTCTACTAGCACCATCCCATCCGCGTATAGCCGCTTGGCTGCGGTCTGAGCGATGGCCCGGTAAAAAAGCTGTGGGTCTGCGCCGGTGTCTAGTGCGAGCGCCGGCTCGTAGTCTTTTACTTCAGTGTCTAGGTCCCGGTATTCTGTTTCGGGAATGTAAGGCGGATTGGATACAATCAGGTGAAATTTCTGATGGGCTGGTAAGGTGAGGGTGTTTGTGAGAATGTCGTTCTGGAAAAAGTGAACATCAAGCTTAAGGGCTGTTGCGTTTTGCCGGGCAATAGCAAGGGCGTCCTGGCTTATATCACAGCTCAGCACCGTGGCGGTAGGGACAAAATGTTTGATTGCCAGCGGGATGCATCCACTACCCGACCCGATGTCGAGTACGTGCGCATCAGGGTGCGTGGCGAGGTGTTGTTGGGCGCGTTCTACGAGTACTTCTGTTTCTGGACGGGGGATGAGTACACCAGGAGCCACATTGATGCGGAGGCCACAGAATACGGTATAGCCGAGGATATATTGCAGCGGTTCGTGTTGTTGCCGGCGTTGCAACATGGCATTAAATGCCTGCAATATATCTGCTGCAATTTCCTTTTCAGCATGGGCATATAGCGATGCACGATTGCATTTAAGCAATTCGCACAAGATCCATTCGACATTTCGTCGCGCATCACCTATGTTTATCGCCTCCAGTATGCGTGTACCTTCAGTAATGAGTGAAGTACGCGTCCACCCGATTCTGGTATCCACCATAATTATTTCATATACGTGTTATTAATGGTTTGCAAAAATAACCGATAATTTCCGTACCTCGTTCTGACATGCACGTGCTCGCATGTCTTAAGCGTATGTGAAACTGATACCAGATTGACATATTGCATGGACTAAAGGTCCAGTCCCCTGAAAATACAAGACGCGAATCCGGGTTATCCGTTCGTACGGCCCGCATTTGCCCCAAGGAATACCTGAGCGGTATTCGCGCACCTATATTCATGTTCAAAGCAGAAAATTAAATGAGTATAAAAGAAAAGCTGAATGAACTCGCCGGCAACCTGTGGTGGAGTTGGAATCCTGCTGCGCAGGCCCTGTTTAGCCAGTTGAATCCTCAGGTATTCAAGTCATCAGACCAGAATCCGGTTGCAACGCTGCACGCTGCTGACGCGGCTGTACTGAAAGATGCAGCTTTCCAGGCGGAAGTCGAAAAGGTTTATGAAGACTTCACGTCTTACATGAATACCAAAACGTCATATGCCGATGCACCGGCAGTCACCTACTTCTGCATGGAGTACGGCTTCCACGAAAGCCTGCCGCTGTATGCAGGTGGTTTGGGTATCCTTGCCGGCGACCATACCAAGGCCGCTTCCGATTTGGGCCTGCCGTTTACGGCAATTGGCCTCTTCTTGCGTGACGGCTATTTCCAGCAGTATTTCGACGCTGTAGGGATGCAGCAGGAGAATTATCAGCGGCTCGATCCTGAAAAGCATCCGATTACCCTGGTGCGGGATGAAGATGGCAATCCACTGCGCGTTACCGTCCATTTGGCAAAAGCCCCGTTACAACTGCAGGCATGGCGCATCAACCTGGGCCGAAACCATGTCTACTTACTCGATTCTGATTTTGACGCCAACCCGTCAGAATTTCGTTCATTGACGTGCCGCCTCTACCAGAATGGTCGGGCTGTGCGTATTCAGCAGGAAATTATTCTTGGTATCGGCGGTATACGTCTGCTGCGTGCCCTGGGCATCCAGACGGATGTGTATCACATGAACGAAGGCCACTGCGCGTTCCTTGCGCTCGAATTGCTGCGCGAATCGCTCGAGTCTGGCAACGTCTTGTCTGATTACAGCCTCAAAGAAGCAGAGGCCGGCGTGCGCGACCAGTGCGTGTTTACCACGCATACCCCGGTCATGGCCGGACACGACCGCTTTTCTCCGGACATTTTCCTGGAGCAGATGGCCGGCTTCCGCGAGCAGATGGGCTTCTCTGAGCACGATTTGCTTGCTTATGGTCGCGTGAATCCCAACGATCCGGAAGAATCGTTCACGATGACTGTGTTGGCGTTGAACTTCTCGCGTACCTCGAATGGTGTTTCATCTTTGCATGGCGAGGTAGCACGCCGGCAATGGCGACACCATTATCCAGACAAATCGGTTAGCGAAGTGCCCATCGGGCAGATTACCAATGGGGTACACGTCCCAACATGGACGGCACCAACCGCACAGGCATTTCTTGATGAACACCTGGATGGATGGAAAGCACAACGTGGCAACCAGCCATTCTGGAATCAACTCGACGACGTATCTGACGAAGCATTGTGGGCGTACCGGAACAGCCTGCGTCATCGCCTGATTGCGTTTGTTAAAGAGAAAATTGCGTCACAGACACTCAAGTTTGAAGATAAGCTCGATCCCGATGCGCTGACCATCGGTTTTGCGCGCCGCTTTGCGCCGTACAAGCGTGCCGCGTTGCTGTTCGAAGATCTGGAAAAAGCACGCAGTCTGTTTTCGGATACAGATCGGCCTATCCAAATTCTTTTTGCAGGTAAAGCGCACCCCGCAAATGCAGAGGGCAAGCGCCTTATCCAGCAATTATTCGAGGTGAGCCGCGATCCTGCTTTTGCGGGCAAGCTTATCATTCTCGAAAACTACAGTATGGAAATTGGCCGGATGCTGGTTTCTGGTACCGATGTATGGCTCAATAATCCACGCCGGCCTTACGAAGCCAGCGGCACGAGCGGCCAGAAAGTGCCTGTCCACGGCGGTTTGAATCTGTCGATCCTCGACGGCTGGTGGCCGGAAGGGTTTAATGGCAACAATGGCTGGGCCATTGGCCATGAGTCATCAGCAGATACCAAAGACCCGGCGATTCAAGATGCTGAAGACGTAAAATTCTTGCACGACGCATTGCGTGAGCAGGTCATTCCCCTGTTCTACGACCGCAACGAAGACGGTCTGCCTTTGGGCTGGATCGCCGCAATGCGCGATGCAATGAAAACACTGCCGGCTGCCTTTAGTGCAGAGCGGATGGTCATCGACTACATCGATCAGGTGTACCGGGTACCCGAAACGGCAAGTGTATGATTTTTATTCGGAGGACGGATAAATGATAAAGCGGCGGGACGTGCGTGGTCCCGCCGCTTTTGTTTTGTGCCAGTTTGCGGGGTGACACTACGTTGTCATGTTTGAAAGTGAGTTTTGCGTAACACAAACCAGGGAGAACATGAAAGCTACAGGTACCTTTGACGTTACCATGAAACCCATCGATGCATACGCAGCCAGCAAGGCCGGCGCAAAGCTCGGCCGCATGTCGCTCGATAAGACCTTTGCGGGTGACCTGGATGGCACAAGCCAGGGAGAGATGTTAACAGCGATGACGGACGTGCAAGGTTCGGCTGGTTACGTGGCCATTGAGCAGGTAGAAGGCAGTCTGATGGGGAAAGCCGGCACCTTCGTCTTACAGCACTTTGGCGTAATGGCGGGCACGGACAGCCGGCTCATTCTCGAAGTGGTCCCTGATTCCGCCACGGGCGAACTCAAAGGGCTGAGCGGAACGATGGAAATCATCAACGAAGCCGGCGCGCACAGCTACGTGTTTGCGTATACGTTTGATGAAAGCTGATTGATTGATGATTTCAGATTGTTGATTGCTGAATGCCGATTTCCTTAGCTCTGTCTCGTCATGAGGCCTTTCCCGAAGGCTATATTTTTTCAGGAAAGTAATGACACAAAATTACAATTCCCCACTTGAGCGGGGACAGGCCGACAGAACGAATGTGGAGTCGGACAGGGGTGTGTTGCTGTACTACCTATAACCAATATACTCAAGGGCCAGCACTGGTTACCGGATCATGTCAGGCATGATATGAAATGGGGCTGCTGAAGATGGCCTGGACGTCTTGAGCAGTTACGCAAAGATTTTTTGAGGGAATAGGAATAGCACCCCTCACCGCTGTTTACGCGTACGCACCGCGCTGGCAACCCCCACGTATCCAACAAACGCCAGCAAGCCAAGAGAAACAGCCATTCGTGAGACGTGTAGCTCTCCATCCAGCACCAATCCCGACATCATGCCCACCAGCATAAACAGCAACGCGAAGACGAACCCGCCCAGCACGACGGTAAACCACGACTGAAACGCCTGCGAGTTAAACATGCCGTTGAGGATTGTGGTGGATGGAGGAGACTATACCATACCACATCTTGCAGCCAACTACAATGGGGATTGCTGAATGTTGATTGCTGAATGTTGATTGCTGAATGTTGATTGCTGAATGTTGATTGCTGAATGTTGATTGCTGAATGTTGATTGCTGAATGTTGATTGCTGAATGTTGATTGCTGAATGTTGATTGCTGAATGTTGATTGCTGAATGTTGATTGCTGAATGTTGATTGCTGGAAGCACGAAAAACCGGAAATCTGGAAGCACGAATTTAAAAGATCAAACCGGCCACGATGAATGCAACTACGGTTACGCCGGCGAGGCCCAGTGTGTAGGGAAGCTGCGTGTTTACGTGGTCGACGTGGTCGCAGGCGGCTGACATCGATGAAATAATGGACGTATCCGAGAGCGGTGAGGCGTGGTCTCCGAAGACGCCACCTGAAAGGACAGCGCCGAGCATCAGCGCGGGGCTCAAGCCTAATCCTTCAGCCAGCGGCAATGCAATCGGGATGAGCACAGCAAAGGTAGTCCAGGAAGAGCCGAGGAAAAATGAGATCAGGCAGCCGATGATAAAAATGAGCGACGGTACCCACCAGGCCGGCGCGCCATCGCCAATCAAGTCGACGAGGTATGGCCCCATTTCAAGGGCTCGAGAGACCTGCCCAAGGGCAAAAGCAAAGACGATGAGGATGGTCACGGGCAGCAAGCCGGACGCACCCTTTAGGATGAGGCTGGTTGATTTTACAGGGGAGATGAGCATTTTGCCGTTCCGGGGAATGGCATACATCGCCATCGCCACACCAATAGCTGTTGCTACCGCCCAAAGCACCGAGGTAGAACCACTGCCTTTCATCAAGTTGCCTTCACCGGTGATGTACAGGCCGACAAAGATCATCCCGATCATGGTGAAGATGGGGAGCATCAAGTCAATGGTCTGATACCTGGAATTTGCAACCGGCTCAATTTCGGAAACGTCTTCTGAAATCATCGGCACAGAGCCTTCGCGGATGAGCTGGCCTGTTTCTGAGGCGCGCTTTTCTGCCCGGGCCATGGGGCCGAAGCTCCAGCCCGTGAAAGCGAGTACAAAGGCCGTTACAATGGCAAAAATCGCAAAGAAGTTGAACGCCAGCGCGCCAATAAGCAAGCCCACGGCGTCGCTGTCCATGACGCCTTGCGCGGCCAGTAATCCAAGAATATAAGCGCCCCAACCGTTGAGCGGCAGCATCATACAAACCGGAGCGCTGGTAGCATCGCAATAATACGCCAGCTTCTCTCGGGGAATTTTCAGCTTGTCAAAGAAGGAGCGGCTTACCGCACCTACGGTTAGCGATGTGATGCTCGATTCGACAAAAATTACCATCCCAACAACCCATGCCAGAATCTCAGCACCTCTGCGGGTAGTGCCCAGACCGCGTTTCTGGGCCCAGTTTACAAACCCAAGGACACCACCTGATGCTTGCACCAACGCGATGAGGCTACCTACAAGCAGGCAGAAGAACACAATCCGCGTGTTGCCGGCGTCGGAGAATACGGTAACCAGTTGATCGCCAAGCTCGCGCAAGCCGAGCACGGGATTGCCGCCAACAAGAATTGTGGTACCCAGCCAAAGGCCGATGAAAAGTGAGAGGTAAACTTCGCGGGTCCACAGGGCCAGGCCAATGGCAACAATAGGGGGGAGCAGTACAATCCAGTCCATGCGCGGTCGGGTGGGGTTTATTGATGCCCCATTATACCAAACAGCGAGGATCGATGCTTCACTTTCCCTGCTAATTGTCCGGGTGACCGATCAAGCCGGCGCATTACCGGGATACCACTTAATGCTGCACCCCATCGACGGGAATTGTTTTTCGGGACCTGCACCGGTTTCCAGAATCTGATCCAATGCGTTTTTCAGCTCCGTACCGTGCGCATCGCCCATGCCTGGACGCGTTTCGTCCATGCGGCCGCGGTAGACGAGCGTGCGCTGTTTGTCGTAGACAAAGAAATCTGGGGTGCAAGCTGCGCCATAAGCATGGGCGATGTCCTGCGTTTTGTCCCACAGGTAAGGGAAGGGATACTGCTTCTCTTTGGCGCGTTCGGCCATATGCTCGAAGCTGTCTGTTGGGTATTGTGCCGGGTCGTTGGAGCTGATTGCGATAAATTGCACGCCACGTTCTGCATAAGCCTTGGCAATGGCGATCAGTTCGTCCTCAACGTGTATGGCATAGGGGCAGTGGTTGCAGGTAAAGACGACGACTACGACGTCTGCTGCTTCATATTGTGCGAGGCTTCGTGTTTCTTCCGCGTGGCCATCTACTGAGGGGTTGGCAATGAGGAGGTCAAACGCGGTTGCTGTATTGCCGAGGGCCGGCATATTAGATGCTACTGCCATAAGATTGTATAGCTACTGATACTTTGTATAGTGATGCGTTAATTGGTGTGTAAATGGCCGGTTCGAAGTGATTTACTCTTCTTCCGGCCAGGCTGCTGTTCGGCGAATCTGGTCGATGGGTGATACCACCGTCGAAGCCATGTTGGCGATGTGTGCGCTAACGCGATTCAGCATACGCGCGCTCAGCGCATAAATGACGCCCTGGTTACCGGTCAGGTTTTCCTCGCCGGCCAGATTGATGATGTAATTAGCCACTTCGGCTTTCAGCGCCTTATGCTTTTCCATAATCTGCTGGGCCTCTTCAGCATTCCCACGGAAAAAGCCTTCTTCCAGTTGTAAAAACATGCCCAGGATAGTATTCCGAAATTCACGAAGCGGAGTTACCAATGCACCCATCCTTGGCTGATTCGCTAGCTTGGCAACTTTCGCAATTGACTTAGCTAAATCGCCAATCCGCTCTGCCTCATTTACAATACTTACGAGCTTGAGGCAAAAGATGAGGTCCTGTTCAGGGTACATGCTCAAATGCTCAAACACGACCCTGCGGATGTGTTGCTCACCATTATTGATGAGTTCATCCATTTTACTAAGATCTTCTTCCAAGACCTCGTTTTCCAACAGGTGGCCCGTAGCAGCTTCAAACATGTACCGGCCTCTGCGCACCATCTCGTGGATTTCGTCTGATGCTTCGCTTACTAGCGGTGGGAAATCGTTTTCCCGGAAGATACTATCTAGAAATCCCATAGAACCAAAGAAATTAGGTGTTTGAGGCATCCGCGCCCCATGAAGTTAGTGCTTCAACGCCAAACAGGTGATAAAGTTAACAACGACTAGGAATAGCCCAACAAAGGGCGGTTGACGATTGATAATTAGTGCTCACTAACTTTTGTGGCTTATTACCTGTACTATGGGATAGATTGCGTTTGTCTCATCCCGTTCTTGCACAGCTATGTATCTCAAAATAGCCTTCTTTTTTGTTCGATCTTTTCTAACCAAATCTTTGTTGCTTGCTTGCACGTTTGTTCTCGTGCCAGGCATTGCACATGTTACGGCGCAAACCGTTGTAGAACCTTCTCCAGAAGCCCTGGAAACGCTTGACAGACGCGTACGTGGGCATATGGCAACATTCAACATCCCGGGTGCTGTAGTGGCTGTTGCATCGCGCGGTGAAATCCTGCACCTGGAAACGTACGGGTATGCCAACGTCGAGCTATCTGTGCCGGTCAGCGACAGCAGTGTGTTTGAAATCGGATCCATCAGTAAACAATTTGTGGCCGTAGCCACGCTGATGAATGTTGAAGAAGGGAAACTCAGCCTCGACGATCCCATCCACAAGTTTTTGCCCAACCTGCCTGGCGAATGGCTTGGCGCAACCGTCCGCCATCTCCTCGCGCACACTTCGGGCATTCCAGACTATGAGACCATCCGGTCGTACGATGTATACCGCTTCCGTCTTTTGCCTGAAGAGGTGATTCGTATTGCCCACGGTCGGCCCATGGATTTTGCACCAGGACAGGGGTTTTACTATAGCAACACCGGATATTACCTGCTCAGCATGATTGTTGAGCGCATTGAGGGCAAACCGATTAATCAGGTGTTGCAGTCGCGCATCTTTGAGCCACTGGGTATGACACAAACGCGGATGGCCGACCCAGAAGCCATCATTCCGCATCGCGCTTCGGGGTATTGGGTGAATCGCGTTGGGGAATTGATTAACCGTAACCCGACAGAGAACTCCTCAACCCTGGCCGCCGGCGGCTTGCTTTCCTCCGTACATGATCTGATCAAGTGGGACAATGCATTGTACGGCGACGATGTGCTGAGTGAAGCATCCAAAGCTGAAATGTGGGCATCTACAATACTGCCCAATGGCGAAGATACCGAATATGGCCTGGGGTGGCGCGTACGGCCGTATCGCGAGATGACGCAGATAGGGCATGGGGGACAGGTGGCCGGCTTCAACACAAGCTTTGCGCGGCTTCCCGATCAGGAACTGTGTGTTGTCGTCTTCTACAACCGCTATCGCGTAAGCGCAAGCTACGTGAAAATCGCAGCGTTTCACGCATTTATCACGGGCATCGGCGAATTTCCATTCGATGGCTAGGAGCAAATATGACAATCCCTCAGGATTGCCATATTTGTAGTTACAAGTTGCAGGTTAAAGGTTTTGAGGCCTTAAACCAGTAAGTCTGCTTTAACATGGCACAAGGCCAAAAACCTGCAACTGGTAACCGCTAACAGATCAGTCGGACAGGATTGCTATGTTTGCACTCGGCTGAACAGCTTCTGCACGACTGCTTGTTGCGAGGCCGGCACATCGCTGTGCGCACACAGGGTACGTGCGGCATCGGGATAAGCAGCCAGCACATGCTGGTCGCCCAGGGATACGAGCGTGGTGTGGATGCGCTGCGTTATCATTGATACAAACCTCGATAGATTATCTGGCAATCCGTATGCATGCCAGGCAGCCGGCTTGGATACAACAAATACAAACGCCTCGTCGCATTGTCCCAGTGATGCAGTGATTTCTGTAAAGAGGACTTCCGGCGTTTCTGCGTGTACTTCATGATACGCAATGGTAAGCCCTGGTGTGTGTGCAGCCATTGCTTTGATAGCCTGTCCGATCGGAGCTTCTGTTGGATCGAGTCGCGTCCGGTATGGCGTAACAAACACGGCCAGCTTTGTGCCTGTACCTTCCAATGGCTGTGCTGGTGTAATTTCCTGGATAGCATGTGCGGCAACGCTTCTGGCCTTCGTCTCGTGGTCAGCATTTCCAAGTAGATCGGGTGCAAAGTGCTGCGCCGGGTTGGTAAAGAATGCTGACCCAAATTTGCCGGTCATGCGCTTGCGCAGATGATCAATGCGGGCAATAGCTTCATCGAGTTGTGACTCATTCAAGAGATTGCTGTCGACGGCCGCGACAATTCCCGCTACCATATCTGCCGGCTCGAGCGGATCGAGTAAGATGTCAAGGCCGGCGTTGATCAGGTTTGCGGCATAGCGCGCCATGTTGCCATCTGCAGGCTGGATGGCTTTCATAATCAAACTGTCGGAGATGATCGCGCCTTCAAAGGCAAGTTTTTGCCGGAGTACGTTTTGCAGGATGGGGGCTGACAGGGTGGCCGGCGTGCTTGCGTCATGCAGCGTAGGGAAGGCGACGTGGGCCGTCATGACCAGGTCGGTGCCTGTTTTGATGGCTTCCACAAACGGCGGGAATTCAACCTCATCCAGGAGCGCCGGCGCTTTGTTTACAACCGGCAGCATGGCGTGTGAGTCGGTTGCCGTATCGCCGTGGCCAGGGAAATGTTTGGCAGTTGTGAGAAGTCCAATCCGCCGGCAAGTCGACACGTAAGTTTGCACGTGCTGGCGTACCTCCGTAGCATCAGCACCAAAAGAACGAATGCCGATGATGGGGTTCTTTGGATCGGAATTAACGTCTGCTACCGGGCCAAACGTGATGTGTAATCCGCAAGCAAGCGCTTCTTTGGCTGTGATTTCTGCAAAAGCCTGAACAGCGGCACTGCCGGCGATGGCGCACGCACGTGCGTGTGGAAACAGGGTAGCGCCAGCAATTTGTTGACCTGTACCGCGTTCGATATCAGAGGCCACTAGGATCGGCCTAGTAGCATGCTGTTGCAAATCAGCAAGGACCGCGGGCGTATGCTTTGTGTCACCGTTAAAGAGAACAATGCCGCCAAACTGATATTTCTCTTGCAGCTGCCGAAATCGATCTATGTCTTCCTCAACCCGCACGGGCGGCGGCATATTGGAGCCAAGTCTTGGGAATACCACTTGTGCCGCCTTCCTTCTCAGGCGGTCCATTCGTGTGCCGGCCATGGAGTTATTGCTGTATAAACTGTTCGAGGTGATTTGTGGCTAAGGAGTGTTTACACGCCTTAAGTACAAACAAAACGCTAAAAGGCAAATAACCTTCAACCTGTAACTAAAAACAAATAAATCCGGAAGGATTGATCTGTTTGCACTTAGTCCTGGTATAGCCCGTGCTGCATTATATAATCAAAGACGGGATCGGGTACAAGGTGTCGAATCGACTTGTTGGATTTGCGTTGTGCGCGGAGGGCAGCACTGGATACATCGATCAGTGGTGCTTCTGCAAAATGGATGCGACTTGGGAAAAGTTCGAGGGCTTCAGCTGTTTCGTTGGGCCGGCCCGGTCTGCGATACACAAGGAGCTCTACGGCGCCGACAATGTCTGCCGGCCGGTGCCACGTCATAAAATCCAGCAGACTGTCCTCCCCAATAATGAGCGCGTAGTTGTGTGCAGGATGTGCCGCCTGGAGTTCGGCGACCGTGTCAATCGTGAAGGAGGTCCCTTTCCGCGCAATCTCGATATCGGATACTTCAAACGCCGGGTTGCTGGCCGTGGCAAGTTTCACCATTTCCAGCCGATGTTCGGCATCTACAAGCCGCAGATGTGTTTTGTGCGGCGGGATGTAGCCCGGAATCCAGAGGATTTTGTCTAGCTCAAACTGGTCGCGCACGGTTTCGGCCACAACCAGGTGAGCAATGTGTGGTGGATTAAACGATCCACCATAAATCCCAATGTTCACGCGCTAGTTCTCGTTCGAAGCCGTTTCCATGGCTTCTTTCTTGGCTTCGTTTGCTTCTTGCAACGCGTCAAGCTTGGCCTGGGCTTCTTCGTAGTACCCTTCAGCTTCTTTATGATGTTCGCTGGGCTCGAAAATCTGAATCAGACGGTCATAGTTTTTGATTGCAGCACGCAGACGTTCGGGTTGGCGCAGGGCAATACTCTGGTCGCTGAACGCGATGTACATTTTGATCGCCCCTACGAGCGCCGGCTGGGCCCACGGGGTATCGGGATACAAGTCAAATACAGACTCAAATGACAACGCCGCCGCTTCAAACAACTCACGCCGCTCGTAGAGCTGCGCAGTGAGGTATTGTTTCTCTGCAAGCTTGGTTCGAAGATCTACAATTTTTTGCTGTGCTTCAGTTACCAGCGGATCGTTTGGAAAACGGTCGATGAAGAGCTGGAATTCCTGGATGGCCCGCTTGGTGTCTGATTGATCAAGCGGGGCTGCCGGCGACATTTTGGAGTAGGTTTCTGCCCACTCAAAGTTAACCCGTGCAAGTCGGGGGTCAGCGCGGTAGATTTTTGTGAACCGCTCGTATTCGTTGGCGGCCAGTAAATATTCTTTGTTCTCGCGATACGCACGGGCAAGGTACAATTGTGCGTCAGAGGCCCATTGATGGGTACGTCCAAAGCTAAATACGCCCTGGAAGTATGTAATAGCGGCCGTATATTTGCCATCTTCATACAACACTTTCCCTTTGCCGAAGGCTTCTTGTGGTGTGTCGTACGAAATGCGGTTTGCGCTGCCACAGCCGGTAACAAGGAGTACCGCGCAGCCCAAAGCGAGAAGAATTCTGGTATTGAACATATGATAGAAGCCGCTGAAAGATGATTCCAGGGTATAACGCCCTCGAAACCCGAATTAGTATGTACCTGTGGGTAAATACACCGGGCCTTTCTTCGTGCCGGCTGATTCTTGAGTGTTAAGTTGGTGGGCAGGGGGAGCCCTGCGGTCATTGCCCTGCATGGTTACGTAAACAGCACGCAAGGGTAGCATCACCTCGCCTTTTTATCAAAAAGCGCGTAACGTGTAACCTGCAAGGGGCAAACGGTTCCAATGTACTAGCTAATCTGCGCTAACGAATCAGCTCTACCGTCCCGCCGCCATATCGGTGGTAGAACATGGCCTCGTTTACATTTCCTTTTGAGAAATCGAGGCGATTGGCGTAGCCTTCAAACATGGGGGCCTGACGGATAACAAAATCGAGCGGCCGGCTTTCATACGCAGCGCGTTGCATTTGCTGCGCCACAAAATCTGCCACGTCGTAGCCACTGTACACCAGGCGCGTGGGGTCTGTGCCTGTTTGTGTACGATAAAGCTCCTGGAATTCCGTCGTCAGCGAGTCGTTCGGGTTGGGGTAGAAGTCGTTGGAGTAGGTGGTGCTGTAGTTGCCGGCAAGGGATACCTGCGAAATATTGTGCCACTCCACGTTGCCTAACAACCGAAGCCGCGAGCCAAAGCCCATGCGATCCAGGCTGGTGAGCGCACCACCAATTAACGTTGATGCATTGCCGCCGTTGATGGGCAGGTAGATTGCATCAGCCTTTAAAAGCGTGTCTTTGCTAACCCCTTCTGAAATTCTGAACCACGTCCGTGCGTCTGCAATGCCTTCATTAAAGACGACGTTACCTTCCAGTGCTTCGACCTCGTCGGCAAACGCTTTGGCCATGCGCAAGCTTTCGTTGTTGTTCAGATCCGCAATAACACCAATTTCGTTGAGGCCTAACCCGAGTACCGAGAAACGACCCATAAGCCGGCCCCGCGTGGCGATGGTTGGGTTGGCCTGGAAAACATACTGCTTGTTACGCGAAACAGCGTCAGCTGTCGCGAGCGGCGCAAGCATGACGATGCCCAGTTGCTCTGCAATCTGTGCTGCTGCGAGCGCTTCGTTACTAAACAAGGGGCCAATGATGGCGTCCACCTGTTCTTCTGCGAGGCTACGCACAGCGGTTTGGGCTACAGCCTGATCATTTTGCGTATCCCTGAAAATCATCTGGATTTTACGCGTAGGGCCCATCAGGCTATCATACGGGACTGCATTGTGCCGCTCGATCGCCATGCGAATACCGTTAAACATCTGCTGCGTAAGCGCAGAAGCATTTTCGTTGAGCGGCAGGGCAATACCCAGTTTGAAGATCTGATTGTCCTGCACAACGGCTGTTGGGTCCAGGGTTGCCATCTGTATGATCCGTTCAGCATCTGCCACGTAGCGGCTTGTACGGTAGCGGGTTACAAAATCTTGCAAGACCTGGACGGCCTGGTCGTATTGCTGATTCATGTACAGCGCTTTGCCGCGCATCAGGAGCGAAGCGGTCGTTTTGCTGTGCAGGTCAAACGTATTGGCAACTACGCCAAAGAGACGGGCCGCCGTTTCATAGTCCCGGTCTTCATAGGCCTGGATGGCAGTAGCAAAGACGGACTCAGCTGATTCAATTACGGGAATCAGGGGCTGCTGTTGAAATTGTGCTGAAGCTGTTGGTACGCTCCACGCAAGGAGTACAACAGCGATCAAATAGAAGAACCTTTTCATTCCCACTCTATGGTTGCTGGGGGTTTTGAACTGATGTCGTATACCGTTCGGTTAATTCCCCGAATTTCGTTTACTATGCGGTTAGATACGTGGGCCAGAAAGTCGTAAGGCAATTTTGCCCAGTCGGCTGTCATACCGTCTACGCTGGTCACCGCCCGTAAGGCGCAGACGTTCTCGTAGGTGCGGCCGTCTCCCATGACGCCAACAGTTTGTACAGGTAAAAGTACGGCAAAGGCTTGCCATACGCTATCGTAAAGTCCCTGGGCATGCAGTTCTTCGATGAAAATGGCGTCTGCTTCGCGCAGGACGGCCAGCGCTTCGCGCGTTATTGGGCCGAGAATGCGCACAGCCAGGCCTGGGCCAGGGAATGGGTGCCGGCCAATGATCGCCTCAGGGATGTTGAGAATTCTGCCAATTTCGCGTACTTCATCTTTGAACAACTCGCGGAAGGGCTCAAGAATTTCAAAACCCAGCTTTTCGGGCAGCCCTCCAACGTTATGGTGTGTTTTGATGGTTGCCGAGGGGCCTTTGAAGGAGACGCTCTCGATTACATCGGGGTAGAGGGTGCCCTGTGCGAGGAACGCCGGCTTCACGCCAAGCTCTGCGCTAATTTTCTCCGTTTCCTGCTCAAAGACCTCAACAAACGTATTGCCTATAATTACCCGCTTGCGCTCGGGGTCTTCTACGCCGGCAAGCCGATCGAGAAAAATATCGGTTGCGTCAACTGCCCGCAAGTTAATGTTGAAGGCACCGCGGAAGGTATCCTGTACTTCTTCCCACTCTCCTTTGCGTAGCAAGCCGTTGTTGACAAAAATACAGGTAAGTTGCTTGCCAATGGCTTCCTGGAGCAATACCGCTGCTACGGACGAATCGACACCACCTGACAGGCCAAGAATGACGTGTTGGTCGCCAACCGTTTCTCGGATTTCCTGCTTCTTGTCTTCGATGAAGGAGCGAGAAGACCAGTTGCCTGAAGCGCCACAGATCTTGATGACAAAGTTCTCGATGATCTGTTTACCTGGCTCAGTGTGCACCACTTCAGGATGAAACTGCACCCCGTAGTGTGGTTTTGTGTCGTGCTGGACAGCAGCAACCGGGGCATTTTCGGTGTGCGCAATGACATCAAATCCGGAAGGAAGGCTGGTGATGTGGTCGCCGTGGCTCATCCACACCGTAGCACCTGATGAAACCCCTGTCAGCAAATCTGTAGCTTCATTGACAATTAGCGCGGCGCGTCCAAATTCTCGTCGTTCCGCCTGCTCCACTGCGCCATCAAGGCTATAGGCCATGGCTTGCAGGCCATAGCAGATGCCCAGTACAGGTACGGCACGCCCATCTTCCCTTGTAAACGAGAGAAAGGCCGGATCGAGCGCTGGCGCGCCGTCGTCGTAAACGGAAAAATGGCTGCCAGACAAAATCAGGCCGCAAGGGTTCAGGGCCTTGATTTTCTCAGGCGATTCCGTGCAGGGATAGATTTCAGAGTAGACGCCGGTCTCGCGCACGCGACGGGCAATTAACTGGGTAAATTGTGAGCCAAAATCCAGGATAATGATGCGTTCCTGCATGTCACTATTAAATTGGGCACTTCTCGTACCGGTTTCGACAGGTTATGAACCGGGTACGCAGCAGGGCTAAAAAGAAAGAATCGCCAGATGACAGCGCGACAACCCTATTGACCAACCATGGCGGCATAGTCGGCAGCACTCATCAGTTCGTCGATTTGTGCCGGATCATCCATTGTAATTTTAATCATCCAGCCGTCTTCGTACGGAGAATTGTTGATGAGTTCCGGATTGTCTTCGAGTGCTTCATTGTGGGCGATGATGGTGCCGGCAATCGGCATAAACAGTTCGGATACCGTTTTAACTGCTTCAACCGTACCAAAAGGCTCATCTTTACCGAAAGAAGCATCAATATCTTCCAATTCGACAAAAACAATGTCGCCAAGCTCACCTTGTGCAAACGCAGAAATACCGATTACAGCTGTTTTGCCGTCTTCTTCTACGCTAATCCACTCGTGGTCTTTGCTGTAGCGCAACTGATCAGGGAAATCCATATACGTATCGATTTAGGTTACTCTTCTTCGGGTTTGAGCTCGAAAGTCTCAAGGAAATGGGTGTCAAAATTACCCGACTGGAAATCGGGGTCTACCATCAGTTGTTTATGGAACGGGATGGTGGTTTTGACGCCTTCGATAACAAATTCATCCAATGCACGGCGCATTTTCTTGATGGCCAGATCCCTCGTATGGGCACGGACAATCAGTTTACCGATCATCGAATCGTAATGCGGAGGAATTTTGTACCCGGTGTACGCGTGGGTGTCAAGTCTGACCCCGAGTCCGCCCGGTGGATGGAATGTTGTAATGGTGCCCGGAGACGGGCTAAAGTTTTTGAACGGATTCTCGGCGTTGATGCGGCACTCGATGGAATGCCCTTCCAGTTCGATTTCCCGTTTGCGAATGGTTTCACCCATGGCAACGCGAATCTGGTATTCGATCAGATCGCAGTCGGTTACTTCTTCGGTGACCGGGTGTTCTACCTGGATGCGCGTATTCATCTCGATGAAGTAGAAGTTGCGGTCTGCATCAACGAGGAATTCCACGGTGCCGGCGCCTTCGTAATTTACAGCTTCAGCGCCTCGAATCGCAGCTTCGCCCATCTGCTGGCGCAACTCAGGCGTAATAATTGGAGAGGGTGATTCCTCTACCAGTTTCTGGTGCCGGCGCTGGATGGAGCATTCTCGCTCGCCGAAGTGGATCACGGTGCCTTTACCATCACCCAGAAGCTGTATTTCAACGTGGCGTGGCTGGGTGACAAATTTCTCCAGGTAGAGGTCGCCATTGCCAAATGCAGCAGCAGCTTCCGACTGGGCCGCATTGAAGTTATTGACGAAGTCCTCTTCGCGCTCGATGACACGCATGCCACGACCGCCGCCGCCGGCTTTTGCTTTAACGAGTACCGGATAGCCCATCTCTGCAGCCAGCGCCATGCCTTCTTGGGGATCTTCAAGAATACCTTTTGACCCCGGTACAGTGGGGACATTGGCGTCCCGCATGGTCTGTTTGGCAAGGCTCTTGTCACCCATCAAGGTAATGGTGTGAGCGGAGGGGCCAATGAACTTGATGTTGTGGTCAGCGCAAATGTCGCTAAACTCGGCGTTTTCTGACAGGAATCCGTATCCCGGATGGATCGCATCTGCACCGGTCACCTCGGCGGCAGCAATGAGCCGATCAGAGCGGAGGTAACTTTCGCGGGATGCAGGCGGGCCGATGCAAACAGCTTCATCAGCAAAGCGCACGTGGAGCGCGTCCCGATCTGCGGTGGAATAAACAGCAACCGTTTGGAGTCCCATCTCGCGGCAGGTACGGATGATGCGTAGCGCAATTTCACCCCGGTTGGCAATAAGAACCTTCTTCATTATCCAGTTATCTGACCAAATCCGATTGGGTATAGTCCTCCCGGAATTGGTATGGTCCAACAATGTAGCGTAAGGCAAGGTGTATCAGCCGGCAAGGGGCCGGCTTTACAAGACAATTACGCGGGTTCAATGACAAAAAGCGGCTGATCGTATTCAACGGGTTCAGCGTTTTCGATCAGGATTTCTTTGATGGTGCCGGCAACTTCAGATTCAATCTCGTTCATGAGCTTCATCGCCTCGATGATGCAAAGCACATCCCCTACCTGGACTTTGTCGCCTACTTTCACAAATGGATCAGCCTCTGGCGAAGGCGAGCGGTAGAACGTGCCTACAATTGGAGCCTTGATGCTGTTGGCCGGATCTGCGGCGGCAGGTGCTGCGGGTGCAGGAGCCGCGGCGGCAGGTGCTGCGGGTGCTGGTGCGGCGGGTGGTGCAGGGGCGGCAGCCGGTGGTGCAGCAGGGGCTGCATACGCTGGTGGCGGTGCATACGCCGGTGGGGGCGCATATACGGGCTGCGGGAAGGGGTACGCTGGCGCTTGTGACTGAATAGAAAAGTTTGGCGTATTCAGACGGACGACCATTCTGAAATCATCCTCTTCGATTTCTACTTCAGCCACGCCGCTGTCGGCAACAATTTTCAGAATTTCTCTAATTTGCGATAGATCCATAATATGCACACAAAAGTGTTAACAAAAAGTATGTAGCGTTAAGACGCAGAGTTAACCCGGCCTACATATGAGCCTGTTTCGGTGTTAACCCGGATTACATCACCTTCGTTGATAAACAGGGGAACGTTGACAATAGCGCCACTTTCGAGTGTAGCCGGTTTGGTGGCACCTTGCGCAGTGTCACCTTTAATACCAGGCTCCGTTTCCTGAACTGCCAATTCTACGTTGGTCGGGATCTCGGTTGTGAGCGGCTCATCGGTTTCAGCGTGGAAGAGAATATCTACCATGCCACCGTCTTTGATATACGCCCGGCGGTCGACCATGTCGGCCCGCAGCGAAAACTGCTCGTACGTTTCGGTGTTCATGAAGTGCAACCCCAACTCGTCTTCGTAGAGGAACTGGTTGGGTCTTCTTTCAACCCGGGCGGTTTTCACTTTCTCACCGGCGCGAAACGTGTTGTCAACAACGCGTCCGCTTTTTACGTTCTTGAGCTTGGTCCGCACAAATGCGCCACCTTTGCCAGGTTTTACGTGCTGGAATTCAGTAATTGACCACAGGTCATTGTTCCACACGAGCGTCAAGCCATTTCGGAAATCGCTAGTATCTGCCATAACTGTCGAAAAAGAATCTATACGTTAAATCCGAGCGCTTCGCTTATAATACAAGCCATTTTGTTGGCAAGCAGCATCCGTTTACGAAGTTTAATCAGATTTTAAGAACAACCTTAGGGCACCTTGCTGTAAACACGCGTCTGATACGCGCTCATCGCGATTAATTCACAGTACAAAACCGCCTTTAATAGACCGTTAGCGCACGCTAAACGCTATCTGTATGGTGCCAAAGACCTTGGCAGTATAATGGACAGGTGGATGATTGGAGCGTAACCAAAAGCTTATGAATAGCGCCAAAAATCAACCTTCTCCACTAATCCTCTTGACCAAAGACCCCGCCAAAGGTCCGTAAAAAAAGAAATTGCAACGAATTGAGAGAAAAAAAGTTTAACTCTCTGCACGCGCAAGTATAGCGATGCTGATTTGGTGTTTAAGTAGAAGGATGAAACACCTCGTTTTGCCTTCTGGAACACGACAGGGTTCGGTCTTTATTTGGCCCAAGGTCTTGTCAATTAAATACCGATTTGCGCATCTCTCGTGAAAGTAGGCAAGTCGAATGGATTCGCGTCAGAGGGTAAACTGTCAGTAGAACAGGGTACCTGCGCTGGATTCTCTCAACGTACAACAGCTGTTCTTCTCGGCATTTAATAACAAGGTTTTCGCCAGCTTTGACTTACGTCCCTAAAATCCTATCGGGCATCGATGTAGTCGACAAATCCTGGGGTGGTATGTACCAGGGTGGGTCATACATGTGCTATGGACATGCTTCCAACGGGAGAGGTCTGCTGGGTATGCTGTTTCTGCAAACCGGGGTGGTGCTCGAAGAGAAGACGCTATTTTTATCGCCTGGCCGGCCGCAAGACTGGATGATACAGGCTGCTTCAGTGAGCTTTGATCTGGATCAGGCGCAGAAGCAGGGGCGCGTAAAGATGGTCTGGATTCCAGCGTCAGCGCCTGGGCCTAACATGTCGGATGCAGCGGCTTCCAAAGCAATTGAAGACCTTGTCCACCTGATTATGGCTGAGCGGCCCCAGCGCGTGCTCATCAACGACTTTGTACCCTTCCTGCAATTTAGATCCTTTGATCGGTTCAGGCAGGTGTTTGGCTGGATGATGGGGCAGTTGGCAACCGTGCAGACAACGGTATTGCTGATGATGCCGGATATCATCAATGCACAGTCGCAGCATATTATGGCGTTCATGCGAAACCAGATGTCGGGCTCCATGCACGTCTCGATGCCTGAAGATGCTAACGGTGATGTGCCTACAGGCAGTCGCCGGCTTGTGCTCTGGCCTGGCCTCGGACATGTTACGCATGAAGTCGTTGATCCCTGGGAAATCCCTATGTTGTCCCTGTCGGATACAGGGCTGGCTGCAGACCACATCGAACGGATGAGGAATCCGGGGCACAGTATTCCGGTATCTACCTTCGGGCCGTCCTCTTCAGGAAATCCTGAAGGGCATTCGCTGGCCGGCATGCCTGTCTCATCGGTTGCTGTGGATTCTTTGCGTGCCCTCGAAAGCACACATGCTGCCTTTTTTGCGAAGCTGAAGAAATCCTTCAAGCAACGCGCGAGTAAAAAGTACAAACCTTTCCTGTTGGTTGCCCTCCGGATGGAAGCAGAACAGTCGACGCCAGATGGCGCCATTGGGCTCGACATGTTGCTGCCGGCCATCGAACAGATTGTTGTTCACCCGGATGATATTTTGGTCGATATGGGCCGGCGCCGAATCATTGCGTTTCTACCAAACAAAAAGGGAGACAACGTTCAGGAGTTTTTTGAATCAATTCAGGACCAACTCAGAGAAAAGTATCCGTCAGTGGCCGACCAACTTCCGCACGTAGTTTCTGCGGTCGTTGTCCCCAACGGCGAACCCTTTGAAAATCCCGATGATTTCCTCGCATATGCCCTCGAGGGCAACTAGAGAGGACGCATTTCGACCCGTATTACGAATTGGCAGAAAAAGTCATCGTTTGTCACCTACACGCGGCATGGCTTTTGGAGCATAGTGCATTGTCCAACTGCCGGCGTATCAGATCCGCCCAATTGTTGAGAAATTACACCTGATGCAGCGTATCGATTACATATCACCCGCTTTTCAGAGCACGCCTTCCGGTCATGCAGTTGCTGGCAGGGCGATTGCTGTGTTTGTCGTTTTGTTGATGGGGATTGTTGTTGCGCAACCAGTAGCCGGCCAGGTGCCAGTACAGCAGGTTGATGGGGTTGCTTCTTTTGATAGTCCCGAAGCATTGCGGGCCCATCTTGAGCGGTCGCCCAATGACTTTCAGGCGCGCCGGCAATATGCAGACTTGCTCTACGAAGCCGGTAGCTACCGCGAAGCAGTGGGGCAGTACGAGCGATTCTTACAGCATATGCAGGGATCGCCCGATACGATTCAGCGATACCTCATCGCTATTGCCGGCTACCCGGGCGACGAAGCGCGTGGTGTTGCTGCTGCAGAGAAGTACCTGGCGGTCTATCCAACGGATCACGAACTGTACATGCGGCTCGGGTACTTCCGCATGTGGCAGGGAAATTACGACGCCGCACGCGAAGCATTTGGGCAGGCACTTAAGCTGAATCCCGATCACACCCTTTCGCAGCAGGGATTAGCGGAGGCTTCTGCCGGCGAAACGCTTGAGCAGCGCCTGGACAATCCGCCGCCAGCAGTTGCGGCTGACCCGGCTGACTATCCCCAACTCGATGAACGCCGGTATCGGTTTATCTACGACCTGCTCAGCTACAATCGGTTTTTCTCTGCCCATGAACAGTTAATGTTATTGGCTGAACGACACGATGGCACGCAGCGCTGGCTAGAGCTTTTTTCGCAAATCGACAATGCGTTGGTCCGCGCTACGGGGAATTCACCTGTTTATCCGATCGACCGCTATCGGTACCTGCTGGCGCATCAACCCGACAATTTGCTTGTCCGTTACGCGCTTGTTGATGAGTACCTGGAAAAGGACCGCATCGAAGAAGCATACCGCGCGTTGCTTGTGCCGGAGCACGTGGATGCCCAGGATGCTGGTTACGTGCATCGCTTGCAGATGCTCGACAGCCGGCGCAATACCTGGATCCAGGAACGCATCCTGGCGCTTGAAAAACAACTGGCCGAAGAGCCTGACAACGAGCGCCGCATCTCACAGTTGATTGGGTTTTTCCAAATTGCTCGCCGGCCTGAAGATGCTGTAGAATTATATCGCCGCTGGCTTACGCTACATCCTGAACTCGATGGCGTGCGCTACCAGTACGCCCGACTGCTACTCGATATCGGTATGTACAGCGACGCGATGGGTGAGGCTTCAACTTTACTGGAAACCAATCCTGAAAATGTTGAATACCTGCGGCTTTATGTACGCATCACTCTGGCCTGTGACGTACCACTAACCGATGCGCTTGCTCGCGTCAATACGTATCTGGAGACGTACCCTGAAGACGTCGATGTACTGCTGGATCTTTCAGAACTACATCTTCAGGAAGACAACCCGCAAGAAGCAGACATGCTGTTGCGTCGGGCGTTCACGTTTGGGTTGCCACAAGATCGGGGACGGTTGCTGTACCTCGACCGGCGGATCGAGCAGGCGCTGCGGCGAGATGAAATTGCGCAGGAAGTAGCAATGCTTGGGGAAGCCCGCGCACTTGCTGTGCAGGGTAACTATGATAATGCCATCGTTCGATTTGAAGACTATTTCCAGTTGAAAGGGACCCGGACGCGCGCAGACATGAAAGAGTTTGCGCAACTGTATTCCCTTTCGGGCGATTTTGAAACGGCTGCCAGTATTCTCGAGGCGATTCAACGCAAAGGCTACACGTTATCGGTTGCCAAGGAAGTGGCGCGCAATCGCTATTACCTGGGTGATCATGCCGGCGCCATCCGTGAACTGGAGCGGGTAATCGAAAAGAACCCGCGCGATGCCGAGGCCCGCGAGTTTCTCCAGCAAGTATACCTGGAGTCGCTCCGCTACCGGCAAGCGGATTCGGTGTACCTGTCTCGCGTTGATCGGCTGGCTGAAAATTCTCGTTTGCAGGCTGAGTTTGAAGAGCGCCTCATTCAACGAATTAGCCTGGTAGAACGCGCCATTGACACCGACTTTGTTGGACTGGTTGTACCAGTTTCTCAGTACATCCGCGCGAAAGGTAGTATCACGAGTTATGAGCACTGGGGGCAGGGGTTATTGACGCAAGTAACGTTGCCTGCAGCGCCGCGACCGTTTATGATTACAGCCGGCCTGGTATCACACTTTGTAAATGGTACGCGCCGGCTACTACCCGGTACACCTAATACCTTGACGCGCATCAATCAGGTTATGGCCGGCAGTTACTTTGATTTGACGCCGCCCGTGTATTCAGCCAATGCCGGCTACACCAATCGGCTCTGGCTCCAGTTCGGCGTATTCGATTATTCTGGTGCGCGTACCATTGGATTTGCTGATCTTCGATTCTTGAAGCAGGTCCCCAACAAATATTCTGCATCTATCGGTGCGCGTAGTACAGAAGCGGCGCTACAATTGTGGTCGCCGGCAGGTGGGGAATTTGGCCTCCGCCTTACCCAGTTCGATGTTAAGGCGCGGTCGGTTGACATCATGGCCGACTCTACGCTACGTGTGAGTGGTTCACTTGCGTTGAACCTGGTGAGCGGACGGGCTGATAGCACAATCACACGCATCGGCAACAACAACGGGACCGACCTGCGCCTGGAGGCGAGTTATCGTATCCTTCGGAATACGTACCTGGGCCTCTCGTTTAACAATATTCACTACCAGAATACACTTGAAACGTATTTCTCGCCGCGTGGCTACCAGGCATATGACATTTGGGTGGAGTACGAACGGGAAGTGTGGACCCAGTGGTTTTTGCGTACACGGGCTACAACAGGGCTGGTTTCTTACCGGCGCGGGGCGTTTGCCATGCGGCTGGAATCAGACCTGATCTACAGATTTAATCCACATCTTTCGCTCAGTTTGAGCGGCAGTGGCGGGTATTCTGTGAGATTTCTTGACGGACAGCAGTTCCTCCGTGACGAAGGATTTAAAACGTTCGTCTTTGCGGGGGCGTTGTACTGGACCCTTTAGCCGCGCTTTTTCTTGTATGATTTTTAGATACCGGATGCAGATCCCGATGGATTTGGTTCGACCTCATGAAAGCATCTTTTAGAAATATATTTTCCTTCCTGTCCGGTGGCAACGAGGATGAAAAGCCATCAGAACAGGACGAGGCTCAAGACGAAGAGCATACGCGCGTCACTGCTTTTTCAGCGCCGTATTCTCAGCGTACAGCGGTTATTCCACCAGATGACTGGTTCCCGCGCCGGCGCAAGCTCCCGTTGGTGCGAAAAGCATTTCTGCCCGAAGATCACTCGGATGATGAGGAAGTAGAGGACAAAGGCAAAAAGTATCGCCGGCGCATGCTTACGTACGGACTGCTTTCCGTCTTCCTTTTTGCCGTTATTTACATTTTTATGGAAGATCCGGGCGGTTTCTTGCGGAACTGGACCGGCAAACGTACTACGCTGACCTGGGAAGGGCTGGGGGTTTATTCATCGATTGTGGCGCTTGTATTCTTCCTTGTGGTACTTTTGCTACGCTACCTGGCATTGCTCAACATTGCGTATCTGAATACTGCAAAGTATACCATCAGCGAGAAATCGGCCCTCGGGTATCCGCCCGTTTCTATTATTGTGCCGGCCTACAATGAAGGCAAACTGCTCACCAACACGGTGCGGTCGCTGCTGAGGCTAAATTATCCAAAATTCGAAATTGTTGTCGTTGACGACGGCTCTAAAGATGACACCCGTGCAGTGGCACACAGCCTTATTGGTGATTACGGGCATGCTACCGTGAAACTGGTGGAAAAGAAGAACGGGGGTAAGTCTACTGCCCTGAACGCCGGCATTCAGGTGTCATCGTACGACTTTGTACTTTGCGTAGATGGCGACTCGCAGCTCTCGCCGGGTACACTGCGTGAAGCGATTCGGCACTTCCGTGAGCCTAAAATTGGTGCAGTGGCCGGCAACGTAAAAGTGGACAATCGCAACAATATCTGGACAACTTTGCAGGCCCTTGAGTACGTAGAAGGGTTGAACATGGCGCGTTCCGCGCAAAGTTTGTTCAAATTGGTAAATATTATTCCAGGACCGCTAGGTCTTTTTCGGAAGCAGGCGATTATTGACGCCGGCGGGTACAGTTCTGACACATTTGCTGAGGACTGCGACCTGACGCTGAAAATTATCCGAGAAGGCTGGCGCGTAGAATATGAACCGCGTGCGCAGTCGTTTACCGAAGCACCCGACAAACTTACCGACTTGCTCAAGCAACGGTACCGTTGGACGCGCGGGATTATTCAGGCAATCCGCAAACACCGGGATTTGTTTTTCAACCCAACCATCAACTTTGGTGGAACCATGGTGATGTGGGCGATGGCTTTTGAGTCATTGATCTGGCCGGTGATGAACGTGTTTGCCAACCTGTACTTCATTTTTATTGCCACTGCCTTTGGCCTGATTTACTTCCTCGCCTATTGGTGGCTCAGCCTGACGATTCTCGACTTGATTGCAGCGCTTTACTGCGTTGCTGTGGAGAAAGAGGAGGCTCGACTGATTTTTTATTCGCTCTTTTACAGGCTGTTTTTCATCCTGATAATCGATGTGTGCAAGACCTTTGCAACCGTAGAAGAATTTTTGGGGCTAGGTATGGTTTGGGGGAAGCTGGAACGTATCGGTACGCCGGCGCGCTAACAGCATGAAATGGCGTGCTTTTTGTTGCATTGCCAAACACCCCAGCATCCCTGCCAAACTCCCATTTTTATCGCCAAATCGAGCACGATGCTCAAAACGGCGCTGTTTTTTAATCATTTAAAAAGATTCACCCCGTCTATGTGCTGGAAACAGGGCAGCCGGGGATTGAGTACTGTAATTAAGTCCCCCGTAGTTATACGAGGATTGTAATATGGAAATTGTCCCAATTCTATCGACCATTATTCTCGTAGGGACTGTTGCTACGTTCATTCTGGCAGTAGCTGCATATATTCTGTATAAGATGCGCGAAGGTGGTGCGCAGGAGTCAGAATTGCAGCTCGAACGCGAACCGCATCACGTGGTTATGGCGGTCAACCAGTCTGAAATGATGTACGGTGGCGATTCTGCGCCGGCCGAAGCATCGATGTACTATGCGCCAACAGGAACTACGCCACCGGGCGGTCAATTTGTTGAAATGAACCAGCCCAATGGTACACCCATTGGTGGGCAGCACCCCGGTGCCAATCAGGGATTTCAGCCCATTTCAGATGATCAGTTCCAGGGGCAACCGCTCAATTCCTTTTTCTGGGAATATTCTGATCAGGGATTTGCGCCGATCAACGTGAATGGTGGTTCAGACCGCAACAAACGCGGTCCACAAATGTCAGCCATTGACCCCGATAATGATACCGAGTAATGCGGTATCGACGGGTTTGATATGCTCCCTCTTTTTCCTGGGCCATACGATGTAATGGCGCCAGGCATTTCCATTTGATCACGTTTTACTTCTTTTTCCACCATGTCCAGATTTGAACTAGAACACATCAACACGTTATGGTTCATGACGTTGGGGGTGACGGCTATTTCCGCCGGCGTTCTGGTTTACGTACTCCTGCTGGAAAGCGCGCTGGGTGCTTTCAGTATTAAAGAATTTTATCCTGTCATTTCTGCCAATGATGATGGGCCCCGTATTGCTGTACTCGATAGCGATTATACGCGCCGCCTGGGTGAGTATACCGATAAGGTTGATGAAGATGCGACCTGGTATGGGTACCTCATGGATTCGTGGCAAGTGTACATCGACAGCAGCGCTTACAGCGCAAATGCAGATTTTATCGACGATGCAAAACTGGAAGCCGGTGATCTTTACGATACCTACGATGTCCTGCTCTTGCCGGCTTCACACGCGCTCAGCGATGCGCAAGTAGAGAATATTACAGCATTTATGGTGGCTGGGGGAAGTGTGTATGCTTCCTGGAAAACCGGCTATTATTATCCCGATGGCCGAGAACGTGGTTGGGCGCTTGTTGAAGAGCTATTCGGACTGGCTTATGTGGACCAGGTTGATCGAAATGAAGGGACTTATCGCGCATTTCAGTCCACATTCCCGGGCGAAGTGACACCGGGGATGTATGTGCCGGTCAGCAACGTGTTGAGTGGGATTGCCCAAAATGAATTTAAGCCATTAGCCGGTTACCGGTGGATTGCCCCCTTGTCTGCTGCCCCGCCAAGGGCTGATCATGCGCAGGCTGATACATCTACCATGTTATTGCGAGATCCTGATGGCACATTGCGCGAGCAGACAGGCGTTACGGTTAACTACTACAGCTGGCTGGGCGACGACTCAGGTCGCAAAATTCCCTATCCGTATGTAGGGTTTGGGATGGAGCAAGTTTCGTTCCTGGGTAATACACCGCTCACCATGAGCTTGCCGGCTGGTTACGGTTTGTTTGTGCAGGTGTACGACCCCGCGACGCGCATGCGTATCATTGGAGATGATACCCATCCGGTAGCATACTGGACCGACCGCGTTCGTACGTTTCGGACGGGCGATATTGCCGGCCATACCAGCATCGCTTATGGCAATTATCAGAGTGGACGATTTGTCTACACAGGCTTTCGTCGCGATGCGCTGGGGGTTGGTTATACAGATACGCAGGACATTGTACACATCGATCGTTTTTTTAAGAGCATTTTTGCCTATCTGAAAAAGACGCCTGTAGTTTGGCTGAAGGATTGGCCGGCGCCATACAACGGTGGCGCATTGCTTTCGGGGCTTGGCGGTACCAATCTGGACAACCTGTTGCCTGTTGCAGATTCGCTCGAAGCCCTCGGCGTTTCCAGTACGTTCTTCATCGAACCAACGCAGGCAGACTTGCATCGCTCCACGGTCGTTTCACTCCAGGAGCACGGTGAAATCGGCGTACTTGACGACTATTCCGATGAGACCTTTGTCTCGTTTGCCGACCAGGAGCAGCGATTCTCTAACTTGCGTGCTGTACTCGAAGAAGTATCGGAAGGTACGGTACGTACCTATCGTTCGCCGCAAATCGGCAATATGAAAATGGTTACGCAACAGGCCCTGGCCAAGGCCGGATACACGTCTGTGTTTACCGATTCAGTGGAGCGGCGGTCGATCCCTGTGGTATCACGCTTTACATCGCCACGCTTGACTCGCTTTACTGCTACCGCGTGGTCAGACGAAGAAATTATAGCAGCAAATCCTTCTGGTGCAGTGAACTTTGGGCCGATCGAGCAAGAGATTAAGCGGATTGGGCAGGAGGCTGGCTTGTACCAGATTGTCTACTCAGCAGATGGATTTGGGCGACCGGGGTACCGGCATGTACTGCCCAGCGTTGTTCGGACGCTGCAGGAAAACCGGTTCTGGCTTGCAACCAGTTCTGAAATTACCCAATGGTGGCGAGAGCGGCACGGCATTAAAGTGGACATGGACAAAAGTGGTCGCTCGCGACTTGTATTGCACCTGTCTAACCAGAACGGTGAAGTGGTGCAGCAGATTGGCGTAATGATCGATTTGGGGCAACAGGTAGAGTCTGTTCGAATCCGACCTGAATTGATTGGGAGTTCGATTCCGAAGCACGAGCTCAAAAACAGCAATTCGCTGCTCTTTATAAAAATTGCATCGCTTAAACCGCAGCAAACCCGGCTCTTTCATATCGACCTCATCTTTGAAGACAGCCTGCCGCTGATTGCCGAAGATGCGGATGCTTCCAAATCCTGGCCGGCAACAGCAAGCCTTTCTGTAAACAGATGATGCAACAAAATACTTCGGCCAACCCGGTTGTTGTGTAATTCCCCTGTCTCTCAGCAATAGCTCCACGTACCAATGAACACGCGCTGTGCCCTCCCTTTGACGATCAGATGCTGCAGCCTGACCAGCACTGGGCTTTTATTAAAGACCGGGCGTATTGGCTTTTTTCTTTTTGCCTCTCTCTTTGTTTTTGCTCCGTCCTTTCGTGCTACAGCGCAAGCGGTGCATCCTGATGTGTATCTGGATCAGTCATCGCCGGCTACCTTCACGCGATTGGATGCACTCCGCGAAGGAGATAAGCCACAGATTGGGCTCTTCTACGCGTCGAGTACCGCACGCCTTAATCCACTGCTCGAACCTGTTGTAGAAAAAACGGTCCGCTTGTGGGAGCATTTTCTGATCGGTATGGATTTGCCCTACGCTGTAGTCGAAGATTCTTCTTTTGCGCGCCATGTGAACAGTGGCATCCGTTTGCTGATTATGCCCAATGCGGAAGTGTTAGGTGAACGAAATCAGGATGTGTTGCGGGCGTTTTTGCAGGAGGGGGGCGGACTCATTGCATCGGGGCGGATCGGGTTTTTGGATGAGCGTGGTGTGTTGCAAAACGATCGCTTTTTCAAGGAGCTTTTTGGTGCAGAGCCCTCGATCGATTTGCCGGATACACTCAACGGGTTGCTTCAAACGATCAAGGGGGGGCATCCGCCTACAAATGGTATTGCGCCCGGGTATCAGCTCAATATCAAGCGCCCCGCGTTAGGGACCGCCGTTATTCCATTGGAAAGCACTTCAATGGGCCCCCTGGTGCCTTATGAGCGACTGGATGTTCGGTTGATCGAACAGGCGTTACAGGCATCGACCCTATTATTGCGCGGCACATATGGTGAAGGTCGATTTGTATGGATGGGATTTAATCCACAAGATGTAGCCCTGGATGAAGACCAGCAGGCTGCGTACCAGGGCCTGGTTGTGAATGCTATGGCCCATGTAACGCGCGTGCCTTCGCTTGCGGTGCGCAGGTGGCCGCACGGGTTTACTTCAGCAACTAGTTTTGCTGTATTACCTACGCTGGGATACCAACCGTATACCTATCGGTTGGGTATGGACCTGGTGTTGAGCGCAATGGATCAGGCGAAAGTCAAGGGGACGTATTTTATTGTGGCCAATCAGGCAGATGATCACCCTGATATCATCGAGCGTGCTGTAACGCAGGGAGAGCTTGCACTGACGTCGGACACGGATGCGATGCTCGCCAAGCAGCCCCTGGATTTGCAAAAGAATCGTATCCGGGTAGCGAAAGACAAGCTGGGTACGTTGGGCGGTAACGTACGAGGATTTTATCCGCCGGGCGGTTTCTATGACCCCAATACGTTGCGGGTTATGGTAGATATGCAGCTCGATTATATGCTGTCAGATGCGCGAACGCTGAACGTGCCATCGTTTGTCCGTTGGGAAGATGAACTGGACTACCGCGATGTATTGCTGGCTGATGATAACGATAGCATGAGTACAGCAGCCGGCATGCCGCCGGTGTATTCTGACCAGCAAGAAGTCATCACGCTGTATCCTTCCCTGTTTTCTTATGCGTTAGATGACCGCAGTGGGCTGACCGGGCCAGAAGATATTCGCGCGCAGTGGCGCAATAAACTGGAAGATAATTTTTTGAATCAGCATGCGGCAGAGGGGTTGTTTCTTTTTGCATTTGAGCCCGAGACCATGGGGCTCACCCAGCAGCGTGCACAGGTGCTGGAGTCTTTTGCGCGCTATGTGCGGACGCAAAACACCTGGATTGCAACCCTTGGGGATTTAGCCGGCTGGTGGACGGCGCGCAATGAGGTAGTCGCTACAATCGATACCGTTACATTTGATGGGTATACCCTTACCTTACACAATCATGGTAACGAAACTGTGGAAGGCTTAAGTCTGGATTTTGCTTTTGATGCAAACACACATCGCATTCTAGAAGTGGAGGCTGGTACTCTCGATGTATGGTCCAAACGCGATCCGGAAACGCTGCTGGTTGTTGTAGATACTTTGCCACCTGGAACACATCAAATTCGCCTGTTGGACCCTTCGCTAGCAGAAGAGGAGGACGTAGAGTAAGGAGTGCTATTTAAAGTCCTTTGTGCGTGATAGAGTAGAAAAGAGGTCTGTCACACCAATGGGGCCGCTTGCATATTGAAAGGGTTCACCAAAGGTGGCACCTATCATATAGCCGTACGTGCGCGCCCGTGCCTCAATCCATTTTACATAATCGGGATTGGAAATGAACGTCTGTGGCTCATCAGCAGCCGGCTCGTAATCTGGATTGAAAAACTGCGATTTGTAGGACAGCATCGCCTCCATTCGTAGGGGCCATACATCGGATACATCAACAATCAGATCGGGCTCAAACGAGGTGCTTTGCATATAGTGCAAGACGTGGTCCGGACGCCATGGTTCTTGCAAAGTGCCATCTGCGTCGCGGGTTTCTATTTTGCGCAGGCCGGCGTAAAATAGCGCCGATTTTACCAGAAGCGCCGCGTGTCCGTGGTCCGGGTGTCTGTCTACAAGCGGGTTCAAGAGTACGATATGCGGACGGTAGCGCCTGATCGTAATGATGAGTTGCTCGCGATTTGCTGCTGTGTCCTGAATATCACCATCCGGCATGCCGAGGTTGTCACGTGCCTCGATACCCATAATGGCTGAAGCAGCAGCAGCTTCCTCTTGTCTGAGTTCGGGTGTACCCCGAGAGCCCAGTTCGCCGCGTGTCAGATCAACAATGCCCGTTTTGTAGCCCTGCTTGTTGAGCAAGCACATGGTGCCGCCGGCACAGAGTTCAACGTCGTCCGGATGAGCAGCAAACGCTAGCAGGTCGAGCTTGGGACCAGGCATGGGCGTTATCCTACAACCAGGTTAACGATGCGGCCAGGTACATAGATTTCCCGTCGCATTGTTTTGCCTTCGAGATGGCGTACGATGCTTTCGTTGTTTTTTGCTGTTTCAAGGACCAGTTCTTTAGCAGCATCCGGTGCCACATGTATGGAGCCACGTACTTTGCCATTCACCTGCACAGCAATCTCGATGGTATCCTGTTTGAGATACGCTTCGAGTGCTTGCGGCCAGTCGGCGTGCGCCAGGCTTTGGGTGTGCCCCATCTGATGGTACAACTCCTCAGCAATGTGCGGTGCCAATGGTGCAAGCATCAAAAGAAACGGCTCTGCAAGTGCCCGGGGTACTGTATCGAGCGCTACCCATTCTTTGTTTAATTCGATCAGCGCTGCAATGGCCGTATTAAAACTCATGCGCTCCATTGCATCACTCACGCGCTTGATGGTCGCGTGGAGGCTACGCAGTTGGTCTTGCGTTGGAGCTTCATCAGAGACGAGGCTTTTCTGTGCATCGTCATCGTAGAAGTTACGCCAAATACGCCGCAAGAAACGGTTTACGCCAATGATGTCGCGGGTATTCCAGGGTTTGGATGCTTCAAGCGGCCCCATGTACATTTCGTACAGGCGCAGCGTATCGCAGCCGTACTCATCACAGACATCGTCTGGATTAACAGCATTTTTCAGGCTTTTGCCCATTTTGCCGTATTCCTGCGTAACGGGCTCGCCCTTGTAGAAGAACTGGCGATTGGGCTGATCCTGTACTTCGGTTGCAGGTCTGCCATCCTGATCGACCGTATCGTCAGCAGAAACGGCAATGCCACGTGCATCGCGGTAGGCATAGGCCTGGATGTATCCCTGGTTGAACAGCCGGCCAAAAGGCTCGGGCGTAGAGACATAGCCGAGGTCAAACAACACTTTGTGCCAGAAGCGCGCGTAGAGTAAATGGAGTACCGCGTGTTCTGCGCCACCCACGTAAAGATCTACACCTTTGCCGCCCATCCAATACTGTTCTTTCTCGGGGGCAACAAACGCACCGTCATTCTGCGGATCGATAAACCTGAGATAGTACCAGCACGAGCCGGCCCACTGCGGCATTGTATTTAATTCGCGCTCATACACTACACCATCAATTTCAGTAAATCGCCAGTCTTCGCCAGACCGTCCGAGGGGTGGCTTGGGTGGTGCATCCGGGTCGTCGCTTGCGGAGGGCGAGAAGTCGTCCATGGCCGGCAACTGCACAGGCAAGTCTGCGGTGTCTACCGTCCGGATCGAGCCATCTTTACCGTGCAAGACAGGGAATGGCTCGCCCCAATATCGCTGGCGGCTAAACAGCCAGTCGCGTAATTTATAGTTGATGGTGCCGGCGCCTGTCTGGTTTTCTTCCAGCCAACTTATGATTTTCTCTTTTGCATCCTTGATATGCAGGCCGTTGAGGAAATCACTGTTGATTGCTGGACCATCGCCTGTGTAGGCTTTGCCTTCAAAGTTTGAAGGAGGTTCAACCGTACGGATAATGGGCAGGTCAAACACTTCAGCAAATGCCCAGTCGCGTTCATCCTGTCCTGGTACAGCCATGATGGCACCCGTGCCGTACCCCATCAGCACGTAGTCTGCAATCCAGATGGGGATTTGTTTGCCGTTGACAGGGTTGATGGCATAGGCACCCGTAAAGACTCCCGTTTTCTCTTTGCCTTCAGCCATTCGATCAATTTCTGAACGACCTTCAGCCCATGCCTGGTATTTTTTGATTTCTTCCTGCTGAGACGCCGTAGCAATTTCTTCGACGTACGGATGCTCCGGGGCAAGCACCATGTAGGTCGCCCCAAAAAGTGTGTCGGGTCGCGTGGTGAACACACGCAACTGTTTGTCGGAGTCTGCGATCGCAAAATCTACGTGCGCCCCTTCGCTGCGCCCAATCCAGTTGCGCTGCATGATTTTGATGGGCTCGGGCCAATCAACATGCGCCAACTCGTTTTGCAGCCGTTCTGCATAGGCGGTAATGCGCAACATCCACTGACGCAGCGGTCGTTTGTAGACAGGATAATTGCCGCGCTCGCTTCGGCCTTCGTTGGTGACCTCTTCGTTTGCCAGCACCGTACCCAGGCCGGGACACCAGTTTACAGGGACCTCAGCCAGGAAAGCGAGCCGGAAATTAGCTAAAGCTTGCTCTTTTTCGCTGGCAGCGAAACTGTCCCATGCGCGCGCGCCTTCTGTGCCGGGAGCTGCAAGTTCACCGTCTTCACCAATCAACCAGGTCCCTGAAGCAAGTTTTTCCTCGAGGTCGCTAATTGGTTTGGCTTTGTGGTCAATGGGGTCGAAGTAGCTATGGAACAGCTTGAGGAAAATCCACTGCGTCCACTTGTAGTAGTCAACATCGGTGGTTGAAATGGCGCGGTCCCAGTCGTAGCTCAGGCCCAGCCGTTTCAGTTGGCGGACCATGTTTTCGATGTTTTGCTCGGTTGTGATACGCGGGTGTACGCCGTGTTCAACAGCAAACTGCTCAGCCGGCAAACCGAAGGCATCAAACCCCATCGGGTGCAATACATTGACGCCTTGCATGCGCTTGAATCGCGCAACAATATCTGTAGCGATGTATCCCAAGTGGGTGTCCTACATGAAGCCCAACACCGGAAGGGTAGGGAAACATGTCCAGGACATAGAATTTGGGCTTGGAAGTGTCTACGTCATCGGGGGTACGGAAAGTCTTATTGTCTTCCCAGTACTCCTGCCATTTCTTTTCGATTTCGGCAAAGGGATAACCAGCCATATGCGCTACTGAAAGGTCGTCAAACTACTGTAAATAATGGCGAATGCGTACGTTTGGATGGTTTAAATGTTCTTAATCCGCAGCTTATTCTCCAGTAGTTCAATGGCTCGATAAAAAGCCGACATTAGCAGCGAGAGCGAGTACAATACCGGCACGTTAACTTTTCTTCGACAGCATGTGATTTTGTCCAGTCGTCCAACGGGGGCGCCGGCGTGAGAACATCATGGCTACCATCAAAAATAGAAAGGTTTGGACCACAACAGCGCTTGTGGGGCCACCACAGAGGCCGCTGCGGTTGACTTGTTCACCACTTCCGAGAATGCGTAAATCTTCATCAGCCTGTTCAAGCGAAGTGGTGCGAGTGCAAATGCTGGTACCCATCACGCCCTCGTTTACGTACCCATAGACCAGATATGATTGGTTGCGCTTGAAATTGTATCCGCATGCTGCAGAGTTGTCAGCAGTTTTGACAAACACTTCCTCGCTCAGGTCGCCTTTCCACTGGGTGCGGATGCTGAATTTGACAAACAAGCTGTTGCTATATTCATCGTTCACGGGTATGATCGATTCAACCTTTCCGGTAAAGACAAAGTCAGCGTCTTCCATCGCTTCAAGAGGCCCGGGAGGTGCAATGCAGGAGCAGGCATACGATGTCTGGATTGTGCCCAGCGCGGCAAGTAAAAGGAGTAGGACGTACTTCATGGAAGCTGTGAAGGGTTACACGTTAAAGGACTTGAACGATTGTTTTTCTACGCGGGGTTAAGCGCATTGCTTTTGTATAGTTGACCGTAACAGAATAGGTGGTATGTTAACGTATTTATACCAGCTATCTTGCGGATGTACTACCTTATAGACAACGTCATTAAACAAATATTCCAACGCCTGTGCACGCATTTCAGGAAATTCTTGCTGAAGCCAAAACCATTGCGGTTGTCGGTTGCTCAAATAACCCGGCTCGTACAAGCAACTCGATTGCCCGTTATCTTATCGATGCCGGCTACAACGTCATTCCGATAAATCCTGGTCACAAAGAAATCCTGGATCGGACGTGTTACCCGGCGGTATCCGCAATTCCTGCTGATGTCAACGTGGATATTGTAAACATTTTTCGCCGGCCGGCGCATACAGCAGCGATGGTGACGGATGTTCTACAACGCATTCAACATACTGGAGAAAAGCCGGTAATCTGGACACAAATCGGTGTTTCCAGCAAGGAGGCAGAGCAACTGGCTACGGATGCCGGGCTGCCATATATCAAAAATCGCTGCATCCTGGTAGAGCACTCCCGCTACGCATAGGGTGTGCAGCTGGTCAGGAATTTATTGCGTCCAGCATGGGTTCGGTGAGTACTTCGAAGCGTTCCAATTCTTGTTTGAACCGCGCTTGCATGACAGTAATGCGAGGATCGTCATGGTGCAGGGTAGCCTCGTAGACGGCATTGTAGAACCAGCGTTGTGGGGCGGGGCCGGCGCTTAGACCGCGACGTTTTCTTGTGGAAGAAAAAATATCGATGCCTTTTTCGAGCGATTCATTGAGCGACCAGAGGTTGTGGATTTTATCTGCCAGACTAATTGCTGATGCTTCAATGCTGTGTACTTTCAACCCCTCGATGTAGCCGACTTTTCGAGCTTTCCAGTGTTGTTTGTTGCCTTGTGCATCCTTTTTCGCTTCTGAAACTTCTTGCACGCGTACGGCTACGGCGTTGCCTATACGGCCTTCCAGCATTTCGAATGTCATGATTTCACCCAGCTGATTGGGGTCCTCCAGAATGTCGTGCAGGAATGCTGCAGCGACGGTGGCGTCATCCCAGCCGGCCCGCTGTACGGTCATTGCAACGATGGTCACGTGTGCCATTACCGGGATTTTAGGCGCATCACCACCATCCAATACAAACGATGGCTGCCGCCATCTGCCTTTGCGAAACGTGCCCGCATGCCATTCTGCTGCCAGTTCTGCAGCTTGTTCAATGAGCGGGGAGAAAAAAACGTTTTCCGTCATCATAGTTAGAGGTTGATCACCTGGTGCTCCGTGGTATCAAGCGATACATCGGACATCAGGGATTTGAAAAAATCAAGGCCGTATTGGTTCAGGAAATGCAGGGGGGAAATGGCGCGTTCCTGTAAAGCACCGCCGGGGAAAAGATTGTTGTGGATCGTCGTGATGCGTCGCTCTGCGTGTCCCATCCGTCTTTTTTGAGCGCGTATGATTTGCTCTTTGAAACGATGGAACTGTTTCTTGATTGCTTGCCGGGACGAGCCGGCTGTTTTTTGCAGTGAGGCTTCCCAGTCAATGACGGCATCGGCCATGTCAGAAAGGGCATCACCTATCTGGTTCTCTGTTTTGGAGAAGAGCGTATCCAGGTCAAGGTCCAACTGGTTGATTGCCAGGTTACGGAAGATTTTGGGTGCTTCTTCCCGGTAGGCCGGCAACGGTAAGTCAAAGTGCTTAAGCGCTTTCTGGACCGATGGCTGCACGAGTGTTATGCTCGCCCGAGGATAAATGATCGGCATGGGCAGATTGGCCCAGGCATATGCTGCTTTATATTGCGCGTAGTAAGCAATTTCACCAGGGCCGGCTACATAAGAAATAGTTGGAAAGAGCACATCTTGTACAATGGGCCGAAGCACAACGTTTGGGCTGATTTTCTCCGGGTGGGTATCAACCAGGGTGGCGAGACCGTCCGTGTCGTATGATGTGCCGTACCCGCGCAAGAGGAAGGATTTGTTTGCTGCACCATTTTCAGGAGCATCGATGGGGTAACGCCCATCATCTTCCATGAAAAATAAATTGGTCGGATTGATTCTGACCTGGGCATGGTACGTGTCTTCCAGTGCCTGACTCGTGTTTTCCATGGCCGCTGTTACTGATGCGTAGTCCTGCACTTCCTGTTGGAAAAGAGGCACGCAAAGTTGTTTGAGTCGCTTGTCATCTACCGATGCGATGACCAGGCCTGTATCGTTGAAGAGCCGGCTGATCATGGTTGCAAACGCATCGCGGAACGATCGTCCTGGTTTGTAGGTGTCCCGCAAAAACTGAATCAATTCTGCCTTGTTTGGCGACGCCGGTAGCACCTCTGCAATCCCGTCGATAATGGTTGAAATAGCAGGCGATAGTCCAATACGGCCTACCGGGCCTCGTCCGTTTTCGGGGGAAGGGTACGTAAAATTATGTGTGCCGGGAGTGCCTGGTAGTTTGAAGGAGGCGACTTCCTCGAAGTCGTGATCTTCACCTGCCAGCCAGAAAACGGGTACTACGGGCCGGCAAAGCGTACGCTCCATCTGCTGGGCAAGCAGCAAGGTTGTGAGGGTTTTATAAGGGATATACATTGGGCTCATGAACAGACCCAACTGTTGCCCTGTGATCACTACAACCGATTCCGGGTTTCTAAGCTTTTCAATGTTTGCTGTCGTTGCGTCTTGCAGGCCCCAGCGTGTGTTTTGGTCGAGGAGTACATCTGCCAGGGTTTTCCGATCTCGTGGCACCTGGAGTGCTTTTGCAGCAGCTTGCTGGAACGTTGCTGGATCGCGAAAGTCGCCGGCAAAAAAAGACGCCAGAGGGTCGCGATATGCCGCGTAGTCTTTAAAAAGTTTAGAGAAGGGGAATTCGGAAAAAGGCAGGCGGTATGCAGAGGGAAGGCGGGAAGCTGACATAGCGTGGACTGCGTAACGGAGGATCAGGGAAGGAGCTTGCTACATCGCATGGGAATGGATACGCTGTGTAGACACACGGTATCAATCAAAGGCATTGCTAGAGTACACATTACACTGTGTACGGTGGGGGATTGCAATACGGGTGATATTTGCACTGGTAGTATTTGCAGTGCTGATAGTTGCAATGCTGATGGTTGCAGTGCGGCAATCGCAGGGTGATTAATTCTGCGCCTGTTCACCTTTCATGCGCTGGATTTCGTCGCGAAGCTTGGCGGCCAACTCGTAGTTTTCTTCGTTGATGGCTTTCTCCAATTGGTCTTCGATCTGCTTGAGTCGAGACTTTGGCGGTGCAGCTTCTTCTTCTGGCTCGGGGCGGGTGAGGGCCGAAACACCTTCTTCTTCGGTTGGGATGCCGGCCTCTTCGAGTACCGAAGGGGCGACATAAATGGGGGCACCAACGCGGACCGCAACAGCTACAGCATCACTTGGTCGTGCATCAAGTTGGCCGTCATCGCCGGTGTGCACAAACCGAATTTTGGCGAAGAACGTCCCTTCCCGCAATTCGTCAATGACCACGTCCAGGATCTCGGCACCCACTGTTTCAAACAGGTCCCGCAGCAAATCGTGTGTCATCGGGCGGGGCGGCTGAATATTTTCAAGCTCCAGGGCTATCGCCTGCGCCTCGAACGCACCAATAATAATAGGAAGCCTGCGGTTTCCTTCTATCTCACCGAGTACAAGTGCGTAAGCCCCTCCACTCGATGGGCTGGTTGATAGTCCTACAATGTCTACTTGAACAAAATCCATTTATGTCGTCCAAAGAAATGGTATGTATCCCGGGGCATCGGAACGGCCTGGGTACAGCGCGTAATACACAAGACAGCACGCTGCGGCCATCAAAATATATTGCGAATTATGCCGCCAGAAAGCAAGGCCTATAATGCATCTTCCAACGCACGCAGGAACGCCTTGTTCTCCTCAGCGGATCCTGCATTAACACGCAAATATCCTGCAAGTTCTGGATACCCCATCATATTTCGTACCAGTACCCCGCTTTCGGTTAGTTTTTGCATCAGGGCACCTGCCGCCTGGTCTGTTTTGAAGATGACAAAGTTGGTCTGACTGGGGATGACATCCACACCATTCATCGCTTGCATGGCTGCTGTTATTTCAGCACATGAGGCTTGCATGAAAGCAATCCGTTCTGCGATTAAATCCTGTCTTTTTAGCAGGGTTAAGGCGATGGTTTCTGAGAGTTTGTCGATCATGAAGGGCAAACGCGACTTCATAAACTCGCTCATGATTTCGGGGTGGCCTACAAGGTAGCCGATGCGCAAGCCGGCCAGTCCATACGCCTTGGAAAACGTGCGCATCAAGATCACGTTGGGGAAATCTGGAAGCAGCGAAAAGGCACTTTCTTCCGCCGTAAATTCCACATAGGCCTCATCGACGAGAACAAATCCATCAGCCAATTCAGCAATTCGTTTGATCTCGGGTAGCGGAATGGAAAGGCCCGTCGGGTTGTTTGGCGTCGTTAATACAGTAAGTGCCGGCTGATGCGTTTTGACTGCCTCAGCAATTGCATCCAGGTCGAAGTGAAGCGAGGGCAAGGGCGGGACGGCAACCAGGTTGCCGCCGAACATACGGACTACCGATGTGTGTAGCGAAAACATGGGCGTTGGCAGTACAACGGATGCGCCTGGGGCAATAAGACACATACCTAGCGTGTAGGTGAGCTCATTTGATCCGTTACCAACGATGATGCCTTCGGGCGGGTGATCAAGCTTGTCCGCCAAGGCGTTGATTAACTGGTATGGGTGTTCTTTTGGGTACCGGTTGAACGGGGTTTCCAGGAAAACATCAACCAGTTCTTTTTTGATGTCAGCCGGCAGATCAAACGGGCTTTCGTTCTGGTTTAATTTTGTGGAAGGTTGCGCTTTCGAGCCAGGCACGAGGTAGGGCTTCTGGCGGCGAATTTCAGGGCGTATAGTGTTTTTTAACGTATCCGGGACGGTTGCAAGCTTCATTGGTTACGCGTTTGAGTCATCTTCGGCATCAAGGCGCACGGCGATTGCCCGTGCGTGTGCCGTCAACTCTTCAGCGTTCGCAAAGTTTATGATTTTTTGTCCCCGTTTCCATCAATCGCTCGCGGGTATAATGAATGACCGATTGTTTGCGGATAAAATCATCCACGCTGAGTGCAGATGCATACCGTGCGGTTCCTCCGGTGGGCAATACATGGTTTGGGCCGGCAAAGTAGTCGCCAACAGGTTCGCTCGTATAAGGGCCCAGGAAAATTGCGCCGGCGTGTTTGATTTGCGTCATGGTTGCCCATGGATCTGCCACGATGATTTCCAGGTGCTCGGGCGCAAGTTCGTTAACAACTTCAACCGCTTGCGCCGGTGTATCTGTTACCACACAGGCACTATACGCCAGCCAGGGATTCTTCGATGATAGCTTTTCGGCTCAGCGTCGGTACCATTTCTTCAATGGCCTGTTGTACTGCTTTGGCAAGCGCCCTACTGTCTGTTACGAGGATAGCAGAAGCTTTTTCATCGTGTTCTGCCTGCGACAACATATCAGCAGCCACGAAGTGTGGTGGTGCGGTATCGTCGGCCAGTACAACAATTTCGCTAGGGCCGGCAACTGAATCGATTGCTACGGGGCCAAAAACCTGCTTCTTTGCCGTAGCCACGTAGATATTCCCGGGTCCCACAATTTTGTCGACATTGGGAATCGTTTCGGTCCCGTAAGCCAGGGCGGCAATGGCCTGGGCGCCACCCACGCTGTATACGTTTTCAACGCCGAGTAAATGCGCGGCACCAAGGACAAGCGAGCTGGGCAGTCCGTTAGGTCCAGGAGGTGACGTGAGGTGAATTTCGCTTACGCCAGCTACTTGCGCCGGAATCACGTTCATCAAGAGGCTTGATGGGTAAAATGCTTTACCGCCCGGTACATACACGCCGGCTTTTTCGACGGCTACAATGCGCTGGCCAAGTACAACGCCATTGCCATCATCCGTAAACCAACTGTTGGGCAGTTGCCGCTCATGGAATTTGCGGATGTTGGCCGCAGCTTCTGCCACAATCTCTTTGAGATTGGCCGGAAATTGTTCGTAGGCCTCCTTGAGCACCGATGGCGGTACCTTGAGCGTGATTGACGGGGCATTGTCAAATTGTGCCGCATACGCGCGCAGGGCTTCGTCTCCCCGGGTGCGGACTGTTTCGATGATGGACCGTACGGTACGATCGACGTCAGGGTCGAACGAAGCCTGACGACTCATAATTGAACGTAAGCGTGTGTTACGTTCAGCATAAGCAACTATTGGGATCAAGTGACCTGACTAGTAATTGTCCTGTGGATAATTGTCCTCAGGATAATCGTTTTCGTTTTCAGCTGGGGGTGGAAGCGTAAGTTCTGGCAGACCTCTGAACTCGTAGTCTGGCAGGCACTCATCTTTGATATGAATCAGTACCTCGTGCATCGCGGATACAAACTTGCCAAAATCCTCTTTGTAGAGGAAGATTTTGTGCTTTTCATACCGCGACTCGTCAATTCGCTTGCTCTCTGTGATGGTCAGAAAGTAATCCTCCCCTGAACGCGTGGTTTTGACGTCAAAAAAATAGGTTCTTTTGCCGGCAGGAACACGCTTGGAGTAAACCTCATCACGATACCGTCCTGAATTACGAGAACGACTTTGATCTCTATAATCTCCGTCTTTGTCGTACTCACGATCGCCATACGAGCGGTGTGAACTATCCCGATCGTAACTCATCGATTACCTCTCCTCGCCCTTAAACACCAGGCTTTGGTTAAACAGCCGTAAATTGATAAGAGTACAATCTACCCAACCCTTAAATCGGGCAAATATTACATCCTAATATGCAAATGAATATAAGAAAATACAATGCATTCGCGCACATTAGGCAGTATTCCTACCAGTTAATCTAGATATACAATAGAGATTTGTAGGCTGATTATCAATTTTTAGCCCGAATCTGGCTCCGCAATCAGGCTTCTCGGAGGATGACGCGGACCAGTTTTTCGAGCGTGACGCGGATTTGTTGTCCAACGGCAAGTACATCTTCGTGCCGGAGCGGTTCGGGGCTCATGCCAGCTGCGGGGTTTGTTATGGTTGAGATACCAAGCACCTGCATGCCCAGGTAATTAGCTTGCAGGGTTTCAGGCACCGTACTCATCCCAACAGCATCCGCACCGAGTTGGCGATATGCGTGGATTTCTGCTTTGGTCTCGTATGACGGGCCTTTGGTCCATAGATAAACCCCTTTTTGCGTAGCGATGCCTGCACCTATGGCCGCGGTTTCTGCGCGCGCCAGCCAATCGGGGTCATAGGCATTGCAGAGGTCTACAAAACGCTGACCGCTATCCACGTTTGGGCCGGCCAGGGGATGTTCAAATGCAAAGTTGATGTGGTCCCGGATAAACATAAGCGTTCCCGGTCCCATGTTTTTGTTGATACCCCCCGCTGCGTTGGTTAAAAGCAACTTGCTGGCACCCAACGCATGAACCAGTCGAATGGGGAATGCCGACGCCCTTGCAGGATAGCCTTCATACACGTGCACGCGTCCCTGGATGGCTACGACGTTGCGGCCTTCAAGGGTGCCTAGCACGAGCCGGCCTTTATGTCCCGGTGCTGTGGATACGGGGTAACCCGGGATGTCAGCGGTTGGAATAATGACGGCGTCTTCGATGGCATCTGCCAGCCCGCCGAGTCCGGAGCCCAGTACCAGGGCAATTTCAGGGGGCTGGAAATTGTAAGCCTGCAGGGCTTCCTGCGCCTCTTTTACGTCAGCACCTAATGGATTATGCGTCATGTTCGAGCCATGATTGGCTTTCTGTAGCTACGGGATCTGCCTGAGTTACTTGTTGGGGTGCTGCAATACGCAGGACCACCATGGTCATATCGTCTGCGCGGCCGGCACTTTTGACAAATGCCTGAATGTGCTCCGAAACTTCTTGCATGACTTGTCGTGCGCTTTGCTTCGGGGTGGTGGCCGCAATTTTATCCGATAGCCGATCTACACCAAATTGTTCCATGCTGGGGTTTACTGCTTCGGTTACACCATCGGTATAAAACACTAGTAAATCATCTGCATCGAGGTGCAAAACTTTGTCTTCGATCGTCTTGGCAAAGGTATTTTTGGGAGTGAGTCCGATGGCGATGCCTTGCGGTTGGATCAGGGTAGGTCCTTCGAGTTTGTCGGAGTGGTAGAGCATCGGGTCGTGGCCAGCACGTGCAAACGTGAATGTTTGATTGGCAACATCCAGAATGCCATAAATCAGGGAGATAAATGTCCCGCGGGGTACGTTTTTGCAAAACAGTGCGTTGACACGGGTGAGTACGGCCGCCGGCGAATCTTCTTCCTGACAGATGGCGTGTAGGAAGCCTTTTGTCAGCGTCATGAAAAAGCCGGCCTGGATGCCTTTCCCGCTTACATCACCAATCACAATTGCTGTGCGGTGTTCGTCGAGTTGGATGAAGTCGAAGTAATCGCCACCTACCTCTTGAGCCGGCAAACACATCGCTGCGATCTCGATGCCTTTGATCTTGGGCATCCTGCGCGGCAAGAGCGATGACTGCACCTGGCGTGCAATTTCAAGTTCACCCTGTAGCCGTTCCTGCAACGCAAGTTCTTGCAAATACGTCGGAATCAGATTGTTGGTATTTTCTGATTCTTTGCCGCTGCCGAGTCCAACGAAGCCGAGAATGAGCAACAGAGGCAACAAGGCAAAAAGAATGATGAGGTCCCAGTTTGCGCCGGCTGCTTCGATCAACCAAATGGGTACGGCTTCCCAGAGAATACTGTAGAGCACAAACCCGCCGAAGCTGCTGAAGTAGTCGAACCGAAACAGTGTCACGGCAATGGTAGCCCCTAAAATTCCTGAAATCAGGTATTGATACCCATAAGGTCCCATGCTTACAGGGCCGATTTGCATGAGCATCGCTATGAGTGTGAGCAAGCCGATGATGAAGCCTGTGCTCGCGCGCCGGCTGTACACTGTAGCACCAAAGCTGAGCAGCACCATGCAAATCAAAATCCCCATCAGGCCATTAACGGTTATAATGCCTAGAAATGGGGAGAGGGTTTGAGTACCCGTGATAGTCTCAGAGAGGTCATCAAACGTGATCCCAGGCATATACAAAATCAGAGTTGTGATGCCGAGTAGTAGTGAAGCAATGCCGATGCTTCGAATAAATGAACGGCCCATAGGTACGTTGAAGAAGCGTACATTGCGCGCCAGGGTAAGCGTTTCGAGCCGCTTGGGCCAGATTGCGCGTGCAATCGAGTCTGTTGCGCATGAGATGATAAAGACAGCAAATGCCCCAATGCTTCCCAGGACGAGTGTTACGCCGAGGCCTCCCAGCAAGCCGGTCCAAAAGGATGAGCTATCCATAAAGATGCGCCAGCCGACGGAGTTACCGGCTGCGAGAAAGGCAAACGTACCGCCCCATGTTGCATCTTGCAAGGCACCTTTGACATCAATAAGGCGTGCATTAAGCCTGCGCAGAAAGAGAATAAATACAAAAACGATCATCAGCGCAATGACGACAAGCGCGATGATACCTGGTATCTGGTCTCCTGGTCCGAAACTGAATTGTGGCCCTGGTGGCGCCGGTTGCTTTTCGTTCTCCTCCGGATTAAATCGGGTGTAGATTCTGCCCAGCGCACCTCCATTGGTAACATCTATTTCAGACCTTAACGGAATTGCACTTGTTGGATCAATGCCGCTGTAGAAAACACGAACAGTATTATCTTCGGGGCCATCTGGCCGACTTACGCTGTCGACATCAAGTTCGTAACTACGCAGAAAGGACTTCTCTAGATAAAACCGTGAAAAGGTCTCTGCATCTGTACCGGTGAATATAAAAAACCCAGGAACTGAGTCTTCCTGAGATGATGAAACTCGCATTCGGCCACGTGTACTCCAGAAAAGTGCCACAAGATCGGCCGTGACAAGGCTATCTAGCAGAGCTTCGGACTTTGCCTGATGAACTTGTGCTTGTACAAGTACCTCACGGACAGGAGGTAGTACATCCGGCGAGCGCGCGTCAAATTTCCAAATGTCACCGGATTGGCTCAGGTGGATGGTTATCCGAGAAGATGCTTCGTTATCATCGTCATCTAGATACGTCCCAACGGCTTGCCAGCCGTATGTAGGCAAGTTGTCGTATTGGGTAGCGCGTAAAGACGTGCGCAGTGGTGGCGCATCGTTGGTCTGCAGAGAGTCAAGCAGTCGCTCGTTTCTTATAGGCGCAACTTCCCACTGCAGATTGTCGATGTTGTAGCCCCGGTTGTAGGCAAATCCCTGCGCTCTGTCGAGGATTTCTTCTTTCGAAAGCTCGTACGCCGGCACAGCATCCGGGTGCACGCGTGGCGTTAGCAGCAAAAATACGGCTAAGCCGACTATCCCCATGGATAGCAGTATGCGATCGGCACGTGAAAGGGCTGCACGAAGGGGCATAATCAGGCTACATGCAATATTCTGTAGTTACGCAAGCTCCACAATACCTGCTCTATGGTAACCAGTACGGTGGTGGTCAACGGGATGGCGATAAGCATACCTACGATACCGGCAAGCTGCGCACCTATCAACACAACAAAGAGAATCACAAGCGGGTGGGTTTGCGCTGCCTTGGAAAATATCAATGGCTGAATCAGAATATTGTCAACCATTTGCGTAAGCCCCATGGCAATCAATAGGCCAGGTATGAGCGTGAAGTCTCCCGTCTGGGCAATTGCAACCAGCGAGCCCGCTATGAGGCCCATGAACGGACCAAAATAAGGAATCGAGTTGGCTACGCCCGTGAAAATGCCAACAACTAACGCATAATTCAAATCAGTGAACGAAAGCAAAATAGACGCTACAACGGCCACATACGTGCACTGCAGCAGCAAGCCCCTCAGGTAGCGCCCAAGGTTGGTCTCTATTTTTGCCGCAATTGACAGGGTGACTTCGAAATAGCGGTTTGGGACAAGTTGTAAAATGCTCCTGCTAATTTTTGTGGCATCGCGCAAGAAAAAGAACGCGACAAAAGGGATGACCAGAATCGCGTAGAAAATGTCGGTGAATACGTCAAAAAGCGACTCGACCAGTTGTGTAAATTGCTGTTCCTGAAAGAGGGTGGAGGATACCCTGCGTACGCCTTCAATTACGGTGCCCTCGCCGATAGCTGGAATCCGTTGGCGCAGCTGTGATTCGATCGATACAGCCCAGGCATCTACTTTTTCTTCCGTAATTTGCTGGGTAACGTCGCTAATCTGGCTGCCAAAAAAGGGGATGAGTGATGTCACAAGGACGCTCATTACCCCAAAAACGAGGATAAACGACAGTAGAATGGCTGGTACCCGGCTCACGCCAAATCCCTGAATTCGATCCACTACCGGCCGTAATAAATACGCAATGATCAGGCCGGCCATGAGGTAAAGCACAAGGCGCGAGAAGTACCACAACAGTGCACCCGCCGCCAGCAGGAAAATGACGGCAATCACAAATCGCACAACCCGCTCTACGGTAAACGCGCTGCGCACAGGCCCCGGAGGCACTGTTTGTTTGCTTTGCGTAGCATCGGTCGGCTCTACGTATTCGTACCGCTCGTAAGATTTTGGACCGGGCTCGATTTGCATAGATCGTTTGTGTGACAGCGTGTTTCCCGGGAATGGTAACGGGTATTCGCCTTGGTTTTTGGACAATGAGGATGGGTGAAATTCGAACGATTGCTTCCCGCTTCTGATCCCGGGATCGCCGGCTTCAGTCGTCCCTGTTATCCAGATTCAGTTTGTCGATCACTTCCCTTGCTACTTCTGAAGTATGCCCACGCCGCACCAAAAAATCAAATAGTTTGCGTCGTTTTTTGTACAGATCCTGTTCATTGCGTAGCCGGCGCATTCGTTTCTCGGCTTCAACCATCGCGCGTTCTACAACGTCATCTGCTGGCAGGAGTGTGTCGAGTGCCTGCTCGATGAGCGGCTGCGCAATGCCGAGCCGGCGCAGCTCCGTTCGGATGCGCTGGGGCCCGTACCCCTTGAATTCAAACCTGTTCTTGGTATAACGAACCGCAAACTGCTCATCATCCAGATAGGATAACTCGTGCAATCGCTTGATTACCTGATCGATAATTGCCGCGTCGAAATCTTTGCCTTTTAGTTTCTTCCGAACCTCATGCTCGGTTCTTGCGCGGTGGCCCAGATAGATGATGGCTGCTTCCTTTGCACGTAACAACGCATCCGCCTCGACGAGCGTGTTAATTTGTGTTGCATCGAGGTCCATGCCACTGTGTAACGCATGTTGCAACAGCACATCCTGATGTACGCCAAAGGCATATTTGTCGTTGATGAAGATGGAGATGCGCTTGGCGTTTTTCTTTTGCATCTCCATGCCTGTAATGCGTCCCGGTGTCAGATTACGAGATTTACGCGGCGCATCGTTTTCTTCGTCCTCTTTAGAATTAGAGGAGGTGTACTTCCGTTTGTATCCCGATTTTTTCTGGTACCCAGATTTATTGCTGCGCCGTTGCCACGCCATCTTTCACCTCGAATACAATTGCGTCCAGTGAAATACCAGCCAATATACCGATGGCACCGGTAATGTTAGATACGGGCTCACGCCGCTCGGGGGCGTTTCTGCTTGCTGCAAAATCTGCATAGGCCTTGGTGCCACGTGTCAGTTGAACGGTCAAGAAATGCGCCGGCGCGGGGGCAAGACTATCTGCTACGGGGATAGCATAGACTCCGGACCACGTATGCTGTATGGATCCGGCGGTTCGCAGCGAGTCTTCTACCTGTACGTCTTCTGTGAGAAGAAAAACGTCAAGGACGGTAGACGAGAACGCGGACTGCGGTTTGAGTCGCGCTTCTACCCAAAACGTTGTGTCGGCAGTATTTTCTTGCTGCCATGAAACCGATACGTCAATCGGATAAATAAACCCTTTTCTAGCACCTACTTCCGGATTGTCGAGCCGCAGGGTGTCGACGAGGACTGCAGATACTGGTGCTGCAGGAATGCGAATGGAGACGTCGTCAATTGTGATGGGAGGGGGGACCACATCGGCTGTGGTAGCACGTTGTGATTGCCAGGTTACTTCTGCAGAAAAGCGCGCATGAGGCGGTACGACTGAAAATACCGAGGAAGCCGGCTCATAGATGCCCGGTGATGCTGCAACAGCCCGATAAGGTACCGGTGTGCCGTTAATAACTAACGATAAATCGGCGTCTGTAACAGCGTCTGTAGCAGCGTCAATGGCTCCGGTTGGGGCATCGTTTTCTATTGCAAGCGGTTGGGCTCTCGTGATAGAAACACGAGGTAACGGTTTACCTGCATCCAAAAAGCCCTCGACAACGAGCAGGTTGTCGGCTGTCGGCTCAATACTGTCGCATCCAGTGAGTAACAGCAGCGTTGCGAATATGCAGAAAGCTTGGCGCATCATTGAGAGGGAAGCCGGCAAATCAAAAGGAATGGTTGTATACGCAATTGTATGCACAAACGTGCACAGGACCGTCAAAGCTCCATTTCGAGCTCAAACAGTGGCAAAATGGGGAGGCCTTTTCTGTTTTGTATCTTCACCGTTTCGCCCGTTGGATCGTAAAATCTGTCGATTACATTCCGCTTGTTGGTGAAGTTGTACAGATGGAACTTGGTATGCCATTTGGCGCCCAACATATCAAATCGATAGCCCACGCTCATGTCGAAACGGATGTAGGCTGGAAGCCGGCCGTTATTGATCTGCGGACGGTAGAGGTACTGTGTGGGTTCAGCCTGACCAGGACCTGAAAGGTCATATTGCGCTACGGGCACTGTGATTGGGTAGCCGCTTCTAATTGTAGACGAAATGGTGAGGTGCCAGTCGGTGTACTGCCTGACAATTGCGCTTTTGATCGCACGAGGCACGTCGAATCGGGTTGGTCGGAAAGTAGATTCATTAAGCGTTGGCGCTTTACTCTTCGAGCGACCGCCGGCATAGCTGAGCAGCCAGCGCCAGTGTCCTCGCTCGATAATACCGGTAAACTCCATGCCGTACGCTCTCGCTAGTCCAGGCGTGTATTGCGCAAGGAGGCTAGCCACTTCAATACCTGGCCCATCGATACCATCTTTGGTCTGAAATTCGTCGCGCGGCAGTAAAATATTATCCGAGTCGCGCCAGTATACTTCGCTCGCAAGTTTTAGCCAGGGCAACACCTGGCTTTCTGCTTCCAGAGAGGTCTGCAGGCTGGTTGAGGGGCGGATGTTGTCGCTTGTTGGTATCCACCGGCTCGAGACCAGGTCGTACATGAACGAGTAACGGTCGCGTAACTGTTGCATGTATTGTACTTGCCGCCCAACAGCACCTTTCAGAATCAGAAAACGTGGATCTACCACATATTGCACGTTCAGTCGCGGACTGAGGAATGTATACTGCCCACCGCTGAAATAGCTAAGTCGCAAGCCGGGCTGGATCAGCCAACGGTTGTCCGGTTGCCAGTTGTCTTGCACGTAGGTTGCTACTTCAAATGCATTCAGATCGCTCACCTGATCTTGGTATTTGGTTGAGCTTTCAGAACGCTGAAGGGTTGAAATGAGTGAACTGTTGAACGTGTGGCCGATGACCTGAAAGCCGCCCTGCAGATGGTGCGTGCTCGAGAGGAAAAAGTCAACATCGGAGCGCAGGCCGAGGTCTTTGACGCGTACGTGGTAGCGTGATTGTACCAGCGAACTACTTGTGGGGCGCACAAGCTCGCTTTCTGTTGCGTTGTAACTGGTTCGGTAAGCTGTCGTGGTAAATAGGAGTCGATCCGTATGCACGTATTGATGTTGCATACTGTACAATCGGTTGCCCCAGTTATGCTCCACCTCGAAAAACAGGTCGGCCGGCCGCAGCCATGATGAGAAGTCTAGCGACAAATCAAACGGAAGTCGCAAGTCTAATTCATCACCACCTGAATAGTACGTAAACGAAAGTTTATGGCGTCGATTGGGGCGGAAGCTCAGTTTAGACGTCAGGTCTGAAAAATGATAGCCTGTACGCAACGTGTCGCGCCGGCCAGACGCATCCTGCACAGGATGCTCGGTACCGATAACTTTATCGAGATAGGAGCGCCGGCCCGAAATCATAAACGAAGTCCGCTTGGTCAGCGGGCTTTCAATCATAAACCTGCCGCTCAGGAGGCTGAAACTGGCGATTGTTTTTGGATTGGCACGGTTGCCATCTTTCAGTCTTACATCCAGCACAGACGCCAGCCGGCCGCCATGCTGTGCAGGGAACGAGCCACGATACAGCTTAATGCGATCGAATGAGTCGGTTTGAAAGGTGGAAACGAGGTTGAATGCGTGCCAGGGGTGGTAGATAGGCGCGCCATCTAACAAATAGAGATTTTGATCAGCGAGGCCGCCGCGGATGAGCAAATCATTGTTGAACACGCCGGCTTTGTGTACCCCCGGTGTCCATTGAAGCGTCTGAAAAAGGTCTTTCTCTCCACCAAAGTTGGGTACCCTGTCGAGGTCCTGAATATTTAGCGCAACCAAACCTGGCACCGCGGCCAAGTCGGTCTCTTCGTCCCCTTGTGCTTCGATAAGAACCGTTGTTGCCTCAAGTGCAATAGGTTGCAGATAAATAGCAAAAGGCTGGGTTTTGGGGTAGATACGTGTCCGCGCAGTTTTATATCCGATGTAGGAAACGTGCGCATAGTAAACCGTATCCTGTTTCTGGGTAAACGAGAACCGCCCACTTCGATCGGACGTTGTCCCGCGTCTGATATCCGGAATGTAAATGTGGGCTCCAGGTAGAGCTGTGCCCGTTACTGCATCGAGAACGCGGCCTTGAATCAGCGGGGGCAGGTAGGCCTCTGGGGCATCAATAGCGCCGGATGCCGGCCGCAATGGGGCCAGCAGGTATTGGCGAGCATGTAGCCGTTTTGCAAAGATGTTACTTTCTTTGAGCAGGCAATTTAATGCGGCCTCGGTGTCGGCACCGGCATATGTACAGGTTGTGTTGTGTTGGGATACAAGTTTTACCGCATAGATGAAGTCGACGCCGGTTTGTGCGCCAAGCGTGGTAAGAGCTTGCGTAAGGGGAGCTTTCTCAAAATCAAGGTCAATAGTCTGCGCGTTCGAGGCCAAAGGGCTCGAAAAAAGGATAAGCAGCGCAATCGCCTGTAGTCTGAAATTGTGTAAGAAATGCTTCACGTGCGGCAGATCAGCAGTGATACAGCATAAAATACAACGCGTCGGCCCAAGGGTTCAATGGCTGCGTGGGGGATGCTCTATTCTTCGATGAACCTTGGTATTCTTGCCGGCTTGTGAGATTAAGACGCCAAGAGGCTGGACTATGTTACATCAAGCCTGTTTTATATGCAGACGGTTGGCGTATAAAGAGATGGGATTTGTCGTTTTGCAGGGATATGCTGACAAATGCGCAGCGATTATCGTTTTAACACAAATGTGTTTTCGCCAGTGGTTTCGACGCGTGCGCCGAGTGTAGCCGCGAGGTTGTCGAGAATTTCGTCCACAGAGAGGGTATCTGGATCGTATGTGGCAACCCACTGCTCATCAAGCAATTGCGGATCGATGGTGACATCGACGTTATAATAGTCGCTCAGATGCGCCGCAACTTCGTCGAGCGGGGTATCATGAAAAACCAACAACCCGGTCCAGCTTAACATATCCGTCAGGTCTACAATAGACTCTGGATTGCTGGGGGCGCTTCTGCGGGGTACACGTGTCATTTGACCCGGCGTAAGCAGGATGTTTTCGCCCCGGCGTTTACGAGAAGATACTTCCACCTGGCCGGCGGTGAGGATAACCGTAGTCAGCGAACGGTCTGCTTCGATGCTAAACCGGGTGCCCGTTGCTTCCGTTAAAGCGGTTGACGTTTGGACAACAAAAGGTGCTGTTTGCGGCGCAATGTCAAAAAATGCCCGGCCTTTGAGTTCAATTTCCCGGTTTTTGCTGAATACATCTTCGTGCTTGGTATAGGAAAGTTTAGATTTTCCAAACAATCGCACGGTTGAGCCATCGGTTAATTCAACAACCTTGAACTCCCCTGGAGATGTTTTTACGATTTCCAGGTTCTGGCTCCGCCACGTTAGAATACTTACTGTTGCGATGAGCGCCAGTACGGTAAAAACGGACGCAAAACGATTAAATGAAGGGTTGCTGAAAGGTCTGGTCCGGCGGGCTGGTTTAGCTGCTTCACGGTCGGGAGCAATAGCAAGCGGTGCCGGCTGCTCAGATGCGTTTGCAAGGTCATCCCATACGCTGAGGAAGTCAGAACGCGCGTGCTTAATGTCTTCAATGACATCCGAGAGGCCAGGATGGGCAGTTAAAGCGCCTTCTAATTCTGCCTGCGCTGCGGTTAGTGCCGTACGCTCTTCATCAGAGAGTAGACCGTCATCTTCCTGCGAAAGTGCCTGCAGTACGAGTAAATCGCGGTTTGGGAGGTGTGTGGTTAGGCTTGCCCGAACTTTATGCTGTAAGCCCCGCCATCGCTCAAACGAACGGGTCAATTTGGGGTCTTTTTCTATTTCAGCAAAAAGCGCGTTTTGTTTTTCGACGGACAGATCATCGAAAAAAATAATCGCTTCTAAAACGTCGTTCATTGTCGACTAAGGCAGCGTTGTATCAAACAGGAGAAATATAACAATTGGGCTTTGTGAAGCATGTGAGCGTTTTTAAAGCCGCTTTACCTCTATGAAAAGTAACAGTAGCAGTTAAGGCAAAATAAAAAAAGCCCGGACAGTCATGAGTGCCCGGGCTTTGTGCTGCAGCATGAGCTGAAGCACGTCTTTAGAGATTACGTCCGTTAGAGCACTCGTTTTCGCAATCGGTTTGCGAAGGTGGTGCTTCTGGTCCGGCAAGATCAGCCGCATTGCAACCGAAAAGCATGGTGGATCCGGCGAAGAGTGTGATGACGAAGAGTGATTTGGCAAAATGTGTGACACGTTTCATAGGGATTACCTCTGAGAAGATTGAGCCTGAAAGTGATTAGAATTAGAGATTGCGTCCGTTAGAGCACTCGTTTTCGCAGTCGGTCTGTGACTGCGGTGCTTCAGGTCCGGCCAGGTCAGCGGCATTGCATCCGAAGAGCATGGTAGATCCTGCAAAGAGTGCGATGATGAAGAGCGATTTGATCGATTTCATGGTGATTACCTTTGGAAAACTTGGGTTTAGGAATGTGAATTGGCGTGTTCGAATTAGAGGTTGCGTCCGTTAGAGCACTCGTTTTCGCAGTCGGTCTGTGACTGCGGTGCTTCAGGTCCGGCCAGGTCAGCAGCGTTGCATCCGAAGAGCATGGTAGAACTGGCGAAGAGTGCGATGATGAAGAGCGATTTGATCGATTTCATGGTGATTACCTTTGGAAAACTTGGGTTTAGGAATGTGAATTGGCGTGTTCGAATTAGAGGTTGCGTCCGTTCGAGCACTCGTTTTCGCAGTCGGTTTGTGACTGCGGTGCTTCAGGTCCGGCCAGATCAGCGGCATTGCATCCGAAGAGCATGGTAGAACCGGCGAAGAGTGCGATGATGAAGAGCGATTTGATCGATTTCATGGTGATTACCTTTGGAAAACTTGGGTTTAGGAATGTGAATTGGCGTGTTCGAATTAGAGGTTGCGTCCGTTGGAGCACTCGTTTTCGCAATCGTTTTGGGTTTGCGGTGCTTCAGGTCCTGCCAGTCAGCAGCGTTGATCCGAAGAGCATGGTAGAACCGGCAAAGAGTGCGATGATGAAGAGTGATTTGATCGATTTCATGGTGATTACCTTTGGAAAATTTGGGTTTGAGAAAGCCTGTGAATTAGCGTGTTCGAATTAGAGATTGCGTCCGTTGGAGCACTCGTTTTCACAATCGTTTTGGGTTTGCGGAGCTTCTGGCCCGGCCAGGTCAGCGGCATTGCATCCGAAGAGCATGGTAGAACCGGCAAAGAGTGCGATGATGAAAAATGACTTAATCGATTTCATGGTATTTGTCTGGTTGTTGAGCAAGGGAAAAAGTGGCCACAGAAAAATGGCCGGCGAAAAAAGGGTGCACGCAAACATTGCATGGGCCTGCCTGTGGCAAGCGCATGGTTAGAGAAAATTGGGTAATTGCAGCGCTTCTACAGCGCGCGTCCTACAGGTTATGCTTGTTGAGTGGCTCGGTAGAAGTTGTCGTTCTGACCGTCTTGGGCTTGTTTTTTAGTTTTTCTCGGTGCGCGTCGGCATCAAAACCGTCTTGCTTACCCAGGTTTGGTCTGTTGTAGGGCCTTGGCTCCGGATCAGATGTGTGTAGATTGCCTGCAACGGGTGCTGTGCCGGCAAAAGAAGCCATGGGTGCGGCAAAAGAAGTTGCCACAAAAAACAGAACTACGGAAATAACTTGTGAGCGTCTCATGTCGCTTGCTGTTGTGTTTGTCAGATTTAAGTAAGGTGGTGCCCGCCAGTTTTTGAGCGTACTGCTCTTTCCGGCAAGACATAGCTACTGATCAGTCCAGGATGGGGCATGGACTCACCAGATAGTGCATTTTGTGGGTCAATCTGACAGAGCGAAATCGAGATTTCGAAAAGGAGAATTGATTTTGAAGAGAGGTGTAAATGCACTACGTGTAAAGTAAAATCTATCTTGTAAGGCTTTTTCTATAAGCTTACTGGGCTAGTGTGAAGACAAAGAAAAGCTGCTAAAGATTAGACGATCCTAAAAAAATAAAGCCCACAGCGTTACAACAAATTCACATTGAAATTGTTTTGTGCTATATTAACTCGTTGCTACAACATTGAGTTGGAGGACCTTTTAAATAGCAAAAGGGATTCCAAAGCTGGCACGCTGGTTCGAAGATTCTTATGGAAATTATTCGTTACAGATGTCCTTGGTATGACTTTAATGTTAGTGAGTCATTAAACAATTTGTTGGTTCTGTATTGTGGACACCAAGCCACTGTATGGATTGCAGGCATTGAATCTGTTTCGCTTAAAAAAGTGAAACCTAACTTTCTGCACTGTGTAATTGGGTAAACTGTGTAATTGGGTAAACTGCGCAGTTTACTACATCTAGCCCCCTATCGCCCGGTCTTCGGTGCTTTCGTTCGTCCATAAATGGACGCCCCCACGTTAACGGCTATTCTCCTGCATCCCACAGGTGTCTGTATTTGTCGGGTTTCCATGCGTTACGCATTGTTACATAGTTTATTGTTTGTATTGGTGCTTGCTAGCCCCAAGGTGGCAGCGCAATCCATTCAGGCACATGAATACGCCGGCCAGGCCTTTGGTTTAAAACACTACGAGCGCGAATCCCTTCCAAATCTGGGCCAGAACTGGTCGATTGCCCAGGACGATCGAGGTGTCATTTATATAGCAAACAGTGGTGGTATCCTCGAATATGATGCTGCCGCCTGGCGTATCATTCATGTCCCCGATTCTGCGACGGTATTTTCTGTAGGGAAAAGCAACGATGGTGTGATACATGCCGGTGCCCGGGACGAGTTTGGGCACCTTATTCCGGATTCAACCGGTACCCTGGTGTATCAGTCACTTTTGCCATTTTTACCCGAAAGCGATACGCTACGATTTGGAGAGATCTGGAACACGGAGGCTACAAGCAATAGCGTGTTTTTTCAGTCTAATTCCCACCTCTTTCGCTGGGATGGGAGTGAAATTACGACCTGGCGCTCAAGCGAGCGTCTGCACACCTCTTTCGCTGTTAATGACACTTTCTATGTGAAGCGCGATGGCATAGGCATCATGGCTGTAGATGGTGACTCTTTAAGGTTGGTGCCCGGTTCAGAGCAGTTTGCCAATCACCGTGTTGTATTCATGGGGACTACCGATTCGACATCGGTACGTATCTATTTGCAGAAAGGACTCGAGGGACCTCTGGAAGCCTATCGATATGATGCGAACGGTTTTACGACGTTACCACTTGATCTGCATCTTGATAACAAAGACGAGGTCTATACCTTTTATCATGGTAGCGTTTTGCCTTCAGGCTATGTCGCGTTAGCAACGCTCTATCACGGTGTGTTTTTGCTTGATGGAGAGGGTGATTTAATCGAGACCTTGGATGTTGATCGCGCGGTCAATGAAGATGTCAATGCCACATTTGTTGATGCCCAAGGCGGCTTATGGTTGGCACACAACAATACTGGTGTGACATACATGGCTTCTCCCGCAGCACTTTCTTCGTACGGTGCTGCAGAGGGGCTAAAAGGGGCCGTGAACGATATACATCGCCATAATGGCCAATTGTATGTTGCTACCAATGATGGTTTGTTCGTGTTGAAAGATCGTATCGGTAAAGCAAAAACAGCCACCGATCAGGAGCATTTTCAACGAGTAAAAACTTCAGGTATATCAGCAGGCATATTTTGGGATCTCTATTCAGAAGAAGACGCGCTGTACGTAGCCTCAGAATACGGCGTGATTCGGGTTACAGAAAATCGCCGGCGCGAGTTGTTTGCTGATATCGTTGCCTTCGAGGTGCCAGACAAACCTGGTGTTTTATTAAAATCGCGGTTTTATCCTTCTCGCATGTATGTGGGGTTGGATAAAGGGTGGGGGATGATGTCCCTTGACAGTTCAGATTTCCCTGAGGAGAAACACCGTGAAATAGGACGGAAAGTCTCTTCGATGTATGAGGCGGCTGACGGATCACTTTGGGTGGGCACTACAGAGCCGGCTGAACTTTGGCGCATTACCTTTGATTCTGCAGGTGAATTGAACAAGACCGTCCGGGTTGCAGACGGAAAGGCAATGGGTGTTACGCAACTTCGGGTTACCGACGTTGGTGGTAAACTGGGAGTTGTTGCGCTGCCGCAAGGGATCTACAGACCCGTTGAGAATGAAATTGTTGGCGAATTTGATCTCGTTCCTGATGAGGATTTTGACGAACTGATTAATGCCGGCCTATCAGCCAGTAATCCGGTTCTCGATGTTGTGAGCGAAGGTGCAGCTGGCTATTGGACCCTATACCGCGACCGTATCGAGCATATACACACAACTTCGGATAAGACCCATACAGAAGTGTTGGCACCGGACATCATGTTGCCAGAATGGGGTAAAATTCGAGCGCTGCACGCTGAGCCGAATGGGGCTTTGTGGTTGAGTAGCTCACGGGAACGACCGCTCTTTAAATTTAATCGCAATATTCTGCCCAACGCCGGCCTGTCGGAAGCGCCGGATCCCATCATCCGTCGAATCACAATTCCGTCAGCTGACTCGTTGTATGGCGGCGCTTTCTCGCGCACCGTGACAGCGGCTAAATTTCAGAAAGGGAAATGGTTGGCCATGGACCTGTCACATCAGGACAATGACATCCGGTTTGACTTTACGCTGCCGATGTATAGCAAAGCTGATCAGGTCGAGTTTCGGTACATGCTTGAAGGGCATGATAACAAATGGTCCGCCTGGAGCAATGATACGTTTGCCGATTTTCGGAATATTTCCCCGGGACGGTTAACGTTTAAACTTGAGTCCCGTGTTGGCGGGTTGCCTTCAGGAGAAGCTGCCCTTGTGCCATTCAGGATTAAAGCACCGTGGTTCTGGAGTTGGTGGTCGATTTCGCTGTATGCCCTTTTCCTCGGGTTTAGCCTGTTGCAATTTGTTCGTTTTCAGCGCGCCAAGAAGGAACTGGTGTTGTTAAATATTGAGCGCGAGCTTAATGGCCGGCTTCAACTCGCAAACACGCAGCTTCGCTCAGCAAATGCAAGTCTCGAGCAGGCCAACCAGATGAAAGATGAGTTCCTTGCGAACGCCTCGCATGAACTGCGCACACCGTTGACGGCGATTCTCGGGTTTACTTCGGTACTCAAAGAAGAGGTGCCCGATGAAAACCTTGAATTCTTGGGGCTCATTGATGAGAACGGCAAACGGTTGTTGAAAACGATCAATTCGTTGCTCGATCTTGCGAAACTAAGGGCCGGCATGTTTGAGCTGAATTTTGATCGTTTTGAGATTGGTGAGAAAACGGAAGAAGTAGTCGATCTGCTCACGCAACTGGCAAAAAACCGCAATCTCACCCTGAACGTTAACTTGCCACCCGAGCGGATCATGGTGCGGCTCGATGAAGACTGCTATGAACGCATTTTGTATAACCTGGTCGGAAATGCCATCAAATTTACCCAGGAAGGCGGCGTGCGGATTGACATCGAAAAAGATGTAGACAAAGTACACGTACATGTTGTAGATACTGGGGTTGGTATCGATGCCAGCTTCATTCCGCAATTGTTCGAGGAATTTAAACAAGAGCCCAATAATGACGTACGCGTGGAAGGCAGTGGGCTTGGATTGACCATTACGGCAAAACTTGTCGAGTTGCTCGATGGCAAAATCGATGTGAGCAGTAAGAAGGGTAAAGGAAGTACGTTTACCGTTTCTTTTAAAATTGATGGGGTTACGCTGCCGGCCAGAGCAGACAATGATGCGGGCAGTCATGTCACCCAGGATCCCCATCCTGCAATACAGTAGCCGGCGTCGGCGAGAGTAGATGCTTTTTTAGCAGGCGGCTGTATGCCCCATAGATTGCATGGCCGGCTACAGAGTCTTAGATTCGACCGAGATACGTGGGAAGCTTTGTCCGTTTTTTGCCAAGAAGGCTGCCGGATTGACCTGCGTCCACCTTGACCGATACCGGGAAGAAGGCCCCTGAATTCTTGTGCAGGGCTAGAAGGGTGCTACATTTTTTAACAGCCAGTAACCAGTGAGCCAGGCAGATGCGTCGGATTTGGCGAATGATTCGCTTCTTTAACACCATGATTTCCCAGGCCATTCGTTTGCATTGGGCTGCACGACGCGTGCCTGCAGAAGAATTGCCATTATTTAAGGCCAATTGGCAACGTCAGGCTACGGCCAAGCTGTGCCGGCTATTGGGTGTTGAGGTGCAACTTGTCGGAGAAATTCCTGCAAAAGGCGCTATGCTTGCGGTATGTAATCACCTTGGGTTGTTGGATCCGTTTCTCTTATCTTCCCAAATGCCTGTTGCTTTTGCGGCAAAAGCTGAGATAGGAAATTGGCCTGTCATCGGATGGGTGTGCAAACTAGTCGGTGTGATCTTTGTAAAACGTGAGCGGAGGATGCAAACAGGCAAATTTGTAGAGCAGGTCCAGGATCGAATCAGAGAAGGTATCAGGGTGTTGGTGTTTCCCGAGGGGACTACCAGCAACGGGACAGAAATCTTGCCCTTCAAAACGGGGGCCTTTGCTGCGGTTTCCAATATGGAGGGTGGCGCGATTTTACCTTTCTATATGCGCGGGATCACCGCGGACGGCGCGCCGGCTACGGGCGACTATTTGGAGGGGTTTACATGGACCAATGGGCAACCGATGGTTTTGCATGCCTGGGATATCTTATCCCTTAAAAAAATTATATTTGAAATTCACGTAGGGGAACCAATTGACACGGCTAATCGTGATCGAAAAGAACTGGCCCGGCTCTCCTATGATGCGGTTGAAGCGCTGAGCCGCAACTCCGCACTGGTCGATACCAACGATAGAAATGCCTGAATCATCTAATACACCACAAAAGACGCAGCGTATTTCGTTGCTGACCGGCATTGGTTTGGTCCTCGTAGGATTGCTTGCCGGCATCCTCATCATGCTCTTCGTCATCAACGGGCAAATCGAAGATGGGAGCCGCCGACCAATCGTTGAACGCGTTGAACTTGGCAACAGATCGCAGGCGCCGCGCATTCGGCCTGCTGATTCTTTGGGGAATGAGGCCGGCGACATCAGCAGCCTCACATCGCTCAGTGAGAGTTTTCAAACTGTTGCCCGCAAAGTGACGCCGGCAGTTGTATACATCCAGGTCGAAATGGCGGACAGTGGTTCTGAGCGTGGTTGGTTGCCACGATTTGGGCAGCCAAGACAAAGCGTTGGGAGTGGTGTTATCATCAGCGAAACAGGATACATTGTCACCAACAACCATGTTGTAGAAGGCGCCGATGAAGTGCGTGTCACGTTACACGATAAACGGCAGTACACGGCCAAAGTAGTTGGTACCGATCCTTCTACCGATTTGGCTGTTTTGAAGGCTGTTACCTCCGAGCAATTGCCGGCTGCTGTGTTTGGCAATTCTGATCAAGTGTCTGTTGGCGAGTGGGTCATTGCTGTGGGTAATCCGTTTCGTCTGACCTCAACAGTTACGGCCGGCATCGTGAGCGCATTGGGGCGACAGGTTAATATTATCGAACACCAGTTTGGCATCGAAGACTTTATCCAGACCGATGCCGCTATTAATCCGGGTAACTCCGGTGGCGCGCTGGTCAACGTGTATGGCGAATTGATTGGCATCAATACAGCCATTGCTACAGAGTCCGGTTCGTACGAGGGATATGGTTTTGCTGTACCGGTGAATCTTGTCGAGCGCGTGGTGGAAGACTTGATTTCGCTTGGTGAAGTACAGCGTGGGTATCTTGGCGTAAGCATTTATCCCGTAGATGCGGCATCTGCACGCAGGTTTGGACTCGACCGGATTGCCGGCGTCCAATTGCGCGAGGTCGTTCCCAGGAGTGCTGCCGAAAAAGCCGGACTGATGGTAGACGACGTAGTCCTTTCTATCGATGGCCGCGAGGTTAATGAGCCCAATGAACTGCAGCGCGTGGTGGCCATCCACCGTCCGGGCGATCGTCTTAAGGTAGAAGTGTGGCGTGACAAAGCGCTGCGCGTATTCTACGTTGAATTGTTCGGTGAAGAAGACGCTTCGTATCAGGCATGGGCCGCCGCGTTAGATCAGCAGGCGGAAGACCGGAATCGTATTGTGCCCGAACCTGAAGAGCCCGAAGGCTTTGGCGCTGATACAGCGTTTGAAATTGAGGAATGGGGCATAGGCATTAAACAACTATCTGATCAGGTACGCACGTTGTATGACGTACCGCATGGCGTTTACATTGCATTTGTGCGGCGGGGAGGAGAAGGAGCGAAAGCGCGCTTGCCAAGAGATGTGGTGTTGTTGGAAGTTAATGGAGAAACGGTTTACTCTCTCGAAAGTGCATTAACCCTGTTTGAAACTGCAGGTGAACAAGGAGAGCCCGTTCTCTTTCGTGTGAAGCATAAAGACGGTAGAATTGCTTTTTATGAAGCAGAGCCGTTGCCCTTAAAGGAAGGCAGTCCAGAATGATTCGTTATTTGACCGCAGGAGAGTCGCACGGCGAAGCCCTGATTGGTATTGTAGAAGGTATGCCGGCTGGTGTACCGCTGGTAGCAGAGGACATCAATACACACCTTGCCCGTCGCTGGCTGGGTTTTGGCCGTGGAGGCCGCGCCAAGTTTGAGCGTGATAAAGTACACTTCTATTCAGGTGTCCGGTTTTCCAAAACGATGGGAGGGCCCATTGCCATCCAGGTGGACAATGCGGCTTTTAAACGAGATAAGTCTGGCTGGCCTGAAGTGATGGCCATTGATGGTGACGGAGAAGGCATTGCGCCCGTGACGTTGCCGCGACCCGGGCATGCAGATCTTGTCGGGACGCAGAAATACGCCTTTGACGATATCCGTCCGGTCATCGATCGCTCCAGTGCGCGCGAAACCGCGATGCGCGTAGCTTGCTGTTCGATTCCCCGTCAGTTTTTGAAGCAATTTGGGATCGAGATTGGAAGTCACGTTGTCCGAATTGGTGAAGTGGGGTATGAAGATGCTGAGGCATGGCGTGCGCAGGTCGAGTCGCTCATTGTCAATGGTGCAGAGCAACTCAACCATGTGGCCGATGAAAGTGAAGTGCGCATGCTTGATGAGAAGCTTTCTGCTGCATGCATTGAGCATATCAAGGCCGTAAAAAAACAAGGTGATTCACTGGGGGGGCAATACGAGGTTGTCGTGACTGGCGTGCCGCCCGGGTTGGGTTCATATGTCCAGTGGGATCGCAAATTGGATGGGATGCTGGCGCAAGCCATTTTATCTATTCAGGCACAGAAAGCCGTGGAAGTAGGCGACGGGGTGCGCAACGCAGCGACAGTGGGATCAAAAGTACACGACGAAATTATCCGCAAAAACGGTACGTATAGCCGGCGCACCAACCATGCCGGCGGCATCGAAGGGGGCATGTCGAACGGTATGCCCATCGTTGTACGCGGATTTATGAAACCCATTCCGACCCTCATCAAGCCTTTGGGTACCGTAGACATCGCATCGGGTGATACGCAACCTACGCGTTACGAGCGAAGTGATGTGACCAGTGTGCCAGCTGCCTCTACCGTTGCAGAAGCCACCGTAGCGTTTACCATCGCAAATGCATTTCTGGAAAAGTTTGGCGGCGATAGCTTCGAGGAGATTCGCCGCCGCTATGCGGCGGAAGTTGAAGGTTGAAGGTTGTTGGTTGCACGTTGTTGGTTACTGGTTTTTGAATGGATGAGGTGCAAGAACCAAAAACTTGCAACTGGTAACCTGTAACCAGTTAGCGCTGTGGAACCCGCAATTCTATTCGGGGTTGTTCCCCCATTCCTTTATCACCTGCACGAATTGTATCGCCATGGCCGGCAAACATACACCATATGACCCGAAGACCATCGAAGATCGGTGGTATCCATATTGGGAAAAGAACGGTTTTTTTCACGCGAAGCGCGACGAGAGCAAAAAGCCGCACGTGATTGTGATGCCGCCACCCAACGTAACAGGCCGTCTGCATATGGGCCATGCGTTACAGGATACTGTGCAGGACACGCTCACCCGGATGCGTCGCATGCAGGGCTATGCTGCGTTGTGGATGCCGGGCAAAGATCACGCTGGGATCGCGACGCAAAACGTTGTGGAGCGTACCCTCAAAAAACAAGAGGGCAAAAACCGCCACGACCTGGGACGCGAGAAATTTGTTGAGCGGGTTTGGGAATGGGTAGCGGAGTATGGCGGTATCATTTTCGAACAGAAGCGCCGACTGGGTGATTCCTGTGACTGGGATCGCGAGCGCTTCACCATGGATGAGGAATACGTCAAAGCGGTTCAGGAAATTTTTGTACGGTTGTACGATGATGGCCTGATCTATCGTGGCGAATACCTGATCAACTGGTGCCCGGTTGATATGACAGCGCTTTCCGATGAGGAAGTGAACAACGTTGAGCGCGACGGCCATCTCTGGTACATCAAGTACCCGCTGGCTGATGGCAATGGCCACATCGAAATAGCTACAACGCGCCCCGAAACGATGCTGGGTGATTCAGCGATTGCGGTGAATCCGGAGGACGAGCGCTATACCCATTTGATTGGCAAAAAAGCAATCTTGCCGCTTGTTGGACGAGAGATCCCCATTATTGCGGATGAATACGTTAAAAGCGAGTTTGGCGCCGGCGCGCTCAAGGTGACACCCGCACACGACAAAAACGACTTCGAGATTGGGCAGAAGCACGATTTGGCCATCATCAACGTGATGAACACGGATGCCACGATCAATTCGAATGGTGGCGTTTATGAGGGAATGGACCGGTTCGAGGCGCGCAAGAAAATGGTGGCGGATCTCGAAGAAGCCGGCTTGCTCGTGAAAATTGAACCGTACAAAAGCACGGTGCCTATTTCCAGTCGCTCAAAAGCCATTATCGAGCCCCTGATTTCACGGCAGTGGTTTGTTAAAATGGAGCCACTGGCTGGTCCGGCGCTCGAAGCTGTTCGAAGCGGCAAAGTAAAATTCCATCCCAAACGTTGGGAAAACGAGTACTATCGCTGGCTCGAAAACATCCGCGATTGGTGTATCAGCCGGCAGTTGTGGTGGGGACACCGGATTCCAGTTTGGTACCATACCAACGAAGCTGGGGAAGCAGACGAAAGCCGGCCATTTGTTGTGTCGGTTGAACAGCCCGAGCCTGGGATGATCCAGGATGAAGACGTACTCGACACGTGGTTCTCTTCCTGGTTGTGGCCCTTTGCTACCCTTGGCTGGCCCGATGAAGGCGAAACGTCTACAACAGACCAAGACTTTTTCTATCCAGGGAATGTGCTTGTGTCGGGGTACGATATCCTGTTTTTCTGGATTGCCCGTATGATCATGGCCGGCTTGTACGTGAAAAAAGATATTCCGTATCAGGATATCTTCATCACGGGCATGATCAAGGATAAACAAGGCCGCTGGATGTCCAAAAGCCTTGGGAATGGCATTGATCCGCTCGAAATGTGCGAGCAGTATGGTGCAGATGCTGTTCGGTTCTCGCTCACGGTTTTGTGCGCGCAGGGTCAGGATATCAAGCTTGACCCTACCAAGTTTGAAATGGGGCGAAACTTTGCCAATAAAATCTGGAACGCGTTTAACGTGTTTGGCCAGTTTATGGAAGAGGGCAAAGACTACCAGCGCCAGCGTTCGTTCGACGAACTCGAACTGGTTGAGCAATGGATGCTTACGCGCCTCAATGAAACAATTGCTGTTGTAAATGAAGACGTATCGCGCTATCGGCTCAACGAAGCGTTAACGCACATTTATACCCTGTTCTGGGGAGATTATTGCGACTGGTACCTTGAGTTGATCAAGCCGCCTTATGGCGAGCCGATGGCTGAAGATAAAATTGCGCTGGCTGTTGAGTTGTTTGAGAAAATGATTTTGCTGTTGCATCCGTTTATGCCCTTCATCACAGAAGAATTGTGGTGGAAGTTACGGCCGCGTGAAGCCGGCTCCTCTTGCATGATGCAGGCATGGCCCGAACAGAATACAGCAGAACAAAACAATGAAGCCGGCGCCACACTGTCATTGATGCAAGAGCTCATTTCGGGCATTCGCAATGTAAAAAGCCAGTATGGTGTTTCGCCGGGCAAAGACATTACGGCGATTTTGAATACGCCAGAAGATGCCAATGGTCTGGCTGATAAAATGGCGGCTAACAAAGGTTATTTTGCCAAATTGGCCCGGGTACAGGAATTGACCGTTGGTGCCAACCAGGAAAAACCGAAAGCAAGTGCTTCGGTCGTTGTTGGAAAGCATGAAGTATATATTCCGCTAGCCGGCATGATCGATTTGAGTGTAGAGCGTGAGCGCCTGGAGAAAGCCATCGCACAGACTGAAAAATACCTCACCGGTTTGGAGCGTAAGCTGCAAAACGAACAGTTTGTCTCGAAAGCGCCACAGCAAGTGGTTGACGGGGAGCGCGAAAAAGCCCAAACAGCTTCTGAAGAGTTGGCGCGGTTGCGTACAAACCTCGAAGAATTGGCATAAATCAATGCCCTGCGGCCTGCCTGTGCCTGGTTAATGTGGCTATGTATGCGCTTCCAGGCCGGCAAGCCACGATGTGTTACAGAAATATCTGTAATCAGAGGGAATCACTTGCTCATGGAATTTGTCTAAACAGAATGGCACCCGTATTGCATGCGGGCATAACGCCGCTCTATCATGATCATAAAAATCGTAGTTCGTTGAGATATATAGCCTTTTGCGCCGTTTTTGTATTGCTGCTTTTTACAGGCTGCCAGTCGGAGCCTGCAGAAACCGAAGCAGTCCCGGTACAGGTTGAAGATGTCAAGTACTCCCTGCTACCCGGTGGCGCACGCATCGTATCGGGTACGTTGTTTAATCCGTCTGAAGCACCGGTGAAAGGGGCTCAGATCCAGATTTCCCTGTTCGATAGCAACAACATCAGAGTATCGAGCATGAGTATCACGGTAACGGATGTGCTTCCGGGAGAACGCAAGCCGTTCCGTCAGCCTGTTGATACCGACCTTGATATCAAAGGAGCCTCTGTGCGCAGCGTGCTTGTCTTGTAAGCGGAGACGCTTTGTCCTGCTCTATGTCCGTGAAGACAGCCGGCGCTAGCGCACAAAAACGACTGTTCACCGGAAGATTACTCGGAATGCATGCGGCTGGCGCATCCCACAAACACGCCAGATGCCTCAAAAACGCGTGATTTCGGGTTTGGCACATCATTTTCAACTTGAACCCTGGTTAATTCAGTGTTGCTGCTGGATGCCGGGTGTGCGCTCTTATCCCCGTGCTGGCAGCATTTCAAGTGAAATGTATGGGCAGCCAGGAAAAAATAGGAGACATCCAACCCTATGCAGAATTGCATAAGGGGGCATTAACGACGGCCTTTAAGGGTTTTCAAAAGGCTAAAGATCGATTTGTACTGCTCAAGTTGTTGCATGTGCGACACGCACGCAACGAAAAAGTCCTGAAGCATTTCAAAGCAGAAGTGGAACGCGCCGGCCGGCTGCAGCACGACGGGATTACGAAGGTGTATGCAGCCGGTGAAGAGAAGGGTACAGTATACCTCGCTGCTGAGTATGTAGATGGGATGACCCTGGCTTCGCTCATCAAAAAAGGGCCGTTACCTGCCAGCATTGCTGCCTATGTGCTCTCCGAAGTAGCCTCTGCACTTAAATTCGCGCACGAAAAGAAATATTTCCACCGCGATATTCAGCCGTCCAATATCCTCATTTCTAAAGAAGGCCAGGTCAAAATTACCGACTTCGGGTTGGGCGCTGTATTGCATGAGGCAACCGGCAAAGAACTTGAGGCCAAAGGGGAGGCAGCTTACTTTGCACCAGAATACCTCGTTGGCAAACAGCCGTCGGCTACAACGGATGTGTTTGCGCTTGGGGCTGTCTGTTTCGAAATGTTACTGGGCAAAGCAGCGTTCACAGGTGCGGATTCGGCAGAAAGGCTCGAAAACGTACGTATACACGATCCTGTATCCTATCTGCAGGATGACGAGGACATGCCTTCACAGGTGCGGCGTATCTGCCAGCAGATGCTCAAGAAAAAGGCAGAGCAGCGGTATCAGGATTGTACGGTTTTGTTGGCTGATTTGAATGCCTATCGCAAAAGTCGCGGCGCCGGCGCTGTAGCAACTGCAATGGATATGAAAAGCTATCTGGAAGATCCGGAAGCTTTTGTTCGTCGGATGAAGGATAAACCCGTTACGCTGCGTACCCGCGAGGCACGGCCGAAAAATGAGGATCGGGAGCCAGTAGCGAAGCAAATCAAAGCCCCAACGGTGTCGCGGGAAGATCTGGTCAAGCGGACACGTATGATTGGGATAGCCGTTGCTGTCCTGTTTGTGTTTGGTGGCCTCAGTTTCGCCGGCTCTTTTTTCTTTAGCAAAGATGGTTCTTTTGGCGCGCGGAATAATCCGAACAACGGGGCAGCGGCTGCTTCCTCAGGGGGCACAGCCACCGCCGTTCGCAGGCGTGGTAAAAGTGGGAGCGGCACGCCGGTTCAAACCAATAGCACTTCGCAAGAATCGCCGGCATCAACCAGTAAAGCTGCACAGCCTGTCAAAGAAGTCACAGTGCTCGGCGATGATCCCCTGGAAAAACTGATCGCACAGGCTGATAGTTTGCGAGGCCAGGGCGACCCAGATGCTTTGCCGGATACCGTCATATTGTCCACTGAAGAGGAGCGGGCCGGCAAAATGATCATTTCATCGACCCCAAAAACGGCTGTGTTTCTGGGAGCAGATTCGCTTGGCGTTACGCCGTTGGCCATGGTTGTGCCGGCTGGTACACATCGCATAGCACTAAAACATCCTGCTTTCCCTACGTTTGAAACGCTGGTAGACGTGGTGCCAGGAAGAGAAACCCCCTTTAAAGTGTCACTGTGGTCGCTGGTTGGTACGGTGCAGGTGACTACACAGCCAGGGGTTTCCATTGCAATTAACGGTGCGGTGCAGGGCCGTACACCACTTGAGGAGCCGTTGGTGCTCAAGCCAGGAGTTCACCGTATAACGCTTTCGCATCCGGCCTATGGGACCGTCGAGGAGCAATTTGATGTGCAAGCCGGCGAAACCAAAACCCTGCGGTATGATCTGGCTGGTGCCGGCGAGTAAAGCATAGGAGATCTGTTAGAAATAAACTTGAGGAGATACAGTAGCCCGGAGGCCATCGCTTTCGGGCTTTTTATATGGGGAGATTTTCCAATATGAGGTAGTGACGGGTGCCGGATTCTTAAGCTGCACATCCTCATGTCGATGCCACGGGTAGTCGTTTTGCACTTCTAAAACTAAAAACCAGCTAGCTAAACACGATGAAACGTAATGCTACCTCTAGTATCATCAGGTGGTGTCTGCTTGTGTTAGCTTGTATGACCTTGGGAATAGGGACAGTACAGGCACAAAGCAACCTGATGTTTTCCTCAACTGCCGATTTCAGCGATGAAGTACGCGAGTTTGCGGAAAATGATGTGATTTACATAAAAGTGGAAGCATCGGATGTGGATTTTTCCAGCGTTCGATTCGCCCATTTTACGCTAACGCCACGTACCGAAGACAGCGAGTATGATGGCGAATTTATTAACAACTTTGACGGTACCTACACCGCTGAAATCCCAGTGGCTGACCTTGATTTGGTCGACTACCTTTGGAATTGGGATGCACTGATCGAAGACGATGCCGGCAACGCGTTTTCTACGCGCGTATTGCTTCGTATTGGTGATCCTGGTCAGTTCTCCGGGTTTGAAGTTCGGGCTGTTGTTGAATCTGTCGGCACAGATTTCTTTGTGCTCAAAGGCAACGAGTTTGTTGTTGATGACCAGACCGAGTTTTTCTTTCCCGACTTCCGGGATCCCAATGGTGATCCAGGATTTGCCCCACCACCAGACGCCGGCCCGCAGCCTGCAACGTTTGGCGACGTGCAAGAAGGCTTTAAGGTTCGCGTAAAAGTTGAGCCTGCAAACGGTGTGTTGCATGCCAGCCGCGTTGAAATTTTTGGCCCACCGTATGTGCCTGGTGAAGTAAACCTGAGTGGCCGTGTACAAAGCATAGACCAGGAGTCAAGAAGCTTTGTTGTGCGTGATCGCCAGGTTTTTGTCAATGAATACACCCAGGTGGGCAATTCGCAGGAAACGGTAGGTGACCAGGAAATTCCTGCATGGCTCGTTGGCCGTCAGATCAGCATCTATGGTGAATTCCAGGAAGACGACTCAATTCTGGCGCATTTTGTACATGTTGCAGAAGGCGTTCGGGAGGAACTGGAAGTCCGTGGTGTTGTGGAGGAAGTTGAAGACAACAGCATTGTTGTGCAAGGCTTCCCATTTGTCGTGACGCCGGAAACGGTGGTTGAAGACTTTACACAGGATGGCCGGGACGACAAGGGCGAAGGTGGCGAAGACGGCACCAATGGCAAAACGGCAAGCCTCAACGATGTTGACCCTGGCCTTATTGTTCGCGTTTTTGGCGTGATCAATGCTGCCGGCAACCAGATTGCCGAGCGCATCTCAATCGAATCTGGCGTAGATAGTGGCATCCGCGTAAGTGGTGCTGTTGAAGCACTGACCGAAGGCGGATTTAGCATCCGCGGCTGGTCGATCAACGTAACCGACTATACCCACCTGTTCAACGACACGTTTGAAGAGGTGCCTTTTGAGGAGTTGCCCGAAGGCCAGCTTGTGCTTGTTTTTGGTGATATCTACGAAGATGGTGTTGTAAAAGCACATCATATCGAATATCGCCGGCAAGAACGCGATGAATTTACCCTCTTTGGTCCAATTACCGCGCTGGAAGATGGCATGATCACCGTTTGGGATGTACCGTTTGCGGTTACCGATCAGTCGGTATTCGAAGCCGGCCCCGGCGAGTTTATTGCTTTTGAAGATCTGAGCCTCGGCCAGATTGTTGAAGTCATTGGCTTGCCCGACCCTTCAGGTGCCCTGTCGGTAGAGCGCGTATTTGTCCCGCAAGGTTTTGACGACGGTGTTCGTCTGAGCGGTGAAATGAGCAACCTCAGCGACGTTGGTTTCGACGTGCTGGGTAAAAACGTTGTGATCAAGCCCGAAACGCAGTTCCGTGATCGTAACTATCAGCCGCTCGATTTTGCAGCATTTACGGATGGATCAGCTGTTCAGGTGTTTGGCCACTTTACTCCCGAAGGCGATGTTTTTGCCTACGAGGTTATGCTGACTGGCGCAGACCGCGAAGAGATTGAACTCTGGGGCGTGATCGATGCAGTAAACGGTGACATTGTTACGGTTGGCGGCGTCGATTTCTACGTCGGCCAAAACTCTACTGTCTTTTTCGAAGACGAAAACGGTGGCATGGAAGGCTCACCTGCTGACCTTGTAGCCGGAGACGTTGTCTCTATCGTTGGTGTCCTTGACGAGCAGGGTACTGCGTTTATCGAGTGGGTCTATGTGCCTCGCCAGGCTGGCGATCAGGTTCGAATCACCGGTGAAGTAACAGGCGCTTCAGCCTCTGGCATGGTGCTTTGGGGACAGGAAGTGATGTTTACTGAGTTCACGCAGTTCTTCTCAGCTGACTATACGCCCGTAGGGCCTGAAGCTGTAATGGATGGCTTGAATGTAGACGTCTTTGGGCAGTACGACGAGTTTGGTGTCATTCAGGCGGAAGTAGTTGAATTCCGCGGTGCAAACCTGGAAGAACTCTCACTGACGGGTCGCATCGAGTTCTTTGATGGCTTCTCCGTTGTTGTAGGCGGTACGTCGTTCCGTGTTACGGATGGTACCCAGGTATTCGACAACAATGGCGAAGTGGGACCAGGCGGTACAGACGCACCCGGTAAGTACTCCGGTACGCCATTGCGCGAAGGTCCTGGCAAGTTTGCCGGCACTGCGTCCGGACTTGATGACCTCGAAGAAGGTCTCCGTGTTGAGGTATTTGGCGCATTAAATCCAGAAGGTGAGTACGTTGCCAATGTGATCCATATCAACGATGAAGGTGATCGCATTCGTATCAGTGGCTCGTTGGAGGGGCTGGAAGACACCAGTCTGTTCTTGCAAGGCCGCGTTGTGCTTGTAGGACCAGAGACCTTCGTACAGAACGAGAATTTCGAGCCAGTTGCACTGGAAACCCTCGTTGATGGCCAGTACATCGAAGTGTACGGTGAAGTCTTGCCTGATGGCAGCGTCGAGGCACACAACATCGAGATTCGGCCTGGTAGCGGCGAGCAGATTGAATTCTGGGGCGACATTGAGTCGATTCAGGGTGAGCTTGTTGTTATCCTCGGTACCGCGTTTGTCACAAGCGAATTCACGTTTGTAAACAATGACAAAGGCGAGCCTATCACAGTTGCTGATCTTGCACCAGGCATGGAAGTCAATATCCGCGGTGAGCGCGGTGACGACGGTGTTGTGGTAGCAACGGACATTTTTGTACCGGGTAATAACATCTGGGCATGGATGAACGGCGAAGTGGAGTTTGTGGGTACGGAAGATCTGCAGGTTCAGGGGCGCACCATTGTTACTGGACCGGAGACCAGCTTCTTCGATCCAACGTATGCGCTGATTACCCTCGCTGATATTCAGGCCGGCCAATCGGTCTTCGTTTCCGGCGAACTGGGTGCTGACGGTGTACTGCAGGCTTACTCAGTCGAAGTGCGTGGTACAGAGTTCAGTGAACTCCAGGTGTTTGGCCCTGTAGGTAGCATTCAAGGCGACCTGCTTGAAATCAATGGCCGCTCTTATATCCTCACCGAGGATACGTACATTTCGGGTCCTGATGGATTTGAAGTACCTGTCGAAGAGGTCGCACCTGGACAGTTTGTGAGCGTCATTGCTATCCCGGATGGCAATGGTGGCGTTGTTGTCGCCAAGGTTTATCTCGAAGAAAGCCAGAACGATAATAACCTACGGATGCGCGGTGCCATCCAGGAACTCACAGCAGACGGCCTGATGATTCAGGGACGGTTTGTTGCCCTGGGCGAGGAGACCATGATTGTGGGCGAAGGCTACGAGCCTGTGCTGTTTGAATCACTCGAAGTAGGTCAGGTTGTGACCGTCTTTGGTGGATTTGATGAGGCTGGGAACGTACTCGCGTACAAAATTGAGTCGCTCAAAGAGCAGTTGGAAGAAATCGAATTCCGCGGTGTAATCACCGAAGTGAACGGCGAACTCTTCATCATTCGCAATACGGAGTTCCTGGTCGATGTTGATTCTTACTTCGAGGACAACAATGGCTTCCCGGTCGACTTTATGACCCTTGCACCAGGTACCATCGTCAGTGTTGTCGGTACGCCGGCTGCACCGGGTGCCTTCTACATCGTGCGGATGCACGTTGGTGCAGGTGATGGTGACCGTCACGTGAACATCAGCGGTCAGATTGCCGGCCTCGACCTGGCAAATGGCTTCCTGGAAGTACAGGGCCGCGTGGTACGCGTTGAAGACTTCGTAGAAGTCGTTGGTGCTAACTTCGACTTTATCCCGTTTTCTGATCTAGAAGATGGTATGAGTATCCGCGTTTTCGGTAAGTATGAAGAAGACGGTTCCGTCCATGCATACCGCATCGAAGTACGCAGCGGCGAAGGCTTTGAAGTTGAATTCCGCGGACGTATCGAAGCCCTGGATGGGGAAGAGATCGTTGTCCGTGGTCTGCCATTCGAAGTAACCCAGAATACCTGGATCGACGACGGGCAGGGTATACCGCTATCACTCAATGATCTGACCGCTGGCCAGATTGTCAACATCGTTGGTGCGCCAACAGAAGGTGACTTGCATCGCGCCCTTCGGATTCACGTTTCAACTGGCAATGAAGATCGCAGCATTCGCGTTTCTGGCCGCCTGGTTGATGTGGATGGCGATCGTCGCGTGCTCGTTGTACGTAACCACGTAATTGCCATCAATCCGGAAGCGGAAATTGTGGGTGATACGTATGAGCGTATTGCGTTTGAAGCCCTGGCTGCTGGCCGGCAGGTTTCTATCTGGGGATGGCTCAACGCCAGGAATGAGATCGAAGGATTTCGTGTTGAACTCCGCTTGCCAAACAAAGAAGACTTCCAGATTGTTGGTGTACTTACCGACATCGAAGACCGTTTTGTTTACGTAAACGGCGTCAAATTCCTCGTCCCGCTGGAAGCCTTTATCGGCGCGCCTGATATTGGTCGCCTGGCGTTCGATCGCCTTTTCCCTGGCCTCGTGGTTAATGTAGAAGGTGACACCGGAGAACTGGGTGGACTGATCGCTGAAAAAGTACAGATCTTTGGTCTGGACGATCGCGAGTCCATCGAGGTCATCGGTTCACTGAGCAACCTCGGTGATGGCCAGTTTGATGTGGGCACGCTGGGCATGAGCTACGACGAAAAAACCTTCTTGCTCGATGGCAACGACCAGCGCATTGGTGCTGCAGCCTTGCAGGATGGCTTTAACGTTTCCGCATTCGCCTTTGGCGATGGTGATGATCTGGATGTGCGTTTCATGCGCGTATTCGACATCGTACGCGATGAACGTTCCGTTCTGGGTCGTGTTGTGGCACTTGGCAACAATTCATTCTCGATTCGTGAATTGACCTTCGAAGTCAACGACGAAACCGTCTTCCTCGACCCACTTGGCGATCCTATGACGTTCGATGATGTGGTAGAGCGGATGCGTGTTGAGGTGAAAGCTGTTGCAGAGGGCACAAGCCTGATTGCACGTGAAGTGCAGGCAAAGCCTCGTGATCGTAAGCTCACGGGTACGGTTACAGACATTCAGGGTGATTACCTGGTTGTTGCCGGCCTGACCATCACCATCGATCCGATGACGGTCTTCCTGAATGGTGACGAAGAAGCGATCAATCAGACCGATATCGTGGCAGGACAAACCGTTAATCTGACGGTGACACTTGGTCCGGGTGGTCAGCCACTCGCGACTGAAATCCGGCTCTTGCCGCGTATCGAAGACGAAGTGGTACTCAACGGTACCGTTGAAGCAGTTGTGGATGATTTGATCGTTGTCCTGGGACGTCGATTCCAGGTTATTCCGAACACGCTTCTGGTTGATGAAAACGACAACCCAACGGACATACAGGCCTACAGTGTCGGCGATGCCGTGCGTATTCGCGCCTTGTTGCTGGCCGGCGATAACCTCGTCGCCCTGCGCGTCCGTAAGCTCGATGCCGCTGCTACCGACATCAAGGTTGAAGGCCCGATTGTATCGGTGAGCGCTTCAACACTTGAGGTGATGGGTATCTTCTTCTTCATCAATGAAACGTCGCAATTCTACGACCTCAACCGTAATGAAGTAACGGTCAACGAGTTTGCAGAAGGTCAGACTGTTTCTGTAATTGGTGAAGGACAGGCCAATGGTACCGTGGTTGTTACCCGTGTGCAGGTACAGAACGTATCCCTTGCATCTGGTGAAACAACGGGCATTGTTGATGGCGAATTCAGCATGTTCGGCAACGATTACTCTGTCGATGAAAACACCATGGTACTTGGTGAGAACAACGTACAGCTTGATCTCGAAGATATCGAAGCTGGTCAGTTCCTCGAGGTACGTGGGGTTGGAGAAGTTGAAGGTGGTGTTGCCGGTAAAACGGGCGCAGCTATCCTCGCATCGAAAATCAAAATCATCGACGCAGAAGGATCAGGTGAATATGAACTCGAAGTCGAACCAGAAGGAACGGCTACCGAAGATGAGTCCATTCCGGAAGACTATGCGCTCTTCCAGAACTACCCGAACCCGTTCAACCCAATCACAACCATCCGTTTCTCCTTACCGGTGAATGCGGACGTTACGCTGAAAATCTTCGACGTAACAGGTCGTGAAATTCAGACCATCGTTTCTAGCACGATGACTGCAGGAACGCACGAAGTCCAGTGGAATGGACGCAACAGTGCAGGTCTGCGTGTGGCTTCAGGTGTCTACCTGTACAGGTTGGAAGCCGGCCGCAATGTAATGACAAAACGGATGGTTCTGCTGAAATAAGCAAATACATCTCGCTTGTACGCCGGCTGCGCTCGATGAGGGCGCAGCCGGCTTTTTTTATATCCGCTGCGGGAGATCATTGCGCGTTTGCTTCTATTTGTCTGTACAGTTTGTAGATTGTCCCGCAGGAAGTCACCCAGTCACATGTTATCTATGTATAGAACATCCTGTATGCTGTCGGTCAAGGTCTCGCTGGGCATGGCCGTGCTGGTTGTTGCTCTGTTGAGTGCCGGCTGTGGCTCCACCAGGCAAATCGAAACAGCATCACCACGTCCCGTGAATCAGCCCGGTCTTTCAGGGACACCCGTGTCGGGCATGAGCTTGCTCACCATCGACGTAGAAACAGGTGAAACCAGGCTGCCCGAGGAAGTACAGGCCCTCAGGTTTCGCATCGACGAAGTCCGGCTGCATACCGACGAGGGCGAATGGATTACTTATCCCGCTGAATTAAACAGTTTCGAGATTTTACCCGATCGGTATGTGGGGAAAATGATTTTGTCGACGCGGGTTGAGCCGCTGCTATACGATTCGTTGGCGCTTAGAATTAGCGATGCGTTTGTGCTTTTTGGTGAGAATGCCGGCGGCCCATTAACCTTGCCCAAAGACCGTCCATTCGAGGTGGCTGTAAAGATACAACCGGAAGTGGGGGAGGTAACCCAGGTGAGTCTTGCGATAGAGCCCGGGGCGTCATTGTATAAAGACGACGCCTGCAAGTGGTACTTCGTACCCTTCTGGCGGGTGAATTTGGAGTGAGGCGTTAAGAGCGAGGCGTTTGTGGGCGTGGGCTCACATCAATCGAATACGTCGCTAGCTGTGAAAATCTAACGATACAAATCCAGTAGGACGCCGGCTTAGAAAATGGGCGATTCGTTGACTGCTTCTACACGTGCAATCTGCGGGACGGCTTTTTTGAGCGTCTGCTCGATGCCGGCGCGGAGTGTCATGGTGCTCATCGGACAAGAGCCACAAGCGCCCAGCAGTTCGAGTTCAACAACCATGTCAGGCGTAATGTCGACAAGCCGAACAGAGCCGCCATCTGCATTCAGATAGGGTTTGATGGTATCAAGGGCATCTTCGATCTGCTGGCGAAGCTCCGGGTCGGCGCCTGGATTGTACGTATCTTCAGCAGGTGTCTGATCGGTAGCCATACGATTTGGACGTGATAATGATCACAAAGTGAACGACAGTTGTAGGTATAACGACCACTGTCGAGAAAAGATCGTCCGTAAGATACGAACTTTCGTTCACAATTCTATTTTGTCATTTCCGTTGCGAGTGCGGCGTTGCTTTACGGGGTTGTTACCAGTTGCCGGCTGATGTCTGGATAGTCTGTAATGATCCCGTCAACACCAAGTTCGACAAGCTCCTGCATTTCAGCCAGCGTATTAATGGTCCATGGAATGACCAGCATGCCTTGTTCGTGTGCTGCTTCCAGCATTGCTTTATCTACCAGTTTATAGTACGGGCTGTAAATAGCCGGCGTGAAACCAAGGTTTTCAATATGGCCTGCAAAATCCAATCGGTCGTGGCTTTCAACAAGCAGGGCAAGCGACAGGTCGGGATGTGTTTGATGGGCTACCTGCAGCGTACGCGGATCAAAGGACTGAATCGTGGCTCGATCAAGTACGTCGTTTGCTTCAAGCACCTCAATCAGTAAGCGGGTAAAAGTCTCTGGTGCAGGATGAAAGACATCATCGCCAGTGGGTGTCGACTTGGTCTCGATGTTATACAGAATCGCCGGCTGGCCTGGTTGTCGTTTGTAAGCTTCTGCAAACGCAATTACGTCGTTTAGCAACGGCTTATGTACAGCCATTTTTTCCTGTCTGGGAAAGCGTGGATTCCCCCGGAGTCCGCAGTCAAATGCTGTGACTTCTTCGTAGGTCAGTTCATAAATCTTGTACGACTTTTCGTTGTCATGGGGCACCGGCTCGCCGTTTGGCTTGGAGCAGATAGCGCCAGAAAACCAGGGCTCGTGTGAAAGCACAACCTGCATGTCTTTTGTGATGACCACATCCATTTCGAGGGTAGTTACGCCCAGATCCAATGCTTTTTCGAACGAAGGGATTGTGTTTTCGGGCAGGAGGCCGCGCGCGCCCCGGTGTCCTTGAATATCGAGCATGGGTTGGATAGCAGTGGATGGTTGGGTAACAGACAGGTTGCCAGGTTGAGCGCAACCAAAAAAGACTAACGAGAGGATGCAGAAAAAGACGGTCAACACAGGGGGAATTTCCCTTACATTGTGGAGAATCGGAAAATTATTTAAGTAGACTTGCAATTAATCGTCAGATTATTATCATGATACTCTTGTTTCTGCGTGCACTTCTTTAAACAGAAACTACACTGGTGATTAAGATAGATGTGAAGTGGGTCTGTATCCTAGTAGCAAACAAAAATTAACATAAATCTCTGCCCGACCTCCACTCCTTAGCGCCGTTTAGTTAAACAGTAAAATTGGTTCTGTCTCTATTGCTCCCCTCATCAGCTCTTAGAAACAGCATTTGTATTCCATTCTCTTGATCCTGATTCAGGATACTCCAGTTGATTCATGGAATAGAAATGTCTGCTTTATTCGGAAGGCAGCTTCCCTGATCATGAGGGACCGTCTTATTTGTGTTTAATTCTGTGCCCCCCATGGAAGAGGCGAAATTTGTTATGGCAAAAAGGGTATCACCCTTCGGTTGGGAGCAGCTCCTGGGGGCTGTAACAGCTGACCGTAAAACTGGGGATTCCGCCACAAGCACCGGCAGGACAGGTGGGGGAAAAGCAAGCGTTCGTACGCAAATCAGATCTTTTATCTTCGAGAGCCAAATTCTACAGGCGCTTTCTAATGCTGTTGTGGTTCTCGACGAACAATTTGTTATCCGTAGCTGGAATCGTGCAGCCGAAGCACTGTATGGATGGTCTATTAACGAAGTCCTGGGCAAGCCGGCCGACGAATGCTGGCAGCTGTATTTCAAAGAAGATCCGGGGGCCTCAGTGGCACGCAGCCTTGCATCATCCGGTCAGTGGGAGGGGCAGGTGTTTCAAACAGCATAAATCTGGTGTCCAAATGGTGCTGGATGCTGTGCTCGTGATGCAGCGTGGCGTAACAGACGGCGCAACCAAGTATGTTTTTATCGGGAAGCCGCTCACCGAAGAGCACGTTGCTGTTCAGGATTCAGTGCAAGCCGGCGTAAAATGGCACCAGCTATTCGATTCGTATCCCGAGCCGATTGCAATCACGGTTGGCGAATACTTTGTTTATGTAAACTCTGCTTGTGCAACCCTGTTTGGCGCCAAAGGCATCGATGAAATGATTGGTCGGTCGCTGTACGAATTTTCGCTGGCGCCTTACCATAAACTACTCAAACGCCGGCTCGAATTACTGGCAAATGGTGAGGCTACAAAGCCGCTTGAATCTAGAATACGCCGGCTGGATGGTCATGTGCGGTATGTGCGTAGTTATGGCGTACCGGTTGAATACGATGGCCAAAAAGCGGCGCAAGTTGTTGTAAGTGATATTACCGACAAGAAGCGCGCCCTTGCTGCGCTTGAGCGTAGTGAACGGCGTTTTTGGGCGCTTTTCGAACGTGCCGGCATCGGGATTATCCTTTCTACTCATGACGGTCGCATTTTGGAGACCAACCCGGCCCTGCAGAAAATGCTGGATTATTCAGCAGATGATTTGCGGGAAATGAATTACAAAGAGATCACCCATGAGGAAGATCTTGGGATTCAGGCACAGTTCTACCGGCAAATCCACGAAGGGAAAATAGATCGGTATAGGCTGGAAAAGCGCTACCTGCGCGAAGACGGCAAACTTGTCTGGGGCAGTCTGACCATGGCTGTTATCCGCGATGATTCGGGTGCTGGTTGAATACATGATCGGGATGGTGGAAGACATCTCTGCGCGTAAAAAGACCGAAGCAGAACTTGTCGCGGCGCAAAGCAAGGCTGAAGAAATGACCCTGCTTAAGTCGTCGTTCCTGACCAACATGAGCCACGAGATCCGTACGCCGCTTACAGGGATTATCGGATTTGCAGCCATTTTGGAAGACGAGGTTCGCGAAGAGCAGAAAGAGCTGGTGCAATTGATCGAGCAGAGCGGGCAGCGATTGCTACAAACGTTAAACGCCATTCTCGATCTGTCCACATTAGAGTCGGGCACCATGCAGCTTAAGCCGCAGCGCCTTGATATTATCGATGAAGTGCTTACGCGGGTGCATTATCTCGAACCAAAAGCACGGGCCAAAGGCCTGTACCTGGAGCTCGCCCCCGGCCCGAAGAAACTGTATGCAACACTGGATCGGGATAGTCTGGATCGCGCGTTGACCAATTTGATCAGCAACGCAATCAAGTTTACGCGGGAAGGGGGCGTGACAGTGTTGGTTGAACAGCACGAACGCGACCTTGTGATCAAAGTGCGCGATACCGGTATTGGTATCAGCGAGCCCTTCATGCCGCATCTTTTTGAAGCCTTTCGGCAGGAGAGTACGGGGATGACCAGGACCTACGAAGGGACCGGTCTCGGGTTAACAATTACTAAACGGTTGATAAACTTTTTGGGAGGTAAGATAAGCGTGGATAGTGTGTTGGGAGAAGGGTCGGAATTCACCGTTACGTTCCCCGGAGTTGTGCTGGAAGCCGACAGCCACAGGCAAACACCTGGGCAAAAGCAGGGAGGGGGCGCACCCGATCGTGGCCGGCCGCGGGTGTTGGTACTGGAAGACAACCAGGATGCTCGCCGGCTCCTCGAAAAATTTCTAGAAGGTGGATATGACGTTGCCCTGGCAGCCGAAGAGCACCTCGCGCTTGAGTTAGCGCGTGAACAATTGTTTGATGTTGTGTTGATGGATATAAATCTCGGTGGTGGACGAACCGGGGTGGATGCGTTGCGCGCCCTCCGGCATTTGTCTGGTTACGAGCAAATACCTGTAGTTGCACTTACGGCATATGCCGTCACCGGAGATCGTGAACGCTTTCTGTCTCACGGCTTCAATGGATATCTGGGAAAACCCCTTACAAAACAGGAACTGTACGATGTAATAGCCAACGTACTGGATACCTGAAACGGAAAGGGGATGTATACGATGAGTTAAGGATTTGCTTAATTGTTAACATCCTTGTTCATTGGAATACAGCCAGTATCGTTCTTAGAACGATAGACGCCCCTGAAAACCTGTAAATGCTATATGAAATCAAGTTGTATCATCTTGCGATGAGAGGTTGCGTCGATGGAAGTGTTACTTGTAGAAGATGACATGATCACCCGGCGGCTGTTGACCAAAATGGTTACAGCGCAAGGGCATACTGTGAGCCCGTTTGGCGACGCAGAGGAGGCCTGGCAGGCCTTTCAGGAAAAGACTTATCCCCTGTTGGTGCTTGACTGGATGCTGCCGGGTATGAGCGGATTGGAATTGTGTCGCAAAGTGCGGGCATCGCCTATGGGGCCATACTGTGTGGTTGTTGTTATTACCGCGATGACGGAGCCGCAGCACCTGGAACAGGTGCTGGAGGCCGGCGCAGATGATTATCTCGCCAAACCGGTTGACCGGGAATTGCTTAACGTGCGGCTTACCATTGCTGAGCGACGCGTGCTCGATCTTCTTGAGCATAAAGAGGCGCAAGAACAGTTACGCCTGCTTGACGCGGCAATTCGAAGCTCGTCAGAAGGCATCCTGATCACGACCACAAACATGGAAGAAGAAGTGCCACGTGTGGTATACGCCAACGATGGCATGTCGGCCATGACAGGATACACACCCTCCGAACTGATTGGTAAATCACTGGATAGCTTTCAGGGGCCAAACACCAACCTGGAAGTGATGGAAAATATGAACCGGGCGATGCAAACCGGCGATACGTTTTCCACTGAAATGGTGAATTACAAAAAAGACAACTCGTCATATCTGGCGCGTTGGGATGTTGCGCCCGTACGCGATTCGATGGGCCGCATTACGCACTATGTATCGGTACAGCGCGAAATTACCCGGCAACGCCGACTCGAGCGTGAGCTGGTGGAAATCAGCGACCGGGTGCAGCAGGAAATTGGGCGCGACCTGCACGACGGACTCGGGCAAAAATTAACGGGCCTGGCGTTTATGGCCAAAAGCCTTGAGCGCCGGCTTAAAAATCAGGACCGCGATGCTGCTGAACAGGCGATGACCATTGCACAACTGGTAAACGATGCTAAATCGGATGCCCGCAAGCTGTCGAGGGGACTTGTAACAGTTGACCTCAAAGGCGATGGGATTATTTTGGCTATCGAAGACCTTGCTACGTGGGTGGAACAACTCGCCGATGTGGAGTGCATCGTAACCTCAAAACTAACTATACCCATCCTGGACGAAACGGTGGCCATGCACATTTACCGTATTTGCCAGGAAGCCATGAACAACGCGGTGAAGCACAGCGAAGCCAGTGTTGTCAAGGTTGAACTCCGACAAGAAGAAGACCAGCTCATTGTTTCGATTGAAGACAATGGCATTGGCCTTCAGGACAGTGAAAGTAAAGGCATGGGGCTGCGCATAATGGCTTTTCGCGCACAAATGATCAATGCTGCCCTCAATATCAGCAAAAGACCGGAAGGGGGAACGCTCGTCTTATGTTCTCTCGTCAACCCCAGCCTGGTGAACCAGAACTAAACCAAAAGGAAGCAATCACATGCACGCACTACCATACTCATCCGAAGCTACCAAGGTCGCCAGAAGCCGTATCCTTATTGTGGACGACCATCCCCTTGTTCGTCAGGGCATTGCCCAGTTTATTAACCAGGAAAAAGATCTCCAGGTGTGCGGAGAGGCCTCTGATGGCCACGAAGCGCTCTCGGTAATCGAAGAGCTGAGTCCAGACCTTGTGGTCGTAGACATTGAAATGAAAGGCTTGAGCGGCCTGGAATTGGTGCGCAGTATGAAGACGCACTATCCTAAAATTCCTGTTCTCATGCTTTCTATGCACGACGAGAACCTGTACGCGGAGCGCGCCCTGCGTGCCGGCGCCCGCGGGTATCTGATGAAAGAAGAGGACCCTGAAAAAGTTGTCCAGGCTATCCGCGTTGTGCTCAACGGCGATGTCTATGCAAGCGACAAAGCCACGTCTAAAATCCTTAAGCTTCTTTCTGATAGCAAGACAGCTGATCAGGGGACGTCTGTGGACCGGCTCAGTGATCGTGAGCTCGAAGTCTTCCGTATGATCGGCAAAGGCTATAGAACGCGTCACATCGCATCTGAGCTGATTCTGAGCGCAAAAACCGTGGAGTCTTACAAAGCCCGGCTCAAGCAAAAACTGCTGCTCAAAGATGCCGCCGAACTCGCGCGCTATGCAGCGGAGTGGGTATCGCGTTCTTGACGGCAAACAAATGAATTTTGGGATTCATTTGTTGTTGGTTTAAGGTTGCAAGTTAAAGGTTTAAGGTGATGGGGCTTTTTAGCTCGCTGTGAAAGAACGCAACCTGGTAAAATTGCTTGCTTTGATACCATGCGGTGTTGGCATCTGGACAGGATGCCGGCACCGCTTTTTTTATAGATTTTCGTTTGTAATCAGGCGGCGTATTAGATCGTGACAGGTTCGCTGTTTATTGGGTGCTACCGTAGAAGCGACGGTGGGTCCAAAAAGGGATCCGGATGGCGTTTTAAGCGTTTAAAAATTAATAATTTATTTGTTGCTTCTTTACATTCGTTCAAGTGGCAGGTATCAGGGTTTTTTTGTATATTTTGAAGGATTTTTACAGCAACCCACCTGTTACTTTTGCGGATCAAACACCAACATTTCTTATTGACCGTTTTTCCGAGTCTTTTACACGAGTTTTCAATAGCAATTCCAGGCGCTAGCAATTCCAGTTGCTTTCTTTCTGTCCAGTGATTTGGTTACTCTTAGAATACGTATATGGAGCCTGAAGATACCCGAATAATACCGATCAGCATCGAAGACGAAATGAAGTCTTCGTACATCGACTATTCCATGTCGGTGATTGTTGGTCGTGCGTTGCCTGATGTACGCGATGGCCTGAAGCCTGTGCACCGGCGCGTGTTGTATGGCATGAGTGAGTTAGGTCTCACGGCCGGCAGCGCATACAAGAAAAGTGCACGTATTGTGGGTGAGGTGCTTGGTAAGTACCACCCCCATGGCGATTCAGCAGTGTATGATACGATGGTCCGCATGGCGCAGGAATTTTCCATGCGCTACCCCCTTGTAGACGGCCAGGGCAACTTTGGCTCTGTTGATGGGGATTCCGCGGCCGCCATGCGTTATACGGAAGCGCGCATGACGCGCTTTGCCGAGGAGATGCTCCGCGATATCAACAAAGAAACTGTTGATTTCCAGGAGAACTTTGATGGCTCGCTTGATGAGCCGCAGGTCCTGCCGGCTACCTATCCAAACCTGCTTGTTAACGGGTCGGATGGGATTGCTGTTGGGATGGCAACCAAAATTCCTCCGCACAACCTGGGTGAAGTTGTTGATGGCGTGATTGCTTACATCGACAACAACGACATTGAAATCTCGGAGCTGGTCAAATACATTCCGGCGCCTGATTTCCCAACCGGTGGTACCATTTATGGGTATGCCGGCGTACTGAGCGCCTACCAGACAGGCCGCGGCCGCGTGGTAATTCGTGCCAAAATGCACGAAGAAGAGCTTCGCGGCAGCCGTATGGCGCTCATCATCTCAGAAATTCCTTACCAGGTTAACAAAAGCACCCTCCTCGAAAAAATTGCGTTCCTCGTCCGCGAGAAGCGTATTGAGGGCATTAGCGACCTGCGTGACGAGAGTGACCGCGATGGGATGCGCATTGTCGTCGAACTAAAACGCGACGCTGTGCCGCTTGTGGTGCAGAACCAGCTGTACAAATTTACTGCCTGCCAGCAGACGTTTGGGGTGAATGTTGTTGCCCTGGTTGATGGCCGGCCGCGTACGCTGAATCTGAAGGAAATCATCAAGTATTATGTGGAGCACCGGCACGAAGTCGTTATTCGCCGGACCGAGTATGAGCTCCGCAAAGCCGAAGAGCGCGCCCACATCCTGAAAGGACTCGTGATTGCGCTCGATCACCTGGATGCTGTGATTTCTATCATCCGGCATTCAGACGATACCGATGCGGCCAAGAAAAATTTGATGGCCGGTGTTTTTCCCGAGAAGCTGACCAAAGATCAGTTGGAACGCCTCGGGTTGCCTACGCACGGACAGTCACTCTTCGAACTCTCTGAAGCACAGGCCCAGGCCATTCTCGACCTGCGTCTGAGCCGGCTGACTGGTCTGGAGCGCCAGAAAATTGAAGATGAACTGGAGGCCGTCCTGGCAGAGATCGAGCGTTTGCGGGGCATTCTCGCGAGCGAGACGCTGCGTATGGGCATCATCAAAGACGAGCTGCTCGAAGTAAAAGAGCGCTACAACGATGTCCGCCGGACTGAAATTGATTACACAGGTGGTGGCGACATCATCCTGGAAGACCTGATCGAAGACGAGCAGGTTGTGGTGACCATCTCACACCAGGGACTCACCAAGCGTACCAGCACTACTGAATACAAACAGCAGGGCCGCGGTGGCGTGGGCATGCGCGGTAGTGGCATGCGCGACGAAGACTTTGTAGAACACCTCTTTGTGTCCTACAATCACGACTACCTGCTTTTCTTTACCGATCACGGCCAGTGTTACTGGTTACGCGTGTTCGAGATACCAGAAGGAGGCAGGACCAGCAAAGGCCGCTCGATCCGAAATCTGATTCAGATTGATCCGAACGATCGCGTACGCGCCGTGCTTGCTGTCAGTAAACCTGACTTTGGCGACGAAGAATTCCTCAATGCACACTATGTGTTGATGGCTACGCGCAAGGGCCAGGTGAAGAAAACATCGCTTGAGGCGTTTAGCCGGCCGCGTGTAGATGGCATCATCGCCATTTCTGTTGATGAAGGCGATCAGCTGATCGAGGCGCACCTGACGGGGGGCAACGCAGATGTACTGCTGGCTGCTTCCGGTGGCCGAAGCGTTCGTTTTGATGAAAGTGATGCCCGTCCGATGGGCCGCAAGACGCGCGGCGTACGCGGCATCAAGCTGCGCGATGACGAACACGTGGTTGGCATGAGTATCTTTGAAGAGGGCGACGGCCGCTCCGTACTGGCGATCAGCGCGAACGGCTACGGCAAACGCAGCCCGCTCGAAGATTATCGTACCCAGAGCCGCGGTGGTTCAGGCATCATCACGATGAAGACAACCGATAAAACGGGCGAACTTGTCTCGGTGAAAGGTGTGCTTGAAACAGACGATCTGATGATCGTAACCCATAATGGGCTCATGATCCGTATGGCTGTTGACCGTATCAGTACCCAGGGCCGAAATACGCAGGGGGTTCGTTTGCTTCGCCTCAAAGACAGCGATGCGATCGCTGATGTCACGCGCCTCGTGATCGATGAAAGTGAAGAAGAGGAAGAAGGCGCAGGAGAGGACGGTGCAAGCGAAGAAGGCGCTACGCCAACGGAAAATACATCGACAGAAGCCGCTGATGGGACTACTGATGCTGATGAGGCTACGGATGCAGATGAAGCAACCGAAGGCGAAGCTGAAGAATAAACCTGCTTTACGAGGGCGCTGGCTACTTTTTTAGCTGCTAGTATTAGCGGTTTCTGCCACAGCAGTTACTTGAGTAACACGGCCGGCTGGCTCGACTGGAATGTCTCACCCAGCGCACGAATCCAGTACGTGCCACTGGGCAGATGGTCACCTTCTAGCAAAAAGCGATGCCTTGTTGCTGCAGCTAGTCTGCCGTTGTGTAGCGTGGCCACAATTCGTCCTGTCATGTCTACGACCTGAATGGTCACGTCTTGCGTGGTTGCCACTTCCAGGCCAAATTGTGCTGTTGGGTTAAACGGGTTGGGGTGCGTTGGCTCCCAGGCATATGCAGCCTCCAGTTCAATGCTGGCTGCGACCTCGTCGCTATACGCAAAGGTCCCGTCAAAGTCGATTTGCTTCAGCCGCAACACGTAGTCGCCTGACGTTGGTGCGTGGAATACGTACTCATAGGTTTGCGCGAGGTCTGTTGTGCCGGCACCCGCAACAAACGCTACCTTTGCAAATGGCTTCGCACCGTACTGCATCTCAACATCGAAGCCGGCATTATTGGTTTCGCTTTCTGTGGTCCAGGATAATACAATCGTTTGCCCGTCTGTCACTGCGTCAATCGAGGTGATTTCTACAGGGTAGCAGCGTGAGGCAATCGGGGCCCATGGGCCATCCAATATCCTGAAACAAAGCGCACGTGAGAGCACCCGGGCTGTGATTTGCCTCTTGTGAACTCAAATAGGGTGTCATTAATGCATGGGGTGAACCGTTGTACGAAGTCTCATCCCAGTGCGAGTAGCTGGAGCCACCTTCCCACGGATTGGGGCCGAAGAGAGGCGCAGCCGTACTGCCATTGTTAGCCTCCACCGAACTGCTCGAAAAATGGGCAACGCTACTCACCAGGGCAGTGCCGAGCGTGGTGGAATTGTCTGGGTAACTGCCGGTATCGAGCAGTGATGTCCCAGCTGATGCTGCATCAACTGCAAAGCGGTCGTATACGTTGGGGGTGGCTGAGAAGCAGCCGGCGCCGGCAACGCCATTACATTCATTGCCATTTGAGCCACCGCTTCCCGTGTTATTTACACCGTCGTCATAGCTCGCAGTGCCGGCAAACCCAAGGCCGTGTCCCAGTTCATGTAACACAACGCTTACAAAGTCGATTTGACCAGAAGGCACGCTACCGTCGGTACCCAGATACCAGAGATCCGAGCCGACGTTGTCGCAGTCTTTGTTGAATGATGCGCTTACATCAGCCGAGCCGGGCGCTTGGTCGCTACCAAAAAGCGCATTAACGAGTCCAATAGGGTAGGTTGTGTTGGCAATCGGTGATCCCGCCCAACTCGCGATAAACGTTGGGCCCGCAGATCCAAGCGTAACGCCTTGCGATATGTCGCATCCACCCAGATTCGACCAGCGTGCGTCAATTTCAATGTCAACAGGCGAATCAATGTGGTTTTCCCAAATTGCTGCTGCGTAGCTAAACGCATCTTTGGCAGCCTGCGGCCAGGGATCTGCCCCGTCATCATCGATATAGGTGACATTAATTGTTGAGGTACGTACGCCCAGAGGATCTGAAATAGCCGTTGGCGGCGGAATAAAGGTGCCGAGTTCATGCATAACCGGATGAAGCCGGCAAATGGATTCCTGGTGTGGCGCCGGAATGAGGAAAATGGTTGGCGTATCTGTTTGCTGGGCTGTGGCCGTTGATACACCAATGGAAGAGCCATAGACCGTCAGGAATAGAACGGCAAAAAAGAAGTGTTTCATATGCTTGCACGGGTACAGGACCCGCGCGAAGCGAAGGTCCCGGATTAGGCGTCTCGATTTGCTGATTCGGGGCTGAACGCCGGCGTACACACGGCCCAGTACTCTGCTTCTTCATCAAACGGATTGCTATAACGAATCCGATCGCCGGCTTCAACCAGAATGGTTTCATTCGCAGCTACGTCAATTTCCATGCCGTCGTGCTCTACGCGCATCGTGCCGCGGATGACAATGGTGACTTCGTCAAAGGCCGGCGTTTGATAGGGCTCTGCCCAGCCTGGAGGTGCAATCATGTGTGCTACACTCATCGATGTCGGTCTGTGTATGCACGCGGCCTACAAACTCTTCAATAAGCTTGTTGCCAGGTACGGGAATACGCGTTGGGGTGGTGGTTTTCTTAATCATTGCCGGCGGCTAGGAGGCTGGGAAAACAATAAGCGCGGAGGGTTTGATGGAGCCTCCGCGCTTATCAATAACGTACAATGGTCAACTAAAGTGCGGCAAGCGTTTCTTTGATCAAGCGCCATGCCACCGTCGATTTCTTCGCGCGTCACCGTGAGGGGCGGACGGAAGCGGACGGAGTGTGTGCCGCAGCCCAGCATAATCAGACCTTTGTGGAATGCGTGTTCGAGGAAAGCATTCCGTACGTGGGCATCGGGAAGATCGAATGCACAGAAAAGGCCTGCACCGCGCGCATTTGACACATGCGCATTAGAATTAGCCAGGTCTTCGAGCTGTTCGAGCAGATACGCGCCTACTTCTGCAGCGTGCTGGACGAGATTGTCTTCTTCAATGATTTCAAGGATCCGATCGAAGCGCACCATGTCGACGAGGTTGCCACCCCAGGTGGAGTTGATGCGGCTTGCCGTCTGGAATACGTGGCCGTCAACTTCATCGAGTTTGGGGCCGGCGAGAATACCGCACACCTGCGTTTTCTTTCCGAAAGAAATGATATCCGGCTCAACGCCCAGGCCCTGATGTGCCCAGAAGTTACCCGTAATGCCAACGCCTGATTGCACTTCGTCAAAAATCAGCAGGGCATCATTCTCGTGTGCAAGTGCTTTGAGTGCATGCAGGAATTCTGGACGGAAGTGATTGTCGCCACCTTCGCCCTGGATTGGCTCAAGAATGACGCATGCTATATCGTCTTTGTGATTATGGAAGAACATTTTAGCCTGTGCCAGCGATGCTTGCTCGCGCGCAACCAGATCGGCCATGTTTTCCTCTGTAAGCGGAAATACGATCTTTGGATTTGAAATCCGCGGCCAATCGAACTTCGGGAAATATTGGGTTTTACGAGGGTCGGCTGTATTGGTCAGCGAAAGGGTATAGCCCGAACGGCCATGGAAGGCCTGGTCAAAGTGCAGCACTTTGTGTCCCTTTTCCTGGCGATATCCTTTTTGGAAATTCTTACGCACTTTCCAGTCGAAGGCCGTTTTGAGTGCGTTTTCAACCGCAAGTGCGCCACCTGATACAAAGAAGGTGTAAGGCAGGTAAGAAGGGATGCCTACGCGGCTGAACGTCTGGACAAACCGCGCCATGTGGGTGGTATATACGTCGGAGTTGGTGACTTTACACAAGGCGGTTTCCGTGAGCCGCTTCATAAAGCCTTCGTCAGAGCGCATCTTCGGGTGGTTCATGCCGATGGCATTCGAGGCAAAGAAACCGAAGAAATCGACATATTTTCTGTTGCTGACCTGATCCAAAAGGTGCACGCCATTGCTGTGCTCGAGGTCAAGGACCATTTCCATGCCGTCCACCAGCATGTGGTTACCCAGCATAGAACGAACATTCTGGGGAGTAATTAACGATGTATCAACAGCTTCCATACGATCAATTGAGTCTTAAGCAGTCATGGGAAAGGGATAGTGGGACCCGGCGGGTTGGGATCATTCCACAAAGCTTGGGGTAGCCACCATTGGAAGTGGAATGCAACTTTTAGGCGTTGCAGTCATTCTCCAGTATGGTACTAAAATCGGATGCTTGCAGGAATATCTTAGAGGCAGATGTCGAATACTATCCCACCTGAAAAACCTTCTCGTAAACCGCTCAAGCCTGGTGAATTTGAGCTCAAGCGTGTTAAGAGTGATTCGCTCGTTCCAACGGGCGATGGAGATTCCGGTTTCGTAGAGCTACCTGTTGTAAATGCGGCCATGGCTGCAAACGTTCGAGGTAAGCGTCCAGATTGGCTGCGGGTCAAGCTTCCGTATGGTGAGACATATAAAAATCTCGTTAATATCATCGATTCGCACGACTTGCACACCGTTTGTCAGAGTGCCCGTTGCCCGAATATGGGGGAGTGCTGGACGGCCGGCACGGCCACGTTTATGATCCTCGGCAATGTATGCACCAGATCTTGCGGATTTTGCGCCGTTGCAACGGGCCGGCCCGACAAAGGCCTCGACTGGGATGAGCCACGTCGTGTTGCAGATGCCGTGAAGCTGATGGGGCTCAAACACGCTGTTGTGACCAGCGTTAACCGCGATGAACGCAAAGACGGTGGTGCACCTATTTTTGCTGAGACCATCCGCCTCATCCGCGAATACCAGCCGGGCTGTACCGTTGAAGTACTGATTCCAGATTTTCGTGGCCTTTGGGATGCATTGCAGATCGTTATTGATGCGCGGCCCGAGTTAATGAACCACAACGTGGAATCTGTGCCCCGGCTGTACCGCAAAGTACGCCCGCAGGCCAATTACGAGCGTTCGCTCGAAGTGCTCAAACGGTCAAAAGACCAGGGGCTGAAAACTAAGAGTGGTATCATGGTTGGGCTGGGTGAGACCGATGATGAGGTACTCAAGCTCATGGATGATTTTGTTGAGAACGGCGTAGATGTGATGACCATCGGCCAGTATTTACAGCCGACCCGGATGCACTTGCCTGTTGTTGAATTTATCCATCCCGATAAATTTGCGTGGTACAAAGAAGTGGGCGAAGCTAAAGGTATCGGACACGTAGAGAGTGGTCCACTGGTGCGGTCGTCCTATCACGCAGAGCGGCACGTATAAGCATTGGGTTATCCAATCGTCTAAAGATTTGTAACTTTTGCCGGCCGGCCTACGGTATATAGACAACACAAACGTCTATCTAAACCATACCGGCCATGTCTCGATTTCAAAAGATCGCGCTTTCAACTGTGTTGCTTGCCCTCGTTGCAACACTTCCCACTGTTCGCACCGCAGAAGCCCAGCAAACCAAAGAATTTTTCGAAACCGTCAATTTGCAAGGTGACGGTCGCGTTGTGATTGATACATACAAGGGCTCCATCGATGTTACTACATGGGACAAAAATAGCATCGAAATTGATGCCGTGATCGAAGCGGATAAAGACAAGCACCTCGTTGAGTATACCGAAGTGCGTGTACACAAATCTGGCAAAACAGTACGGATTGAATCGGATTACGAACGCGCCAAAAAAGCCGGTAAACGGAAGCTCTTTGGCAACAACTCCATGAGCTTACCTTACGTCCACTATCGCATCCGCATGCCGAGAACGGCAGACCTGCAGGTAGATGACTATAAATCGACCATCGAAATTGAAAACCTGGCTGCTGATTTACACCTGGAAACCTACAAAGGTGAGGTAGAAGTGCACGATGTTGCCGGCGAAGTTCGGATTGATACCTACAAAGGTGATGTCGAACTAACCCAGTTGGCCGGTTCGCTTGAAGCAGATACCTATAAAGGAAATATCAGGGCTGAATTTGTCGAGTTTAACGGCAACAGTGCGGTAGATACGTACCGTGGCGTAGTACATCTGGCCTTGCCACGAGGCGCTGGTTTTGACCTCGACGCTGATATGGGCAGAAAGGGTGATCTTGATTCAGCTTTTGACCTGGATAACGTCCGCATCGTAGATAAAAATAAGTACCGTGGTGAAGTTGGTGGCGGTGGTCCTGATTTGGACATCGAGACGTATCGCGGCGAAGTTACCCTCTCGGTGATGCGCTAGCTGAGCAGATGCAGCTGAAAGGGCGCATCCAGGCACCAGATTTTTTAACGCCGGCAACCGAAACACCAACACCGGATCCGTGTATCTTTGCGGCCAGTCTGTAGCAGACTGGCCGCTTTTAATTTGAATCATTACGTTAAGATATCTGAATTTGGACGAGGCTATGGCGATCGAAAGAACCCTGACCATTTTGAAGCCCGATTGTGTTAGAAAAAACCTCATCGGCGAAGTAACCCGGCGCATCCAGGAGGCCGGCTTTAAAATCTGTGCAATGAAGCTTGTAAAGCTCACGAAGCAGGAAGCAGAAGGATTTTATGCAGTACACCGCGAGCGGCCATTCTTTGGCGAGCTGACATCCTTCATGTCTAGCGGTGCCTGCGTACCTATGGTACTCGAAAAAGAAAACGCAATTGCTGATTTCCGCGAGTTGATTGGTGCTACGAACCCCGCTGAAGCGGCAGAAGGCACCATTCGTAAAGCATTTGCTGACTCTGTTGGTGAGAACATCATTCACGGTTCTGACTCTGTAGAGAACGGCAAAATCGAATCCAATTACTTTTTTGCCGAGCACGTTATTGTCGCGAACGCATCTTAATTGCCATGTTCTCAAGGCTTACGTATTTGAAATGGGCAGCCGCTGGCTGCCTGTTTTTTATCCTCACATTTTCGGCCTGTACACCGGAGCAGCCCGCTCCTGAAGTTGAGCAGCCGGTACCCGTTCCATTGATGACCGGCGCTGAAGTGCTCCATCAATCTGGTTTTTCGCTGTTTGAAGGACAGACCATCGGATTAATCGTAAACCATACGGCGCGTGTTGATTCGATGCACCTGGGCGACCTGGTGCAGCAAGCGCCCAATGTGACGCTTGGCGCATTTTTCGGCCCTGAACACGGGATCCGCGGCGATGCGGATGCCGGCGAAGAAATTGCGGATGGTATTGACCTGCAGACCGGCGTGTCCGTATACAGCCTTCATGGCAAACTAAAGAAGCCCTCTCAGGAGCAACTTGCAGATCTGGATGCGCTGGTTTTTGACATCCAGGACATTGGTGCGCGGTTCTACACCTATATTTCGACGATGGGGTATGCGATGCAAGCGGCAGCGGAAGCCGGCATTCCGTTTTACGTACTCGATCGCCCCAATCCCCTTGGGGGTACGTATGTCTCGGGCTTTGTCCGTGAAGCAGATTTCTCTTCGTTTGTAGGTCTCTACCCAATACCCATTGCGCATGGTTTGACCGTGGGGGAGTTGGCGATGATGATAAAAGGCGAAGGGTATTTGGACGGGCTCGAAAATTTGGAGCTCCATGTGGTCGAGATGGAGGGATGGGATCGAAACCAGAAATGGCCGGCCCTTGGGCGGCCCTGGCGGCCAACGAGTCCAAACATTCCAGACTTCGATACAGCGCTCATCTACATTGGAACGTGCTTTTTTGAGGCTGTTGATGCCAGCGAAGGCCGGGGTACGTATACACCGTTTACGCAGGTTGGCGCTGGTTGGGCTGATGCTGCAGTGCTGGTAGACAGTTTGCAGCGTCTGGCATTACCTGGCGTTTCATTTGAGCCGGCCTCATTTACACCCGTCTCAATTGAAGGTATGGCCAGTAGTCCGCGGTTTCAGGATCAGGTTCAGCACGGCGTACGCGTCGAAATCACAGACATGGATACGTTTGATCCATTGGCAACGGGCATTCATGTACTGGCAGCCTTTCGTCAACAGGCTCCCGAAGCATCTTTCATCAATACGCGGTGGATGGGGCTTTTGGCCGGCACCAACCGGCTGGCGCAACAACTGGACGCAGGTATTCCGGCTACAGAGATCGTTGCTTCTTGGGATGCAGAAGTTGGAGCGTTCAAAGAAACGCGTTCGGCCTATTTGTTGTACTAAGCTTACAGCCTGATCCGAGGTGATCAAGTCGCTTCTGGTGCTGCTTCAGTAGAGGTCGAAGCAGCGGCTTCACTTTCTTCTGCCTGTTTGGGGCGCCAGAGAATGGCGTAGATAATTTCCAGGTATCCACCCAAAATAATGAGGGGAGCAACATAGAGTGAGATAATCCCGTCTACCTCATTTTCCATGCGCATGATAAAGTAGCCAAAAACCACGAGCACAATGCCCAGCAGCATTAGCAAGTAGTTCGTTCTAGAGAACACCATGGCCGCACGTGCCTTGGTGCCGCGCGACGAATTTGCTGCCCGTGAAGATTTTTTGGCAACTTTTCTGTTTCGTTTTCTCTTATTTCTAGTGCTTTTGGCCATTAGGGTTGGCTACAGTTTGATGGATGCTCCAAATGGGCACCAGGTGGGATATTCGCGGGTTGCGCACCTGTAGGGGTGGCAAGCGGCAGGAAACAAACCTGCTGTTCAATTATGGGTTCCTGAAACTGTTGGTCCGGTAATTGCCAGACGCATCACTAGTGGGCGAAAAGCGCGCCCTCAAAAGCTAAAAGCTCGTTGGTGTGCAATCCCGGTATAAACTACCTTAACAACGGAAGAGCTGGAAAAATAGTATTGTAGATGAGATCATCAGGAAAGAGCATATTCGTGAAGAAAGTTCCGGAAAAAGCCTGGCAGGTGCTGGTGGTTGTATTGGCACTGGCAACGATGACAGGTACGGTGCGTACGGCTTCTGTCCCAGAGAAAATTGATGAGATCCTCGCCGGTCCCCACGCCAGTGCAGCATTTTGGGGGGTTCACGTGCAGGACCTAACTACTGGCCGTATCCTGTATGAGCGGAATGGTGACAAAACGCTTGTGCCGGCCTCAAATCAAAAACTGATCACCACCGCTGCTGCCCTTGATGCGCTGGGTGCCGATTTCAGGTATGAAACCACGCTTCATTTTAAAGGCGAGATTGGCGGCTCTATCATGCGAGGCGACCTTATCCTGGAAGGTGCCGGCGATCCTACCTTTGCGAGCAAAGAGGTAAAAGAAGAGAATCCGCTCAAGGCATGGGCCGAAAAGCTGGCTGGCCTCGGCGTTACGCGGATTGAAGGCCGGCTCATTGGAGACGACAATGCCTTTGACGATCAGCCGTATGCCAAGGGATGGGACCTCTCGTTTGTGGCTACAGAGTCTTTTGCACCGGCGAGTAGTGGACTCTCAGCGCACGACAACATTGTGCGGGTACAAATTGAATCGAGCCGGGTGGGGGCACCGCCCGTGCTTACCGATATGCCGCCAGGCTATCTTGAATTAGACAACGAGGCAACAACAAGCGCGCGCCGGCGTGGTCGGTCGATCCGTGTGAACAGGAAATTGGGTACAGAAGAGGTTACAGTGAAGGGATCTGTGCCACGCGTGTACCGCCGGAGTGTTGTGATACCGGTTTCCAATCCCACTGCGTTTGCGTTGCATGCTTTCAAAACATACCTGGAAGAAGCCGGCATTGAGATGGTCGCAACGATGCACGACATTGACGACCTCGATGAAAATATCGACTACAAAAACGCTGCGCCACTCTTTGTGTACCACTCGCCACCCCTTTCCGAAATCCTTGTGCAGGTCAACAAAGAAAGCAATAATTTCTATGCTGAGCAGGTTTTTCGTACGTTTGGGTGGGGTGGATCTGTTGAAGGTGGTGAGCGTCGCGTGAAAGAATTCCTGAAAAAAACAGGAATCAGCCGGGCGGGTCTCGCGGTTCGAGATGGCTCTGGGCTGTCACGGAAAAACATGCTGACCACCGAAACGATCGGCGGTTTGCTGGCGTACATGCAGCGGCATTCCGACTGGGAGACGTTTAAACAAACTCTCCCGAGTGGCGGAGAGGCCGAGACTACCCTCGATCACAGGTTGAGAGGTGTACCTGTCATTGCAAAAACCGGTTCGTTGGAATTTGTCAGGTCGCTAAGCGGATACGTCACCACCGAGGACGGTCGTTTAGTAGCGTTTTCACTTATTGCCAACAACTACACTGCGCCATCTTACAGAATTATGCAAGCCATGGACCGCATTGTGCTTGCAATTACAGAGGCTGAAGGCGTGTGATAACGTTGGCCGATACGATAAAATGCCGGCTCCGGGCCGGCGTGTGACTTCCGTGTTATATTAAACTATGCCCTTTGCCCTTCGCGCTGCATTAATTGGATTGGCCTGCATTGCTTTGCAATGGCTGGTGCTTGGGCGTTTGATGCTCTGGGGAGCCTACCCCGACGGTGTCTTGCTGTATATCGCATGGTTGGGTTTTATCTACGGCCGGCGTGTAGGGATGATCAGCGGGTTTGCTCTCGGCTTTCTCATGGATGCCATCTACGGCACCTGGGGCATTCAAATGTTTGTCAAAACCCTGCTCGGGTTTATGGTCGGACTTTTCCAGGCCAATGACCGGGACACCGTAATTGTACGCCCGCAACAGGCATTTCTTGTGGGCTTGTTTATCGCGCTTCTCCATAATGGCCTTTTTGTGGCCCTGCTTGTGCTTCAATCCGGCGCACGAAACCCATCTGTTATCTTTTCCCACTGGCTCGGCGCAGCCCTCTATACCGCGCTTGTAGCGAATATCGCATCGCGGTTTATTTCTGTGGATTGATTGGAAGAGTGTCTGCCTACTACTTTTCGGGTCATGCCCAACTTGATTCTGTCTCTATATCACAATTAACATCATCGGTTCAAAAGGGACACCGTGCCCGTTTTTTTCCGCTACGTCATGCCGGACTTGATCCGGTATCCAGCGAACGATTGGGTAAATTAGCCCTTTTAAAGATGTCTGGATGCTGGATCAAGTCCAGAATAACGGTTTGCTTAGTTGTGATATAGAGACAGAACTTGATTGGGCATCCACCCGAATGCGAATCTGCTATACCTGTGGATCCCCCAGTCAAGCTGGGATGACGATGTGCAAATCCGTATAAAATTGGCCTTTAGCAGGCTAAAAACATCGTTTTGAAGATCGCGAGCAAAAAAATCTCAGTGAACGAGTAACTTTTGTGACTCAAAATGAGTAGTATAGGTTACATTGTGTAACTTAAAATACTCAATCATATGGATATTGATCAAATAGAGGCTTTATACGAGCGCTACCAAAAACATTTGTTTGTTGGCGTAATTATTGGGATGACCGGAATGGTAGCTTCAGATGTTCTCGAGAGCTTCGGCGTTGAGGGTGGATGGGTTGTGTTATGCTCTGTAATCTCGCTTTTGGGTTGGGGGGTGTTCATTGCCGGTGCCATGCAACTCCGCGGGCTTCAGAATAAACGACAACATCAATTTCCATCTGCACCTATTGACGACGAACGCGTACAACAAAATCGAACAGAAGCTTTTTCGTTTGCTTTTATGGTTGTGCTCGTGTGGCTCGTTGTCGTTACGGTAGGTAGTTCGATGCTCGAAAAATTCGCCGGCTATGTGCTTTCTGCAGCGTTGGCAGCAGATATCGGTATCGCGATGGGTATCGCAGCATCTCTTGGCAGATTCTTATACCTGCAGCGCCAATGAGTGATAGCCTGAAAAACAAAATCAAGGTCTATCGCGCAATGCATGATCTGACGCAGGCTGACCTTGCGATGAAAGTAAACGTCACGCGTAAAAGCATTAATGCCATCGAAGGCGGGCGGTTTGTGCCGTCAACTCTGCTGGCCTTGAAAATTGCGCGGGTGTTCAATGTAACCGTAGAAGATGTATTTCAGCTTCAGGATGAAGCTGCGACATAAACCAAACAACCTACCTTATCCAAACATCATGAACTATAGATCTGGTTTGACTTCCACGCTGTCGTTCCTGTTGCTTCTTGCAACCATGTTGCCGGCGCAGGATGCGTTGGGGCAGCCTGCTGATAAAACCCTGCTCTGGAAAATTGAAGGAGACGATATCAAGCCGTCGTATCTCCTCGGTACCATCCACGTGATGCCGCAGTCACAATTTGAGCTGAAAGACAAAGTGAAAACGGCATTTGCTGAAACGGAGCAGTTGGTGCTTGAACTCGATATTGACGATCCAGGTTTGCAGGGCGCTATTATGGCAAACGCTGCCATGGAAGGGGGAGAAACGCTCGATAAGCTATTGCCGGCCCGCGCATACCAAACCATCGATGAACAATTACAGGCGCTCATGGGCGTTGGCCTTGCACCATTTAATACATTCAAACCCATGCTGATTGCTTCATTCCTCGTAGCAAAGTATGTAGGTGAGCAACCAGCTAGCTTTGAAATGACGTTGACGCAAATGGCGGCTGCGCAGGAAATGGAGATCCTGGGCCTCGAAACGGTTGCTGAGCAGATGGAGGTGTTTGATCGCATTGCTTATGAGGATCAGGCTGCAGATTTGGTAGAAATGATCGACGACGAAACACGTACGAAGGCGATGTTTGGAGAGCTGTTTCATCTATATCAAATGGAAGACCAGGCAGGGCTCTACACGATGATGGGAGAATACTTTGATGACCCTTCCCAATTGGATGTGATGATTATTGCACGCAACAAGAGCTGGATTTCGCGGATGGTTGAGAAGGCCAGCGAGAAATCGACATTCTTTGGCGTAGGTGCGGGGCACCTGGGTGGTGAGCAAGGGGTGCTGAAGCTGCTCAAAGAGGCCGGCTACACGCTTACCCCAATTATGTAGACGGTTGGTCTTCTGGCCAGAGCACAACGCAGCCGGCTTGTGTATCATGATCCTGAAGCAATACGCCGTTAGGGAGGTCGCGGATGGCGTGGAGGATGTAGAGGTCGCCAGCAGCGCCGCTAATCAGGATCGCGCCGGCAAAGGCCAACTCTGTATCCAGCGTAATAAAACTGATCAGCCACGGCAGAATGCCTGTTAGTATCAGCGGCATGGCTGCACCAATTCGATATGCTGTAACAGGCATGGGCGCCGTACTATGGCAGTACGGCGTCACTGTTTTCCATTGTACGCCAAACGTAAACGAAGACCACGGCAGGCCGCTGGCTAATTTCCATGCCACGGCGTGTGTACCTTCGTGGAGCAATAACAACCCAAACGTGTAAGCCAGCCATAGCCACTCGATGTCAAAACCCGCACGCGTCAGCCAGAGGTAAAGTGCAATCGGAACGATGACAAGCACCAGCGAAAGAATCCATACCCATGACGGGAGACTTGCAATAGCCACCGAACGATCTTCGATTCGATAGCCGGGGTAAGTAGTAGCCAGGTCTTCGAGATTCACAATTACGCGTTTACTTGTTCTAAAAATGGAGCAAAAGCTGCAAGGACCGCTTGGGCGGGTGTCTCGGTCATTTCTGTCAGGGGCAAGCGGACCGTAGGATGCATTTTGCCGGCTGCTGCAAGGACGGCTTTTACAGGTACCGGATTGCTTTCCAGAAAACAAGCCCGCATTGCTGGAATCATAGCAAGGTGCATTGCCCGGGCCTTTGCTGAATCACCATCCAATGCTGTTTGAATCATGTCGCAGAATGGCCTGGGGCACGCATTGCTAATCACAGAAATTACGCCTTCAGCACCTAATGCGATACAGGGAAACGCCATTTCATCATCACCAGCATACACGGCAAATCCTTCAGGGCGGTTGCGGAGGATGTCCGCTATTTGACCAAGATCACCGGATGCTTCTTTAACGCCAATTACGGTCGGGATCGTTGCAAGTTCGAGCAGCAGGTCTGCTGAAATGTTGGACGCTGTTCGACCGGGCACGTTGTAAACGATAATCGGACAGTCCGTAGCTGCTGCTATGGCTTCAAAGTGCGCCTTGTAGCCGGCAGGCGTAGGTTTATTGTAATAGGGGCCAACAACGAGCAACCCATCCACGCCTGCTGTTGCAGCTTCTTTTGAAAAGGTGATGCTTTCTTGCGTGTTGTAACTACCCGTTCCCGCGATTACAGGCACGCGGCCGGCGGTATGAGACAGGGTCAAGTCAATGAGACGTCTGCGCTCATTGTGGCTAATGGTTGGGTTTTCGCCAGTGGTCCCAAGCACGACAACCGCGCCAACTCCACCTGCGATTTGATCGTCGATGAGGCGGCAATAGGCAGCTTCGTCTATCTCGCCGTTTGGCGTAAATGGCGTTACGAGCGCCGGCGCAGTTCCTTTAAAGATCATGTGCTTTTTCATGAGAGGGCATTGTCAGGGCGTTGGGAATGCTTTTAGGGTTGTTGAAAGTTGCAGGTTACAGGTTGCAAGTTGAGCGTCATAAATGCGCCATCTCTATGAGGCGCAAAAAACTACGCGTTGCCGAGCCAGTCGTCCAGTAAATCGTCCAGCGTAAACAGTCCTTGTTTACCTGCGATCCATTCTGCAGCGCGCAACGCCCCAAGGGCAAAGCCATTGCGGTTTTTTGCGTCGTGCGAAATACTGATCACGTCATACGGACTGTCGAACGTGACGGTATGCTGACCAAAGATGTGGCCCAGGCGTTGCGAAGTTACGTGCAAAGCAGCAGCATCAATTTGGTGATGCTGGGTTTCTGGTTCAATCCTGGTTTTTCGGTCAATGTTGTCTAGCAGTATGGTTGCCAGATGAAGCGCTGTACCGCTGGGGCTATCCAGTTTGTACTGGTGATGCGCTTCGTGAACACCTGCATCATATTCCGGGATTTTGTTAATGATACCCGCTGCTTTTTCGATCAACCGCGACAGTACTGCAACCCCAATCGAAAAGTTTGGGGCGTAAAGCATACCAATATTACTTTTGGCTAGGGCTGCATGTACCGTTGCCATTTCTGTATACCAGCCGGTGGTCCCCATTACAATCTGCACGCCGGATTCACAATAGTGCTGGATATGAGGCAGCGCGAGTGCCGGCTGCGAAAAATCGATAACAACATCACAGGCACGCAGTGCTGCCTGGTTGTTTTGCCCAAGAACGGGGTTGGAAGAATTAAATCGAAGAACCACTTCATGGCCCAATTCCCGAGCCATGGTTTCGATTGCTGTGCCCGTTTTGCCGGTCCCAGCAAGTGCAATGTTCATGGTGCTATTGAAAGATGTCAGGTAACAAGTTCAGCCGCCTTGATCAGGTCGGCGAGTACACCACCGGCAGTAACGGCGGGGCCGGCGCCCGGACCACGAATGATCAACGGATTGTCAAAGTACCTGCGTGTCTTGAAAATGATCATGTTATCCGTGCCATGGAGCGCGGCAAAAGGATGGGTTGCATCTACAGCCTGCAAACCAATGCGGACGCCTTCGGTCGTGATACGACCTACGTAATGGATTTTTTGACCCGGTTGTACCGGAATGTCGGGTTGCCAGGTAGCAAGTGCTTGTGCGTATGTATCCATAAACGCATCCCTGGAGAGCGCCATCAAATTGTCTGGCAGGAGAGGGGCGATATCTACAGCTTCGCGTTCAACCATCATACCTGCTTCGCGCGCCAGGATTAACATCTTGCGTGCAACATCTTCCCCTGAGAGGTCATCCCTTGGATCGGGCTCTGTAAATCCGCTTTCGTAAGCAAGCTGCAGGGCTTCAGCAAATGATTTACCTGCGCCCATCTGGTTAAAGAGGAACGACAGGGTACCGGAAACCACGCCTTCAATCTGCACAATTTCATCACCGCTGCGCACAAGATCGCGGAGCGTTGAGATCACTGGCAGGCCAGCGCCAACGGTTGTTTCGTAGAAATAGGGGACCTGGTGATCGCGTGCAGCGGCTTGTAATCGGCGGTAATTCGCGACGGATTGCGTATTTGCCCGCTTGTTTGGCGTGACGACGGCGATGTTGTGTTCGAGTAAATCTGGATAGATGCGTGCGATGGCATCTGAGGCTGTAGCATCGATGACAATCAGGCGGTCGAGCCGGCTCTGTACGAGGTGGTTAAAAATTGCATCGACATCAAGCGGCTCTTCAGCTTGCAGCAGCGCCTCGCGGGCGGTTTCGAATGGGATGCCGCGTTTGTCCCAGATCATGTGCCTCGAATTGGACAATCCAACGAGGCTGATTTTTAGGTTCAGGTCTTTCAGCCAGGCATCAGCTTCCTGCTCCATCAGCTTGAGTAGTTTGCCTCCGATGGTGCCGGCGCCAAACATGAATACGTGCGCAACGCGCCGGCCAAAGCAAAACGCTTCGTGCAGCGCTTGCACAGCGGCTGGCACGTCCTCACCAGCAACAACTGCCGAAAGATTGCTTTCGGATGCGCCATCAGCAATGGTCAATACATTGATGCCGCTGCGCCCGAGGGTGGAAAACATCCGTCCGGTAAGACCGGGGCGGTACCGCATGTTGTCATCTACCACCGTAACAATGCCTACAGAATCCAGCGCATAAACGCGGGAAATTTCGCCTGTTGCGAGCTTTTCTTTAAATGCAGCTTCCAGCAAGGCGAGTGCACGGGTTTGTGCGTCTTGCGCAACCACAATGCCGATGCTTTGCTCAGTAGAAGCCTGGGAGAGCAAGACAATATTGATGCCCTCAGCTGCGAGTGTCTGCAATGCGTGCGCGGTAATGCCCGGGACGCCGGCCATGCCTAAGCCTTCAAGTGCAAGAAGGCAAAGACCTGTCTGTGCTGTAATGCCTTTCGCCGGTCCTTCATTTTTTTCCACTGTGGCAGTGATGGTTGTCCCATGTGCCTCAAGATCATGCAGTGCCTTGATGTATATCGTAAGTTGTGCCTTGCGCAACAACATCAAGGTTTGTGGATGTAGCATGCCATTGTTGGCATAGGCGAGCTCAGCCGCTTCCAGGTAGCTCAATGTATCAAGTAAAAACGCATCAGGTACCACATCAGGTGTTGCTGACCAGATACCGGGGGTTTCGCTGAGGATCGTCAGTGCGTCAGCTTGTAGGGCTACAGCAAGTTGTGCGGCAACATCTTCGCCTTTGCGTAGCATATTGGTGGCTGAATTGCAGGGGGCGACAAGTACTGGTGTGCTTCCCGTGACAGGAGTCAGTTGGCTTACAATCGATTCGATTTCTAGATCATCCGAAGAAGCTGGCAAATTGATAAAAGGTGCTTCGTCCGTTGGGTTGAGCTGTTGGTAGAGGCCTCGTGCAAAGGTCTCGTACGCCGTCTTGCCCGGACAATCGTCTATGCTATCCTGGCTGAGTACCAGGATGGTATGGGGCGCTTGTTGTTGCAGATAATCGATAAGCCGCGCAAGGCCATTCTCCTGTTGAAGGGCGTTGAACTCCGCATTAATGATATGCCAGGGGCGGGACTGCATTTTGGTTTGGCCTGGTGAATGAACCTGTCATATAAATTGAGGTCGAGCCAATAAACGCGATTTGTAGCTGCGCGTTGCTAAATAATAGAATAAGAAAGCGGTTCCGAGGGGCCAGCTTTACCGTTGATCAGTTGCATTGATGCTTATTTGAGCACGATCATGCGTTTTGTATCCTGGCTGCGTTCAGTTTGAATCGTGTAGAAGTAAACGCCGGCCGGCAGTGTGCTGGCATCAAACACCAACTCGAACCAGCCGGCCTGGTAGATGCGATTGGTTAGTGTGGTAATGCGCCGGCCCTGGATGTCGTAGACGGAGACCTCAACGGGCGTTGTTTCAGGTACTCCGAAGCGGATAGCCGTTGTTGTGGTAAAAGGATTTGGGAAGTTAGCCAGACCAACTACCTCGGAGGGTAATTCGGCAATGTCAAGGCACTCCGTACTTTGTACCTCTTCCCGACTGTTTAGCCAACGTTGGAATACTGGATCTCCGTTTTCGCAGAGACCTGTCTGCTGAAATCGGATGCGTTGTAAGTTGTTCAGACGAGCAAATTCTCGGGGTAATGCACCTGTAAGATTGGTATTACCATCTACAAACAGCGTACGCAGGTTCAGGAGGTTGCCGAAAGATGCCGGCAACGTTCCTTCCAGCCGATTATTCGAAAGTGACAAGAAAAACAGGTTACTCGCATTACCGATGGCATCAGGGATTTCGCCGAAGATAGCATTGTTTTGCAGCGATAGTGATGCCAGATGCGGGGTGGCTAATTCTGGTGGAATTGTACCAGAGAGTTGGTTATTGTCAAGCGCCAGGGCCTCAATGGGGGCATTGCCCAGTTCTGGAGGAATAACACCAATCAGCCTGTTGTTGGAAAGCCAAAGTGATGAAAGGGTCTGACTATTTCCGAGTTCGGGTGGAATCATCCCTGTAAGCTGATTGTCACTCAACCAGGCTGTAGTAAGAAAGGGCGCATCGCCTAGCGAGGCGGGAATGCTACCCGTTAACTGGTTGTTGTTAAGCCACAACGTAAAAAGAAAGGCCATGTCGCCTATTTCTTCGGGAATGGGCCCCGTAAGTTCGTTGTATGCAAGGTCAAGGAACTGCAAATTGTCGAGTTGCCCCAGGCTAGCCGGGATCGTGCCAGTTAATGCGCATGGTGAGAGATCCATCCACCACAGGTTGCGCAAGTTACCGAGTTCAGGGGGGATTTCTCCACCGAGTTCATTGCCATCCAGTGCGAGGTAACCGAGGGAAGATAACTGTCCCAGTTCAGGTGGAATAGGTCCGGTTAACTGGTTTCCCGAAAGGACCAAGGCTTGCAGTTTTGACAAAGAGGCCAATGCAGCAGGAATGGGGCCTGAGAGTTGATTGTCATAAATCTGCAGGGAAGTAAGTTGGGTAAGTTGACCGAGCTCAGGTGGGATGGGGCCGCTCAGTTTATTGAAGAACAAGGAGAGTTCTTGCAGGCGCGTAAGGTTGCCCAGTGATGAAGGAATGGATCCCGTTAATGTGTTGTCCGCGAGCGAAAGTTCAATCAGGTTTGTGGCATTGCCAAGGGAAGCCGGCAAAGGGCCCACAAGGTTGTTGCGGTACAAATCGAGCGCGATTAGCGGTTCATCCGTTTCTGAATCGGTGCAAGTAATGCCATGCCATGTGCATGCCGGCGCAGTCAGCCATCCCGTATTGTTGGTCCAATTGGGGCCACCGGTTCCGTTATACAAATCAACGAGTCCGAGCGAGTCTGCCTCGCTGATGCGTTGCGCTACCGAGTTATTGGACGGCAGGAGGATGCACGCAAAAAGGATGGTGAGCAGTATGCGTTGACGTTTTGCCATGATATTGCGACGTGTGGCCCTATTGTTCATAACATACCCATTTATGCAGGGTATTTCCAACGTTATCTAAAGGCGCCGGCAAATCTTTTCGTCTCTGAAACAAGCCGGAGATATCAACGTTGATAACGGTCTCAACCAAAATGGGGCTATAGCTCAGTTGGTAGAGCGCTTGAATGGCATTCAAGAGGTCAGGAGTTCGACTCTCCTTAGCTCCACATTGAAAACGCCCTAAACGTGCCTTAACAGGTAAGTTTAGGGCGTTTTTATATATAATCCGTTTTTGTTGTATTGCAAGTTTTGTTGCTTGCTTGTAGTGTAAGCAATCTGCATATATACCTAATTTTTTAACCTCGTCTAGCCAGAATCGTCCCGTGAAAGTTGTTACCTTCGGAGAAATTATGCTCCGCCTCTCTACGCCAGGATTTAGCCGTTTTGTACAGGCCAACCGCTTTGATGCTACCTATGGTGGTGGTGAGGCAAACGTGGCTGTTGCCTTATCTAATTATGGACTGGATAGCTATTTCATCACAAAAGCACCTGTACATGAGATAGGGCAGTCGGCGGTAAACCACCTGCGGCGGTTTGGCGTGAAGGATGATTACATCGTTCGTGGTGGTGACCGGCTGGGGATTTACTTTTTAGAAACAGGTGCAAGCCAGCGGGCATCCAAAGTTATTTATGACCGCGCCAATTCGGCCGTCTCCCAAATGGCTGCTGATGAAGTAGACTGGGAGGCAGCGTTTGCCGGCGCGCGCTGGTTTCACTGGACAGGCATCACGCCGGCACTCGGAGAAACCGCGCAAAAAGCTACGGTGGCTGCCTGCAAAGCAGCAAAAGCAGCCGGCGCTACCATAAGCTGCGATCTAAACTTCCGATCCAAGCTGTGGACCACGGACGAGGCACAGGCGGTAATGATTCCGCTCATGGAATACGTTGATGTCTGCATTGCGAATGAAGAAGACGCTGAGCGGAGCCTGGGACTCAAAGCCGGCGAAACGGATATCGAAGCCGGCGCCATCGACGAAGCAGGGTACGTGCAGGTCGCCAAAACCCTCAAGTCGACCTACGGGTTTGAGACGGTTGCCATCACCTTGCGCGAAAGTTTTTCTGCCTCCAAAAATGGCTGGAGCGCGATGCTGTACGATGACAAAGATTGCAAAACACCTACCCGCTCCAAACGATATGACATTCAACTCATCGACCGTGTAGGCGGCGGTGATAGCTTTGCCAGTGGGCTGATTTACGGTTTGTTAAGTGAGGCCTCAACAAAAGATGCATTAGAGTTTGCCGTGGCTGCCTCTTGCCTCAAACAAACCATTCCGGGCGACTTCAACCTCGTCAGCGCAGACGAAGTACGCAAGCTTGCAAAGGGAAGTGGCTCTGGGCGCGTCGAGCGGTAGAAACTTGTTTGACTACACTGAGATGGCATTTGAAATTGCCGTGATTTAAGCATGCCTTGCAGCTTTGTGTCGGGTGCATTTTAAATGCCCTATGCCTGTTTTTTTGAGCGTTAAGGGTATTCTTGGGCCGACGTCAGCAATGGCTTTGTAAAAAGTCGATTGTTCTGGAAAAGGAATGTAACTATCTTGATACCCTTCGGTACAAGATCACAAAGCCACCAGTAGTGAATCGGAAGTTTCGACATAGCGCTTATGCTTTGGTCCTCATGTTTACCATGGGTACTGTCGTTGCGCCGTTTTCTCACTATATGTTCATGATGGTGAGCGATGCCTACCACGTAGGTTCGCATCACGATACGGAGCATATGGGGCATGGTGAACATCATGGTACGCATACCATTGCCCATGATGTGAAGTACAGTGGCGAGTCTGTTGAACACCTCTCGTGTGATTACTGGAGCCTGTTTGCCACATACTCAGCTACTGAGCCTATCACACAACAGGCCATTCCAGCGCCTGAGCCGTCTTCCGTTCAGGTTGAGGCTGAATTCTCCGCGCCGGCAACCAAAAAGCACCGCCGGTATAGTCTACGGGGACCACCCGCACCCATCCTATCATAGCCTGTTGTACACCTGAATGCGCATGTCATTGTGTGCGCTGTGGTTACGTGTTTGTTGAGCAGCGATACGGTTGATCCGTATGCCCATCCTTTGTGGCTGGTCTAGTCTGCCTCAAGGCGCGATGGCCCTGTTGTCCGGTGTGCAACACCTTCTCCTATTCCTTTATCTCCTTCGCATTTGCTGTTGTATGCAATAGCTGCCGGCTGTTTGCCGTGTAGTTGATGGGTTACCCCGTTGATGCACGTCGAGCAGGGGGCAGGTGTTGGTATGCACGCGTGGCAATTTGCGGACGAGTGTGCTCCATTGGATTGGTGTATACCAACAACCGTAGACTATTATGAAAAAGATTTACACGCTGTTTAGTTTTTTTGCGCTTGCGCTGACCGCTGTTTTGCCGGCCCAGGCCCAATTCCAGGTTTCTGGGACCGTCGTTGATGCAGAGACCCAGGAACCACTACCCGGAGTGAACGCTTTTGCCCGCGGCACAACCCTGGGCACGACCACCGATGAAACCGGTGCTTTTCGCCTCGAATCACCCGCTGCATTCTCCAGCATCACCTTTTCCTTCCTCGGCTACAAAGCCCTAACCGTAGAGATCACCGACGACAAACCACTACAAGTTGCACTCGAGCCCACGCTGGTTGATTTGCAGCCTGTAATTGTGTCAGCAAGCCGCGGCGTACAGGCGCGTACCGATGCGCCGGTGGCCATTGATGCCATTACAGCCAGCAAGCTCGAAGAAACCAAGCCGAACATGTTGTACCAGGCGCTGAACCAGGTGCCGGGTGTACACATGGTAAACCTGGGCAGCGAGCAGCACAGCATGAGCATCCGGCAGCCGCTGCAGTACAAAGCGCTGTTTGTGTATATGGAAGATGGACTGCCTATTCGTCCGACCGGTGTGTTTAATCACAATGCGCTGATCGAAATCAACATGGCCGGCGTAGAGCGCATCGAAGTGATTCGTGGCCCTTCCTCTGCACTGTATGGAAGTAATGCCGTTGGGGGCGCCATCAACTTCATTACGCCAGAGCCATCTAAAACTTTCAATGGCTACCTGAACGCGCGCGTGGATAACTTTGGCTATCGCCGCAGCGACTTTAACGCAAGCTCAACCTTTGGCAAGCTTGGCGTTTATGCCGGCGGCTACGTGGCTCGTCAGCGCGACGGCTGGGCTGATCATAGCGATTTCGACAAGTTCTCCTTCACCATGCGGGCTGATTACGAGTTTAGCGACGATACAGAGCTCGTAACCACGCTGTCTACCAACCACCTCGATACCGACATGCGGGGTAGCCTCGATAGCCTCAACTTTTATGGCCGCGGCTATTCCAGCCTCCAGACCTTCACGTATCGCCAGGTGGATGCAACCCGCTTGCGGACTACGCTTTCGCATAACTGGAACGCAAAAAACAAAACTGATGTCAGCCTCGCGTACCGCGACAATGCTGTAGGTCAGTTGCCTTCGTACCGGGTACGGAACGACCGCAGCAACGCCATGCGTGCTACAGGTGAAATCAACGAAAACAGCTTCACCAGCTTTGTAGCCAATTTGCAGCACAAAGCCTATCTGGGCGTGATGGATGCATCGGTGACGGCCGGCTTGAGTACAGACTTTAGTCCGAACACCTATTTTGCACGCTTCCTCGAAATCGAGCGGAATGCAGACGGTCAGTATGTCAATTTTGTCGATATGGACTCGTCACTCACGGACTATGATATCGACCTGCTTAACACCGGCGCTTATGCGCAACTGGAATTTACGCCAGTGAATCGCCTGCGCGTGGTTGCGGCCTTGCGTTATGATCGGATTGATTATGCGTACGACAACCACCTGCCATCATCTGCATTTTCGGGTGCACCTGACGAAGAGAACGGGTTCAATAGCTTCAGTCCGAAGCTTGGCTTTACCTACGACTTTGGCCGTGGGATTGGCATGTATGCCAACACAAGCCAGGGCTTTATTCCACCCGAAGTGGGTGAGTTGTACAGGGGGGTGAAAGTACCAACGCTGAAGCCGGCTACGTTTGACTCCTATGAGACAGGGGGCTGGGCCGCGCTATTGAAAGGCAAACTGTACGTCAACGCAAGTCTGTACCGGATGGATGGCCGCAATGAAATCATCTCCGTGCAGCTAGACGATGGCTCGCGTGTCAACCAGAATGCTGGTAAAACGCGGCATACAGGTGTTGAATACGCCTTTGTTTACACGCCGGTACGCGCGCTTTCTTTCCGTCTGGGTGGGACCAATGCGCGGCACGAGTTCATTCGCCACGAAGACCGCGGCACCGTGTTCGACGGCAACGAAATGGACCGCGCGCCAGAGTGGATTGCAAACGCCGAAGTAACCTACCGTCCGTCCTTCCTGCCAGGTGCCCGGCTTGCCCTGGAATGGCAGCACCTGGGTAACTACTACCTCGATGCCGCCAATACGCAGGAATACGAAGGCTACGACCTGCTCCACATTCGCCTCGGTTATGAAGTGCGCAATGTTGAGCTGTGGGCCAACCTCGAAAATGTGACCGATGAACTATACGCTAACGTTGCTTCAAAAAGCGCCTGGGGCCACAGCTTTAATCCCGGTGCAGCCCGCAATATTGTATTTGGTGTAGGCTACAAGTTTGGCCGCTAATCAAATCTATTAGCAAAAACCAGCAGCCGGCCGGGACTTCCGGCCGGCTGCATGCTCATAAATTGACCGCTCAAGAAAGATGAAAAAGTTTTTTCGCATAACCCTCGCCCTGGCGGCAACAATCATTGTGTTGCAGGGCTGCCAATCGCAAGAGGCTGCACCGGAGGTGGTTCAGCAGGCGTCTACAACGGATACTGCGCCAGCACTGCCAATTCCAGCTACTTTGGTTTCCCAAATTGAAGATGCCCGCATTCCGACCGTAGCATTGGATGCTAAAGCTAGCAAAGTGTATACGGCCTTTTTTCGTGATGTAAACGAAGTGACAGGCGTATTTGTAGCGCAACGAGGACTTGCTGATACAGCATGGGAGCCGGCTGTGCAGATAAACGCGCTTGACGACAAAGCCGGCGCGCATAGTCAGGCCCCAGCGCAAATTGTGGTGGGACCAGAGGGTAATGTATACGTGGTTTGGACCAATTCTATCGAGATAGAAGGGCGACGCTTTCCAGCCAGCAATTTGCTGATTTCGAGATCTGTTGATGGTGGCCGCACGTTTTCGCCGCAGCAAGCCATCAATACAGACGCTGATGGGTATCCTGCCGGCCATACCTTTCATGATGTAACCGTCGCTGATGATGGCACCCTATACGTGTCATGGCTCGATTCGCGCGAAAGATATCGGGCCCGCGCCAAATTATCTGACCACGCAGTAGCAACACCAATTAGGAAGGTTGCTATGGGAGGCCATAATGCAAAAATGAGTCACAAAGCTCATATGCATGAACCTGGCACTCAAGTTTGGGTCGCCCATTCAACGGATGGAGGGCAGACTTTCAGCGAAGGCACCGTTGTGGCTAAAGAAACGTGTCAGTGTTGCCGGACCTCGGTTATGGCGGCACCAGGGGGGAATGTATACGTTGCCTGGCGCCACATTTTCCCGGGCACGCAACGCGACATGGCCATTGCCCACTCAGCGGATGGTGGCAAAACGTTTGCTGCGCCACGTCGAATTTTTGCTGATGAATGGCGCCTGGAAGGCTGCCCGCATACTGGGCCCTCTATCGCAGTAGACGCTGATGGGCAGTTTCATGCAGCGTGGTATACGGGACAGGAAGAGCGTGTGGGACTGTACTACAGCACTGCTGATGATGGAGAAAAAGCTTTTGAATCACCTGTCAAGCTTGCCGGCGAGGTAGGGGTGTCGCAGGTACAATTGAGTGGTTCTGGTACCTCGCGTATTTGGGCTGCGTGGGAAGACAAAAATGCAAAAGGTATTCGCGTTGCTTTTGCTGAGGCCGGCGGTGCACTGAACATCACGGATGAGTTCATGGCAGGGCACAGCTTGCCTGCTATAGATTCAGCAGATGATACTGTAATCATTGCATCACAGACCGATGGGGTCATTCACTTCCTGCAACAACAGTTTTAGTACAACCGGTTGTTGAAAGATTTCTCAATAGTCTCTTAGACATATAAAAAAGGGCCGGCTGCTTGCGTTGCCGGCCCTCTTCATTGAGGCGATGGATGTAACCTTGTGTATTATTGCATTTCCAGCCCTTCAAAATCGCCGTCTCCACCCCGGTTGTTTTGCCGGCGGCGGTTGTCGCGCTTACCGAAGTTGTAAGTGAACGAGAGGCCAATGCTCTGTGATTGGAATCTGCGGTCAATCTCTTGCAAGAATCGCGCATCTTCACGTTCTACATAGAAGCCCATCGTGTTAAAGACGTCGCGGACTCGAAGGCTCAAGTTGGCCCGGTCGCCCATAAGTTTCTGGCGGAGGGCAAGGTCTGCGCTCTGGCGGGAAGCCATCCGGCCATTTTCGATGTTCATTGGTGCGCGGTAGTAATAGGAGAACTGTACCGCCATGCCTGAATTCAGGGTATAGGTTGCATTGGCACGCGTAGAGAACCCAATGGCTTTGTTGCTGAGTCCGGTATCTACGCTGCTGCCATCGGTTACCACGCGGTACACGTTCATGCTGGCATAAGCGTTGAAGTCGCGTCCCCGCTTGTAGGTGCCGATGAACTCAGAGCCCCAGGAATTGCTGGAGTCGAAATTCTCAAACGTAAGTACAGAAACGCCATCTTCACGCAGCCGGTTGAAGAAGCTGATTTCGTCTACAGTATGGCGGAAATAAGGTGTTACGGTAAGCGACGTGGCATCGGTGAACTGCGTATAACTGAGCTCAAACGCGTGGATGTATTCCGGCTTCAGGAACGGATTCCCTGTTCTGATAAAGAGCGGGTCTTCGCTTGAGTTAAAGGGGTTCAGCATGTTGAACCGGCCACCCGTACGCGGGCGCTGGATGCGCTTGCTGTACGAGAGCTTCATGCTTCTTGTATCCGTAAACTCGTACACCGCAAATGCGCTAGGGAATACGCTGAAGTAATTGTTGTCGAACGATTCGTCTGTCGTTTCGAGATTGAACGTGGTATAGGCTTGCTCGAGTCGAACGCCGGCCTGCACGCCAAACTTGCCAAACTTGTTGCCGACAATACCGTAGCTCGACAAAATGGTCTGCTCAAAATTGAATGTGTTGTTTCGGTTGACATCAGGCAGCATAACGCCCGTATCGATATCAAGCTCTTCCGTGAAAAACTCGCTTTCCTGTCTGTCCAGGTCACCCTGGAGCCCCAGTTCGAGCTTGCCGGCTTCGCCAAAGGCGCGCATGTAATCGACGCGCAGTGTGCCATCCTGGTTGTTGTTTTTTTGGAGATCTGACTGCTGCTCTGACAAGGCAGACTGGGTCAGGTCCTGCAGGTTGAAGTCCAATTGGTTGTAAAGACCGGTTTCTTCCTCATCTTCCTGTTCAAATTCAATTTCGATGTCCAGTTCGTTTTTGCCTGGATCTACAATGCGCTTGAACGAAAGCCGGTATTCCACTTCAATATCATCGCCATCGCCGAGGGTGGCGCGGTCATATCTGTTTGTCAGGATTTCCGTCTGGTCCATTTCAATGAAGGAAGCGAGCCCTTCTTCTTCGCCACTACGGGTACTGAAAGACGTGGCAAAGTTCAGGTTGGAGAATCGGCCAATTTTGTAGTCGATGCTTGCGTTTGCATTGTGCGAGAGCCTGATTCGGTCATCCTCGCTTTCCTGATCAAGCAGACTTACAGCGCTTGTAATTCTGTTTTCCAGGAAGCGCGTCCCTTCGCTATCCCGAGAACCGTAGCGGAAACCATACCCGGCAAACAAACCCAGTTTTCCTTTCTGGTAGCCGATATTCCCAGATGCGCCGTACCGGTCAGGTGTTGAGGCGCTGGTGGTAAAGCTGCCGTTGAGGCCAAGGTCCTGGTTCTTTTTTAATTCGATGTTCAGGATGCCGGCCATACCATCGGGCTCGTATTTGGCCGATGGGTTTGGAATGACTTCGATCCGCTCAACAACTTCAGAAGGAAGCCCCTGCAAATAGGCAATAAGCGATTCGCCGCTCATGGGTGCAGGCCGGCCATTAATCAAAATGGCTACGTTCTGGCTGCCGCGCAGACTGATGTTGCCTTCGATGTCAACTTCCACGGAAGGAATATTTTCGAGCACATCCGTAGCTGAGCCGCCGGCGCTCACCAATTGATCTTTGGTATTGTATGTGGTGCGGTCGATACCCACCTCAACAAAATTCCGATCTGCAGCTACCTCTACTTCATCCATCATCTGGGTATCCGCTAACAATTTGATATCTTCGAGCCGCTGGCTGTTGCCCCCAGGTGCAATGCGAATGTCGGAAACGATTTTGGTTGTGAAGCCCACAAAGCTGACATGCACATCATAACTGCCTGGCCGCAGCCCTTCCAGTGAAAACGTGCCGTCTGCCAGCGTAATTGTACCTGTTACAAGCGAAGAATCTGATGCAGTCCACAGCGCAACGGTTGCAGAGGGAATGGGCTGATTTCGGTCTTGCTCAACAACTTTTCCGGTAATAACGCCTTGCGAGCGCGCCTGTCGGGGCTGTGCCTGTGCGGGAAGGGTCAGAAGCACACAAAGGCTTAGGAAAAGAAAGCGGTAAAGATGTGTCATGTTCAAGTTGGAAATTTTGTGCCGGGGCATGCAAATAACTTAGGTGTAGGTATGTTCGTCGAACCCCTAGAAAAGTTCAGCAGCAAAATTTCATTTTACATGCACTTAGCATCTCTTAACATTCCGTCGTGCTTCTTTAAAATAATTGACGCCTGTGTCAGATTTGGGACAGGAGATCGTGCATCAATTGTAGTAGCAATACCACGATACTTGTTGAGGGTAACTATCCACTGGTTGTGTCCGTAGTTTCGTTTGCAAGCAAGCGATATAAAGCTCAAAAATTGTTAAAAAGACCCACGAAGAGATACGATGAATAAAGTCTGCATTGTTGGTGCTTCGGGCAAACTTGGGAAGTATATGATACAGCATTGTCTGGATCGCGGATATGAGGTTGTTGGTGTTTGCCGGCCCCAGAGTGTCTCCAAGCTCGATGCGTTCAAGGACCGCATGACTATCGTACCCGGTGCAACGAATGATGCTGCGGTGATTAAACAAGCTGTAGCTGGCTGCGATGGGGTACTCACTGTATTGGTACCCTGGGGGGTAAAGCAGTATGCAACCGGTACCGCACAGGCTGTGCTTGAACATGCCAAACCCGGTGCAAGGCTTATTTTTTCTTGTGGATGGCACATCACCCGCGATGGGAAAGACAAATATTCCTGGTCGTTACAGGCTTTTGTAAAGATTTTTGGTTGGATCGCCAGGGTTACGCGGTTTGCCGATCTGGACGATCAGGTTGAAGCCTGCCGCCGGGTCTTTACAAGTGATGCGAACTGGACCGTTGTACGAGGCAGTGATTTGGAAGAGGGAGAAAGCGAAGGGTTGCCGGTGTGGAGCCGGCATGTGGGGGACCCGATATTGGAAAGTAACCGCACCCGCCGCATCGATTTTGCCGGCTTTATGGTTGCTGCGCTCGAAGACGATACGCTAATCCGTGAAGCGCCGGCAATTGTAAGCTGCAAGTCTGAGTCTGCACTTGCACACCGGCAAGCGGCGTGACTTGTCCTGCTTATTGTCTACCTGCCTGGGTACTCTTAAACAACTGGCCGGCAAGGTCGAGGAAATCGTGGGCAACAAAATCGCATCCTTCCACGGGTTCGAGATCCTGTTGCTGATTAGGGCCGTACTCGGTAACGCGGTACACAAAGGCATTCTTGAAGCCAACGGCGCGCGCAGCCAGCAAGTCGTTGTTGTGTGCTGCAACCATCATGATTTCTTCAGGAGCTAAACCGAGGTGGGTAGCTGCGGTCAGGTACACTTCAGGATCTGGTTTGTAGTGATGGGCCAGCTCAGCTGATAGTATGCAGTCCCAGTTAAGGCCAGCATTTTTTGACAGGTTGGTGAGGATGGCAACATTGCCATTCGATAAAGCTGCGACCGTAAATTGCCGGCGCAACGCGTCCATGCCGGCTAACACGTCCGGCCAAAGATCCAACCGATGCCATACCTGGGTAAGGAATACTTTGTCTTCTTCCTGGAGCCCTTCAATCTGGAATTTGTCGAGCAAGTCTTCCATAATCATGTAGTGCAGGCCATCCAGATTGGTCCATGGCAGCTTACCCGTCCGTACACGATGCATCATTGGCTCGTAAAGCCCGCGCCATGCATCTGCAAAAGCTACCCAGTTGGCTTCAATACCGCGGCGCTTACCAAGCGCAGCGGCTTCCCTGATGAGGGTCGTACGCCAGTTTGCTACTGTACCGAATACGTCGAATGTCAGGGCTTTGATTTTCATAGCTATTTTTTGAGATGGAACGGTTCAGGAGCTTCTGCAAGCCAGGTTGATAGTATGCGGCCCATAGCTACCATTCTAATAACAAGACCAGGATGGGTCACATAACGCGTTATGGTTTGCCATGCCTGATCGGGGATATCGGTGCGGTTTTGCCGCGACGGCACTGAACGTTCAGCTTTTGTCTGCACAAAGGTCAACATTTCCTGAATAACATGCGAAACGTTACCCTGAGATTGTAGTGGTGCGCAGGCTGAGTGGATAACAGCGAGTAAACCTGGCCAATGAGCAAGATGCCGCCAGACCGTTGCAAGACCCGGTTCATCGGGGCTGGCTCCAAACTGGTTCAGCGCCTGCAAAAATTGCCAGCGCGAAGCCGGCATGTCTGATGCTTCCAGTAACGGTGGTAGGGGCGGCGGAGTTAATGGTACAAGCGCTGGTTTGACGTTCTTTTCCTCAATAGGCACGTCAAAGACCAATGCTGAGAGCCCAAGGAAGTTCAAACTGTTTGATCTGTTGTAGACGTTGAGCACCTGAAGGGCTGAATTGACATCACCTGGCATAAGGCCGGCGGCTTCCAATTGGCCGGCTACGATGGGCGACGGTAGCGGTAGCGCTACGGCTTTATCCATAGCTGCCAACCAGCGCATCGGTAACCCCGATACAAAAATAGGTTTTGTTGCATTCCATACGGATTCGAGCGTTGATTCATCCGCAGCCAGAATCCGCCAAATTGACGTAAGCAAAGGCAACTGCATCGTTTGCCGGATGTCCTCAAAGATCTCGGCGGTTAAGCCGGTTGCGTCGGCTTCGCGTAACGCTGCAACAGGGTCGTGCTTAGCCATGTTTGTAGGGAGATGGGGCAGCTGATTTCGTCAGGGAAAAGCCGCCATCTACAGTAATTGTACTTCCTGTGATGTAAGATGCCATGGAAGAGGCAAGAAAGCAGCACGCATTACCGATATCAGCCGGCGCGCCGGCGTGTTGCATCGGGATGTCACTTGGGGTGTGCATGGTATGCTCTTCCGTAAGCACGGAGCCTGACCACGCACCTTTGATCCAGCCGGCAGCAACGGTGTTGACCCGGATGTTATGTGGCGCAAGATCGACCGCTGCCATGCGCGCTACTACATCGAGCGCCGCTAACGATGTCCCAACGATATTGGTGTTTACCATCGGGATTTTGTTGACGACTGAAGAAAGAAACACAATGTTACCGGCCTGTTCATTTGTGATCATGTGTTTTGCAGCGGCCTGGGCTGCAAACGTAGTTGCTGCAAAATTTGATGCAAAGGCGTCATCTATCGCACGGTAAACCGCTGTTTCTTCACCGTCGATGAAGGCCATATGCGCAAACCAGGCAGGACTGATCACTGCTGTGTCGAAAGCAAGTGCTGCAAGTTGTTGCGCTAGCTGCGTTGGTGATTGTAAATCAACAGGGAGCAGGGTTGCCTCGGCGAGATGACCGGGGAGACGAGGGGCCTCCCGTTCGGCTGCATACGTTATCGCCAATTCTGCTCCGGTGCGTGCAAATGCCTCCGCAACACCAATCGAAATGGCATGTATCCCACCCAGTAACAAAACGCGGCGACCGGCAAAATCAAAGGTCATATCACGCGGTATATTTGCCAATGCCCAGCCCTCCGTCTATTGCAATGAACGCACCGGTTGTGTATGCCGATTCCGGTTTGGTAAAGTGCACGACTGCGTCTCCCATTTCTTTGATGGTGCCGGCCCGGTGCATAGGGATAGCTGCTTTTTGGTTTTCTATGGCTTCGGGTGTCTGTAACTCGGGTGATGTATCATTCATCGCCGTTTGCACCCAGCCTGGGCCTATATGATTGACCGTAATGTTGTGCGGCGCCAACTCTAGCGCGAGGGCACCCACAAAGATGTGTTGCGCGTATTTTGTGCCTCCATAAACAGGGGTGATAGGGAAGTGCAAGTAGGTTTGAATGGATGAAGTTACTACGATCTGGCCGCCCCAGCCTTGCGCAATCATTTGTTTGGCAGCTGAACGGCACACGTACATGTTACCCTTGACATTGAGGGCTACTTGTTTTTCGAGCACTTCTGGGGTGATGTCCAAAAAGTGTTGCCAGCGAATCATGCCGGCGTTGCTACACGCAACATCGAGTCTGCCGGCTGCCTGAATGATGCCGGCCAGCATGTTGTTCACGGCTTCGGGTTGCGTGATATCCGCTGCAGCAACCAGGGCTTTGTGGCCTCTGTCTTGAAGGCTTTTTACGCGTGCCGTTAATTCGTCCTGACGCGAAGGCAAGTCGTTAAGCGCTACCGTTGCTCCTTCTTTTGCAAGCGCCTGTGCAATGCCCCAGCCGATACTACGGTCGCCGGCTGCCCCGGTCACAAGGGCTACTTTATCTTTTAAATGCATAAACGGTATGGGTGATTAAGGCATGGGGCGTGTTTGGCTTTGTGCGCGAACATCCGCAAGAAAGGCCGCCATGTCTGCCGTTTTATCGGGCATCGCTTCTGCCAGGTTATTAACCTCGCCGATATCTTCCATCAGGTTGTACAGCTGTGCTTCCGGGGCATTGCCCAGTTCGATATCTGTTTGCTGATTATAAGGGCGCGCGTTGCTGGGCTCGATGTATTTCCAACCATCTTGCACCAGCGACAGGGTACCCGCTGCATTGTGAGACACGAGGTAGGACCGGCCTGCGTCGTCTGTGCCGAGCAGGGCACCAGTAGCATCGTGTGTATCTGGGCCCTCGCCTTCATTTAACTGGACGCCTGCAAGTTGAGCAAACGAGCCCATCAGGTCGATTTGTGAAACAAGCGCGTCTGATTTTGCTGCTTCAACTTTTGCTGGCCAAGATAGCAGGAACGGCACGCGGGTGCCGGCTTCAAATGCGCTGTACTTCCCGCCTCGAAATGGGCCTGAAGGGTTATGATCTCCAAGCTTTGTGACGGCTTCATCTTCATAGCCATCGTCGATAACTGGACCGTTGTCGCTTGTGAAAATCACCAGCGTGTTGTCTGCGATGCCCTTGGCTTCCAGTGCATCGAGGATTTCGCCTACGCACCAGTCGGTTTGCAAAATCACATCGCCGCGCGGCCCCATGCCGCTAAGTCCGGCAAAACGAGGATGAGGGACGCGGGGTACGTGGATGTCATGTAGGGAGAAAAACAGGAAAAACGGATTGTCTTGCTGGCGCTCGATGAAATCCACGGCGCGTTCCGTAATCACGTCGGCCATGTCCTCATCAATCCATCGCGCTGCTTGTCCACCCGTCATGTAGCCAATGCGGCTGATGCCGTTCACAATTGTCATGTCGTGCCCATGACTGGGATGCACCTTGAGGAGCTCGGGGTTCGATTTACCCGTAGGTTCATCGCCAATGGGCCCCTGGAAACTGACGGTAATGGGATCAGCAGGGTCGAGGTCCACAACACGGTGGTTTTCGACGTAGACCGTAGGTACACGATCACCCGTGGCAGGGATCAAAAACGCCTCGTCAAAGCCGATTTCGAGGGGGCCGGGTTTGATTTCGCCATTCCAGTCGGGGCCACCATCGGGGCCCAGCCCGAGGTGCCATTTACCCACAACGCTGGTGGTGTAGCCGGCTCGTTTTAGTATATCGGGTAATGTTACTTGCTCTGGTTCGATGATCATGGCTGCATCGCCGCGGGCGATCCCGGTGCCGGCTTTACGCCATGCGTACTGTCCGGTCAGGAGTGCGTACCGTGATGGGGTGCAGGTTGCAGACGGGGCGTGTGCATCGGTGAACAGGATGCCGTTTGCTGCAAGCCTGTCAATTTGTGGTGTTGCAACAGCTGTTGCGCCATAGCTGCTGACATCACCATATCCCAGATCATCTGCATAAATAAGTACGATGTTGGGTGGTTTGGCAGCATCCGTTGTGGTATCAGTTGTGTCGTTTGATGGCGTCTGGCACCCGATAACGAGCAGCAGGATGAGCACTATCGTGGGTGCGGCAAAGGAACGATGGGGTACTTGCATAGCGGGTTTGGGGGTTTTTGCTAAATTTAGGGTATCTGAACCACATGTACACCTTTGTCTGCCCGCCGTTATGATTTCTTGCTCTCGTTTGGGCCTGATGGCCTTATGTAGCCTACTTTTTGGTTGCCAGGCAGCCGTTCCCGTGCCAAAGACGCCACCCAATATAGTATTGTTGTATATCGATGACCTTGGCTGGCACGACGTTGGCTTTAACGGGAGTACGTACTATGAGACGCCCCATATTGACAGCCTTGCTGCTGCCGGCATCGTTTTTACAAACGGTTATGCAAATGCGCCCAATTGTGCGCCGAGCCGTGCCTCGCTGATGACAGGCATGTACACCCCGCGCCACAAAATTTACACGGTAGCCTCGGCTGCCCGGGGCAAAGATGAAAACCGGAAGATGATACCGGTAGAAAATCAGACGACACTGGCGCTCGATTTTGTAACGCTGGCCGAGGCGCTCAAAGGTGCCGGCTACACCACAGGCCATTTTGGCAAATGGCATCTCGGAGATACAGGTTATTTTCCTGAAGACCAGGGATTTGACGTTAATGTGGCAGGGCATCATCGCGGTTCACCACCAGGGGGCCATTTTGCGCCGTACAAAAATCCAACACTCGAAGATGGCCCCGAGGGGGAATACCTGACCGATCGCTTGACCGACGAGGCAATTGCATTTATCGAGGAGGCACAGGCACAACCATTTTTTCTATACCTGACGCATTATGCCGTCCACACGCCTATTCAAGCCCCTGCTGACATCACAGCGGCCTACGAGGAAAAGTTGCCCGTTGGCAGTCAGGATAATGCAACGTATGCGGCGATGATCGAGCGTGTGGACGCCGGTATTGGACGCGTTCTCGTCAAACTGGATGAGCTTGGGTTATCGGAAAATACACTGGTTATTTTTTACTCAGATAACGGGGGTGCCATTCAAGCAACGTCTAACGCGCCGTTGCGCGGATACAAAGGTATGCTGTATGAAGGCGGTATACGCGTACCGTTGGCCATGAAGTGGCCGGCTACAATCCCTGCAGGGCAGCAAATTGATACGCCCGTCATCGGGATTGATTTGTACCCCACGTTTGCTGAAATCGCAGGATTCGATATGCAGCAGGACAAAGATGGGGTGAACCTGCTCCCCCTCATGGACGGCACGGGTACGCTAGGGGAACGCAACCTCCAATGGCATTTCCCTGCTTACCTGGAGAAGGCTGGACGCATGACCTCGCCCTGGCGCACAACCCCTGCCGCTGTAATACGGCGTGGAGACTACAAGTTGATTGAGTTTTTCGAAGACAGCCGGCTCGAATTGTACAATCTCGACACAGACCCCGGAGAAACACAAAACCTTGCTGCAACGATGCCGGATAAAGTGGCTGACCTTTACGGCAGAATGAAAGAGTGGCGGCTAGCGGTTGAGGCTGACATGCCGGTAATGAAGCCTGATTTATAATTTAGGGTAACCGGCGAACGCGTAGTTTGCGGAATGAAATCGGCGCGCCTTCCGCTTCGAGGCAAAGATGTCCTGTGGCCGGCTCAGCATTTTTGCCGCCGGATACCTCTTCGCCATTCACCCAAAGGCGTACTTCGCCGTTGATGGCGCGGATGTAATAGTGATTCCATTCCCCATGACCAAGGCTACGATTACTGCTTGGGAAACTACGCACACCATTTGGCGAGGTTGGAGGAAAAGGCGTCAGGCTCGACTGACCAACGGGGAAAATATCGCCATGGGTTGAAAACCAGTTGGCCTCGTTACCCGATGTGGATTCATACCAGTTGGTATAGCCATGATCGAGCATTTGAATTTCAATGCCTTGTTGAGGCAGTTCGCCGGCGACAAGCGTGTCCAGAGCCGTACGTGGCACCCAGGCAAACATACCGGAGTTTCCGGCTGCTGTATGATGTTGCCACTCGATCACCATCTCAAAATTTGTAAACACCTCGCGCGTCCGGTACACACCGATGGGAGTCCCTGTTGTTGTGACGGTACCTTGATCCCAGGCCCACGTATCAGCTTCACCATTCACAGGAGCAAAATCATTGGGTCCAAGGGTGACCCAGCCAGGACTGGTGTCGTCAATGTACGCTCGGTTCAAGGGATTGGGTTTTTCGTGAGAAAAAAATTGAAACCCGAGGAATAGGAGGCTGGCAAGCACTGTTATTAGAATAAAGAGATCGCGTTTCATGGGGCAAAGAGTGGGTTTTCGGTGCTTTACTACTTCATTTAGTTAGCAAAAAAGAAAAAATTTCCACTTGACGGTTAACTATCGGAAAAAAAGTGCGATAAATACTCCCGTAGTACCATGGTAAATAGGTTGAACGTATTAATCCATGCGCAACTTACCAACGTAGAAATCACCCAAACAAAAGGAAGATATAACACAGGTATTAAGACATGTTTGCCACAGAATTAGCCGTAACAGCCCTCGTAGCTTTCTTAGGATTGATGGCATGCATGACGTTATTGAAACCAACCAGGCGCACATACAGATCATAAGCGATCACGCCTTTTCTATATAGATAGCCTCCCCCACCCGGGAGAAAGCCGGCATCAGGTAGTACAACTGGTGCCGGCTTCGCTTTTTTAGGGCAAATCCTTAGGCTTTGCTGTTGCAGGTTAAAGGTTATTTGGCCTTATACCATTCGTTCTTTTTGTGTACCTAGAAGTAGCTATCACTCTACTTCCCATCCATACTGCAGCAGGGGATACACGTTACCCATAAACGCAGTTACCTGGTTTATAAATTCAGGTTTTTGCATGGCTTTATCTTTTACGGGCAAGCTAACCGTAAAAGACTTCCACTTCAAGTAAGGCGCAATCGGTTCTTCTGCAAAATCTTCGTAGCCTCTGGGCATGCGCTTGAGCTGCTCCTCGCTTTGGACCTCTAACCCTTTACTGGCAACCTGGTCGATCATGCTGAGGAAATCGTCCGGGTTTTCAGCCATGCGGGTGCGGAGGGCGCGCAGAAAGTTGTTGTCGGGGCGCCAAAAGCCGGCAGCCAAAAAACACTGCTCAGGTTGGAGATGGATGTAGACGCCGCCGGAGCTTTTGTGGGTGCCATCGCGGGTTAGCACGGCACCTGCTGCCGTCTTGTAAGGGGCTTTGTTTTTAGAAAAGCGGGTGTCGCGGTAGATGCGAAACATTGCTTTCTTGGGTTGGGCAGTCAGATTGAGACCACGGCCAGCAGCTTCGCGTGCTGCTTCCATGAGCAAACAGTGCATGGGCCACACAATCTCATCATCGTAGGTAGATTTGCGGGGTTTGAACCACTCGCGTTCGTTGTTTACGGCGAGGTCTTTTAGAAAGGTAAAGGCGGCCGGCTGAAAGCCCGGGAAGGGTGGTAATTCTTCTTGCATCGGATTTTATTCTATCTTGTTTTGCACATAATATACACATGTGTTGGTAACCCTGCAATCCGTTTTGGAATCTTGACAGTTTTCCAACACCGGATTCTAACAAGACGTCTGTACTATTCGATCACACTATTTGAAGGTGCGACCGTATTCGAGAGCCAGGTAGGCCATAAATCCGGTAGAGGTACGTAGTACTTCCTCGTCGACATTGAACGTAGGCGTATGCAAGCCCCGGACCGATCCCAACGTATCACTGTGGATACCTACGCGGTAAAACGAGCCGGGTATTTCATTGAGGTAGAAGGAGAAGTCTTCACTGGCAAACCACTTGTCGAGTTCTACGGTGTTCTCCTCGCCTACGTATGTATAGGCAGCATCCCGCAAGAAGTTGGTGGGTGCCTCGTGGTTAAACAAGGCTGGGTATCCCACAACAATTTCAAGGTCAACCCGTGCCCCGTGTGCCGCTGCGGTGTGCTCCACAGTGCGTCGGATGAGTTCGTGTGCATGGAAGCGCCATTTCTCATCCATGGCGCGAAACGTTCCTTCCATGTGTACCGTTGTTGGGATCACGTTCGTGGCTCCGTCGCCGATGAATTTTCCAATTGACAATACACTGGGCGCATCGGGTGAACAATGCCGGCTAATTACGCTTTGCAAGGCCACCACAATTTGTGATGCCACATACACGGTGTCGGTATCCATCAGGTGGGGTGCCGCTGCGTGGCCGCCCTGGCCGTGGACGGTAATGTAGATTTCATCTGCTGACGCCATGTACATCCCGTTGCGTACACCAATTTTGCCAATGCCCAGTCCAGGCTGGACGTGTTGCCCGTAAATGGTATTTGGTGAAGGGCTATGCGACGAATCTGCCAGCGCCCCTTCTGCAATCATGACTTTCGCACCACCAGGCAGGCGTTCTTCACTGGGCTGAAACAGCATCCGCACCGAGCCATGCAGTTCGTCGCGCATATGATTCAGAATCATCGCCGTGCCCAGGAGCGACGACGTATGCACGTCATGGCCACACGCGTGCATTTTTCCGTCGTTTTTTGATCGGAAAGGAAGATCATTTTCCTCGTGGATGGGCAACGCGTCCATATCAGCGCGTAAAGCAAGCGTTGGGCCTGGGTGTTTTCCTGTAATGGTTGCCACGACGCCTGTTTTGGCAACGCCGCGCTGCATAGCGATACCCATTGAGGAGAGCGTTTCGGCAACGAGTGCAGCGGTTTGTTCTTCTTCGAATGCCAGTTCAGGGTTGGCATGAATGGTTCTGCGCAGGGCAACAACCTGATCAAAATTGGCTGCTGCAAGGTCGCGAATCTTGTCCGTCATTATTCAAAATTTTGGATACTGGGAAGGGGTGGTGGTGGAGCCATCCCACGTGCTTAATAAAGGTCCACAATACGCAGTTACAGGAGTTTCTTGCGCTTGTTGAGGTAGGCCATCAGGGCCGTGTCGTAAGATTCTGCGGTGTCGAGTTCCACAAAATCAATGTTGTAGCCGAGGCACTGCCGGCGAAATCGGTCGCTGAATGCTTTTACAGCTTCCGCGTAATTCTGCTTGAGTTGCGCAGGCTGAAGTGAAAGCTCTTCGCCGGTTTCCATGTCCCGAAAAACCATAGGCACATCGGGAAACTGGAAGTTACGTTCTGTTGCGCTTTCAAGCACGTGAAATACAAGGATTTCGTGCCCCCGATACCGCAAGTGGCGCAATGCTTTCAGGAGGGCATCGTGTTGCCCAATGTTTTCGAAGAGATCAGTAATAACCACGACAAGTGAACGTCGAGAAATACGCTCAGCAACTTCATTGAGTACCGCTGCGGCACTGGTGCGGCGGGTATCTTCAGGCGTTTGGTTTAGTTGTTCTAACTTTATGAGGATTTGTCGGAGCGCGCTCTGCGTACTTTTGGGACGAATAAGCGTGTGCACATTTTCGTCGAAGGCGATGAGTCCTGTGGCATCCCGCTGCTTGATCATCAGATAGTGCAACGCGGCAGAGAGGTAAGAGCCGTATGCCAGCTTTGTGAGGCCGCTTGTATGTTTATATCGCATTGAGGGGGAGGTGTCGAGCACAACATAGTGCTTCAGGTTGGTTTCCTCCTCGTATTGCTTCAGGTAATGGCGGTCCGTTTTGGCAAACACCTTCCAGTCGACGTGCCGCAGTTCATCACCTGGATTGTAAGGCCTATGCTCTGCGAACTCTACCGAGAAACCGTGATAAGGACTTTTGTGGAGTCCGGTAATAAAGCCTTCAACAATCAGGCGGGCCCGCATCTCCATGTTTTTGAGGCGCGAGGCAACCACGGGATCCAGATAACGGCGTGCAGATTCTTGGGTAGCCAAAATGAAGCAATTTATATAAACGGATAGCGCAGGAGGTACGCGAAAATTAAACAATGGGTTTCGCGTGAAGGCGCATGTGCCCCTTGAATTGCTAGAATGGCTGCGGGTGTGTTCCAAATTGCGCGCGATTATGAACCAGAATAATTGTTTGTACTGCTCCTTGCGCTTACCGCACAGCGATTTATTATTCCTTCACATTCTGCCGATATGTCAATCATTCCCTTTCTACAATAGAAGCTCTTTCCATGAAAACAGAACAACTTCTCTGGACGGCCACCTCAAGCTGGCAGGCTCATGCCGGCCAGGCACTTGGTGAGCGTGCTAATCTTGTATTGGTATTCGGTAGCCGTGAGGTACTCGAAGACGGTGCACGTTTCGAAGAAATACGCGCATTATACCCCAGTGCTACAATCATTTCGGGGACGACAGCGGGTGAGATTCTGGGGGAAGAGGTTTTCGACGATACATGCACCATTACAGCAATCGAATTCGAGCAGACACCGCTCTCTTTTGCCAGCGTTGCTGCACAGGGAATCAACAGTAGAGAAGTGGGCCGCACGATCACGCAGTCGATTTCGCATGCGGATCTCAAGCATGTGTTCGTGCTTTCAGACGGCCAGGAAGTCAATGGGAGCGAACTCATCAAAGGGCTTTACGATGAATTGCCTGAAGGGGTAACAGTCACGGGTGGGCTTGCCGGCGACGCTGCGCGTTTTGAACAAACACTTGTGGGACTCAATCAGCCGCCCTCGCAGGGAAACGTTGTGGCTGTTGGGTTCTATGGAGAGCATATTCAGGTAGGGCATGGTTCGATGGGCGGATGGGACAGCTTTGGCGCGCGCCGGGTCATTACGCGTGCTGAAGGCAACGTGCTTTATGAACTTGATGGACAGCCAGCACTCGACCTCTACAAGTCTTATCTGGGTGATCAGGCTGATGGACTGCCTGGAACAGCGCTGCTTTTTCCGCTAAGCATACAGGAAGGCGATTCGGATGAGCCTCTCGTGAGAACCGTGCTTTCGATTGATGAATCGGCCGGGAGCATGACCTTTGCAGGTGATATGCCCGAAGGTGCCTATGCGCGTTTGATGAAAGCCAATATGGATAGGCTCGTCGATGCAGCCAGTAACGCCGCTGCCAACAGCTTTCAGGGACTGAGCGAAAGCCGGCCCGAGCTTGCAATCCTCGTTAGTTGTGTCGGCCGGAAATTGGTACTCGATCAACGCGTTGAAGAAGAGGTTGAGAATGTACGCGAAGTTCTGGGTGAACAAGCTGCGCTCACCGGTTTCTATTCGTATGGGGAAATCTCGCCATTCTCTCCTAATACCCGGTGCGAACTTCACAATCAGACCATGACGATTACAACGCTTTCTGAGCAGTAGTCGCTTGCGTTTCCTCCAGGCCATCGTTCACTATGTACAACAAGCTTCTCGAGCGCCAACTAAAACGGTATCGGCGCAAGTACGGAGAATTATCTGAAGAAGCCAACGCGCTGCTTGAGGTAATCAGCAAGTCGTATGACCACTATGAACGGGATCGCTTGTTACTGGAGCGGGCCATGGAGCTCAGCTCCGAAGAGCTCACGGCAACAAATGAAAAGCTTCGCAAAGAGGCCATCTATCAAGAACAGGTGCTTGCCAAACTTTCAACTGAGAACAAGCGGCGGAAGGTGGCAGAAGAGGCCCTGATCGATAGCAAAAACCAACTCACGCAGTTCATAGAAGCGATGCCGGTTGGCGTGTATATTTTTGACGCGCAGGGGCAGCCGTTTTACGTCAACAAGGTTGCCCGGGAAATGCTGAAGGTGCCTGATGTGAAGGGCAATACGTTTGATGATTTATTGCAACCGTATACCATTCTCGTTCGCAATTCAAACATTCCGTATCCAGAAGAGGACCTTCCCTTTGTTCGCGCGCTTGACGGTGAAACCTGTATGGCCGACGACATGGTCCTTTGCTATGAGGATACCCGGATACCCCTGCAAATATGGGCCGCGCCCATTTATAACGCGCAAGGACGCGTCGAATATGCCATCGCTGCATTTACCGACATCGCAACCAGGCTTGAGGTTGAACGTGCGCTGATCCAGGCAAAGGATGAAGCGTATGAAGCTGCGCGCATAAAAAGCGAGTTTCTCGCCAATATGAGCCATGAAATCCGCACGCCGATGAATGGTGTTATCGGTATGGCGAGTTTGCTTGATTGCACCGATCTCGATCAAGAGCAGCAGGACTACTTAAAAACCATCACAGCATCGAGCGAGGCGCTGCTCAAAATTATCAATGAGATTCTCGACTTCTCGAAAATTGAAGCGAGGAAAGTTGAACTGGAATCGTATCCTTTTGACTTACATCAAAGCCTCGCTGAAACGCTAGATCTTTTTGCCAAGCAGGCCACCGAAAAAAGCCTGGAACTGGTTTATCAGATCCATCACAGTGTTCCCCGTCATATTTTGGGTGATGTGACCCGTTTTAAACAGGTACTAAGCAACCTGGTATCAAATGCTGTTAAATTTACGAATGATGGGGAAGTCGTTGTCTCTGTAAAAGCAAAGAGCTTGCAGGATAACCGGTTTCAGCTGGAAATGTCTGTTCGTGACACAGGAATAGGTATACCGGAAGAGAGTTTGGATCTCTTATTTCAATCATTTTCGCAGGTTGATGGATCTACAACCCGTAAATATGGAGGCACAGGGCTTGGGCTTGCTATTTCCAGGCAATTAATCGAACTCATGGGGGGAACGATAAAAGTGGAAAGCGTAGTTGGCGTTGGAACGATATTCCGCTATTCCCTCCGCTTAACGATCGCAGACGTCACGGAGCCTTCTGTTTCACCGAGCCTAAAAGGTAAACACGCCCTCATTGTGGATGACAATGCCACCAATCGGCAAATGCTGGAGGACCTACTTGCCTTCTGGGGCATGACGTTTCGTTCGTATAGTTCACCGAACGAAGCACTAAGCCAGATGCATAATCGGTTTGATGTGGCGCTGCTCGACATGCAGATGCCTGAAATGGATGGTACTGCATTAGCGCAGCGTATCAAGTTACATAACGCGGATTTGAAGCTTATCCTGTTAAGTCCTGTAGGCCTTAACGCCGGCAGTCAAGCCTCGCTTTTTGCAGCCCGTCTCTTCAAGCCCATTCATCCCAGCCTGCTACACGACACCCTTGTTGAGACGTTCCAGTCGATGTCGATTGTATAGATGTATTGTATACATGCAAACACATAAGTCCTTCAGGATTTATGTGTTTGCATGTAGCTGATGGGGCCTACTTGTTTGCTTCCAGGGCTTCTTCATCGGCAGCCTGGGACACTCGCGGTGCGCTGGAGAGCAGTACCCAGCCCAGAATACCACTGACGAGTGATGCCGACAGGATCGCCATTTTAGCGATTTCGAGTGTTGCGGCATCTTCAAATGCAAGGTTGGCAATGAAGAGGGCCATGGTGAAACCAATACCAGCAAGAGCTCCCGCACCTGCAATATGGCGCCAGGTAATGCCTGAAGGCAATTCGGCAATTTTAGCTTTGATGGCCACCCAGGTGAGGGCAAAAATCCCGATGGGTTTACCCACCAGCAGCCCGAGAAAAATCCCCCAGAACACCATACTGCCCCCAAGGCTGCTTACCGCTTCACCTGAAATCACTACGCCGGCATTGGCCAGGGCAAAAATGGGCATCACACCAAAAGCAACCCAGCCATGCAACGCGTGCTCCATGCGCTCAAGTGGCGTCTGTGCTTTCTTGCTGGTTTCCTCAACATAGTGGATCACCGCACGCTGATCTGTTTCTGTACCCAGTTGGTCGCGAATGGAGCGGATGAAGTCCAGGCTCTTCTTGAGGAAATCTTCAGTATCCAGTTTGGTGGTTGATGGAATGGCGGTAGCAAACAATACGCCGGCAACTGTGGCATGAACACCCGATTTCAAGAATGCAACCCAGGTAACGATACCCAGAATGACATACACAGCCGTACGATGTACTCCCATTCTGTTGAGAATCAGGGCAACGATGTAGGTGCCAAATCCGATGGCCAGGCTGACAAACGAAATTTTGGCTGTGTAGAAAATGGCAATGACCAGTACTGCCATGAGATCGTCAACAATGGCCAGCGCGGTTACAAAGATCTTGAGCGCAAGTGGCGCGCGGCTGCCGAGTAGGGCAAGCACCCCAATGGCAAATGCAATATCCGTTGCCATTGGCACACCCCAGCCATTGATGTCGACACCATTCATGTTGAGCAGGACATAAATGAGCGCAGGCAAAATGGCACCACCAAGGGCAGCAGCGATGGGGAGCGCTGCTTTTTTGCGGGTGGATAATTCGCCGGTTAGGAGCTCTCTTTTGATTTCGAGGCCTACAACAAAAAAGAAGATCGCCATCAGGCCATCGTTGACCCAGAGCAGCAGCGGTTTACTGATTTCTGCTGCTCCAAAACCGACCGTTACATACGTTTTCCAAAGGGATTCATAGGCACCTGCCAGCGCTGAGTTTGCCCAAATAAGCGCCACAACTGGTGCTTAAAATGAGCAGAATGCCGCTGCCGGCTTCCGTTTTGAAAAACTCTTGAAAGGGACGCAAACTGAGTAGGCTTTGTAACCTGCTTGATTTCATGGTTTACGACGTAAGGGTTAACGTGAGCATCGAGGGTTTGGCATAGGACGGCATGTTTGCCATCCTACTTTTTGTACTGTTGGTAGAGTTTCTGTATATCGCGTGGTTCGCCAATAATGGTTAGGCGATCGTCTGCCTGGAGGACGGTGCTGCCATGCGGAATCAGGATGGACCGTTCGCGTCGGATCAATACCACGAGGGCACTGGCCGGTAGCTCCACGGTGCGTAGTGGCTTGCCAATCAAGTGTTTTGATGTTGCATTTTGCTCGAGCAGTAAAGACAGGAAGCGCTCATCTCTAAGCAAAATCTCTTTCAAAGCTTGTTCATTTTTAGCCTCGCACCAATTCGTTATAAAATTCTCCGAATCCACGCACACAGCAAGCTGGGCAAGCATGCGTAAATGTTGACGGGCATTCTCTTCTTCGCTAATCAACATGAATAAAGCCTGCGTTGGTGGCTCATCTCCATACAAGATGCCGTCATTAGAGCGGACAATCAGCATTCTTGGATGTTCAATGCCGGCAAGGTGCATGTGGGGCAGGGCAACGTTTCGGGCAATTGGCATGGGGCCCAGCTTTTTAAGCTCCGCAAAATGTGTTGCCAGTTCTTCTTTACGGTCGGGCATTTTTGACGTGACAATTCCTTCTATCTGGTCCATAACGGACTCGAAGGTATGGGTGCCTGGTTTCAAATCGATTACATCTGCTTCAGCAACCACCTCTTCAAAGGGATCTTCGCTGCGTAGTCCTTTTTCTTTAAGAATGGAGCGGAGTTCCACGTCAAGATCCCGATACACACGCTCACCGAGGCGGGCAAACCAGTGGTAAATGGCCCCATCGCGTACTACGCGTTTGCGCGCATAGTAATGAAACCACACGAGGCAGAGAATAATAACGCCGAGGGTGAACAGGGAGGCCAGCCAGCCCATTGCAACAATGAGCGTGAGCGAGGCAATCATCCCAAAAATCTGCATCCAGGGATAAAGCGGCGACTTGAAGCCGGGATCGTATGCTGTGATTCTGCTTTCGCGCATCACGATGACGGCAAAATTGATCAGAATGAAGATGAACAGCTGAAATGCACTGGCGAGTTTGGCAATGCCCTCCTCGTCAAGTACGAGGATAAACGTGATAATGAGGCCTGTGGTCATCAGGATCGCCGGCACGGGTGTCTGGAATCTTCCGAGTTTGGCGAACATCGTTGGGACCAGGCGGTCGCGGGCCATCGCGAAGGGGTAGCGGGATGAGGCCAGGATGCCGGCGTTTCCCGTTGACGCAAACGCTGCGGTTGCTGCGATGACGATGAGCAATAAGCCCAGCCCCGGGGTCGGCCAGTTCATGAACAGCTTACTCGCAGAAGCCACAGGCGTCAGATCAGAATAGAGGCTCTCCGTGTCCATGACAGCAACAATAATGAAAATCCCAACCACGTAAATGACTGTCGTTGTCGAGAGTGACAGGATCATGCCAAGAGGAATATTACGATCAGGATTTTTAACCTCTTCCGCAACGCTTGCCACCTTGGTTAGTCCGGCATACGAGACAAAGACAAAGCCGACGGTAGAAAGCAGTCCCTGGATGCCAAACGGCATAAAGGGTTCAAACTTGCTATCCATATCGACCTGGATGTTGCCATTAATGAGCGAGGCGACGCCTTGCACGACAAAAAATGCGAGTACAGAGACCAGGATTGTAACCAGCACGCGCTGGAGTCCCGTAGTTTCTTTTGCCCCAAAAATGTTGAATGCCATGAAGGCCACCGTAAGGCCAATGGCAACAGGTTTGATTGGTAGATCTACGTAAATGGTCAGGTATGCACCGATCCCAATCAGGGCAAAGGCCGTTTTGAGGGCAAGGGCCAGATAGGTGCCCAGGCCGCCAATGGTACCAGCCATCGGGCCCAGGGCACGATCCAGGAAGTAGTAGGCGCCACCGGCCTTTGGCATCGCGGTACTGAGTTCAGCCGCACTAAGCATCGCTGGCAAAATCAGAATACCAGCAATCGCATACGCGAGTACAACGGCTGGGCCGGCTTTTGCTGCCGCCAAACCGGGCAGCAGGAAAAAACCCGAGCTGATCATTGCGCCGGTACTGATGACGTATACATCAAATAACCCGAGTTCTTTTTTTAAACGATCTCCGTTTGCTTTAGCCATGCGATTGGTACTGGTAAAATATACAGGTTAAAATTTAGAGGCATTACCCGCCTTGTCAGGGCAACGAAACGCTCATGATACACACGATTGTTTGGATTACACAGGCATTTTGTAATTTTCGCATCACATTGAGTGCATCACTTCTCTTTTTGTTGCTAATACCCCGTAAGGGCTTATGCATCTGGTTCTCAGTAAACCAAGCGTATGACTCAATGATGCGGAGCACGATTCAGCGTGGAATCGTAGTCTGCGTTAGATCGCGACGGGATAAGCCTTACCAGGTTCAGAAAGGGTATGACGAAGGGCAAGCCATGCTTTTTTGTTGCATGACTGTCGGTGGGTCCAGTGGCGTGGTATGATGGGCAAGACCTGCAATGTGGAGGGCAGGGGACTACCTGTTTGGTGAGTTTCGCGGGAGTATACGTGTTCGACCACACATTGTGCCCGTTATTGTACGCAACTTGCAGGGAATGCGCAAACATATCCGAGTGAAATACGTGTACGTATGCCGAAAACCGGGGAAAGCAATTTTCTTGTATTTCAATAAACGAAATTCCTTAACTTTTGGGCATGGAGCCGCAAGATCGCATTAAGGCACAGTTGATGGATGCCAACGACCTGGATCGCACGCTTGAACGGATGGCGAGGCAGATCGATGAGCTCATCGACCCGGCTGTAAGTTCGGTGAATGATTTTGCCCTGATAGGTATGCAGACCCGTGGGGTCTACCTGGCAAAGCGTTTGCAGGAAAAGATTCGCGCCATCGAAGGGGTAGAGGTGCCATTGGGCATTCTTGACGCGACGATGTACCGCGATGATTTCAGGTTGCGCCTGAAACAGCCGGCTGTGCGTGCTACGGACATTCGGTTTGACATCTCGGGCAAGCATGTTGTGCTGATCGACGATGTCATGTACACGGGTCGTACCGCGCGTGCTGCGATGGATGCGTTGATTGATATGGGGCGGCCGGCTTCTGTAAAATTTCTGGTGATTGTCGATCGTGGACTCCGCGAACTACCTGTGTACGCGGACATCGTTGGTCTCCAGGTACCCACTTTTCCCGGTGAAGAAGTTCGCGTGCGTCTGAATGAAATCGACAAACGTGAAGGGGTGTGGCTCGTAGCGACTCCGCGTGCACAATTGCGAGGCACAATGGACGAATGAATCGTTCATTCTTCCATCCTGCTCCCCTGAAGCCGGCTCTTTTTAGAAGCAAAGGCGTGGCCATCCCTGATATGGGCCTGCGTTCTTTCCTTTAACCTAGGATAGCGGATTGATGGCGGTAACGGTAGATCAAAACACCACGAGGACCCTGACCTCTCTAGAGCATCGTCATTTATTAGGTTTATCAACGTACAGCGAAGCTGAAATTCAGCTCATCCTCGAAACAGCACGCCAGTTTCGGGAAGTGCTTGATCGCCCGATTAAACGGGTGCCAACGCTGCGTGGCATCACGGTGGTAAACCTTTTTTTTGAGTCTTCAACCCGAACGCGTATTTCGTTTGAACTGGCAGAAAAACGTCTTTCTGCAGATACAGTCAATTTTTCTGCAGCCGGCTCCTCGGTTTCCAAGGGCGAAACCCTCAAAGACACGGCGCAGAATATCGAGGCGATGAAAATCGACATGGCTGTCATTCGGCATCGTTCACCTGGTGCTGCGCACTTCCTCACCCAGTGCGTGGATTCGGTTGTGCTCAATGCCGGCGATGGCGCCCACGAACACCCCACGCAGGCGCTGCTCGACATGTTGTCTATTTCGGATATCTTCGACTCCTTCAAAGGGCTCAATGTATCCATCATCGGTGACATTACCCACAGCAGGGTCGCGCGCTCGAATATATTTGGCCTTACGACGATGGGGGCCAACGTAACGCTTTGCGGCCCCAAAACGCTCATTCCGTACGGCATCGAACAACTCGGCGTGCGGGTAACCCATAATCTTGATGAAGCCCTTGAGGGATGTGATGTCGCGATGGCACTCCGCATTCAGCTCGAACGGCAGGGGACCAGCCTCTTTCCGAGTTTGCGCGAGTACCACAACCAGTTTGGAATTACTGCCGCTCACCTGATCCAACATCCAGATCTTGTGATCATGCACCCCGGGCCTGTCAACCGGGGCGTCGAACTGGCGAGCGATGTTGTTGATCATGAGCGGGCGATCATCTTAAACCAGGTAACCAATGGGGTAGCTGTCAGGATGGCTGCGTTGTACCTCTTAAGTGGGGCAGCGGCCAATGCCGGCTAATAAGTGCGGCTGATCATCCGATACTTTGTGGTGGTACCTTCATCCATCGCAAAGCGCCATGTCACCGGTTACTCAATCTATCCCGTCTACACTCGCTGATTACGAGCAGCTTGTATCCACTGCCCTGTTTCGAGCGTCCACTGATGCCATTTACCTGCTCAATGAAGATGGCATTATCCTGTGCTGGAATCCGGCTGCAACTACGTGTTACGGCTGGACCGCCGACGAAGCCGTTGGACAGTCGGTAGAAGGCTTGTTATATGATGCAGTGCAGGACAATTACAGTACCGCCTATACAGGCCTCAAAGCACACGGAAGATGGCAGGGTGAACAGCATCAACTCACCCGCTTGGGGAACGAGATTGTAATGTTCAGCCGGTTTTCGTGGCTGTCAACGGAATCGGGCCGCTATATCCTGGTTGTGAATACCGATGTATCGCAACAGAAAGCGGTGGAAAGCCAGCTACTGCATACCCAGCGTATGGAAAGCCTTGGAGCACTCGCCGGCGGGTTGGCGCACGACATGGGGAATATGCTCGGCTCGGTACTCATGCTCCTGGAAAGTTTGCCTGTAGAACGTGACCCGGAAAAGCAGCAAGCTAATATCCAGCAGGCAGTCATTGCAGCCCGTAAAGGTGTTGACATGGTCGAGCAAATGCTGGTGTTTGCCAGTGGTGGCGATGGCCGGCAAGACACCCTGGATACTGGCGCTTTGCTTGCTGATGTACTTTCGTTGTTGCAGTCGGCCCTGGATCAGCGTATCCAACTGGATCTTCGCCTTTCACAAGACTTGTGGTCGCTGCAGGGGGATGGTGTTCAACTGCAACAGGTATTGATGAACCTCTGTTTGAATGCTCGTGATGCCATTGTAGAACGTGGTATCATCCGCATTCGTGCGCGCAACGTGACGCTCGAGCAGCCGCGGTTGCTTGGTAATGAGGTGGTGCCGGCTGGTCGGTATGTATTGATTTCCATTGCTGATAATGGGCAAGGCATTTCTCCGGAGGACATTTACCGAATTTTTGAACCGTTCTACTCGACAAAAGAGAGCGGTACCGGCTTGGGGTTGGCAACGGCGCTTGGTATTGTCACCCGGCATCAGGGGCATATTGATGTGCTAAGTACGGTAGGGCATGGCAGTACATTTAAGGTGTATTTGCCGGCGTTTATGCCTGTCACAGCGGCGCAAATAGCTAAAGTACTTGTCGTCGACGATGATCCGTTTTTTCGCAAAGGACTCACCTCGCTGCTCGCCTCTTTGGATCTGACCGTTTACGAAGCTCAGGATATTGCCGCTGCCAGGCAACTGCTACGCGCACAAGATCCTGATCTTATCCTGTGCGATGTTCGTTTGGAGCATCAAGATGCAGGGACGTTCCTGTCATGGCTCAACACCCATCCCGTTTTCAATACAATTCCTGTGACCGTGATGAGTGCTGGCTCTCTTGCCCCTGAGATACAGGCACAGGCTGATCATGCGCTAATCAAACCATTTGGCGTGACCGAGCTCAAAGGTATGCTTTCTCATCTCAGCGGCAAGGCATAGGTCTAACACTGTTATCAACTGTTGTTGAATACAAAAAAAGGCAATGCGTAGCGCACTGCCCTTTCGGCGTAACTTTTAGCAGGTAATCAACTGCGAAGCGCTACCGGTTTTCGATAGGCACATAGGACCGCAGATTCGGTCCGGTGTAAATCTGCCGGGGGCGGAAGATACGCGTTGCCGGATCGTGCTTCATTTCTTTCCACTGTGCGATCCAGCCTGGGAGCCGGCCCATAGCAAACATCACCGTGAACATTTCCGTCGGAATACCCATCGCACGGTACAGGATTCCGCTGTAGAAGTCGACGTTCGGATAGAGCTTGCGCGCTACAAAGTACTCGTCTTCCAGTGCGATACGTTCCAGGTTTTTTGCGATGTCGAGCAGCGGATCATCGATACCCAGTTCTTCGAGTACGTCGTCGGCCGCCTTTTTGATAATTCTGGCCCGCGGGTCGAAGTTCTTGTACACGCGGTGTCCAAAGCCCATGAGGCGGAAAGGATCTTCTTTGTCCTTTGCCTTGGCCATGTACTTGTTGTAGTCGCCGCCGTCCGCAACAATCATTTCCAGCATGTTGATCACTGCCTGGTTTGCACCGCCGTGCAAGGGACCAGAAAGTGCGCTGATGCCGGCAGCAATCGTCGAAAACAGGTTTGCGCCGCTGCTACCCACAAGACGGACCGTTGAGGTACTACAATTCTGCTCGTGCTCTGCATGCAGAATCAATAACAAATCTAGCGCACGTACAAGTGTAGGCGAAATCTCGTATTCCTCTGAAGGGACGGCAAACATCATATTGAGGAAGTTGCCGGGGAAGCTCAAACTGTTTTTAGGATAAACGTAAGGCTGCCCAATTGATTTTTTATGCGAAAACGCTGCAATGGTGTTCAGCTTGGCGAGCAGACGGATGATATTAAGCTCAACCTGCTCCGGGGCATCAGATTCTGGATAGAACGTGGAGAGTGTTGCCACCATTGCTGAAAGCACGCTCATTGGATGCGCTTTCGCAGGGTAATTTTCAAAAAACTTTTTGAGATCCTCGTGGATCAAGCTGTGGTGTTTGAGGTCGTGCTCAAATTTTGTAAGCTGTGTTTTGTTGGGCAGCTCACCATAAATAAGCAAGTAACTGACCTCAATGAACGACGAGTTTTCTGCGAGATCCTCAATCGAGTAGCCGCGATAGCGGAGGATACCTTTTTCGCCATTGATGAACGTAATGCCGCTCTGACACGAACCGGTACTGCCAAAGCCTACGTCGAGGGTAATAACCCCTGTTTTACCTCTTACGTGGGAAACTTGTACGCCAACTTCGCCTTCGGAGCCAACAACTACAGGAAGGTCTAGCTCCTGATCTCCAATTGTAAGTTTTGCAGTCTTCATATGCTGATTATTTATGCTTCGTTACGCTTTATATCTATCTTTCCAGTTTGGTTGTTTTGTCCAACCGTGGGAATCGTGGTAGGGTCCATTCTTGTAGAGAAAATCCCTCTAATTTGAGGGGATTTTATGGAATTATACCCGAAAAGATCAATTCTATCCGAAAGGGCTCGTTGATTTTGTTGCATGTTATTTGCAGATGCATGGCCAACCGAAGAATTTACACGGTAGGACCACATCATGACTGTAACACGGAAGATTTTTCTTTTACAGGCGAGTATCCTGTCTATAGTGCTTTGTCTTTTTGGGCTCGCCGCTGAATGGGTTGCGGTTCCTGCATCTGCGCCGGCATTGTCGGTGGATCTGGGTGCCACAGACAGGTATCGGACAGAAGGGGAGGCTTTTCAAATGGTACTATCCGATTGGATGCCGGCTGTGGTCCAGGTTCGTGTCTTGCAGCACGAGCAGCAGGGTTTTGGAACGAAGTATTTGGAAGACTTCTTTCTCCCCGAAAACCTTGAGGCGCAGCAAGGTGATTTTGTCGATGAGCGCACTGTGGGCAGCGGGGTTATCGTACGACCCGATGGCTTCATTGTCACGGCGAACCACCTGGTTGCCGGCGCAGATGAACTCTACGTTGTCTTGCACGATGGCACGCGGTTGCCGGCCGTGGTAGCCGGCGCAGATCCCAGGCTGGACCTTGCCTTGTTGCAGGTGGCTGCTACGGGATTGCCGTTCAAATCGCTCGTGAATGCAACGCCCGTTCGCATCGGACAACTTACGTTTGCCATTGGTTCGCCGATGGCACCTGCTTTCAGGAATTCGGTGACGATGGGTGTTGTCAGCGCCGCGCCGCGCGTTGCACAAGACACGAGTGGAACGACGTGGCTAACCGATGCTGTCTTGAATCCGGGGAATAGCGGGGGACCGCTTTTGGGCAGCGGAGGGGCGTTTCTTGGGTTGGCACAGGTGCCTTATAAGGAAGAGTACACGGGGACAGGCATGAGCCGTGTCATAGCCGCCCCCCAGGTAGCCGCGTCGGTGCAGCAGATGTTGGCGCGTAGCTCAGCCGGCAAAGCCCAGCTAGGCATTCAATATGAGCCTGTTGCAGCACGCGAGCGTGGGGCCGTTGAAATCATTCAGGTGGAACCGGGTTCTTCTGCTTCGGAAGCAGGGTTGCGGCAGGGCGACATTATCCTTGCGATCAACGGTGCGCAACTGAACGAGGTATACGATCTTTCGGAAGAAATGGCGGACCGCGTACCGGGCGATGTGATCACGCTTACCATTAAACGCGGTGCAGATGATATCAGCATGCAAATCAGGTTGAAAGCAGCTGCACGTACGCAGCCGGCCGCCCTACTGGGAAGCCTGACCGACGACGTTATTTGGCCTGCGCTCGGTATGTTGCTAGATAGCGTGAGCCGGCCACTTGCGCTTGATTTGGGGATACCCGTTGAACAGGGTGCTGTTGTGCTGTTTGCTGATCCATCACGCCAGGCCTATCAGGATGCCGGCCTGCGTAGCGGGATGGTCGTGGTTGCGCTAGATGGGAGACCGGTAACACGACGCGCCGATTTTATTGACATTTACCAGCAACTCGAGCCAGGTACGTATGCTGAGGTTACCTTCTATCGTGCCCATTCGCTGGATCCCGAGATTACCGCGATCAAAAAATAGCGTCGCCCCAAAGCCGTGTCATCAAAAGTAAAGCCCAACATCCGGTACGTGATGTACCAGCTGTTGGGCTTTTACTAAATCGATTACTGTCTCTTAAGTGCTGCTTGTTACTTGAGCAACGCTACCTGTTGGGTTTCAAGGAAGCTTTCACCCTGGACCTGAATCAGGTAAATGCCACTTGGCAAGCTGCCGGCTTCAAAACTGAACGTTTGTTCTTGCTGCGCGACCATCATACCGTTGTACATCGTCTGTACGTGTTGTCCGAGCAAATTGTATACGTTGATTTGAACCTGCTGTGTAGCCGCTACAGAGAGTGAGAACTGCGTTTGTGGATTGAATGGGTTCGGATACGCAGCAGTCAGTTTGTGCGAAGCAGGTACCTGCAGGTCTTCAAAATCTTCGTTAGAAACCGAGCTGGCACTCGTTATTGCAATGGCGTTGATTGTGGAGCTGCCCACAGAACGGTTGAGGGTCACGTTGAGGATGCCATCGAGGACCGGCACGTTCTGAAACTCTTCAATGATGGCAGTGCTAAAGCCGCCGGCTTCAACAAAAATGTCGTAGTCTTGCAGTACCGTTTGGCCTTCAATGGATACATCAAACAGGCGCTGACCGCTTGTCTGGTGGAAGGTTTCGGCAAAGTGAAGCTCTACAGTGTAATTGCCACGCTCGAGGCCTGGTAGCAGGAAGCGGATGTCGTTATTGAAGCGCTCTGCTTCGTACAGGTCGTCGTCGTCGGTGCCGGCGATATTGGCAATTTTGGAAAATGCGGTGCCTTCATTCAAGAAGTAAACACCCGTGTCTTCCATCCACGTAAGATCGCTTGAGACGTATTCGATACCGCCGGCATTGATAGCAAATGGAATGCTCACATCAGATACGGCGCCGTTGATTTCAATGCCGCTGATTTTGGCGCGCTCAACAATCGAAATGAAGTCGATGTCGAGGGAGTCATCGCTTACCTGGATGTTGAAGATGTTTTCTGAAACGGCCGTGTTGGAATTTCCAGCTTCAGCCAGGATGTCATAATTGTCGAGGACTACAACGCCTTCGATTTCTACGTCGAACACCCGCTGGCCGGCGTTAGCAAAAGCAGTCTCAGCAAAATGGAGCGTAACCGAGTAGGTGCCATTTTCTACAGGGATTGTATAACCAAACGGAGAAAGTGACGCGTTGGAAATACGCTCCGATTGGTAGAGGGCATCGTTATTTGTATTGCTGATGTCGTTCATCGAAACGGGGCCAACGCTACTGTCTTCGCTGAAAAACGAGTCACCAATGAATGTTACGCCGTCACCCGTGGCTTCGCTTATCGTCTCGCCTGCATTGATACGCAAGAGGGGACCGGTTTGCGCGTTAACAGTCTGGAAGCTGAAAAGAGAAGCGAGGAGGAGCGCAGAAAAAAGAAAATTGGGTCGAAATGAAATAGTATCAGTAATTCTAGACATAGCTATATTTTTCGGGGTTACCCAGTTCAAACAATGTGGGAATCGTAAAAATATTTTCGTGACACAGGTGCTTATCCACTGAATTAATACGTGAAAAAGCCGGTCAAATGAACTGTTTGAACCGATTGGATGATTGGTGTACAGGCCGGCTTGCATGATGCGCAGTGTACGGTTATGTTAGGATTTTGAGGCAATGTTTATACCATAGAAAGGTGTATCTGAAGCGTGCAGCCACTCAACTTTCCACACTATCAATTCGAAATCCAGGAATCCGACGGCCGGCATGTCATTTTTGATGGCCTTCGGAAGAAGTGGTTGCAGCTGTTACCCGAGGAATGGGTACGCCAGCACGTTGTGCAGTACCTGATACAGGAACGAGACGTGCCAGCCGGCTTGATTGGCATTGAAAAGGGATTCCAGTTCCAGGGCATGCAGCGACGAGCAGATCTCATTGTACACGATCGGCAAGGCGCACCCGTACTGATGGTAGAGTGCAAAGCCCCAAGCGTGAAAATCTCGCAGGATGTATTTGATCAGGTTGCACGATATAACATGGTGATTCACGCTGCGTATCTATTTGTAACGAATGGTTTACAACATTACTGCTGTAAAATTGAAGCAGATACCAGGCAATACACCTTTATGCATGAGTTGCCCGTTTATTCAGCGTGGTAACATGAGATAATGCAGGAATTGCCAGTTGTTGCCCGCGATTGTGGACAGGATCAGCCAAATTGCCATACTTATACGTAGAGTTGGCGACAGTTTCTGGATCTTGGGCCGGTATTTTGCTCCTATCATTTCTGTTTAAATCAAAGGACACGAAGCGTTATTAATATTATGAACTATTCAACTGAACAGGAGATTGCTGTCAAGGCGGTGCAGGAAGCTGCAAAACTGTGTCAGGCAGTGCAGGCGCAGATTACAAGCAGCGTGCTCGAGAAAAAGGACAAGAGCCCCGTTACGGTTGCAGATTTTGGCAGCCAGGCGCTCGTATGTCGGGCCATCCGGGAAGCTTTTCCTAACGATCCCATTATTGCCGAAGAAGACAGCGCGGCACTCAAAACTGATGAGAATGCCCCCCTGCTCGAAAAAGTTGTAGCACACCTGTCCGACCTGAGACCAGGTGTCGATGCTGATACGGCCTGCACATGGATTGACCATGGTGGCGCACAGGAATACAGCGAACGGTTCTGGACGCTCGATCCTATTGATGGCACAAAAGGCTTTTTGCGGGGTGAGCAGTATGCTATCGCGCTTGCGCTTATCGTAGACGGTGAAATTGTTGTGGCGGCACTCGGATGCCCGAACCTGCCCGTTAGCGCGGATCAGCCTGATAATACAGGTGTTATCTACGCTGCGGTAAAAGGGCAGGGGACAACGGCTATTGCGATGGATGGCAGCGGCGAACCTGTGACTGTTAGCGTAACGGATACCACCGACTCGTCTCAGGCGCGCTTTTGCGAGTCTGTAGAGTCTGGTCATACCTCACACAGCGATTCAGCCAATGTTGCTGAGAAACTTGGCATTACGGCAGACTCGGTACGACTGGACAGCCAGGCCAAATATGCTGTTGTCGCACGCGGTGAAGCGGATATTTACCTGCGTTTGCCAACGCGCCCCGGATATGTCGAAAAAATCTGGGACCACGCTGCCGGCGTACTCGTGATGACAGAAGCCGGCGGTCAGGCTTCCGACATTTACGGTCAGCCACTCGAGTTTAACCATGGCTGGGGACTGCATGCAAACAAAGGTGTGATTGTAACCAACGGCAAACTCCACGATGCCGTGATTGAAGCCATCAACGAGGTTGGCGTTACAGCTGCCTAAATAGCAAGACTATCGTATTCAGGGTTGCAGGGTTATCCTTGCAACCCTGCTTTTTTTAGTTGGGTACAGGCTTGCTCCAATACCGGAAATTCTTTGGCGTAGCAAAAGCGTAATGAGGGCGGCGCCAGGTCTGGATTGTGGTAAAATGCATCGCCGGGTACTGTGGCAACGCCGGCACGCTGGATCAGGGTTTCACAGGCTTCCTGGCAGGTGGTAAATCCAGGTACCTTGCCCTGCAGTTTTTCAAAGCCGGCGAGGACGTAATACGCGCCTTGTGGCGGGGTAAACGTGAAGCCGGCTACTTCAAGCGCATCACACATCATGTCGCGTTTAACCCGATAGTCCGCCAGCATCTGGTCGAAGTAAGCATCCGACATTGAAAAAGCATCCGCGAGGCCATGTTGCAGTGGGGTGGGGGCACAAATGTAAAACAGATCATTGAGCAGGCCCATTTTTGCGATGATCGGGTCGGGGCCGACGGCATATCCCAGGCGCCAGCCGGTCATGTTGTAGGTTTTGCTGAACCCCGAAAGAGTAACCGTGCGCTCATACGCATCGGGGAGTGATGCCAGCGAAATGTGTTCATGGTCGTCATACACCATGTATTCATAGATCTCATCGGTGATGATGTACAGGCCATGTTTTTCGGCGATCCCCAAAATGGCAGTCAGTTCATCGCGGGTCCAGACTTTCCCATTGGGATTGCCCGGTGTATTGATCACAATCACCTTGGTCGCTGGCGTAATCGCGCGCGCTACCTCATCAAAATCTATCGTCCAGTTTAGACCACGTGCCGGCACATGGTTCGAGGTAGCTCCAGTAAGCCGGATAAGATTGCGGTGATACCCATAGAACGGTTCGAAGAGCAGTACTTCGTCCCCAGGATCAAGTAACGCAAAGATGGCAGCGACAAACGCGCCTGTAGAGCCGATGCTTACCATCACTTCTGATTCATCCTTTGCAGGAATCTGGTTGAAACGCTGCGCTTTGTTGAGAATCGCGGTGCGCAGCTTTTCGATGCCGGCGTAGTTCGAATAAATCGACAGGTTCTCGTCGATGGCTTTTTTTGCACCAGCTTTAATAGGCTCCGGAGTTGGCAAGTCGCAGATGCCCTGGCCCAGATTGATGCCGCCGGTTGCATTTATCATCTGCGTAACTGCGCGAATTTTGCTTTGTGCGAGGTGCTGTGTGCGTGCTGACAGTGGCTTCATGCGTTATCCCTGGGTGCGTGATATGACGAGGGCGACGATGATAAAATCGAGTATTGCAGTTCCTAGAAAGCCGAGGATCGAGGGCAGGGATTTATATTTTTCGGTATAGATATAAAACCCGATGTTAGCGAGGCCAAACATAAGCCAGGTCACCCAACTGACGCCATCAACGGAGGCGGCGCTGTATACTTCAATTAGCTGCAGCAACGTTGCAGCAGGAATGACGATGGCCGGTAACCAGCCGGCAAGTTCGATGAATCTACGTTTCATGGGCTGCTCGTTCGTTGAGGAAGATGTGCAACCAACTCTGATGCAGCGTGTGAGTTCTAATCCACGATGAATTGCTTCGCTATGTCGTCTTAACAATATAGCTAATTGCAAATGGTGGCATAATTTGATAGTGTAGAAGAGGAGAAATGCACAAAAAAAGAAATAGAGGTCCCGTCTGCCACCTAGACTAAGACCCCTATCTCTAACCAGTTAGCCACACACCAGAAATGCAAGGCTCATAACATCTCTGGATTCATTGACTAGTTCTATAGTGCAGAAAAAGCCCGGAGCGTTACAAAAAACGCCCGGGCTTTTTTATGTAGCGTTGGATCGTCTGCAAACGGTGTCTCTTTCCAGGATCTTCTCTCGGTATTTGGTTGGATGCGAGAGTGCAGCAAAAGCGAAATAATTACGTAAAGTCCTGTGATGTGAAGTATCATCTGAAGGAGAAAGTATTATGACACTTGGACAACGATTTCGCCGGCTTCTCAAAAGCTGGTTCCGCTGGCCCTGGCGCAGGAGGTAGGGTGAGTGAGGCGTTTGGTGGGAGGAGGTGCTATGGTCCGTAAATGCGATATATCGAAAACACGAACTAAAAATGACCGAAGGCTACCTGATCGAGTATCGTCGTTACCGAGCCATTGCCGAGAAAGCAATTGCTCAGGTTGATGAAGCCGGCCTCAACCGGATTCCTTGCATCGATGGCAACTCAATCGCGATGATCATGCGCCACCTGAGTGGTAACTTGAAGTCGCGATTCACCGACTTTCTAACCACAGACGGTGAAAAACCATGGCGGCATCGCGACCAGGAATTTCAGGAAGGGCAGTATAGCCTTGCGTCCCTAAAACAAGAGTGGGATGAGGCATGGGGGCTGATAGAGCAAACACTTGCAGACTTATCGGATGATGATATGGAACGCGAAGTGAAAATCAGGGGCGTTGGTTTGTGTGTGCGTGAAGCGTTGAACCGATCGATGGCGCACGTAGCGTATCATGTGGGACAAATCACATTGCTTGCCCGAATGGATCAACAAGGTGCATGGGCATGGATTTCGGTGCCCAAGGGCAGGTCTGCTGAATACAATAAAAATCCAACAAAAGAGAAAGCTCCGTGACCGGGTTTTGAGGTCTTCGACCGTTTTAGAAGGCTTATTCGTCTGAAGAATAAACACGTTGTTTAACCAACCAATCAGACGAACATGCTTGATAACAAAATAGCCCTCGTATTTGCAGCCAGCGGCGCCATTGCCGGCCAGGTTGCCCGTTCATTTGCCGAAGCCGGTGCTCACGTTTTTGTCTCTGCCCGCCGCGCCGATGCAGTGCAAGCCCTGGCAAAAGAAATCACTGCTGCCGGTGGAAAAGCTGAAGCTGCAGTTGTTGATGCACAAAACGAAACGGAAGTTGATCAGTATCTCGATCAGATTTTTGCAGCGCATGGCCGTATTGACATCGTCTTTAACGGCATCGGGAGGGATCCGGATAAAGTAGGGTATGCTGTACCATCCACGTTGCTGCCGTTCGAGCAATTTATGGAGCCCATGGAAGCGATGGTCGGGTCGCAGTTTATCACGTCGCGCATTGCCGCTGGCAAAATGGTTGCTCATGGAAAGCCCGGTACCATTCTGTTACTTACGGCCAGCCTCTCTCGCATCAAAGCACCGTGCATGGCAGGCATCACCGCAGCCTGTGCTGCGATCGAAGGCCTGACCCGCTCCCTGGCCGGCGAGTTTGGCATGCACGGCATCCGCGTGCATTGCCTGAATTCCACGGCGTTGATGGAAACGCCAACAATCCAGAAAACCTCAGCGGCCCAGGCCCGGCTGGCTAACATCCCGGCAGAAGCCATGCGCGAACAAATGCAGCAAGGCTTTTTGCTTGGCCGTGGACCCTCTTTGGAAGATGTGGGACGCGCTGCAACGTTGCTGGTCTCAGATGCCGGCATTGTTTTTAACAGTCACATTGTGGATGTCGATTGCGGCAACGCAGGCGTAATTTAGCAGAGGAAAGACAATGCAAAAGATTATCGCAATGGGGCGGTGGATGTTTGTCCTGCCATTTGCCGTCTTTGGTTTGCTTCATTTTGGGCCGCTCGAATTTAGTTTACCTTATGTGCCGGCGTATTTGCCTGCGCCGGCTTTCTGGGTCTATTTTACGGGTGTGTGCTTGCTCGTATTTGTACTGAGCGCAGTACTCAGGAAATACGACAAACTTGCCGCTGTCATGCTGGCAACCATGCTCACGCTGTTTGTCGTCCTGGTACACATTCCAGCGGCATTAGGCGGCGCGTTTCCTTCTCTGATTGGTAGTTTCAGAGATCTGGCCATGGCCGGCGCCGCGCTGATGTACGCAGAACACTATGCAAAAGATGGTGCGCTGTTGCCAAAATCAACAGCCAAGGTGCTGCACAACTGATATGCAAAACGAATCAGACCAGCGGCTTGAAGCGGCTTTGGGAGGCGACATTAACGCCTTCCAGGGCCTCTTTGCCGCGTTTCAACCTCAACTTAAATCCTATTTGTACCGCCTCCTGACGGATCGGAACGATGTCGACGACTTGACACACGACACCTTTGTGAAAGCCTTCGACAAGCTGGCTACCTTCAAAGGCAAGTCTTCGTTGAAGACATGGGTATTCCGGATTGCGACCAACCTGGCATACGATTTCCTCAAACGCCGCGATCGCTGGAAACCCGATGCGCAGGATACGGCCAAGGCCTATGCGCAAGGTTCGCCGGAGATGCAACGGCTGTTTTGGTTTACCCACCAGAACGCGCCGGCGGGGCAGTATGACATCAAGGAGCACATCGACTTTTGCTTCACTTGCATCGCTAAAACGCTCTCGATTTCACACCAGGTCGCGCTTATCCTGAAAGACGTGTACAGTTTTTCCCGTAAAGACATCAGCCTGATACTGGATAAAACGGAAGGTGTGGTGAAGCACTTGCTGTTTGAGGCGCGCAAAACGATGGTAGAGATTTTTGACAATCGATGTGCGCTCATAAACAAAGCCGGCGCGTGTCATCAGTGCACAGAGCTAAACGGAATTTACAATCCTAAGCAAAACGAGCGAGCAGCCCTGTTGGAAATTGATATGGTGGCTGCTGCCGGCGAGACTTCTAACAAACGCCTCTATGAGCTACGCGCTGCGCTAGTGCAGGCCATCGATCCGCTCCAATCGCGAGGCGCGGACCTGCAGGATGTGATCATGCAGTGCACGCGGGCCAGCATCGGGGAGATTGCGCCTATTGTCTACACGACCTAACACAACAGTGAGCGGTAGCCGCCCGATTATTTTTTAGGATTCGGGAGCGAGATCGGACTTTTTGAGTTGACTGTCTTCTGACGGCCTATTCGATGGTTTATAACCTCCGTCACTTCTCATCTCGCTTGTATTCTGCATTTCCACAAGCAAAAAATGGATCCTGATATGACTGATGTGTTGGCAGTAATTCTTGGAGGGGGGGCTGGAACCCGACTCTATCCTTTAACAAAATTTCGATCTAAACCAGCAGTCCCGCTAGGCGGGAAATATCGGCTTGTTGATGTACCGATCTCCTCCTGTATCAACTCCGAAATTGATCGCATTTTTGTGCTTACGCAGTATAATTCTGCTAGCTTAAATAGACACATCTCGACGGCATACCGATTTGATAGCTTCCGGCGTGGCTTTGTCAGTGTTCTTGCGGCAGAGCAAACGCAGTCTTCCAAAAAGTGGTACCAGGGGACCGCTGATGCTGTCCGGCAATGTATGCCGCACCTCAACAACCAGGATTATTCGCATGCATTGATCTTGTCAGGAGATCAGTTGTATTCGATGGATTACCGCCGGCTTTTCGCGCACCAGGAGGCAACAAAAGCCGACATAACTATTGGGACAATTCCGGTGACTGCTACAGATGCTTCTGGTTTCGGTATCATGAAAACGGATGAAGAAGGCATTATTCAAGAGTTTTATGAAAAACCAGCGCCCGAGCACCTGGCTGGTAAAGAGAGCAATGTCTCATCAGACCTTCAAGCCGAGGGGCGCGTGTATCTTGCTTCGATGGGTATCTATCTGTTCAAAGGCGAAATTCTAAAAGATCTGCTTTTGGGTGCGCCAGATGATCATGATTTTGGTAAACAGATCATTCCTGCGGCAATTCACAGGTATCGGGTGGCTAGTTATCCCTTTACCGGGTACTGGAGTGACATTGGAACAGTCCATTCGTTTTATGAGGCTAACTTGATGCTTGCCAGGCCGGCTCCGCCGTTTAGCCTCTACGACAAAATGGCGCCGCTCTATACCAATGCCCGCATGCTTCCTCCTGCCAAGATTCACCATTCGATGATTGAAGACTCGCTAATTTCTGAAGGCAGTGTGATAACCCGGAGCACCATCACACGCTCAGTAATCGGTCTGCGCTCGTTTATTAAAGAGGGCGCGCGGGTCACTGACAGCATTGTATTGGGCTATGAGAACTTTGCCTGGTTAGACCAGCATGCGGGCATTGGGGAAAATACTGTGATAGAGAAAGCAATCATTGATAAAAACGTAAAGATTGGAAAGCATTGCAGGATAACCAATAAAGATCATGTTGTGGAAGGTGAGCGTGAAGGCATGTTTATCAAAGATGGAATCATTGTCATAACCAAGGCCGCTCAAATTCCGGATAATACTGTGATTTAGGCTTTGTCTGAAAAATCCCAAATTGGTAGAGACAAAGCCGTATCCTGAGCGAATGCGAAGGATCTAACAAAGCAGAACTGAATTTTCAGACACACCCTAGCCCATTCCCTCTGCGCTGGAATAGACTTTACTGATCCAGCGTATGACACCAGGTCAAATTTTGATTTAACGTTATCTGAACTCCTGCCGTGTACGAATGTAGACACCTTGAGCCCTGGTGTCCAAAGTCCTATCCGTTTTACAGAGAGCTTACGTGCGGCGTCACTTCGTATTTTTAATTTTTACTTTGTTCTTCCTCTCTGGAATTAATGTCTATGCACAAGGCGTTCTCACAGATGAGCAAAGGCAGTTAATTTCAAGCCTACAATCTCCTTCATCTATTGACGATCAGGAGCGCGCTTTTTACCGATTAACAGATGAACTATGCCTGGGATGGAGAGATAGGCATCATATGCCAGACCTTGAAGGGGAGGAAGCAGCGGTTTTTTGGAAAAGCTATGCAGCATATAACGACGCCTTGCTACCTTTAACTGAAGGTGAGGTCAATTTCTTTGATCAAATACGCGAGTCGTCTGATCAGGCGCTCAAAATAGGAGCGGTGATGTTACTTGGCTGTATGCATCCGGCAAGCGTATCTATTCATGCTAGTCCACCAGCAAATCCGCTAAATACGACAATGGACATCAGAGCGACGCGCCAACGCTTTTATAAAACGATGTTGGAATCCGATGATGAGAAGCTTCATGCAAATGTATTTTACAATGGAGGTAGGTTTGAATTAAAAGGGCTTGAAACGCTTATCATTCCCATGGTTCATTCAGCCGATGCGCGCATTGTGATGAGTGCCAGGCGTATGCTGGATCGCATGTCTTACACGCCTGATGAAAGCCTTGATACGCTGATGGAAGTCACCCTGTCTTTAGCCAACTCAATGGATTCACGCCTTAAAAATTCGGCATATGCCGCAATTGGTCGTAATGAATCAGAAAAGGCAAAACAATTTCTGATTCAACAGTTACTTGGTGGAGGTATTGCAGGAGGCGTAGCCCTTGCAGAAGCTACGCTTAATGCCATTGATTCTTTATCCGTTGGGAGATACAGGCAAGAGGTGATTGATGCATACACTTCGTTTAATTATGACACAAAATTTGGTTTACGAAACAATAGTTACGGGAAGAAAGCCTGGGCAGGGACAAAACTTATCAAAGGTACGGGCAATGAATGGCTACTCATGGAGGATCTTGCCAGTGACGAACCATCACGCTATACTCGGGCCTTGATTCATTTAATGTCTCTCGACCCGACGGAAGCGGGCCCGATTTTTATGAATGTTATTCGTGATACAAATCGGCTCTATTCGGTTCGTACTCGTGCGCTGGAACTGGGAATAAAAATAGATCACCTCCCACTGCAGGAATTAATTGTCGAGCAGATCAACAAAGAAACGAGGCTCGCTCAATCTGTAATTCGCCTATTGCCACAAAGTAGGGCTGATACCACGTTAACACTTCCAGCCTTAAGATCTTACATGGTGCGAAATCCAACCTTTGAAAGGAAGTACCGCGTGGCTTGTGTGATTAGAAGATTGGGAAGACCCGATGAGGCTGCGCGTTTATTGATCGCGCTTTACCCCGAAAGACCGGAGGGTAGGCTATCAAAAGGGACGATGCTCAATGAAATGTATCATACCAGGGATCCTGTAGTAATTCCAACATTTCTGAAGGTGTTGGCTTCAGACGAGGAGGCATTGCACAAAGGGGTCATTCTGCATTTTCGTGGTATGCCCGATCCGCGCGCTACGCCACTTATTATTCCTTTCCTGCAACATGCTGATCCGCATGTTCGCGGGCATGCTGCCGCGGCACTTGGTGCCATCGGTACGAAAGAAGCAATTGAAGCCGTACTTCCTCTGTTGCCTGATTTTCCAGGTACTTACCTGGCTGATTTTTATCGATATGCATATAACAGTACGGGGATTAAATTTGACCGCAAAACAAAAACGATTGTACCAGGCACTGCTCCCTGGCATACTAAGGAGACAAACAACGATCGAGATGATGATTAGGCTATAAGAGCTGTGGTATCAGTAACGCATATACACTCTGATACGCTGTTAAGCACATTGTACCGGATTCATTAGCCAGTTCCTAGGTTGACATAGAATCTGATCCGGACTTGTTGAACAGCGCGGTGAAGTAGAACGTAGAGCCGACGCCTTCTTCGCTTTCCAGCCAGATGTTGCCCTGCATGGAGTGCACAAGCTGCATGGAAATGGTTAGGCCGAGACCGGTGCCTCCGAACTTCCGGGTGGCGGTGCCATCGGCCTGGATGAATGCATCGAATATTTTCTCCTGCTTGTCTTCCGGGATGCCAATGCCTGTATCTTTCACAAAGATCAGTACTTCGGTTTGCTCATCCGTTTCGGATTTTAAGCTTGCGCTCACGTCGATATGCCCGCCGGATGGCATAAACTTGACTGCATTACCGATCAGGTTAATCAGGACTTGCTTCAGGCGATCGCCGTCACCAAGAAGTATTGCGGGGATGTCTGGGCTTATGGCTACGTCAAAATCAATATTTTTTGAGCCATTTCCCACGATGTAGATCGTGCACAACTCCTGAATAATCCCGCGCAGATCGAACGGTTTTTCAATCAACTCGATCTTGCCGGATTCCAATTTAGAGAGATCCAGGATGTCGTTGATAATACGCAGCAGACTCTCGGCAGAGCTCAGAATGGTGTTGGTTATGTCTTGTTGTTCTTCGTCGAGTTCTGTATCCCGGAGGATGTCGGCCATGCCTAGAATACCATTCATGGGCGTGCGTATTTCATGGCTCATGTTGGCCAGGAATTCCCCTTTGATGCGCGCAGACTCTATAGCCAACTCTTTTGCAATCTCTGCTTGCTCTTTTTCGTGGTTCAACGCGATGAGTGCATGCTGCGCTTCACCCAGGGCGCGGTTATAGTTGGTGTCGAACACACGCGCCAGGCAAAAGATAAATACGCCAATGCCAAGGAAGGCAGAAAGAGAGTGATAAATAAGGATGCCCTCAGGTGCTTCGGGAAGATCAATAAACGTTGTTTGAGTCAGGAATAAAACGAATACAAGCGCGAGGAGGTTAATGAAAAGCCAGATGATGCCGGCTCCTTTCCCCAGCAACAAAAACGCAATCAGGGACAGACTGGCGAGCCAGGCATTTGCCGCATCGTAAATCCCGAAGCCTGTAACCGCAATCGCCACAAGCGTGTACATGGCAACAAAGAGCATCCCATGTGCCTGTACACGCAACCAGCCGGCGCGTAAAAAAAGCAGGTTGCCACTTATCAGAACAACTGCAATTGAGACAAAAATAGCGGCAGCAGTATGACCAATCAGCAAGTAATAAGGCACATAAAGGGCACCGGTGACTAGCCAAACGATATTTAGGGTCGTTGAAAGTTTAGCCTTACGAAGCAATTCTTCATCAGCATAGAATTGCGCATGAAATAATTTGCTGAATAGCCACCTCATGCTAATTGGATCGGTACAAACTGCCTATTCATTAAAGAACGGTATCAGAAAATTGAAGAAGGTTGTTATGGAATATGCTGTCATTACCCAAAAGCATAGGGTTAATGGGGAGACGCAACCACAATCGTTCATAACTTTCATCTGTAGGATTTGAAGTAATACAATCATAACTTGCCCTGTATCTTCGGATGCTGTATTTTAGTATAAATCTTATATCGCCATCATTTATTAGCACGCCTATTCGCATTGCACAGCGCTACAATCTATCCTTTCTAACGTAGCTCTATTCAATGCCATGAAAAAACATTTCACCTGGGCCCTGCTGATCGTCGTTTTTATTTTGAGTGCTTGCGACTCCGCAAGCGATGACGAAATTGCTCCCTTATTGCCGTCTATCCAGGTTGGAGATGCCTGGATCATGAGTCGTATCGATTCGATCGGGGTAAATTATCCCGCCGTCGATCCACCATTAAGCATTTCAATCCAACAGGATACCATTCACGTACAGGAAGAAATTATGTACAACGAGGAGTCCTGGTTTAAAATTGGCAACAGAGAGGGGGCTGGGTTTTCTACTCCTATGGTTGGCATGCTCGATCTGTTTGCGTTTAGGGAAGATGGTATATGGCGACTCTCGCGGGATAGTCTGGCTATTCAAATTATTCAATACCCTGTAGTTCGTCAGCAGGAATATGATGTCGTTCCAGGCATAATCTCTCAATTGGCAGTTAGCGATTCGCTATTTGAATCAACAGTTTTGGGGCAAATTCCAGTCGTGCAGTATCAGCATCGCTACACCACGTCGTTTAAACCGCTTCCGGAAAATGAACATTTTAGCGATTATGTACTTGTTCAGGAATTTGTGACTGAGAGTCTATATTCCAAAGAAGTGGGATTGGTGAAGGTGGTTGGGTTCTATATTAGCCCTTTTGGTGAAGAGAATGTCCTCCGTGTTGTAGGCACGAGGACCTGGGAATTGGTGGAATACGTGCCGGCTTCAGGCCAGGTGGCACGTAGGCAATCGGGTGCAGTTGCAACGCATCGTGCAGAAATAGGCCTGATCGATGCTGCCGAATTCCTCATGGGTTTTGATTTTGCCACCGAATCTGTTAAGTGACTTGCGGTGAACAGGTTAGATACCGCGTGCATTGCAACCTCCTGAGTATCCCGGCATAGCGTGTGGTTTTTGCACAAGCGGTTGATATTTATCCGTAATTATTCTAGTATTAGAATAAGATGAATTCTAGTACTAGAATATGCCAGCTAAACACCTTACCGATAGCGAATTACTGGTCCTCGGCCTGGTTGCAGAAATGCCGCGACACGGATATGAACTCGACCATGTTATTGTGGCGCGTGGCATGCGAGAATGGACGCAGATTGGGTTTTCTTCGATTTATTTCGTGCTTGGCAAGCTTGAAAAGAAAGGGCTGGTTCGTGCAGAAATGCCGGCTACAGCAAAAGCGAAAAAAATCTACCAAATCACAGAAGTTGGCCGGCAGGCACTGGTAGATCAAACCATTGCTGCGTTGCAGACCGTGCGGCCTACGCATTCACCATTACTAATGGGCATGCTGCATTGGGCTGTGCTAACGCAAGCGCAGGCCCTGGAGGCACTTGCCGTACGCAAAGAAGCGGTAGCAGCAGAGCTGGAGCGGTTGGAGCACATTCATTTTGAGCAGCAGCCGTTGCCCGATTACGTCGATACCATGTTCACGTTTTCTATCGGCCAACTAAAGGCGGAAGCGGAATGGGTGGCAAGTACCCTGGCGTACATGCAAACCAAACCGTGGCTACCGAACACAAAAAAACAGAGCACATGAACGTAGCAGAATTTCACCGAAGAATAAAAGAGCTATACTTACCGCCTGAACATGAATTTACCCTGATTGACGTGCCTGAAATCAGGTATATGATGATTGATGGGGCTGGAAATCTCGATGGTGAAGGACCTGCTGCAGCGGTCAAGTGGCTCTATGCCATTGTGCATAAAATTAAGCCCCTTGTGAAAGAGCGCATGGGAAAGAACTTCGTCGAGCCGCCGCCTGAGTTTTTATACTGGGCTGATCAACCCGAAGATTTTGTTGTAGGAAAAAAGGATACCTGGAAGTGGCGGGTTATGATCGTGTTTACAGATATTGTCAGCGATGAGGAGTACCGGGAAGCCGTGGCTAGCGTTGTGGAAAAACGCGGCGCTGCCCCTGAGTCGCTACGACTTGGACATCTGCATGAAGGACAAAGCGCACAGATTATGCACATCGGCGATTACGCCGGCGTAGGGGCTGTTTGTGACCGGCTGTACACCGAATTTCTACCTGCTAATAACCTGGTACCCAACGGGTGTTACCACGAGATCTATTTAAACGACCCCAACAGGGTTGCACCCGAAAAACGCAAAGTGGTTATTCGTCAGCCGGTGCAGAAAGGCTAACGCTAACGGTTCCGAAGTACGAATGTCAGTCAATATTCGTAAGCCCATCACTGCTAGTTCGAATAGGGGGGCGAGTTCGGCAAAAATAGCCTTAGAAAAATTAAGCGGTTTGGCTTGCTAATGTGCATAAAATCAATTGAAAACTAGCGCTTTTACTATTTGTCACCAAATGGTCTCTACTTCATATTTCTTTATTTTTGTATCAGGCGTTAAAATTGGAATAGTATGTTCAAGTGCTTGACAGATCAGCATGCGATCAAAAGGGTCTTTATGGTGGAATGGCAAGCGACCATATTGTAATGCAGCTTGTTCTGTGAAAGGGAGTGACTCAATAAAGTGGAGTGAACGAGAAAGGCGGATAACTTCCGGCGGATCCAATTGAAGTTGTAAATCACCCTTGCGGTATTTCAACTCTATCTCCCACACTGAGATTGGACTCAATAGCAAAGAATTGGCTGCGTCTTTACAAATCGTCGCAACCAGTTTGGAGAGCTCCTTGGGCTCACCCGATAACCAAAGAAATGCGCAGGTATCTAGTAAAAAGGCGCTCACGTTAGGGGATCACTAGGTCGCGAGTTATACCAATTGTCCAACTCATCAGGTGGTAATTCGTCGTTGAAGTTCTCGGGTACACAAAGTAATCCCTTGGCGAGTCCCAGGGAACGTTTGCCATGTGCTATGTTGAGCATCAAATTGGCAATACGATCCTGTTGCTCAGGAGATAGTTGCTGCACGACGTGGATGGCATTTTGTAACAACTGCGTCATGGTTTCTGCTATAAAGATCTTTTAATACCAATGTACGCATAATAGGTCGACAGGTTGTGCGGAAAATTGAAGATCAAGCCATAAGCTTTTATGCATCCTGCTACGCTAGGCGTAGAAATTGGCCGGCTCAACTTTGACGAAAAGAGTCCTATATTCTAGTATCGATTTTCGTCGATCGTGTAGTTATTCTAACGGTTTGAATTCTTGTGGCTAAATCTAAAGGCAGTAAAAAGAACATAGCAAAGGGACGTGCGTCGCGACGTGCCCGTCGCAAACAAAAGAAACCGTTCTTGCAAAATCGATGGGTGGTGTTTTTGGGTTTGCTTGCTGTTGGCTGCGCGGTCTTTGTGCTCTTGCCTCGCGCTTCCTCCCCTCCGGCACCCATTGTATCTCCGAGGATGCTCGAAAAATTCCCCCACGACACAACGGCATTTACGCAGGGGCTACTGATTGAGCAGGGTAAATTGTATGAAAGTACGGGCCAATATGGGGCTTCGTCGTTACGGCGTGTTGACCTCCGTTCTGGAACCGTAGAGATGCTGCATGCGCTTGATTCAACCTATTTTGGTGAAGGGCTTGCTGCCTTGCATGGCAAGCTTTTTCAATTGACCTGGAAGAAGCGGGTTGCCTTTGTGTATGATCTCGAGACGTTCGCGCCATTAGATACCCTTACGCTTCCAACGCGAGAAGGGTGGGGACTGACCGAAGATGGCACACACCTGATTTTGAGCGACGGTACAGCCACATTACGTATCATTGAGCCGACCACGTTTGACGTGATTCGTGAAATCACAGTAACGGATGCAGGTACGCCGGTAGCTCGCCTGAATGAATTGGAGTATATCGACGGCTACATATATGCCAATGTCTGGCAGGATTCTCAGGTCGCGGTCATCGATCCTGCGGATGGAGTCGTCGTGAGTTGGCTCAATCTAAACTGGTTGAATGTCATGCATTCACCCATAGATGGGGCAGATGTACTCAATGGCATCGCGCACGATCCTGCGTCCAACCGGCTCTACATCACCGGGAAGCTATGGCCCCAACTCTATGCGTTTCGATTGCCGGCCATAGCGCGTAACGATTAGGCGCCATACGCTTGGCATCTACTGATAAAAGGGAAACCCTATTTCGGTTTGCATCAAGGCTTACCGAAATAGGGTGTCAATTATTGTAATCTGATTTCCACTCTTGCAGTCTTACTGCACCACCTGCATGGATCGCGTCACCGTTACGCCGTTAGCCACGAAGTTGTAGAAGTACATACCACTTGGGAGTTCGCTCACATCGACAAAAATGGTATGGAAACCAGCCGGCTTGCCAAGCTGCTCCAGGGTTTTAACCTCGCGGCCCAGCACATCAAACAACCGTACGTGGACCCCTGAAGGTTTGTCCAACTGGTACGCAATGCGCGTAATACCCCGTGCTGGATTCGGGAAGTTTTGCTCGACCCGGATGCCCTCTGGCAAGCCAAGCGTAACCTCAAGGATGGGTGATACTGTTTCGCTGCGATCATTGTAGATGCTTCGGATGCGATAAAACAGATTCTTGGAAGTAATCGGTAGATCGGCATCGCGGAAGGTGTACTGCTGCGTAGCCGGCCCATCAGGCACCTTTTCAATAGATCCAAGCCGCTGGAAACCAACACCGTCGGTAGAGCGCTCCAGTACGTAGGAGTCCAGGTCCCATTCGCTGGTAGATTCCCAGAGCAACTCCACATTTTCGTCACGGACAATAATATCGAGCGCGACAAACTGGACACGGTCGATCGCATCGGTGTCACCACCGCCTCCGCCCCCATCGCCATTACCGCCGTCCCCATTACCACCGTCCCCATTACCACCATCGCCACCTCCATTACCGCCATCACCGTTACCGCCGTCTCCATTGCCTCCATCGCCGTTACCGCCGTCGCCATTGCCACCACCACCGTCTCCACCACCGCCACCACTGATGAAGCCATTGGGGATGTCGGCGCCAACCGGGCCGCCGGTTGTTGGACGTGTTTCACCATCAAAGTCGGTTGTAACGGCAGGGATGTTGGCCGGCATTGCCACGGCTTTGCCCAGGAACTGCGAGTTATCAGGCAAACGCCAGCCTTCTACGTGATCTGTAGTGTCGGTTACGTGCGGCTGCGACAAGACAGCAACCGATGAGGAATAGTCTGTTTGTGCAGCATTCTGCCACTGGGTAAGCACGGATGATTTGACTACGCTTGCGCCGGCTGTATTTTTGGGTCTGAACTGGAAGGTGTGGTATTCCTGTTCAGAATAGTTACGCGCCCAAAAGATGTTGCCTTCTCCTTTGTTGGTACGCGCTTCTGCAACATTGTTGTGCTCTTCAAACGCAATTTCACTGCTTCTGCGCTCGGTGCCCATCTGGATATTTTGGTTGGCAATAAACAGGTTGTTGTAGTAGCTGTTGCCTGTCGATTGCAGCCGGCTATCTGTTTTGATCCGCATGCCGCCGCCTTCATTGCCCATGAACGTGTTGTATAACACGTAGTTGTCCTGCGAGGCATGGATCAACAAGCCGAAGCCATAGAACGTGGGACGGTCATGCCGTGCCCGGGTGAAGACGTTGTTGCGGATCGTTGTACGGTTACTTCGCCATTCGATGAACAGGTTTACGCCGGCGTTGCTATCGAAGCGGTTGCGTTCGATGACGTTGTCGAAGTTGTCCATGTCGAACCACAGACCCGGCCCAAAATTTTCGGAGAAGTCGTTGTTGCGGAAGGTGCTGTTTGTTGTGTAGAGCCATTTGCCGCCACCCGATTCCCAGTAGGGCTTGTACCCTTTCCAGTTGTTGTATTTACTGGTCGAGAACTCCACCGTACAGTTATCACATTCGTTACCGCGGATGCCGCTCATGCCGTTGTTCAGCGCGCGTACCCCGCGTAGAATGTGGTTCTTGCCCGACACAAGAAAACCCGAGCCGTTGGTCCACTCGGCGGTTACGTTTTCGATGATGGATCCTTCGTTGCCGGCACACACTGCGCCCATCTGACCGTCGTTGGCGGAATGCCGGAACGTGATACCGATCAAGTGGAAGTAGCCTTTCACCTGTCCAAAACGGCAACTGGTTTCGTTGTTGGACGGATTGAAAATGTGGTTCATCAGGCTGGTTTCCATCCGCGCGTTATTCGGATTGGAATCGTCTGGCATCCGCATAAACATCGTTGTAGGATTGCTTGGCGAGCCTTCGAGGTAGAAGGTCCCCGGTGCCACGTCGGTGCGCGAATATACGGCCTGAAGCATCTGGCCGTTGGCAATGAGGACATCGCGCCGGCGAGCTGGGCCAAACGGATCGTTTGCTATGACGCGGTTCCAAAGCGCTGCATGCGGCCAGGCAAGTCGCCAGGTGCTGCCATCTACCGTCCAGGTGCCGTTCAGTGGAATGGCACCGGAAACCACAACGTTGTCGCCTGGGAAACCAGCGATAGTAATTCTGTTGTTTGCTGTACCACTCGTACCTGGGCTTACCTGTTCGTAATAGGTCCCTTCGCGAATAATAACAGCATCGCCGGGCCGCAGGGTACTGGCCTGCATGGCGCGGGAAATGGATTTGAATGGCTGTGCCTCTGTGCCAGAATTGGCGTCGTTTCCGATGGCCTGGTCTACCCAGTAGACCGTATTCGAACCCGTGTCGAGTAATGAACGAATGGGTTGGCAGGTGCCTGAACCAGAACAAAGTGAGCCGGGCCCACAATCTTGCTGCAAGTAGCAGGCTTGTCCATACGACACGTGGGGCAATAGCCAGCCAAGAAGAATAATGCAGGCTACTCGTATACGAAATTGCATGATTTGCTACAAAAATGTCTGATACACAACAGTCGTTACACGGAGCGTAGTGTAGCGATTGAATCTAGAGGGGAGCCTGTTTGCAAAGACCAAGCCAAAGGAGCTATATACCTATTCTAGCTCATCTGGCTTTTTTTGCCACGTACACGACAGGGCAGATTGAAATGCGGGGACTGCCCGGCGAACCGATTTGAGATAAATTTAAGCAAGTCATTAATAAATAATGGCTTACAGTAAGTGGTTTTTTTGTGCTGAAATCGTTTAAAACGCTTGATTACTCGTCTTCCGTGTTTCGATGTATGACCTGGATACGGGAAGCGGGGTCGGTTTGTCTCAATTCGATAAACAGGGGCTGGTTGCCCCGTTCGTTGTGGTTGATGACCACACCAACAGCGTGTGTGCCTTCGTTTAGCGCAATTTCAACAGTACTTTCTTCAGCCTGGGACTCGGAGAAAGGGATCACTTCATCATTCATTGTCAGTTGAAGTCCCTGGTTCGAGTTCAGATGCAGATGAATGGTGCCGGCAGCCGGCGCATCAACATAAAACCAGGCTAGCGACTGATCTGCACTTGTTTGCTGTTGAATATCAGCCATCGTCATCGCGCCGCTCACGTGGCTGTATACGGCTTGACCGCCTGCAGCTATCGTTTCAGATATAGCTGCAGGTGCGCTATCAGGCGCTTTAGCGACATGCCAGCGCCTGACATATTGTGCTGCAGGGAGTCTGAAAGGACCGCTTTCGCCCAGTTGCGAGAGAAATGCCGTAAGGTTCAACATTTCGTCGCGTGTGAGTGAGGCAATAAGGCCGGCCGGCATCAGGGAGCCGGGAAGAATCTCTTGTTTGGCAATCATGTTATTGGGCACTGTGACCACCGCATCCGCTGCGTTGCGAAGTAATACAGCAGATCCAGTATCGCGGATCAGCGTACCCATAAATACCTGGCCGTCGGTGCGTTCAACGCTCGTGAGGGCGTACCCATCTTTTACCGCTTTTTCTGGCTCAAAAAGTGATTCAATGATGTAGTCGGTTGGTGCATTGGCGCCAACGCTGCTAAGATCTGGCCCTACCTGTCCGCCTGCGCCACCAATGGCGTGGCAACGGATACAGCCCAGCCCGGGACGCCGGTAGACTGCCTCGCCAGCCACAGGGTCGCCGGCTGACTTGGCATCCAGCTCTAAACGATCCCTGTTCCATTCTGTCATGTTCAAGTCGACTGCTTTGTTGCTGTCTATACCTCCGGAGGCTTCAAACGCATCAAGCAAAGCACGGTCGCGTAGGCGATTACCGTGATAGTGATCCAGGCCGGCTGTTGCAAAATGGGCGGGGATGGTCGACGCTTGTAGCGCATCGCGTAAGGCATCGCGTCTGCTATTACTGCTATAGAATGCATCAAAAACCGGTTCTACATCGGTGCCTTTCGGCAGTGCTTTGAGTAATGCCATGGCTAGCGAAGTCGCTGATTCCCAATCAGTTGAGATGAGCGCGGCAGTGGTTTGGACGCGAAGCCGGGTATTCGATTGTTTTCGGGTAAATGCTTCAAGTTTTCGGTTTGTGTCTGCGTCTTCAAGGGCTGCTGCGGCTTTTAGTGCGGTCAACTGCAAGTCGGTGTCATCCGTGCGGGTAGCAATAGTGAGCAGTTGCTCTGCTGTTTCGGTTTGCTGCCAGCGGCCGGCGAGTTCAACAGCGAGTTGCAGGATATCGGGATCGTTGGCATAGAGTAAGGTCGATAACCGCTCCGTGCCTGCAGTAGGTTTTTTTCCGAATGTAGCAATAGCCTCTTTGAGCGCTTCCAGGTGTTTTTGTTGATTTTGCGTTCCGATGGTGGCGCCAGCAATGGCAAGCTGAAGAATTTCGTTGAGTGCTGCTGCTTCGCCGTACTGTACAATCAATCCCAGCACTTCAGCTGTTTCTTCCTCTGGCAATGCATCGTTGAGGTACAGGTTGAGCAACGCCTCTACAGCTTCGGGTGAGTGGGTGGCTTTCCAGGCAAATAGCCGTGGCGCCAGATCATCGCCAAAAAGTGTTAAGTCTTGTGCCAGTGCATCCGCCCAGTACGATTCCAGGTCCCGCATGGTGTGCCACAGGGCGAAGTCGACTTCGTCATTCATCGGGTATTGTAGCGCTTGCATCGCCGTTTGAGCGGCTTCCAGGCTATTTAGCTGTGCAAGGGCTGAGATGGCTTCCCGGCGCACCCGCATGGCATCGTCGTGAACAGCCGTTGCCAGTTGACTGAGGGGATTTGAAAGACGATTATGCCAGTGATAAATCACCCGAACGCCAGCGGCGCGTGCACGGTAATCTGATGATGCCAGTACTGCATCCAGGAGCGATGTGTTGACTTTGTCAAATGCCTGGTAGAGCCATAAGGCCTCCAACTGCAAGCGCTCAAATTCGTCAGCTGTGTTGTCAAGCGTGGCATACCAGGCATCCAGGGCTGGGAGTACGGAGTCGAAGCCTTGCTCTTTGAGTAAACGGCGGGCCTGTACGTGCGTCCATTGCTCTGGTACCTTCAATAGCTCCAGGAGCTCATTGATGGATGCGTTAGCAAGAGCTGGTTTTTCCACAAGCGGACGATCTTTGGCGGTAATACGCCAAATGCGGCCATGTACATGGTCGCGACGCGGATCGCGAAAATCGACTTCGCCGTGTTGGATGATTGGGTTATACCAGTCGGCCAGGTACAGTGCGCCATCAGGGCCAACGCTTACATCTACCGGCCGAAACGCAATATGGTCAGACCAGATCAGGTCGCTTGCCGGCGTTGAAACGTAGCCATCTTCTTCATCAGAAATAACAAAGCGGTTTACACGGTTTGCTCTGAAGTCGTTGGAAATCATGTTGCCTTGCAGGGAGTCGGGCATGTGCCGGCCAGAGACAATTGCGAGGCCGGCATGTTTGGGTTGGTCCACGTTGAGCCCTTTTAGGATACGCTCCGCTTTGTAGGCGGTGACAAACGTGGCTTCCGGAAAGAGGTGGTTGATGCCTTCGCCAAATGCGCCGTCGGTGGCAAACGACTGGCCCCAGGTGTCAAAGGAATGTCCCCAGGCATTGACGAAGCCGCGCGCAAACACGTCTAGCTTCATATTCTCCGGTCTGAAATGCCAAATCCCACCCTGACGCAGCCGGCGTACCCCCCACGGGGTTTCAATGTGGCTGAAAATGTAAATCGACTGGTTGATGTACATCATACCATCGGGGCCCCAGCGGAAAGAGTGGATGATATGGTGCGTATCGTCAGCGCCGAAGCCACGTAATACCACCCGTCGGTCTTCTGCGTAGCCATCACCGTCCAGGTCGCGCAGGTGCAGTAATTCAGTCGAATTGGCTACATACGCACCACCGTCGCCGATAAGCAGTCCTGTGGGCGTGAGGAGTCCATCTGCAAATACCGTCGATTTATCCGCTTGCCCATCGCCGTCGGTATCTTCGAGAATAAACACTTTATCGTTGGGCTCCTGTCCCGGCAGCATGTGCGGGTATACAGCGCTGCCCACTATCCACAAACGCCCATGCTCGTCCCAGGTCATCTGGATCGGTTTTTCGATCATCGGATCTGAAGCAAACAAATTCAGCTCAAAGCCTTCAGCGATATTCAGGCGGTCCAGCTCGTATTGCGGATCGGTTGGGGGGACTTCTTTCAAATTATCCTGTGCTGCAGCGGGTACGGCTGCAAGCGACAGCAGAAAAATCGACAGTAGCAAAATCGACAGCAGAAAAAGCGTGTACTGAATACGTAAGGCGGAAGGGGTTGGGCAATGCATGGCGGTTGTTCGGCAATACCTGTAAAGCGGGATGCTGGTAACCTATAAAACTTTTAGCAAATTAGCGATGCATGCTGTAGAAAGTGCGGTTGGATTCCCTGTTGCCGACGGATGAATTTGGATCATCGGTTGCGGCGTGGTGAATCAAAAATGAAAGCGGGCCGGCAACAATGTGCCGGCCCGCGTTGGACTTCAATACTTGCGAAGTTCGCTTATTTCAGTCGAAAAGTAACGGTGGTTTTAAATACGCGCTGCGAGATGGTATCATCCTTTAGGCTGCGTGGGTCGAATTTCAGCTGTTTTACAAAATCAGTAGCTGATTTGTCGAGTCCGTAACCGCGTGTGTCTTTGATGCGTGTCCAAATTACATCGCCTTGCTGGTCGATACGGTATTCCACGATCACTTTGCCTTCAACTGCCAGGTCCAACGCTTCGGTTGGGTAAATCAATTCTGGCATCGGTGCGCGTAGAACGAGTTTAACAGACTGGCTTGAGGCATCTGCAATTTCAACAGGGCGATGCTGTGCGGCAACAGGAGTGGCGCTACTTGCAAAGCACGCTGTGATCAAAACAAACGCAATGGCCAGGTGAAAGAAGTTGTGTGTGTTTTCCGAGGTGAGTGGCTTACAAGATACTGATGAGATATTACGCATGGGGTCCTGGATTTGTGGGTTAAACATCGCGCGTTGAATGCGCATGGCACTGGTCAAAATTGACCTGCATGTACCCTTGCGAGAAAAAGCGGCAAAAGTGGCAACGCAAAACCAGGTTTTTGTAGAAATGCCGGTTTTTTACGTCCATCGTGCTACCCCACTACACCTTGAGAGGTAGGGTCTGAAGCCGGTAGAGATGGGTCATCAGTTTGGTTCAGCCAGACTGTAGACGTGTGTACGCAGGTGATCCAGGAGTGCCTGACGGTCTTTGATGTGGGCGAGTGCCTCGAACGGCAGGGGTTCGCCGATCACCAGTTGGAGGGTGGATCCCATCATACGATTTACTTCGTAGAGGAGCAGCGAAAGACGTAACGTGAGACTAAATTGACTGACCATCTGAAAAAGCCGGCTGTTTTGGCCATGGAAAAAGATTGGGATGACCGTTGCGTGTGACAACTGGATTAGTTTTGCGGCAAACCGTTTCCATTCTAGGTCGGTCACTTCACCGCCCCAGCCGGCAGCCGTTGAAATGCCTCCACCTGGAAAAATGACAATGGCGCCGCCGGCCTCCAGGGTTTGCAGGGCCCGCTGCTTGGTGTCGATATTCATCCGCATGGCTTCCCTTGTCTCGTCAAAACTTACGGGGAGCAGGTACGGGTCAAGCGCAGGATCCTGGCAGAGCACGCTGTTGGTGAGGATCTGGAAATTGGGACGCATGCGGGAGGCGAGGTGGCAAATAGAGAGACCGTCAAGCACGCCAAAGGGATGATTGGCGATGACAACCAGCGGCCCGCTTTGAGGGATCTGTTCAAACGTAGTCGGATCGAAGTCGAGCGAGACAGCGAGGCTATCAAGCGAGTCTTTCCAGAAAGACGCGGGTGTAAATGAGTCGCCCATTCGTAATGCACGGTACATCTGCTCCAGTCGCGGCTGTCCAGTGAGCCGTTCGATCAGTCGGATGACAGCTCGTTTCCAGTACGGATCAGTTGGTGCCGCGTACGAGATGCGGGGCTCAAACGTCTGCGCCATATCTCAATAGATTTCGATTTACGACCTGGGGCTCCGTTATTCTGCAACCACGCGAATGGTTACCTCGCGCGGGATACGCAGCCGGCCAATTTCATTTTCAACCTGCCCAATCAGCGGATCGAGTAGCGCAAGCTCCCGCGCATTCTGGCCCTGCTCGTATTCCCTGAAGCCCACCAGGTACGTTTCATTCTGTGGACGATACTGGTGAAAGAACGTCTTGTTTTTCTTGATAATCAATTCTTGAAGATCCAACGCCTGCTGGGCCAAAGGCGAGTCGATTAAAACAGGGTTGGCAAGCTCGGCAGCTGTTACTGAAGCAACTTCTTTATTGTCTACCCAGATTGTGTAGTGCCCTCGCCGTAAACCAGAAATTTTTATAGGTTGTGTGCCTTCGGGCATTGGGTAAAGTGCGGGCAGTACTGCAGGCTGAACCACAAAAGAGACTTCTTTCTTTGACGCCTGGAGGTTGGAAATAGCCGGCGAATGTGTAGCCTTATGCAGGTCAACCTCAAGCATAAAATCATAAGAAGAACCGGTTAGTTGATCGTGTAACACCTTGCCAGCCAATTTATAGCCATGGTCATTCAGTCGAAAGCCATTGTCAGCAATCTGAATCGATGGATCTTCAGCATATGGTAGCAGGTCCGAAAACAGGTCTACAACCAAATAATCGCGCGCCTGTGCCAGCTCCTTAATGGCTTCAGCTGTTTGGGCAAGCTGTGTGTTGTGTTGGGCAACCGTTGGGGCGGGTGAGGAGATCGCTTCCTGGGGGGCCGGCGTCAAGAGGACCACGCGCGCCTGCAAGGCGTCGAGTGTATCCATTAAAGCGGCCATTTCGCTGTTGAACTGCTCAAGTGCAGTTGTTGGCTCAAACGCCATGTGCGCGCCGTAGCCGATAAACGCCACCGTTGGTTTTGTGCTCTTGATTTGTTCGATCAGATGCTCATATGGCGTAGGTGGATTGGTAAAGTGATCGCGAGAAATGCCGGCAGGCGTATCCCCCGACCATCCAATATTGCGGAACGTGACGCGCCGGTCGGGCCAGCTCGTGGTGAGGGCATATTCCAGATGCCCATGATCGAGCGCATTTTCGAACAAGCCATCACCAATAAACACAACCCGATCACCATCCAGTAGATCGAACGTAGATTGCTGTGCCTGCCCAGCGGGCGTGAAGGCTAGCAGAAAGAGTACGGATAAAAACAGACCAGAGGATCGACGCATGGTGCGTATGGCGGGTAGGTGGCAACTGTGGTAGGCGCAAAATAAGGGTTGCCGGCTTAATCGTAAACATTAATTGATGAGAAGGCGTGAAATCCGCATATTGACAGGAATTCCGGCGTTTATTTGAATTAAGCGCTAAGCACACGAAGCATTGTTTTTCGTGTTTTCGGATTTCCGGTATTTCGATGTATGTGACTTTTCGAAAGAACGAAAACCCGAGAATCCGAAAACACATGCTCCAAGCTTGAACCCTATTTCGCATTAAATAAGACCTTTATCATCGCCACCAGCCCCCCAATCCGATGAACCCATTTTGGTCGCATAAAGCTTTTTGCCTTTTTATCTGCGCGCTCTGTATTACTGCACTGCATTGCCAGCCGGCTCCTGAAGACACCTCCCCACCCAATGTCATCCTGATCATCACTGACGATCAGGGATATGGCGATGTCGGCGCTCATGGCAATACCATGATTCAAACGCCGCATCTCGACGAACTGTGGGCCGAGAGTGTGCGGCTAACGAATTTCCACGTAGATCCTACCTGTTCTCCTACTCGATCAGCACTCATGACTGGGCGTTATTCTACCCGGACAGGCGTGTGGCACACTATCATGGGCCGGTCGCTGATGGATTCAGGTGAGCAAACCATTGCTGAAGTATTCCAGGCCAATGGCTATAAAACAGGACTTGTAGGCAAATGGCACCTCGGTGATAACTACCCGCTTCGGCCCCAGGATCAGGGGTTTGAAGAGGTGGTTTGGCACAAAGGCGGTGGGGTAGGACAGGGGCCCGATTACTGGGGGAATGATTATTTTGATGATACGTATTGGCGTGGCGACATACCTGAGCCCTTTGAAGGGTATTGTACGGATGTGTGGTTTCGAGAGGCTGCTGCGTTTATCGAAAAGAACCAGGACAATCCCTTTTTCCTGTACCTGTCTACGAACGCACCCCACGGTCCGTTTTTGGTCGATGAGAAGTATTCCGCGCCGTACACGGCACAAGGCGTGCCGGCCCCTATGGATGCTTTTTACGGCATGATCACCAACATCGATGAAAACCTGGGCCAGTTGCGCGCCCAACTCGAGTCGCTAGGGCTGGCTGAGAATACGCTGTTGATTTATATGGTTGATAATGGCACGGCAGCCGGCCTTGCGCGCGACGAATCTGCTGCCTGGCAGGGGTATAACGCCGGCATGCGGGGCATCAAAGGTTCAGAGTACGATGGTGGCCACCGTGTGCCTTTCCTGGTACACTGGCCGGCTCGAGGACTCGATGACGGGCGCGACGTTGATCAACTGGCTGCGCACATCGACGTTATGCCTACGCTTGTGGAAGCGCTCGACTTGCAAAAGCCGCCGGCTGCGCCCATCGATGGTACATCGTTGCTTGCCGCTATTGAAGGGGATGCCGAAATACTCCGCGACCGCACGTTATTGGTGCATTCCCAGCGCATCGAGTATCCGGAGAAGTGGCGTAAATCTTCGGTGATGACGGACCGCTGGCGGCTGGTGAATCAGCACGAACTCTACGACATCAAGGCTGATCCTGGCCAGGAAAATGACGTGTCGGCCGCCAACGAAGCGGTTGTTGCTGAACTCCAGGCAGCCTATGAATCATGGTGGACCGATCTTGCTACGGTTTTTGACGGGTACGTACGCATTACCGTTGGAAGCCGGGTTGAGAATCCTGTCGAGCTAATGAGCCACGACTGGCATTCCAATAACGCGGCAGTACCCTGGCATCAGCGCCATGTGACGGATGGATTAATGAGCAACGGTTTTTGGGCACTGAATGTTGAGCAGGGCGGCACGTATCAGATTGGCCTGTATCGATGGCCAAAAGCAGAAACCCGCGCAATGGAGGCCACTGCAGCCCGTATTACCCTTGGCGATGCCGAGCAATCGATTGCGCTCACATCAACCGACACAGTCGCCTTGTTTGAAGTTGATCTGCCGGCCGGACCGATCAATCTGCAGTCGTGGCTTACCGATACGTCGGGTGAAGCGTATGGTGCATACTTCGTTGAAATTACCAGAATTTAGGCCGGCGAGCGCTTGCTGACTTTCGTTTGTTTGAACCGTTTGTGCACCAGTGGCATAAGTGCCATGGTTAGCAGGGTAGGGAGTACCCAGGGAATAATAGCAAGCCATCCGGTCAACACATGGGAGAGCAGGGTATTGCCGCCGAAAGCAAAGAAGGCTGTGTAGGCTGCGGCACCGCTGAATAACATGGCTTCGTAGTGTTCGCGGAGCCAGTTTTTGCCGCTGCCCTCTTTTCTTGTAAATCGTTTTACATCCATGCTACCCGCAAATAGACCCAGGATCCCGAAGCCGAGCAGCAGACCGCTGTCTAGCATCCACCAGCCGGCAAACATGGCTGTGCTTGTCAGAAGCAGCGTGACGGCCAGTGCAAGGCGGAGTTTGTTGTACCTCGTACGTGATTTTTTAGCGTTGAGTACTTGCACGCCACTCAACAACGGAACGGCTGTTAACACAGCGAGGAAGAACAGTGCCATGCCGGCCTGGTAACCGCCCATGGAGAAGCGCATCACGCTTAAGATGAGGGCTGAAGTAACCACGGTATACATCGCATAAGAATACGCGCGCCCAAACAGGTTATGGAGTTTTTGCCCTTTGCGCGTGACAACGGGTGCCCAGAATAAAAACAGGCTAATCGTGCCGGCGGTGATGTGGACTGTAAGAATAATTTGGAATGGTGACATCATTGTTGTGGACTGGTTGCGGATACATGATGTCTCAACGATATGACAGCAAACCTCGTCTGTTGCAGTCAAAAAGCCGCTTTGGGATGGATAACCGATTTGCGGGATGAATTACAGGGTATTGGTTAAGCTGCTTGCATCGCTGTCTCGATTGCAGGGATATACGAGGCAGATACAGGTACTGATTGTGATGTATGATGGAGCGTTAATGCCATGTTGCGCGCCAATTTTTTGGTATGCATGATTTGCTGTGTGTTAACCAAAAACGACCGATGGCAGCGAACAACCGGGGTGTTTTGTAATTGCTCTGCCAGTGCTTTTAATGATGTGCGCAAGAGCAGGGGTTGATCAGAAGTGGTTGTGTAAATTAGTACATAGTTGCGTTCTGCTGTCATGTAAAGCAGCGAAGCCAGTGGTACGGTCAGGGTTTCTCGTTCGCTCTCGTCTTTGAGGGTAAGGGTTTGGCCGGTTGCTGGCGCAGGGGAGGCATTTCGATTCCGGTAGTAGAGGAGAATAAAGAGGGTTGGAAAAAGGGCAATCAGCGCAACCTCCCACAGTACTTCCGGCAGGTTTATCCAGTTGAACTGTTGCTGCGGGATGATCTGGTACAAAGCATTGCCAATAATGATAATACTTACAGTGACAACCAGACTGACCTGTCGGTTGGCAAAAAATGACCATTTAGTGGCTAGCTTTCGGATCACTACATCAAGTCCAATCACCATGGCCGCATTAAACGGCGCAAAACCAAGGATCAGCCAGAATACAGGGTCACGCCACCCATCATGTTCGAGGCCAAAAGGACGAAAGACCAGCAAAAACACAACAACAAAACACCCGATGCCGGCCGCAAGCCAGAAACGGTCTTTGTTTTTATTGACGATGAGAGGCGTGGGCATAGCTGGGTATTCTTTTCCTGCCTCAATATAAGCCGAATTTCAATTACAGGAGTTGTGGCGGCATGATGCGCCGCAGACACACGAATGAGCGAGAAGTTGCGCTGTGATCAGGCGAGTTTGCTCTTTTTCTAGGGCCTTAAATTTTTGCCCCGCATTTTCGTCGCAAAAGTGGAGCTGGGACGTGCAGAAGAAGTGGCGTTGAATTATTTTGGCCGGCGTGATGAAACAGTGCGTGCGTATCTACGGAAATGCGCATTCATTTGTGGCTTGCCCCTGAATATGGCGGGGTGTGCAGCGGTGATCTCGGAAGACAGGAAGACACCGCTGCCGCTGTGCACCTTTGCCATGCGTTGGGCGCCCACCTGCTCAACACATTGATTTGGGTTTATCGAATGGGCACGGCGTTGGATAGCGCCGTGCCCATTCAATTTTTCAGGCTATTCGAGCGCAGCTTCAACAACCTGACGGACCATGTTGCCGTCTGCTTTGCCTTTAAGTTCTTTCATCAGCATGCCCATCAGTCGGCCCATCTGCGACTTGTCGGTTACACCGAGCGCTGCTTTTTTCTCTTCGACGACTTTCCGGATATCTTCTGCTGACATTTGTTCGGGAAGGAATTCTTCCAGGATGGTTAGCTCGCCGGCTTCTTTCTCTGCCATTTCGGGGCGATCTCCCTTCGTAAACTGGGCAATCGATTCTTTGCGTTGTTTGGCGAGGCGCGTAAGTACCGTAATGGCTTCCTCGTCTTTGAGCGTATCCTGGGGTGTACGTTTAGACGCTACCAGTTCGTTTACGAAAGCCGTCTTGATGCCTCGTAATACTTCCAGTCTAACTTTGTCTTTTGCGCGCATCGCGTCTTTGATGCCCGACAGAATCTGCTCCTGAATCATGCTTCTCTTTCCCAAATAGTGGAATTTAATGTATGCAGACTCTTAATAACACGACATTCGCGGAGGTTCCGGAGGGGAGGGGGAATGCTGATTGTTGAATGCTGATTGTTGAATGCTGATTGTTGAATGCTGATTGTTGAATGCTGATTGTTGAATGCTGATTGTTGAATGCTGATTGTTGAATGCTGATTGTTGAATGCTGATTGTTGAATGCTGATTGTTGAATGCTGATTGTTGAATGCTGATTGTTGAATGCTGATTGTTGAATGCTGATTGTTGAATGCTGATTGTTGAATGCTGATTGTTGAATGCTGATTGTTGAATGCTGATTGTTGAATGCTGATTGTTGAATGCTGATTGTTGAATGCTGATTGTTGAATGTCGAGTGGGTGAGGCAGGGCTGCATGCCTGTCATCCAGAGCCCCGCGAGAGAGCCCTGCCAGGTTAGCACAGTGGCCCATCCATGTCATCCAGAGCACCGCGAGGGATCTCTACAGGAATGGCACCGGACCCAACCCATGTCATCCTGAGCCGTGCGAAGGATCTCTGGTAGGCTTGCACATTCCCTTTGAATATCGAATATCGAGCAAGGACTATCGAATGTCGAAGGCTATATTTCCGCAATCCGCAATCCGCAATCCGCAATCCGCAATCCGCAATCCGCAATCCGCAATCCGCAATCCGCAATCCGCAATCCGCAATCCGCAATCTACTCCAGCGGATGCTGCTCCAGCAATTCAGCCGGCGTGTAGTAGCCTTTCTTATCCGCCGTAGCGGCGCGGACCTCGGCTACTTTTGCCGGCGTGATGACCGAGGCCTCGTTGCCAAAGGCATTTCGCACGTAGGTAAGCACAGCCGCCATCTCTTCATCATTCAACAACCCGCCGAACGGTGTCATAGGCACCTGGCCGCTGTACGATTTACCGAGCAACTCAAGTGGGCCCTGGAGTCCGTTGAGCGAGACTTTAATCAGCAACTCTTCGCTCTCAGTAACCCATGGGCTACCTGCCAGTGGCGGGAATTGGGAAGCAGAGAGTCCTGTGCCATCGGACTGGTGGCAGGTGCCACAGTATCCATCGCGCTCGTAGATCTTCTTGCCGGCGATAAACATTGCTCTGTCCTCACCTTCAAGCGATGTCTGAATCATCTCGTTCTGCCGCTCTACAACCGATTGGTCGTTCAGGTGTGCAATTGCCGTCTCGTGTGCGTTGACAATCCAGTCGTCGAGCAAATTAGTTTCTGCCATCGTGGCTGCATCCCCGGTTGAAGGCGGCGTGGCTGCAGCTTCGATAATTGCCAGACCGGCTTCTTTGTCCAGCCAGGATGCCGCTGCAATGGCTTCCAGGCGCACACGCCCATGCGGATCTTTAGCTGCCTGCATCAACAAGTCTTCCTGGTTATCCACCTGGTGACCTGCATAACGCAATACGCGTGTGGCCGCAGCGCGGGCGCGAAAATCATCGGCTTGCATGAGTTGGGTAAGCAGGCTGCTATCAACATCGTTCAGGCCCCAGGTTACCCAGAGTGCTTCGAGTAACTGGTGCTCGTAGCCTGGATCGCTTGTGTCGAGATTTTCGACCCAGGTACCCAACGCCGCCAGAACGGCTTCAGGGTCTCTGCCCCGCAATTCACGACGCGTCCGGTAACGGCTTCTGAATTCCGGCAATTTCAGGTTGTCGAGCAGCGTTTCGATAGATGCACCTACAATCTCAGCCGGCTCAACCAGGGGCCGGCTTGGATAGGTGATCCGATATATGCGGCCGTGGACATGGTCGCGGTATGGATCGCGTGCATTGTGCTGCATGTGCCCAATCAGCACGTTATGCCAGTCAACGAGGTATAGCGAGCCATCTGGCGCAAACTCCATATCTACTGGTCTGAAGTTCTTGTCATCAGAGACCACCAAATCGAGCGTATGCGTACTGCTATAGCCCGTGCCGTCATCTACCATGTTGTGAAACTTGGTGCCTAAAAATCCGATCGTATTGTTGATGATCAGGTTGCCCTGTACTTCATCGGGGAAGTGCCGGCTGGATACAAACTCAAGCCCTGATGTCGGGCGTACCCGGTGGGCATCTTCGATCAGGTTGCGGGACTTGTGGGTGGCATTGCCATAGCGCGGCTTGACAGAACCCGGTAGCATCCACCGTACGTCGGGGCCGGAAGTCTCTGCAAAGAAGTTCTGCCCCCAGCGATCAAAGGCGATGCCCCAGGGGTTAGGAATATTGAGCTGTGCGGTGCGCTCAAGATGATGCCGTTGCGGTGCATAGCGCAGAAAGCCGCCGTTGGTTGCCCGTACGGGGCCGTATGACGTTTCCACGTTGGTGTGCAGAAAAACACCCTCACCCATGTACATAGCGCCCGATGGATCTGCTGCAAATGCGCTGATTACGTGGTGCGTGTCGTGATCGTCGAAGCCGCTCAGGATAATTTCTTTTGTGTCAGCTTTGTCGTCGCCGTCGGTATCGCTGAGCAGCACGAGGTCTGTGCCCTGTGAAATGTAAACGCCTTCAGGGGCAAACTCGATGCCTACGGGAATGTGGAGGCCGTCAGCAAACGTGGTTTGTTTGTCGGCTTTGAAGTCGCCGTCGGTATCTTCCAGGATGATGATTTTATCGTTGGGCTTGGGGTCGCCTGGTTTCCAGTGGGGGTAGGTAGGCATGGTAGCAACCCAGAGCCGGCCCTCATTGTCAAACGAAAGCTGTACGGGATTGGCGAGGTCCTCAAATTCTCGCTCGGAAGCAAAAAGCTCGATGTTGTAGCCAGGCGCCATGGTTAGCGACGCCAGAGCATCGTCACCATACAGATAGTTCGGGTCGCCATTTTTTTCGCTGGGCTGGTAGTTGGTCTCCACGGGAGGGAGGACAGATGTCATCGCGTCTGCCGCTGCCAAATCGTATGCGTTGCCCTGTGCGGCATGCCAGATTGCCGTGTCCCGAACGGCGGTCATTTCACGGATTTTGGTCAATTCGTACGGATAGTTGTCGGGGCCAAACGGATTGTAGCGGCGCCCAAATACGTGTACGCCATTGGGAATTTTGAAGTCGTTGTGCCAGAACCAGTTTTTCTCCATAACGGCTTCGTGCACTTGCGCACGGTTGGCTTCAGCCGGCGCTGTCTTTTTGCCATAAATGGTGTCGACGAGGTAGGTCGCAAACTGCGCGTAGCCAGCGTCGTTGAGCTGGGATCCGTCGATGGTAAGTGGGGCGTTTGCCGCGTTATACCACTTTTTTGAGGCAGAAAATGCATCGACAAACGGTATGTTGTTGTTGCCGGCGACTTCGTGCATGGCGTCGGTATACAGCGCGAGGTTACTGTTAGCCGCTTTACCGTCAGGTACATCTTTCAGGTGTGAGATGTCTTCAAAAGCAATCGGAGACACCAGCACGAGTTGTGGGGCTGCAACGCCGTTGTATTGTTGTGAAAGCGTGTGCTTAATAAATGCGTCCAACTCGGCTTTGTAATTGTCCAGGCCGGCGCGACCCTCAAACGACTCGTTAAACCCAAAGAATGCCAGAATCACATCAGCTTCGTGCCGTGTGAGCCATTCGTCTGGGTATTCCAGGTGCCCAACGCTATTCGAATTGGTAGCCAGTTCGGTCTGAAACGCCTCTGCGCCTGCAAACGCCCACGGTGTATCGCGGCCAGAGTGGGGGCGAAAGCCGGGGGTGTTTCCGCCGTCACCCATGTTGCGGATGTAGAGTAAACTGTCGGGGTAGCGCACCTGCATTTCGGTCTCGAAATGCCCATAGTGTATCATGCGAGATGGCAGGTTGTTGCCAATCAGGAAGATGCGGTCGCCTTTTTCGACCGTCAGGTGGGGTGTTTCGGGGGTACACTGTGCTACGAGAAGGGTAAGCACAGCAAGTCCGGCAAATCGAGATAAGGCCTTAAACATGCGAGTCAGGGGCTATGGGGTGGGTGAGTGTTTGATACGTCGCATTAGGATAATATAAAAATCTTCCGTCAGGCTCCACCCTGATGCGCCTCAGACGCCATGTCGACAAGCCCAAAGGATCCGGGTTGGTGGCGCATAGTTTCGAGTATTGATATGGATGGGCAAAGCCGGCTACTGGCCGGATGCACATCTTTTCATGTATGCCCCCCTTTCTGTTTCTGCATTGTAGTACAGGTAAATGGATAGGAATTCGCTTCCCACAAAGGGGCCAACCATAACGCTTATCTTCTCTGTTGTTGTGCTGTTGATGAGCTGGATGGGGTATCCCGGAACTGCGCAGGCGCAGTTTGGCGATGAAATTGTAATTAGCACACAAGCAGAGGGTGCTTCCCAGGTCTATGCCGCTGATCTGGATAATGACGGCGATCTCGATGTTCTGTCTGCATCCTTGTTAGATAATAAAATTGCCTGGTACCGGAATACGGATGGGCTGGCCTCTTTTGGTCCGCAGGATGTCATTTCTCGAGACGCCATCAAGGTAAGCGCCTTGCATATTGCAGATCTGGATGGGGATGGCTTCTTGGATGTATTGTCTGCTTCACGCGATGACAATAAAATTGCCTGGCATCGAAATTTTGGAACCCTGTTTTTGTCCCAGCAAGTCATTTCAACCGATGCGTTTGTGGCACAAGATGTCTATGCCGCTGATCTGGATGGCGACGGTGATCTCGATGTGCTCTCGGCTTCGCGTGATGACAACAAAATAGCCTGGTATGAAAACATCAATGGCCAGGGGGCATTTGGTGCGCAACAGGTTGTGTCAACCAGTGCCATTTGGGCCAATCGGGTACTTGCGCGGGATATGGATGGGGATGGCGATCAGGATATCATTTCAGCTTCTGAGCAGGACGACAAAATTGCCTGGTATGCCAACACAGATGGTGCAGGTACGTTCAGCGAAGAACGGATCATTGCGTTAGATGCGGATGCAATCAGGGATTTAAAAGTCGAGGACCTGGATGGCGACGGTGACTTTGATGTATTGGCTGCCTCTTCAGCAAATGACCGAATTGCCTGGTATGCCAACACAGATGGCCTCGGGACGTTTGGTGGTGTACAAATCATTAGCGCATCAGCCGATTTTGCCCATGCAGTGTTTGCAGCAGACATCGATGCAGATGGTGACCTGGATGTGATCTCTGGATCGGTCAACGACTCAAAAATTGCGTGGTATGAAAATCAGAATGGGCAAGGTAGTTTTGGCGCCCAACAATTAATCACAACCGCCGCAGCCGGCCCGGTCTCCATTATCGCTGCAAATGTAGATGGTGATGGCGACATCGATATTCTGGCTGCATCATCATTCGACAACAAAATTTCGTGGTACGAGAGTTTTGCCGGTAAAGGTCGTGTGCGGTTTAGTCCGAGTAACACGATTGGGCGCTTCGGCATTGCCCTGGCACCACACGCAGTTGCTGGTGCCGACATTGATGGCGATGGATACGTCGATGTCCTGACGGCATCGTACAACGATAGTAAAATTGCCTGGTACCGCAATGTTGAAGGCACCGTAACATCTCAGCAACCGATTTCATTGGGAGCAGCCGGCGCACGCGACGTGTTTGCGGCTGATATCGATGGGGACGGGGATCAGGATGTACTGTCTGCTTCAGGCAGTGACAATGCCATTCGGTGGTATGAAAACTTTGATGGGGCCGGCAGCTTTGACATCACACACGATATTTCAACCAATGCCAACAGCGCCTACGCCGTCTACGCTGCCGATCTGGATGGCGATGGCGATCAGGATGTGCTTTCTGCATCCTCTTCTGACGATAAAATAGCGTGGTATGAAAACGAAGATGGGAACGGGGCGTTTGGCGCGCAAATTACGATTACCAAAGCCGCAAAAGGGGCAACGGATGTAGTGGCGGGAGACATCGATGGGGATGGAGATCTGGATATTGTATCTGCATCAACCTTTGATGACAAAATTGCCTGGTATGAAAACAGGGATGGCCTGGGTACATTCAGTACGCAGAAAATCATTTCCACAGAAGCTGATTTGGCGATTGCTGTGCATGTCGTCGATCTGGATGGCGATGGAGATTTGGATGTGCTCTCGGCTTCCAGTGGCGACAATAAAATTGCCTGGTATAAAAATTTGGATGGCGCCGGCACCTTCGGTACGCAAACGATCATCTCCCTTTCGGTAAGCCGGGCCTTTTCCGTGTATGCAACGGATCTGGATAGCGATGGTGACCAGGATGTCATTGCCGGCGCACGTGATGGCAATAAGGTGGTCTGGTTTGAAAATCAGGAAGGCACCTTGTTTGGTGCTGAGCAATTGATCGCCAGTGGTGTGATGGGCGTGCGTTCTGTCACAGCTTTTGATCTCGACCAGGATGGCGACGAGGATGTGCTTTCTGCGTCGCAGGATGACAACAAGGTGTCGTGGTATGAAAATCTGAGTTTCATATCCAACGTGCTCTCGAATGAAACAGCAGCACAGGCGACAAAGGGCTATGCCCTCGATCGATTTTATCCCAATCCTTTTTCTGAGCGCGCACAAATTGCGCTAACGTTAACACACTCGCAATACGTGGAGGCCGTTGTGTATGATGTGCAAGGCCGCGCTGTGGCAACGTTATATCAGGGGACAATGCTCGCTGACATACCCCAGCGGCTGCAATTTAACAGCAATCAATTGCCTCCCGGCTTGTATATCCTGAGGGTACAGGGGCAGCGGTTTGTAGCCACAGAAAAGGTCGTATTGGTGCGGTAGGGGCTGAGTGCCGTCTTTCCTCGTCATGCCCAACTTGATTGGGCATCCACCAAAATGAAGTCAACCTATACAGATTAAACGGACACGGTTTGCCATACCTGTGGATCCTCAGTCAAGCTGAGGATGACGATGCGCGGGTAGGATACTGCGTTCTGACTACTGCGTTCTGACCCTTTTCACTCAGCCGGCACCACAAATACCTTCTGAGCAACGACAAAGCCTACTGTCTTCTCTTGCGCAGTTTGATCGCTGCCATTTATTTCGATAGCAAGCGGACCATCGAACGGCTCTTTCTTCAAGATTTTTACCCGTGCGCCGGGGAGTAATCCGAGGTCCTCAAGATAGTGCAGGAGTTCCGGGTCTGCGTCTGATACGCGTTTGACTTCGAGTTGCTGGCCTGTCTGCGCGTCACTTAACTGGTCGTCAATACGGGCTTCGACTTTTGCCATCACGCGTGTAGGAATGGGATCGCCGTGTGGATCATGCGTTGGGTAGCCCAAGCATTTTATCCATGCGGTCTTCAAACGCTTCAGAAATGTGATGCTCGAGATGCTCCGCCTCTTCGTGTATTTCTGCCCACGAGTATCCCATAATCTCTTTGAGATACGTTTCCAGGAGGCGGTGATGGCGGATGATTTCTAAGGCAATTTTGCAGCCGGCGTCAGTCAGGCGCGCCCCTTTGTAAGATTGGTACTCCACAAGCCCCATCTGATCCAACCGCTTGATCATGTTCGTGACGGATGCGGAGGAAACCTCCATGGCTTTTGCGAGATCGGTGGTAGATACCATCTCTTTGCCGCGGAGCTTGTAAATCGTTTTAAGGTAGTCTTCGACTGCCTGACTCAGCATGGTTCTGCCGACTTTACGTGTAAGTGAAGGTCTGTTTCAGCCAACCCTTGGCACGGGGTTTTGATCCTCTGGAAATAGGCAGTCGGGCGTCTTGGTTGGCTCTTTTAGGGATTCAATGCACGTTATATGCCGACCTGACATAAATATGATTGGTGTTGGGAAACCAACCCCTTCGTTGTAGTTACACAGCCTCGGTTGCAACGCTTTTTGTGAACTACACGATGCCGTATTGTGTCAACTTAGCACGCAGGTGACTGTAAGGCATAACGCGTTGTGCTGAGCAAAGCTGATTCCCGATAATCACCCAATCTTAAATTTCTCTATGCAACCTGGCTCCTTGCTCATGCTGGCAGCAAGCGTGTTGGCGCTGATTCTTGGCCCGTTCCTGTTTCGATTGTTTGCATCCAGGCAGCATTTCTATCGCCTGATGGATGGCTTTATTGTGGTTGTGATTACAGGGATTGTTGCGGTAGAGGTTATTCCTGAGATTTTTTGGCACATGCCATTAGCCGGCAGTTTTTTACTTTTGGCCGGATTCATGGGGCCATCGATTCTGGAGCAACAATTCCAAAAAGCCGCACAGCAGGTGCACAGGACGGCCTTATTTATTGGTGTTGCCGGCATTGTTTTGCATACGATAATGGATGGGGTAGTGTTGGGAAGTCCGATAGCTGGCGGGGGCGATTTGCTGGTATGGGGGGTCATTCTACATCGGTTACCTGCTGGCATTACAGTTTGGTGGTTGCTGGAGCCGCGATACGGCAAAAAGGTAGCACTGGGCGTATTGTCGTTGATGATTGTTGGGACGCTCGCCGGCTTCTTTGTTGGCGGTGGGTTTCTCGCACTCGCGTCACCAGGCAGTGCTTTGGCCTTCAAGGCGCTTGTGGCCGGCGCGATACTGCATGTCATCATCCATCGTCCGCATGTGAACACAGCGCAACCCGCCGGCCGGCAGCAAGGCATTGCACGTTGGGCGGAGGGCATTGGTAACCTGGCCGGTATGGCAGTGTTTGGTCTTTTGCTTTGGTTTGGTCCGGCCGCAGGTGGACACGAGCATGCCCATGCGTCTGAGTTAGCTTCGGGGACGGGTGGTATATTTTGGGGCATGGCCCTGGAAAGTGCGCCAGCCTTGTTACTGGCTTATTTGTTTGGCGGCCTCATTGGCGAATTCCTGCCAGCTGCATCTATCCGCTGGATGCAGCGTGGGCCGGCTATGGGGCGTGCCGTCAAAGGTATGACGGTCGGGTTACCGCTCCCCATCTGTACATGTGGGGTACTGCCACTTTATCAGACACTGATCAAGAAAGGTGCGCCGGCCTCTGCAGCCATGGCGTTTCTCATTGCTACACCGGAACTGGGTATTGACGCATTGCTCATTTCGATTCCGTTGCTGGGCGGGGACATGACCATTGTACGGCTTGTTGCTGCAGCGGTGATTGCGTTGCTGATCGGCTGGGTTGTTGGGACTTGGACAGAGCGGACGGTCACACCCGTTGGTGATGCTAAAGACTTTGCATCAGAAAAAGCGGTGCTGCCTACCAATCAACGGCTGAAAAAGGGTCTTGCTTACGGTTTTGGGAAACTGGTTGATGATACGGCACCCTGGATTCTTGCCGGCCTGCTGATTGCTGCATTGGCGCACCCCGTACTCGAACAGGGATGGATTCAGCAATTGCCGGCAGGCCTGGACGTGATCTTTTTTGCCTTACTTGGCCTTCCTATCTATGTTTGTGCCTCCGGCGCTACGCCTATTGTTGCAGTGCTGCTGATTAACGGTGTATCGCCTGGTGCGGCGCTTGCGTTTTTGCTTACTGGCCCCGCAACCAATGTGAGTACCTTCGGCATTCTTTCAAAACTACACAGCCGAAATGTTGCCCTTGTCTTTGGTGTGTCGACCATGGCAATTGCTGTGGGACTCGGGATGCTCGTCAATATTGCCTGGCCTGGAATCACATTGCTCTCAGCTGCTGATCTTGATTTAGAGACGCATGGGTGGATGCAGCAAGTAAGCCTCGTGCTGATTCTTTTAGTCTTTATTGCATCGCTGTTACGTAGAGGAGGGCGCTCCTTTGTCGGAGAAGTAACCTCGCATTTTCAGCTTGGTGCAGGGCACGGGCACAGTCATCATGATGACCACGATCACGACCATGATCATCACGATTGTGGTCACCATCATCACAATCATGACCACAGGGATCAAGATACCGATACGATCCACGCATCAGCTTAAATGTGTAACGAACATTGTGCAGACTGCGAGGTAAGCAAAAAAGTTTTTGTACCCAAATAGCCATCTATACCCATGAGCGAAGTAACTCCAGTAGAATCGTCCGGTGTTCGTCGTATTGGTCCCTTTACCCTGCGTCGTTGGTTGGTCATTGCCGGTTTTGCTCTATTGGTTTGGCTGATGATGGGCGAAGTGATCGATCCATACGGTGAGAAAGGATATATGGAAATTAATCATGGTGATCATAAACATTATCTGCCCGAAGACCGCGATCCCAACGTATCCATTTCCAATTTCCCTCGCTACCCACCTGGACCGAACGAGCGGATAACACCCACCGGCGAGATCGTACCTAAGTAACGTCTGCACGCCCCTGATCCGTGGGTTCAACAAAGGAAAAGCATGTATACCGTTACTGTAGATGCGCTTGATGAAGGCCGTATCATGCGTTATGGTTTGTTGCGTGAGGGCGCGCCCGTGTCGTATGGGCACTATATCTCCAGTCTGTGCGAAGATGCTGATTTTCGTCAGTACTGGATTAATTTGTTGCAGGCATCACCTTTTGCTGTATATCGATGGGAAACGCCGGCCGTGCATACGGGCAACCTTTCCGCACCCTTTACTTTTGTATTGATCGACCACCCAGGGTTGGCAGCAGTCACGGATAGGCACGCGTTTCGTCAGAAATTTGAGGCTGCTGAGAACGACGTGACGGTATTTACCAATCTGGGAGGGGATGCAACGCTGGTTGTGCCCGTGCCGCAGCGCCCATCTACCACATACAACCACCTGGGCATGTTTACCGAACGGGCGCCCGTGATGCAGCAAGATGCTTTTTGGCAGCAGGTGGGGGAGGCCATGAGGGCCAGAATCGGCGCGCGCCCGGTTTGGTTGAACACCGCAGGAGACGGCGTCTCCTGGCTACACGTCCGGCTGGATGATCGGCCAAAGTATTATCGCTACGCTCCGTATCGGGGGTAGATTTTTGAGTACCCGTTGCGTGGATCGGCGGCGAGTTGTTAGGCTACATCAAGCCGGCTATCAATTGGGTATTCGCTGATGTACCACCGGTCTTTTTCGCCGCCTCGCTTGAACACAACATCTGCTCGTCCAAGTCGCAAACCTGCAAATCCTACCTGGTTTACTACGGAAGTCCCTATCGCATTTTTGTATACCGCGGGTTCATCAAGGAACGAGTGGGTGTGACCGCCAAAAATGAAGTCAATGCCCGGCACCAGTTGGGCGATCTCAGTATCACTCACTCTGTCCGAACGGTACCGGTATCCCAGGTGTGAGAGGCAAACAACAAGATGGCAGCCGGCATTGCGTAGTGCGTCAACTTGCTGCCTGGCAACATGGACGGGGTCGTTATATACCACGCCTTCATGCAGGGCGGGCAAAACGAGCGATTGAAAATCAATGCCCAATCCAAAGATGCCTACCTTGATCGGGCCTACCTGTTTGATAACGTGTGGGCGCACATGCGGCGAGAGGCTTGGGTTTGAAATCTCGTAGTTGGCTGATACAAAATCGAAGGCAGCGTGCGGCAACATGCTCACAAGGCCATCCACGCCATTGTCAAAGTCGTGATTACCCAGCGTTGCGACGTCGTATTGCATGGCGGACATCGTTTTGAATTCGATCTCACCCTTGAAAAAGTTGAAATACGGCGTTCCCTGAAAGATATCGCCGCTGTCGAACAAGAGGACGTGTTCGTGCTGCTGCCGTATCTGATTGACAAGTGTAGCCCGTCGCGCAGCACCACCAAGGCCCTGGTTGCGCCCGCCATCCATAGGGAATGGGTCGATGCGCGAGTGGGTGTCATTGGTGTGTAGCAGTACGAGTCGTACTTCATCAGCACCCAATGCGGCCAACGGAGCGAGGAACGATCCGGCTGCGCCGGCACCCAGGGTTTGTAAAAATTTACGACGTTGCATGATGTTCTAGATTAACAGTAAGCAGGGGCGGGGGAGAAAACGGGATGCTGGTCCGATTAAGGTTCGCGGTAGCGAATGCGTCCTTCAACTTCAGGGCTAATGGTGCCTTTTTCGCGGATGTACTCGATAAAAGCATCGCGAAGTAACATACTTAAGTCCTCACGACCAAGCGGCTGCCAGATAGCAGCGATGCGTCCACCGCCATTTGCCAGGTAGTCGGAGGTGACCAGGCGGTAGGTGCTATCAGCTGCAAGGGGGGCATCGCCGATCATGATGTCATGCGCCGTGCGCGTTGGCTCATCAATCGTGAACGAAAAGCCGGCAATGGGTTCACCACGGGCTGCTGCCAGTTGTTGCGCTAACGAATCGACCTGTACGCTGGATAGTTCGAGCACAGTCATCATATTCTCGAACGGCATCAGTTCATAAATTTCACCCACCGTAATCGGTCCTTTGGCGATAGAAACCCTGAGGCCGCCATTGTTGGTCAGAGCCATGTGGACGGGTGTAGCTGCAATGCTGTTGGCAACCGAAAGCATTGCATCCGCAGCCATGTTGCCGAGCCCGCTTTCCAGGCCACCTTTTTGTAGATGCACCGTCGTCTCACCAATTTCTTCGCTGATCCCCGCTGCCAATCGTTCGCGGAACGGAGCAATCATAGCTTCAACAGCCGAATCGGGTTGGAGAGAGTCGGAGATGGCAGTGAAGCCGGCCACAGGCGCTGCGACTTGCATCATTTCCGGTGCTTCAGCTGATGTCGCAACAGGCTCGGCCGATTTACAGCCGGCCAACACGAACGCTAATACAAAAAAGGACAAGAGGTACGAGCGAGCGGCCTTCGAAGTAAATTGCTTCAAAACTTGGGTAGTGGGGATAAATAGGGTGGGATAAACGTTTGCTGCGTACGTAAGATAATGCCGCACAAAACAATTTGATGCCGGCAGCAAATAAATTCTTATTTCATAATATTGCTACTTCGCCTATTATTGCGACATGCAACTTGAAACACTTCCAGTAACCATCTTGTCCGGCTTCCTTGGTGCCGGCAAAACCACCCTGTTGAATCATCTGCTGCAAGGTGATCATGGGCTGCGCCTGGGGGTACTGGTGAACGACTTTGGTGCCATCAATATCGATGCTGCGCTGGTGCAGGCGGTTGAAGACGATGTGGTGGCGCTTTCCAACGGATGCATTTGCTGCTCAATACGCGAAGATTTGCTTGAGGCTGTCTTGCACCTACTCGGCCGGCCCGATCCGCCAGATTGTCTGATTATCGAAGCCAGTGGGGTGGCTGATCCATCAGCCATTGCCTTTACATTTTCTGCCCCGGGCATTCGTGAAACAGCCCGACTGGATGCCGTTGTCACTGTCGTCGACTGCGCACGCGCGTTTGAACCAGTGCCGGCAGATATACAACAACTCATGGCCGACCAGTTGGCTGCGGCGCACATCGTTGTACTCAATAAAATAGATCTGGTAGATGATAAGATGCAGCAACAGGTCGAAGATTGGGTGCACGAACGATCACCACGCGCAGCTACCCTGTGCGCAACAAACGGTGCGGTACCGGCACATCTGCTGCTCAATACCGCGCAGGCTAGAGAACCGGTCGAGCAATCCGGTTCGGATAAACCGCAGTTTCAAACCTGGCGGCTCGTGTCAGATGAGCCGTTGCCCTCATTGCCTTACGTGAATCACGTATTACAGCAGCTGCCTGATGGCATCGTGCGCGTTAAAGGCATCGTGTACCTGCGTGATATGCCAGACCGGCAGATTATCGTGCATCGCGTTGGTAAGCGAATCGATGTGCAGCCGGGCCCGCCCTGGGCAAATCAAACACCCAAAACACAGCTAGTTGCGATCGGGCTGCCCGATGTATCTGTTGATGCAGCTTGGACGAACGCGTGAATTTGTCCTGCAGCGTGCTCGCTTTTAAACTAAACAACAAAACCACAGGCCCATGGTGGGCACTGTGGTTTTGCTGCGTATGCGGGGTTTCGGTTTTTGGTCTCAGGCAGACTGCAGGGCAGGGGCTGCCGGGAAGTCGACTTCTGTGCCGGCGATGTTGTTCAGGTAGTTGTTGAACGTATTCACAGCCACAAATCCGATCAATTCAACGAGGGCTGCTTTGCTGTAGCCGGCGTTGTGGAATGCATCGATCAGGTGCTGGTCAGGCCGGCCGCGTGTTAAAGTAATTGCACGTGCAAGTCTGGTCAGGATATTCAATTTGTCGTCAGCGATTGATGCTTCACGGAGGGCGAGCGTTTCAGCTTCAGTAAAGCCATTCATTTTGCCAAGTGCTGTGTGAGCAGCGAGGCAGTACTCACAATCGTTAGCTTCTGAAATTGCCAGGGCAATGGCTTCGATTTCGCGGTTCGTGAAGCTGCCTTCTTTGAGCGTATCACCCAACTGCAAAATTGCTTTGAGTGCAACCGGCGAGTTGGCATAGGTGGCATAGAGGTTCGGTACCATACCGATGGCTTGTTTCAGCTGATCGAAAATGGCCTGGTTTTCTGTAGATACGTCTTGACGGGAAAGCGCAGATAAGTTTGACATAGTTGTTCTATTTATTTGTAGACCTGCAGGTCTATATAGTGACAAAAAAAGAGCATCTCGTGCTATGATGTCTTATGTGGATGCCATTATGTAGACCTTGGGGTCTAAACGTTACAGGTGATCTGATTAAAAAAATCATTAATGAAAATTTCCAGGGGTTGCCGGCTCCGTGTGGCCTTCATACGGAGCAGGGTGCCATGCCACGTGTTGATCATTAAATCGGCTAAAACAGCTGTATTAGCACTCTTTTTTAATGATCCGTCTGCTATTGCCAGATCAAGTTGTTGTTGAATCGATGCAGACAGTCGTGACAATGAATGTTGGATGACCGTTCGAAAATCTTCGTCGACATCGGATAACTCAAGACTCATGTTACCCAAGAAGCAGCCCTGGCAGTAATTCGTTTTTGCGAAAGTATCGATGCTGTTAGCAAAATACTGTCGCACGCCGGCGATGGGCGTCAATGCCGGATTCTCAAAAATGCGCGCCATGGTTGCTAGCGTATCATCAGCATATTGCTGAATTGCTGCTATGGCAAATGCCTTTTTGTCTTTGTACAGATAGTAAAACGACCCTTTTGGCAAGCCGGCTTGCTGAATTACCTTGTTGATTGACGTGTTGTGGTAGCCATCTGCCACCATCATGGCAATGCCCGTTTGCAACAACTTGTCGACGCTATGAATCCGATCCATAATAATTAGACCTCCTGGTCTAGTAACGCCAATCATAAAAGGAAAGTTGCTGGGTGCAGCAAAGCCCAGGCACTTGCTGCACAAGAACCTGGGCTAGAATTGGTTTCAGATCTAATACTGGGAGTCGTTCAGTAATGCGATTTTATCGGGGTAGATCCTTCGCTTTTGCTCAGGATACGGCTTTGTCTTTTTGACAAAGCCTAGTTTCTGCCGGCCATTACGCCGCCATCCACATCCCATACGGCACCGGTGACCCAATCGGCGTTATCGGAGAGGAGAAAGTCGATAACAGCGCCAACATCATCAACCTGGCCAATGCGACCCAGCGGATGAAAGGCACCAAAGCCTTCAGTAAGCGTCGCTTCAATGTTGTCCGCTTCGATAAATGCGCCATAGACGGGGGTGACTACTACTGCCGGCGATACTGCATTCACGCGGATGTTGAATTCAGCCAATTCCATAGCCAGGTGCTGAGTGAGCGCATGCAAGCCGGCTTTCGCCATGGAATACGCACTTGATGGGGTGGCTTTAACCGCTTGCTTGGCCCACATCGAGCCAACGTTTACAATAGCCCCACCGCCGTGTGCTTTCATGTTCTTGGCTACGGCCTGCGTGACGAAGTACATGGCCCGGTTGAGGTTCATGTAGCCGTCGTAGTCTTCTGGTGTGTGCGCAAGAAATGCTTTGGGGACAAACATGCCGGCTGCGTTGACCAGGTATCTAACTGGCTGTGTTGCTGCCGCAATGCGGGCGACAAGCCGTTCGATCGCGTCTGTATCGTACAAATCCAGTTGCAGGGCCTCTACCGGATTACTACTGATGGTTTTCAACTCAGCTGTTGCGGCGTCCAGCTTGGCTTTATTACGGCCCACCAACCAGATTTCAGTGTTGCGCGCAGCAAGGCGACGGGCAGCTTCGAGGCCTATGCCTGAAGAGCCACCAATAACGAGTGCGATTGAAGATGGATTTTGCATTATTCTTTTTTGAATTATACTTACTAGTAGGTAGGTATTGTGATAAAAAAATTGCGAGCTTGCGTGTGATCAACTATCAGATGAAACCGCGAGCATTCGAATCATACGACCGGCAACCTGCTCAAATTGCTTGATGGAAGCTGCTGCATCATCAGCACGTAGCGGCCACGCGGTGAGCATGGCGCCCTCTACCGTTGCCAACACAAGTTGTGCTTCTTCCTGTGCCGGCAATTCAAATAGCAGTGTGTTGTTCTTTTGCCCCATGGCCAGCACGTCCGTCAGCCAGGATTCTGTGGTGCTGAAAAAATTGCGTACCTCTTTGAGTACATCCTCGGGTAGGGTAATGGCATCTGAGGCCAGCATCCCGCACAAACAGAACCGGCCGGCCTGTAGCGCATTGCTGTAGATCTTTACAAAACCTGCCAGCCGCTCAACCGCGTTTCCCCCCGCCTGATCGATAGCAACCAGTGATGCGTGGAAATTGCGGGCATACCGCGCAACCAGTGCATTGCCCAGTGCTGCTTTGGTCGGAAAATGGTAGTGGATGGCGGCATTGGTGATCCCCAAATCCCGCGACAAGTCCCGAAAGCTAAACGCGTTAAATCCACGTTGCTGCACCAGGGCCTGCGCTACATCCAATAACCGTTCTGCTGTATCTGACATACCACCTCTACTTACTTACCAGGTAGTAAGTTTCTGGCTGGCTTATTTTTGTCAACCGCGTTAAGGCAAACTTAGTGGTATCAGGCCCAAAAACCTTCAACCTGTAACCTGCAACGTTCAACAGCAAAGACATTAATCCTGTAGGATTGATGTCTTTGCACTCAAAACAGCTCCTCATACATTACGCGGCCGTTGCCATCTTTAAGCCTCACTTCGTCGAGGGCACCGCGGCCGGCAAACTGGAACCAGATCCCAACAACTTTACCCATATCTTCGGTGAACGAGAGGGTGTGCGGCGGATTGGTGCCTATTTGAATGGTAACGTCTTTGTCTACAACCGAAAGTGAAACGGCCTGCCAGTTCTCGAAGGCAGCACCGAGGTTGCTCAGGTCGTGGTTTTCGCCAGATTGGCGTACTTCGCTGGCACTGAGATGCATGAAGCCGGCGCATCCTTTTACGTCAAACGGTATTGTGAACGCGCCCATCTCGGCGCGGACTGTAAGTTGAGCGCCCCTGCACGGTCGGATAGACTCCGGCTTAAAGTGTTTGATGATTGCTTCCAGCGAGAAGTTGTCGGTATGTAGTGGGCCAAAGTCTTGGACGAGATAATAGCCGGCTACGTGGCCCTCGATGTCGAGATTGTACCCTGTTTTCTCGCGTACCCATTCACCGGATACCGTGAGTGTCCCATCGTCCACTAAAGAGGCTTCTGGTAGGTACAGCGGTGTTTCGCCCATCAGCATAACGGCCCACTGATCCGTTTTAACGTGTACCGGCAGTTCTTTTATGATACTGTCGTTTGCGATCAGCTTGGCGTTGTAAAAGCCCGGGTACAGGTAGGTAGATGCATGAATAAAGCTATCGGGTGATACCCGTGCGCGCCGGCGGGCATCCCACGACTGTTGAATAAAGAAGCTATCGCCAGGCAGGCTGCTGACGTCATATTCAAAAATAACTGTGTTTGGTAAGTCGAATGCCACCTGCCGGCTCGCAAATTTAACAGGGAGCTCAGGACCGGTCATCGTAGTGCCTTGCTCGCCTGTTCTGACCCCCAGCCAAATGACTGTAGATGCACCAAGTAGTAGCATGAAAATGGAAAGTACGAGAATAGGCGTCCGGCTCTTCGGCTGTGCCGCAGGTGGTGCTGAAACAGGTGGCGCCGAAGACGCCGTGGGGGTAGGGGCGTCTGATTGTGAAGATGTGAACGTGCGCCAGGAGTCGTGGCCGGCAAATCTGGCCAGCGTATCCAGCGAGTGCCGGCTGGGTTTGCTGTCATACGCCACGCGTCCCCACAGACGCTTCAGCGTTGTTGCGCTAATGACTTGCTCGGTTTCTTCCTGAATTTTGAAACTGAGTTCTTCAAAATCCTGCGTCGTCCAGTTATCAGCGCTGCCCCATCCGAGTTTCTGTTCGACGAGGTGTCTGCAGCGCGCGAGCTGTTGGTCTTCCATTGTTTTCCTGGCAGTGGTATTCCTGGCAGTGTTATTTCTGGCAGTAGTATTTCTGGCAGTGGTTTTCCTGATCGTGCAACAGTAAACGTTTACTGTTCAAACGTTCACTGTTCAAACATTTTGCACCAAGTTGCACGAGGTTGAACGGGCCATGAATGGCATATCGAAGGTGCTTGCCTTTAGTTGCAGCAGAATCACAATACCAAAAGGTTGAAGACACAAGCAAGCCTTTTTTGTATGTCGCACTAATTCTTATCACCTACCATGAGACCAACAATTTTTTACCTGGCCTGCCTGATGTTTTGCGCCTCTGCCTGCTATGGGCAACCCAACAACCAGGCGTTGTTTGAAGACACCGATCGGGTCATCGCTCTGAATGGCGAAACGATTGACGCAGGTGCGTTGGATGCATTTGTCGAGAAACAAATGGATGCAGCCGGCATCCCCGGACTCTCTATTGCTGTCATTAACGAAGCAAAAATTGTGTACCATCGCACGTTTGGCTATAAAAACGCGCAAGAACAGACGCCTGTAGATGCTGCTACCACGTTTGAAGCTGCTTCCATGAGCAAGCCCGTATTGGCGGTCCTGGCGATGCATATGGTAGCAGAAGGTAAACTCGACCTCGACCAGCCGCTACACTCTTACCTGCCCAACTATGACCTCGATTACGATGAGCGGTATCGCCAAATCACAGCGCGCATGGTCCTCTCACATACAACGGGTATGCCCAACTGGCGCTATGAAAACAGGGGGCAGTACCTGAACCTGCGATTCGATCCAGGGAGCCAGTTCTCTTATTCCGGCGAAGCATTTGAGTACCTGGGCAACGTACTGGCGCACATCGAGGGTGGCACGCGCAAAGACCTGGAGAAGATGATCCAGGAGCGCATCTTTACACCGGCCGGCGTGCAGCATGGGTATTATATGTGGAATGAGCACCTCGAGGCAAACAAAGCGAGTGGCCACAGGATGGGTGTTGCCAATAACCGGTATCAGCCGCTGCTGCCCAGCATGGCCGGCGGCTTGCAAATCAATGCCACGGACTATGCTGCATTTATGATCAGCCTGATGAACGAGACTGGTCTGGACGCTGCAAGCTTCGATACGCTGTTTGCCCAACAATACCAACTGCCTGAAGATCACGTGTTTGTGACAAACTACGACCAGCGTGCATGGACACTCGGATTCTCCGAAGCCCCAACGCCTCAAGGTGCCATGCATGGGCACGGTGGCAATAATGGCGACTTTCAGTCGTATTTCGAGCTTTCGCGCGATAAGAAGTTTGGCTATGTATATCTGACAAATAGCGACCAGGGTGAGCAGTTTAACCTGGTGTTGCGCCCATTCTTACGCACAGGCAGCGACGCGGCGGCCAAATTGTATGAAGAATATGAAGTGGTTGATCGCCGCATTTCGGCCTATGAAGAGGGGGCTTACAAAGGCATTGAGTTAAATGCTTTTCCGAGTGATGGATTTGCCTGGATTCCTGGTCGCACATTCTCAACAGGAACCATTGAAGTCGATATTAAAGGTGCAAATGAGCCGGGGGCAAGCTTTGTCGGCTTGGCGTTTCGGGGCGAAAACGAAAACGAGTTTGAAGGCATCTATTTTCGCCCGTTCAACTTTGTGGCAGAGGGCGATCGGCGTTCGCGCATGGTACAATACCACAATCTGCCAAATGAATCCTGGCGTGCTTTACGAGGCCAATTCCCAGGTAAGTACGAAGGCGGGATCCCCAATCCACCTAGTCCCGATGATTGGTTTCAGGCCCGGATAGAAGTGGGCGAAAAAGAAATCAGCGTTTATGTAAATGAGCAGCCCGAACCAGTCCTGGTTGTTAACTCGCTGAACGACCGAAAAGCCGGGAAAATAGGATTCTGGGTAGGCAGCAACTCATCGGGGCGATTTGCAAACTTGAAAATCACAGATCGATAAAGGGCACTTGCGGGTGCAGCGTGCTCAATGGCAGCACGCTGCACTAAAAGGGATGAAGAATTAAACCTTTATGTGCATCAGCAGTTAGCCGGCGTATGGAACTGGTTCAACCTACAGATCATACGCCCGTCATCAATATCGTGGGTTTCCCACAAGTTGGGAAAACTGCCCTCTTGGAGCAATTAAGTCACGCAACGCTTGGCTTTGAGGAGGTACCGGGCATTTATATGCTGGGCAGGAATACCGATCAGGAAGCTGCTGCATACGACAAGCTGTTGGGACGCGGTGGCTATGCGCCAGCCGGCATTGTTGCCGTGGCAGATGCCGGCGCCCTCGACCGGCAACTCTACCTCGTATTCCAACTAATCGACCTGCGGTTACCACTTGTGTTGTGTCTTACCGGCGTTGAGCCGGCGCAGCAAGCCGGCATTGCTGTGAATACCGCACGCCTGTCCGAAATGATTGGCGTACCTGTTTATGCCGTCCCGAATGATCTTGCAGGCGCCCAGCAGACCATTGCAGATTGGAAAGCCGATTCCGATGAGTCTCCGCGCAGCCGTCCCGGACACTGGCGCCCGTCCGTTGCGCTAGCTGATGCATATCAACACCTCGATACCAAGTGGATCCACAAACATTTACACCTCTATACCGGTGCGCGACTGGTTGAGGGATTGCGTTTGTTAACGGTGCCCAAAGCCGTGGAAGAATACGAGGCGCATCCGGCATACAAATCACTTGTGCGTTATATCGACGAGGCCCGTGGCATGCTGGAGGAAAAAAGAGAGAAATGGACAACAGCAGAGGTTGTGCAGCGCAGCAAGTGGATCGGGCAAGCTGTGCAGGCAGCCGTCAAACAATCCTCCCCTCCAAAAGAGCCGCCTACGGGCTGGTTTCGCAAGTTGTTTGGGTAAAAAGCGACGTTGTTTAGTACTGGTTTTGTTGTAGTAATCGGTTATCTTATCGATGATTGACTACCTCAACCATTAATTTCAACACTGTAATGCAACATACCCGGAATTTATCTGCAATCCTGTTACTGGCCTTCTGTCTTGTTGCCGGCTGTGCCAGTTCCAAGAAAGCCGCTGAAGATGTAATGGCGGAAGGAGGAAAGATGGCAGAAGAGGTCATGGCCAGCCCGCTCGTTGGTACCTGGACGTACACACTCGACACGCCGCAAGGGGTCTACACAGGCAACATGACGTTTATTGAAGTAGATGGTGTCCTGAGTGGAACCATCGTTGCTGATGATGCACCCGAACAAGCTGCGCCCCTTGAGGACCTGGTGTTTGACAACGAAATGTCCAAGGTCAAATTCAAATTTGACGGTGGTGAGTTTGGTACCATGACTGTCGATTCAGCCGTTGAAGGTGATGAAATGAACGGCTCGCTCACCGTAGTTTCGTATGGCGTTGATGTAGCGCTTACCGCAAAACGCAAAATGGAATAAGCGGCAAGCGTATCGAATAAAGAATATCGAGTGATGAATTTTGATGGCGCGTTTAGCCTTCGCGATTCGAAATTCATTGTCAGGGGTGTTCAGAAAAATAGTAGCTAGCAAAGATGCATTCGTTTTCAGCAAATCAGCGCGCGGACGTCCACCAAATGCGTGGCGATGTGCGGTGGATGCTTTTATCGAAGCGTTTTCCTGAATAAAATTCAGGAGGAATTGTGCGAAAGGGGATAAAAGCGCGCGTTTTATTTGGTGGTGCCCTTTTCTTTGGTTCGTTTCTTTTGGGCAAGCAAAAGAAATGAACGTACGCAACCTAGGGGCAGTTGCTTGCCGCACAAGATACGTAGCTCTTTCTGGAATGGCCATGAGCGCCAACATTGGATAGAGATTTTTTCTGAACACCCCTGATTCATTGTTCGATATTCGCTATTCCCGTTTGAACTTTATCTGAAGAACGTGAATCGTGCTATTGGGGGAAACTCCCTCGCCATAATTCGCGTTGATAGGTGCGCTGTGGAAACAGGCACTTTTGATTTTGTCTGAAGCTACAGATTTGTCATTCAAAGCGGAGATACGGCCGGCTTGCCGGCAGACCGAGTTAGGTGTGCTCCGAATGAATTTGACAATGCCCGATCGTCTAATGGCAGGACAGCGGCCTTTGGAGCCGTCGGTGAAGGTTCGAGTCCTTCTCGGGCAACAGCAGCACACCCGGTGCTTGGCTACCTTGAGGTAGGCACCCGCATGTGCACATGGGAAGGGATTCCTGTCTTTCAGCTTTGATCTGTTTTTCCAGAAGATAACCGCCTGCGGGCGGTTCTGTTGTTCTGGCGATCCCCCAATCCACCGCGGCTTACTCTAAAAAGATTTTTGCCTGGCTCATGTTATCAACTTCATCCGGGAGCCCCATTACGCTTTTTGCGGGCCGATCCAACCCCGCACTGGCAAGAAAAATAGCGGATGCCTACCAGCAGGACCTGGGGCAAGTGATTATTCAGGACTTCTCGGACGGAGAGATTTATATCCGTTACGACGAGTCCATTCGTGGTTCTGACCTCTTTATTATCCAGAGCACCAATCCGCCGGGCGACCACTGGTTGGAGTTGATGATGCTCATTGATGCGGCACGCAGGGCATCGGCAGCCCGTATTACTGCAGTGATCCCATACTTCGGGTATGCACGCCAGGATAGAAAAGATCAGCCCCGTGTTGCGATTGGTGCCAAGGTGATGGCGAATATGCTGACCGTCGCTGGTGTCGACAGGATCCTCACGATGGACCTGCACGCACCACAAATTCAGGGTTTTTTCGATATCCCTGTGGATCATTTATACGGATCTGCGGTTTTCATCGACTATTTTCGGGCCCTCAACCTGACCAACCTGGTTGTTGTGGCTCCTGATGTCGGGGCAATTAAGATGGCGCGAGCCTATGCCAAACGCCTCGGCGCAGACCTTGCAGTGATAGACAAACGCCGGCCCCGGCAGAACGAGGCGCAGGTGATGAACATCATTGGTGAGGTGGAAGGCAAAAACGTGCTGATCATGGATGATATCTGTGATACAGCAGGCACGTTGACCAGTGCGGCTGGCGCGTTGCGTGATGCTGGTGCGCTTGAAATTATGGCAGCTTGTACACACCCGCTGCTTTCAGGCCCGGCATATGAACGCATCGAAGCCTCTGCACTCAGCAGGCTGGTGGTTACGGATTCGGTTCCGTTACAGCGGCCTTCGGATCGGATTGAGGTGGTTAGCGTAGCAGGCATCTTCGCAGATGCCATCCGGCGTATTTATACCGATGAATCGGTTTCTACGCTCTTTGTACCCTAAATATTGATTATTGGAAGCCGGCTTCCTAGCAGATGGACAAACGTGCAGCCTGCAGCCGACTTAAAAAGTACTACCATTGTAGCCATGGAATTTACAACTTTAGATGCAACAGCCCGCGGAACGGGCAAGCGTGCCTCAAAACAGGCTCGCCTTCAGGGCCAGGTCCCCTGTGTATTGTACGGGCACCACGTTGAGCCGCTGGCATTCCAACTCGACGCAAGATATCTCTACAACCTGATCCGCTCACACGAAACACCCCTCGTGAAAATTGAGCTTGAAGGCAAAAGCTGGGATTGTATCCTAAAAGATATCGATTTCCATCCTGTCCACGACAACGCCATCCACGCAGACTTTCAGGTATTGCAGGCTGGTGAGAAAATCACGTTGGCTGTACCATTCCGCTTCGAAGGCACCCCTGCGGGCCAGATCGAAGGGGGTAATACGCAGTATGTGATCAGTGAAGTGGAAATCAAGTGTCTGCCTAAAGACATTCCATCACACCTCACTGTTGATATCTCCGCGCTCAACATTGGCGATTCCATTCACCTTGGCGATCTCGACTTCGACAACATCGAGTTCCAGTCTAGCGATAGCCAGACCGTTGTGATGATCCACGCTCCGCGCATTACCCAGACGGCTGATGATCTTGAGGAAGGCGCTGAAGGCGAAGAGGCAGCTGAAGGAGAAGCAGCTGAAGCAGCTGAATAAGATTAGCTGTTATTCAGCTGCAGCACACAGGCTGGGATAGCACGGGCAGGTATCGCATATGGCCGGTAAGAAGCGTTTGATTGTAGGCCTGGGCAATCCTGGTGTGGAGTACGAACAGACACGGCACAACGTCGGGTTCTGGGTGATTGATGCGCTCAGTGAGCGTGCGAAGATCGATATGGAGCCCGACCGTGGGCCGGCTGAAGCAGGTTGTGGCAGGTTTAGAGGCCGGCCAATGTGCCTCCTGAAACCGCTCTCCTATATGAATCTAAGCGGTGGTCCCGTACGCCAACACATGACGCGTGTTGGAGCCACACCGCAGGATTTGCTGGTTATTGTGGACGATATCAACCTGGCACCAGGAGCCATCCGTCTCCGTCAAAAAGGCAGCGCGGGAGGACACAATGGTGTACAACACATTATTGATATATTAAACACAGAAAATTTTCCGCGCCTCCGGATAGGGATTGGGAATAACTTTGGCAGAGGCCAACAGGCTAATTACGTACTCTCTCCCTTCGATGATGACGAGATCGCCCCGATAGAGGATGCTGTGCAACGTGCCCGCGATGCGGCCACCACGTTCGTTTGTGAGGGCATTGTGACAGCGATGAATAGATTTAACAAGAAATAAGTGTAATTGCACTGATTCTTGATGTGGCGGGAGCTTGAAAAAGCCCTTTTCTGACGTATATTAGGCATTTTTGAAACGCACACCCTGCCAAGCTCCGCGCATGCGGCGCATCGGCCGGGCCGTATTTAAACGTGCAATTACCATTTCAATATAGATAGATTAAGAGGAATACTACTTCTATGGATGCTTCATTAATCACAAACCTGGTTCCCATTGCAGGTGTGGTGGCATTGGTATATGCCTTCGTACGCGCCCAGTGGGTTGGGAAACAAGATGCCGGCACCGAGGAGATGAAGGAAATTGCAGCGTCGATTGCTGAAGGAGCTCGTGCATTTTTACGTCGCGAATACCGTATCCTGGCCATTTTTGTGTTGCTTGTCGCCGTACTGCTTGCGTTTGCAAACAACGGCAATGAAAACTCTTCCTGGCTTGTTGCAGTCTCTTTCGTGATTGGCGCATTCTGTTCTGCAACGGCTGGTTTCATCGGGATGAACGTAGCCACAAAGGCCAACGTGCGCACCACCAATGCTGCCCGTAAAGGGCTTGGACCTGCACTTAGCGTTGCGTTTTCGGGCGGCCTGGTTATGGGACTGAGCGTTGTTGGTCTTGGATTGCTCGGCCTCGGTGCGCTGTTCATTGTATACAGCGGTATGGACTGGAGTGTGATTCGCGTTATTAACGTGATCTCAGGCTTTTCACTCGGCGCGTCTTCCATCGCGCTCTTCGCCCGCGTAGGCGGCGGTATCTACACCAAAGCTGCCGACGTTGGGGCTGACCTTGCTGGTAAAGTCTATGAGGGCATTCCTGAGGACGACCCGCGTAACCCTGCTACGATTGCTGATAACGTGGGTGATAACGTAGGTGACGTAGCCGGCATGGGTGCTGACCTGTTCGAAAGCTATGTAGGCTCCATCATTGGTACCATGGTACTTGGCGCCGCGTTTATTCCTGCGTTTGAAGCCATGGACGGTGTTGAATCGCTTGCCGCCGTACTGCTGCCCATGACCATTGCAGCTGTAGGGATTGTTGTTGCTATTCTGGGTTCGTTCTTCGTTCGCGTTAAAGAAGGCGGAAGCCCACAGCGTGCATTGAACACCGGTGAGTTTGGCGCTTCAGCCCTGATGGCTGTCTTGTCTTTCTTTATCATTCAGGCATTGTTGCCAGAAACGTGGGCAAGCGGTGGCTACAATTACACCTCGCTTGGTGTTTGCTGGGCAGTACTCATTGGTCTGGGCGCCGGGGTATTGATCGGTTTGATCACGGAGTACTATACAGCAACCCACAATCGTCCAGTAACGGGCGTTGTTAACCAGAGTGTAACGGGTTCTGCTACAAACATTATTGCTGGCCTTGGTTTGGGGATGTACTCAACTGGTTTGCCGGCAGTTGTCCTCGCTGGCGCTATCATCGGTGCATTTCACTTTGCTGGTCTCTACGGTATTGCGATTGCTGCTGTTGGTATGCTCGCTGTCACGGGTATCCAGCTGGCTGTAGACGCTTACGGTCCGATTTCTGACAATGCCGGCGGTATCGCTGAGATGGCGCATCTGCCACCAGAAGTTCGTGAACGTACCGATGAACTTGATGCCGTTGGTAACACAACAGCAGCTATCGGTAAAGGCTTCGCTATTGGCAGTGCTGCGTTGACAGCCCTGGCGCTTTTTGCAGCCTACATGCAGCAGGCCGGCGTAGATAACATTGACGTTGCCAACCCAATCATTCTCTCAGGTCTTCTTTTAGGTGCCATGTTGCCGTACGTATTTAGCGCGATGGCTATGGGTGCTGTAGGTCGTGCTGCCGGGGATATGATTAAAGAAGTAGGCCGGCAGTTCAACGAAATTGAGGGACTCCGCGAAGGAAAAGCACGCGCAGACTACGCCCGTTGTGTAGACATTTCTACAGCGGCTGCGCTGCGTGAAATGATTCTACCAGGTGTTCTGGCCGTTGCTGTACCTGTAATCATTGGATTCATCGACAAAAACATGCTGGGCGGCCTCCTTGTAGGGGTAACCGTTTCTGGTGTACTGTTAGCCATCTTCCAGTCTAATGCTGGCGGTGCATGGGACAACGCCAAAAAACGTATCGAAGGTGGTGTGACGGTTGATGGAAAAGATTATGGGAAAGGTAGCGAGGCGCACAAAGCATCGGTTACCGGTGATACGGTTGGTGATCCGCTAAAAGACACCAGTGGCCCAAGCCTCAATATCCTGATCAAGCTTATTGCTGTTGTATCGCTCGTGATTGCCCCGCTGCTCGCAGGTTGATCCCGCTTTATAACACCTGAATACAGCATAACCCGGCAGTTCACCCAAACTGCCGGGTTTTTTATGTTATCGCATCTGCGAAAGCAAAAAACCTTCAACCTTAAACCTGTAACCTTCAACAGCCCCGTTCATTTGTTAGGATGAGTGGAGGCATGATTTGTTAGCTGTTGCTTAAAACGCGATATTAAAGCTCCCACAATGCACGTCTTTGTTCGTATGGAAACGAATGCTCTGGATAAACTTGAACGCCTTTTTAAAGCTGCCCGGCTGCTGAAAGGGGAGGAACAACAAGCTTTTGTTACTGCTGCCTGTGCTGGCGATGAAGCCATACACGCTGAACTGGTGAGCTTGCTTCAGGCGGATGCTGCCGCTGAAGGTGAGTCTTTTATGCGCAGTGCGGTGGAAATGCAGCGCGTTGTTGAAGGCATCGAATTGCTGGATGGCAATCAGATTGGTCCGTACAAACTAATTGAGCAGTTGGGCGCGGGGGGGATGGGCGAGGTTTGGCTGGCAGAACAGAAAGCGCCCATCAAACGGCAGGTCGCGTTTAAGTTGATCAAGCTTGGCATGGACACCAAGGAGGTGGTTGCCCGCTTTGCTTCCGAGCGGCAGGCGCTTGCAGTGATGGATCACCCCAATATTGCCAAAGTCTATGACGCCGGCGTGACGGATACAGGCCGCCCGTATTTTGTGATGGAGCTTGTGCGCGGCGTTCCTGTAGATGAGTATTGTGATAACAAACGGCTATCGACTGCTGATCGGATTACCCTGTTTATGGATATCTGCAAGGCTGTCCAGCATGCGCATCAAAAAGGCGTTATTCACCGCGACCTGAAGCCGTCGAACGTGTTGATTTCCGAACACGATGATAAACCCGTGCCCAAAGTGATCGACTTTGGGATTGCAAAAGCTGTTGGCTTTAATCTCACTACCCACACGTTGGTGACGGGAATTGGGCAGATGGTTGGGACGCCGGCTTACATGAGTCCGGAGCAGGCTGTTCAGGGCGGTTTCGACGTGGATACACGGACGGACGTGTATTCCCTTGGTGTCATGTTGTATGAGCTGCTTGTGGGCGCGAAACCGCTCGACTTGAAAGCCAAGGCCCAGCATGCTATCCAAAAGGCGATTCAGGATAGCGAGGTGCCCAAACCAAGTACCCGCCTGACCTCACTCGGTGAGAAACGGCAATCCATAGCGGCATTTCGCCAAACAACGCCCGACCAGCTCGAACGCGAGTTGAAAGGAGATCTCGACTGGATTGTCCTGAAATCGATCGAGAAAGACCGTACAAGACGCTATGATACAGTTAACGGTTTAGCCATGGAGCTCCGCCGTTATCTGAATAACGAGCCTGTCATGGCGCGGCCACCGAGTATGTCGTATCGGATGGGCAAATTTATTCGCCGGCACCAAACGGCTGTAATTGCCGGGGCTTTTGTGCTGCTTGCCCTTATAGGTGGTATAACGGCTGCGACTATGGGGCTGCTACGCGCCCAGCGGGCCGAGGCCATTGCCCAGGAAGAGGCCGCAACTTCTGAGCGGGTCTCAGACTTCATGATTCAGCTTTTTGAAGTTTCTGACCCCGGAGTCGCCCGCGGTAATTCAATCACGGCCCGCGAAATCCTGGACCAGGGTGCGGAGCGCATTGAATCAGAGCTTCAGGAAGAACCTGTAATCCGCGCCAAGTTGCTGCATACCATGGGGCGCGTCTATTGGGAATTGGGGCTCGAAGCGGAATCTGTAAAATTCCTGGAGGAAGCTATTGCACTGCGCAGGAAGACGTTGGGGGAAGACCATCCTGATGTTGCAGAGAGTTTGCGTGCCCTAGCGGAGACAACCTCGCGGCATTTTGGCGGCATTACAACGGAACGCCGAGAAAAAATTCTAGGTCTATTGTATGAAGCCAAAGACATCCACGAGGCGGCTTTGGGAGCACGTCATCCGGAGGTTGCGGCAGACTGGACGTCCATTGCCATTATGACATTGTCGCGGATGGTGCGCGATCATGAGCCGGAGCCTGATAAAGCGATCCATGCAGCAATGCAAGCGCTAAGCATCCTGGAAGAAAACTATGGCCCCGATGATATCAGGCTGCAAAGCATCCTGTACCAACTGGGTAACATGTATCGGGGTTACCAAAATGATCCGGATTCTGCGGTTATATTCTACGATCGAGCAACCCGTATTATCGAAGCAGCAGAGGGGCCCGAGAGTGGGCTCATGCTGCGGCATCTATACGGTAAGTTTCGGGTCGCACATCAGCAGGACTTTTACTCGCCGGAGGTTATGGAAGCGTTTGAGCGTATGTGGCTTATTTCTGAAGAAGCGCTAATCAACTCCGATTCAAACCCCAGTTTGTTTATTACAACTGCATCCTATCTGCAGCACATTGGGGAAATGGAAGCTGCCGAAAAAGCACTCAACCGGGCTGCGCAGGTGATGGAGAAGAAATATGGCGCGGATGTAGAAGATATGGTGTTTGCACACTCCAGATTGGTCCAACTCTTCGTTGGTATGGAGCGCTGGGACGAAGTGGAAGAAAAAGCGCTCTGGACCAAGCCGCTGTGGGAGCGAAATGGCAGTCGAGAAGACGTAGCTTCGGCTATGTATTACGCCGGCATTGCCCAGGCTGAAATGGGAAAATACGAAGAAGCGGAAGCATCTTTCGAAGAGGCAATGGCAGTCTACAATGATATAGACCCAAGATTTGAGTTACCTGTGACGCAGTGGGAATTGGGGCGCATGTACAGACGGATGGGTCGGGCTGCAGATGCAGCAGCTACCGAGCGTGAAATGCGAGCATTCACCCGGGAATGGGCGTTGAAAGAGAATCATCTCGATTCTGACGACCGGTTTTATGCACTGGCGCTGCTTGGGTGTCGTGAACATTGGAAAGTCCGAACGTTGCGATACGATTGTTATGGCGAACCTGTTGATCCGGAATCGGCGCTTCAGCATGCAACGCTTGCCTACGAAGCTGTGCCAGACAAGCGGCAAAATATCGCAGTGCTGTCGCTTGCACATCACTTTGCCGGTAACCGCGAAGAAGCGGTAAAATTTCTTGAAGAAGCAATGGCGAAGGAGCATCGTGATAGCGTAACCTCACAGAACTATCGGGAGTGGCTGGAGCGCTACGAGCGCGGCGTTTGATGTACTTTTGGGGAGGCTTCTCCCTGGATGCAGGAAAGCGCTTTTCCTTTCAGCCTGTCAAGTTTTAATGAATCAAATCGCGCTGTGCGTGGGTTTGAAACAGAACGCTTCCTAAGGTGTGGGTAGTCTTTGTACCTGTGTCAGGAGGCGCGGTACTCGCTCTAAAGAAAGCTGGTGTACAGCCTTCTGATTTCTTGCCCGATAAACTTTCATACTGATTATAGAAATTGTAGGGTCGTATCCCAGTGGATAGGTACAATGTGACAGGGAAATCTGCAGGATGGAAACTATCTGTTTGGTATAGTTTTTATTCGCTACCCTGTACACTGCTTAATGGCCCAAGATAAATAGCTGCTATGGCGAAAATTGAAGTGAAAATGCCCAAAATGGGCGAGAGTATTACTGAGGGGACGGTTATTACCTGGTTTAAACAACCTGGTGACACCATCGAACTGGATGAAACGCTGCTCGAAATTGGTACGGATAAAGTAGATACCGAGGTGCCTTCACCTGCAGCCGGCGTACTGGCTGAAATTGTTGTGCCTGAGGGCGAGACGGTAGACGTTGGCGTCACAATTGCCTGGTTGGAAACCGAAGTAGGTGCAGCCGTGGCAGCTACGCCAGAAGCCGCGCCGCCTGCAGAAAAAGCAGCTCCTGCGCCGCCGGCTCAAGCTCCGGCAACACCCGCTCCGGCACCAGCGGCTGGCGGAGAACGCATCAACGTTGTGATGCCGAAAATGGGTGAAAGCATTACCGAGGGTACCGTAATCACCTGGCACAAACAGCCCGGCGATACCATTGAGCTTGATGAAACCCTCCTGGAAATTGGGACCGACAAAGTGGATACCGAAGTACCGTCTCCTGCTGCCGGCACGCTGGTTGAAATCCTGGTCCCTGAAGGGGATACCGTGGAGGTTGGAACCGATATTGCCATTATTGCAACCGGCGCCGGCGCTGCTGCTGTGGTACCGCAACCGGCAGCCACGCCACCCACAGTCGAAACGCCATCTATCGTCGTCCCAACCGATCAGGTTGAGTCTGCGCCTGCTGGCGATGGAGCACTGATGGTGCCTGACGGAGAGCCAACGGGTCCTATTCCTCGTCGTGGTCCTGATGGTCAGTTCTTCTCACCGCTCGTGCGCTCGATTGCCGAGAAAGAAGGGTTGTCGGTAGCTGAGTTGACAACGCTGAGTGGTTCAGGGCGTGAAGGGCGTATTACCAAAGAAGATATTCTGGCTTTTGTGGCGAAGCGCAAAACAGCGCCGCAGCAGCCTGCGCCTGTTGCGCAACCTGTACAGCCTGTTGCAGCGCCGGCCAATCCAAACATTTTTGTCGAGTCTGGTTTGCGGTCCGAGATTGTCAAAATGGATCGCATGCGGCAGATCATTGCAGAGCACATGGTGCGCTCAAAAGCTACGTCTGCTCACGTAACGTCGTTTGCCGAAATCGATGTTACCAACCTCGTCAAGCTCCGTGAGAAGAACAAAGTTGCGTTCCAGGCCCGCGAAGGCGCCAAACTTACGTATACACCGTTCTTTGTGGAAGCAGCCGTAGAAGCACTCCGCCAACATCCTGTTGTGAATGCTTCTGTCGAGGGGAATCACATTATCCTGAAAAAAGACTACCACGTCGGGATTGCTGTTGCCATCGACAAAGACAAACTGGTTGTGCCTGTTATTCGGAATGCGGGGCAGTTGAATCTGGCCGGCATTGCCCACGCTGCTGCTGACCTTGCGAGTCGTGCGCGCAACAAAAAATTGCAGCCGGCTGATTTGCAGGGCGGTACATTTACGGTAACCAACGTTGGTTCGATTGGCAGCCTCATGGGCACGCCGATCATCAACCAGCCCCAGGTAGCCATCCTCGCAACCGGCTCCATCAAAAAGCGTCCTGTTGTAATCGAAGATCCTGTAATGGGGGATATCATAGCGATTCGCAGCATCATGTACGTATCACTCTCTTATGATCACCGGATCATTGATGGTGCCATGGCTTCGTCGTTCTTACAGCGTTACGTATCTATTCTGGAGTCGCACGACCCGAATGGCGTTGTGTAAGGGGACTTAGGCTTCGAGCGGAATGGGAAGCGTTAAGATTGCCTGGATGGTACCAGGGGTGTTCAGAAAAATAATAGCTAGCAAAGATTGATTCGTTATTAAGCAAATCAGCGCGCGGATGTCCACCAAATGCGTGGCGATGTGTGGTGGATGCTTTTATCGAAGCGTTTTCCTGAATAAAATTCAGGAGGAATTGCGCGAAAGGAGATAAAAGCGCGCGTTTTATTTGGTGGTGCCCTTTTCTTTGGTTCGTTTCTTTTTGGCAAGCAAAAGAAATGAACGTACGTAACTTACACTCGGGAGCAGTAGCTTACTGCACAAGATGTGTATCTCTTGCTGGAATGGCTATGAGCGCCAACATTGGATAAAGATTTTCTGAACACCCCTGGTATGGTACCCTTTATTTGGGCAGATCCTTCGCTTTTGCTCAGGATACGGATTTATCGCAGTAGAATCCCCACTGCGATAAATCCTAATTTCCGTTATTTTTCTTAAATCCGTTATTGACAAAGTCCTTTCTATTGGGTTGATTACAACGTGGTTGCCCGACCCATCTTGCTAATCTTGTCTTTTCCGGCAGTAAGCCTGTCGGGTGGAAATGGTGTAGGGCAGCATATTGTGCCGTCACCTATCAATCCACCACACGTGTACCAGGCATGGAGAAGCCGGAAGCAGAACAGACCTTATCCCTTACTGTAAGCGAACTTAATCGTCGCATTGAGGACTTTGTCAAAGAATACCTGAAAGACAAAAGTCCCGAGACTGCCGGCACCTATCGTCGTTCTTTGAATGAGTTCGAGCGCTGGTTTGCCGTACACAAAGCTGCTTTCAAGTTTACCACGGACGATGTCGAGGCCTATAAGAAATATCTGATGGAAGAGCGCGGCCTGCACCAGGTCTCGGTTTCCACATATCTAACAGCCCTTCGGCGGTTGTGTCAGTACCTTGTTGATATCGGCATGCTGGCTGATAATCCAGCACGGTCAGTGAAGGGGAATCGCCGGCCCAGCTCACATTCGCGTGCCGTGCTTACAGAAGCGGATGTTGAAGCCCTGCTTGAGCAGCTCATCCCATCCAATCAGATTGGACTCCGCGATCAGGCGATTGTGTACCTGATGTTGTATGCCGGCCTGAGCGAAATTGAAATCATCCGTGCCAATGTGCAAGATCTGGAGCAAACGCTGATGGGGTGGTATCTGCGCGTGCAAGGCAAAGGACGCACCGTGAAAGATCAGCAAGTGCCCATCGACGCGCATGTCATGGAGAAAGTCCAGGCATACCTCGATACGCGCAAACGCGTTGCGCCCGATGGTCCGCTGTTTGTCTCACATGGGCATCGCTCAGAAGGCAAGCGTCTCAACACACGTTCTGTGCGTAGCCGCATTAATTTGCATCTGACGGATGCCGGCATCAAACGCCCGGGTGTCTCACCGCACAGCCTGACGCATACAGCAGCGTTGCTTTGGCTAAACAGTGGGCTGAGTGTCGATGAAGTGCGTGAGCGTATGCGGCATGGCACCGTGGAAACGACGATGATTTATTTCAAAAAGCAGGGGTTATTAAAAATGGACCCCGATCAGGTCAAAAAACTTGATCTGTAGTCTGTCGGGAAATTTCCCACGAAGAATCAGAGGTTTCCCCCTGTTTTAGGTATTGGCTAATTAAGTACATTATGTACGCTAAGAGTGGAAGGCGATCCAAAATCGCCACTAAGCCTGATTCCGAATGGGTCAGGCTTTTTTATTGCCCCAGGTTTTTTTAGGGTACCAGGGCAAAAGCTATGGGGTAAGGCCAAGCCAAAAAACTTTTGCACCTCTTCATCGAATTGACTAATCTCCGGGGCATATGCGCTAAGGCGCTTGTTATCAAACATTCACAATTGCCTAATCGTCAAGCTGAGTTAGTCTGGCATGAGCCGATCCGAACAAGACCTTCGACTGGATTACGTAGAATTTGCAGCAACGGACCTCGAACGGGTGAAGACGTTCTATACGAAGGTTTTTGGTTGGACCTTTCAAGATTTTGGTCCTGATTATACCGCGTTTAATGATGGACGGATGGATGGCGGGTTTATGCGGGGAGAAACTGTATCAGCGGGTATCCCCTTGATCATTATGTATGCCATTGATCTGGAGGCCGTGGAAGCAGATATCATGGCGTACGGTGGCTCGATCGTCAGGGAGACGTTTTCGTTTCCCGGTGGGCGGCGCTTTCACTTTGCAGATCCCTGTGGTAACGTGCTTGCCGTGTGGACCGATCAGGAGGCTGTGTGATCGAAGGGCCCCTGTTTTATACGCTTGCATTCCTGGCTATACTCATTGCAGGTATTGCGAAAAGTGGGTTTGGCGGCGGACTCGGTGTTTTATCTGTACCTTTGATGGCACTGGTGATTTCGCCCGTACAAGCAGCTGCAATTCTCTTGCCCGTGCTGTGTCTGATGGATGTCATCAATATCTGGTATTACCGCAAGGCATGGGATAAAACCAATATCAAGATTTTATTACCGGCGGGCCTGGTTGGCGTGTTAATCGGGACCTTTACCTTTCATTACTTGAGCGAAGGCTATATCCGCATTATCATCGGCCTTGTTGCGATCATGTTTACGTTCAATTTCTTTCGAAAAGAAACGGAAGGAGCTGTGACGAAGCCTGATCCGGTGAAAGGAAGTTTTTGGGGGGTGATTGCCGGCTTTGTGAGTTTTGGGGTACACGCCGGCGGGCCTCCCGCAAACGTATTTTTGCTGCCGCAACGATTGGATAAGTCTATTTTTGTTGGGACGATGGTCGTTCTTTTTACCATTCTCAATTTTGTGAAACTGGTCCCTTATTCGTTGTTGGGGCAGTTGAACGGCGATAACCTCATGACATCGTTGTATTTAGCACCCATTGCACCACTCGGTGTATGGTTGGGGCTTAAGCTTCACAAGGTTGTCAATGAAGATTGGTTTTACCTGCTCTGTTACATCTTCTTGTTCATCACCGGGGTAAAGCTGCTCTGGGATGGTATTACGGTTGAGTTTATGATTACATCCTAAAGCAGGAGCATTCTAAAAAAATAAAACAATGAGGTATGGTCTCATAATATGCTTCGTAATTTCGTTTCTGGCTTGTTCTTGCTGGAAAGAAAGGCCAATCCTGAATACACTTACGACACCTGCACCAGTTGAGCAAGCTGAGAAATTTGAGGCTCTAGAAGCCACAACTTCGCTCGATCTTCTACCTGTTACGCAACTCGGTGCGGATACAATACGAGTGGACTTGGCGCTCGTTGAAGGCTTTCATCAATTCAGCCCACGTAGATGGGCGCGTTTTCCGCTTGAGAAAGAAGGGCCATGGGCGAACATGTGGGAGCAAGTGACTGACATTCCTCTTGATCTGAATAAGGTCACTATTCGCAATGTGAATATGCAATTGGAGCAGACGGTATTCCACGGATGGAAATCTGGGATGATGGAGGAGGATTTTGCATTGCGATGGTTGGGAGAACGGGATACAACACACTTGACACCTCATTTTGTAGATCACTCCGTCTCGTTCCTTGTCGGATCTGATGACGCTGGTGCATTGGTTGTTATGTTTGATGCAGACAATGATGAGAGTTTTCTGGGGGAGCAGCGTTTTACGTACAAGGATGTCTGGTCGTCTGAACAAATATCGGCGGATGATCGCAAAGTACTACCGCTTGTACGCGTGGCCTATCAGTATTATGACGGTCAGTATATCCGGAATACCGAAGCTTTACTTCAGGCCGATCCTTATCTCCAACGAAAAGAAAATCCGGGAATACGACTTTTCTTTGAACAGGAGCAGCCACCCAATATGGGTGTTACATTGGCGCAACACCGTGCCGGTGTTTTGAGGACTAATGATTTGTCTTATCAAATCAGAATCCACAATGGGTTTGCAAATGGGGTTTATTGGACGGAACGTACACGGGTACAACTACGCCTTATTTCTCCTATTGCAAATGAAGCCTCATCAACGGTCTTATATGACGTAGGTGATACCGTGTTGATTGATACGCTTGCCTATAAAATTGATGGTGTTTCGCTTAATGGTGATGAACTGCAGTTAATAAAAACCGATGTCACTGCGTTGCGACATACGCAGCTTGGTGGGACACCGACAGAAATTGTGGGTAACGATTTCTTGACGAACACGCGTGTTAGTTTGTCGTCGTTGACGACGCAAAATAAATACGTTCTCATCGATTTTTGGGGAAGTTGGTGCCCACCTTGTATAACGGAGCTTCCCCGATTAAAGGATGCTGTGTCTACATACGATCCTGCAAAATTTGCCATATTGGGTGTAGCATTGGATGAGCCCACTGTACTAGAGCATGTGTTGGTTGAATACGAAATCACGTGGCCACAAATCCTCCAGACATCAGATAATGACAGTATCCTGGAGGCATACGAAATCTACCAGTACCCCACGTTGTATTTGGTATCGCCGGAAAACAAAATTGTGGCTGAGGGCCATGTCCTGCGCGACTCTTTAGAGGTGGTGCTTGACCGGTACCTGTTGTCTGAATAGTAGATGCGGAATGACTCACTCAAGCCAAATATGCCGGCAGCGTTAGTTTAACCGGTCCGTCGCCGAAGTAGCCGTAGATGCTCTTCATGGTCTTGTCCGTCAGGTTCAGAAGCGATGTGCTGCCATGCACAACGATCTCGTCTATTTCGCGCTGGCTGTTGCGGCCGTGCCCATAAAACTTTGGATAAGGTCCTCCTGGAAGCGGCGTAAGGAAATTGATGAGGTCCCAGGCTTTGGCTTCATCAATGGTGCCGTAGGCATCAAGGATTTCTTTGTTGAGTGCATCGTACCGCCACTGGCTTTGGCTGAGCGCTTCTTCGCCTGCAATGTCTGCTGTATGGTCGTGCATGCCCGGCAAGCGCATGGTTGGCGTGATCGCCATGTTGGTCACAAGAATCACGTCATCGTGGGTTTCGCGCTGTGGAGCAAAGTAGTATGACTTGGGGCTATTGTCAGTTTTCAGCGGTGGGTCTTGAGAGAAAGACCCGGATTTATAGCCAGGGTTGATGAAGCTTTTCTCACCCATCATCTCCCTGTTAAAAGGTTTGTTGAAGTGTGAGAAGAGGCCAGGATTTGCAGTAAGAAAAACTTCTGGATATTTGTAGTCGCTCCAGCGCGCTACCAAACCTTTGACAGGTTTTTCTGGCGCATGCTCTTCGAAAAACTCCGGGCTGGGAAGCACACCGATGTTGTACAGCTTCTGGTCGGGATACCGGAAGGGATCGAAGTCATCGGTGTTCATGCCGGCTTCGATCACCACTGCTTTGTCGTTTTTGCCATCACCAACCACATAGAGCCAACTGACACCGCGCGGTGCTTCGGTGATAATATCCAACGCATCTTCCGCCGACTCCGCGTAATCCGCTGTGTGCCGGACAAGGCAAAGCGAATTCAAACCAGGCTCGTTGATGTTGTTGTTTGCGCCGGGCAGCATATCCACACCGATGCCAACGCCGTTTTCGTTCATTGCAGCAATGCAGCCAACAAATCCCGGGGCTGTCATACACACCGTGGGGAGCCGGTGGCGTTCGGTCCCGTTTACCTCTTCCGTATCCATAGGGTTGTAGATGACCATCGCCGCAACATCCTGAAATACCCCGCCCGTAGGAAACATGAAGTCGCGTCCCATATAGTGTTTGCCGTCACTGGTGGCATTGCCAAATACAGAAAACGCGTTGCAGCCTACGTGGTCCGTTCGGATATGATGAGGCTTCAGGCCAAGCCGCTGAAAGAGGAAAGCCTGCGGGTCATACGCTGTCGCCATGATGATATCGAAGCCCATGTTCAACGCAAGCAACCGCTTCACACCTACCTTGGATCTACGATTGATGGTTCGGCATGCGTCCCTGATACCGTTTAATTCTTGCCACAATGAATGGGGTAATATTTTTCTGTGCCGCCACGAGGCCCGTCGTACAATCGACATAATGATCCGCGAGGCCAATCTGCCCAGAAACCCTTTCTTGTGAAGCATGCTGGGAATAATGTGCGACTCGAACTTGACCGTCATTTGCTCTACTTCGTCGTGCGCCATCATGCCCATCAGGTAGCCCATCTGGTAGCTGGTGCCTTCCACGTAGTACGCTTTCTTGAACGCGCCGGTCATAATGTTCTTGACCGTTTTGCTCTGTGCCACGAAGCCGCGCCGGTCTTCAAATGTAACCTTGTGCACAACTTCAAAGCCGTCGGCCTCAAATGAAGCGATAATTTCTTCGTCTGTTTTAACGCTAACTGAAGTGTTGATGCCTGTGGTCATGATACTACGTCAGATAAATAAGTGGGTCTGGGTCTTGTAAAGATCACAACAAAATACCACAAAGTGGTTCATCGGCGATTGTGCAGAACCATACGGTACAAAAAAAGTGGTCCGTAGCAAAGGCCACGGACCACTAAAGCATGTAGCAATATGCCAGGCTACAGGGAAGAGAAAACGACTTCTAATCGTCGGTTTGTCTGCTTATTTGTTTCGTTATTGTTGTTGACCAGTGGTGACGTGGCACCCACGCCTTCATAGTCAAGTTGACTTTCGCTCACACCGCTCTCGATAAACTTCTGATAGAGGCACCGCGCACGGACAGCAGAAAGGGTGATGTTCTCACCATTCATAAATGAGCGTGCAACGTTGTCGTCTTCAGAGCCGTCGATATGGCCTATGAATTTGATTTTCAAATCCGGATAGGCTTTCAACAATGCCGCAAGGTTATCTACCTGATCGTATGCTGACTTATTGAGTTTGGCAGAGTGCCGTGGGAAATTCACCGCATCAAGTACAAACGAAGCCGGCAAGGAACGATCTGGTGCTGAAAGCAAGGTCGCCATACTGCCGATCAGGCTATTTGGATCGAAGCCGAGGTCAATAGCCGACGGTCCGAGTGGCGCGGGTGGTTCGCCTGTTGATCCGGCACCGGCGGACGTGTCCGTCTCTTCGAGCGGGACTTCGGCTACAGCTTCACCGGGGCCTGCATCAACCACCGTTTCTTGCTGTGTTGCTTCGCCATCAGCGCCGGCCAGATTTGGGTTGGTGCCACATCCGTTCATCTGGGAGAGCAACCAGAAGAGTAAGAGGGCAAGTACAAGCAGTCCGATGATCCATGGAAGCCAGAGTCGAATGCCACCTCTGTCGTCGTCGCCGGCATAAGCATATTCCTCCTCTTCTTCTACACTGCCACCGGCTCCACCTCCGCTTCCCGAGGCACCAGCACTGCCTCCGCTTCCTGAGGCGCCAGCAGCGGCGCCTGCACCAACTGCAGCCGCTTCTTCATAGGCCGGCGTATTACCATATACAGTGTCGGCCGTATCATAAGATGCGTCAGCTTCTTCCGAATCTGCGTCATCGTCTGCACTGCTACCGTTTGTGCTGCCTGCTGCGGCGGCACCTGCGCCGGCAGCGAGCCCGGCTGCTGCCAGTCCAGCTGGTGCATCAAGCGTAAAGCGTTCTGTTTGTGTTGACGAAGCGGTCTGCGTCACGCCATACGCAGCTGCATAGCCTCCAATCGTACCCACAAAGTAGGTGATCCAGCGGTCGCGTTCTTCTTTGGTATCGAAAAAACGGCTCTGTGCAATTTCCTGTCGATTACCGGCGCGCAGGACAAAATAGTATTTGCCATTGTGCTCTTTTTCTTCAAACCGCTCGCGGATTGACGCGTTGCGGATGACGGACTTGATGCCGTTGTCTCTACCTTTGGGAGACGTGTATCCCTGGCTGTAAAGTAAGGCTTTGCCCTGATCGTCGTTGAAGTGGAAAAAGTGCTGACGAGAAACTGGATTTTTGAAAGTCTCAAATCCACTTTCACCCGATGTCGATTCCTGGCTGAAATCGTACACATTGCTTACAGACTGCGAGCGGGATGTACGCTTTTTGATGTATTGATCCGCATAACCGGGGACGCTTCCAATCAGATAGCCAATAGCGCCTTCTGCGTCTGCGCGGTTGGGGAATTGCCGGCTCCGCGCAATCTCCTGGCCATTACGCGCTTTGAGGGTGAAGTAGTAGCCCCCATCGCTTTCGACAATTTCGTAACGTTTTTCGTTGCCTGCATTTCGGATGACCGCTTCTACGCGGCGATCGCGTTTGGCTGATGCTGGGAAGCCACGTCCGAAAAGCACAGGCTGTCCATTTGCATCGTTAAAGTGGAAATAATACTGATCGTCGGCCGCTTCCTGGTACAGCTCGAAGCCAGAGGCGCCTGAAGACGTCCGTGTAAAGTTGTACAGGGCTGCGAGTTCGGCCGGCGAAACACGTTGGAACGCGCGCTGTTGACGCCGCGTCGTTTCGCGTGTTGTGGTGAAGGTGACATCATACTGTGAGGTCTGCGCAGCGGCGGCCACGATGTCAGCGATCTGTGTTGTAGCCGCTTGCCGGGAGGCGAGTGCTGCGCTGCTTGCAAGTTCAGCACCATTCTGATCGCGTAGGGCAATGGCGTTGCCGGCCTGGATTCCAAACGACTCTGGGTCGCGGAGGGCTTCAATGGCCGCGCGAATACCATCGGTACAGGCATCGCGTGTCGTATAAGATCCACTGGTGAGCAATACGTCACCCTGGTCGCTTAACAGTTGAAAGGAAAACGGACTGTTAGCGTTTTCTTGGAGTATATTAAATCGCATAATTTTAGGGAGCAGGTAAACGAGAGCGCGGGTCGTTCAGCCTGTAATGACGCAAACGAGGCTATAATCCCGTGAGAGTGCACGCCAGACGTGTGGGCTTTGAAAGGTTGGCAATGTAGGGACAAAAATCAAGTCTTCGTCTGCAAAAATCGGATAAGATCGCCGTTTTTATGCAATTAAAGCCGGGACGACGGTTCCGTGTACATCGGTAAGTCTAAAACGCCGGCCCTGATGCTTGAAGGTCAGTCGTTCATGGTCTATGCCAAGAAGGTGTAACACGGTAGCCTGGAAGTCGTGAACATGCACAGCTTCGTCGACAATGTTGTAGCCGAACTCATCGGTTATGCCGTACGAGGTGCCGGCATTGACACCACCGCCCGCCATCCAACTGGTAAAGCAACGCGGGTGATGGTCGCGTCCGTAATCATCTGCTGTAAGCCGGCCCTGGCAGTAATTAGTACGCCCAAATTCACCTCCCCAAATGACAAGCGTCTCGTCGAGCATGCCGCGTTGTTTCAGATCTTGCACCAGTGCCGCAGAAGCCTGGTCCGTTTCCCTGCTTTGCTGCTCGATACCGCGCGGCAGGCCACCGTGGTGGTCCCAGCCCTGGTGGAAAAGTTGAACAAACTTGAGCCCCCGTTCAGCGAGTCGCCGCGCCAGCAGGCAGTTGGCTGCAAAAGTGCCCGGTTCGCGAGAAGATGGGCCGTACATGTCGAAAATGTAATCTGGCTCATCCGATGTATCCATCACTTCGGGGATGGATGTTTGCATCCGGTAGGCCATTTCATATTGCGCTATACGTGAATCAAGCTCAGGATCAGCTGTTGCTGCTTTTTGCGCCTCGTGCAGGGCTTGCAGGCGGTCCAACATTTTACGCCGGCTCCGCGCGGTAACACCCTCGGGATTGTTGAGGTATAGCACCGGATCTTTGCCCGATCTGAACTGCACGCCCTGGTGTAACGAGGGCAAAAAGCCATTCCCCCAAAGACGTGCATAGAGCGGTTGTCCCCCTTTGTCTTTGGTGATGAGCACGCAAAAGGCAGGCAGGTTTTCATTTTCACTGCCGAGGCCGTAACTGAGCCACGAACCAAACGATGGTCGGCCTGCGATCTGCGAGCCGGTCTGAAAAAAGGTGATGGCAGGGTCGTGATTGATGGCCTCTGTATGCATGGCTTTAACAAAACAAAGGTCATCAACAATTTGTGACGTATACGGCAGCAGTTCGCTGATCCAGGCACCACTCTGTCCATACTGGGAGAAACTGTATTTGGAGCCGGCAAGCGGTAGCGAGTTCTGAAAGCCTGTCATGCCCGTGAGGCGTTGACCGCCGCGAATAGATTCCGGTAATTCTTCCCCCTGCATTTCGTTCAGCAACGGCTTGTAGTCGTACAACTCTAACTGAGATGGGCCACCGCTTTGAAAAAGGTAGATAATCCGCTTCGATTTGGCCGGGAAATGCGGCTCTTTGAGTATTCCTTTGATGCGCTGATCATCGTCGACGCCTGCAGCATACGACATGGCTGGATTGATCAGGGTCCCAAGGGCGGCGGCACCAAGTCCCATCGCAGTACGCGCCAGGAAATCCCTGCGAGAAGAAATAGACTTGTAGTTGTTACAGTCGTGCATGGCAATCTGGTGCTTAGCGGTTGATAATTGCGGCTTCAAAGTTCATCACGGTATTGACCATGATTGTAGTTGCGGCCAATTCATCGGCCGGCAATCTCGGATCTGCGGTTGCATCGCCTATCTGAAGTAGGGCTGAGGCGTCGGTGGGGATGGCTTGAAACTCCGCCAATTGCTCTTCATAGGTCTGTTTCAAAATTTCTCGCTCCGCCGGGGAGGGTGAACGACTGGTCAACAACCGAAACGCCTCGGTAATATGATTGTCCACCGTACCACCGTGCTGGAGGAGGCGTTGTGCCAGCATGCGGGAGGCCTCGACATATTGTGGGTCGTTCAGTAACACAAGCGCCTGCATGGGGGTGCTTGTTTGCTGCCGTCGCACCACGCACTGGTTGCGCCGTGTTGCATCAAACGTAATCATTGAAGGGGGCGGCGAGGTACGGCGCCAGAAGGTGTATAAACTGCGTCGATACAATCCTTCGCCTGTGTCACGTACATAGGCTTTGCCCGATTTCTCTTTCCACAGGCCAGCCGGCTGATACGGCTTCACTGGAGGGCCGCCCAGCTTGTCAACCAGCAAGTTGCTCGTAGCCAGGGCATTGTCTCTGATCATTTCCGCTGTGAGCCGGCGTTTGGGGCCGCGCGCGAGCAATTCATTTGCAGGGTCTTTGCTTCGTAGTTCCGGCGAAAGGGCAGAAGTCTGACGATATGTCGACGACATGACAATCGTCTTCAAGACGTGTTTTACGTCCCAGTTGGAGGCAATAAAGGTTGACGCCAGCCAATCCAGTAGTTCCGGGTGGCTTGGCAGCGCCCCCTGGCTCCCAAAGTCATCGGGCGTGACAACAAGCCCCTGTTCAAAAAACATCTGCCAGAATCTGTTTACCGCAACGCGCGCGGTAAGTGGGTGTTCTGGATCGGTCAGCCAGGTTGCCAGGCCCAGTCTGTTTTGCGGTAACGATTCATCGAAGGCAAGCATAGCGGCCGGCGTGCCAGGCATTACCTCTTCGCCTTTGTCATCGTAGGCACCCCGGTTTAGGATGTGGGTTGGCCGCCGTTCCTCCATTTCGCGCATCACCATCATTTCGTGGATCGGCGCAACCTGCTCGTTTTCTTTCACCCTGAGCCGTCTAAGATCTGCAGAGAGTGTCTTGAACGCTGGGTCGAAATGGTCGCGGTAATAGGCTGCAAGTGCAGTCCGTGCGGCAGGGTCCAGGTTACCTACTTCTTGGCCAATGAGCGCTTCAAAAGGATCATCGCCGGCGAGGAATGAAACTTCAAAAGGCGTAAGCGACCTGTTGTAGACGCGGAGATCGTCGAGCAGCCCATCCTGGAATCCCGTATCGCGAAAACGGTAGCCGGTAGTCAGATTGACATCCACCCGCTCGTATTTGATGGTACGGACGAGGTTGTCGCGTACGGTTTCCGTTTGGGCCGGCTTACCGTCGATGTAGAGCGCGACACCTGCTGCTTTACTCGATCCATCGTAGGTCATGGCAACGTGGACCCATTCATTCAGGGGCAGGCTGTCGGTTGTGACCACGCGCAGGGCATTCTCTGGCCACATGTGGCTCAGGCCGGCAACCAGTTTGTTATCCTGGAGCGAAAGCTCGTAGCCACGGCTGCCGGCATCGTAGGTTGCTTTGGTTCGGTGTACGAGGGCATTCCATGTGTTCCACTTTGTAGCCTTCATCCAGAAGGCGATGGAAAACGGATCGGTGCGCTCAAATTCGCCGGCGCCTTTGAATTCGAGTCCGTTTTCGCCATCGAACTTTACCGCACGTCCAAGTTTTCCATCCACGATTTCAGGGTCGAAGATGGTATGCCCGGGGGCATTCCGTGCAGCCAGGTTTGGTGTTTCTTCATTGGCTATCGACTCAAAAGGAATATGCGTGGTCAGCCCTTTGGGAGGCCGGTTTGCCAGGGGTGAAGCGTTTAATGAGGCAAACCAGGGTTCAAACGATGCAGCGGAATGCGCTACATGCCTGGCAAGTTCAGCTTCTTTACGACCTACTGCGTCTTGCATTTGCTGCAATGCGTGCAAGGTATCTGCATCAGACAACAACATGGTGGGCACAGGAACCGCATCGGTGAAAAATGACGTTTGCCCTGATTCGTCTATGTTGTTGAAGAAGGCAAAAAGCTGGTAGTACTCTTTTTGGGAGATGGGGTCGTATTTATGGTCGTGGCAGCGCGCGCACTCCATGGTGAGCCCCATGAAAGCCGTCGACATGGTGTTGGTCCGGTCCGCTACATATTCTGCTCTGAACTCTTCCTCAATGCTACCACCTTCTTCCGTTTGTCGATGGTTGCGGTTGAATGCGGTGGCAAGGACCTGGTCTTGCGAAGGGGCGGGTAACAGGTCGCCGGCTAGTTGCCAGGTGACAAATTCGTCGTAAGGTACGTTTGTGTTGAAGGCCTCAATCACCCAATCACGCCATGGCCACATGCGTCGCAGGCGGTCAGACTGATAGCCGCCGGTATCTGCGTACCGTGCGATATCGAGCCACTCACTTGCCATGCGCTCGCCATATCCACTACTGGCAAGGAGTTCGTCGACGACGGATTCATACGCTTCGGCTGAGGAATCTGCAAGGAAAGCATCGAGTGCTTCGAGTGTAGGGGGGAGGCCGGTAAGATCGAACGATAGCCGGCGCAAGAGTTGTTCTCGCGATGCCGGTGGAGCGGGTGTCAGGCCTTCTCTTTGGAGTCGGTCCAGGACAAAAAGGTCGATTTCGTTGGTTGCCCATGCCGGCGTATCAGGCACGGGAGGATTGGGCAGCGTCGGTGCAATGAAGGCCCAGTGCTGTTTCCAGGTTGCGCCTTGCTCAATCCATCGCTGGAGCAGGGCGAGTTCATAGTCTGTGATGGTAAGGTTGGAGGCCGGCGGTGGCATGACCTCTTCGGGATCGTTGTGCTGGATCCGTGCGATAATTTCGCTTTTATGTACCTTGCCCGGCACAACCGCTTTTTTGCCGGCTCCAGAAGATAGCGACGCAAAAAGGCCGTCAGGGGTATCCAGCCGTAATTCCGCTTCGCGCGTGTTTTCATCAGGGCCGTGACAGGTGAAACAGCGATCCGAAAGGATTGGCTTGATGTGAAAGTTGTAATCTACAATGTCTGGCAGCTTGTCTTCCAGCGCGGGGTCAACAGCTGTACGGTTACAGCCTGATGCGATCAGCAAGACAATGCCAAGACTAAGCCGCGTTAAGAAATGACGTGAGATGGGCAATGGGGCGCGCATAGGTCCAAGCTTTTGCTAGTCGCTGAATATGTCAGATTGAAACTAACAACTCGGGCTTTGAGCTACAAGGGCATAATCAGTTCATCCGCTAATCGTCGAGAATCTGGAAGTCTTGTACGTAAACGAGTTCGCAGGCGTTATTTCCGCTATCTTCTCGCGAGAGTGAGCTACGCCATCGCCAGCCGTCATCTCCTTTGACTTCTACAAGGTAGCCTGTGAATTGCACGATAGATCCGCGTCGTACTTTTTTGATTTGCCGCTTTACGTAATCATCGGCCGGAATCAGATGCATGTTGGCGCTACTACGGATAACTTCCTGCCTGATAATGGGTAGCGGATCCGCTCGCCACCAGTACCAGCGGCCCGACTGTGAGATGGAAAAGTTTTCGAGGATTTGTTCGTCCGACATTTGGCCCCAGCCGAGCGCAAGATCGATAGGGGCCAGTTCTGTTTCTCTACCCATGAGGTACCGTTTTCGGGAGAGGACGCGCGCCTTAATGTCAAAGGTGGCTAATGGTTGAATGACGTAGTCATCATGCATAAACATCAGGCCTTCTTTTGCTTGTCCCTGGATCGGGGCATTGGGAGCCAGCACACCCGGTTCATGCGTAACCGGAATATCTGATAGGACCAAAAAAGCGGTCAGTAAGACGCCAGAAAAAAACAAAAACCGCAACATACCGACTTCAATTAAGACGCACGACTACCTATAGAAGAGAAATGGGGGAGACAGGAAAGGTATCGGTGGTTTCAAGTGAAATTTGAACAACCGAGTGTACTTATTAATCGTGCAGAAGCGCAGCAGCTACGGATGTAGATTCGGCTGTGGATGTGTTATTTGTGTCGATGAACGCGTACAAAAACGCAACAGATAAGCTGACTGCTGATGGGGAGTAGCGGGATGGCAGCCTTTGAGGCTTTGCCAGTCTTTAAACAACCATTGCGATGGCTACGCCAATGAACACACAGGTAAAAACAAGAATGAAAAGCACGGCGTAGAGGAGCGACGACGACGTGGTATCTTGCCGAAATGGTGAATTATAATCCGCTTCGGTAAGTTCTGGTCTTTGTGAAGATGCGCCGTCTTGCATGGTATTGATCCGTACGTGTTTTGGTGGTTAAGGGGTGTCCGTTTTAGAGCTTGGACGATAATATCATTCATGGTGAACAATTGCAAGCGTTTAAGGCCCCGGTTTCCATTGGAGGTATGGTGTGCTGAGTACTAAGTACAAGCAAATAAATATTGAAGGGGGGGACATAAATCTTGTGCTGTATAACAGAACGATAAAAGCCAAAACCTGCAACCTGCAACCTGTAACCTGTAACCTGCAACGTTCAACCTTTAACAGCAAACAGATCAATCCTTCAGGATGTATTTGTTTGCACTTAGCTATATGCATTAGCCGGCTTTTACGCTTTCAATCCACTGTACAGCGTGCTGCATCAGTTCTGTTGCATTTTGCAGGGATAGCTTGTTTTTGATACGCGCCCGGTACGACTCAACCGTTTTTACCGAAAGGTGGAGGCGCTCAGCAATGTCACGGGTGGCCATGCCGTTACCGGTGAGTTCGAAAACTTCCAACTCGCGATCACTAAGCAGGTCAAGGGGTGATTGCGTCCCGGTATTGCGTCCTGAGAGCATGCCCATCAGCAAGCGCTCATTGATCTCCGGGCTCACGTAAATGCCGCCCATGAGTACTTTATTTACCGCATCAACAATCACTTCTCCCGCTTCCAGTTTCATAACATAACCCCGTGCGCCGGCGCGGATGGCACGCTCTGCGTACAAGGCTTCGTCGTGGCGCGATACCACAATAATTTTAAGCGATGGGTTGAAAATATGGAGGTGCTTGATTAGCTCAAGCCCGCTCATGCCCGGCAGTGAAATGTCGATAACCGCCAGCTCCGGATTCACCTCACCAAGCTTTTCTAGTGCTTCCTCTGCACTTTCCGCCTGGGCGCACACATCCAGTCCCCCTTCTGTAGCGAGCGTAAGGGCCAGTCCTTTCCGCATTAACGGATGATCATCTACAACGATTACTTTTTTCTTCATGGTTCTGTCCGGTGTTTACTGTGTGCTAAGCGGTAGCGTACAGGTGATCGTGGTACCATTGGATGTACCGGGGCGCACTTGCAGGCTGGCACCAATCACGTTGGCGCGGTGCTGCATAATTCGAAGGCCCATGCCTCGTCCGTTAAGTTTATTCGGGTCGATTCCTATGCCGTTGTCTTGAATGTGAGCCCGCAATTGTTCTTTGCTACAAGCAACTGCAGTTGTGATATGGGATGCTTTACTATGTTTTGCCGCATTGTTGATTGCTTCTTGTACGATCCGGAAAAAGTGTGTTTTGATATTCGGGGAGATATCGGGCATGGGGCCCGTTTCCCTGTAATCGCACGGGATGCCATAGAGGCGTTCGATGTTTACGCCTAGCCGCACGATAGCCGCTTTTAGTCCGCCGTTTTCAAGTTCAATGGGAATAAGCGACCTCGAAATACTGCGAGCCTGCTGATCGGCTGATTTAACCAGCGAAACCAGCTCAAACATATCGGGTGCTGTGTCGGATTGCTCTGCTTCGAGCGTTTTGGCGATGCTTTTGGCGATCAGGCCAATCCCGGTGAGCATCTGGCCGAGGCCGTCGTGCAAGTCCTGGCCAATGCGCCGGCGCTCTTCTTCGCTTGCATGAAGCAAAGCCACTTCGAGCTCGCGACGAACGGAGATATCCCGAACAATGCCCGTATACGTACGATGGGTCAGGTGATTAATTTCACTCACGGCAAGCTCCATGGGGAAAATGTCACCATTTTTCCGCAGTCCGCGCACCTCGCGGCCGATACCGATAATTTTCTTGTGATTGGTTTCGTGATAGTTTTTTACGTATCCGTCGTGCTCATCCCTGTACGGTTCAGGCATAAGCATTTTCACGTTTTGCCCAATAACCTCTTCACGTGTAAATCCGAAAATTTGCTCTGCTGCCCGATTATAAGATTGGATCGCGCGGTCTTCACCCATGGTGATAATGCCATCAACCGTTGTATTTAAAACGGCCATGGCATTTGCTTCACTGGCCTGGAGCGCCAGCGCAGTTTTTTGTGCTTCTGCCTGTCGGCGGGCGCGTCTGAGTAGGAAATGCAAGTGGGTGCGCATGGCTGAAGACAAAACAAGCACATCATCAAGCAGGTCTACGCAAGGCCGTTCCAGCGAATTTGACTCGGTCGATATCTGGAGCAGTACTTTCAGTATGGTTTTACCATGTTCTGTACACCATGTGTCAAGCGCAGTGAGTAGCGTTTTGTCACAATCTGCAAAGAAGATGGCTAACGGTGCTTCTTTGAGAATACACTGTTGCAGCGGCTCTAGCGAATCGAGCCGGGTAAGTCCGATGCTGTTTGCAGCCAGTGCTCCTTCGAGTTGAGGCGTAAGATCAGCATCTGCTTCGATATGCCCGTAGAGAATACACGTCACAGGAAATACAGGGAGTACGTCTTTTGAAATTGTTGTAACCTGCCGAACAGGTGCCGGCAGGTTACCCAAGGTAAGGGTATTAAAATTTAATACCCTCGTTTGTATGCTATTCCCCGTCATGTTTGTAGGTGAAACCACTACACGGATGTAAGGTCAGGCGGCTTTCGAAAGTGCATCGACTTTAGCAGCCTTATAAACGAGCACAGGTGTGCGGGCGTGTCGGACAACCCGTTCAGCCACACTGCCCAGGAGCACATGCTTCAAGCCCGTAAGGCCGTAGGTGGGAATGATGATCAAGTCGGCATTTACTTCGTTTGCATAGCTGCAAATTTGTTCAGCTGCATGGCCTTCCAATATTTCGGCTGTTACGTTTACGTTTGCTTCTGTGTAGGGCTGTACCAGTTTTTTGAGCGCTTCGTGTGCCTGAGCTTTGATATCTGGCACCTCGCCGTACATGAGCAATGCGCCTGCGCCATAGAAAGAAGGAAAAGTCGGTGATTCAAAAACATGAATGACATCCAGTTGCGCGCCATGCGTTTGAGCGAGGTCAAAGGCAGTGGCTAATGCCTGTTTGGAGATGTCGGAAAAATCTGTAGGGACGACGATGTGTTTGATATCCAGCATGGCGATTACTTGTTTGGTGGCATGTATCTGTGGTAATGCATGGTGCTGCGTTAAGCAGCTTCTGCGTGATCCTTCGTCTGTTCTTCTAGCAGCTTTTTGCCAAAGCTCTTTACCGTAAGTACCGCGCATGGTGCCTGCCGATTGAGTGCCGCTGCTGTACTGCCCAGGAAAAATCGTTTGATACCTGTAAGGCCGTGTGATGCAAGAATAATGAGATCAACGGCAGTCTCTTCAGCGAAGGCTGCGATGGTATCTGCTGCGTGTCCGACCTGGGTGACGACATTGACCTGAATGCCGGCTGGCACCATGGCTGTACCCAATTCCTGGAGTGCCTCGTTATATTTCTCTTTGAGCGGCTCAGACATAAAATTGACAGGATCAACACCATACACGGTTGGAAGAAAAGCTTCTTCAATGACGTGGATCAGCGTGATGGATGCACCTGTAATGCTCGCAAGTGCTACAGCGTGTGCCAGTGCTTCTTTTGCAAAATCTGAGAAGTCTACCGGCACCAGGATGCGTTTAATTTTTCCACCTTTCATCGTTCTGGCACCATCCCGAAGGGTGAGTACCGGGCATGTTGCATTACGAATTACACATTCAGCTGTACTCCCAAGGAAAAGCCGGCGTGGTCCACGGTGCCCATGGCTTCCCATCACGATCAAATCAATCTCGCGTTGCTCCGTGTAGTTGAGAATTGCCTCGCAGGCCGACTTTGCCGTTGCATCTGCCTTTATGACCACGTTGGGTGTATGTTCATCGGTGTCCCGTATGTGCATGTGGGGCGTTTTAGGAATGGTTTCTTCTGGCAAATCGAGCAGGTGCTGCAAGGCCGGGTAGTTGTCCTGCTGCCGTATGCGCGCATGGAACGTATGTATTTCTGCCTCGAATAGCGCGGCAAGCTCTGCAGCGTGTGAAAACGCCCGCTCGGCGCAAGCGGAGAAATCTGTAGGAAACAGGATCTTGTTTACATTAAGCATGGCAGTATTTCTTTTTAAGTGGCAAATTACAGGCAAGTAATGGCTTGTTTGAGGTCGCTACTTTTCGGCGCAATTCGTGGCGGTTTGACGGTAAACACGGGGCATGGCGCGAGGCGTACAATGCGCTCAGCAACGCTGCCTACCAAGGCCCGGTCGATGCCCGTGTGACCGTGCGTAGAGACAACAATCAGGTTGTGCGTTTGCTTTTCAATCCACTCGATGGTTTGCTTGACGGGATGGCCACCGAGGACCGTAAATGCAACGGGGACGGGTTCTCCTGGTAATTCAGCTACAATTTGTCGCAGGGCCTTGAGTACCTTGTTTTCCAACTGTGTGCCTTCCTTGTACACACTGGCGATGCCAGACTGGTAAAAAGACGGGTGCAAATGCTTCTCGATTACGTGAATGATGTCCAGCGTAGCGCCAAATGTGGCTGCCATTTCTTTGGCAAACAGTAGGGCCTTAAGTGCGTGATCTGAAAAATCGAACGGGACGGCAATAGCACGAAGGCGGCTGACCAGCGGCCGAAAAGGAAGCTCTTCCCTGACTGTGAAAACCGTACAGGGGGCACGCCTGACCACTGCTTCAGCCACGCTGCCCATGATTTTGCGGCGCAGGCCTTTCCGGCCATGGGTGCCTAAAACGACGAGGTCAATGTTGTGCTCATTGCCGTAAGTTATAATGGCTTGCGCTGCGCCAACATCTCGGGAGACCGTGAACTGGAGGCCAGGGATGTCTTCAACGGTGCAGCCGAGCAAAGCAACGCTTTTGTTTATGCTCGCTATTAACTTTTGCTCAAGCTCAACAGCATTAGGCCGGGAAGAGGCATTGGGGGTGTCGGGCGCCTCGAAAGGAACGTCGACATATAAAATATGCAGCGTTGCCTGGTTTTCGAGAGCGAACTCGATGCCGTAGTTGAGAGCCTGCGTTGAGCAGTCAGAGAAATCGTGTGCGATCAGGATGTTGACGTCGTTTTTCATAGTCTCGTCGGCTAACCATCGGGAGCGTTTCGATACTATGGTACGTAGGGTAGGGGTGGATGCCTGAAGGCCGGCCCCTGTCCATTTTGTGCGGTAAAGGTGATTGCCTTTGACAGGGAGATCCTTACAAAAAATGAAAAACACAATTGGTGCAATGCGTCCTTTTAGATGCTTGTGCGTAGAAAGGCATTACGCATACCGAACGCTAGCTACCAACAGTTAACTGACCTAGAGAATGATGACCAACCTGTTTTCCGATGCACGATAACGACCAGGCTTTCCTGAAGCTCTCAGCCCATTATTTGCGGGATCATTACGGACCCAAGATTCTCCGCTGCCTGGAAGACATGGACGAAGACCAGGTTTGGTGGCGTCCCAATGCTGAATCAAACAGCCTCGGTAATCTGATTTTGCATCTTTGTGGCAATGCCCGGCAATGGATTGTAAGTGGTGTTGCTGAGCAAGAGGATATCAGAAAGCGAAAAGAAGAGTTCGAAGAACTGGGGCCCGTGCCCGTTGAGGTACTCACGCACCTTTTAAACACCACCATCGACGAAGTGTGTGATGTCATTCTACATGTCGAACCTGACACCCTCGACGAAATGCGGATTATTCAGGGGAATAAGGTGCAGGTGCTTGAAGCAATCTATCACGTCGTTGAGCATTTTTCTATGCACACGGGACAAATTATTTATATTACAAAACTGCATCAGGGCAAAGACCTGGCGTTTTATAAAGTTACGGATGATGGCAATGCCTTTCCGCAGTGGTAGCACGGGTTTGCTAGCGTCTGATAAAGACGACAATTAGCCGCTTATGAGTCACATAGCCTACATACAGCGATTGTTCAAGTACAACGATTGGGCCAATCGAGAAACGTTAGATTCTATGCGTGCGAGTGCGCGTTTGCCGGCTGCCACACGCAAACGCATGGCTCACATCTTGGCTGCAGAACACGTTTGGTTTCAGCGTTTGCGTAAAGAACCTGTATTGGTGCCCGTGTGGCCAGAATGGAGTATGGATGAGATTGAAGTACAGATCGACCAGATGCGCGAAGGGTGGGAATCATATTTAGGTTCATTGGGGGAGCTTGATTTACCGGCTACGATCAAGTATGCTAACTCGAAAGGGAAAGCTTTCGAGAGCCGGCGCGACGATGTGCTCCAGCATGTTGTAGCCCATGGCGCCTATCACCGCGGGCAAATTGCGAGTGATTTGCGGGCCAGTGGAGATGCGCCTGCTGTAACAGATCTGGTGATTGCCACCCGCAATGGCTCCTTCTAGCAGGGCGGTGTAAGGCTTTTTGCCTACACGAAATACGGGGTTTTGCCGGATTGATTGTCGTTTGAAATTTGGCGAAAATAGAAGTGCACGCAGGTACAGGTATCATGAAAAATTGTTACCTGGATTTCACCCGCCTCGGTTCGTTTGAACGGGGGCGGGTGTTTTAGTTTTGTGTGATCACGCCCAAATTCTATATATTAAGGTCGAATTATCTTTTTCGGTGCTGCCTACTGACCTGAAAAAGATGTACCCCATAAAACCACACCGTAAAATATCAATGACGCGCGTTGCGCGTTGGTACTTCCGGAAGCACCTTTAATGGAGGAGAATCATGGCACCTTTTGGTAATCGTCGCGAATTTATGAAAACGACCGCAGCAGCGGGCCTTGGGCTTGGCATCACTGGTAATTTGCCGGCGATTCATACAGGGGGTGTTTCACCAAACGATAAAATTGTTGTTGCCGTGATGGGGGTAAACAGTCGTGGTGGCGCACTCGCCAACACATTTGCCTCGTTGCCGGGTTCTGAAGTAGCTGTTATTTGTGATGTCGATGAACGGGCCACGGCGCGGTGTGTGAAAAATGTATCGGAGCGGCAGGACAAAACGCCGGAGGGTGAAGAGGACCTGCGCAAAATTCTTGAGCGTGATGACATCGATGCCATTGTTATTGCAGCGCCAGACCACTGGCATGCTCCTGCTACGTTGATGGCTATGCAGGCCGGCAAACACGTATACCTCGAAAAGCCATGTAGCCACAATCCCCGGGAAGGTGAACTGCTTGTCAAGGCCCAGAAAAAATACAACAAGGTTGTCCAGATGGGCACCCAACAGCGCTCCGATCCGCGTTCTATCGAACTGGTAGAGATGATTCGCGACGGGGCAATCGGGCATGCGTATTACGGCAAAGCGTTTTACTCCAACACACGCGGTTCAATCGGGCGCGGCAAGCCGGCTGAAATTCCCTCCTGGCTCAACTATGAGTTGTGGCAGGGGCCAGCACCCCGCGTTGACTATCGCGACAATGTGATCCACTACAACTGGCATTGGTTCTGGCATTGGGGCACCGGCGAAGCGCTCAACAACGGCACCCACGAAGTAGATGTATGTCGCTGGGCGCTCGGCGTTGACTATCCAACCAAAGTGGTATCTACAGGCGGCCGTTTCCACTATGACGATGACTGGGAATTCTATGATACCCAGATTATGTCCTATGAATTTGAAGGTGGAAAAGGTATTTCGTGGGAGGGGCGCAGTTGTAACGGGCACAAGTTCTTCGGCCGCGGACGTGGCGCTACGATCCACGGCACCGAAGGCACCGCGCTGGTTGATCGGGATGGTTACATCATCTACGATCACAGGGGCAACGAAGTGAAGCGCAATCTCAAAAGCGAAGCTTCTGATCAGCTAAATACCGTAGGTGCAGATTCGCAGACCGACTTGCACGCAGCCAATTTCCTGCGCGGTATTACCGATGGCGAAACCCTGCGTACGCCAATTGATGAAGCCCACAAAAGCGTATTGCTTTGCCAGCTTGGCAACATCGCCCAGCATACTGGCGAAGTACTGCATTGTAATCCGAAAAACGGCCATGTATACGACAAAGGCGTGATGGAGAACATGTGGAGCCGCGAGTACGAACCCGGCTGGGAAATGAACGTCTAGTTTTGTGCTTACAGATTCAATTTTACAAAACGGCTTAAACTGCATGGTTTAAGCCGTTTTGTTTGATTGTTATGCACACTTTCCTCTCGATAAAGGAGAAATCGAGTCATTCATAAAGTGCATGCCCATGCGCGACCGTGCGACACACCCCTGTCCGACATCCACATTCGTTCTGTCGGCCTGTCCCCGCTCAAGCGGGGAATTTTTGTTATTAAATGGTAGCCAGGAAAGATTATTGATTTCCCATTTTCGAATCGCTTTGTTGGTTGTTGTATTCGCGGGCCAATCAATCGGCATTCGGCATTCGGAAATCGGCATTCAAAAGCTCAACTTGCCGCAGTATGGCGTCTACCACAACCTCCTGACGCGACCATAAAATGAAATGATTTAGTCCCGGCATTCGCATCATCTCGACGGGGGCATTGGTGAGCATGCGTACGGCAAAGTCGGCATTGCCTATCGGTACAAGCTGATCTTCTTCCCCGTGAATAACCGTTACGGGCTGCTTGATGGTTGACCAGAGCGGGAGCATGGCTTCGAGCTCTGGTTTGAGGGCGAGTATTTCTCGATTGCACACCAGGAGCTCTGCAGGGATCAGCCAGGAAATTGGAGGCACCGCTGCCGGGTATTGAAACCACATCATTTTCTCCAGGGTGGGATCGATGGAGGCAGATAACAGGATGAGGGAAGCCACACGCGATGGTTCATCCATGGCCATTCTTGCAATGACAGGGCCACCAAACGAATGACCGATCAACATCGCCGGCGCATCGGGACTCCGCTGTTTGATGATGTGAAGAAACGCGGCAGCTTGTTTCTGCAAAGAGGGTTCGTATACACCTTCTCCAGATTCTCCATACCCCGGGCGGGTTACCGAGATGATACGTACGTGTTCGAGGAGCGTACTGTCTGCCAAATAATTGTAATTGTCATCCCAGTCGCCCGGCGATCCATGCACGAACATGACCAGCGGTTTGTCTGGATCGCCCACCTCAACATATTGAATGGGCTGGCCTTCAAACTGAATCACCTTAGACGTGGCATGCAGTGCTGCAACCTTTTGCTGCGTTTCTTCCGCTGAAACGGTGAAGCTCAGTTGATTAACATAAATAAGGGCGCCGATGACAAAAAGGATCATCAGTACCCCCAGGGTAATAAGGATACGCCGGGGCCATTTCATATAGCTTTTTGAATACGTTTAGCACTCATATCGTAAAAATTAAGCCGAGGTTGTAGTAGAGGCTGAAATATTATAAAAGCTTAATTTCTGAGGTACTCAAGGTGAGAAAATCAGCGTTTGAATGAACCGATTCCCTGCTGCATTCAGGGTAATAATACGGCTGTCTGGTTCTTGGTGGGCAAAACGCATGCTAAACAACTTGTTGAGGATAGCAGCTCCGAGGGCACCAGCAATGTGGGTCTTACGTTCACTCCAATCCAGGCATACCCTGCAGGCAGGTCTACGTTTTTTTGTGAATGTATCAAGTGGGATTTGCTGGGAGACGCACCACGATAAACCGGTGTCGGTCAGCAATGTGTTGTCTGCTGCCTCGCTTATGTAGTTTTGTTGTATCAGATTCTCTTTTAGCTGTACGCCGGCCTCGCCTGCAAGGTGGTCGTAACATATTCTGGCGCGACGTAATGCTTGGTTATTTGGTTGATTGCGGAGTTTCGGTTTTTCCAGATTGGCCGAAATACTCATCAACTTTTCTAGCACCTCCGCCACATCCTTACTGGCCAGGTGATAATAGCGATGCCTTCCTTGTTTGACTTGTTTAATCAGGCCGCCACTAGACAATCGCGCCAGGTGTGTACTTGCTGTTGAAGCTGTGACTTCTCCAAAGAGCGCCAACTCGGTAGCGGTGTAGGCCCGGCCATCCATAAGCGCCATCAGCATCGCTGCGCGTGTGGCGTCACCTATGAGTGACGCGACGGCTGCTATATCAGGTAGGTTGTGCATACTTTGATGATAATCAAAGCATTGTGCGCATGCAAGCCCTAGGTTCATTGGTGTTGGGAAACACGAATGACAAGGGTAGATCATGCACAACTTTCAAGCGACCGTCACATGGGAAGGCAATACAGGCGAAGGGACTAGTGATTATACGTCGTACGGTCGTGGGTATCGTGTAGCCGTTACCGGAAAAGCCGATATGATAGGCTCGGCAGATGCAGCCTTTCGAGGAGATCCTGCTTTACATAATCCTGAGGAGCTGTTTCTGATTGCGCTCTCTGCCTGTCACATGCTCTTTTTTCTTTCGCTCTGCGCGCGTCACGGGATTTGTGTTCGTACTTACAAAGATTGCGTTGTGGGGGAATTGGTGATGTGGAAGGGTGGCGGTGGAAAACTGGACACCGTCAAGCTACACCCCAAGGTAACCATCGATGACCCAGATCAAACCCAGTTGGCTTGTGAACTGCATGACAAAGCGCATAGCCTATGTTTTATTGCCAATTCGTGCAACTCGACAATTGAACTTCATCCGGAAATTTATATCGGTTCCGAATAACATTCCTTCACGTGTTAAAGAAGAAGATACTTATGCAGGACGTTGAAATTTTGCTCGATAACAAACCGGGAACGTTGGCTCAAATGGGACAAGCACTTGGTGATGCCGGCGTCAGTATTGAAGGCGGTGGGGCCTTTACCGTTACTGGGCAAGGCATTGCTCATTTTTTATTTGAAGACGGTCACGCGGCACGCCGGGCTTTGGAAGCGAAGGGCCTCAATGTATTGGCGGTCAGGGATGTCTTGGTGCAGCGACTCAACCAGGAAGAGCCAGGACAGCTTGGGAAAATTACGCGTGCCATGGCAGATGCCGGCGTCAATATCGAAACGTTGTACAGCGACCACGATCACCAATTGATTCTGGTTGTTGACGATATCGATAAAGGCCGCCGCGTGTCTGCTGCTTGGATGGCAGCTCGCGTTTAGGCCGGCTGAAGGCTAACTTTCGCCCCATTGCGTGCAATCGACTTCCAAATGGCCTCAACAATTACCATGTCCCGCAGGCCTTCTTCGCCAGGAACGCGCATGGGGCGGCCGTCGAGGATGCGTTGTGCTGTTTCGTTCATCTGCATGGCTTGTTGATTGATGACGGGGAAATTTAATTCACCCTGGCTGCCTTCACCTTTAATGCCGCGGTAGGACGAGAAGGGTGAAAGGCGGTACCATCCCTGTCGGAAGCGTGTCTCCAGGTAATTCATGCCAGAGGCAAACGATGTGGTCAGGTTGGCAACGGCACCACTGGGGAATTCCAACTGCCAGGTGACCGTTTCATCAACTTCTGTGAATAGCTCGGGGCGATGCGTGAAGGTTTGTGCGCGCACGGAAATGGGTTCTTCGCCCGTGGCATAGCGAGCGGCTTGCAGCGAATACACGCCCATGTCCATCATTGCGCCGCCGGACATTGAGCGCTTTAGCTTCCAGTGGTCCTTTCGGCCTTCGCGATAGCCGGCGCCGGCGGTCACATACACGACATCACCCATCACGTTCTCCCGCTGGTAGCGCATGATTTCCTGTGTTGTTGGCTCGTAGTGCATCCGGTAGCCAATGGAGAGGGTGCGGTTGGCTTTTTTTGCAGCTGCAATCATTTGCCGGCATTCCTCGGGCGTAGAAGCCATTGGCTTTTCGCAGATCACGTGTTTGCCGGCTTGTGAGCCGCGGATGCTGTACTCTGCATGCATCGAGTTTGGTAGCACCACGTACACGATGTCGATGTCCGGGTTGTCTGCGATGCTGTCGAAGTTCTCGTAGTTGTAGATGTTGGCTGCAGGGATATTGTGCTCTTGCGACCAGGCTTCCGCTTTTGCTGGCGTGCCTGTCACGATGCCGGTCAGTTTGATGTGGCTGGTTTCCTGGAGTGCCGGCAGCAATTGTCCCGTACTGTAGCTACCCAGTCCGATGAGTGCGATGCCCAGGGAATCTTTAGACCGGATTCGGTTTGCTGCTTGAATAACGTGGAAGGGTTTAGCGGCACCGAGGGTGGTCATGCTGGCGCCGGCGGCCAGGGTTTTGATGAAGAGGCGGCGCGACTTCTTTTCGGGGGCTGGGCGGGTATTCATTGTGGTATATGCGCTGGTTTGGGGGACAGGGCAAATTAAGTAATCTGGAGCAGGGGTGTGCAGAAAAATTTATCGCGTTAAAATTTTTCGAGCTGTAAAAATTACTACCCCACTTGACAGCTATGCTAAAACATCCTTCGGGTCTCCAAGACCCAACGGATGTTTCATAAACGACGTATTTCGCAGCAAAAACACAACCTCCACCACCATAAAATTCCTCGCTCAATTGCTCCGCGCCCGTCAACAAAACCTCGACGCATTGGGAGCGTAGCAGCTTTGAACTACATCTGCTCAACACGAACGTAAATGCTTACAGATCAGAAATTAACCGAAGGAAAAACGGCTACCTCAATGACCGCTGAAGAAAAGCAGCAAACGTATGATGAGGTCTTGCAGCGCATTGATGCATTGCTGGCCGGCCAGAACGACTGGGTTTCTGCAATGGCTACGGTGGCCTGCGAATTGAATGCAGCCTTTGATTATTACCACTGGACAGGATTCTATCGGGCGGTATCTGACAGCCTCTTGCTGGTTGGCCCTTACCAGGGTGGGCATGGGTGCCTTGAAATCACCTTTGATCGTGGTGTGTGCGGCGCGGCGGCGCGGACCCAGGAAACGCAGTTGGTACCGGATGTAAATGCCTTCCCAGGACACATCGCTTGCTCCTCGTCCACCATTTCAGAAATTGTGGTCCCCGTAGTAACACCAAAGGACCGCCTGCTGGCAGTCCTTGATGTTGATTCTGATTATGCTGATGCGTTTGGTGCAACGGATCAGGCGTGTCTGGAAGCCCTGTGCAACAAGCTTGGGGCCACGTATCAAGACACGGAAATCCTGTAGTTCCGTTTAGGCGTGTGCTGGTTCGAGCACGCCCAACTGTGCTGCTGCATCTTCCACAAGACCACGCGCTGCTTCGAGCGACTCACCTTCGGAGTACACGCGAAGTACGGGCTCCGTGCCTGAAGGACGGACGAGAAGCCAGCCTTCGGTTGTCATGTGCTTGAACCCGTCGAGGTTGTCAACACGCACAACTTCGCGACCGTAGATTTCTTTGAGTCCGCCGGCTGCAAGTCTTTCGAGGACTTCTTCTTTCTTCTCAGGTGTGGTGGTGCACGTCGATACGATACGTTTCGTGTGCGCCAAATTCGTCGTACAGTTCCTGTACCAGCTCCGATAGTTTTTTGCCGCGCTTCACCATCATCTCTACAACAAGCAGCCCGATATAAATACCGTCGCGCTCCGGAATGTGACCTTTCACCGCCATACCACCTGATTCTTCCCCTCCAACAATAACATCACCTTCTACGATGATGGGGCCGATGTATTTGAAGCCAATTGGTGTGGTGTGCACCTTGAGTCCATATGCTTCACCCATTTTGTCGAGCATGGACGTGGTAGAGAAGGTTTTTACGATATCGCCACCGAGACCTTGCTCCTGATGCAGGTATTTGACGAGCAGCGCGAGCAGTTGGTGTGAGTTAACGAAGGTGCCCGTTTCGTCGTACATGCCAATGCGGTCGGCGTCGCCGTCGTTGGCAAGGCCGGCTGCGCATCCTTCGCGTACCACGGCGTCGGCAAGTCCTTTTAAGTTTTTCTCGATCGGCTCAGGTGCCTGACCCTGAAAACCAGGGTTGGTGTCGTGGCCGAGGGCAATCACATTTTCCTCACCGATGAGCGCCTGGATCGCACCCTGGCCGGCACCATACATGGCGTCGTGCGCGAGTTTAACACCCGAGGCTTTAATCGCTTCGATATCCAGTTTGTCGCGGAGCAGATTCAGGTAGTCTGTTGCAACGTCTTTCATTTCGATGTTGCCGGCGTCCAGGTGCGCGGCAAATGACTGGAATGTGTAATCTTCCAGCTGATCGTACTCAGCTTCCACCTCAGCGATCATCTCTGGTGATGCTGGGCCACCAAAATTGGCTTTGATTTTAAATCCGTTGTAAGCCGGCGGATTATGGCTGGCCGTAATCACAATGCCGGCGTCGCAATTGTATGCTTTTGCACCCCAGCTAATAGAAGGCGTAGTGGTAAACGTCTCTGCAAAAATTACCTTGACGCCCATGGATGCCATGACCGCAGCCACATGCTCTGAAAATGCACGGCCCTGGAATCGTGTGTCATGTCCAATTACAATTTTGGGAGAAGCGCTGTAATTCTTTTTGAGCCATTGTGACGTAGCACGTGCTACAATTTCCAGATTGTCATACGTATAGGTTTTACCGATGACAGCGCGCCAGCCGTCTGTACCGAATTTAATTGCTGCTTTATTAACGGGTGTAGACATGGAGATCTTTAACTATTGGTTGGGTTAATATCTATTATGCTAGGGAATGTCGATTGCGCTTTAGAAAAGCGCTTATTTAAGAGGGGAAATACTCGTTATTGTCGTTACATCACCAACAGAAGAAAGACAATCCGGATGTATTTTAATAATCAAGGTACAACCCTCGAAAGTATGCTGCAGGTTAATTAACGATATCCTGTCCAACTTGATGCCAAAGCGCAAAAAATTAACGTACGCTTCCAGTGCATCCGTATCGTTCATTTAACTAATTCCCGGGGCCGCCGATACCCGGATCGTACAGTATAGCAACTCATTTTCGACCTGTAAGGTCTGATCAAGCTTCCCCGCTTACCCTCCCGCTTGATCCCCAAGTGCCCGCTCACGAAACACCAACTGTATGTCGACCCTCATATCAGCTTACATGCTGCTTGTCAGCGGCATGGTAATCAATTTTGGTTTTCTTCATACCTCACAGACAACACCTCCTGTTGTATTGCCCATCGAAATAATGGGTGCTGCCGGCACAACGGAGGCTGTTACGGTAGATCTTACCGGTGCTGCCCAGGTCACGGGCTTGTGGATGCAGGCGCATAACCTATCGTATGATGGCAAAGGCAGTGTGCGCATCAATGGCGGTGCCTGGATCGAACTGAGCAATGCATCGGTGGAGGTCGCTGAGCCTGAAGTGCACATTGGTGGCATTGGGGGCGGCTACAGTACCATTCGGTTGACATTACCGGTTAATGCAACAGCGCTGGTGGAAGGAGAGAATACATTGGCGTTCAAATTTAATACAACGGATGGCCGGTCGTCTGGATGGCGGGTATTGGACTTCAATTTTGTTGATGCCGCCGGCAATTTTTTACTCCCGGATACGCAGTTTGAGGAAGAAGATCCTGCCGGGTGGACGTCAATGCTGGTGTCCGAAGCTGACATTGCGCAGGGCGCAGACCTCTGGTATAACGCCCCTTTACTTGAAGCAGATGGCCAGCCCATCACCGCCCGGTGCGCAGACTGCCATGCGACAGATGGACGTGACCTCAAGTACTTCAATTACTCGGATAAATCCATTGTAGCCCGCAGTGAATTTCATGGTTTGTCGACGCTGGAGGCGCAGCAAATAGCCAGCTACATTCGCTCGCTCGACGTGCCGGCACCGGGGCGCCCCTGGAATCCACCGTATCAGCCCGGACCAGGAATTGATGACAAGCCTGTAGAAGAATGGGCAGCGGGTGCTGGTCTCGAATGGGTGTTGGATGACGATGGTGAGACGCTCGCATACCTCTTTCCGGATGGCATTACCGATGCGGTTGCTTCATCCAAATCTACGCTGAACATGCGGGAGTTGCCCCTGGCAATTCAGTTTCCCGACTGGAATCGTTGGTTACCGCCTGTTCATCCTAAAGATTTTTGGGGAGATGCATTCCTTGCCAGCGATGTCTGGGATAGTTATGCAAATGGCATCCCCGATGCACTGGCGCAAGGTGTCGAAACTGCAATTACAAAGCGATCCATTGTGAACGCCATTCAGGGCCTCGATAGCGACGTCTCGGATTTCCGGGAAAACCATCCACTGCCAGCCGGCAAAACGACAGCCGATCAGGCGCAGGGAAATCTCGGCTTGCAATTGTGGCAGCTGGTTAAGGTGTGGGACGTGATGCAATCGTACAATTTGGAAGGACGAGCGCCGGATCTTTATCCGGATGGTGAATCCCGCTCGTGGTTTTCGATTGCCAGGAATGTGTTTAACGTAGCGCCTCATATCAGCGGAGCCGGCGGATCAACCGTGCATACGCATGGCTCTACCATGCTCGATAAGTATTTCTCACACGCGTGGTACATGTACCAGGTGGTTATTAACGCCGGCAACCGCAATCCACAAGGCCACCGGCCTGTCGACTGGAAATACCAGTTTGGGCACCTCGGCGATTATTCCAAGCAGACGGGTTTGCCAAGCGGTGCGCGCCTTATTGCGACGTACATCAAAATGGTGCAGATGCTGGACAACGATAACGGCATTGGTTCGAACGGCTGGTACCTGCGCCATGCACATCCCTACTGGTTTGCACGCAGTGTTGTGACTGAATCGGGTGCGTCTGCGCCTTTGTTTGCAAATGTGCCCGAAGCTGACCGTGCACGGATTTCTGAAGTGCTGCTGCGGTCGTTTATGGAAAAGACGCTGGAGTATGGTATACCTGAGTGGCCAAGGGGGGAAGAGCACGAGCAATTGGAGCCCGTGACGTATGTACCGCAGCCCTACGATGGCAAAGGCGCAATCTTCGACGATCGATTTAATTATGCGGATAACTTTTATCGACTGATTCCAGCGTTCGATGCGCTTGGTGTCGCACCTTCAGTGCTGGATACCGTGGCGACCTGGGGTGCCGAGGCGTGGCCGCTTGGCGATTGGGAAAGCCTGATCGATTATACCCCACCAGAAGTCGATGAGCCGGCCCTTTTTGGTGATACCACAGGAGATGGGACAATTTCTGCGCTGGATGCTGCGCTCATTTTCAGGCATCTCACTGGCGAAATTATACTGGCTGATACAGCCTTTATTGCCGGCGATGTGGATGCTGACGGCACTATTTCAGCTACCGATGCCTTGCTGGTGTTGCAACGGGTCCTCGGGCAGGTTGTTTGTTTTCCTGCGGATGTGGGGTGTGCAAGTTGAGGAATGAGGCGCTTAGTAGTTTGATACGGGCGCGACACACCCCTGTCTGACATTCCCTGTACGGTCAGTCAGACGGTCCCCTCTCAAAGAGGGGATTATTCAACAAATCCCCTCCACCGGAGGGTTGCCCAAAGGGTGGGGTGGGTCGGATAACGATGAATAAGATAGCCCACTTACAGAACGTAACAGCCCTACCTCTCGAGAGCGGATGGATAACCTTTGTGCTTGTGTAAAGCGTTAGGCAGACTTTAAGATGTCATCCAGAGCAACGCGAAGGATCTCTGTCAGACTACCGCACAACGTGCAGTACATATGCACCAAGTGCCGACACTGTAAGATGCGCGTTGTCATCCATTTCCAGTGTTTGGCCGGAAAGCAGGTCCTGGAACGACGCATCCGGGCCGAACCAGTGAAGTAGCTCAGTCAAGTCTACCTTTGTATGCTCCGTTTCGCCGTTGATTAGGACGAGAATCTGTTCATCTTCATCCATCCGCAAGTACTTGTACACGTTTTCATTCCACGCTACCGGGTAGTGCACGAGCCGGCCATGCCGGAGCACGTCGTGCTTTTTGCGGAGGTAGAGAAGCTTTCTGACGAACGTGAACATGTCGTTTTCCATGGCCGTTCTGCCGGCCTCCGTAAACACGTCGCGGGTGTCTCCAGGAAAGCCGCCAGGCATGTTTGCACGCAACTCGATGTGGCTGGCACCACCCATCATGTTTATCTCCGAGCCGTACAAAAGCTGTGGAATGCCGCGTGTCGTCAGCAGCATGGTAAAGACCTGTTTCATTTTCTCGACATGTCCATCTGATATGAAAAAGCCGCGCGCCATATCGTGGTTGTCAAAAAATGTCATCAGGTTGTTTCTGTCCGTATAAACAAAGTCCTGTGCGAGAACTTTGTACACTTCATTCAGGCGTACCGTCCCTTCAAGGTATTTGCGCCATGCGTCGGTGAGCGCAAAGTCCATGATGGTGGGCAGGTTCGTTTCAAAGTCGCGGTCGAAGTGTGTTTCTTTCTGGAAGAGGGCAAGGTACGCCGGCGCCGTTTCCCAGATCTCGCCCACAATGTTGGATTTGGGATATTCTTTCAAAATAGCCGCAGCCCAGTCTGCCAGAAAAGCCTGATCGGGGTAGGGATACGTGTCTTCTCTATACCCATCCAACCCCGTGTATTCCATCCACCAAATACTGTTCTGGATAAGATAGGTGGCCACAAAAGGGTCGCGTTGGTTCACATCGGGCATCGCACTTACAAACCAGAACGTCCGTAGCAACTGATCGGCATAGGGATCGGCATACGGATCGCTGAAAGCCATTTTGTAGTGCTTGCTTGATAGGTGGTCTTCTTTACTGCCGTTAAGCCAGGTTGCTGTTGGCAGGTTGTCGACCCAAACATGGTTGCTCCCGATGTGGTTGTTAACATGGTCAAAAATGACCTTAATACCATGCTCATGAGCGGCAGCTACAAGTGCCTTGTATCCTTCATTGCCCCCATGCCGTGGATCAATTTTGTAGTAGTTGGTTGCCTGGTAGCCATGGTAGCTGTTGTTTGCGTTGTTTTCCAGAATCGGGTTGAGCCAGATGGCTGTGATGCCCAGGTCTGCGAGATACGGGAGGCGGTCCTGAATGCCTTTCAAATCTCCGCCATGACGGGTGCCATGCTGCGAAGGATCAAAATCGTCGATTAAGCCGGGGGCACGGTCGTTGGAAGGATCGCCGTTTGCAAAACGGTCGGGGGTGATCAGATACACGACATCGTCAACGCTAAATCCCTGGTTTCTGCCTTCTAACGGTGCACGTTCGTGGACGGGGAAAGGGACGGTGGTCGTTTCATCACCTCGCGTGATGCGTAGCGTATAGTCGCCGGCACTTACGTCAGACAGGTCGACATCAATAAAACTATAGCTTGCGTTGGCCACGCTATGTATCGCGGTGACCGGGAGTGCATCATCTTCAAAAGCAGCTGTAATGCCGTCCAGGTTTTCACCATACACCATCAATTGCACCTGGTCGTGCTGCATGCCGGCCCACCAGTTGGGTGGCTCAATGTGGTCGATGCGCAGTTCCTGCGCCTGGATTGACGTGCTAAAGCCAAACGCCAGGCAAATGATCAGGAAGGAGAAAAGACGGTTTGCGAAAGTGTACGTAAAACGCTCGTTGGGCATGGTCATACGGATGTCTTCTAACACGGAAGGGTAAAGCTCACTGAAAACTCGAGTGCAATACCTCAAAAGCGCAACCAGCGCTATCAAGTTAGCCGCCCTCAAACCTTCAATCTTAAACTAAACCCCATCAACGACGGGTGATGAGATTAGCTCACGCCCATCAGTTCTTTTGCGCTTTCAAGCGCGGCCTCTGTGATTTCAGCACCACTGATGAGTGAGGCTACTTGTGCCATTTGTTCATCGGCTGTAAGCTTGTCAATTTGTGACCGTGTGCGGCCCTCAAGTACCTGTTTCTTCACGCGGAAGTGCACATGTCCGAGCGCAGCGATTTGGGGCAGGTGCGTGATGGCGACAATCTGGTGGTATTGGGCGAGGGCGCGCATGCTTTCGCCTACTTTGCGGGCAATCGGGCCCGAGATGCCCGCATCAATTTCGTCGAATACAAGAATCGGCAAACGCTCACTTTTTGCAAGAATAGTCTTGAGCGCGAGCATAATACGGCTAATCTCGCCACCTGAGGCAACCCGTGCTAACGGTCGCAAGTCTTCGCCCGGGTTGGTGGAGATATAGAACGCAACGAGGTCCATGCCGTTGGGGTGCGCAACGATGCGACCTTTTTGTTTGTCATTCGAGGTAATCCAGCCGTCGTCATCGTACTGATGGGTGAACTGTACCGAGAACCGGCTGTTGGCGATACCTAACTGGGCCAATTCTTTGACGATCGATTGTTCGATCTTGCCGGCAATATCGAGGCGCTTTTTGGAGAGCCGGCCTGCGATATCACTGAGCTTCTGCTGCGCAGCCGTAATCGATTCTTTCAGTTCAGCAAGCGACCCTTCAAAATCATTGGCCAACTCAAACTGCCGGCCAATATCAGCCCGGTAAGCGATTACAGCGCTCAACGAACCGCCATAGCGCCGTTTCAGGTGCTCCAGTTCGCCCAGGCGCTCGCGGATGGTTTCCAGCCGTTCGGGATTAAACTCTACGCGCGCGTTGTAATCCTGCAGGAATTTGGCGAGTTCTGAAACGATAATATGTGCCGACTCCGCCTCTTTAGCAGAGGCTTCCAGGCTACTGTCTACGTGCGCCAGGTCCTGCAAGTCATTGCGGACGAGGACCAGTTGATCCGATACCGCGTCTTCGTTTTCGTAAAGAATGCTGTAGAGCCGCGCGCTCACCTCGTGCAGTTTTTCTGCGTGTTCGAGGACTTTTCGCTCGCTTTCCAGGGCTTCTTCTTCGTTTTCCTGTGGACCTACCTTATCGATTTCTTCGATCTGAAATCCGTAGAGATCTTTTTGCTGTTGCAGTTCAGCTTCTTTGGCCTGCAGGGCGTTGCGCTCTTTGATCAGGCCGGCAACCACGTCGTACTGCTTCTTGTAACGCGCCACCAATCCTTCGAGGCTACCGAAGTTGTCGAGTGTTTCGATGTGCGTTTCGGTCCGCAAGAGCATCTGATGCTCGTGCTGGCCGTGGAGGTCGATCAGATTGGATGCTACTTCTCTGATGACCGAAAGGGTAGCGGGCGAATCGTTAACAAAGGCGCGGCTGTTGGTACCTGAAATTTCCCTGCGCAGGATAATCTGATTGCTGGGCTCGAGTTCGTTGGCTTCCAGCAGCTTGTTAATGCGTGCTGAATTTGTATTGTCAAAAATACCTTCAACGATGGCTTTTTTAGCACCTGTCCGAATCGCTTCGGTTGAAGCGCGTTCGCCGAGAATGAGTTTGAGCGCCCCCAGCAAAATCGATTTACCTGCACCGGTTTCGCCAGTAATGATGTTGAGTCCGCTGTCAAATTCGACTTCCAACTCCTCGATCAGTGCATAATCTCGTATGTAGAGCGACCGTAACATGGATTCAAGTCGTTTTAGGCGGCTGATCGCCGATAGTGCAGGGTTAGGATGGTTTTCTTGTGTGTTCGGATTTTCGTGCTACCGGATATAAGGTTGACAAAAGCATATTTCTCTGAAAACATGCGAGGCTACCGGATTCATGAGCTACACATCAAGCGGCACGTGAAAATTGGCATTTAATCGCTGTTGCCTGTAAGAACAGACACTTCGGCCCACTTTAACGAACCATATCGCACGAATTTCCTAAAGAAAAGAAAAAAATAGAAGTAATGTATAAAATATGTGCAAAACTGATGGGATTGCACACATTTTTCCAGTATAAAGATCCACGAACGCAGCTTAAAAGGTCCATTGCTGTCCTGAAATGCAGCAACCTTAAGAGACTGTTGTGAAATTTCTTCACATCCTGAGAAAGCGATCTTTTGGTGCTTTTTTGCCCACTCTCCTCATACGTAGCTCGGCTATGCAATCGTCGAGATGTACCAAAAATCACTCAAAAGCTCATCTTCCTCAAAACATGAAGAAAAATCTCAACAGTCTCTAAACGTTTAACCTGCAACCTTAAACTAAAAACGCCTAAATCCATTTGGATTTAGGCGTTTGAACTCAGGTGCGCTGCGGGCAGTTTTTGTACTTCTTGCCACAGCCGCAAGGACAGGGGTCGTTTCGACCAACCTTTTTGTCTTTGTTGACAACGGTTCGCGGGCCGGCTGATGGGTCGCGGTCGCTTGCTGCGTTATCTGATCCACCGCTGCCTACACCAAATGATGGTGGCGGCGCTTTTTGCTGCGTTTTGGCACGTCGGGGATCGAGTCGCGACTTAGGTGCTGCTTTGCGGTTTGCGTTGCTCTGGTTGTTTACCAGTGGGCCGGCGCGGAATATGAAGGAGACCACATCATGATTGATGGTTTCCATCATTTGCTTGAACAGCTTAAACGCCTCCATTTTGTATTCAACCAGCGGATCACGTTGGCCAAAGGCGCGCAGGCCAATACCCTCTTTCACTTCATCGAGACCGCGGAGGTGCTCTGTCCAGTGTTCATCAATATAAGAGAGCACCGACACGCGTTCGAGTGCGTCGTTGATGGCCTGGCCATTGGACTCAATTACATCAGAAATTTTCACAGTGACACGCATCAATTTGCGGCTATCAGTGAAGTCAACAAAAACGCGTTCCGGCTTCGTTTCAGCGTCACTTTCCATCACCTTCTTCATGCTCTCGAGGAACGGTGCGGCCAGTGCTGTGCGTTTTTTGTTGTAGTACGACTCCGCCGTTTCCATGATGCGGTCGCGCAAGCCATCTTCACCCAATCGCGAGAAATCTTCGCGATCAATCTGGAAGTCGAGGGCCAGGACGCGCAACAGCTCTTCACGGATTTCATCGAGGTTGCCATCGCCGTAATGCACTTCGACAAGGCCTTCGATGTAATCGTGCAACATGTCCATCAAATCGCCACGCAGCCTGTCACCATGGATGGCTGCTGTTCTGCGATCGTAGATGACCTGGCGCTGCGCGTTGAGTACGTCATCGTACTCGAGTTGGCGTTTACGGATACCGAAGTTGTTCTGCTCTACCTTTGTCTGGGCCCGCTCAACGCTTTTGTTGACCCACGGGTGCGTGATCACTTCGCCCTCTTCCATTTTCATCATGTCCATGACTTTGGCGACGCGGTCTGCACCAAAGAGGCTGATGAGGTTATCTTCGAGGGAGAGGTAGAACTGGCTTTCACCCGGATCACCCTGCCGGCCAGAACGACCGCGTAACTGAAGGTCTGTCCGCCGGCTGTCGTGCCGCTCGGTACCGAGGATAGCGAGTCCGCCAATTTCTTTGATGCCTTGCGACAGCTTGATATCTGTACCACGGCCGGCCATGTTGGTGGCAATGGTCACAGCGCCCTTTTCGCCGGCTTCTGCAACAATGTGGGCTTCCTGCTTTGCGCGATCACGCTTGGCGTTCAGTACGTTGTGCTTGATTTTCCTGCGCTGCAGCATACGGCTGAGCGTTTCCGAGACCTCAACCGAGGTGGTCCCTACAAGTACAGGCTGCCCTTTTTTGTTGTATTCCTGGATTTTTTCGATAACTGCGTTGAACTTCTCACGCTTGGTTTTGAAAATCAGGTCATCGAGATCCAGGCGGGCAATGGGGCGGTTGGTGGGTACAACCACCACCTCCATCTCGTAAATTTTGTGAAACTCTTCTGCTTCCGTCTCAGCTGTACCGGTCATGCCGGCGAGCTTGTGGTACATGCGGAAGTAATTCTGCAGCGTAATGGTTGCATAGGTCTGCGTTGCTGCCTGAATTTTCACGTTCTCTTTGGCTTCAATTGCCTGGTGGAGACCATCGGAGTAGCGCCGGCCAGCAAGTACACGGCCGGTATGCTCATCAACGATCATCACCTTGTCTTCCTGTACGATATAGTTGATGTCTTTTTCGAACAGGGTGTACGCTTTCAAGAGCTGCTCAATCGCGTGGAGTCGTTCTGCGCGGTCTGCGTAAGTGTTATACAGATTGCGTTTCTGCTCAGCGAGGCTGTTGGTTAACACACGGCGCTCGTGGGCTAGCTTGTTGGCGCGTTTCTCCTCCGTGAGCTGTACTTGCCCATTGATTTCTGTTTCGAGCGCCTGCTCTTTATCCTCGAGGTCTTTTTCCATGGTGGCAATTTCATCGCCAAGATCAGGAAGGACAAAGAGGTCTAATTCTGCATTGGCGGCCTTGGCAACGTGTTGCCGGCCTTTCTCGGTCATCTCGATGGAATGCTGCTTGGCGTCGAGTGCGTAGTACAACGCATCATCGACATACGGCATGTTCTTGGCATTCTCCTGGAGATAGAAAAACTCGGTCCGCTGGCGCAGGCGCTCCACACCTGTTTCAGACAGGAGCTTGACAAGACGTTTGTTTTTTCGGTACCCGCGATACGCGCGAAGCAGGGCAAGGCCGGCTTCTGATTCAATTTCGTTTGCTTTTTTGTTATCGCCTGCCTCAATCAGTGCTTCGCGCTCTTTTAGCAGGCGTTCAGCATCACCGACAAACTGGGCAACAACTTTCTGCTGTGCTTTGAAGAGGCTGTCTACGGCCGGCTTGAGTTCGCTAAAGCGCGTTTCGTTTGATTGCGGTACGGGACCGGAGATAATCAGTGGTGTCCGCGCTTCATCGATGAGAACGGAGTCAACCTCATCCACGATGGCGAAGAAGTGGTTGCGTTGAACCAGTTGGTCAGGTTCGGTTACAAAGGAGTGGTCGCGCAGGTAATCAAAGCCAAATTCGTTATTGGTACCGTACGTGATGTCTGCCCGATAGGCGGCCCGCCGGCCATCAGAGTGGGCATCGTATTTATCGATTACATCTACCGTCATGCCGAGGAATTCGAACACGGGGCCCATCCACTCGGCGTCACGTTGTGCGAGGTAGGGGTTTACGGTGACAAGGTGCACGCCGCGGCCAACCAGGGCGTTCAGGTAAACAGGTGCGAGCGCCACCAGGGTTTTACCTTCACCCGTTTTCATTTCAGCAACTTTACCCTGGTGAATGGCAATACCGCCGAGCAACTGTACGTCGTATTGCACCATATCCCACTCAATTTTGGAGCCGGCAGCATCCCATGATCTCCCTCGCATGCGCTCACAGGCGACCTTCACAACGGCAAACACCTCAGGCATGATGTCGTCCAGGGTATCTTCTACCTGGTCTAACCAGTCTTCTTCCAGCGCATCAAGCTCATCAGAAAGTTTCTGCCATTCGTCCAGGTCCAGGCCACCGGTTTCGCCGGCCATGCCATCGCCACCAACGGGTGTCTCGGCAAAGCCGTGCCGCATGATTTCGCGGATTTCCACCTGGCGCGCCTCTATTTCGGCCACATCATCTTTGATGCGCTGCTTAAACTCATCGGTTTTGGCCTGCAGGGCCTCATCCGAAAGCTGTTGGATCGCAGGGACATGGCTATTGATTTCTTCAACTAGGGGCCAGAGTTTTTTTAATTCCCGGTCGTTGGAGTCGCCGCCAAAAAGTTTCTGAACAAATTTGATCATGATGAAAGTAAAAGTACGTTTGGTGCGTGCCAAGTTGACAGTTTCCTGTCAAAATTGGGGCAATACCTGCCAGTAAAGGTAGTGGGAAGCACCTGCTGCAGGTATTTTTATTGTTGCTTCAGGTAAGTCAAATAGCGCACCAATTCTAGCGTAAAGGCCAGGTAAGGTTTCAGTTGCTGCGCAATCAGGCACCTTCAATTTTCGTTGCATCAGTAGTAGAGCTACAGATGTGGGAAGTTCCACAAACGAGACAGGGGATACGGACCAAGCCGGCTGGCTTTTCCCGTATCCCCCGTACGTGCCCAATGGCAGGGTTCGCTTATCCGTCAGCTTCGTTCAATTCGAGGTCGAGGATAATTTTTACTTTATCAGCTACAACGAGGCCACCTGCTTCGGTAACGCGGTCCCATTTGAGGTTGTAGTCAAACCGGTTGATGGTCGTTTCAGCTTCAAAGCCGGCTTTTTTCGTGTCGCCCATTGCGCCCATGCCCAGGAATTCACCTTCGAGCACTACTTCTTTTGTGATGTCGCGAATGGTCAGGTCACCAACGAGCTCAAACTCGCCACCGTCGATGTTACGTACGGCTTTGCTGACGAACTTCATTTCAGGATACTGCTCTGCGTTGAAGAAGTCATCAGATTTGAGGTGCCCGTCGCGGCGATCGATGCCGGTTGAGATGCTACCAATCTGGATCGTTGCCGTGGCCTGCAGCGTGCTCAGATCATCGCCGTCCATGGAAACGTTGGCTTCGTAATCTTTGAAAAAACCATTTACATTGGTAATGCCAAGGTGACGTACTTTGAAACCAATCTGAGAGTGGGCTTTGTCAACAACGTAGCTTGCAGCCGTATTGTTAGCAACAGGTTGCGTGTCGTCGTTGGTTGATGTGGCTTCAAAAGATGCACCAGGTAGTACGATAAGGCCTACCAGTGTAAGGGCCAGCAGGATACTTAGGTTTTTCACCGTGTTGTTCCTCTATGTGGTTGTGATAAAAAGTTAATGTCTAGCATTGGGTTGCAAATGCATGATGTGTGTTACAACACGAAAATAAAAAAGAGGTTTCGTAAATCGTAATTAACGTGTTTAACAAATTGTAAAAAGTCGATTCTGGATCGCTGTTTGCATTAATTACGGCTACATGTCGTTGTCTGCGGCATATACGTGGGAACTGGATGGCAGAGACCGTATATTATTTAGCGTCTGTTCAACATACATCGTATTTCAAATACACAGCACCTGCATGGTATAACGCTACCACCTCTTATTTTTTACACCATTCATCAGGTGCACATGCACGTCACAGCATTGAACAGTACAACCGTGCACAGTAAATCCTTGCACAGTACAGCCATACACAGTACAACCTTACACAGTGCATTTTTGAGCAGCGCTTTGCCTGCATGGCTATCCAGTCGTGTCCTCGTGTTGCTGTTTGTTATTACAGGCATCGCTGGCTCGCAGCAAGCCATGGCGCAGCCCGGTGAACTCACTGGTTTTTCCTTTCTTCGGATGGAGCCCTCTGCCCGCGCAGCGGCACTTGGTGGGGCCTTTAATGCCGTCTACGGGGATGATGTAAATGCCTTCTTTTACAATCCCGCGCTCGCCAATTCGCAGATGCACCGCGCCCTGTCGGTTTCTTTTTTGAATCACGTCAGTGATTTGCGCGCCGGCTTCCTTGCGTATAGTTACCACGCTGAACGGATTGGTACGCTTGGTTTTGGGGTCCGCTACCTCAGTTGGGGGAATCTCGATGAAACAGATGCCCAGGGGAACGAGCTTGGGTCGTTCTCGGCTAACGACGTTGCGTTTACCGTAGGATTATCGCGCTTGTACAGCGAGCAGTTGTACGTTGGGGCCAACATCCACAGCATCATTTCGTCTGTTGATGCCTTTTCCGCCTCGGCACTTGCCGCAGATGTTGGCATTGTGTATCACGCGCCTGATGGGCAGTTTGCTTTTAGCACGTCGATTAACAATTTAGGTGTTACCCTGAAGTCGCTTGGTGAAACGGAAGACGAGTTGCCACTCGATTTCCGTGTGGGTGTCTCTGGGAAACTACGTCACTTGCCGCTCATGTTGACGCTTACCGGGTATAACTTGCACGATTTTGATCCAGCTGTGCCGGGTGCCAGTACGCTGGATCAGGTGATGGAGCACATCGCTGTTGGGGGAGAGTTCCAGTTTAGCGAAGGGTTTAACCTGCGTTTTGGGTACAACCACCGCCGGCATCAGACGCTCAAGCAGAAAAGCCGCCTCGATTTTGCCGGCTTCGGTTTCGGCGTTGGCCTCAAAATATCGCGCATCTACTTTGACTACGCGTTCAACTCGTGGTCCTCACTGGGCGGCTTAAATCAGTTCACCCTGCGTACGGTGATGTAGACTTAGGTGTGGCGTTTGCTTTGTTTTATCACGCGCTCCGCTACACAAACTAGCTGAGATACTTCTATCGCACCAGCACCACGGTGTCTGTGGCCACGTAGTTGGCTGTGCTGAGTCGTACAAAGTAGAGGCCATTTGCGACAGGCGACCCCTCCTGATTGGTGCCGTCCCAAATGATTGCTTGCGGACCAGCGGGTAGTGGTCTTGATAGAGCTAACGTGTTTACATTTTCTCCCAACACATTGTATATGCCGAGGGTAACGGTCGCGGCTTCCGGGAGGTGAAATGGGATGGTAGTGGTTTGGGCAAACGGATTGGGGAAAGCCGGCGCAAGCTGGTAGGTAGCATCAGGCAGTTCCAGCGTCTCAAGTTGTGCATCTGTGAACGCAGCCGGCCCAATCACCACGCGCAACTGCTGGCGCTGATTGGATACCGTATACACCGGGTTTTGCGCGAGATCCTGACTCGTGTTACGCTGTGGGTCCACAAGGTACGCTTCGAGTCCTTCAGGTATAGCATCCAGGCCGGCAAACGTGAGGGTGATTGGTGCAGGTTGTGTTGAAGCTACCTCGAAGGTCCATACATCCCCATCTTCGTGCAACGGTCGTGCATCTACCGCATACCGCTTGAGGGGGCGCTCCCAGTCTTCGTGTACAAAAGCCACCGACACATGATCGCCAAACGCCGGTGGAGCAGGTAAGTCATTGGGGTCCCAACCTGGCTGGCTGTCTTGTTGCAGCACAATACGGCTGGTATCTTGCATGCTGCCTGTTTTCCTGGCTGTGTTCACTGATGCAATAATATCCAGCACCCAGTCTGGCTTTGTTGCCGCGGCTTGTTTGCTAGTCGATGTGCCTTGCCGGAGGGCGAGCAACTCGCTACTTGGGAAAAGGCGAAGGGTGGTCGGGTTCGCGGTATTGTTGCTTACGGCATACCCTTCAAAGGGCACAAGCGCCGTTTCGTTAGCGATAATAAACCAGCCGCTGCCGTCGAAGAATCGAATGTCCGGGGTAGTGCCGTCTTCTGTAATGAGCTGATTTGCCGGGATATCGAAGTTGAACGGATTGCCGATAAAATTCCAGCCCGGGGCCAGCGTAATTTCGAATACTTCATCTGTAGGCAGCGTGCGGCCGGCGCCTGTATCGATCAGTTGGTTTTCATCGCGTACAATCAGCCAAAACGCCTTCCCGGGAGATAGTGGACTGGTGTTGGGGAATTCTGGAAACAGGCTGGATGGCGTTGCCGGGTCGGGCTCGAAGAAGCGCCAGCGCGTCGGTTTATACGAACGGAGGTCGTCTTCCAGGACGGCTTCGGGGCTTTCTGCTTCAGCCAGAATCGGGATAGAGAAGAGGCGATACGCGTTGGGCGTGGTTGCTGCTGCCGGCTGGGGCGTTAGTTTCCTAATGCCCTCGTCTGGAATTAGCACTTCCAGCGAGTAGGCAATACGTGTAGCACTGGTAACATCAGGTGCGATTGAAACAAGGCCGTTTTGATCGGATGCGTCCAGGGTGTATTCAAGGCCGCGGTCGCCGACAGCAAAAGCAGGAATGGTGTACTCAAATCTTCCCGGCTCGGTCTCGATCATTACGTCGTTAAAGAAACTGTCGTCCCCTCCGCGTCGGAAATTAATGGACACACGATCAAGGTTATTGTCGTCTACCTGGACTGAAATGGTTACGGCATTATCGCGCGTTGGTGGTTGGTCGACTTCGGGTTCATCACCATCGAGTATAAAGCTTGGTGGCGCATCAAGGGTCACGATGAAATCGATAAATGCCTTGCCGCCGCGAAGGTCATCAGCACCAACGCGAAAGCTAATTTGGCCTAATACAGGCGGGAAACTAACTACCAGGACGCTATCATCCATAATGCGCGGATTGAATAGCATGCCAGGATCAGGGATGGAGTACACGAGTGCATCGCCGTCAACATCCACAAATAGCTCGTTTAGATTTTGGACAAGTTCGGGAAATGTAAGGTCAGCGGCAGATGGTGCAACCAGGAGGGTGTCGAGCTGGCCGCCTACCAGGGAGAATGGTGAAGAATTAAATGCTTGCGTCAGGCTTTCCTCGTTGGAAAATACCGATACATTGTTGCGTACGGCGGCTACTTTATAAAACAACTGGCGTGCATTCCCAATGCGGTCGTCGATATATCCGGGAGACGAAAGTCCTGTTGCAATTAGAATATCTGCCCCCGGCTCCAGCGACCGGAATACATCGTATGAGGTAGCGCCGGGTACGGAATTCCAGGCCAGCGTTACCAGCGTCTCCGCGTCATTGAAAAATGCATTCAGCGTTGGGGCAACGAGGGTGACCTGAAAGGACTGTATCGGTGAGTTTTCCGTATTGCCGGCGTTGTCTTGTGCTCGAATCCGGAAGCTGACGGTTGTACTGGCGTTTTGCCCGTCTAAAAATACTTCAAATCGGCCATTCGCTGCTTGCTCCATGTCCCGGTTGTTCTGGAGCGTATTGTTAATCTGAAGGTCAACCAGGGTGACGGCTGTAATGGTTGAGTCCGATGTAACGGCTGCAGATATGGTAATAACCTGCAGGTGTGTAGGGGATGCCGGCGTTATGCGAATATCGGATATAGACAGCGTGGCTTGCGCATATACCATCATGGCAGGACCAAGGGCCAGCAAAAGCAACACGCAGGATATGTAGCGTAGCGTACGCAAAGGAAAGTCAGTTTCAGGTCGGAAATTATTGGGGGCCGCTCGGTGGTAGCGGCAGCGGATCATCTTCCATAGTAAGCGCGCGAATGCCGAAAACGGTGCCGGCCAAACCACCAGCAATGGCACCGCGCCAAATCCACCGCTGGTGCCACTTGGGTCGCAATTCGTCTACCCACACTTTAAACTGCGGGTCATCGGTAATGGTGCGCGACTTGAAACGCCGGTTCGTTTTGATGAGCGTTTCTACAAACGAATATGCCGTGACAGAATCACGCTTTGCCAGGTAGGAAAGCGACAACAAACGATACATCTCGACCCGGTCGTCTTTCTCAATGTCATCGTTTTCGAGACACGGATCGAGCAGGCGGATCACGTCGTCAGCGCGCCCAATTTCAAAGTTGTCCGCGGCGCTATTGATTTGCACCTTGCAGTTGTCTTGGGCAAGTGCAGGCGTTGCAAGCATGCCGATCAACAAAATGCAAAGCCAGCAGGCAATGGGCAATATGCGGAATAACGCGCGCATGTTAGGGGCAAGGTTTCTGGTATTGGTTGATGTCAAAGTCGTTGCCGATATACGTCTCCCATTCTTTCTGTGTCAGCTCACCGCCAGGCAATACCTGGCAAATGCGGTCGACGAGTTGATTCGACGTTGTGATCCAGACGCGGACTGTGCCGTCGCCACTACCCGAAGCAACGCGCTGGTTGTTTGGATGGAAGGCAACCGACCACACCCAAAAATCGTGGTCCTGTAAAATTAGCGGCCGGCGCGTCAGGTCTCGCGTAGAGCGGATATGGATGCTTTTGTCTGATGAAGCAGAGGCGAGCAGCGTACCATTGGCGCTGAATGCGATATCGTTAACTGGACCCAGATGGCCGAGTAATTCATTTTCCTGGATAAGCCGGCTGCCATTTTGGGCAAAACTCCAAACGTTCATGCGGTAGTCTTCGCCGCCTGAAACCAGTGTGCGTCCCGTTGGGGTGAATGCCAGCGCGTTGATACGCTGCGTACCGTCTTGTTCGATGATCAGGTTGCTGGAGGTTGTCCAGTCTTCCCAAACATAGAGCGTGCCTTCTCTGTCAGCGGCTGCAAGGTAGGGGAGGTCTGCACTTGCGGCAACGGTTCTGAAAATCGGTTCAGGATGGACAAATGATTCACCGTCAGTGCTGTCAAGGATCCAGCGATACAGCCACCCTTCTCGCGTTACAACAGCAAGGACTTCACCGTCTGGATTGAAGGCAACCTCCTGGGCTTCAAACGGCAAGGTTCGATAGATCGACTGCGAAGGGCCTTCGCTGGTGAATGCCCAGAGTTGAATGCCGCCGTTCGCATCACAAATGGCTAGTAAATCGTTGTTGGGGCTAAAGGTGAGGCACCGCGTGTTTAACCTCGAATTTCCCAGGTTGAAAGAGCGATTGGTGGTCAGGTTGCGAACGCGAACAAAGTCATTGTCAGCTCCTGAAACAAGCCATTTGCCATCCGGGCTGTAAGCTACCTGTCTGACTTGTCCACGGTGATCAAAGTAGGTTTGTGGTCCACCCAATTGACTCAAGCTATCAGCACTTAAACCATTGAGCGACGTACGGAGGGCTTCGTAAACCTGGCTTTCAAACTGATTATTGCCTTCGCGATCAAATGTATAGGCCTGTTTGGCAAGCAGTGCCGCAAGCGAGTCGCGCCCGAGGCTTAGCTGACGTCGAGACATATCAGCAATAGCCAGTGCAAGTGCCTGGTTGAGTTTCTGAATGGCTTCTTCGCGGTCGGAGTTTGCACGTACAGCTCGTGCTCTTGCTTGCGTAGCATACTGTTCTGCTTCAACCCGTTGCTCTTGCGCATCGACTAATTCCTGATTCGCCGATTCAATGCGGGCATTCAGGGTGTTTAATTGGACGAGGGCACTATCTTCCCGCGCTCTTGCAGACGCGATCACTGCATTGGCAGTAGATTCGGCCATTACTGCTTCCATTTTTGCATCTTCTGCGATGCTGCGTAGCGAATCAATAATGTCGTAGGCGTTACTGAGGTTTATTTCAGCAACGCGCTGCAGCGAATCTGCAACGAACTCCAGTTTATCCAGTTTTTCATCTGCACTATTCGATGCACGGATTGCGTTATACCAGATGATAGCAGCCGGCACAAGCAGTAACCCAAGCAACATAAGGAATCGGCGATAGCGCCGCGCTAACCCGCGCTCGCGCTCAATGATGCGTGCATCGAGTGCCTTGCGGCTGTTGCTTACATACGACCGGACTAAGTCAGATACATCGACGGAGTCCGATTCCGGGCGTTCTAACCAACGCTCTGCTCTTTTTAGGTCATATTCGTTGAGCAGCGCTGCAGGCTCCTGTCCCGTTTCTGTCCATTCGTCGGCTTTCCGCTCAAGGAGGTTGTAGATCTCGCGGGTGCCGGCATTTTGTGCAAGCCAGGTTTTGTTCGACTGCAAGATCGGCTCAATAAACCGGTCGTGCGTGAGTTCGTACCAGCGACTCCCACCACGCCACTCGCCGCGGATGATATGGCGGTCTTCGAGGATATCTACTGCGGCATTGGGGATGTCGCCCGTTTCGGTGATACCGCGGTAAACCGTGCCACGTGTGCCTGCCGGGGTGAGGAGGGTGCGCTCAAAAAACCTGCGCAGGGTACTTTCCTGGATGCCGGCCCCTGCAACCGTTGTGCGGAGTGTCGATTCGTAAAACGCCCCAAGCGCCTCGTTTACATCGCCAAACCGGGTGACATGGCTGTCGGTGATCTCTGTGATATCATCCGGCAGGTCGTTCCACAAGTTTTCGCACACCACCTGCAACTGCACAGGCTCCACGTATTCACCTTTGAGCGAGACCACGTCGCCGTATTCGGTTTCTACGTTGATTTTGAGAAGCTCATCGACCAATCGTTCTGCAACGCCTTCTGAAAACTTGCGCGGTGTGCCTTCCAGTGGCTTTTTCACGGCTTGCAGTGCAGCGCGTTGTTGGAGTCGCATCAAGCGGAGCCGGCTGCGAAGCTGGTTCGGGAGGTCGGGCAGGTAAGGATCGAGCTGCGCGATAAAATCTTCCCGAATAATAAACAGCACGCGGAGGAGTGGATCGCCAACCGAGGTTTTGGGAAGATGCTGTGGATAAGCGGCCTCCAGCAACATCCGATTGAGCTTTTGCAGCGCACTCCCGCGCGGATTGCTCAGGATCAGGTTTTCTACTGCCGGCGAAAATGCAAGTGCTTTGACAGGGGTACCCGTTGCAAAATTGTTTGCCCGGATCAGCCTGTGCAGGTTAGAGGCTGCATTGTTGTCGGGCAATTTGTCGAGCAACACTTCGGTATTGGCAAGCAGCGTGGCTTCTGCGGTTTGGTCTGCGCGGAACAGGCCCTGTCGCCTGATGAGCCGGTTGAGTGCGCTGGTGAAGTCGGCAATCGACGGCATGTCGTCCGCTTCGAGCCGGCGTTGCATGCTGTTGGAGAAAAACGGCCGCAGGTACGCTGAAAGCGGATTATCGTTGTTTTGTAGCGTTTTCCACAACCCTTGGGGATCGTTGAGGCTTTCCGTTTGCAGGAAAACCGGGCCGCCCTCCAGGGCTTCTACCACCTGGTTGAAGAAGCCTTTGCGGTCTCTCCAGCGATCAGGGTACGCGGTAAACAGCTCTTCAAATTGGTCAAAAACGATGATGCGCGGTGCTGGCAAGCCGGTGGAGTCGAGCGGATGCGATCGCTCGCTAAGAAAACTGCCAATGGTCTCTTCGGTCAAGTCATGCAACGCTGCATCGTCGTCGGACCAACTGATGAGTGCGTTGAGGACAAAGGGATTGGGTACGTCTTCTGGCGGAATGCTTTCTGGAATCAGGCCACGCACGCGCGCCACAGGTAATACTTCAAACTCGCGCTCGATTAGCATGGGAAACAGCTTTGCATTGAGCAGCGAGGTTTTGCCGGCGCCAGATTGCGCGTAGAGAAGCGACATACGGTTGGCAATCACCAGCGAAAGGAGTTCATTTGCTTCCTGGTCGCGACCGAAGAAACGTTTTTGGTCCTTTTGCTCGAACGGCTGGGGCCCAACGTAGGGATTCTCTATGTGCGCGCCTTCGCTCATCTACCTTTCGTCGAACGCCTTCCAGCGAACACGGAGCTCCTCAACAAAATCGCGTGCTGTCCCCCAATGGATGCGAATATCGATTTTGTCGAAGTACATGTTGCGGTATTTCTGAATCAGCCGCCGGGTCGATTCCGGTGCATCGGGTGGTAGTTGTACGGCAACGCTGATGCGGCGCAGCGCCGACTCGGTGGCGTTGACGAGGCCACGGAAGAGCACGCGAAACGTCCAGTCTTCGAGACTATAGCCTATGAACAGCAGCGAGGAGCCGGCCATGGCGCGCTGGATCAGGTGGGGCAGCAAGTTTTGGTCGCGCGAGATGTTGATCAGGAAGTCGAGGTAGTCGTCGTCGGTGAGGACAAGCGACTCCGGGACTTCGTCGAGGCCGTGCAGGTGAAACACGAGTGGATTGCTGGCATCGGGTTCAAAGCCGGCATCATCAAAAATAGACGGGTTATGCTTGATCGTTTCATTCCAGCGGCAGTACTCGCGGTTGGGTTTTTTCCCGGCCTCCGTGAGCGCCTGGGCCATGAAACTGTCGTAATTTGTTGTCAGGTACACAGGCAGGGGCAGGCCGGCCAGGATGCTGTGCGGTTCGTCGTCTTCCTGAAAGTTGGGTTTTTTTCCGTCGCTGAAAAAGTCTTTGATCAGCTCCTCTTTGGGGTACATGGAGTCGTATTGGACGGAGAGGTATTGCGCCACCCGTGGTAAGTCGTAGGTGTCCTCCATCGGGTACTCGTATTCTTTGGCCCAGGCCCGGGCGATATCGCTACCCAGTGGTAATATGCCGTAGCATGCACCAGCGCCCAGAAACGGTGTGCATTTACCATCTCTGATGCGGCGCAACAATAATTCCCACTCGCGGTCTTCCAGTATTTGGTTGCTTTGGTCGATAAGGTTTGACATGAAGGGTTTACATTTCGGTCAGCATCTGACGCATCGTCAGCGATAATGGTGTGGTGTTCTCTGGTAATCAGTTGCCAGGAGGATACCCACGAGGCTTCATAGATTTATGCGAAACAGTGCTTGATTACGCGTCATTATACGCAAAAAAAGGCACATTTTACTAATGTGAGGTGGGGGTATTACAAGTGCCAATGGTGGTCTTGTCGTCTGTGTACAGATTAGTTTTGCTGGAGCCATTTTGTGATTTCGACGGCCCGGCGATCCTGCGGTTTTTCGGCTGCTTCAAACGAAGCATATGCCGTGTTAAGCAACGTGGTGGCCTCGTCCTGGTTGCCCTGCATTTGCGCCAGCCGGCCCATAGCAGCGTGCACTTCCGCAATCAGCAGATCGCCCGGATCGAAATAAGCAGAGCGCAGGTCGAGGGCTTCCTGGAGCAACAGCGTTGCTTCTTCGGTTTGATTCAGCTCCGTTAGTGCCCGGCCAAGTCCTGTGAGGGCAAATGCCATGGTAATTGGTGGGTTTTCCTGCTGACGCCAGAAGGCAAGCGCCTCTCGATATACTGTAGCTGCCGCTGCGTAGCGTTCCTGGAGTAGATAAACACTGGCGAGGTTGCTTTTTGAGGCTGCTGTTTGTCTGTGATCATCACCAAATAATTCCTTGCGGATGGCCAGTGCTTTGAGTTGCAGGGTTTCGGCTTCGTCGAGCCGGCCTTGCTCGCGCATCACAGCACCCAGGCTACTGGTTGTTGAGGCTACGTACCTATGTTTTTCGCCCAGCAACCGAATGTTGGTTTCGAGGATTTGCTCGTACAGTGGACCAGCGGCGTCTATTTCGCCTTTGCGGAAAAGCAACGTGGCCAGGTTATTCATGCTCTGCATCGTTTCTGGATGCTCTTCGCCGTACAGGCTACGTCTTATTTCGAGTGATTCGCGCACCTTGGGTTCGCCGGCTTCAAAATCTCCCGTGCTCCAAAGGAGTCCGCCAAAGTTGTTCAAGGTAGCCGCAAGGTCTGGATGCTCGGCGCCCAGGTGCGTCCGCTGGATATCCTCTGCACGCGCATATGCCGCCGCAGCGTCGTCGTATCTCCCCAAATTATAGTAGGCCCACCCGAGGCTATTGATGCTCCAGCTTAATTCCGGGTCGTCTTTGGGAAGCAGCTTTTCATTCATCGCGACGGCTTGCTCATAGAGCGGTATGGCTGCTTCATAATTGCCCATTGAGCGCTGTGTGCTCGCCATGTTGAGGATGGTTGCGGCAATTTCCGGGTGCTCTTCCCCGTAGATTTTTTTCTGGATATCGAGGGTTAGCTGTTCGAGTGAATCGGCGGTAGGAAAGTCGCTGAGGGAGTGACGGATACCAGCGAGGTCTTTCAACAGGAGTGCTTCATCGGCTGAGCCGGCGCCCTGTGTTTCGCGGGTAAACGCAAGCGCTTCGGTGTAACTTGCTTCTGCACGAGGGTACAATCCGAGGCTGTTGTAGGCATCGCCAATCACTTTGAGTAAGGAGGCCTGAACCGCTGGTTGATCGGCCAACTCGTCGGCAATACGCGCAGCGCCGGCTTCGAGCATGTGCCGTGCATTCAGGGTGTCGCCTTGTGCAACAAGCGGGTTCGATGCTGCAAAAAGGCTTTGGAGAAAATCAGCTGTTTGGGCCGCGTTCGCTGCTTCCTGCTCTGCGACGGTTCGCGCCTCGCCAAGCCGAATGGTGTACAACGCAACAACGGTAGCGAGCACCAATAACGCGAGCATCGCCGCTAAAACGCCTGTTTTGTGCCGGCCATAGAATTTGTTTACCCGGTACATGAGCGCATCGGGGCGGGCTGTGACCGGGAGTCCCTGGAGGTGCCGATCGATATCCTGGCGGAGCTCCTCTGCTGCGTTGAAGCGCCGTGCAGGTTCTTTGTGCAGGGCTTTCAGGCAGATGGTGTCGAGATCGCCCCGCAGGAGCCGGCTTGCTTTTTCCTGCGTGAGGGCGTGCGTATCTGGAAACCGGTTGTTTTGCTGTACCTGCACGCTGGGTTTGGCTGGAGCCTGCGTGGTGACGATGGTCTCGACTTCAGCAGGGGAGTGGCTTGTGATCTTGAGGGGGCGAAGTCCGGTGAGGAGTTCATACAGGATAACGCCGAGTGCGTACACGTCGGTTTGTGTGGTAACAGGCTGGCCGGTGAGTTGCTCGGGGGCTGCGTATTCAGGGGTGAGCACGCGTTGGCCGGCTTGCGTATATACGGTTTGAGCCGGCCCATCTTCCGACGAAAGGACGCGCGCGATACCAAAGTCGAGGAGTTTAATGCGGCCTTCCCTGCTTACGAGGATATTTCCCGGTTTGAGGTCGCGGTGAACGATCAGGTTGTTGTGCGCATACTGTACTGTTTGGCAAACGTCCTGAAACAGGGCAAGTCGTTTTTTTAGGCTGAGCTTCTTCGCGTTGCAGTACGGAATCAGTGGAATCCCTTCCACGTACTCCATGGCAAAATAGGGCTGGCCGTTTTCAGTCATGCCACCGTCCAGAAGGCGGGCGATGTTGGGATGATCGAGGCGGGCAAGGATCTGGCGCTCTGCAAGAAAGCGGCGGACAATCATTTCGGAGTCCATGCCCCGCTTGATCAGCTTGAGTGCCACTTGTTGCTCAAATTGTCCATCTACCCGTTCTGCCAGGTACACAATGCCCATACCGCCCTGGCCGAGCTTTTTGATCAGTTTGTAGGGGCCAATGCGCTCGCCTGTTCGTGCCGGCTCTACCATCATGTTGTCAGAAACCGTAACAGCGTCCAGCGCCTGTCCGTCAACCAGGCTGTTGATTTGCTGATCGGATGCCAGTAGAGAGGCTACCTCGTTGTAAAGCTCGAGGTCGTCTTTACAGGCAGCTTTTAGAAACGTGATACGTTTGGGGGGATCCTGTTCAAGCGCTGAATCAAACAGGGCCTGGATTTGTGACCAGCGTTCCGGTTTCATGGGCTCTTGCAGCTGTCTGTTGATGGGTGTTTGATGAGGAGCACCTGGAAGGAGGGTAGGCGCTATAAAGGTTGACGCAACAAACCGGGCAAAAAGTGATCATGCCGGCGTTACTTTTTTTCTTGACGCGTCAGGAAGGGTCAGATTGCAACTCTCTGTTGAGCCAGGCACGTGCAAATCGCCAATCTCGCCGCACCGTTGGCACCGACAGGTTTAAGATTTCTGCCACTTCTTCGTGATTGAGCCCGCCAAAGTACCGTAACTCCACCACTTTGGCCTGGCGTTCGTTCATTTTTTCGAGCTGTTGGAGGGCCTCGTCAAGCGCCAGCAAGTGTTCAGATCGGGCCTCTTTGATGACAAAGTCCTCAAGAAACGTCTGCGGAGCTACGCCGCCCCCTCGCTTTTCGGCCTGCCGTTGTTTGGCGTAGTTGATCAGAATGCGCCGCATCACCAGTGAGGCTACGCCAAAAAAATGACCGCGATTTTGCCAATCGACCTTATCCTGTCCGACAAGTTTGAGGTACGCTTCGTGTACAAGGGCGGTGGTGTTGAGCGTGTGGTTCCCCCGTTCATTGCGTAGATACCGATGTGCACGTTCATGCAAGTCGTCATAGATGAGCGGCATGATGGCGTTCAGTGCTTTGCTATCACCCGAGGCGATATCAGATAACAACTGGGTAATTTCTTTTGGGGCGTCGGACATGGGTCTTGAGAATGTAGCGCTACCCTTCTATTCGTTACTGTTGGCTGTAAACCCGCAGAATTGAGCCATCTGGCAGATAAAGTAGGGGCCTCCGGGCATAATAACCATGAAAAGTTTGCCGGTTCTTGCACCTCTAAAATCACCGCTTTAGGCGCATTCTAAAATTTTTTGTGTCGCCGGGGGTACTTCGGGTGGATAATTGCGCATTAGTCTGTGAGCCCTGGAAAATCTCAAATTGATTTTGCCTTTGCGCAATGGAACGGTACACATTATGATCAAGGATATAGACCGCATACTCGAGCGTGGGAAAGCACAACTTGCTGATCAGGTGCGCGTGATGCCGCCGGCCTTTCAACGCCACGATGCCGTGCGTCTCGCCCACGCGCCCTGGCCTGGCGCACCTCTCAATATTGCTGCCGGCCTCGAACCTTATGAGGCGTCGTTGGATGCCCAAACGGCCGGCCACTTGCTACGCCGCACACGTTTTGGAGCACCCATCGATGCGATCAATGCACTGGTAGGCGTTACAGCCGGCCAGGCGGTGGATGATATCATCGCTGCGGCACTGGACACCACGGCGACGCCGTTTCCTGAAGCCCCTGAATGGGCAAACGTAATTCCGCCTTTCAATGGTACACAGGAAGAAATCGATGCGTTTATAGCCAATAACATTGAGTGGCTGTATGAGCATCAGGATGAGTGGTTTGCGTTGCTTGCAACGGTGGGGTTGCGCGAGCGGATGACGCTGTTCTGGCATAACCACTTCGTTACCCAATACGACGATTATTTCCTGGCCATGCACGCGTACCGCTACCTGAAGTTGATGCGCGAATATGCCTTTGGGAATTTCAAAGACTTTGTTCGAGCGGTAGGGAAAGATCCTGCCATGCTGGAATACCTCGACGGCAATTCGAACCGGGTGGGAGAACCCAACGAGAATTACGGTCGCGAGTTGCTTGAGCTCTTTACGATGGGACCCAAAGATAAAGACGGCAACGACAATTACACGCAGCAAGATATCGTTGAAGCAGCGCGTGCACTCACGGGCTGGATTATCGATTACATCAACCATGTTGGCGTGTTCAATGCCGATCGATTTGATACGGGTGATAAAACCTTCCTCGGCCAGACAGGCGCCTGGGGCTACGATGATATTGTCGATATCATTTTCCAGGAACGAGGAGCGGAAACGGCCTACTTTATTTGTGAGAAGCTGTACAAAGAGTTTGTGTACGCGGTCCCTGATACAGCCATTGTGAGTGAACTGGCGGATGATTTGGTGAACGCCAATTTTGAAATTGAGCCGGTCCTGACGCGGCTCCTGAAAAGCGCCCATTTCTTCGATGCAGCGGTTATAGGCGCGCAATTGAAAAGTCCCATTGCTATGGTTATAGGGATGTCGGCCGAAGTTGGCCGCGAAAACACGCCCGACCAGCTGGCTTTTCTTCGCTTCGCAGCGATCTTCCTGCAACAGGACCTGCTCAATCCCCCGAATGTAGCTGGCTGGCCCGGATACCGCACCTGGATCTCGACTACATCACTGCCCATCCGTTTGCTTCTGTCCGACTTCATTCTCTTTGGAAACGACGGGCAAAACCTGGTTGATATGACGCCGATTGCTGCACAATTGCCAGGCGCCGATTCGCCAAACGCTGCTTTTGAGCTGCCGGTTGCGCTTGCATCGTATCTGCTGCCCGTTCCGCTGGATACCCTCGATATCGGTACTGTGACCGAGGTGTTTGGCGGTGATCTCGTCAACTTCCCGATTCCGGAAGAAGTGCTCAACGGCCCCGCTTATGCCATTGATCTCGCAAAAATCTTCCTGGCCGGCGTGCCGTGGTATGAGTGGGATCTTACAACTGACATCGCGCCGGTATTGATTGCCCTCTATGCCCGCTTCCTGACGCAGCGGCCAGAATTTCAGCTCGCCTGACAGGGCCTAAACGAGGCCATCGAACAGGGCCAGTAGGCTCTGCTTATTGAATGCAAAAATTGACTAATTCCATGCGTAAAAAAACGAATACAGTATCTCATGGTCCCCGTCTGGGCAGCCGGCTGGAAGATGGTGCCGCGCACGTCATTGATCACGTAGCCTGGTCGCGTCGCGACTTCATCAGCGGCCTTGGTGCAACGCTAGCGGGTACGTTTATGCTGGGTGGAACGCCAATTCGTGCCCTCGCTGAGTCGCCACTCACACGCCAGTTGCGCGCGCAGGATAGCAACAGGGTGCTCGTGCTGGTGCAGCTTGGTGGCGGTAACGACGGATTAAACACGGTGATTCCGTACGAAAACGACATCTATTACCAGGAGCGCCCCAACATCGCGATTGCAAAGAATACAGCGCAAAACTTTGCGGTAGGGCAAGACATGGGGTTGCATCCATCGCTTACCTATTTCAACGCGGCGTATCAGGAAGGCAATATGGCGCTGCTGCAAAACGTAGGGTACCCTGAACCCAATCTCTCGCACTTCAGATCGACAGACATCTGGTTGACAGGAAGTGATAGCGACACGGTTGTGCAATCTGGCTGGTTGGGGCGGTACCTCGATGGTGCGTACCCTGATTTCGAGGATGAGCGCCCCGATTTTCCATTAGGGGTTCAGATTGGTGGTGTTTCGTCGCTGATTTTTCAGGGGCCGGCCACCAATATGGGCATGTCACTCATCAATGCTGACTTTTTTGAGCGGCTTGCTGAAGAGGGGCAGTTATATAGTCTGGATAACTTGCCGACTACGGCTTTTGCAGATGAGATGGCGTATGTTCGGTCTGTAGCCAACGACTCTTTCATTTATGCCGGCGCCGTGCAGGAAGCTTCGGAAAAGGGCCTGAACGATGTCACCTATCCCGGTGGGAATCCGCTGGCACAAAACCTGTCCATCGTCGCCCGGCTGATCAAAGGCGATCTAGGTGCACGCATTTATCACGTAACCCTCGGTGGATTTGATACGCATGCTGATCAGGTGAATGCGCACGCTAACCTGCTCAACAATCTTTCAGCAGCTATTGAGACGTTCATGCAGGATATCGCAGCAGCCGGCAGGGAAGAAGAGGTGATGGTAATGACGTTCTCAGAGTTTGGCCGGCGTGTCGGCCAAAACGGCTCGTTTGGCACCGATCATGGTACAGCAGCACCGTTGTTTGTGATTGGCAATGGTGTACAGGGCGGTCTGTTTGGTAATGCCCCTGTGCTTGATGATCTGGACAATGCCGGCAATATGAAGTTCGAAATAGACTTTCGGACCGTGTATGCGACGGTGCTGCAAGACTGGTTTGGCGTGGATCCCGATGTTGTCGAAGATGCCATGCTGGGGCATACCTACGAAGCGGTAGGTTTTGTGGAAAATCCGGCTGAGCCCGTAAGCAATGAGACTGTGGGAGTGACATCTTCGTTTACGTTGTCGCAAAATTATCCTAACCCCGTTGTGGGCCGTACAACGATTGCCTATTCGCTGGATGAACCCGGCACGGTGCGGTTGGAAGTATTTGACATACAAGGCCGGCGCGTTTCAGCCTTGGCGGAGGGTACGCATGCGGCTGGAAACCATACGGTCGATTTTGATGCAGGAGGCTTGCCGGCTGGGACGTACCTGTATCGACTGATCAGCCCCAAAGGAGTGCAGTCACGTAAAATGGTTGTGGTTAAATAAATCGAAGTAGACGTCCTTGCAGCCTGTAGAGACGGATTGTATGTTGCAAATGCTGGTCTGCTAACCGTTCCCTTCTTTTTTATCCTAGCTTCAAACTAAAGACATGGCCTCCCGTGCTATTATCATCGGCGCCTCTTCAGGAATTGGAGAGGCGCTTGCTGTTCATTTATCGCGTAAAGGCTATGCCCTGGGATTAGCTGCCCGCCGCGAAAAAGCGCTGGCTGCGGTTGCAGCGCGCCTGGATACGGAGTGCAACATTGCTGTGGTTGATGTCACCGATACAGACGCTGCGCTGCAGGCAACACAAAGGCTTATAGAAGCCGTGGGCGGTGTGGATCTGTTTGTGCTAAGCGCCGGCACAGGCGAGGTGAACAAGGCGCTTGATTGGGCAACGGAAGAACAAACGATACAGGTAAATGCGTTAGGATTTGCCGCGATGGCCAATGCTGCTGCAAAACATCTTGAGCAGCGGGGGCACGGAACACTGATCGGCCTTTCCTCTATTGCAGCTATTCGGGGAAACGGTGATGCGCCGGCATATGGCGCGACAAAAGCATTTGCGAGCCATTACCTGGACGCCATACGCCATCGATTTGTCAAGTTAAAACTCCCCATACAGGTGCTGGATGTACAGCCAGGATTTGTGGATACGGCAATGGCGAAAGGGGAGGGGCTGTTTTGGGTAGCACCACCAGAAAAAGCTGCCCAGCAAATAATACGCGCCATGGAGAAGGGGAAGACGCACGTATACATCACGCGACGATGGCGATTGATTGCCTGGGTGTTAAAAATCCTGCCTGAATGGCTTTACAACCGGATAATTTGATTATCTAACGCGCGTGGCTTTGAAGTTGCCCTGCTCGTAATCGCCGGCGTGGTATGATCCTGAAATGGTATTGCCCGTCAGGCGCCCAAAATGGTTGATGATCGTACCGTCGATGTCGTAAGAAAAGGCGATGTCTTTGCCGCTCATGCTGCCGGCGAGTTGCGCTACTGAGAAATAGCCGAGGTAATGGCCTGTAACAAGCGAATCTTGTTGTGCAAGCGAAACCATGACGGTCTCGGTAGCCGCTTCGTTTTCGAAGTTAATTTTCCAGACGCCGGATACGTCGGGTGGGAAAAGGGTAGGTGCAAGCGTAGTGAGGCCAAGGGCACCCACGAGCAGCAAAGCACGGAGCGTTGAATAAAACATGATCGCTTGGGAGGCAAAGAACGTCTTGGATAACAGCTTCCCGGCTTGATGTGGTGATGCTGGTATCGCCGTCAATACTGTCGTAGAGATAGGAAAAGCGGTACCAGGAAGTCAGGAACTAAAAACTGCAGACCCGAAAACTTTCAGTTGTGGTGGTACTGGGTAGTTTGTAAGACATTGTATAAAATTTTCTGAAAATATCAAGGGTTTTGTGAAAAATATTTTATGCGCTATGAAATGGGATCCATTTAGCCACCGAGCACGTCCTACGTCGCGCTAGAAAAAATCACGTCTTGATAATCTGATTTCTGGCGAACGTGTATATAACAAAGGCGTGTAAAGGGTATCTTGAAGTTTCCCGAATCTTCTGATAACCAAAATTGATCGCAAACAAATGATCATGGGAGAAAAGTTTAAGCTTGGAGATCGTGTCAGGGTTCACCTGTACAATCAACACGGTCAGCTGCTAGGTGCGGTTGAAGGCACCGTGAGCGACTTTTCGCCGGACACCGAAGTGGCACCCGGAATCAAGAAAAACCTGGTTTGGGTAACGGGTATCGACGATTACAAGCGCGTAGACGAATCTGGCGAGTTGCGGGAAGCGGATGAGGGATGGTTTGCAGATACCGATATCGAAAAGATCCAGGACGAAGCGGGGCAACAAATGCCTCGATTATTTATGAATTAGTTTTACGGTTTTCTGTTGGCTGTTTTCCGTTTTAATAGCCATAAACGGAAGACCAGAATTGAAAACAAGTAAAGCACGTGGCTGCTTCAAAACCTGAAGAACTGAATACCGTCGAGCGAACCGCCGGCCCCAATTTCTTGCGGGCGATCATCGACAAGGACCTGGCAGAAGGAAAAAACGGTGGGGCTGTAGTTACCCGCTTTCCCCCAGAGCCTAACGGATACATGCACATCGGACACGCCAGTTCTGTGTGCCTCAATTTTGGTATTGCCCGGGATTACGAGGGCGGCATTGCACATCTCCGCTTCGACGATACGAATCCCGATACCGAAGAGATGGAATACGTCGAGTCCATCAAACGCGACATACAATGGCTCGGATTTGATTTCAAGGACAAGCTCTTTTTTGCCTCCGATTATTTCGAAAAACTCTACGGATTTGCCGTGGATCTGATCGAACAGGGCAAAGCGTATGTGGATAGCGAAACGGAAGAAGAAATCAGAGCGCACCGCGGCACGGTTACCGAACCTGGTGTGCACAGCAAGTACCGCGACCGATCGGTAGAAGAAAACCTGGATCTCTTTGCCCGCATGCGTGCCGGCGAATTTCCGAACGGTGCCCACGTGCTGCGCGCGAAGATCGATATGGCATCGAACAACATGCTCCTGCGGGATCCGGTGTTGTACCGTATCAAACATGCGCACCACTACCGGAGCGGTGATGCCTGGTGTATCTATCCGTTGTACGATTTTGCACATCCGCTATCGGATGCTATCGAAGGCATTACCCATTCAATCTGTACGCTGGAGTTTGAAGTACACCGACCGTTATACAACTGGTTGGTTGATAACGTGCGCGTGGACTGGCACCCGCGGCCCCATCAGCACGAATTTGCACGTAGAAATCTTGACTACACCATTGTGAGCAAGCGCAAGCTGCTTCGCCTTGTGAACGAAGGGTTTGTTGATGGTTGGGACGATCCGCGGATGCCCACGGTATCTGCTATGCGCCGGCGAGGTTACACACCCGAATCTATTCAGGCGTTTTGCGACCTGATTGGCATCGGCAAAGCTGAAAATCGTGTAGATATTGCGTTACTGGAATACAGCATTCGCAACGATCTGAACCACAAAGCGCCCCGGGTTATGGCTGTGTTGCGGCCACTCAAAGTGGTAATCACCAACTACCCGGAAGACAACGTCGAGATGCTCGATGCATCCTACTGGCCGCACGATGTGCCAAAAGAAGGGACACGGAAGGTACCGTTCTCCCGAGAGTTGTACGTGGAGCAGGATGACTTCAAGGAAAACCCCTCGAAGAAGTTTTTCAGACTTGCGCCTGGACAAGAAGTGCGGTTGCGCTATGCCTATGTAATCAAGTGTGATGAAGTGATCAAAGATGAAGCCGGCAACGTTGTCGAACTGCGCTGCTCGTACGATCCTGAATCGATTCGTGGTGGCGCCAATGCCGACAAGAAAGTGAAAGGCACCATCCACTGGCTGTCGGCGCCGCATGCCGTGCCGGCTGAAGTACGGCTATACGACCGGCTTTTTGCTACGCCTAATCCTGAACAGGTGAAAGAAGGCGGAAGCTATCTGGATAACCTCAATCCTTCGTCTAAAGAAGTCTTAACGGGCAGCTTTGTTGAGCCGAGCCTTGCCGACACCGATGCCATGGTGCATTTCCAGTTTGAGCGGCAGGGGTATTTCATTACAGACGAGAAGGATAGCGGGCCTGACAAGCTGGTCTTCAATCGCGTGGTTACGCTCCGCGATACGTGGGCAAAGATGAACAAAACGGCAGCGCCTACCAATGGTGCGTCCAAGAAGGCTAAGAAGCAGCAGCAGGAAGTGGTTGTCCGTACACGGGAAGATATCCTGAGCACGCTTGGCGAAGTGAGCACGGAAGCTGTTACAGCGTTTGATATCTATGTTGATGATTGGGGGCTCAGCCTCACAGAAGCAGAGGTACTCGCCGCGGATACGCAGATGTCTGCTTTGGCAAACGAAACGGTTGCTGCCGGCGCGTCGGGTAAAGCTGCCGCTGCCTGGATTGTCAGTGTACTACCCGGTGAGTTGAAAGAATCGAGCTGGGATGACCTGAAATTCGACGGTGCCGGCCTGGCCGGGCTTATTGCATTGGTGGACGATGGCACCATCTCAAACCGTACAGCCAAAGAAGTGCTGGCCGAAATGATTGTGTCAGGTGCTGCCGCTGGTGATATCGTGGAAGAAAAGGGCCTCAAGCAGGTAAGCGATACCGGTGCCCTCAACACAGTCATCGACGAACTCATCGCTAAATTTCCTGACAAGGTAGATGCCTACCGGAGTGGAAAAACAGGCCTCATGGGCTTTTTTGTCGGCCAGGCCATGAAAGCCACCCAAGGCCAGGCCAACCCGCAGGTACTCACGGGCTTGTTGAAAGAGAAGCTGTAGATTGTGGATTGGTGAATGTAGATTGGTGATTTGCTCGATCCTCGTGATCCCTAGCCGTGCGAAGGATCGCTGCCAGTCTGGCACTGTACCCCATTCTCGTCATCCTGAGCGAAGCCGAAGGATCTGGGCAAGCACGTCTCATGGCCATATCGCCCCGTTTTCTTAGGGCACTGGATCCGGATCAAGTCCGGGATGACTAGAGAGGTGCTGAGCGCTAATTAGGCCTTTACCTGCAACCTTCACTCGCTATTCGCTGAGCTAAAGTCACCGATAAACTCATCGACCGATGCGATAGCCGACTCGGCGATCATATCCAGGTTGTCGTACGACACAAGGCCGACGGCGCCTGTATCCCAGGTGCAGACAACCATCGAAGTGTTGTTTTTGCGCTTCTTTTCGAGCGTGGCTCGCTGATAGAACTGCAGGCTGGTAGAAAACGGCACCAGCCCTTGCTCCATCTCAATCATGTTGATGTGCAGGTACAGATACGGCTCAATGGGTTGATCGAGCACCTCTGTTGGTTCGATGACCTGCAGGCCGGCGCTTCGCAATTGCTGCTTTACACGCCGGTTAATGGCCGAAGCATTCAACTTCTCATCCGACGTTAAGCCCACGCTTCCTTCAATATCCACCTGCACGTAAAACCCGCGAATGTCTTTCAGCGATTGGCGCGACGTTTCGGTACCCAGTTGCGCCCAGGCTGTACTCGAAATACAACAAGTAAACAACAACGCAAAGATGGTTTTCATGATGCTCGTTGTGTTTAGAGATTAGGTTACATCTGAATATTCATTCAACCCCAATTTGGAAAAACGAATGGTATAAGGCCAAATACTTTTAACCTGTAACCTGCAACTTTCAACCACAAACCGATCCAATCGGTTTGCACCTAATGCCCAACCGCACGTCCGTCGTAGCTGCGGGAATCAGCTGCTCCGTAATAAAGCCCTTCGTCGTAATCGATGTAGATGCCCATGGCACGGCCCATTGATGATCTGAATGTAATCGAATGGCCGAGTGCCTCGTAGAGCTTTTGGGTATCAGGCGACAGGGCGTATTCTTCAACCCTCGTTTCATCGGGCAGCCACTGGTGATGGAATCTGCCGGCTTCAATGGCTCTGGCAACAGACATCTCGTGGTCAATCACATTCAAAATTACCTGTAAAACAGTATTGATGATGGTGCGTCCACCTGGAGTCCCGATCACCAACACGGGTTTGCCATCTTTTGCCACAATGGTTGGCGTCATGCTGGATAACATGCGCTTTTGCGGGGCAACGAGGTTCGGTGGCGTGCCGATCAACCCTTTTGTGGTTGTCCGACCCGGGATGGGGTTGAAATCACCCATTTCATTGTTCAAAAGGAAGCCGGCGCCATCGACAACCATCTTCGAACCGTAGCTGTGCTCGAGTGTGTAGGTGAGCGATACAGCGTTACCGTCTTTATCGACTACCGAGAAGTGTGTGGTTTCTTCACTTTCATAGTAAGGGTTGCTAAACAACGATGGATCGCTTACTGATGCCTGATCCATATCGATGGTGGCGCGTAATGCATTGGCATATTCTTTTGACGTAAGGCGGTCAATAGGCATGTCGGGATTGAAGTTGGGATCACCAATATGCAAGGCTCGGTCAGCATAAGCCCGGCGCATGGCTTCCGTCAGGACGTGCACATAACTGGCAGAATTGTGGCCCAGCGATTTCAAGTCATAACCTTCCAGAATATTGAGCATCTCAACAAGCGCGACCCCACCAGAGCTTGGCGGTGCCATCGCGTATACATCGTAGCCGCGATAGGTGCCGTGGATAAGCGCCTGTTCTTCTGCCTCATAAAGGGCAAGGTCTTCTTCGGTGATCAAACCATCGTTGGCCCGCATAAATTGTGCAAACAGGCGTGCCGTTTCGCCTTTGTAGAATCCGTCTTTGCCCTGCTCCTGGATGCGTTCCAACGTTTTGGCGAGGTCTGGTTGCTTCCAGATTTCTCCCGGTTCATACATTTCATTACCGGGTTTCAGAAAAACTTTGTTAGTTGAGGGATAGGCCTTTGGTGCGCGCGCGAGCCGGCGCAAAAATCCTTGCATGGCCCAGGTTGAAGGCATGCCTTCTGCAGCCAGCTTGACCGCGGGCGATACGAGTTCTCCCCATGGTTTACTACCTAGCCTTTCATGCGCCAGTGCGAGACCAGCAACGGTACCGGGGACACCCACAGATAAGGCCCCTTCGTGATTGGAATTTTGGTGTATTTCACCTCGCCGATTCAGAAACATGGTTTCTGTTGCGGCCAGAGGCGCTTTTTCTCTGAAATTGAAGGAGGTTGTGTAGCCGTCGGCGCCATGGTATACAAGAAAACCACCGCCGCCAATGTTACCGGCTGAGGGCAATGTCACGGCCAAAGCAAAAGCAGTTGCAATGGCTGCATCAACAGCATTCCCACCATTTTTCAATACCTCATTGCCGACTTCTGAGGCAAGATAATGGCTGCTTACCACCATACCGCTATCAGCAGGAACGGGTATGCGGCCCTGCTGAGCGACAGCGGGGAGAGAAACAAAAATGAGCAGAATGGAAAGCGTAAAATACCTGAGCATAGTCTTCAATCAGCGATTGTATACGTATAGACCGAAAGATGTCGATAAAGTCGCGGTCGAGCAGCAACCCGTAAGGGAAGATTTAACTGTATAAGGCAAAACAACTTTCAACCTTAAACTTGCAACCTTCAACACAAAAAACTTGCAACCTTCAACACAAACAAAATAATCCTGCAAGATTATTTTGTTTGTCTTTAAAAGTACTGCCCTACACCGAGTACAAAGCCGCGCGTTGTTGGATCAGAGGTATTGATACCATAATCAAGCCGCAGTGAGAAATTGTAAATACGCCGGAGATGAAGTCTTCCGCCGCCACCAGCAAAAGATACAATATTTTGTTCTTCAAACATGGTTCGAAGTGGGGCATTACCAGGACGCCAGGCAGAAGCGTCCAAAAATGCCACGGCTTCCAGGGCCCAGCCCTCGCGTTCGTAAATCGTTTGGCGATGCTCAAGGTTGATGGTGAGCTCTGATGTCCCGCGCGCAACGCGATTGCCTGAGCCGCGCACGTTCAAGTAGCTGTCGAGTACAAACGGCACAAAGGGGGAGTCATCGTTGCTTGAGATGCCGGCAACGACGCGCATAGCCGGATTGGCGTGTTTGCCGACATGCCAGTAAAAGCGCCAGTCATTGAACCACTTCCAGAATTTGTCACCGTTGGTAATCGTTTCAACGTATTCCACCGTTGTTTGCAAAACATGCCCATCGATATGGTGGAAGAAATAATTGAGGTTGCGGTGCTTGAGCGACGTTTTGAGGAAGTACTTGTCGAATACCGTACGGCGCGGGAACGTGAACGTGGCGCCGTCGCCGAGAATATAGGTTTCGTTCAGGTAGCCGCCGCCGCCCTCAAGGATTAGGGCACGCTGGTTTGCTGGATCGCGAAAGATCTCAAACCGCAACAGGGCGGTGGCTTCCCAACGATTTACGTCGAAATCGAGTGTGGTATCGCTAAAGTATGCCGGCTCCTCTGTGGCTTGCCGGCCTACGATATAAGAGAGCCCTAACCGTTCGCCAAACAGGTAGGGCATCATAGAAAAGAGTTTTATGGAGTGGCGGTCATAGTACTGGTAATACCCGCCCAAAAAACCGCCACGGCCTAACCAATTGAAGTCGTTCATGCCAATCTGCAGCCAGAAGTTGTCGGTAATACCGCCAAAGTTGGTGATAGGCAGGCGCGTGATCAACTCTGCAACGTCAAAGACGAGCGTGGTTTTTCCGTCTTGCTGTACCAGCCGGCTGTCGACCGACGAAAAAAGCTGGAGGTTACGAATCGATTGTTCGTCACTTTCTGCGATGGCAGGATCGTAAGGCTGGCCTACCCGAGACTGCAAAAATCGCTTGACGAACGATACCCGGGTTTTTTTCAGCCCTCGAAAAGAAATTTGCTCAATCGTTTCCTGGGCAAATCCTGTTTGCGGAAGCAAGATGAATAAGCAGCAGAAGCCTGCAAGGCACCGCTTGAGCCAAGGTTTCAATGTAATTGGAGAGGATTAGCGAACGTATCGGAATCCGAAATTGTACGTCTGGCCGGCACCTTTATTATAGCCAAAGGGGAAAATGGTGGCGAGCGTTTCAATTTCAAAGCGGGGGGTGACCTGAAACTTGACTCCAGCACCCACCTGTGTATACAAGGTACTGAAAAGCGAGTCATCTTGCTGCAGCGAAGAAGGCGTAAGTTCTGTCAGGCCATACACTGTAAACCGATCGTTTATAAAGTAGTTCAGGATTCCCTTAAAAGGAAAGACAAATTCGTTATTTGCGTTTTCCGAAGCAGAGTCATTTCTGAAAAATACGCCACCTTCAAGATAGAACAGCAAGGCTTCATTTAAAGGCAGATCGTAGAATGCCTGGGCCCATACCTGCGTGTCGTCGTAGTCGAGGAATGGCCGGCCGCTCTGTGAACCTTCAAGGTCCGAACTCAGCGGCAGATACAACGCCACCTGTGCGGCCAGATTCGGTACGTTTTTGAGAGGGTTGAATTTAATTTTAGGGGCAATGGCAGCGAGTGCAGCGTTGGCGTTGTTGTTCGTAGAGAACTGGAGAACAGACAGCGGTGAGCTGCCCGGGTCATCCACCCGTACTGCTTTAGGGTACAGATCGATGCCCAGGTTCAGGCGCGACGATACACCCACCTGGAACGAAATAATGCTCGTGAAAAACGTCCAGCGATCCGTATCAACCCGCGAGCCACCGTTATCAAAAAAAGCAGTTTGCGTGTAGAGGTTGTTGAACACTTTTACGTCAACCTGGCCCGGAAGCAGCAACGTAGAAGGCGTGAATGCCTGCAGATTCTGGCCCGGCAACAGTGTGTTGGTCAGGTTGATTTCTGATGGATCCAGACTGCCTGTCATCCCTTTGGTTTTGTCATCGTTCAACTGCCAGTCATAGGTGATAAAGCCTACTTTGGCATCTTCTTGAATCGGGTTTTCGCGATACTGGTTGATGTAACCCACAACGGAAAGACCATCTACAGTAAAGTCTTTTTCGTACCAGGAGAACAGTTCAGATACATTTACTTTGTCACCTGATGGCTCAACGTTGACATAAAAATCAGAGTTGAGGGTAATCCGTGTACGGTTGTCCAATTGCATATCCAGTTTGTCACCACGATATGCGTCTTTGACGAGTTGAGGACAGCCAACAGCAGCACATACAAGCACGAAGTGCAGGCGTGCATCTGGATATTTGATAAACAAGTCGCCTTTCTCAAGGCCATCCAGAGTTTGCGTGTTGCCGCTTACTTTGAATTTGTCGCGATCAAAAAATCCGTTTTCTGCGGTTGGCGATTGGGTGGGGTAGTGGTCGATAATATTCTTGATCACGAGCACGTTGTACGCGTTGATCAGATACGCTTTTTCATCGGCAGCAGAAAGACTGCCACGATCTAGCGTCGCAATTTGGTCGAGTAGGGCGTCGAGTTGTGCCGGATTTTCTTTAATGGAGGCATACGCGATCAGGCCGTTCTCGACGTTCGCTGCCATAAAGGCGTCCACGTCATCGTAGAACGTGTTGATAGACTGGGCCTGGGTTACCTGGCTGGTAAACAGCAGAAAAAATGCAGCTGTGAAAAAAAAGCGGGCGCGTTGGGTTAAGGTTTGCATGGCTTATATGTGAATACGGAAAACTACTCCGTGGTAAAGGTTCGTTCTGCGATCAAATTTACCCAGTTGTCACTGCTCACCGTCATGAGTGTAAATTTGTATGTTTCTCCAAGATCTAAAGCCGGCGCCGGAGAAACATCACGAATGTTTAAAACCACGTTATCCAGGTTATAAAAGGTGAATGTCTTGTCAAAGGTATACGTGCCAGAAAGGAGGTTACCGTTACGGTCGGATATCACCTGGAAGTAAATTACATCCAATGGATTGTCGTGTTCGGGCCAGCTAAATGTTGGGTTCACACCGTTGGTGTCAACGATTACCTTGCTGCTGTCGTAGGTTGTTGGCAATACCGGGTATTTCAGACGGATCGCATTCGAAACGTGCAGGCTGTCACTTGTTTCATACACAACGCGTGCCCATTTCTCGGTTGTGAGTGGGACATTTAGAAACCTGCGCAAATAGCCGTTAAAGAAGGGTTGGTCTTCGAGTTGGACCTCCGTGTACAGAGATAAATCAGCAGGGTCCAGGTTGATGTCTGTTGTTTCAAAGTACCGAAAGTTCGTAGCACCTTCGATGGGGTAATAATACACAGAAACGGGTGTACCTGGTTGTTTGACCACATCTTCCGCGCCACCGCCTGCACAGGCAATCAACTGGTCTGAAAAAGGCAGGGGCGATTCACCCACATAATCCAGTAAGTTTACGGGTTCTGGTGGGGTAGACGTACTGTCACATCCCCAGGCGATACAGGCGATGGTAAACAGCAGGATGTAGCGGAAGGGATTGATTTTCAAGATCTTAGGCAAGATAGAGCGGGGAGGGCATGGTATTTTAATGCGTTCGTAGCCGACGTGTTGCCAAAACAGTACACCAGAAGATGTTTAAGCAACAATGCTGCGTTTATGGGCAAAGCACATTTTCTGTACAATAAACATACCCATGACAAGTCAAGTGGTGACCATTGGGTTAAGGAAAATATAGTGCTTGTACGCTGTGATTCGTTTTGCCTGAGGATTTGGTAGCAAGGGAAAGTGTAGGCGAACTGCGATGGTGTATAGGGCAGTGTTTTTGTGTTGGAACACATAAACCTGAATTTGTGTAACAATAAATACCTGTTCGCCCTGCCGGCTCAGCCGGCATTGGTGCGTTTTCTTGTCTGATGTACCCTGCTGCCATGCGTATTCCACTCAAAGATAAGCTGAAGCAAAATGTCGATTTTCAAAGCGCTGCACACGAATCATCGCTTGCATTGATGGTTGCTGCGGTGCACGTGCGTCGGCAATCGGATACTATCTTTAAGAAGTATGAGTTGAATTTCAACTACTACAATGTCCTTCGTATTCTACGTGGGGCGACGGATGAAGGCTATCCGCGGTGCGACATTATCGAACGCATGATCGATCCGGCACCCGATGTGACGCGGCTGATGGACCAGCTTGTAAACAAGGGCTGGGTGCGGCGTGAGCGATCCGAGCAGGATCGACGGCAGAGTTTGCACTGGATTACGGATGCCGGCAAAGAGTTGCTTGCAAAAATTGATGCGGAAATAGACGCGATGAACGTCGAGTTTGCCCAACGTCTCGGTGAAGAAGACATGGCGCATCTGATCCGGATTGCAGAGAAAATCTACACGCACAATCCAGTTGCTGCCTGAAGCTTACCTATGCTACAAACGTACCCATCACTTCATCGAGGGTACGCGCCACGTGTTTTGCATTACCCATGTTGAATTGCAAGGGTGGCTTGATTTTGATCACGTTGTGCAACGGGCCATCGGTGCTTAGTAAAATGCCACGCTCTTTCATCATTTCGACGATTTGCGTGGTTTCGGTATCTGCCGGCTCCAGTGTGTTGTGATCCCGGACCAGTTCAATTCCCAGGAAAAGCCCGCGTCCGCGGACATCACCGATCAGCGCGTGTTTTTCTTTTAATGCGTTTAATTGTTTTTTGAGACTGTTGCCTACCTGCCAGGCTTGCTGCTGTAATCCTTCATTCGCAATAACATCCAGCACGGCAAGACCAACAGCACAAGAGACGGGATTGCCGCCAAAGGTGTTGAAGTATTCCATGCCGTTTGCAAAAGCATCCGCAATAGCCGGCGTGGTGATGACGGCCGCCATCGGGTGCCCGTTGCCAATGGGTTTGCCCATGGTCACGATGTCGGGCACCACGTTTTGCGTTTCGAATCCCCAAAAGTGACTACCGACGCGACCAAACCCAACCTGCACTTCATCAGCAATACACACGCCACCGGCTGCGCGTACGTGTTCGTAGGCAGCAGCGAGATAGCCGGATGGGAATTCAACCTGGCCGCCGCAGCCAGCGAGCGATTCCGCAATAAAAGCACCCGGTCGCCGGCTTTCAGCGTCGAGGTGTTGAATAACTTCAGCTACGTGAGCAGCATATTTTGTGGCAATATCCGGATCGTTGTATTTGTAGGGGCCCCGGTATCCGTCGGGTAGCATCACTTTGGTGACGTGATCGCGTTGGGCGTAGCCTCCTTTGCCTTCATATTTGTAGGGGCTGATATCCACCGTTGCACCGGTATTTCCATGATAGGCAGCATCGAGGACGAGGAGTTCACGACTGCCTGTGTAGGTGCTTGCCAGCCGCAGCGCCAATTCGTTTGCCTCACTACCCGAGCAAACAAAAAAGCAAACCGATAAGGGGTCGGGAAACATGCTGGCAAGCCGGCGCGCGTAGAGCGCGAGGTTTTTGTGGAGGTAGCGCGTGTTGGTATTCAGTACTTCCATCTGCTGCTGTCCAGCGCGTACCACATGCGGATGGCAATGCCCTACGTGGCATACATTGTTTACACAGTCTAAGTATTGCCGGCCTTCCTGGTTGTATAAATATTGTTGCTCACCGCGTACAATTTCGAGCGGGGTTTGATACGAGGTGCTGAGGGATTTACCGAGGTGCTTGCTGCGGACGTGAAGAATTTCTTCCCTGTTCATGCTCGTGCGTGTTTGATACAGTTTTTTGTCATCTAGCGATCTGCGCGCGAAGATAGTACAATTTAGGTTAATACAGTTTACGCTAATACCGTAAGAAATTGTGCGGTGATCTCATCGGGATTGATCTGCCGCAACATATGTAGGGCTTCCCAGGCCGGTTGTTCGCTCACGGCGAGGTATGCGTTGTCAGGGACGAGACTCCGCTCGCGTGCCGACATGCATACGCTGGTGCAAAGCCGGGCACAAACCAGGTCGTACAAGACGGCCAGTTCGTTTGCTTTCAATGGATACGCGGATTGGTATCCCTCGAGTACTGGCATAGCTGCATCGACAATTGCCGGCTTGCCCAGAATCATATAGGCAATGGCGATCGCAATTTCGCACACGGTGTAGGTATAGACCATGTCGCCAAAATCTATGATGCCGCCAATGGATTCATTCTCATAGTTGCTGACGGCCAGCACATTGTTGTCATTCGCATCATTGTGAATAACAGACTGGCGCAGGGTGTCGGCAACAGGCGCTACATGCTCTTCAAATCGTCGCAGGAAATGTTCAACCAGACTTCTTTTGTTTGAATCTTTGATGTGCGTCAGGTTTGACGTCAGGTTAGGTGTGTGTTTGAGGTCCCATTGCAGGGTGCGGTGCATGCCTGGATGGTCAAAGCCGGCCAGTGCTTTGTCTAGCGTTCCCATGAAGCTACCCAGGTTACGCAGCAAGGTAGGACTGTGCACGTTGAGGTCAGATATGAACGCGCCGGTCAGGAAGTTGACCATCCAGACCAGGTGATGGCCTTCGCCATTTTTTACGGCAACTTCGGTAAGCAGGGCGCTATTTTTTGCCGGCACAACGTATGGGAGCGTGAGGTGCGAGGCGTGCACGCCGAGGTGCTGTAGTGCCTGTTGCTGGAAATCCAGTACCTGGAAGGGCTCAGCGCTATTGGCAATTTTGAGGACAAAGCGTGCATCGGGTGTGCTCACTAGAAAGTTTTGGTCGCTGTAACTGTCCAGCGCTTTGATGGTGGCGTTCAAGCCGTACAGGGATGAAGCAAGCGACTGCGCTTCACGCTCCGTAAATTCAGGCCGCATAAAGGAAATAAAAGGAGCAAATCAATCTATCCTATAGGATTGATTGGTTTGCTGTTGAAAGTTGCAGGTTGAAGGTTTTCCGAAACGGAGTTTACGAACAATCTTAGGGTATTTATGTGTTAGCGCGTGGCGCCAGCGTTAGGGATCAATCGTCGTAGCCATCCCAACTGTCCGTATCGTAGTTACACTCACCAGACGGGCGGGTATCTTCAGGCACAGCGTACAATTCCCGAAGGCGTTGTAATTCCGCTTTCATCTCGGTCACCACGTTGGCGTACGCGGGGTCATCGTAAACACTATTCAGTTCGTTTGGATCTGCATCCAGATCAAAGAGCTCCCATTCGTCGAGCAGGTAGAAGTAAATCAGCTTATGCTGTTTAGTGCGGACGCCGTAGTGGCGTTGAACACAATGGGAGGCCGGATATTCGTAATACTGGTAATAGTGGCTTTCTCGCCAGTCTGCCGGCGTCTGGTTTTTAAACAACGGTTTTAGACTGCGGCCTTGCATGTCTGCGGGGACATCCGCGCCGGCGATGTCCAGGAAGGTAGCTGCAAAATCGACATTCGAGACAAAGTCGGTGTTTACCTGTCCTGGTTCGATATAGCCGGGCCATTTGACAATAAATGGTGTGCGGAGTGATTCCTCGTACATCCATCGTTTGTCGTACCATCCATGCTCACCCAGATACCATCCCTGATCCGAGTTGTAGATGACGATGGTGTTTTCTGCCAGGCCCGAGGACGCCAGGTAGTCCAGAATACGGCCAATATTGTCATCTACGGAAGCAACGGAGCGCAAATAGTCTTTGATGTAGCGCTGGTATTTCCAGCGGGTGAGGTCATCGCCCTGCAACGGGTTATTTCTCAGTTCTGCGTTTTTGGGGTCGTAGGCTTCCTGCCAGCGGGCTAGTTGCTCTGGCGTCAGATTGGGCGGGGGTGTAATTTTGAGATCCCGTGCGCTGAGGTTTGTCGCGATTTCCATGTTTTGGATGCTGGCTGCTGTTGTGCGGCCGGTGTAGTCATCAAAAAGGGTAGGGGGCTCGGGGATATCAACGCCGTTGTAGGTGCTAAGGTGATCTGGGCCGGGCTCCCAGCGTCTGTGGGGGGCTTTATGCTGGTACATCAACATAAAGGGTTTGTCTGGATCGCGGTCGTCCTGCATCCATTCGAGGGCAAGGTCGGTAATGATGTCGGTTGTGTAGCCCGTGTACTGGATGGTGTCATTTGCTGTGCGGATGGGGGGATTGTAGTATGGTCCCTGTCCGATTAGCACGCGCCAGTGGTCAAAACCGGTTGGGGCGCTGCGGAGGTGCCATTTGCCAATCATGGCGGTTTGGTAGCCGGCTTCCCTCAGCAGTTTGGGAAACGTTGTCTGACTGCCATCGAAGGTCTCGGCGTTAGTGATCTGACCGTTGATGTGGTTGTAGGTGCCCGTCAGGATGGTGGCGCGGCTTGGCGCACAGATCGAGTTGGTAACGAAGCAGTTTTGAAAACGCATCCCTTCTGCTGCGAGGCGATCGATATTAGGCGTTTCATTGATGACTGAGCCATACGCACTGATCGCATTTGCACTGTGATCATCGGTAAAGATGAACAAAATATTGGGACGTTCTGGTTCAGATGTCGGATTACAGGCCGTAAGAGCGCATGTAGCCATAACAACCCATAGCGTCCAAAACGCGCTTTTTTGCGTCAGAAACCACTTGGATGAAGGCACATGCGTGAAACCGGCTTGTGGTAATGCGTCGAAAGTACTCATGGGTTGCGCGAAAAGTAGTTTAAATAGGGGAGCTCCTTAACCGATACTGCCTGTGAACTTCCAACCAGGGCAGCAGAAAGTAAGGTACAGTACAGGTTGAGGTTCATTTTAGATAAAATCGCAGTATGAATTCAAATTGAACTGGTAATAAAATTCGGCGTGCCCTTTTGATGGAATGATTTATAGGGTACGGCGACAAAAAGCCGATTCAACTCAAGATTCTCTAAAGTTCGCTTCTTAAGCGTCTGCAAGCATAGAGACTCTATCCCAGCCCCCCACTTGTGATCCATAGTAAGAAAAAGGATTCGTCTGCTTTCTAGCTATTAACCAAATCAAGCAGAACTAACATGATCAGTACAGCGAAGCACGATCTTCGGGCTTCTGAGGTGGCATACGTGCATACTTCCGGCCCGCAAGACGCAATTCCATCCAAATCACTGCATCAGACTTTTCGGCAAATTCAGCGCCTGGCTCTGTGCCTCGTAATGTCTGGTTTGCTGGTAGGTTGTGATCTCTTTAGCAAAGGTGACGACAGCGATCCGAGCCTTGACGAACTTCTGGAAGAAACACTTGCAGCCGCCGCGCCTGGACAGGGCATGGATGCTTTTGTTTTGCCAGAAAGCGATGATTTTGCCTCTATTCCTCAGGATCCCAACAACCCTGTAACAGCCAAGAAAGTTGAGCTGGGCCAGTTGTTGTACCACGAAACTGGTCTCCTGACCAACCCAACGCGTCCTGAAGGACTCTATTCCGCTTCTTGCGCTTCTTGCCACCACGCTGCTGCCGGCTTCCAGGCTGGTATCATTCAGGGTGTTGGTGAAGGTGGTCGCGGATTTGGCACCGACGGTTCACAGCGTGTGAACGATCCAAACTACGCGCTCGAAGAGCTCGACGTACAGCCAATCCGTACGCCTTCTGCAATGAACGGCGCTTACCAGATTGTTAACCTTTGGAACGGTCAGTTTGGCGCCACGGGCCCGAACGCCGGCACCGAAGATCGCTGGACACCCGGTACGCCTATCGCAACCAACGAACTTGGTTACGAAGGTCTCGAAACACAGGCCATTGGTGGTCTGGCAGTACACCGCATGGGGCTTATCGATAGTTCACTGGCAGTAACGCATCCTACGTACACTACGTTGTTTGCGGAAGCTTTCCCAGGGCAGCCAATTGATCGGGAGCACACCGGTCTTGCTATCGCTGCTTTCGAGCGTACGATGCTTTCTAACCAGGCGCCATTCCAGCTCTGGCTACGTGGCAACAAAAACGCAATGACCGATGCTGAGAAGCGTGGTGCCATGCTGTTTGCTGACAAAGCGGGTTGTGTTGATTGCCACAACGGTCCTGCATTGAGCTCTATGACCTTCTACGCGCTCGGTATGAATAACCTGGACGGTCCTGGTGTTTATGGTGACTTCTCTCAGGCAGAAGCTAACCTGGGTCGCGCAAGCTTCACAGGAAGAGCCGAAGATGAGTACAAGTTCAAAACGCCTCAGCTCTACAACCTCGTTGACTCTCCATTCTACGGCCACGGTGGTAACTTCCGCTCTGTACGTGAAATCGTTGAGTACAAAAACGCTGGTGTACCACAGAACGCTGAAGTACCAGCTGGGCAGTTGGCTCCTCAGTTCCAGCCACTCGGCCTGACGCAGGACGAAATCTCTGATCTCGTTGCCTTCATCGAAGGTGGTCTCTACGATCCGAACCTCAGCCGTTACGTACCTGCATCTATTCCTTCAGGCAATTGCCTCGTTGTGAATGACACGCAGTCTCAGGCTGATCTGGGTTGCTAAGCCAACCAGATTGATCTTGCAAAAAGGGCAGCAGTGAAAACTGCTGCCCTTTTTTGTTTTCTATTGACGAATGCTGATTTTCGATTGATGCGGATGAATGGGGAGCGTGCTACTGATTGCCAACTGGCTCATGTCATTCCAGTGTATACCCAATCGTTCTCTGGATATCGGATCAAGTCCGGCATGACGTGGAGGGAAAAAACGGGCACGGTGTCCCTTTTGAAGGGATGATGTTAATTATGATATAAAGACAGAATCAAGTTGTGTCTGACGAGATGAGTATTGAGCGATAAGTCTTGGGAGTGAATAAATTGACATTCGGCACTCGAAAATCGACATTCTTCATCAATCGACATTCCTCATCAATCGGCATTCCTAATCAACCTGTGCCTTGATCCAATCGCTCACCATAGCCAATGCTGAGGGGGCAAACGTTTCTTCTATCTGTCCATATTCAGCCACGCCTCCTGTTTTCGCCGATTGGAAAAGATGATTGAGGCCCGGCAGTATTTCCGCTTCATAATGCGGATTATTGCCCGCTTTGAGTGCTTTGCGAATGGCCTCTGTGTTCTCGCGAGCCGGCACCTGCAGGTCCTTGTCTCCAATAATAGAGAGGACCGGTACTTGCACCTTAGACAGCATTGGCGCCGGGTCATATGACAAGAAATACTGCATCCAGGGACTGGAAAGTTCTGCAACAATGCGTGCTTCCGCAGCTTCATTTCCCATCCCCAACGCGCCGGCTGTTGTAGGGCCTAATTCCTCCTTGATGGCTTTAACTTCAGTTTGTAACGTTTCCTTGAGCGCTTCCGGCGAAGCTGACAGCGCTACACTATAGAGACGGGTATTGGTCTGCACAAGCTGGTCAACCAATGTATCTGGCAGGCCGGCAGCTTTTGCGAGCAGACCACTTTGCAGCTCCAATATTTCAGCACCAGACAGGCCCGGGCCCGCTAGCATTACAATAAACGCTACGTTATCGGGTTTTACGGCCAGCATGGGGGCAATGAGACCACCTTCGCTGTGGCCGGCGAGGCCAATTTTTGCCGCATTAATTTCATCTCTGCCTTTTAAATAATCGACAGCAGCCTGTGCATCATTTGCCAGGTCTTCTGACGTTGCAGCAGCAAAATTGCCTGTTGATTTTGCAGTTCCTCTGTCGTCGTACCGCAGCACGGCAATACCCTGTCGCGTCAGGTGATCAGCGAGCACGAGGAAGGGCTTGTGTCCCATAATGGTTTCATCGCGGTCCTGGGGCCCTGAACCAGATATGAGAATTACTGCAGGATGCGGACCGGGTGTAGATGGGAGAGTCAGCGTTCCGGCGAGCCGGGCGTTGCCGGCTGGATTGTCGAAATACACGGCTTCTTCCTCATAAGAGAAAGGGCGTTGGGGCTCCTGTGGGCGATTTGCTTTGGTTGGCTTGTCTGTCTTCTTCATGTCCAGCGCGAGCGACATACCCCCCTGACTCCAGGTCCCCGTCATCTGGTCGCCAGCCTCGTTGAGCTCACCTTTGTATTCACCACCAATGGCTGAGGCGCTAAGTGTTAGTGCGCTGCCGTCAAGGCTGGCAGAGGCAACAGGGATACCTGTCGCACCCTGATCCGGGCTATCCATGGTAGCCTTCAGTTCATCGCCTTCCGCTGACAAGTTAAATACAAGACGCAACGCGCCGTTCGGTAACGATAGTTTCCCTTCCCAGGCACCTGCAATGCCGGCCGGCGTGTGTTGTGCGTGGGCTGACATCTGTACGAAAAAAGTCATCGATGTAAAAAGGAGCAAGATGAACAAGGGGAGCCGGGGCCTAATCCAATAGCTGTCTTTCATAAAAGCTTGGGTTTTTAGATAGTTAGGGAATTGTCTAAATAAACGGTGTGGCTTGCAGAAAGTTACGCGTTGATTATATTTCGGTCGAAGATTTTCGGTGCCGCATTACGTTCGCGGAATGGTACCACCCGTCTATAGACCCCTTTCAGCCATGAAAAAAACAACCACCAACCGTAGAACTTTTGTGAAGCAAGCATCGGCTGTGGCCGGCGCGGCTTTCCTCGCACCGGGCTACAGCGTCAACATTATCAGCAAAGAAGCCGCAGACGGTGAGATTGTCGGACACGGCGATTTTAAGTACAAAGTGCACAAGTATTGGGGCAGTCTTGATGTCGGCCAGACCCCGGTGAAGAATTGCCACGAGATGGTCATGGATTCGCAGAAGCGACTCATCATGATCACCGATGAGACAAAAAACAACATCATCATTTATGATAAGTCTGGGAAACTGGTAAACAGCTGGGGCGATTCGTTTCCATCTGGTCACGGCCTTACCCTTTGGGACGCCGGTGGGGAAGAGTTTTTGTTTATCACGGACAACGGTGGCACCGTTGTGAAAACCACGCTTGATGGGCAGGAAGTAATGCGGATGCCTACGCCACACGAAATCGGCGTTTATACTGAAGAGCAGCGCTATGTCCCTACAGAAACGGCAATTGGTCCGAACGGCGACATTTACGTTGCTGATGGGTACGGTTCGCAATTTATATTGCAGTACGACATGGACGGTAATTTCATTCGGAAGTTCGGCGGCCGCGGGGATGGAGAAGATCAGTTCCAGACGGCGCACGGGGTTTGTATCGATGTGCGTGGGGGAGGCGAGCCAACGCTGCTGTGTACATCGCGTGCGCACAACGCCTTCAAGCGATTTACTCTCGACGGCACCTATTTGTCGACAATTTTCCTTCCAGGGGCTTTTGTTTGCCGGCCCGTGATTGATGATGACATGCTCTATGCCGGCGTTTGCTGGTCACGGCTGAAATACCTGAACCGCACAGACCGGTCGGGTTTTGTGACCATCCTCGACAAAGAAGATCGGGTTGTTTCTAATCCTGGTGGTACCGCGCCCCGGTATGTGCAGGGGCAATTACAACTCATGGTGCAAGACCTGCCCATTTTCTTCCATTGCCACGATGTTTGTATTGATGACGACAAAAATATCTACGTCTGCCAGTGGAATGCGGAGAAGACATACCCTGTCAAGTTAGAGCGGATCTAGGGGCAAACACATAAATCCTTTGGATTGATGTGTTTGGGGTTGAAAGTTGCAGGTTACAGGTTGAAGGTTTTTTGCCTTCATAGGACTTTTGAGGAACCCCTATACTCGTCTGCACTTTCTGTCGAACTGACAAAACCAATTACAAAGAGGCGCTACCTGCATGGGGCGCCTCTTTTGCTTTGGCTACTGTACCCTCATTTGGTAAACTGAATTTTTGTAAACTGAGGCAGCTAAGCATCACTAACCGGGCCATGAGCATGCATACAACTTCCGCCTCTCACATATACGAAGTCCGTAATTACCACATTGCGGCAGAGCAACTGGATAATTATAAAACCTGGATTACGAACCACGGATTGCCGCACATCCGGCAACACATGCATGTGGTTGGGTTTTGGCTCAAGGGAGAGGGGGATGCTGAGGTCTCAGGTGCTCCGCTTGACGATATGGGCGCAGCCAATGTTACCTGGGTGATCAGATGGAATTCCAGGGAGCACGCTGCGCAGACCAAAGAAGCTGTGTTTGGGTCTGCTGCCTGGCAAGACATCTTCTCTCGATTTCCTGGCGGTGGAGAGGCCTATCAGCGCGTGGAGGTGAAATACTTTGATGGGATATAGGGCAAACACATCAATTCTTTGGATTGATGTGTTTGGAGTTGAAGGTTACACGTTGCAGGTTGAAGGTTGTTATTCTGGGGCGTTCATCTAGACTAGATGTACTGTAGCACGATCTGTAAATCTATTCGTTGGCGGTCAGTAGTTGGATAAGTTCAAATTGACGGGAGAACGTACGGGCTGTGCATTTTGATAAAGCCATAGCATCGAGTCAGGCCGGCCTATTTCTCGAAATTCGGGAATTCCTGCTGGGATTTGATGGGGTACGTGAGCGGCGGAAAGCCCATGTGACCAGCTATGTAAACAAACACGGTGGCTTGTGTCATTTACATCCCACAAAAGCTGGTGTGGATGTAGGTTTTTTCAAAGGAGTTCGTTTGGAAGATGCGTATGGCCGGCTTTGGGGAGACGGCAAATCGAAACGCTGGCTTTCGCTCGAAAGCCTGGACGAAGGGCTGTTGCTGTACTACATCGTCCAGGCTATCGAGGTCAATAATCGGACTCGGTGAGCCGGCCTATTTAATGAGCACAACCTGTCCTGTTGCACGGTGGTTGCCCGAAGGCGTCTCAACGATTAGCCGATACATGTAGGCGCCGGCTGCGAGGTTGGGTGCATCTACGCGGAAGGTACGCTGTGGACCAGCCGGTACGGGTGCACTTGGGCTGGCATACACGCGTTTGCCCAGCATGTCAAACAATTCAACACGGGTTACAGCATCTTCAGGCGTATCAAATGAAACGGTGAAGGACGACTGAAACGGGTTAGGATAAGCCTGGCGCAGCGTAAACAGTTCGGGTAGTGTGGCTTCATCCGCGTACTTGCTAACCAGCAAACGATCCAGGTTCGGTGTGTCTATGGTCGTAGAGGTACCGTGCTGGAGTTCGCCAACAACTTCCCAGTCATCGCCATTGTTAACCGAGAGTACAACCCCGCTGACGCGTTCGTCGCCAGACAACGTAATGGTTAAAGGAGCTTCCATTGACTGGATTTTGGCAACTGCCGCATCTGCGTCCATCAGGCTTGTGCTATTCAGGAAGCGTACATCGACGTGGTTGTTTGGCGGCGTTGGTGGCAGTCTGAACTGGCCCTGCGTATCTTCACTGGCCGCGATGTACAAGGTGCGTGCATACCCGCGGGCATCTTCAATCGTCAGGGTAGCTGCTTCTTCAACAACCTGCGCGCTGGCGATTCTGCCTGAACGCGCTTTCGCTTTGCCGGCGCCACAGTTAAACGTGATCGAACCGCTGCCTGACGCTTCGGCCCAGTAGCCCTGGCCCGGCTGGAGAACATCAACCAGGCTGTATCCATTTTGGTCGCTATATCCATACACGTCTGGATTGATAAGCAGGCTTGTCGCACCCGTGGCATCTGATAGTGCAGATGCGCAAGTTGCGCCGCCGATGATATTCCAGCCCGATTGGAGTGATACTGTCGTAGCGGTGCTGGAGGTGCCGGCATGTGACTGCAGATTGTTGCCTGCTGTCTTCAACCAGTATCCTGTGCCCATGCTCATGCTAGACTGCTCAACATAGCTGTTGCCTACAAAAGCAAACGGTAGCTGAACGAGATCGACGTCGTCATATATACTCGCCGGCGTGTTATTGGCAGGTACAGTTGGCAAACTGACGAGATTCCACCCGTCAAACAACGGTTGCTGTACCGTTTGGTCAATCTGAAATACCTCGATGGCTGAGACTTTGGGCTGATCGACGGATGCGCTAAACTCGATGTCGAGCACACCATCCAGAACTTCCATCGTGAATGATTTGACAGCAGCTGTCACGGGGCCTACATCTGCTGCAATGTCGTAGTCTTCCAATTCAACAGGCCCTCCTTCGAGATTTACGTCAAAGACGCGCCGGCCAATAAAGTCGATGGAGCCGCCGGGGGCACCAAAGAACGTTTCGGCAAAATGCAGGCGTGCAATGTAGTAGCCGGCAGCCGGGACAGGGATGCGGTAGGCGAAGCTTCCCAGGTTGGTGAGCGCGCTGCGTTCACTTTTATAGGGCTCCTGATCCAGGGTGCCATCAATCAGCGTTACGTCAGGATTAGAGAAAGTTTTGCCTGACTCGAAGTATTCATCAGCATCCCAGGGCGCAAAGATGCCCGGCGAAATATCTGTGGTGCTTCCGGTGTTTATGCGCGCGATGCGGGTGCCGGAGCCTGTCGCAGAAAAACTGAGGCCGACGCTGTTCTCCGCGCCGTCTGAGAAATAAGGAAAGCTCCCAGAGCCTGTCACATCGCCTGATTCCAATAGCGTGATATACATATCAACAGATGCGGAAGCACCAGGCGCAAGCTGGGTGACGCCGCTTTCCGGGCGGAGCACCACATCTACAGCAGCACCGTTGTAGTTCAGGTTAAGTGCAGAAGCCACGAGTTCGGCGCCTGACAGGGAGAAGGTTGCTGTCCCCGATCCAGTATTGGTGAGCGTCAGCGTTTGGGCGTGTGTCTGGCCGGCAGCAACCTGGCCGAGGTCTATCGATGGTGGTGAGAAGGCCAGCAGCGCTTCGCCATCTCCCGAAACAGTTACCTGGACAGTTAGTGTGGCGTTGTCGTAGCCACTGGCTGTTGCTGTGAACATGTGCGTGTACACACCTGGGGCAAGGCCGGCTGTGTTGATTGTGATGTCAATTTCATCACCGGCGATACCTGCTGTACCTGAATTCCTGGAAACGTTGCTGATCCACGATGGCAGGCCGGCAAGACTGATATTGTAATCCGCTTCATCTGTCAACGTCCATAACAAGGGCTCAATCGTTTCCGTTTCGCCGGGTGCCATTGTTGTTGTATGCAGCGCCGGAGAGAACTGCATCGTGGTGCTGGGAGAACGATCAAAATCGCGTTTGCGTGCTGCTGTTGTTGGGAACAGCACTGAGACGTTACCGCCGTGTGAGACATACATTTGGTCGCCAACTACCTTTGCAGAAGGTGCCAGCAGGCAATCCGGCATCGTGAACAGCTCAGACCACTGGTTTGTAACAGGGTCGTATTGCGTGATGGTATCTACGCAGTTTTGCGTTCCTGTACGTCCCCCCACAATCACGATTTTTCCGTCGACAGCAATGGTGCCTGGCTCGAAGTGCGAGCGGATGTAAGGCAGATCTGCTTTCCTGGTCCAGGTATCCGTTTGCGGATCGTATTCGTGGACGAGGTTCGTGTCTACTGGGTCGATATCGTGGTTGAACTGTCCGCCGATGGTGTAGATTTTACCACCAAGAGCTACGCCGCTGAAGTGGTTGCGTGGGTCGGGCATAGGTGCTGCCGTCGTCCACGTTTGCGGGCCACCGGGCTCATCCAGGTCGAGTACAAAGTGATCACCCACTGAGTCGTTTCTGTTTTCGAGGCCACTGATGTAGTGAAGTTTACGTCCGAGACGCACCAGTAAACCGCCGGCACGCGGGGCGGGCAGGCTTGGACCATCAGAAAATGTGTTTGTAGCTGGATCGTAAATCCATACGATGTCGACAGTCTGAATGAAGCCAATTAACGCGAAGCCGCCGGCAATCCATACTTTACCGTCTGCCTCAGCAGAGCCCACGTGGGTGTTCGGCACAGGTAGGGGGGCGAAAGCTGCCCAGGAATTATTGGTAATATCATACACTTCGTTTTGGTCGGTTGGGACGATCGCCTGCGTTTGAAAACCGCCAAACACGTAAATTTTACCGTTGATTACGGCACTATGGCCCTCCACGCGTGGCTCGAGCGCATCTTGAAGCGAAGTCCAGTCCATGCCTTGCGTACGCGGTGCAAAGAAAGGCGCATTCGGATTATGGGCGCCTTCAAGGACTTCTTGTACAGCTTGCGCATGAACAGAGGACGAGAGGACTGGAGCACTAAGAAAGAGAAGCAGAAGGATAGAAGGTATCTGCTTGTATATTGACTTGATGGGCATTGCTAAAATCGATAAGCAGTGAATAATGGATGAGAAAATATACGGTGGTAAGGGAGGTGCCCCTTTATCCTATGGATACAGCGAGCACCTGATTTGACGCATCGTTGGAGCTACGAAAGCGCGTGTCGGTGTAGGGTACAGCCTATTTTTACGGTAGGGTGAGTTTGGCGCGCAGATGCTCGTGGATGTAAGCTTTGAGTAAAACGCTGTGCAAATGTCTTTCCTTAATTGGTTTGATGAGGAAATCGGTTACAGCCGGCAGTTGTGCGCGGTGGTTGAAGGCGCTAGCCAGGAAAATCTTGCAATCAGGACATTCGCGTCTGAGGCTGTCAAGTGCGTCTTCTAAATCGACGCCGCCGGCCTGATCGATCAAAACCAGGTCATTGTCATGATGCGAACGAAGATACATGTGGGCTTCGCTCCAGGTCGCGAAATCAGCGACCTCTATTTGCCAGTTACGTAGCAGGGATGCGGTGATACTACGTAGCGTTGTATTCCGGAAAACAAGGACTGCCTTTTTGCCTGCCAGCAACGGCGAAACGGTAAATTGCTGGTTTGGGTGCTGATCGGAAAGTGGTGCACGTACGTTAAAATGGAAGGTACTGCCAATCCCTACTTCGCTTTCTACCCAAACCTTGCCGCCCATTAATTCGATAAGACGCGCACAGATGGTTAGGCCAAGGCCAGTACCGCCGTATTTACGCGTTGTGGAAGAATCTGCTTGTGAGAATGCGTTGAATAGGCTGTCGATCTTGTCTTGTGGAATGCCAATACCGGTATCGCTGACTGCAATATGCAGTATAATTTCGTCCGATTCGGCTACGTGTCCCGCAGAAGCGGAGAGTACAATTTCACCTGTCGTTGTGAATTTGACTGCATTGCCGAGCAGATTGACAAGGATTTGTCGTAGTCGTGTTTCATCGCCTATGATGTAGGCGGGGACATCATTCTGAATAGAGCTGATGAGTTCAATGCCCTTTTTCTGCGCGCTCACGCTCAACACTTCCAGTGCGCCTTCCAATACATCGCGCGTATTGAAGGCCTGTGTATCCAGTTCGAGTTTGCCGGCTTCGATTTTAGAGAAGTCCAGGATGTCGTTTATCACCGTGAGGAGCGCATCACCTGAATGATGGATGACCTCAACCATTTCTCTGTGCTGTTGCTCAAGATCTTCTTCGAGCAACAAGCTGGTCATACCGATCACACCATTCATGGGGGTGCGGATTTCATGGCTCATGGTAGCCAGAAACTCGCTTTTTGCGCGGGTGGCTTGTTCAGCCGCGTCTTTGGCTAATTCCAGCTTTTCAACGGTTTCAGACAGTGCCTGGGTACGCTGTTCTACGAGATTGGATAGCCTTTCCTCGATGCCTTTCTGTACGAGTAACTTGTAATCGAAGAAAATAGAGGCTAGCGTGCCGGCAAGCAGGAAAAGGGTTGTAATGGCAATGCCGATGGCGAGCCATAAATTTTGTCCGTTATCGATGTGGGCGTGGTACGTGTACCCGGGGTCGGGCGTGTATACCGCGGCTGCCATGCCTGTATAATGCATGCCGGCAATGGCGAGTCCCATAACCATGGCCGCCCCCATTTTTCTTCCAAAATAGTCCTGCTCCAGATTGGAAAGCTGGAAGGCGAGCCAAAGCGCTGCAATGGCCGCCCCAATGGCCAGCAGTATCGATAGAATAAACGTACCTGTATCGTAAGAGATGGTGGCGTGCATTTCCATCGCCATCATGCCCGTATAATGCATGCCGGCGATACCCAGTCCCATGATCATTCCACTCAGGACCAGTCTCTTGTGTTCTACCGAATCGCGTGAAGCAACATGCAATGCAAATGCCGAGGCGCCAATGCCGACCAGCAGGGAGAGGATGGTGATGGGGATGTTGTAGCTAAAGGGCATTTCCAGATGGAATGCAAGCATCCCAACAAAATGCATCGACCAGATACCAATACCCATTGCGATTGCACCTACACCCAGCCAGACATAGCGCGATCTACCGGTGCTGCGAGCAACACGGCGAACGAGGCTTAGAGCTGTGAATGAGGCAACTGTAGCCACGAGGTAGGACAAACAAACCAACAACGGGTTGTAGGTCCCTGTTAGTACGTTGGAAACTTGATCCATAATAAAGCAATGTTGGCGTGGGGAAAAACATCGCCAATCATGACAGGTATCGGATCGAAGTGCGGCGGGTTAAGTTGCCCGCTTAAAGCAATTTGAGTTGCTTGAGGTCGCTTTCTAGTTGCGCCGGACCCGTAAAATGGAGCGCGGTGATGCCCATCTTACGTGCTGTTTCTATATTCGGCAAACTGTCATCGATAAACACCAACCGCTCAGGCACGAGGTTGTAGCGGTCGAGCATTACCTGATAGAATGCGGGGTCGGGTTTGATCAGTTTTTCTTCACCTGACACAACGATGCCCAGAAACCAGTTGAGGAATTCAAAATCTGGGCGCACCAACGGAAAGGTCTCTGCCGACCAGTTGGTGAGTGCATAGAGCGGCATCCCTTTGTCTTTGAGTTGCTGCATGAGTGCCACGGTGCCTTCGATTGGACCGTTGATCATCTCGATCCAGCGGGTATGAAATGCCTTGATCAGTGCGCTATGTTCGGGCCATTGGGTGCTCAACATGGCCACACCCTCAGCAAATGGCCGGCCGGCATCCTGCTGTGCATTCCATTCACCTGTACATACGGTAGCAAGAAAGTGCTCCATTTCTGCTTCATCGTCCATGAGTTTGCGGTACAGATGCCGCGGATTCCAGTCAATGAGCACGCCGCCGAGGTCAAAAATTACCGTATCGATCATGTAGAAAAAAGCTTGAGATTAGTGGATGCGCCGGTGTAACGTCGGTTGGCGCAATTTTGATGCGGCCTGCGGGGATGATTGTGGATTTCGGATTGGTGATTTCAGATTGTTGATCAGCTTCACTCACGTCATCCTGAGCCCCGCGAAGGATCTCTGCTAGGCTGGCAAATTCCTTGACTATCGAATATCGAGCCAGGGGTGTTCAGAAAAATAGGAGGTACCAAAGATGCATTCGTTTTCAGCAAATCAGCGCGCGGACGTCCACCAAATGCGTGGCGATGTGTGGTGGGTGCTTTTATCGAAGCGTTTTCCTGAATAAAATTCAGGAGGAATTGCGCGAAAGGCGATAAAAGCGTGCGTTTTATTTGGTGGTGCCCTTTTCTTTGGTTCGTTTCTTTTGGGCAAGCAAAAGAAATGAACGTACGCAACCTACACCAGGGAGCAGTTCCTTGCTACACAAGATGCGTAGCTCTTTCTGGAATGGCTATGAGCGCCAACATTAGTTAGAGATTTTTTCTGAACACCCCTGATATCGAGCAAGGAACTCCGAATATCGAGGGAAATTTCACTCCTCACTCCTCACTCCTCACTCCTCACTCCTCACTCCTCACTCCTCACTCCAGCAGCGAACGGGCGCAGCGGAAGCCCAGGGCCGTGGAGGGAATATCTGCGAGGGTACCTGAGCGCCAGTAGGTTTGGGTGTGGATTGGAGGGGATTTGAAGCTGCCGCCACGTATGATGCGGATGGCGCCTTTGCTCAGGTCCTTGTAGACGGGTTTTTCGCCGGCTTTGGGGTAGAACTCGTAGTAGTCGCCGATCCATTCATAGACATTGCCGCTCATGTCATGCAGGCCAAGTCCGTTGGGGGCTTTGGAGCCAACCTGAAAAGAGTACAACACACTGTTATCAATATGCCGGGCATAGTCGTCAATAGCATCCAGGCTATCGGTGCCGGCGAATCGTATGGCTTTGCCAGCGTCACGTGCCGCGTATTCCCATTCTACTTCGGTTGGTAGTCGGAAGCCATAAAATGCGCAGAAGTCATACGCATCTTGCCAGGTAACATTTACCACCGCACGGTTGCCTCGGCCGTACCCGTTGTCGTCGGGAAGGGGCCGGCCTGTTTGGACTGCAAACGTGTCATATGCCGCGTATGTAATTTCATGTTTTGCTAATTCGAAAGGTGCCATAATCACGCGATGGACAGGCGTGGCATCCATGTCTGTTTCTTCAAAAACATCCCCCATCATAAAGGTGCCGCCTGGAATGTGGACCGTCTCAAAAGGCTGCGTATCTCCTGCTTTCCTGAAGAGAAAACAGGCTGATGTCGTGAGAGAAATAGCTGCCAATAAAACAAAAAGGACGTAGGGTGAGCGGTTTGTGGGCATAGTGGCGTAGTATATAACGTTTTTCTTAAGTCTTTAAGAAATAAAGTTTTGCGTCGATAGTCCGATTGGTTGCAACGTCTATCCTGGCAACGATAACCGATTACTTTAGGTAGCCGCTTATTTGTAGCCAATGTCGGGAGAGAGCGGCATGTGGCTACGCATGAAGGATCCGTTGCCTCGTGCAATTTGCCGGCCGCTATCGTCTTCAATGACTGCTTCTGCCAGGAAAAGTCGCCGCGACTGGTGCACTAATTTTCCAGTGGCCCGCATATAGCCTGTGCTGATTGGCCGCGTCAGGTACGTTGTAAAGGAAACCGTGAGTACAAAAGCATCTTCGACCACCGAGTTCACGGCGAAAAATGCGGCGTCGTCCATCGCCTTGAAATACACAGCGCCATGCACCGCGGATGCTGCATGAAAGTACGCCGGCTTCACTTCGTACAGAATTTCTGCTTCCCCTTTTTTGACCACGATTTCAGGCGAAAAATGGTCGTTGAAAGGAGCGGAGAGGTACATGTTTTCGAGCTTCCGATAGTGCGCATCCATGAGGTCCAATTGTCAGTTATCGAGTGATGAGTGCCAGTTTTTATGTGCAAAATACCTACGCAAAAGCGCATTGGGTAATCCATTTCGATACGGCAAATTGCGCCATTTAAGCAGGTGCTTTGGGCGTTATCTGAACAGCATTCTATATAAGGTAAAGCTATCATTGGAAGCTATTGCACTCCCCCATCTTCAGCGTGTTTTCCCCACCCCCGTGTTTTTCCTGTGTGTTGCCATGGCACGAACTCGCATCATGCCTCAACCTTGTTCTCGCAGCCGTATGTTTTTAAATCGATACAACCTGGATAAACCGCTTCGAGCGTTATCCCTTTTCCTTTTCCTCCCTTTCCTGATGCCTGCCGCTTTTGCACAGGAAGGCAATGACCATCATGCCCAGAGCGATGCTTACTGGGCACAGCAAGCACAAGGGTATCCTGCTTTTCAGATCGACCCATCGCAATTGCGTGTTGCTGCAGCCAACGAACTGAATACCCTTGGTGAATGGGGGCCGGTTTTAGATTGGCCGCATATTCCCGTATCTGCTGCACATTTACCCGACGGTCGGATTCTGACATGGGCATCCAACGAAGAAGATGGTTTTCCCGGTGGACAGCCTGAATTTACCTATGCTGCGGCGTGGGATCCGGTTACTGAAGAATTTAAGCTGGTACCGCACAATTCACACGATATGTTCTGTGCGCACCACGCGATGCTCGAAGATGGCCGGCTGCTCGTTATGGGGGGTAGAAATACGGTGAACCTGACGAGTATCTACGATCCAACAACCGATACCTGGATCGAGCAGGAGCCCATGGCCAATGGCCGCTGGTATCCAACCGCGGTGGGCATGCCAAACGGAGAAGTTATGATCGCGATCGGTAGTGGTGGCGGGAGTTTCCCCGAGGTATGGAATGACAACGATGGCTGGCGCACGCTGACAGGCGTAAACCTGAGCGCACCCATCCTCAACTACACGGGCTACTATGAAAACAACTGGTGGCCGCTGCTGCACGTTGCACCTGATGGCGATGTTTTCCACTCGGGTCCAACGCCGGATATGCACAAAATCAATGTTGCCGGCACCGGTTCCATCGTGAAGACCGGACCCCAGATCACCGATTGGTATCCAAAACATGGTGCAACCATCATGTATGAAGAGGGCAAAATCCTTACGGCTGGCGGTGCTATCGCAGGGGGCAACCTCGCGAGTACCAACCGGGCGATGTCCATCGATATCACAAGTGGGACGCCGATCGTTACAGAAATTGCTTCGATGCATCACGCACGTAAATTCCAAAACGGCGTAATGCTGCCTACGGGCGAAGTGTTGATCGTAGGTGGTAATACTTCAGGCACGAAGTTTAGCGACAATGGTACCGTTCTGGCTGCAGAAATGTGGGACCCGGAAACGGGTATTTGGACGGAGTTGTCGGACATGGCAATACCGCGTAATTATCACTCTGTAGCCCTGCTCATGAACGACGGCCGCGTCTTTGTTGGTGGCGGCGGACTTTGTGGTACCGGATGTGCTGCCAACCATCAGGATGCGCAGATTTATTCTCCACCGTACCTGTTCAACGCTGACGGGAGCCTGGCGACACGCCCGGTGATCAATAGCGCGCCCGTGAGTGTACGCAATGGCGCTACGGCAATGGTAAATGCTACAGCCGGCCTGACCAAGTTTAGCATGGTCAAAATGTCATCCACAACCCACGGTGTAAACAGCGATGTGCGCTTCCTTAGCATTCCGTTCACCGATATGGGTGCCGGCAACTACGATCTCGCGTTTCATAGTAACATGAACGTGTTGACGCCGGGTTACTGGATGCTGTTCGGTATTGACGCCAACGGCGTACCTTCAGAAGCGGCCGTGGTAAACATTTCGACGGAAGGCGTCCCGATGGTCACGAACCCGGGTACGCAAGTCACGCCGGAAGGCACGGTGATTTCACTGACCATCGAAGCCACAGATGATGGTGTGTTGACGTTTTCTGCAACCGGATTGCCTGATGGCCTTTCCATCAATAGCGGCACAGGCCTGATTTCTGGTACGCTCGCTGAAGGATCTTCTGGTTCTTACGATGTAGATGTTTCTGTTGCTGATGCATTTGGCAGCGTTGATATTTCGTTCACCTGGGTTGTGACTGGAGGTGCTACAGGGACCGTACTGCGTGAGTGGTGGTCGGGTATCGCCGGCAATGAAATCAGCCTGCTGACGAGTAATGCCAATTACCCGGATAATCCGACCGGCGTAGACTATCCTGCCTCATTTGAAGCGCCAACCAACTGGCTTGATGAGTATGGTACCCGGATGCGCGGCTACCTCTACCCACAAATCACTGGGGATTATACATTCTGGATTTCCACGGACGATAACGGCGAACTATGGCTCAGCACAGATGACAATCCTGCCAATGCTACGATGATTGCCAATGTGCCGGGCTGGTCCTCTAGCCAGGAGTGGTTCAAGTTTCCCGAACAGCAGTCTGCAACCATTTCACTGGTTGCCGGCGAGCGCTACTACATCGAAGCCCTTCAGAAAGAAGGAGGCGGCGGTGACAACCTTGCTGTTGCATGGCAGGTACCTGGTGGCACGCTTGCAGTCATCGATGGCGGCTACCTCTCGCCTTATAGCGGCGCACCAGAGATCGAAAATCCTGGTGAAGTAGTGACCATGCCAGGGGCAACAATCAACTTTGCAGTTGAAGCTACAGATCCTGAAACGGATGCGATTGGCTTCTCTGTAAGCAATCTGCCGGAAGGCCTGTCGATGGACGTGAGCGGTGTGATCACAGGCACATTGACGCAAGGACCTGGCAGCTATACGGTAGAAGTTGCAGTTAGCGATGCCGTAAACACAACGACGGATTCGTTTACCTGGACGATTCTCGATCCTGCAACGTTGCATACCGGTGTTGCTTTTGAGTATTTCGAAGGCTCTTGGGATGCGTTACCCAATTTTGACGGGCTCGTAGCGCGCAAAATGGGCGTTGTAAATAATTTTGGCATTACGCCTCGCGACCAGGATGATTTCTTTGGCTTCCGACATCGCGGCTATATCAATATCGAAACAGCCGGCGACTACACCTTCTACACCACGTCTGATGATGGCAGTCAACTGTTTATCAATGGCACCATGGTTGTTGATAATGATGGATTGCATGGCGCGATCGAAGCATCCGGCGTAATCAACCTGGATGTAGGGTACCACGCCATCGAAGTTACAATTTTCGAGAAAGGGGGGGCACAATCACTGACCACGCAGTATGCCGGCCCAGGCATTACCAAGCAAGCCATCCCAGATGACAAGCTTACAGTAAACGCCCTGTTGAACCAGGCTCCCGAGATTGTTGATGTAAGCGATCAGAGTGGTGCAGAAGGGGAAGCAGCTTCATTGCAAGTAATGGCTACCGATGCGGACGGCGATGCCCTGACGTACAGCGCTACAGGCTTACCTGATGGCGTGACGATTGGCACCTCAACAGGTTTGTTGAGTGGCGGGTTTAAAGCAGGTTCTGCCGGTACAGCCAATGTAACGGTAAGTGTTACCGATGGCGAAGCGACAGTAAGCACCAGCTTCACCTGGAGCATCAACGCAGCCGCTGGCAGTTGGCTGGACTTCAACGACGACTCGGGCAGCATCTCGCTCTCCAGTGTCTCCAACGACGACGGTGATGAGAAAGACATCGCTGTGGGCGACCTGGACAAAGACGGCTACGACGACATCATCGTGGTGCGCAAAGAAGGCTTCATGGGCACCGGCGCCCGGGCCGATCTGCTGCTGATGAACGAAGCCGGCACACTTGTCGATCGCACCGCCGACTACGCGCCCGGCTTTGCCGCTGAGCCAACCATCGCCCGCGACGCAATCATCACCGACCTTGATGGCGACGGCTGGGACGATGTGCTCATTGCCAACACGTTCGGCGATCAGCCCTCGTTCTACCGCAACCTCGGCAGCTCGAACGGCACATGGCTCGGCCTCGCTGATGAATCAGCCGCCCGCCTGCCTGCGCTCGACATCGGCACGATTCAGTACTGCGCCGTAGCAGCAGGTGATGTCAACGGCGACGGCGCGCCGGACCTCTACTTCTCCAACTACGTCATGGATGGCACCACGGAGGATGTGCTGCTGATCAACGACGGCGCCGGTAACTTTGCCAACGAAGGCGATAGCCGCCTGGGCAACCTGATCAACGTCGCCTTCGGCACGCAGGCCAGCATCATCGATATGGACGGCGACGGCGATAACGACATCGTGAAGCTCTCTGCCAACCAGCCGGCTGATCCCTATCCCGATGACGGGATCTACGTGCTCTACAACGACGGCACAGGTAACTTCTCGAACTTCTCAACCGTCCCGTCAAACGATGCCTACATGTACATCATTGGCGACTTTGACGATAACGGCGAGCACGACTTCTACGTCGTTGACGACGCAGCAGACTACGTCAACCTATCTACCGGGGTGACAGCGAACACAAGCATCAGCTTCAACCAGAGCACCACGCCCTGGGCGCGCACCGCCGGCCACGGCGCCAACCTGCGCGCAGCCGACCTTGATCACGACGGCGACCTCGACATCGGGGTAGCGGATGTGGATACCTCCTTCCCGCCGTGTGAAGCAGAAGACCTCAGGGCCTTCCTGCTGCTTGAGAACGACGCCACGGGCACGTTCACCGATCCTTACGGGGCGGCCGACAAGCCGTGGTCTAACAACATGTTCGACTTCGCCTTTGTTGATGTAAACAATGACGGCAACCTGGATATCTTCTCAGCCGAGTGCAGCGGCTACGGGCTCTACACAAGCACACTCGATCCGGTTGAGCCGCCCGTGGAGCCGGTCACAATTGCCCTTGGCGATCTGAACCTGGGCATCGCAGCCCACGACGACCGCACGGGCACAGGCTATATCATGTACTCAGCCGAGAGCGTGCACAGCCGCTTCTCTGCCACGCCGCCAAGTAGCGGCAACGCAGACCACCTGATCGCCGTTGTGTTTGAAGGCGGGCAGTGGAAAGTGGATCGCAACAAGAAGACGCTTGTTGCCTTCACGCCGCAGGCTAGCGACGTGCTGGTGGCTGAGGTAGACTTTGGGGCTGATACGGTGAATCACCTCGAAGGCACCGAAACGGTGATCGAAGGCATGATGGCCGGCTACGAGAGCGGCGACCTTGTGATCACACCCGAGATGTGGGGCGGATCGCCAAATGGCGGTGAGTTCGGCGTAGCAGGTACAGAGATCGTTGTGATGGGCGCCTCGGGCAACAGCTCACCCGTGCTGGCCGCGATTGGCAACCAGACGAGCACGGTCGATACGGCGGTGAGCCTCACCCTTAGCGCCAGCGATGGCGACGGGGATGCGGTGAGCTTCGCAGCGAGCGGCTTGCCTTCAGGGCTGAACCTGGATGGCGCCGAGATTAGCGGCACGCCAAGCAGCGCCGGCACCTACAACGTGAGCGTAACGGCCACAGATGGCAACGGCGGCAGCGATAGCGAAAGCTTCACCTGGACGATCAACGGCGGCACGCCGGGCGCAACGGTGACGCTGGCGCTCGGTGATGTGAACCTGGGCATTGCGGCCCATGACAGCCGCACCGGGCCGGGGTATATCATGTTCTCGGAGGAGAGCGTGCACACCCGCTTTGCAGCCAACCCGCCAAGTGGTGGCAACGCTGACCTGATTGCAGTTGTGTTTGAAGACGGGCAGTGGAAGGTGGACCGCAACAAGCGCATCCTTGTGGCCTTTACGCCCGAGGCAACTGACATCCTGGTAGCCGAGGTAGACTTTGGCGCAGACACGGTGACGCACCTGTTGGGTACAAACACGGTGATCGAAGGCATGGCGGCCGGCTATGTGAGCGGCGACCTGATTGTGACGCCCGAGATGTGGGGCGGCTCGCCCAATGGTGGTGAGTTTGGGGTAGAAGGGACGCTGATCGAGATTGCAGCAGAGGTGACCGGCGGCGAGCGCCGGCGTGATGAGCTGGTCGCTACGCAGGAAGTACCGGAAGACTTTGCGCTCACCTCGATCTACCCGAATCCGTTTACGCAGCAGACGTCGATTGCCCGAGTTGGCCGATGACAGCCAGGTGTCGTATATGCGATCACAGCAGCGTGTGCGTGTGCTGATGGAAGACCATCAGATGCCCGCCGGCTGGCAGAGCGTGTGGGATGGCAGTGACGTGACTGGCAGCCGGGGTGTACATGGTCCGCTTCCACAACGACACATGAAAGTCGGTAAAGTGGTGCTTGTGAACGTACGCTTAAAAGCTTTAAAAAGGCGCTGAGGCAAAATCCCGGCCTTTTTTATGTGCGCCCGGCATGGGCATTATCTATAGGGTGCAAGTCCCGAACGCAGCTTGATAGTGGCAAGCGTTATCAAGGGTGTCCACCGTTGGAATCTGAAGGAAGCCAGCGGCAAACGCCGACGAACAGATAAGGTGGGCAACTGGGCGAGTCTGCATAACAAGACAAAGCCCAATAACTATCCGGAAGTTGCCAGAGTAAATGTGGCGGATATATGATAATGCTCTTACCCGGGGAGACCTGCCAGTCGATTCGGCAGGAGTCAGCAGAGGCCGTAGTGCAGCTGTTCGAAGGGCCGATTGTTCATCGTAAGTATTAAGCAGCGAAGACAGCCCATCCCATATGCTACTCGCCAGCTCAACGGCGGAAGCCAGCGCCTAGTCGCGTGACAATTGAAATGTTGGAAACCATTCTAAGCCGAGAAAACATGCTCGAAGCCTACCCGGTAAAGGCAACGGTACAGGTGGTGTAGACGGCATAGATGGCAGATTTTAAGGCGCACCTGCAGGCCGTATGGCCTTCGGTGAAATCAGCCTTGTTATCTGGGTGTTACAAACCGAGCCCAATTAAACGGGTTGCAATTCCCAAGCCTGGAGGCGGAAGTCGTCACCTAGGCAGATCGGATGATCCAACAGGCGAGTACTGCAACTTGATAGCTACTTCGTAGCTTGGCCGTCGTGGACGCAGCCAAGCGGTGTCAGGCGCTCTCCTACTTCAATGCAGGTTATAATTACGTGGTGGATATCGATCAACTTCTTCGACACCGTTAACCATGATCGACTAAGTCACAACACGTGTGACAAGTGTGCTGATACGTCGCTACTTAGAAAGTGGCGTGTTGATCGGAGTGCACTATGAGCGGACAAGCAAAGGCACCCCACAGGGAGGCCCATTAAGCTGTTAGCAAATCTGGTTTTGGATGAGTTGGATAAGGAGCTTGAAAGACGAGGCCATAGCTGCGGACGACGTAAGTATTTATGGCAGGCTGGTGAACGCGTGCTTGCCAGTGTGAAACGCTTTCTTGAAAGCAGGCTCAGGTTGTAAATACGATGAAGAGCGGTGTATGCCGTCCAAGTCCTACTGGGCTTCAGTTTCTACGGGGATCAGGATATCGTGTGCGCATGCAACAAAGTCGTACAAGCGACTTACGTAAACTGACGGGCAGTTGGTAACTGAGCAACGCATCACGCGACTAAATCAGTTCAAAGTCGGTGCGAAAAGCCAACTCAAGGCGATAGATGCCTGGATACGTCGGCGAGTCCGTATGACGTACGCTTAAAAGCGGGTGCGTACCCGACATAGAGAGTTAGTTCGATTGGGTATCAGTTCTTGGCGCGCCTATCAATGGGCTAACACGAGGAAAGGATACTGGCCGCTGTAGCGCAAGGCCGAGCGCTATCCAATGACAAACTGAGAAAATTGGGCTACGTTGGATTGCTAGCTACCCTCACGTTTTGGCAAGTTTGATGAACCGCCTACGGATCCGTACGTACGGTGGTGTGGGGGGACGGCTCCGGATGATCCGGAGCCTCCTACCCGATTGGGTAGGTATATTTCCCTTGTTGCGTGGATTATTATTGGCGTAAATGATAAAAGTCGGTATGAAGCTTGTGATAGAATAATCACAAACGTGTCAGGGATTTACCCCGTCTCCCGCAATGCTCCCTGACCACCCCGCCGTTTATCTGTACCCTGAAGAAGCCCCCCTTCGTTGCCATCGCAGTTTCCGTTTGAGAAGGGGAGTATATGAAGCCCAATTTTTTCATCGTCGGCGCACCAAAATGTGGTACTACATCGCTATATCACTATTTACGGCAGCATCCCGACGTATTTCTGCCGCATAGCGAAACTGAATATTGGCGCTATAAAGAGCCCAATCATTTCTGCCAGGATCTGATTGCATGGCCGGGGTTGTGCATTGAGACAACGGACAAGTATCTGTCTCTATTTGAGTCAGCCTCAGGTGAGAAGCGGGTTGGTGAAGCATCTGCACTGAATCTCTACTCAAAAGAGGCGGCACAAAACATTGCCCGTTTTGCGCCGGATGCCAAAATAATCATCATGCTCCGACATCCTGTTGATATGATGCAATCCTGGCATCATGACTGCATGCGTTGGGGGCATGAAATCGTGGGTGATTTTGAACGGGCAGTACTTTTAGACGACGAACGCCGGCAGGGGCAGTCGCTACCCAAAGGATCTGGTTACCCATCCTGTCTTGTATACCGCGATATTGCTGCGTTCGGGGCACAGGTACAGCGCTATTACGACGCATTTGGAAAAGATCAGGTAGGGGTTTGGCTGTTAGAGGACATGGCCTCAGCACCGGCAGAGACCTTCCGGCAAGTAGCTACCTTCCTCGACGTAGATCCCGAGTTTAAGCCGGCTTTTGATGTGCACAACAAGAAGAAAGGCATTACGCAGGCTGACATGGTGAATCACAGGATGAAGCGCATGCTACGGCAATATGTCGGCTGGGCGCGCCACATCAAGCCCTACATACCATCAATTATCCGTGAGCGTATCGAAAAAGGCTTCAATTCAAATACAAAGCTTGTCAAGCTAAATGCTCCAGATCCAGCATTTCTGGCATCCCTCACCGAGAGCATGGCTGAGGACATCACAAAACTATCGTTGCTAATCAACAGAGATCTCTCGCATTGGGACGGGAAAAATGTGCTGGCAGCAGCCTGATCCTCAATATAGCATGATCGCTGATTTGCGGTGTTTTGAGGTTTAGGCAACGGTAATTTGGTCGACACTTACGGAGACCATTGCCTGCTCAATTTCACCAACTGCCCGTTAGCGATGAACAGGGATAGCGCCGCCGTGCTGGAACTGGAAAATCTCAACGTCAATCTACCTGTATTGCCACATACGTTTTTGTTGGCAATGGGCTTGTCACGTCAAGTCGACGAAGTTGAGATTGACGAAGTTGTTGAGGTTATCGAAAACGATCCTGGTGCTGTTACGCGTGTGTTGCGTGTGGTGAATTCCGCGTATTACGGGTTGCGCCGGGAAATCACGAGTTTACACCGCGCTGTCGTGGGACTGGGCCCTCAGGCTGTACTGGGTATTGTGATGAGCGTGAGTCTGGAAGACATGAAAGAGCATCTGCACGTTACCACCAGCGATGCATTCCACAGGCTGATCCGTCACAACGTAGCTGTGGGGTATATTTCCAAGCGGGTTGTCTCGATGTCAACGCTAGGTAACCAGAAACGGGCCGGCGAAGACTATACAAGTGAAGCATTCACCCTGGGCATTCTGCACGATTTTGGGAAGATCGTCCTGTTCTACAATTTCCCGGAGAAAGCCGTGAGCTTTTACGACGTGTCCCATCCGTTTGATGTGGATGCACAGGAATTATTGGAGCAGGAACGTGCATTGTTTGGTTTTGATCATGTCCAGGCCGGCCAATATCTGATGCATGAACTCAACTTTCTGAGCTCAATGGAAATGGCTGTAGCATCGCATCACAACTATGCAGAGCGCATTGACAGAGAAGAAGGGGAGCAGTATCTGCTGGATGTTGTCGTCATTAGTAACAAACTCGCCAATACCCTGGGATTCAGCTTCAATCGGAGTATTTCGCGTAAAACATTTATGGAAGATCCATATTGGGATCAACTTCTCGAAGCGAAGTTTTTTGAAGAGGAAAACAAAGAACTTCTCTTCGAAGAATTTTTTGGTTTAAAAGAGCGCGTTTCTGCGTATTTGAGTGAGATTATCTAAGTGCAAACAAATACATCCTGAAGGATTGATCTGTTTGCTGTTAAAGGTTTTGGCTTTTATCGTTCTGTTATACAGCACAAGATTTATGCCCCCCCCCTCAATATTTAATTGCTTGTACTTAGGTCGTGTAGATAAGCAGCTTGTAAAATGGCTTCGTATGCTCTTTTCCCTGCTAATTGTGTACGCGCCCTAATCTCGATCATGCTGGTAATTCGTCTAGTAATTCAATTGGTAATCTGGCTGGTAATCCGACTGCCGGCTTATTCTTCTCCGGGATATCTCAGGTCTTTGTACAGAAAAGTATTTGGATTTGTGGCGCTATTTTATCTGCTTAAGTTAGCGATGATTAAATAACAGCCGGCTTCTGCCGATACGTTGATTGTTAGCACTTTCTTACAATCAATCATCCTGGCCATGAAACGGCATTTTTACATATTTGTACTTGCACTTCTGTTCCTTGGGTTGCCTTACGGAGCCTATGCGCAAACGGCACCGGGCGGTGTCTCAACCAATCTTGATCTTTGGCTCAAGGCCGATGCTGGTGTTACAGAATCGGCCGGCGCTGTGAGTGCCTGGGCTGATCAAAGCTCAAATTCGAACAACGCGACGCAAGGTAGCGGTTCGCTACAGCCTACGTATTTTGCCAGCGATTTGAACTTCAATCCAGCGATCCTTTTTGATGGAGTGGATGATTACCTGGATACAGCGCTGGACATCAATGCTGACACATCACCCGATCTGACCATCTTTGCGGTATACCGGACGGCTGGTGCTGCTGCTGGACCTGTTTTAGGCGAGTTTGATGGTTCCGGTGACCGTGCCGTACGAAACCACTCGGGTACAGACGGTGAAGTGGGCGTTGGCCCCAGCTTCAGCACCGTTTCTGGCTTGTTTCCAACCGACGCAGCTACCATCGGTACCGTTCAGTTTGATGAGGACGCTGCAAGTGGCTCATACGTTTTCGGTAATGGAACCCAGCTTTTGCAGTTTACTGCGGATCAGGGCGGTACGACATCGAATACGTTTGAGATTGGCGGGTTAGGTGATGATGGCGTGAGTGGCGTCTTCAACGGATATATTTACGAAGTGGTTGTCCATTCCCAGGTGATGACCACGCAGGAATTGCATGAGGTTGAGTCCTACCTGGCCATCAAGTATGGCATTACGCTTGGACACGATTACTTCGCCTCTGACGGCACGGTGGTGCGGTCTCTTGGGGGTACGTACGACTTCCACATTGCAGCCATCGGCCGTGACGATGCCTCTGGACTAAATCAGAAACAGTCCATGAGCAGTGAGGCCGGCGCACTTGTCACGATAGCACTTGGTAGCTATGCCGCGGACAATGCTTCAAATGCAAACGCGTTTGGCAGTGACCTGGAATTCCTCGCCTGGGCAGATGACAACGAAAGCACTTTACTGACAACTGAATTTGCCGGCACGAGCACAAATCGTCGCATGGCGCGCGAGTGGAAAATCAAAGAAGTAAACGGAGTTGGTTCTGTAGAAGTACGGATTCCAAATTCGTACGGCGCAACACACTTGATTTCTGATGACAACAGCAGTTTTACCTCACCAACAGAGACGGCACTGAGCGACAACGGTGATGGTACATCAAGCGCGAACATCGACTTTGCCAATGGCGATTTCTTTTCTTTCGCCGCTGATATCCCGGCGCCGGGTGGTGTGACAGCCAATCTTGCGCTCTGGCTGCGTGCCGACACTGGCGTCACCGAATCGGTGGGTGACATATCAGACTGGGCAGACCAGAGTGGTAACGAGCGCGATGCTGCCACAAACGGCGTATCTAATTTGCCGACGTTTGCTGCTGCAGACGTGAACTACAACCCAATTGTAGAATTTGATGCATCCAACAATGAAGGCCTTAATACGCCAAGTGTGTTTGAGACCACAGCGCACAGCAATGTGAACGTATACGTTGTTGCACAGCACAACACGCTTTCAGACAGCTGGTTGTTTATGGAGCAGGAGGTAGGGCAGAGCGATCGACTCAGTGCGCATGTACCGTTCAACTCCGGTTCAACGATTTACTGGGATGCCGGCACAACAAGTGGTGATTTTCGCTTGAGCGCCGCATGGACAGAAGCCACAGGCACACCTTATCTCTGGGGCTTTGAGTATGAGTCGGGTACGCCTCGTCAGGCCATTTACAGAGACGGTAACCTGCTCTCGACCGATGCTTCAGTTTCTGCGTTTACCTTCCCTTCCGCTAACGACTTTCAGTTGGCGAACGATGTGCCGAATTCAAACTACAATGATTCTGATATCGCAGAAATGATCGTTTACACAGGTGCGAACTCCGACGCTGAACAACTACAAATTGAGTCGTATCTCGGCATCAAATATGGGTTGACACTGGCAAACAATTATGTCGCTTCTGATGCTACCTTGTTGTGGGATCCGACGGCCAATGCTACGTATCACAACGACGTAATTGGTATTGGTCGTGATGATGCTTCCGGACTCAATCAAAAACAGTCTGCCGGCGGGATTCTAGCCGTAGCACGTGGCACACTCGCAGCGGACAATGCCTCAAATGGTGGTAGCTTTTCTACAGATAAAAGCTTTTTGATGATTGGTCACGATGCCGGAGCCCTGACGGAAAGTACAGCGATGTTTGGTGCCAACGATGCGCAGGTACTGGGGCGCAAGTGGTTTGTGGAAGAAGTTAGTGACGCCGGCACCGTTGAGCTGCAATTTGACCTCAACACCGCGACGGTATCAGGCACCGCTGCAACCGACTTCTGGTTGGTTGTGGATACCGATACTGATCCGACCAATGGAAGCCGTGGCTTCCAGCAAGCCGCAAGCTTCGCTGCCGGCATTGCCTCCTTTACCGGTGTCTCGTTGCAGGACAATGATTACCTGATGTTGATCACCGACAATCCCGGTGATGTGACGCTGCCGGTTGTGATGACGCGGTTCGACGCAACGTTTGATCGCGATGGCGTCTTGCTCGAATGGACAACGGAGAGTGAGGTAAACAACGCCGGCTTTGAGATCGAACGACGGACGATGAATCGTGAAGGTGTTGCTGATTGGCAGCGAATTGCCTTCGTTGAAGGGCAAGGTACGCGCAACGGCGCCTACACATATTCGTACCGCGACAACACACGCGGACTACGGGCTGCTTCCGTCTCTTATCGGATCAAGCAGATTGACTTCAACGGTAATTTTGACCATTCTGAAGTAGCGAGCGTCGTGTTACCGTCACCGGAAGCATACGATTTGTCGAGCTATCCAAATCCATTCAACCCTGTGGCAACCATTGCATACGATGTGCCAGTAGATGGACACATCAAGCTGGTTGTGTATGATGCGCAAGGCCGTGAAGTGCAGGTGCTTGTCGACGGCGAGCGGGCTGCTGGCCGATACAGCGCAAGCTTTGACGGTTCAGGATTAGCTTCAGGCGTCTACGTGTACCGACTGGAAGCTGCAGGCAAGTCGTTCAGCAAGACGATGATGCTTGTGAAATAGCTTGTTAAGCAAGCCGAAAAATGTTTACCTGAAAACCCGTTGGGTCTCTAAGACCCGACGGGTTTTTGAGTATAGACAGTTTTCGCAGCTAAAACGCAACCTCCAACACTGCTTCATCGCCTGCTGTAATGCCTTCAATCGAGCGCATCGTACCTGCATCCTGATCACCAACGCGCACCGTGTAGGTGCCCGGTGCAAACACTTTCGGGCGAAAACGATCTCCTTTAATGCGCAACGTATACACAATCTCTCCGGTTCGCTCTTCTATCACCTGCACCACTGGATTGTCCATACCTGTAATTTGTAATTCGGGTAAAAAAGCTGTTGCTTCTCGGCCGTAATTGTCTTCCATCTGAATGGTCTTGGGCCAGCCTTCATATTGCGTCGCTTCGGTTGTACTCATGGGCTTGGCATACCGCGGCCAGTTTTCCATGGTTATGGTTCGCTCAGCTTTGTTGAATCGAACGATTCCATACCCCGGCATTTTGTCGTGCAATACCAATGGAAGTTTTCCGGTGGAGACCCCTGTAAGTCCCGTGGGGTTTGTTGCTCCGTAGACCGTTACATAGTTGCCAAATGCATCCTGGTGCTGTCCGTAATGCGCCGGCGCACCATCTGGCCGATTGGCGCCTTCCTCCTCCGGCATCCAACCACGAGGATAAAAGTTTGCAATGGAAGGCACGCAAAACGAGTAGCCGGCATCATCATGGGCGTCCACGCCATGATGCACGATTGTCGAAAGGTGCTGATCCCCCTGGAGCATAAACGCAAAGCCTTTGCGGAGCGCGCGCAAGGCACTGTCACGTCCACGCTTTGGCCATCCATTAGAGTCGAGATCTGCATACAGGCGCATCAGATTGGGGCCGTGATGTGTAGCCATATTGGCAAAGACCGTTTGAGAAACCGCCAGCTTCATGTCTTGTCCACGCCAATCTGCAGCCCAGTTGTTGATGAAGGTCAACTGGCGGTCGCCGAGTAGAGTAAGCCCGGGTTTGTCAACCATCGCAGGCGTGAAATTCTCTTGCGAAAAATGATCGGGCCGGCCTTCATGTCCCGGCACAAGCCCATAACATCCCGACTTAAACTTCCGGTCTTCCAGAATCGCAAATCCTACCCGGCCATACGTCATGCTGGTGTAGTAAACGCCGATGCCCTGCTTAATGGGTGTTGGATCGTAGGGATCTGGGAGATGGCTCGTTTGCGTGCGCTCAATCATCTTTACCCAGTCTGCCGGCATCACGTAGCCTCCCATGTTGTCGACCGGAACCGCTGGCCCGCCATTGCCCCAAATATTGCCCTGGTACACATCGTGGTCGTCTGGAATGGTGATGGTCGGCCTGTCTTTTGTAATGTCCTGAAAGGCCCAACCCCAGAGGTACCATTTGTAGAGGTAGTCAAGATGCGCATTTTCGCGGTCTGGATACGTAGGACTTGCACCCTCATATACCTGGTCGCCCGAGAAAAATAGCACGTCAACATCTTGCTGTTTGATGTTGTTGACGATGTCGCTGTGCGGAAACCAGACCCGGTCGTTCCATCTGAACGTACCGCCTTCGACACCGCGTCCAGTATTGTGATTGCCGGTAAATCCTGCAACCGACACTACGGGTTGATCCACAGGATCTTTCTTAACCGTTCCATGCCAGAAATAGGTGGTTGATGAACCATCTCCAACTTCGTATTCATAGGCTACGCGGTAAGGCACGTCCTCTGTTGCGTCCCAATGATCAACCCTGAAAGGAACTGTGTAACCGGGAACTATGATTGATGCAGTTGCTGCTGTGACCCAATCATCATCTTGTTTGATTTCCAGGGTCACGGATTGCGCATCGTCTGATGCAACAGGCATCATTTGGGCCGTCATTTTTAAGATGTCGCCACTCAGCGTATACTGGGTGTTGAGCACTGGGCCGGCGGTGCGCCCCGGGTGTACCTCGAGCCGTGTCCCATCAACACGCCAGTCTTCAAACCATGCTCTGTCCTCGCTTGCAACAAGCGCGAGGTTTCCTGAAAGCTCCATCGCACTCGGAATGGTGTAGCTGACTGCAGCCAGCTCCGGACCGTCCAGGGCTGTATAAACTGAAACGGTCAGCGTGTGTCCGCTGGTGCTCGGGGTGAGATCGAGCGACAGGCGTACTTCATCCAGCGGCCCTTCGATGTTTGCAGGTGCCGCCTGTGCCAGTTCTTCACTGTCAGCACTCAAATTCCGGATAAACAGTTGGCCTTCCTGGTTCACGCCTGCAAATAGGCCCGCACCAGGCCCTGCGCTATGATGAATGAGCGCAGCGGCTTTATAGTTTAGCATACCACCTGCCGCCAGAAGGAATCCGACTTCGTTAGCTTGAGGAGCTGCTTGTGCATCGAGCCAGCCGGCATTGACTTGCATATTCAAGCTTCCGTCGTGTGCACCCAGTCTACGTGTCAAAAGATGCAGGGTACGCATCGGCTTGCCGGCCGCTTGCGCCGTGGTTTCCAGTCGGCCATTTTTTATCTGCCAATCCTGGAGGCGATTTGCCCAGTATTCTGGTCCTACCCAGGTTCGATTAAGATCGGCAGGCCAACTGGTTCTAAAGGCGGTGCCGGCAGGCTGACAGCCGACGAGCAGCAGGCATATACACCCTGCGAAAATGCACATCGCGCGTGAGGGAAGACTTGGTCGTAACATGTTGGAGTGGGTTTGATGGTAACCCTTTAACCTAAGTAACCGACGGCGAAAATTCAGCCTTTCGCCTACAAGAATTAAAAAAGCCGGCCAATTTTAATCAATTGTGTGGCTTTGAGCGCTACAAATGCTGCACACAGGGTGAGCGCAATCAGGCTGAGCGGAGGAAGCAGTGGTTCATAACTGGCAAGCCAGTTGAGCCACCCTTCATACTTGAGCAAGCCGGCGTGGAAGATGGCGGCTATCGTTGCCAAATACCCGTAGCGCAATCGCTTGCGCCATGCTATAGCTGCTGCTGGCGTTGCGCAATACCGTGTGGGGTTGATCGAAATGACGCACGCGAAGCTAAAATACCCCAGCGCAACCAGGGCAATGGCTATGGATTCCCAGTTGTCTAGAAAGAAGGCGGGGAACGGAAATTTAACGGCGGCAGGAGAAGCAGGGTCGGGAAGGGTTAAAACCAGGCATACGTGTATGAGCGCCAGTACATATCCTGTAATGCCAAAGGGTCGGCGTAAGGCGATACCCGTCCGAAAGCCTTTGGAAAAATGATGGATCGCACTAAACGAATAAGATAAGACGATCATCAATAGTCCTGTACACGCAACTGCTTTGTTGAGAAGGTAAAGCGTCGGTACCGTTTGGCGCCGAATGACGAGTTCCAGTAAACCCAATCCGATGAGCACAAAACTTGCAACAAGCGCTATGATCCAGTACTTAGGCGCCGATTTCATGGGGGGAGGGTGGGACTCACTTTGTTGAAAATTGTCAGCAAACGTCATTTTGCTGGATTTTTTTGAAAAAAACAAGCCGTTAGCAGGACTGCGATTAGTTTATGCAAAATAACCTGATCTCACCGTTTTAGGCTTATCTGCGCTGTTTTGGGTCCATTTAGCGCAGGATACCTGTATTTAAGATCCTATCTGCATTATGCTGGCATACCTTTTGATTCGAATGCGGTATATCGAACGCCCCCCTTGTCGCTCATATAATTCCTCCGCCTGCATGTGCTGGTGCGAGATGAAAAAACCACAGCGTCGAGTGCATATCGTGCTACTTGACCTTTCCCCCTCATCGTTATGAAAGCAAGGATTCGGGTTTTTGCCTGTGTGTTGGGTGTATTGATTTTTGTACAGCCTTTCTTTGTTGTATCTACATATGCACAGTGGCAGGCCACGCAACAAGCGCCTGTCGATTTTGGAAGTTTACCCGCTGAACGATTCCCTGACGCTGAATGGCATGCATTCAATTGGGAAGATCCGGGTGGCTGGACGGTTGTCGATGTAACAACCGCCGGCATTGTGCCCGGCACTGCCGATGCCAGCCCCATTTTGATGAACCTGGCCAATGAGGCGGAAGTCCCAACGATTCTCTATTTCCCACCGGGTGAATACACATTTGCTACTGCCGTCGATATCAACAACGACAACGTGATTATCCGCGGTGCCGGCAGTGATCAGACCGCGTTTTATCTCGATGGATCCGCAATCAACGGCATCAGGTTCCTCGGCTGGACCTACGATGAAACAGATGTGGTCAGCAATACCACACCCGGGAGTCAAACATTGACCCTCGCCAATACCAACAACCTTGCGGTAGGTGACCTGATTCAGATCAACCAGGCATTGGAAACCTGGGATGCAGAATGGGGCAGCAGGTCGTGGGGGCAGATTGTGTTTATTACTGCCATTAATGGCAACGAGATTACGGTAGATCTCCCATTATCGCTCGGACTTGATACGGCGCAGCAGCCCAGGGTGTTAAAACTTCGGGCGCTCCGTAACGTGGGGGTAGAGGACCTCTACATTGAGCGTAAACAATACGATGAGTCGTCGAATATTGAATTTCGAACCGTTTACAACGCATTTGTAAGGAATGTTGAGTCGTACAACGCCGTCAAATTTCATGTCTTTGTTTATCGGGGTCGGCAAGTTGAAATCAGTGGCAACTACATGCACGACGCCCAAAACTACGGCACCGGCGGCCACGGCTATGGCGTGAACCTGGAGAACCTCTCAACCAATATCCTTGTCACCAACAACATCTTTAAAAACCTTCGGCACCACATGCTGATGCAGACCGGCGTAAACCACTCTGTGATCAGCTATAACTACAATGTGGATATCAAAGAGTTGGTTGATCTGAGTTTACATGGCCATTTCTCAAATCATAACCTGTACGAGGGTAACATCGTTTGGTGGGTTGGTTTTGCAGATTTCTGGGGACAGGTAGGGCCCGAGAATACGCTCTTTAGAAGCCAAATCCACGGTAAAGCGGAAAATGATCAGGGTGTCATTGTGTATGATAACTCGGATTCGCAGAACATCATATCCAATTACTTTTTGCGAAACAGCACGCTGGAGAAAGATGCCGATGTGGATGATCTCTATGCTGAAGGCAATGTGATTCAGGGGACAACAGAGTGGAATACCCTATCCGGAACTGCTGATATTCCTCCTTCGCTGTACCTCGATGCACCACCATCGTTTTGGCCGGCAGATTTGCCGTGGCCGGCGTTCGGACACGATGTAACCGGTGCAGCGACCAACAAAATTCCCGCGCAACTCCGCTATGAAGACCTGATTGGTATCGGGCCCGGTGACACCAATGACAAGCCAGTCATCAACATTTCCTCGCCAACCAGCGGCACCAACTTTGCCTCTGGCAGCGATGTAACAATTGAAGCTGTAGCATCCGATCCGGATGGTACGGTAATCAGTGTCGATTTTTATGTAGATGGGTTCTGGCAGGGCAGCGATGCTGAAGCACCGTATACCTTTGTTTGGCCGAATGTAATCGATGGGTCGTATGTACTCACCGCCGGCGCAACCGACGACAAAGGAGCCACGACCATTTCAAGTGAAGTAACCGTTTCCGTAACGACGCAGGACGATGGTAACGATGTCTACATTACAAGCGTGATTGCAAGTGACAGCCGTGAAGGTGCAAGTCCGGACAACACGTTGGATGGCCAGTTTAATACGCGTTGGGCTGCTCATGGAGACGGACAATGGATTCAATACAGTCTCTCAGGTAGCGCAACCATTTCTTCTGTTGAGATCGCCTGGGCGCGTGGCGATTCGCGTGTTGCCTTTTTTGATATTGCCGTCTCGGAAGACGCTGCTAATTGGACAACCGTTGCTGAAAACATGGAGAGCTCCGGTACCACAACCGCCTTGGAAACCTATCCCTTAACGCCAGTTTCTGCCCAATATGTTCGCATTATCGGTCATGGCACCAGCAGCAACGCCTGGAATATGATCAGCGAGTTATCCCTCGGTATTGACGCACAGATCAGCCAGGCTTATGGCGATGTTACCGGCAACGGCACCATTTCCGCGTCTGATGCTTCAGCCATTCTTGAGTATACCGTGGGCTACATTGAACTGGACGGTGCGGCATACATCGCCGGCGACGTTACCGGCAATGGCGACCTCTCTGCGCTTGATGCTGCACTTGTGCTTCAGTACGTAACCGGGATTATTACCTGTTTCCCTGCAGCCGACGAAACCTGTACGGCAGGCGCTACGGAACGAGGGGGCCGCGAAGACCTATTCCAGGCTCCAGGGCGCGCGCATCGGCCGCGATAACATACTGTTTGCTTCTGCATCTCCAATAATCTGCTCGTTTTCCGGGTCCCAGGTAAGGTCGCGGTCCACTTGCATGGCGATGTTGCCCAGGTGGGCAATCGTAATGGAGCGATGCGCTGTTTCGATGGGAGCCACTGGCTCTTCTCTTGAGATCACGCAGTCGATGAAATTACGAAAGTGATTTTCGCTTTTATAGAGATGCACTTCGTCGGGACCAATTTCAGAGTCCAGTAGCGCAGGAGTAGACGCTTCCCAATTCCCGCGCGTGACCCAGATCCATCCATCTGTGCCCTCAAAGCGCACACCCATTCTGTCTTTGCTGGAAACGGTTAAGCGTACACCATTTTTGTAGTGGCATTCGAAGTAATATTCTGTAGCTGTATCCCAGGGTGCATCCGTTGAGAAAATGCCTTTGGCGTTTTTGATTGCCACGGGCCCCGTGTTTTCTGTATCCATGCCCCACTGGGCAATGTCAGGGTGGTGACCACCCCAATCCGTAACCTGCCCGCCTGAATAATCAGAAATCCAGCGGAAGTTTACATGGCATCGGGCCGGGCTGTACGGAGCGTCAGGGGCCGGCCCAAGCCACAAGTCATAATTGAATCCTGCAGGAATAGGTTCTGGCGATTTTCTGTTACCCGATTTGCCAAAGTCGGGCGTGCCAGATGGTTGTCCAACGCGTACTGATTTTAATTCGCCGATCCGGCCGTTGCGCACAAGTTCACAGGCGCGCCGAAACCTGAAATCAGAGCGCTGCTGGCTCCCTGTCTGAAATATCCGATTGTGTTCTTTGACGGCATCGCTCATGGCTCGGCCTTCAGCAACGGTAAGTGACAACGGCTTTTCGCCATAGATATCTTTGCCGGCGCGGGCGGCCATTACCGTTGGGATGGCATGCCAGTGATCAGGAAGGGCAAGCAGTACCGTATCGATGTCGTCCCTGTTTAGTACGTCTCTAAAGTCTTCGTAGCTATCGCATCCTTTGTAGGTGCCATTGGGTGTCTGGTTGGCGTAGTGCCACTCAATGAGCCGGCGTACGTGCTCGCGTCCTGCAATTTTGCCATTCCAGTATCCTGGACTCTCTTTGTTGACGTCACAAACCGCTGTGAATTGAACCCGCTCATCCCGCAGAAAGCCATTCATGTCGTTAATGCCCTGATTTCCTGCGCCTATCAAGGCCATCGTTATGCGATCGCTGGGTGCCGGTCGGCCGGCGCGGCCAAGGGCTGAGGCGGGTACGATGGTGGGAATACTGGCGAGTGCAGCACTGGTTTTAAGAAAGCTTCTGCGGTTCATGGCTGTGTGGGTGGCTGGTGAAAAGATGTATGGATTAATCTAAGGCGGCCAGACGAATCGCGCTACTTTTTGATTTAGGCAAGAAAATGATAGCTTTTGGCGGATTTGTATTTCGATTGGCGCTTCTGTTATACCTTTTGGCGTGAGATACACGTCCGGCTACCATTAATTACCTGGAGCTGCTTGAATAGCTGTGCAGCCAGATATCCACAAGAAGCCTTAAATACTATGCGAGACGTCTACATTACTGCAACCGGCAGTTTCCTACCGGGAAAGCCTATCGGTAACGACGATATGGAAGCCTATCTGGGTATGATTGGTGGTACCCCTTCGCGGTTGCGTGCGCGGATCTTGAATCAAAACGGAATAAAGACACGCCATTATGCCCTGGATACTTCGCAACAGACAACCCATTCCAACGCAGAACTGGCTGTTGCTGCGATTCGTGGAGCGTTGTCACATAGTAGTGTCACCGAAACGGAGATTGATTTTCTGGCGCTTGCAACGACACAAGGTGATTTGCCCGTACCCGGGTTTGCGAGTATGGTACATGGTGAACTTGAGACGCCAGCCTGCGCCATTACTTCGCATCACGGCATCTGCTCCAGCGGAATGATGGCGTTGCGGAGTGCGTTCTTGGAAGTGGGGGCCGGGGGGAAAGAAAAGGCAATCGCCTGCGCAAGTGAGCTCCCCAGCCGGCTCTTCAAAGCAAGTCGATTTGAGCAACAGGCGGCGTATCAGGAAAAAGGGAGTGTACCGTTTGATACAGATTTTTTGCGCTGGATGTTATCTGATGGCGCAGGTGCCATGGTATTGCAAGCTGCGCCTGATCGGCGAGGGCTTTCGCTGAAGATCGACTGGCTTGAAATCAAATCGCTCGCCAGCAAATACGACCCGTGCATGTATGTTGGGCCGGCCAAAAATGGCGAAGGCCACGTTGATACATCCTGGCTCGACTACGATAGCTATCACGCGGCGGCGGATGTCGGTGCCATCAACCTGCGGCAGGATACCCGCATGTTGAAAGACGTAATGAAATGCGCGGTTGATGGCTTTTTCGAGTTGATCGAAAGCGGAAAGCTACAGCCAGATGCCATTGATTGGTTCTGTTGCCATTACTCATCGCATGTCTTCCGCGGCGAAGCGCGAGATCTGATGAGACGGGGTGGGGTGGTGATACCGGAAGAACGCTGGTTTACCAATCTGTATACCAAGGGCAACACAGGCGCAGCTTCGATCTTCATAATGCTGGATGAGCTATTCCATTCTGGCAACCTCAAAGAGGGGCAGCAGATCCTATGTGTAGTGCCAGAGAGCGGTCGGTTTTCGTTTGCCTACATGTTAGCCACTGTTGTTACTGGTGATGGCAATGATAAAAAGACAACAACGACGCTCGGGCGGGCTGCCGATGCCATTGAGCCACCGCTACTGCGCACAACAGGCTCTGAACTCGAGGCATCCCTGGTACGCCAGTTAGCCCGGGTGTGGGTTGACTTTGAGCAACAGTTGAACCAGGTACCGATTGTTGATAAGCTCAATCGAGGCCGGCTTACCATGCAGGATTACCGCGACTTCCTTTTTAACCTTCGGCAACAGGTGATCGACGGCTCGCGGTGGATTGCCCGCGCAGCATCCAATATCACACGCGAATACTTTCCGATTCGCTCTGCATTTATCGCCCATACGAGCGATGAACACCGTGACTATGAAATGCTTGAGCAGAATTTTGTCGCTGTTGGTGGGGAATTGGAAACGATGTACGCCGGCACACGCAACATTGGCAGCGAGGCACTGACAGCGTTTATTCTCAACCAGGCCAGCAGGGAAGATCCATTTGATCTGATTGGCGCCATGTTTATTATTGAGGGACTGGGGATGCGTATTGCCCGACGCTGGGGCACATTAATCCAGGAGCAACTGCATCTAAACGATGATCAGGTTTCATTTTTTCTCTATCATTCAGAGAGCGATGCATATCATTTTGAACGGTTGGATATGGCCATTCAGTCGGGCATTTTGACACCGTCCCTGGTGAATCAAATTGTGAAAACCGCGAAGGTCACAGCCCGGCTTTATCTGCTTCAATTAGAAGAAATTGGTTCATTCTAACCAAGGTTGTCGTTTTGTCTTATCGTAATAAGAAATATCATGGAAGCTACGCAGCATTTTGATCAGATTACGCACGATCCCAAAGATCCAGATCCCTGGTTGGCGCTTTTTCTGGATACCAGTGTGCCCATGCGTGAAGAAGCCAAAGCGGCTATTTTGCGGAGCAATAGCTCACGTTCACGCCAGTTTTTGTTGCCACTTGTTCGACCGCTGGCGCGCTTGTTTATAGCGTTGTTTCAGGTGTTGAAAATCTTCATTCCCAACAAGTTTACCTCATCAGCTGTACTGCACAAAGGTATCTACCACGGGCTCAAGCGGTTTGTAATGCCTGAAGCCAATTTGTTGATTCTCCGGCATTTCAACATTGGTACAGAGATCTTACAGTTCATTGTTGATAACGTACCGGAAGCGGAAATCGAATTGAATCCGTTGCGGCCTCAAAACTTGTGGGATTTACGGGACCACGTGTTCTTAACCCACGACCTGAATATCTACAACTTCATTATTCGCCTGAATAAGGAGATGCGTGAAAAAGGAATCGAGCTCAAACCTCGAGACCAGTTGAACTTTGATGCTATTACCGACGGTCCGTTTCCGATTGAGCCGTTACCCAAAAAGTGGCTGAACTTTATTGATTTGGAAACGGCCATTGAAGTGTATACTCCGCTCTATCAGCTCTTCCTAACCGATAGCGATTTCTGGCGCGCTTGTAATTCGCTGCAATTGGATGAAACGGTGGCTATTTATGCTGCCAAGTTAATCGGAGATACCAGCTATCTCAGCCTGGTAAATAACAAACATCCGTTGATTCCCATGTCGACGTTAAAAGCTGGCAACCGGCTTATGCTGCACGGTCTCGCAGCTGAGAATTTGCATGCGGCTTTGGTGCAGCATAAACGAGCCCAGGGGGCACTGCAAGAATCTGCTGCCTGAAAGAATCTGCTGCCTGAAAGAATCTGCTGCCTGATAATTTCATCTTTTGTCATAACATGCTACTTTAAAAAGCAGCATCCCACAAACAATCTTGTACAGGCAGAAGATGAACAACTCCCGCAGAGACACAATTAAGAAATTGGCCGCTGGCGCTGCCGGCGTGACGCTTGGCAGCATGGGCATGACGGCGAAAAGTTATGCAAAAATTTTGGGCGCCAACGATCGCATTAACATGAGTGTTATTGGTGTACGCGGCCAGGGCTTTGGCCATTTGCGCCGGTGGGCAGGCATGGCAGAAAAGAACAACGTATTTGTACGGACGATTTGTGACGTTGACGAAAATCTGTTTGCTCAACGTATTGAAGCCGTGACCGAGCTGCAGGGGGAGGCGCCGGCCACCGAAATCGATATGCGCAGGGTGTTTGATGACCAGGATATTGATGCGATCTCCATCGCGGCACCCAATCACTGGCATGCTTTATCAACCATTTGGGCATGCCAGGCCGGCAAACATGTGTACGTTGAAAAGCCCAGTTCGCACAACGTATGGGAAGGCCGGAAAATGATTGAGGCGGCCCGAAAGTACAACGTCATTGTACAGGTTGGCTTTCAGAATCGCTCCATCAATAACGTTCGTCAGGCCATGCAATTCCTGCATGATGGTGGTATAGGTGACGTGTACATGGCCCGGGGGCTGTGTCTCAAACCGCGCGACTCGTTCGGCATTGCAGCGGACAGTGAAGCACCTGCCGGCTTCCATCATGATCTTTGGCTCGGACCTGCTGCCTGGCGGCCTTATAACGAGAAAAAAGCGCACTACAACTGGCACTGGCATTGGGATACTGGAAACGGTGATAACGGCAACCAGGGCCCACACCAGTACGACATCGCGCGCTGGGGGCTTGGGAAAGAGGAGCATCCCGTTCGGATTCAGTCGATGGGTGGGTATTACAAGTTTACGCGTGATGAGTGCTCACAAGAAACACCCAATACGCAGACAACCACGTTTGAGTATGCTGATGGGAAGCTCCTGCAATTTGAAGTGCGCGGACTTTATACTGCAGGCGAAGACACAATGAACGTGAAGATCGGTAACCTCTTTTATGGTACCGAAGGCTGGATGGAATTGAACGGAAGCAATTGGAAAACCTACATGGGGCGCAATGGAGAGCCTGGACCCGGATCTGATAGCGCAAATTCAGAAGAAGGTGGGAAAGCGCTTGGTTATCTGGCTGCACCCGGAGGAGGCGGGCACTACAACAACTTTATCGCTGCTGTACGCTCTGGTGATCGCAATGACTTGACGTGTGATATCGAAATTGGTCATATGTCTTCAGCCTTGCCGATGCTTGGTAATATTTCTTATTTACTCGGCCGCGAACTACGTTTTGATGGTGATTCTGAGACCTTCCCGGGAGACAAGGCAGCAAACAAACATCTGAGTCGTGACTATCGAGAACCGTTTGTTGTACCCGAACACGTGTGAGCCAGTATTCTCTAAAAAACTGTGATAAAAGAGTTGCGGCCCTTGTGGAAGCAACTCTTTTTGTTTTCCCCAATGTCTCATTTGCCAATCTTTTATCGCCATAAGAGATAATTGTCAATAATCGATGTTGGTTTATGGCAATCAATTTTATACCAGATCCTACCATTTATCTCCGGATCCCTTGATCCACATCCTACCATGAAGACTTTTTTGAAATGGACCGGCCTTGTGCTGGTTGGGCTAATAGTTGTCGTGTTTGTCGCCGGCGTATTGATCGTCAATAAAGGTACCTCTGCAAAAGCCGAAACGTATGCTGTGACGGCAACCCTGTTATCAGAAGTACCCGCTGATTCTACTACGATTGCCCGAGGGGCGCATCTTGCAAAAATAAATGCATGTAATGATTGCCATACCGAAAACCTGGCCGGCCAGGTGTTTATCGATGCGCCACCGTTTATCGCAACGGCTACAAATCTAACTTCCGGGCAGGGAGGCATCGGTAGCCAGTATTCGGTTGAAGATTGGGATCGTGCTATCCGTTATGGGGTGCGGCCCAATGGGCAATCGCTCATGTTTATGCCTTCGCGTACGCTACACAACCTTTCTGATGAGGATACAGCCGCGCTTATTGCTTATTTACAGCAGTTGCCACCGGTGGATAACAAACTTCCTGATACGGAACTGAGGACCATTGGTAAAGTCCTCGCGGGTACGGGGGAGCTGGATGTTGCTGGTGAAGTACATACTGCTGCCGAGCGTATGACAGTTTCTGAAGCAAGCAGCAAAGCGCAAGGGAAATACCTTTCCTCAATCACCTGTACGTATTGCCACGGCGATGATTTGCGAGGCGGCGAGCCGCTTGAACCCGGCAAACCTGCACCAACCGATCTAACGGCGGCAGGGGCGTGGACACTGGATGTTTTTGTGAAAGCGATGCGGACTGGTGAGACGCCAAGCAATCCCGAAATGGACCCCGCAGTTATGCCATGGTCGGCATTCAAGCACATGACGGACGCTGAACTCAAAGCCATTCACACGTATTTGGCGACGCTGACGTCTTGAGGTGAGGGCGCAAGCGCAGACATAACGCGGCCTATAAAAACTAAAAATGCCGGCAGATGCATCTTGCATCAGCCGGCATTTTTTTGTCAGTCTGTATTGCTTATTTCACCACAATGGTAACAGGCTCAGACATTACCGGTGGATCGTGCGGTACGTGGTTCTGATCGCCCAGCAAAAGCTGCAGCGTATAGGTGCCTGGCTCGAGTTCAAGGGTTGTTTCTGTTTGCCCTTTGCCAAAGTGAATGTGTACTGCATCCGATGGGATTGGCATGTTGAGGTCTGGCAAACCCGTTGCATTCAGCAGCAAATGATGATGGCCGGCATCTGGATACTTGATTCCTGCTGGTGCAATGCCCATGCCCTGGAGACCAAATTTGACGGTCACCGGACCTGAGATTACTTCACCGTGGGCCGGCGTAATAATATAGGCAGATGCGCCTTCAGGCGATGGACTCCGTTCCATTTGCTGCGCGCAGGCAGATGTTACAGTAAATGCCATCAACAATACAAAAAGTAGAGAAACGTTTGTTTTCATAAGAAAAACTGGAAGCTAAAAAATTATAAGGTTGGGTCTTAATTGGAAGCCATCAAACTTACTGCATCTGCAGTGGGGAAATTTTCCGGCACTGGCGACTGCACATCGCCAGTAGTTAACCACTCAAGGCCCCGATTGATCATCGTGCGAAATCCTACACAAGTAAAGGCGTTAACATTGTCCTGGTCGGGCCAATGATGCCCTGCTAAAAACGTGAGTACTTTCCCCTCGCCGTACTGGATCCACCACATCATCAATTCATGTTGCCCGCTACCACCATGTTCGGGGTCGGCGTAAGCTGTTGCGAGGATATTCATGTTTTCAGCGGGTCCCCGTTGCCCGTGGTACAGCTCATCATGAGCGTGCATCCAGACTTCTGGGATGTCTTTCATGATTGGATGGGATGCGTCACGTACCTGGACCTGCCAGTCGTGCAGTTTACCATGTCCGGCACCCAGGTCCTCACCGGGTGGATGCTTGACCATTTCACCCGCATCGTCTAGATAGACCCGGGTACCTACGTCTTTGCCTCGCCAAAGAATGCCAACCATTTCTTCGTAGGCTGTCCAGCCAGGAAATGGATTATTGCTAGCATGCACAACGTAGACCTGACCACCGCCCGACACGTACGATTCAAATGATGTTCTGATTGCCTCGGGCCACATCTCACCATTGTAATCGATTACTACGGCATCATAGTCGGCAAACCCGGGTTGCCAGTCATTCCACGCAGTGGCGTCAGCCCCTTTGGGCGGCGTCAGGCTAATAGACAGGTCGAACATGCCTGCCTCGTGTATAATTTCTTGCAGGAAGCGATGGGTTTCTTCCCAATCGTGGTTGTTCTGGCCAGATAGCAACAAGACCTTGGGGGTGTCTTCCGATTGTGCCGGTGGGGTGCTATCGCCAGTTGCAGACTGGCAAGCGGTTGCCAGCAGCATAGCCAAAAACAACAGGATTGTTGTGTTGCGAAGGGAGCGCATAGTGATTCTGCCAATAGTTAAAAAAGACCTAGTTATAATAGGCTATCTAATGTCTTTTTTACAAGGTAGGTACACAGAATAAAGCGCAGATGACTCAGCCTTTGGTAATGATTGCAGCTGTTCGTCGCGTAATTTCGCCGGGCATAATCTTGGCTAAAAAGTGGTAGATACGCGTCTCTGCTCCCATCAACCAGTGCAATTTCTTTTTATGTGCTGCTTTCCATACGCGTTGGGCAACGGCCTGTGGTGTGATTTTAACATCGCTGTTTTTGAGTCCACCCCATTCATTTGCCGCATTTTTTGCGAGGTCGGTTTTTACCCAAATAGGCATCACATCGGATACCCGTACTCCGTGTTTTGCTAAACCCAGATCCATGCCTTCAGTAATGCTGCGTACGGCCATTTTGGAAGCTGCATAACTTGTTAGCGAAGGATGGCCATACAGCGCGGAGGCTGACGACATGTTAACAATAGCAGCGTCGTTCGTTTGCTTCAGGAGTGGTAAAGCCTGCACGCTGCAATTGATAACGCCCCACACGTTTACATCGATCAGTTTTTTATGCTGTTCGAGATGAATAGCATCGATATCGCCGGCGTGGATGATGCCGGCGTTGTTAAACAGCACGTGCATCGTCTGGTCTGTTTTGTTGCCATAAAATGCAATGGCTTTCTGCACGCTTTGGGTACTGGTCACGTCCAGCAAGTGCCAGCAGCAATTTTCCTCTCCCAGTTCTTTTGCGAGGGCTTGTAGTCCGGATTCATCGATATCAAAAAGCCCTACATACCAGCCTTTCGAAGCAAAAAGTCGCGCTGTTTCTCTACCAATGCCTGCAGCAGCACCGGTGATAAAAATGTTTTTTCGGGACATAAAACTGTTGGTTGAGGGGCGGGGGACATAGCCGGCTTGTTGCCTATGATGACCACGCCTTGCCTAGGAGTCTGCTGTTACATTTACTTTCTCTTCAAAATATGTACCCAGGCGGTGTGATCCATACGCAGGTGCTACAACGTCTACCTTGCTTACGTGCTGGAGAAACAGCAGCAACTGGGACATACGCGGGTTAAAATACGACATGATTCTGCTTTGCGCCGAAATGGCTGCACCAGGCACACGGATAAACCGCGGTTTCTTGTCGAGCATGCGAAACGCCAGTTCAAAGATCTGCTTTCGCGTAAAAACTTCGGGACCCCCAACGGGGATCTCGCGGTTTGGACCTTCAATCGCATCCACACAAACCTTCGCTAAATCGGCCTCATGGATAGGATTTGTGACTGCATTGCCGTCGCCAATCAGGGGAGCAATGCCTGCGGATGCGATGTCGAGGATGGCATCAAACGAACTGAAGAAACCCGTCGGTTGAATGATGGCATACGACAGGCCGGCAGCTTTGAGTTCATCTGCAAACCGCGTATGTGCGCTGATGTACTGCAGATGTTGGAGCGCCGGCGTTGAAAAGACTGATACGTAGATAAATCGCTTGACACCCGAGTTGCCTGCCACACGCAACAGGTTTCGGTGGCCTTGATAATCAACTTCGTTGTAATCCCCTTCCTTCCGGGTAAGGGAAGGATTTACGCTTGCGCCGGCTGCAGAGATAATCACGTCTATTTCTCCGCATGCGGCATTGAGCGAATGCACCAGGTTTAAGTCTCCACCTACAACCTCATCTGCCAAAGGCATCAGGCGCATGGGTTTGCGGGTAAGTGCGCGTACCCAGTGATTTTGGTTTTTCAGCTCGGCGACAATATGTTTTCCTAAATTTCCAGTTGCGCCGGCTACTAATATGCGGGTCATAGTAGTTACGGAAGGGGTAGTTTAGTAATAGTTCATATACGCACGGGCAATTGGTAATGCAAATGATCTTTTGGAATTACGCATCTCTTGGTAAACAATCCGGCAAACAGCCGGATAACAAGAAACCGTGTATTGCAGGTGCAAGCCTTGGAAAAACATGGGGGAGCGGGGTGACGGCTTTACACCAGGTTATATTGCCAACAGTGGTACTCTTAATTATGGCCGGCTGCAGTGGAGGAGAGGGAGTGAGGGGCGCTGAACCGGCACAGCTTAACACACAGCCAAATATCATATTGATCATGGCTGACGATCTAGGGTATGAAACCCTGGGGGTTAATGGAAGCACTGCATATTCCACGCCAAATTTGGATCAACTGGCAGCAACAGGGATGCGCTTTACGGCAGCATATTCGACGCCGCTGTGTACACCTTCCCGTGTACAACTCATGACGGGGAAATACAACTTTAGAAATTACATCGGTTTTGGCCTGCTGGATCCAGAAGAACGAACCTTCGGGCATCTCATGCAGGAAGCCGGCTATGCGACGCTCGTCACAGGGAAATGGCAGTTGTACGGTAACAAGGCCCAGCGAGAAATGTTTAACCGCACGGGTGCAACACCGCAGCAAGCCGGCTTCGATACGTACCACCTTTGGCAAATTGATTCGCGTCCACCTTCGCGGTTCAAAAATCCTGGTTTAAACCTGAACAGTGAAACGGTATCAAACCTGGAAAATGCATATGGGCCCGATGTGTTTGCTGATTCACTGATCAGTTTTATGGCGCAGCAGCAAGGCCGGCCCTTCTTTGCTTACTATCCGATGGTGCTCACCCACGATCCCTTTCAACCCACCCCAGACCATCCCGATTACCCCGCGTTTGACCCCGTTGAGAGCAACGTGAACGATCCTGCTTACTTTGCGGCAAACATGGCGTACATGGATGGCATCGTTGGGCGTATTGTCGATGCGCTGGACGAACAGGGTATTCGCGAGCAAACCATCGTGTTGTTTATTGGAGACAATGGTACGGATCGCAAGGTAACATCCGCATATGGCGAGCAGGAAATCCGCGGTGATAAAGGGCGTCCTACCCAATATGGCACCCATGTGCCTATGATTGCGAACTGGCCCGGTACAATCGAGGCCGGCTCTGTGAACAACAACCTGATCGACTTTACCGATTTTGTCCCTACCCTCGCAGACCTTGCGGATATCACACTACCTGCTGAAGAAGTCTTTGACGGGCTGAGTTTCCACAACCAACTAACTGCCCAGCCCGACACGGTACGGTCGTGGGTGTTTTGTCATTATGCGCCACTATGGGGCCGTTTTGAGGATGTCCGCTACGTACACAATCATACCTGGAAGCTATACGAAGACGGCCGCATTTTCAACATCGCAGAAGACCCAAGAGAGCGCCGGCCTGTTCGCCGAGCTGCACTGGAGGAAGAGGTAGGGGCACTGATGGATTCATTCGATGAAGTGCTTGCCAGATTACAATAGTTGGGGATTAAAACGACGTTTAGAGAGAAAAGGCGCTCACACTAATGCGTCGTGTCCACAGGCTGAGAGGCATATTCCTAATCTGAAAACTTACCCTCTCGAGAGGGTCGGTCATGATGCAATCATGAGCGGGGTGTGTCCTGCTCGCACCAGGACAGTGCGAGACCTCAAGAGATCCTTCGCAAGGCTAAGGATGACATGGGGGAATAACGCTATCCCTTAAATAGCCTGTGCAATACGCGCCACGACAACATCCATCACGCGTTTCACGGGAGCACGCAAGCCAGGGAATCGCCGCATCAGGCCAGATACGCTGCGGCCAATGAAACGGTAGTACACCTTAATGAACAACCTGCCGGCCCAGGTTTTTGATAGCCGCACATCCCGATAAAGCCGCAGGACATCCGTTTCATAAGCATACATGCCGTAGAGGTTAGACGCGACAAAGCAATCGAGTACAATGCGCCGGCATGCTACGTTGGGGTGTTCGCGGTCGGTGTAATAGATTCTGTAGTCTTCAGCGCGCGCAGCAAGGATATCCTTGATGCCCTCAATGGCCATCACGTAGCGCTTGATTTCATGCAGGTACGCGTCCGTGATAATCTGGTGGTTGCGTTTTTTTGAGCGGCAGTAGGTTCGCTTCAGCGTTTCTAGCGTCACGCGATTTTCCAGCAGCGATGCCTCCAAATCTTCATACGCCGCGTCGGGCTTGGGGATTTTTATGGAGATGTTGGGGTCTTTGTACCAGTATTCGTTGATGTTGCGGATTTCTTCGTCTTCTTTCTGCTGCTGCGCAATCCGCTCGCGCCGGCGTTTTTCGCGCCGGCTGATGCGTTCCTCAACAACCTCCTCGTCTTCCGGCTTTTTTTCATCACCAGAGTCCGGTACCCCATCCTCGCCGAGGATGCGCTCAAACTTTTTCTCGAGACTTTCGCTACCTTCGCTCATTGCAATTGATGCGTCCTTTGCAACCTGAATCAATCGATACAGACTACAGACGGCCAGGGATCAACTAGATACGTATACACAATATACTGCTTGGCAAGCTAATTCACGTTAAGGCCACGTAGAAAATCGACAAGTTCTTGCTGGTCCTTGTCTCGTGATTTCTGTAAATCCTCGATCTCCTTACCCAGCTTGTCGATGTCGTTTTCTTGTGCCTCAAGCTTACCCAGTAACCGTTTGTAATAACTGCTGTTACGCTCAACAGTCCCCATGTTTTCCCGAATACGGCCCTGTTCTGCGGATATATTCTTGATTTGCTGCTCTTTTTGACGAATCTGCCGGTCTGATTGCTGTACTTTCTGCTTCAGCGCGATCGCTTTCTGAAGCGCTTGCTTCACGTCTTTAGACACAGCACCGCCGCGCGTGTAGACACTGAGCGCATTGACATCCAGCGAGGTGAGCTGGATTGCCTGGCTGTTAATTTGCTCTTCCATCACCGTGAACTCAGTTTGGTCTGAGCCACCCGCATCTACCTGGAATCGGTGAAACTGGTCAGTCGACTCCATTGGCTCGTCGGTGTCGAGCAGTGTCCATTGCGTCTTGCGCGGGTGTTCAATGATTACTAAACGGGCTTTCTCAGACTCGTTTTTCAACGTATACGTTGTTTTGTGCTGGCGTTTGCGCTGCGATTCGAGTACACCGTTCACAATTTTAGCTGTCTGGATAGTCATTGGCTCGTTGCTGCTCACCACATCAACCTGCATTTCAAAGTCCAGCGCGTAGGAGAGCAGTTGCTTGCTGTCAGATGGCAGTTCGTTCAGGCGTGCATCGCCGGCGTAGCTACTTGCATCAAGCACCGTTGCTGGCCCTTGCATCAGGTGCACGTTCGTGTTGTTTGTTATACGAACACCATGCAGGGGATGCCGGGCCTGGACGCCTGGATTAAAGATGCTGACCCGCTGCATTTCCACGTTTTCAGTGACGATAGGGATCATCGCTGAGCGTTGCCTAGGTAGCGAGACGCTTCCGATGATGTACTGAAAGAGTTCGCCGGCTTCTGCGGTTTGGGCAGCAGTTTGAACGCTTGCGCTGGCACCATCAGCAGGCCCCCAGGAATTTGCCAGATGATCCGGCCATTGATGCTTTTGCCGCAGCTTTTGGTGCTGTCCGCCCACGCGAAACCACTGCTTCGTCCATTGCATCTGCCTCAGCAGCCATCGGCAACTCCACGCCACGTTCATACATCTGCGGCTTGAGATTTTCCTGCAACTCAAAGGCAACCACAGGCCGCTGCACATACAGCGGGTTGTACAGGTCTTGAATAAAAGAAATAGGCCGGCCGCTGATTAGTGTGAGCTCAACATTCTCCCAATCATTCTCTGTCTGATTCTCCACAATGGCCCAGCCCTGCAGGTAGCCATCGGTTTTCCCTTCTTCCGGGAGTACCAGCCGGTAACTCGTTTTCCAGATAGGCGATTCAACGACGTAGCCAATCCGGACGCGCCGGCGGCCAGTGCCTTCGTGCGCAATTTGAAGCGGCTTTTTGTCCTGATCGCGCGCCTGAGCAACCGTTTGAAGCGCCTTGGTGAATTCTTCCTGCAAGGCTGCATCTTCCAGTTCGATGGAATCAATGGTCGATAAACGGAGCGCTTTGATGGTGCCCCGGCTGATCAAATTGAGCACGTCTTCCGTAGCTGATCCGCCGTTGATCGCAATCATCACCGATTCAACGCCAAGGATGGTCCCTTTATGGACGTCCGTACCGGAGCGGATCGTTACCGTGCTGCCGCGCAACTGGGTAAGGATGTTACTCAATGATGGGTTGTTGCCCAGGTCGATGTCAAAGCTACCAAGAATTTTATCAACAGGATCTTGTGATGGATACACAATAGAGTTGATGCGACCACCGTCCAGGTCCTGAAGCAGGAGCGACTTTAGCACATCGTTCATCTGCGCTGCGCGGAAGCGGAGTTCTGTGGTTGACGCGCCTTCTACCCGGCCTTCGTGCTCAAAATAGCCGACACCACTCGAATACAGCTGTACTTTTTTGATGGGGAGGTTGGCTGATTGGGTCTGGGCGTTACTTTCTGTGGCCATAAAAAAGAGAAGGAAAACAAGTGTAAAATATCGATGCATGATTCTCTGAGAGTCGTACAGAACAGAGTACTTGAGTACAAAAATAAATAAAGTACGAGGTGATTTTAAGTCAACGGAGGAAAGAACTGAAAAAGAACTTGCAACCTTCAACTTGCAACCTTCAACCGCAAACACAACAATTCGCCAGAATTGATGTATTTGCCCTTAAAACGGTGTGTCCGTTTCGAGGTGTTGTGGGGCCGCGTAATGTGAAAGGATGTTGATACCCGATGGGTCGAAGCCAAACAGGTCTTCCGGGGAGAATATCAGGCGAAAGTCGGTATCTGTGAAAAAAGGTTCGAACTTTCGGGAAAACTCGTCGAGTCGTTTAAGATAGTACGCTGTGTTTTCATCCGGTTGTTCGGGAGACCATGAATCTGCGAGTTTTGCAAGTTCAAAAGATGCCGTATTCAGGTCGCTGCCGGCAATATAATACGAGATTCTATCACCTTTTTTTACGGGCTGCCCGGTTTCTTCCTGGCGTTGCAGCGCTAACTCGTACGATGCGGCGCGCGTGCGTTTACCAGTCAATACGTCTTCTTTATAACGCGTAATGGTATCTTTTAGTGTTTCCGTCCGCGAAAACTCCTGCACCTGGCCCCAGTTGTGCTGGATAATTTTGTCACGTGTATCAAGATACAATGCGTGCAAGCCGGCCACATCTTCATCAAGGAGTAAACGGATAGCTGTAGCCACATAGTCCCGACCAAACCGTTCATTTGAGCGCGACACTAGAGAAGAGCCTTTAAACTTCAGTTTGTTGCCATACGTGAGCAGTGCGTAGTTCTTTTTTTTGTACGAGAGCATCTTTTGGAAACGCCCGTCAAATCCAATACGGATGCCCGTTGGCATCTCGTCATTCAGTTTTTCTAGAAACGCCCGCTCAGCTTCTTCACCCTCGCAATGCGCCGGCGGTTTAAACAGTACGCCATCCGTATCTACCTCAATAACAATAGCTTCTTCGCGTTTGAGTAAGGCAATAATTTTGCGCAAGATTTGCTGTCCGATGGATGCCACGCGGTCCGCTTCTGCAAAGTCGTTAAACGCGGCGTGACTGAAACCTAGATTTCCGTAAAATGAGTTGATGAGGACCTTGTACGAACTCTGCCGCGCATCCAATTCTCCTCGGACTTCATCGTTTTCGGCCGTTTTCATGCCGTTTTTGGCTTCGAACCGAAGGTCGGTTAACCGGCGGAGGAGGTGAGGGAAAAGCCCAAGATGATCCTGTCCAGGTTGGACGTTGTAGTTGAGCATAATTGAAGGGTAGAGGCTTTCTACGTCGGCATACACAATCGGACCTGTGACGCCTGTGAGGAAAACGTCGGTGTATCCCCCCATGGTCTGACTGCCCCAGGTGCTTTTCGGCAAAGCCTGTTTTTGACGCAGGTATTCCCGCGCAAAAAGTGCCTCAATTTTGGCAGCCGGTCCGGTCCTGGCAACCTGGCCGTACAGCATCGGTAGCATGCGCGTCAGGTAGAACGTTGACCCCGAAAGATGGCGCGCCAAACGCTCCGTCTCCCGCACGTCGTCGAGCGCATACCGCAACAACATGTCGGGATCGTTGCGCCAGGTTGCTGCAATTTGATCGCCTTCAACATAAGTCCGGCCTTCAGGGGCAAAGCCAAAGTATTTGGCAACTGCTTTTAAGCCGTACCCGGGGAGGTCGCGCTTGAAGACGTCGTACGACATCACCTGAAAATACGTATCTACAACGTGCCGGCCGGCAATTTGAAGCGCAGGATAATCGATGCTACGCTCGGCAAAACGCATGCTAGAAGGATAGGTGCGCGGCGTTGTACCGTCTCGGCCTATGGTAAACGGAATGTTGTAGCGGCGATACCGCTCAAGCAAATACATAAAGTCGAAGGCGAAGATGTTGTGGCCTTCGATAACATCCGGGTCTCGCTCCTGAATGACAGCTACAAGTTCTTCAAGAATGGCTTTTTCTGAGCTGTCTTTTGAATGCAGCAGTAACTCCCAGCCTTTGTTATCCGACAAGGCAATGATGATCACCTCATCGCTGGCACGCTTTGCATTCGGGAAACCAGCTTCCGAATAGACCTCAATGTCAAGCTGCATGCGATGTAAAGCCTCAAATGGCATGGCCTTGAAGCACGTTTGTCCCGTTTGCATCAGAAATTGCTGCACAGGATTGCTGATGAGGTACAGTTCGTCGGGTGTCCGCCCTTGTTGATTTGTGGTTTTTTCTACATGCCGAATGGCATCCCAGTAGGCATTCCAGGTTTTGAATACGACCAGGTATTTATAGAAATTATCGCCGCCCAACTCCTGGTATTGATACCTGTTACGTGCAAACCCGTGTAAGCAGTCGATGGATGAAAGAAAGAAAAAGGGATAAACGAGGGCGTCGCTGTGTGTGATTTTGTTTTGTTCGATATCCCGCTGGTAGACTCGCATAAACGAGGCTGCCTTGTTGCGCTTGTCCGTGACAGGATGCACAGCAACAATACCCGGCGTATCCGACTTGCCGAACAAAGCAACATCATGCCGCTTGTGATCATGACTGTTCTGATCCTTCTTGTCATGCGGCGTAGGTGCGGACATTGTGGTTAGCGGTTGTTCGCTCGGCTGTGAGTGCGACGGTTGGGGTATCAATGTCTGGGTATCTCTGCTGTTTCGGTAAAATGAAGCTATCAAGCCTGAAAAGACTGCGAAGCCTGAAAAGACTGCGAAGCCTGAAAAGACTGCACCACGAAGGATGTAGCCCTAAAAGATAGGGTATGGGGGTGACAACACTTTGGCATAGCCCGATCCCCTTGAAACTTTCATCAAGGCTTGTAGGTGATTGGGGCCGTAACGATGTATTTTAGCCGGATCAACAGAGAAAGTCCGCCCATTAGCTTCCCCAGGTACGGATCGAGTAGATGAACAAGCTTACGTTAGACAATGTCGCAAAGCGCTTTGGCCGGCGTATTTTGTTCAAAAAGCTGTCGTGTGAAGTGGCAGGTGGTGAAGCGTTGGCGATTACGGGGGCCAATGGGTCCGGCAAATCGACCCTCTTAAAAATCATCGCTGGCGTGATGAGTCCGACCAAAGGAAACGTGATGCTTGAGGTGGGCGGAGATCAGGTGCCGCTCGAAGATCGGCCACTGCGTACAGGATTTGTCTCCCCTTATCTCAACGTATACGATGGGTTTTCGGCAAGAGAAAACCTGGCGTTTATTGCGCGTGCGCGTCGGCTTACCGATGCAGAAGCAACCATCGATAGCCTCATTGAGCTTGTCACGCTCAAGGGACGTGAGGATGATCTGGTAAAAACGTACTCTTCCGGCATGAAGCAGCGCGTGAAGTTTGCTGCGGCCATGCTTACCACGCCCGATGTACTCATTCTCGACGAACCCACAACCAACCTTGATACGGCCGGCATTACCATGGTTCGCTCGGTAATGACGCAGCAGTTGGAGCGCAACGGTATTCTGATCCTCGCCTCCAACAACGCCGAAGAAGCTGCATGGTGTAATGCAAGCTTGAATATCGAAGATCACCGCTGAGCTGTTTATAAGCGAGCAAACGCGAGGGTTGCCACACTTATTTGTGTTGCACCTGCTTCACGTAGCGGGGCCGCCGCTGCCAGTAACGTAGCACCTGTCGTCAATACATCGTCCACAAGCAATACATGATGGTCGCGAACGTAGGGTGTCAGTTCGGGTGGGATTGAAAACGCATCATGTACATTTTTCAGGCGTGCACGCGCATCGTGACCGGTTTGCGTGGCGGTGTAGCGATTGCGCGTCAGGAGTGTTGATGCCAAGTGGAGATGCGCTGCGTTTGCGAGGCCTGTAGCGAGTTGCCGGCTCTGATTGTATCCGCGTTCCAGGAATCGCTTGCGGTGTAAAGGGACAGGAATGACCAGTGTTGGATGCTGATCGAGCGGGAGCGGGGCAAGCAGCAAGTGTGCCATCAGAACGCCAAGTTGCCGGCCTATAGCTGGTTTGTTGTTGTACTTCAACGCGCGATGGATACGCTGCACGGTGCCGGCTTTGTCGAATGCCCACAACGACAAGACAAAGTGGAAGGTGTCCTTGGATTGTTGCAATCTTGTTAACGCCTGCTTGGCTGTGTGTTGGGGTACGCGTTCGAGGAGGGTAAACAGCTTGTGCAGACGGGAAATTGAACGTCCAACAGGCGCGTTTCACAACCCGGGCAGGATACAGGATAGACCAGGTCGAGCATACCGCTGTATAAAGTGCGAAGCCGGCGAGCGACAGGGAGATTGCGCCAAAGATTGGAAGCGCTGGTGGATGATGTAGCTGCATCCTCAAGTACGGAAGAATGCGGTCGAAAAAAACTGTATGTAGCCATGTAAATGGGATGGTAACGCACATGAATGTGGGTATTTTACTTCAATAGACGAATTTTTGATGGTTATATACCCTCTTTTTCACATCAGTATGTGATTGATCAGCCCGGCAAAACATGGTATCATTTTGTAAACGTCATCCCTCCATTGATTCCGCGAATAAAATGCCTCCTCAGACAGAAAAAATGACGAATCACACGATCGTTCCCACACCTGCAAATCGAATCCCGAGTATCGAATACGCAGACCTGCTCAACGGGCTGCTGGTGATGGGGTCTTCGATTGGGTTTTGCCTATTATTTTGGGCAATTGTGATCCGGTTATTTACGCTGTTATAGAAAAATAAAATTTCGCATCAGCTGCGAGTGCGTTTCTGCAAGCAAGCCTATTCCCCGGTATCGCAGCACGACCAACAATAGCTCCTGATGGTCTCTAAAAGGGTGCACGCGCGCAATGTCTGATCTGTAGACATTGCGCGCGCTTTCTTTTGGGCAATCCCCTTTATTTGGTAGTTTTTTTCTGAAATGGGGGATTATTGGCCAATAATATTAAGCATTTGCTTAATATTTGGTTAGAAAGTCCAAGATTCCGTGAAAAGGGAGTATTTCTGGTTGATTAATGTGTTAGGTAAAAAGTATCCTTGGGCAGTTTCGTGCTGTATGGGGTCGCAACGTGGGTCGGCGACCAGTATGGTGCGAGGCTTAAAGCCGGGGTACTTTGTGCCTCGGCTGATTTTGTTTTAGCGATTTTTATTACGGCAAAACGATTGCTGTTACAGCTGATTGGCTGCGCATCCATGTGATGTGACAGGGGGCATCAAAGGGAATGAGGAAGGCCCGATTTGTGAAAAGAGAAAGTAATCGACGGGAACCTTTCATAAATCTATGGCGAAATGTTGTATTATGCAGGCATCCTGCATGTACAGTACATCAACGAAATTTAAGGCAAGAGGTATCTGCGTGGCCAAGCAACGTAGAGGAATGTTAATCAAGAACACCAACACACGTGCGGTTGATATTGAGATGAAGACCAGACCGCTGCGGTTGAATCCTGGTGAAGAGAAGCTCATCACTGCTGATGAAGTACGGGATGCCGCGCTGCGCGAGAAGCTGCAGGTGCGGGCAATTAGTATAGTTCGTCCGTCTACCGAAATGGAAGAGGATGAACTGATGAAGCTGATCGAAGAGGAAAGAGCGCGTCAGGCAACTGAAGCTGAGGAAGAATAGGTCTTTGATCCGGTAGCGAATAAACTTCAATTTCCCCCTTTAATGAAGGTATTAGCCTTAGAGCCCTGGTACGGAGGGTCGCATCGAAATTTTCTGGATGGTCTCAAAAAACACAGTCAGCACGATGTGCACACCATCACGATGTCGGCTCGTTTTTGGAAGTGGCGTATGCATGGTGGTGCCGTTACGATGGCCCGGAAAGTCAACGACTGGGTTGCTGAGGGCAACAAGCCTGATGTGATTCTTGCGTCGGATATGGTCAACGTGCCGGCATTTCTTTCGCTATGCCGGCCTGCTCTTTCTGATGTGCCGGTCATTCTCTACCTGCACGAAAATCAGCTGACCTATCCCTTAAAAGAAGGCCGCACACGCGATTACACCTACGCTTACATCAATTACCTTTCGTGCCTGGCTGCTGACGCCATCGTTTTTAATTCCCGCTTCCATCACGACGAGTTTCTGGATGCACTGCCTGTGCTGCTCCGAGCATTTCCAGATTATAACCATCTCCATAGTGTGCAAAAAATAAGAGAGCGGAGCTCTGTGCTGCATCTGGGGATGGATTTGAATGCGCATAACCAGCATGCGCAGCGTGCCACACCACGCACACGCGGTCAGTTGATGGATACACCGGTTGTGCTTTGGAACCAGCGTTGGGAGTACGACAAAAACCCTGAAGCCTTTTTTCGTCTGATGAATCGGCTCGACGATGCCGGCTGTTCTTTCAGGCTCATCCTTGCCGGCGAGCACTTTGAAGAGCAACCCTACGAGTTTGAGCGCGCATTTGAGCGGTATGCCGAGCGGATTCTACACTACGGATATGCAGAAGACTTTGAAGAGTATTCCTCTCTGCTGCACCGTGCGGACATTATTGTTTCCACTGCCATCCATGAGTTTTTTGGAATTGCAGTGATGGAGGCCATTTACTGCGGTTGCCATCCCTTGTTACCCAACCGGCTCAGCTATCCTGAACTGATTCCGGAAATGCTTCATCGTCCGTTGCTGCACGCACCCACGTTGTACGAAGACGACGAAGCGCTCTTCAAAACGATGTACAAAATCCTCAAGCAAGAGGAGAAGCCCCTTCCCGTTGAATCGCTGCGCGAAGTAGGAAAGCATCTCGATTGGCGCCGGCATGTTCGGCATTACGATGAACTATTTGAACGCGTTGCCAGAAAATAGCTGACTCAATCGCTCAATTTGCACGAAAGAGGCATACAGGCACGTCATTTGATAGCCGTCGATGAATAAACGGGTAAAGACACGTTTGTTACCGTAGGTGCTTTATACCGTGATGAATAAGGGGATAGACTGAGATCCACAGCCCTTACTGAAGATAATTAGGTCTTGGCCGATATGGCCGGGGTCCCGGTGCAACAAATCAGCATATATGCACTGAGGAAGGTGGATTTTATTGTCTTACCCCAGGTGAGTGGCTCATTTCTTTTTATCAGCGTGGCATCTACATGATGCCTCCCGAGTCATTAAAAGAACTGCAGATTATTGATGGCAGCGTTAAAAAACAGCATTTTGATGCTGGTGGAAAACAATTCCTATCCCGGTGATACCCGGGTTCGGAGAGAGGCACTGGCGCTTGTTGAGGCGGGATTCCATGTGACAGTTATTGCACCTCGCGGGTTGGGGCAGCCAAAACGTGATGTAGTGGATGATGTGCACGTTTACCGCTATCCCGAACCTACGGAGCGCGATTCGTTCTGGGGATTTGTGTGGGAATTTCTGTATTCCACAATTGCCGCGTTCATCGTTTCGTTTTCTGTGTGGCGTAAAGAAGGATTTGATGTAATCCACGCGCACAATCCGCCAGATACACTCTTTGCCATTGGGCTATTTTATAAGCTCTTCGGAAAGAAATTTGTATTCGATCATCACGATCTGGCGCCGGAGCTTTACATGGCACGGACTGGTGGCAACGGCAGCAAGCTTGTTTACAATGTGCTGCGATTGCTCGAAAAATGGTCGTTTCTGACGGCAGATTTGGTTATTGCCACCAACGAATCGTACAAAAAAATTGCGCTTACGCGGGGAGGAGTCGACGCGTCAAAAGTACGTATTGTGCGCAACGGTCCACCGCTTAGCTTCCTGGATTATGCACAGCCTTATCCAGAATTGGTCAATATGCCCAAGTCCATTTTTGGTTATGCCGGCTCTATCGGCATCCAGGACGGGCTCGACTATTTCATTAAAGCGCTCCATCACCTCAAAACCGAACTGAATCGCGACGATTTTCTCGCGATCATCATGGGAGATGGTGACGATGTGCCGCGGATTAAAGCAATGACGCGCGAGTACGGCCTGGAAGACCACGTACAATTCACGGGATGGCTCAAAAAAGAGAAACTGATGCGGTATCTGACATCGATTGATATCGGTGTGGATCCCGATCCTTCAAACGATTTCAATGACAAGTGCACAATGATCAAAATGACGGAGTACATGGCGTTCTCCAAGCCGATTATTGCATTTGATTTGCCTGAGCACCGGTACACATCAGCTGAGGCTGCGATGTATGTACCCGACAATGATACCCAAAAGTTTGGTCAGGCTCTGGCGCTTCTGATGGACGATGAGCAGCAGCGCGAAGAAATGGGGCGGATTGGCCGGCAGCGCGTCGAGCAGTCCATCGCATGGGAGTACTCCGTTCCCAAGCTGGTAGACGCCTACATCAGTGTACTGGGATACAAATCTGCCAAAATGCCTGCATTGGTGAAGCCTGAACTGGTGAATGAGGCCAAAGTGCAGGGTGCATAAGTGCCTCGGGTACATAGAAATGCATTAAATTAAAAAGGGAGTGCTGGATGACAGCACTCCCTTTTTGGTTGCAATAAATTAGTTGCAATAAAGTGGTTGCTTACATGTTTTCAACCATAGCGTTGCCAAATTCGCTACACTTGAGCAGCGTGGCGTCTTCCATCAATCGCTCAAAGTCGTACGTAACACGCTTCTGGCTGATTGTTTTTTCAAGTGCTGCAATAATCAGGTCGGCTGCTTCTTTCCAGCCCATGTAGCGCAGCATCATTTCGCCCGAGAGGATTACCGAGCCCGGGTTTACTTTGTCCTGGCCGGCATACTTCGGTGCCGTACCGTGTGTGGCCTCAAAGATGGCCAGGCCATTATCGTAGTTGATATTTGCCCCTGGTGCGATGCCGATGCCACCAACCTGTGCTGCAAGCGCATCCGAAATGTAATCACCGTTCAAGTTCATGGTAGCGATCACGCTGTATTCTGCCGGGCGCGTAAGAATCTGCTGCAGGAAGGCATCAGCAATAACATCTTTGATGATGATACCATTAGGCAGTTTGCACCATGGGCCTTCGCCAATCACTTCAGCGCCAAACTCTTCTTTTGCAATCTGGTATCCCCAGTCGCGGAAGCCACCCTCAGTGAACTTCATGATGTTGCCTTTGTGCACCAGGGTAACGCTTGGCAGGCCTTCTGCGATGGCATACTTGATCGCTGAGCGCACCAGGCGGTACGTGCCTTCTTTCGAAATCGGCTTGATGCCAATGCCACTGGTTTCAGGGAAACGGATAGAGGTAACGCCCATTTCTTCCTGAAGGAATTTGATCAGTTTTGCGTTGTCAGCTGAGCCATGTTCGTACTCAATGCCTGCATAGATGTCTTCCGAGTTTTCGCGGAAGATGACCATATTCACTTTCTCTGGCGCTCGAACAGGGGAGGGGACGCCGCTGAAATACTGTACCGGGCGAACGCAGGCAAAGAGGTCCAGTTTTTGGCGCAGGGCTACATTGAGCGAACGGATGCCACCGCCAACGGGCGTCGTGAGGGGGCCTTTGATAGAAACCAGGTGATGACGGATCGCATCGAGGGTGTCGTTAGGCAGCCATTCGTCGTATTTGGCAAACGCCTTTTCGCCGGCATACACCTCAAACCAGGAGATTTTGCGTGCACCATCGTACGCTTTTGCAACGGCAGAATCAAAAACATGCTGGGCAGCGCGCCAGATGTCAGGACCAATCCCGTCTCCTTCAATAAAAGGCACAATAGGATTGTCTGGTACAACCAGGTTGCCATCTTCCATGGTGATGGTCGCTCCGTCTGTCGGCGTAACTAATTTTGTGTAATCAGGCATTGCAAAAGCTAGCTTTAGGGTAATGGGTATAAAAATCGATTAATCGCCTTCAGATAGTTAAGGAGGGGCAAAAACGTTCCGGATCGAATCGCTTTTTTGCGCTAAATTTGCGAAAAAGCCCCGCTGATCCCAATGGATCGCTCATCGAAAACACAATGACAGGCTGTAGTAGTGCGAAAAATCAGGGATTACAAAAGCACTGTTGAGGGGGGGGGGCTTTAAGTTTATGATGGAAGATGAAAGACCAAGGCCCAAAAACCTTTAACCTGCAACTTCAACCGAAAATACATCAATCCCCGCCAGGATTTGTGTTTTTGCACTCACAGCTTTCTGAAAACATCTCTGAGGCGCAACTCCCATACTTTGTGCATGGCTTCCCACACAATTTTTTTGCTCATTTTCGATTGCCCTTCGGTTCGTTCGGTAAATACAATAGGGACTTCGGTGAGCCGATAGCCTTTGCGCCAGGCGCGGTACTTCATTTCAATCTGAAACGAGTAGCCGTTGGATTTTACACGGTGTAAGTCGATGGCTTCGAGTACGCGGCGGTGATAGCACTTGAAGCCGGCCGTTACGTCGTGCACGGGAAGCCGGGTGATGGCGCGTGTGTAAATGCCTGCGCCGTACGAAAGAATGAGCCGGCTGAGAGGCCAGTTCATCACGCGCACGCCATTGATGTAGCGTGAGCCCACAGCTAAATCTGCTGTATCGTTTTTGACGGGTGCTATCAGTTGGGGTAGATCAGCCGGATTATGCGAGAAATCAGCGTCCATCTCACAAATAAAATCAAAGTTGTTTTCCAACGCGTAACGGAAGCCGGCCAGATATGCCGTGCCCAGCCCCAATTTACTTTCACGTTCGAGAATGTCGATTTTATCGGGATATTTGCGCCGCATGTCATGGACAAGCTCAGCTGTGCCATCCGACGATCCGTCATCAATGACCAGCATGGCGATGTCTTCATCCAGGCTCAGGACAGCCTGAATGACAAGTAAAATATTAGCAGCTTCGTTGTAGGTGGGAATCAGCACCAGGGATCGACCTGTCATGCCCGCAACCTCAATAATTTCCTTTTCTAAACCGCTTGCTGACAGTATGCAAGCCGGCTGCATAGTACCGCAATGATCAAAAGCACGCTGCGATGGGGGGTATACACCCTTGGTGGTTATACAACAGCGCCTGATGAATTAAGTGCCTGTAATCCAGACGAAAGACGATAGTTGAGGTGGTGAATGGCCTCTAACCTTGCAACGGGTGGTACCGTGTAACGTGTTGCAACAGGTCATGAAAGATACACCGGTTGCATCATAAACTGCAAAAAGGATTTGCGGTGGAGCCTGGGATAAGAAAGAAGTGCTGGTGGCTTAATGTGGTAACGTTTGAATCAAATAGAACCTGGGTTATTGTTGGAGGCTGGGTAATTGTTCGCGCAGGAAGGACATGGTGTGTTCAGCAAGGTCTGCCGGTACATCAATCTTTCCATCCGTAGCAACCATTTCTACCGTTTTTTTGTATTGCTCGAGGAAAGGCACACAGCAGGGACACATTTTTATGTGCTCTTCGAATTGCGCTCTTGTTTCCTCGTTAAGCCGTTCTTCCACGTAATCAAGAATAAACTCGTTGATTTCCTCGCACGTTAACGAAGGCCGGAAATAGCGTCGTATTTTGTGGATTATGTTCATAGGGTTAGCAAATAGAAATTCCAGTCATCGACTAACGAAAGTACTGGTCAAGTAGACTGCGTAGTGCCTGGCGGGCTCGGTGGAGTCGCACGCGCACGGCGCCTTCACTTATGTTCAACGTTTGTGCTACTTCAGTTGTTGATAGTTCTTCGATGTCTCTTAAGGTCAATACGGTCCGGTAATCAACCGGCAACTCAGCAATAGCAGAATGAACCAACGCTTTGCGTTCCGACCGCTCTGCCATTTTTTGGGGATTCCAGGCTTCCGGGCTTTCTGTAAACATGCCCCCCGTGTAGCTGGGTTGCAAACGATCGATCTTGTCCTCTTCTAATGCGTCAAAACGCTTCATTTTACGCAACGAAGCGCGTGCTAGATTGAGGCCAATGGCATACAGCCAGGTTGAAAATTTGGATTCACGCCGGAACGTGTCAAGCCGTTTATAAGCCTGTAGATACGTTTCCTGCATGACACTCCGTGCTTCATCTTCATCCTGCACGATGCGCATGATCATACGAAAGAGCCTGGGGCTTTCCTGCTGGACAATCCGCTCGAAAGCAATGGGATCTCCATTTAAAAGCGCATCCAGATCTATGTCACCTGAAGTATCTTTAGGTTGGACTGGCATGCTTTAGGAATTTAGTGCGTGCGTTACCAAGAGTGTTACAGCCTTTCAAATACAATTTTTATTTGCAATGAGCATACAAAACTAGTCATTTCCAATCCTGTTTCGATAAAACCGATTACTGAGCCAACGGGTTTATCAAAAATTCGTGAGTGCTACGAAGCATTGGGATCTAATTTGGTGCATGCCCCTTCAATCGGAGCAAATTGTTAAAATAATGAAAAATGTGTCCTTCGCCGGCAAGAAGTTCACACGTTACTCAAGAACTTCTTATGTAAGAATCGAATTTTAAGAGGCGGATTTCATAAATTGATATGCTGAATGAAATTTCGGCCTAGCCTTTTGGCTCCTGGAACGAGGCGTATAGCGCCCAGGCACATGGTTGAGAAAGAGAGTGGTTGGAGAAGAGAGGAACGGTTACCCCGCCGGTTCGGACATGGCTGCTTTCAGGTGGTCAGCACTGGCAATACAGACTTCGGTGCGTGTCGCCTGATGGTACTGTCTTACGGCACTGTAATGTGACGAAAAGCAAACGCGCAGAATGTGCGCATCTTTCGCATGCAATTTGCGGCGATGCGAATGAAAGATGAACGGCGTCTTTTTGGAAGTCAATAACGCTTTTAACGTATAAATTCTTCTGCGTGAAGACGAGATAGGATTTCTAATTCACATACTAATTCTAATGGCAAGCGAAACAGGAAAAAAAACAGTAAAGAAAAAGCCGGCCCGGAAACGCGCTGCGGCGTCTGGCGTGAATGGACATGCGTTAGATGTGCTGGAGGCTGAACCGCTTACAGTTACATTTGGTTCGTATCCGCCGAGTGACAAAACACATCGGCAGTTGGGCCTTACAAAAGCCGACGTATTGGAAATGTATCGCAGCATGCTGCTGCAGCGCCGGTTTGAAGAGCGCGCTGCCCAGATGTATGGAAAGCAGAAGATTGGCGGTTTCCTTCACCTCTATATCGGCCAGGAAGCTATTTCAACGGGTACGGCCAAAGCCATCCGTATTGGCGAAGATTCTGTAATTACAGCATACCGCGACCATGGCCACGCCCTTGCTATGGGCATGACATCCAACGAGTGTATGGCCGAGCTCTTCGGTAAAATCGATGGTTGCTCCCGCGGTAAAGGTGGTTCGATGCACTATTTCAGCAAAGAGCTGAAAATGATGGGGGGACACGGTATTGTAGGTGCTCATATTCCTGTAGGTGCCGGCATCGCGTTTGCGAACAAGTACAAAGGTGAAGATACAGTGTGTCTCGCCTTTTTTGGTGATGGAGCCATCCACCAGGGCGCATTTCATGAAGCAGCCAACCTGGCTGGTCTTTACGATTTGCCTGTAATCTTTGTTGTAGAAAACAACCAATACGCGATGGGTACTGCGGTGGATCGTGCCGCTGCAGAACCTGATCTGTACAAGCAGGCCCTAAGCTATGACATGCCAAGCTCGCTGGTGAGCGGCATGGACGTGTTCAGCGTTTACGAAGCAATGCAGCACCACGTTGGTATGGCCCGTAAAGGACAGCCTTCCCTCATGGAAATCCGCACGTACCGCTACCGTGGTCATTCTATGAGTGATCCGCAAAAGTATCGGACAAAAGAAGAGCTGGACGCCAAAAAAGACGAAGATCCAATCCTGCGTCTCAAAGCGTACATCCTCGAAAATAAAATGGCTTCCAACGCACAGCTTGACAAAGTTGACGACGAAGTGAAGCAAGAGGTCATGGAGTCTGTAGAGTTTGCAGAAAACAGCCCGTTTCCTGATCTGGAAACCATCTATGAAGACATCTACGGTGAGGATAATTTCCCAATCACCACCTAGTTGGTCGATCATCCTGATTTTCTTGCAACCCGTTATCGCATACCCTGGCGGTATGCATTAAGAATCAAGTTTTTAAAATGGCAGAATTACAATTAAGAGAAGCAATTCGCGCGGCGATGGTCGAGGAAATGGAGCGCGACGAATCAATTTTCCTCATGGGTGAGGAAGTTGCACAGTACAATGGTGCATACAAAGTGAGCGAAGGCATGCTGAAGCAGTTTGGTGAGAAGCGTGTCATCGATACGCCAATTGCTGAAAACGGCTTTGCCGGCCTCGGCATCGGCGCAGCCATGAACGGCCTGCGCCCTATCATCGAGTTTATGACATTTAACTTCTCGATGGTAGCTATGGACCAGCTCATCAACAACGCAGCTAAAGTCCGTTATATGTCGGGCGGCCAGTTCAAATTCCCTATCGTATTTCGTGGGCCCAACGGCGCTGCTGGTCAGCTTGCCGCTACGCACAACACGTCGTTCGAGTCCATTTACTCTACGATTCCTGGCCTCAAAATTATCTCGATTTCCAACCCAGATGACGCTAAAGGCCTCTTGAAATCAGCCATTCGCGACGATGATCCTGTGCTGTTTATGGAAAGTGAGGTGATGTACGGCATGAAAGGAGAGGTTTCTGATGCAAAAGATTACCTCATTCCTATCGGTAAAGCCCGTGTGGCGCGTGAAGGGAAAGACGTGACCATTATCGGTCACAACAAGAGCTACTGGGTTGCCATGAAGGCCGCAGAAATGCTCGCCCAGGAAGGGTTCGACCCCGAAGTTATTGATCCGCGTACCATCCGTCCGCTCGATATCGAAACCATTCTGACATCTGTCAAGAAAACGAATCGGTGTGTGATTGTAGACGAAAGCAATCCGTTTGCGAGCATCGCGTCTGAAATCGGATTCCAGATCCAGCGTGAAGCATTCGATTACCTGGATGCGCCCGTGCTGCGTGTAACCGCGAAGGACACGCCGGCGCCGTATGCCAAGAATTTGATCGAATTCTATATGCCAAGCGCTGAAGACACCTACAAAGCCTGCCGCCAGGTGATGTACGCTAACTGATTGTTTGCCGTACCCCGGGGCTGTACAGCTTAGTGTAGTATGTACGTCTGGCAGCCTCGCACGGCATATGAACCCTGAAAATTGAAAAGAAAGAGAGAATGGCTATTCCAGTAGAAATGCCGAAGATGAGCGACACGATGGAGGAGGGGGTCCTTGTATCGTGGTTGGCTGAAGAAGGCGCGCCTGTTGCTGCCGGCGATGTCATCGCGCAGGTAGAAACCGACAAAGCAACCATGGACCTCGAAGTGTATGACGATGGGGTGTTGCTGAAGCGCGTTGCCGGTGAAGGCGACTCGATTGCCATCGGTGGCCTGATTGCTATCCTTGGTAAAGCCGGTGAAGACATCTCAAGCGTGCTCGCCAGGTATGGTGAAGGTGCCGCTGCGCCCGCTGCAGCACCTGCTGCTTCGCCTGCTCCGGTAGCAGAAGTAGCTCCTGCGTCAGGAGATGGTGCTGCTGCACCTGTAGCTATTCCGGCTGCAAGTGGCGGTGCCGGCAATGGCCGCGCAAAAGCCTCGCCGTTAGCTCGTCGCATGGCCAAAGAACATGGTCTGAACCTGGCGACAGTAAGCGGTTCTGGCCCAGATGGTCGTATTGTACGTCGTGATATTGAAAGTCTTATCGGTGGCAGTGCTCCAGTTGCAGCGCCGGTACAAGAGCCCGTGCAGCAGGTCCAGGCCGTTGCGCAGCAGCCTTCGCCAGTGGCTGGTGCCGCGTACGATGCCATCCCGCTTTCTCAAATGAGAAAAGCTATTTCACGCCGTTTGTCGGAAAGCAAGTTTACTGCACCGCACTTCTACCTGCAGATTGATGTAGATATGGATGGGGCAGTGGCATTCCGCAAGCAGCTCAATGAACTGGCGCTTGCGCAGGATAAGCAGAAAGTGTCATTTAACGACTTGATTACAAAAGCGTGTGCACTTGCTTTGCGTGATCATCCGTATGTGAATGCCTCATACATGGAGAAAGAAGGCGAAATTCGTCTCCATAATGAGGTACACGTTGCCATAGCCGTTGCAATCGATGAAGGTCTGATTACACCTGTTGTGCGTAATGCAGACAACAAAGGTCTGGCCCAGATTGCCGCTGAGACGCGCGAATTGGCCGGCAAAGCACGTGACCGCAAGCTGCAGCCACACGAGTTTGAAGGCTCAACGTTCTCCACCAGCAACCTCGGAATGTTTGGTATTGAGAACTTTACCGCGATCATCAACCCGCCCAATGCCTGCATCCTCGCGATTGGCGGCATCCGCGACGTGCCCGTTGTAAAAGATGGTGCCATCGTACCGGGCAAACGGATGAAGCTGAGCCTGTCGTGTGATCACCGCGTCGTTGATGGTGCCACAGGGGCACAGTTCCTCAATACGGTCAAACAGTACCTCGAGCAGCCCATGACCATGATGCTGTAATAGATGCTTGCTGTAGTGAACGAATGCGTGAATGATAGCACTCACTTTCCCGGTATGTAAGCGTTGAAAATCGCGCATGTCTCGGATATTCACTTTGGCCGCATAGCAAATCCGCATATTCTGGATGCCCTCGTCGAAGACGTTGCGCAAGCAGAGGTGGATATGCTGGCTGTAAGTGGAGACCTGACCCAAAGAGCTTTGCATAAACAATTCAGGGAGGCTGCGGCCTTCCTGAAGCGTTTTACCGCACCTTGCGTGGTTGTGCCGGGGAATCACGACGTGTTTCCCTGGTGGAGCCCATGGATGCGGCTCGTTAAGCCTGTAGCCCGATTTAAGAAGTATTTCGGATCGGACCTGATTCGGACGCATGTACAGGAAGGACTCGCGCTGTTGGGCTTTAACTCTGCGCACGGTCTCACTATCAAGGGGGGCAAGGTTGTGCCGGCTGTTATTCAGGAAATCAAACAATTCTTCGGCCGGCAGCCAGAAGGGACCTTCAAGGTCCTGATGTTACACCACCACTTGAAAACCCTCGAAGGACTCAAGCCGCACGATATTTCTATCAATGGAGCTGAGGCGTTGGCAGCAGCCCGTGCGAGCGATGTTGACCTCGTACTCTGCGGGCACGCGCACGTATCCCATGTTGAGTCTCTCGATATCGACAATGAGAAAGGACCCGTTGTTGCCAGCGCCGGGACTGCCACCAGCAGCCGCGGCCGGCGGTCAAATCGCAACCGCAATTTCTACAATCTCATCGAAATATTACCTGGCGCATTCTCTATCCACGAGCGGACATATAAGCCTGAGTCACGCACCTTTGGACAGTCGCGCACCTTCCATTTTAACCGTTGATCGGCCTTTCGTGGCCTGGAAAAGCGGTTTTCTTGTTCATGGTTTTCTTCTGAACCATTGATGGGCAATTGACAGATCAGCATTGGGTTTGTCGCAGAAATGTCAAGAATCCCGCAGTTGGGGCTGGTAGTTCCAAATTCCAATTGCCTTCTGTTGGCATGGGTTTTGTTTTGGCGTCAGGCATGTTGGCAAACAAGCCTTGATCCCCTTCTCGAGCAAATTAGCCAGCATTTCATCACAACAGAGTCGGACGGATTTGTCTTTCGCCCCCCGGATGATGTCATGAAGATTCTGTTGCAAAAGACACATTTCTGCAACAAAACCACAGAATAGAGAAAATGTCCAAATTCTTGCCAAAGGTTCTTCTTATGGCCTTGGGGGTAGTACTTTTCGTAAGCAATTCTGTGTATGCCCAAATCCCGGTTGCCCTTCCAACTGAATATTACAACGCACGCGATATTTCGCTGCCGCTAACAGTCGGAGATGTATCTGGCCAGGATGTAAAGGCCTTTTTGCTTACGATGAAGTATGACGCTTCAATTATCGAAATTACCGGCGTGGAAGCGCAAGGTGATCTGGCGGAGAGCTTCTCCCTGATTTTGAATACCGATGTGCCGGGCCAGGTTACCGTTGGCGGCGCACATTTTGAGCCCCTTGAGGGTAATGGTGTGCTCCTGCACATTACAGGTAAGTTTGTCAAAAAAGGGACAACGAGCCTTTCCATTGACAACTTCTCCTTCAACGAAGGAAGTCCGCTGGTTGCAACGCAAAACGGCGAAATTTCCAATACGGTACAGGTGAGCAATGAAGATGAGGCCGGCTTGCCACAGGATTTTGAACTGCTTGGAAATTATCCAAACCCGTTTAATCCGACGACTACGATACAATTTGATCTGCCAGAGACAGCCGAAGTAACGATTACGCTGGTGGATGTGTTGGGGCGCGAGGCGTTGACGATTCCTGCGCAGGTTTACCAGGCCGGCGCAAAACAACGGGTAGATGTAGACGCCTCCTCACTCGCTTCTGGGGTCTACGTTTACCAGGTTCGGGCTCGAGGTACAACCAATACCTACGTCAAATCTGCTACGATGACGCTCATCAAATAGTAGGGTAGCCTTTCACTCGAAAGATGCGCCAGACGGCCACGCCGATGCTCAACTGGTCATTTTTCACCGCTAACCTACACACAGCCTGTCTATTCACTGTTCTTGCTTCTGCAATGTCCCCTTCCGGGTTTGTGAATGCATTTTGGTCTCCGTTTTGCAGGGTATTCCTATACCAGGTGAACGTCCCCCAAGATAACGCTTGCATGCCACGATAACGGACCTGTAGGAAGCGCAATCGCACTAATAACTCTGTTCTTATTTAGCTGGAGGGTTACTTCAGCAAAGACGAACCAAGGAATTGTTTTCTTTCCGTAAAGCTATGTGGAGACTATTACTACGGGTTTTTCCAGTTTTTCTGCTGATTCTATTCAGCGCGCAACGTACGGCTACCGCACAGGTTACCGTTAGCCTGCCCACCCTCGAGGTTGCGGCCGGCGCTTCGTCGCTCATCCCAATAAACGTGGGTGATCTGACTGGGTCAGAGGTGAAGTCTTTTGAATTTGCCATTTCGTATGATCCAACTATTGTTGAAATCACAGGCGTTAGCAGCACCGGTACCCTTACTGAATCTGTTTCGCCAATTGTAAACACCACAACCTCGGGCAAAGTATCTATTGCCTGGGCAGATGCATTTGCGCTAGAAGGCGGCGGTGTCCTCGTTAACCTGCAGGCCAGTTTCTTGCAAGAAGGGACCAGCACGCTTGCTTTTGACTCTTTCCGCTTCAACGAAGGCTCGCCGGCATCAGCTACCACGAATGGTACGGTAACGGTTAGTGGCGGGTCTACGGGATCTGTAGATGTCAACTTGCCGGCCTCTTCTTCAGGCTCGGTTGGGGGTAGCCAAATCAGCATTCCAATTTCTGTCAGCGACATGACGGGCAAGAACGCAACCAGTTATGCGTTCACGATTGCGTATGATGCAGCGACCATTAACATCGCGAGCTATGCAACAGCGGGTACGCTTTCTGGCGCCGCTGCACCAACCGTAAATACCGGCACACCGGGCCAAATCACAGTGTCCTGGTCTAACGGTACGCCACTCGCAGGTGCTGGTGTCCTGGGAAACTTGCTGGTGAATCCCGTTGCTAGCGGTATCTCAGCGATCAACTTTACCTCTATGCAATTTAATAGCGGTGATCCCATCGCCAACGTCACCAATGGTAGTGTGACAATTAACGGGGCCAACGATCCTGTTGCGGTTAGTTTGCCTGCCTCAGCCGGCAACTCGGGGGAGACGCTAACTGTGCCACTAACGGTAGGTGACCTTACAGGCAGTGGTGTCACGTCGTTTAATACCGTGATCGACTTTGACCCGAGCCTGTTACAGGTTGCTGGAATCGAGCAATCCGGTACGCTTTCATCTGGGAGCACAGCGACTCTGGATTTGACTACGCCGGGGAAGGTAGGCATTACCTGGACGGGGAGCGCACTTTCCGGGACGGGTACGCTTTTGCGGCTAAATTTTAATTTGCTTGCCGGCGGCACGAGCGTGCTAGGGTTTGATTCATTTGCGTTTAACGGGGGCGCGGTGCCTGCCAATACAACCAATGGTAGCGTCACCATCCAGGCAACCGGACAAATCACTGTTTCGATTCCAACGGGTATCGTTGGCGAAATTGGGCAGCAGGTAACTATCCCTGTGAATACGGGAGATTTGACGGGGCAGAATGTACAGTCGTATGTATTTTCGCTCGCTTATAATCCTCAAGACCTGACCATTACTGGCTCGAGTGTAAACGGTACGCTATCAGCCGGCAACAATGTGACGGTTGATACTTCCGTGCCGGGGCAGGCTGTAGTAACGATGGGTGCCGGCGCAACGCTTTCTGGTGCAGGTACACTTGTGAATTTGACAGGGACCCTTGTCGGACCAGGTACAAGTGATGTGACCTTTGCTTCGTTTCAGTATAACAATGGCAATCCAACTGTTTCGACTATCGATGGGAGCGTTACCGTACAGGGATTTGCGACCTACTTGCAAATTGTACATAACTCGTCCGATGCACCTGTTGTTGATATCTATCTGAACGATCAATTGCAGATCGATGGGCTTTCGTATGGAAGTGCAACGGCGTTCCTGGAGCTCACGAATCCAATTGTTAAGCTGGATGTCGTACGTGGCGATGCATCAGACAACGCGAGCCCGATCACTACAACCAATGTTTCGCTTGAAAGCGACAAAGACTATGTAGCCGTTATCAACGGACTTTATACCGGCTCAGGCAAACAGGCGATTGGTCTGGTGGTTCAGGATTCTCAACAGGAATCGTCTGATGAAAACACTGTTGGCCTCAATGTATTCCAGGGTTCACCTGATGCGCCGCCTGTAAACGCATACATCGTGGATGATAGCGATTCGTACAACCGGATTATGACGCTTGCCAAAGGTTTGTCTTTCGGGGAGTCATTTCTGACGCGCGAATTTGAGCCGGGCCTGTATAACATCGAAATCACGCAGAATAGCGGTGAGCGGATAGGCATTTACCGCGCTGACTTAAGTCGGACGGGTGGTGCTGCCTTGTTGTTTATCCTGCAGGGGTTTGTAAACCCAATCATCGGGCAGCCGGACTTGTCGATTACGGCGTATGCGCCGGATGGACAGGCGATTTTCTTGCCGCTAGCCACAAACAACGAGGATGAAGATGTGCTGCCTGGCGCATTCGAGTTAGCCGGCAACTATCCCAATCCGTTCAACCCAACAACCTCTGTGGAATTTAGTCTGCCTGAGCCGGCTGATGTGAGCATTGAAGTGTTCGACATGCTGGGGCGTGCTGTCATGCAGACGCCGATGACAACTTTCCAGGCCGGCACCGATCACGCTATTCAGATCGACGCCTCTTCGCTATCGTCAGGTACCTATGTGTACCGCGTGGTTGCGCATGGGCATCAGCGCTCGTACACGCAAAGCAAAACGATGACGTTGTTGAAGTAGGTTGTTGCTGCGGGGCAATACGATTTAGAGATCTATTTTTTAGCGCTCCGGATCCCTTCTTTCTCACGAGACTTGAACAGCCTGTTTCCTGGCCGTTTGCGCTCGTACTTCATGTCATTCTCTCCTCCAGTAGAACATGCCAAGCCGGCTGCTCATCAGGCAAGCCGGCTGTTGGCTTTTGTGCAATACAGCAACGTGCACATTATGCTGGTTGCGCTGGGTCTTTTGGCAGGGACCTCAACGCTATTTAGTCTCCCATTGAGTATCCCTGTACTCCTCGCAGGTACGAGTGGCGCTTTTCTGATTTACCTACTGGACAGGTGCTGGTTATCGAGCAAGGAAGATATGGCCAATCAGCCCTTGCGTGTTGCATGGATTAGGAGCCACAACGTATATGTTTGGGGTGCAAGTCTGCTTGCGTTTGGTTTGGGAGCAGTGGGGGCGTTGCAACTGATCGAGTGGTCGCTACTGGTCGGTGTGCTACTAGCACTCGGCGGTGTGTTGTACCTGTTGCCTTTGAAACGACGTTTGAAGCGCGTCTGGTACGCCAAGCCTCTAGTTATTGCTGGAGCCTGGGCTATTGGCGCCGTGCTGTTTCCCATCGCGCAAGCCGGGGTTGAAATAACCGTACCGGTGCTGATTTTTCTGGTGTATCGTCTGCTGTTTATTTTGCCCAATGTGTTGTTGGCAGATTGGCAAGACCGCGAGGGTGATAAGCAGGCCGGCTTGCGTTCGTTGGCGATGTTCGTTGAAGAGCACACATTACGCGCTATTGCGGCGTGCTGTGCCGTGGGCTCGCTGTTGTTGGGTGGTTGGGTCGGCACGCTACTCGAATGGCCTGTGTATTATTATGTTGATTTGGTGGGGCCATTGCTAATGCTTGGCATCTGTTTGCGGCCGCTGTATCGGTCGTATGTGCTGTATGGCCTCGTGCTCGATGTCGTCGTTGCCTGGCCCTTGATTACGACGCTGATAGTGTATTCCTGGGGTTGAGGTGGGACGCGTATCAATTGAAACACATACGCAGTAAACGAAAGATGTTATGAAGACCGATCATTTCCGGGTTTTGGTGCGTATACTGCCGGCAAAAGCGTTTTTTATCAGGAATATTTTCAAATCTGAACGGCGTAGATGGACTACACAACGATAGATAAACTGGCATCTCACGAAGGTAAAACAGTTCAATTAAAAGGATGGCTGTACAATAAGCGCGGATCAAAAAGTCTGCAATTTCTGGTGTTGCGAGACGGCAGCGGTATGGTGCAGTGCGTGGTGAACCAGGAAGAAGTGGATGCGGCAAGTTGGGAGGTTGCGGAAGGATTATCACAAGAGAGTGCTGTAGAAATTCATGGCACCGTTACCCTTGATGAGCGGCAACTTGGTGGCGTGGAAGTGCAGGTGTTGAAGGTATTGCTGGTCGGAAGCTCCGAGGAATATCCGATTACCCCCAAAGCGCACGGTATCGATTTTCTGATGAACAAACGCCACTTATGGCTGCGCAGCCGGCGCCAGTGGGCCATTATGCGGATTCGCAACCAGATCACCATGGCGATCCATCATTTCTTCCAGGGCCGTGGCTTCATCCAGGCTGATGCACCCATTCTGACAGGCAATGCTGTTGAAGGCACCTCAACCCTCTTCGAAATCGATTACTTTGGCGATCCGGCGTACCTGACGCAGAGTGGTCAGTTGTACGGTGAAGCGATGGCCATGGCGATGGGGAAGATTTACACGTTTGGCCCAACCTTTCGTGCAGAGAAGTCCAAAACACGCCGACACCTGACCGAGTTTTGGATGATTGAGCCAGAAATGGCTTTTTATGACCTCGACATGAACATGGCATTGGCTGAAGATTTTCTGGCAGCTATTGTCGCATCGGTGCTCGAGCATTGCCGGCCAGAACTCAAAATTGTTGGCCGCGATGTATCGAAGCTCGAACAAGTCAAAACGCCTTTCCCGCGCGTGCATTACTCAGATGCCGTTGACCTGCTGCGAAGCGATGAAACGTACAACATGGTAACCGAAGAGATTGCGGCGCTGGAAGAAGAAGGACCACGTTTGAAGCAGGAACTGGAAGACAACCAGAAACGCTACGGACAGGCAAAAAAAGGAGAGAAGCGCCGGATTGACGCACGGGCGATCGAAATCAACCAGCGTCTTGAAGAAATTGAAGAGCAACTCCGGAATTTACCGAAATGGCGTGAGTCGGCACGTAACTTTGAATGGGGCAACGACTTTGGTGGTAGCGACGAAACGCTGATCACTCGTCATTTTGATCAGCCAATCATTGTGCATCGTTTCCCCGCAGCCATTAAGGCATTTTACATGAAGCGTGATCCTGAAGATGACAGGCTGGCAATGGGGATGGACGTACTTGCTCCAGAAGGCTATGGGGAGATTATTGGAGGAGGAGAACGCGCGACAGATCTCGCCTTTCTTGAAGAGCAGGTTGCAGCGCATAATTTGCCGGCAGACGTGTTTGAGTGGTATTTTGACCTGCGTCGCTATGGATCAGTACCCCACAGTGGATTTGGTCTCGGTTTAGAGCGCGCGGTAACATGGATTTGCGGTATTCAGCACGTACGCGAGACAATCCCGTTTCCAAGGTTGCTGGGCCGGCTGCATCCATAAACATAATAATTGCGGCAACCATCCGTTTTATAAGCAAGGGCGCGGCTTTTGCACCATTTGGTGCTTCGCCATCTAACTTATTGTACAGGTATGAAATACGTTAACATTTTCCTGACGACCCTTTTGCTCTTGTGTGTCATCGTGCCGGCTGGTACGGTTTCCGCGCAGTCTTTTGAAGAGTACAAATCAATCACTGTTTCCGGTGAAGGTACCATTGACGCTATCCCGGACATGGCCACCGTGCGATTTGGGATTTCGACCAAGAATTGGGATCCAGAGAAAGCACGAAAGAAAAATGCTGAGCTGTCCAAGGAGGCGTTGAATCTGGTGCGCGAGCTTGGTGTCGCGGAGCGGAAAATTCGACTCGAGACCCTGCGTTTGCAGCCAATACGCGAGTATAATCCGCAAACGCGTAAGCCAGAGGATAGAGGTTTTGAGGCAGTGCGTGAGCTTGTGGTCGAGGTTGAAGACCTTGACAAGCTGCCAGCTATCATTGCAGGTATTGTACAAGAAGGTGCCAATCGGCTTAATGGCATTACATACGGTTTGCAAGACCGCGAAGGCGTACGAGATGAGGCACTTGTGATGGCCGTCTCCAGAGCAAAAGCAAAAGCTATGCTCATGGCCGCGACCCTTGATGCTGAATTGGGCGGCGTTTGGAAAATTTCAGAACAGAGCTTTTCCATGCCTTCCCCAATGGTGCGAATGACTGCTGATCACAGCGTGCGCCTTGCCAAGGCTGAAGCTGCGCCAGAGCCTGAAGCCTACGCAGCCGGCGAGATGGAAGTCCGCGCTGTTGTCCAGGTTACCTTTTTGATCAAATAGGTTGATCTTCTCCCAATAAATCGGGTATTTCTCGATTGCAAATTGAATCTCTTCGAGGGATTATGAATGTAAGCTCCGTACTGCATTCATAATCCCTCGTTTTTTATCACCCATTTTCCGGATGCTATTTTCCGGAGCATTCGCTTACAAAAGCGAACATCGCATAGCAGACAAATACCATGCAGGAAACCCTCCATATTCCGTTTCAGCACGAAAGATATCCCGAAGAAACCATGGTGGATCGTGCCGATGCCTTTTACAACATGATGGACAAGCGTCGGTCCATTCGCTTCTTTAGCGACGAACCTGTGCCACGTCACCTGATTGAGCGAGCGATTCAAACAGCAAGTACGGCCCCGAGCGGTGCCCACATGCAGCCGTGGACCTTTGTGGCAATAAGTGATCCTGATGTGAAGCGTAAGATCCGTATCGCTGCAGAAAAGGAAGAAAAAGAGAGCTATGGTGGCCGTATGTCAGATGAGTGGCTAGAGGCGCTGGCCCCTTTTGGTACTAACTGGGAAAAACCGTTCCTGGAAACGGTGCCCTGGATCGTGGTATGCTTTGCACAGAGTTATGGATTTAACGAAGATGAGAGCCGGAAAAAGCATTACTATGTCCAGGAGAGCTGTGGGATTGCATGTGGTATGTTTATTTCTGCCATTCACAACATGGGCCTTGCAACGTTGACCCATACACCGAGCCCGATGAAGTTTTTGAACGAGATCCTGGGCCGGCCCAAAAATGAAAAGCCATTTATCTTATTTCCGATTGGCTACCCGGCCTCAGATGCCACGGTGCCAGATATCGGCCGCAAAGAATTAGCTGCAGTTTCGACCTGGTATGTACCGGAATAGCGTAAATCTTCTATAAGTAAGTTGTTTTGCAATTAAAAAGCCCTGTGCTCGTTTGCGGCACAGGGCTTTTTTTGTATGGGATTTGTTTGCGCTGCATTAGCCAACAGGGGGCGTGTCGAGTTCTTTTAAATACTGCGTCAGTTCAGCATCTGAAAGGTGGTGGTCGACCAGTTCACCATTGAAATAGGCTTCGTAAGCGCTCATGTCGAAATAGCCATGCCCGCAAAGGTTAAATAAGATGGTCTTCGAGACACCTTCTTCCTTGGCCTGATTCGCTTCCCGGATAGCGGTAGCGACGGCATGGGTGGCCTCTGGTGCCGGCAAGATACCTTCTGCTTTGGCAAATTTGACGCCCGCATCAAAGCACTCAAGTTGTTGTAGTGCCTGTGCTTCGATAATCTCATCGTGTAAGAGTTGGCTAATGATGGCACCGGCGCCATGGTAGCGGAGGCCGCCGGCGTGAATCGGTGCCGGCACAAATTTATGGCCGAGGGTATACATTGGAATGAGTGGCGTCATGCCCACTGAATCACCAAAGTCGTAGCGGAAAGCACCTTTAGTAAGTTTGGGGCAGGACGCGGGCTCACTCGCGATACAGCGGACCTGCTTACCGTCGGTGAGTTTGTACCGCAAGAAGGGGAACGCGATGCCTGCAAAGTTTGAACCACCACCGAACGGTGCAATGACGACGTCGGGGAAGTCGCCGGCCTTTTCCATCTGCACAACAGCTTCCTGGCCGAGAATGGTCTGATGCATTAACACGTGATTCAGTACGCTGCCAAGCGAATACTTTGTGTCATCGTGCATGGCTGCCCGTTCTACAGCTTCAGAAATGGCAATGCCCAGGCTGCCTGGAGAATCGGGATCACCTGCAAGGATCTGTTTGCCGGCCTGGGTTTTGTCGCTTGGCGAGGCGATTACTTCTGCGCCCCAGGTGTTCATGAGCAGCTTGCGATAAGGCTTCTGGTGATAGCTGATTTTCACCATGTATACTTCGCACTCCAGACCAAAATGCTGGCATGCAAAGCTGAGCGCGCTACCCCATTGGCCAGCGCCTGTTTCTGTCGTGAGTCGTTTTACACCTTCTTGTTTGTTGTAATAAGCCTGTGGCACCGCGGTGTTAGGCTTATGGGATCCTGAGGGACTCACGCCTTCATATTTGTAGTAGATCTTTGCGGGCGTATCGAGCAGTTTTTCAAGATTGTAGGCGCGATACAACGGCGTTGGGCGCCACATTTTGTAGATTTCACTTACTTCATCCGGGATGTCAATCCAGGGATCCTGAGAGACCTCTTGCATGATTAGTGCCATTGGGAAAAGCGGTGCAAGGTCTTCAGGCCCAATGGGCTCTCGTGTGCCAGGATGCAATGGTGGTTTTACAGGATTCGGCATGTGTGCCTGGATGTTGTACCACTGTTTGGGAATTTCCTGTTCGGATAACGTGATCTTTTTTTGATTCGTCATGAAATGTCTGCAGAAAAGAGTACGAGGAACGCAAAAGAGTAACGAATATATCAATGGAACCCCTGATATTAAAGGCAGAACAGGGCCTAATTGCGTTGATCATGGCGCCCATTTCAGCGTTGTTAGCCATACCTTGTGTGTCACCGTGGCATAACCCGAAGAAGGGTACGCAATTATGGCAGCTATCCAGGCCCCTTGATCAACTAAAATCGTGCTGGTAAGTATAAGTATCTGCCGATTCGACCTATATTGTCCGGTGCCGACCTGATCGGCAAGGCTTTTGCTCGAAGAGGGTATTTAACATGCGTGATCAATCTCAGACATATAGCCGGTCTTTCAACGAAAAACTGTCCGCTCGCGAGGGTGAGATTTTACGTCTTGTAGTGCGCAGTTTTGTTGATACAGCGGGCCCTGTTGGGTCGAGATTTCTAGCCAAACGTTTTCCAGGTGGCCTGAGTGCTGCTTCGATTCGGAATACGATGAGCGATCTGGAAGACCGTGGATTGCTTGATCATCCCTATACCTCTGCCGGCAGGGTGCCTACCGAATTGGGGTATCGTGCTTTTGTCGACCAGTTGATGCAACCGTTGGGTATGTCAGCAGACGAGCAGGCGTATCTCAAAGCTACGCTTGGTGGCTTGGATGAGCAGCCGGATGCATTGTTGCGCGAGTGCTCCCGGATTTTGGGGCGCCTGTCCAATCTTTTGGGAGTTGTGTTGAGTCCGAAGCTTAGCAGCGGTATTCTCGAACGCCTTGAGGTTGTGCCGCTATCTTCGTCGCGGATCATGTTTGTGATTAGCCTTCACGGTGGACTGGTAAAAACCGTTGTGCTGGAATTGCATACAACGCTTGGCCGGCGGGAATTGGATGATGTTGTGGCCCTCCTCAATAGCCGGTTGGCCGGATTGTCAATCGATGAAATCCGAAAAACCTATGCGGTTCGGATGCGTGATGTGCAGGATGAGCCGACGGGTTTGGTCAAGCTCGTACTTCAATCTTCAGACGATATTTTTAGCGAGCAGGAAGACGGACGCGTGAGCTTTGCTGGCGCTCAAAATATAGTGTCCCAGCCCGAATTTCTCGAGCAGCCCGAAGATCTGAAGAACCTCGTCGAATTGCTCGAAAATGAAAACTTCATCGTAGAGCTTTTTGAGAATGAGCCCGTATTGAGGCCCGGCCATGTTAATATTCGCATTGGAAGTGAAATTAACGACGGTCAGGTTACGCAGTATTCGATCGTTACAGCGCGCTATCGCTTTGGTAACACCGAAGGAACGCTGGGTGTCATTGGTCCCAAGCGAATGAATTACTCACACGTCTTTTCACTTGTTGAAGGCGTATCTGTGGTATTGAACAGAAAAGAGAGCGAACGAAATTGATCAAACAGTGTATGTCCCCGGAAGCCCTCTGAAAAGACAGTTTTAACAGGTTGCGCATTTTGTAATTATGAATGATATGGAAGATACAGTAGAGATTTCTGGAGAAGGAGCTGCTAAAGCTGCTGAGTCGCAGGCTGAAGAAAAAGAGGCAGCAGAAAAAGAAGCAACTGCAGAGGAATCCGCTGCAGAAGAATCGGTGGCTGAACAGAAGAGTGCTGATGAAACGCCAAAACCAGATGCTGAAGTAACGGACTTGCAGACTGAGCTTAAAGAGACCAAAGACCGGCTGTTGCGCCAGGTCGCAGAATTTCAGAATTACAAACGGCGTACGGAGCAGGAAAAAACCATGCTCTTTGAAGCCGGCAAAGCAAAGGTAGTCCAGCAAATGTTGGAGATCCTTGACGACTTTACGCGCTCTGTAGAAGCCGTAAAGCAGTTTGACGAAAAAGAAGACCAGCCCAAGGAAGGGTACGAACAGTTGAAGCAGGGGATGGAAATGGTTTTTGACAAGTTTCAGAATGAGCTAACCCGCCTTGGCGTTGAGCCGATTGAGGCCAAAGGACAGCCGTTCAATGAACAAGAACACGAAGCATTAATGCAGCAACCCGCCCCTGAAGATACTGAACCGGGCACTGTGCTCGAGGAAATCCAGAAAGGATATCGGATGGGGGATCGTGTACTGCGTCATACAAGGGTTGTAGTAGCAGCCTGATGTGTACCAGTACTGACCTGAACGTACATGCGCGATTATTACGAAATACTAGGCGTCCAACGTAACGCATCCGATGCAGATATCAAGCGTGCTTATCGCAAGCTTGCGTTGAAATATCATCCGGATCGGAACCCCGACGATAAGGAAGCTGAGACCAAGTTCAAAGAAGCAGCTGAGGCGTACGAAGTCCTCTCGAATCCTGACAAGCGTCAGCGGTACGACAGGTTCGGACATTCCGGGGTGCGTGGTAATGGCGCAGGTGCCGCTGGTTTTCAGGATATCAACGATATCTTTAGTGCATTTAGCGATATTTTTGGCAACAGCGGTAGCATCTTTGACGAAGTCTTTGGTGGCGCTGCTGGTGCACGATCTCGTGGCCGTCGTCGTAGCGGCCGACCGGGTGGCGATCTTCGTATTAAGCTCCCGCTCTCGCTTGGTGAAATCAGCGAAGGCACCGAGAAAAAGATCAAGGTCCGCAAGTTTGTGAAGTGTGAGCCTTGTAGCGGTTCGGGTGCTGAAGCCGGGAAAGAAGGCTATTCTACCTGCCCTACCTGTCAGGGGACCGGGGAAGTACGCCAGGTTACGCGGTCCGTTTTTGGCCAGTTTGTAAATGTGCAAACCTGTCCTACGTGCCAGGGGGAAGGCCGTATCATCAACGACCGATGCAAGGTTTGTAATGGGGATGGCCGCAAAAAAGGCGAAGAAACCATCACGATTACTGTGCCTCCGGGCGTACTCGAGGGTAATTACCTCACACTGCGTGGTGCCGGCAATGCTGGTATCCGGGGTGGTACAACCGGTGATCTTCGGGTCGAGATTGAGGAAGTCAATAATAAAGATTTCACCCGCGAAGGGCTAGACATTTATTACGACTTACATATTTCCTTCCCCGAAGCAGCGCTGGGTACCGAAGTGGAAGTGCCAACCCTAAAAGGACGCGCCCGTTTGGATATCGATCCGGGCATGCAATCAGGCAAAATTTTGCGTATGCGTGGCCGCGGTTTGCCCGAGTTAAACGGCAACCGCCGGGGCGACCAGATGGTTCGCATCAATGTATGGACCCCACGTACATTGACAGATGAGGAGCGCGATTTCTTCGAAAAGTACCGAGAATCGCCTTCTTTTATACCGCAGCCCGAAAAGGATGACGATAAAAAGTCGTTTTTCAGTAAAGTCAAAGACGTCTTTACTTGATCGGCTGATCGGCAGCAGCTTTAATTAATCCTACCAGGTTTTTAGAACCTTAATTCAATGTCTGCACTACTTACTGGTGAAGCGTTGCGTGCGGTAATGCGGCACGTTGCTTCCCCTGTAACGATTGTTACGGTTGATACCCCGGAAGGCGCTAAAGGGATAACCATTGGTTCATTCACGAGCGTTTCACTGGATCCTCCGCTCATTTCCTTTAATGTCATGCATGAATCATCAATGCACGATGTATTGATGGAGTCAGAGCGGTTTGCTGTGCAGATCCTTTCTGAAAAGCAGGCAGCATTAAGTGAACGTTTCTCTATTCCTCATCAATCCAGCAAACAGCAATTTGAAGGGGTGATGCACCATTTGGACGGGGACGATTTGCCCGTTTTGGATGATGTACTAGCCATTATTCGTTGCCGGCCGTTTAACGTTGTGCCGGCAGGTGATCATTCCCTCATCATCGGTGAAGTAATTGACGCCAATGCTGTTTCTTTTGGCAAACCACTTATTTATTATCAGCAATCCTATCGAAAAGTAGGTGGTACGGCATAGCTGGCGCTAATCTATTATCTAGTGCATTTTACTGTTTCTGATCTGCTTGGGGCATCCAGCGCGTTTGTGTTATTTCCCCTTGTGATCATGTTGCCGGGCTTTGTGCTCGGGTACCTCACAAATCTACTACAATTCCGATCGCGTGGTGTATGTTACCAGCTGAGCATAGCCGTGCTCCTGTCTGTGGCCTGTACGCCTGTCACCATTTATCTGGCTGGTAAATTCGGAGGTATGGTTGCCGTTTGGACGCTGTTGGCGCTAAGCTGGGTGGGTTTCCTGAACGTGGCATTTGTGGGGCAGGTTTTTACGCCGGCTCGACTACGTACGGCACTAAAGCACCACGGCCATCTATTGCTGGGTCTTGCTGTTGCCATGCTAGTCCTGCTGGGATACATGGTTGATCTCGTGTTCGATGGCGAACTGGTACGCCCGCTGGTTTCTTATGATTATACCAAGCACACGGCGGTAACCAACGCTATTTCGATGACAGGCATTCCACCTGTCAATCCAAGTTTTTATCCGACGGCCAACGTTGAGTTATTCTATTACTATTTCTGGTTTCAGTTGTGTAGTGTCGTCGATTTGATCGGTGGTGATGTGGTTAAAGCTCGGCATGCGGTGCATGGCAGCATCATGTGGGGGAGCATTGCACTGGTGGTTGTCATGCTCGTCTGGATGAGGACGCAACATGCCCGGTTGGGATTGTCCTTAAAACACGTAGTACCCGGACTTCTATTGCTGCTCGTGACAGGGCTCGATTTTATCCCCGCATACAGTGGTTATTTAACGCACCAGTCACAGGGTGCAGCTGGACTTCTCATCCCCTCAATCGAATGGTGGAATGAACAAGTAAGCGCCTGGATCAGTGCAATTGTCTGGGTGCCGCACTACGTTGGTGCATTTGTTTGCTGCTTGTTTGCGTTTTTTCTGCTCAATGAACGTTTTAGAAGTGAGTCGAAATCAAACGTGCTTTCGCTGTTTGCAATCCTCGCGTTGGCATCTGCATTTGGGATGTCGATCTGGATTGCGTTTGTAGCCGCAGTGATTTTGTGTGTTTGGATGCTTGTTGCGTGGCGAATTGATAGGAAATCTGAAGTGGTCCCACTGCTCATTGTTGGCGTGGTTACAGCATTACTTCTTCTGCCATACATCCTGGATCTTTATGGGTCGCAAAGCCTGAGCAAGTCACCGTTGGCGTTTACCGTGCGTCCTTTTCCGATTCTCGAACAGATGCGATTGGGACTGGAAGGTCCCGGCATGTTACTGCTGCGATTGTTGGCGTTGCCTGTCAATTACGTCATTGAGCTTGGTTTCTTTCTTTTGGCTACCTGGGTTTTCTGGGACTACAGAAAGCGGCAAGATCGCGCGATGAGTCGCGAAGAACAGTTTTTGCTTGTGATGTTTTTGGTATCGTTGATCCTGTGCACCTTTGTCAAATCCAACATCAAGAACAACGACCTTGGATGGCGTGGGTTTATGTTTGCACAATACGCGATGCTCATCTACAGCATCCCTGTAAGTGCAGCATGTTTTGGCAGTCAGGCATATAAGCAACTAAAGCTTGAGCCGGCCATGCGTTATGTGCTGATGGCAATGCTAGGGCTTGGCATTGGTTCTAATGTGTACGAAGCCGTTGTAATCAGGCAATTTTCTTATGCCGAGCAAGGTGCCTACGGCTTTGCACTTCGAGAGGCATATGAGTGGATCGACGACACTGCGGCTGAAGATGCCATCCTTCAACACAACCCCACTATCGAAATAGAATACTTTCACGCGCTTTATGGGAATCGACAAGTTGCCATTGCAGATACAACGCTAGGTCAACTGTATGGAGTTAATCGCGACTCATTTTACACCCATTATCATGCCGTTGCGCGTATTTTTTCGGATCAGAATACGCCTGCGGTGGTTCAGGCGATGACAAATAATTATAACATCGATTTGCTTGTTGTAAAAGAAGCTGATCCTGTCTGGAAAGATCTTACATCCTGGGTCTGGCAGACTGAACCTGTGTTTCAGAATAACTATTGCAGGGTTTTTGAGACGCATACGTTAGTTGCCCGCAGTCCCATACCATAAGTCTGGCGTCATTTTTTTGCCCCAATATGATCAATACTAGCGACCGCCTGTCTATCGTGATGCCAGTTTACAATGAGGAAGAAATCATTGCAACCGTGGTTAAAGACTGGCATGATACCCTCACCGAACTGGGGATAGATTTTGAAATTCGGTGTTACAACGATGGCTCAAAAGACGGTACAGCGCAAATCCTGGCAACGCTCGCTACAACCTATCCGCACCTGGTAGTAATTAATAAGCCCAATACTGGGCACGGGCCAACCATACTGCGTGGCTATAAAGAATCGGAAGCATCCGACTGGATCTTCCAGATTGACTCGGATAACGAAATACGGGCCGATCAGTTTGCCAGGTTTTGGGAGCTTCGTGACGATTTTGATTTTTTACTCGGGGGACGTAATCACGGCGATTTTCCCGTGTCACGGCAGTTCATTTCATATATCGCCTGGCTTGTGGTGCGATTGGGGTTTGGCAGCAAGCTGGTTGATGTCAACTCGCCTTTCCGGCTTTTTCGAAGCGAAGCCGTTAGTCCATTGATTCAGCGTATTCCAGCTGATACATTCGCGCCCAATGTGCTTATCACAGGGATGGTTGGATCTGGCCGTTTACGCTGGAAAGAAATGCCCGTTGAGAACAGATTTCGCGAGACGGGTACGGTATCTATCAAACACTTCAAACTCTTTAAAGTAGCGTTACGCTCCTTCAACGAGTCTATCTCTTTTGTGCTGCGCAACCGACGTTCTATGTAGCCACGTTTGGCTTGACGACAAAGCGCGGGTCGAGGTCTACTTTGTAAGCGCCTGCGCCAAAGAATGCGTAATCGTATTTCGATGGATCTTCGGGGCAAAGGATCTTGCAAGCTTCGGTCAATGCTATGGCAGCACGCCAGTCGTCTTGTTTCCTCGATAGCATACCCAAAGCACGCGCTTGCCGGCCTGAGTGGACGTCCAGCGGTAACACGAGTTTGTCCATCGAAATACGCGTCCAAACACCAAGATCTACCGGGCCAGGGCGGACCATCCATCGCAAATACATGCAAAGCCGTTTGCAGGCACTTCCTGTTGAAGGTCTCGCCAGATGCTTTCTTAGCCGTTTAGGCGTTTCAGGGTGAATGGAGAAGAGTAGGTCACTAAAGCCCTGGATTGCGGGTCCTACATGCGAAGAATCTGGATCATCGAACGAGGCAAACGCATGTTCGAGTGTTTGATGTTGACGCAGCATTGCTGCCAGATTCTGGATGAGCCAGACGGCATCCTGGGGTTGAAAGGTGCGGTGTTTGAAGCCGGCAAGTGCTTGCTGATGCCTGTCTTTGTCGAAATTATAAACGAATGCATGCGGTTTATAATCCATGCGTTCACATAACTCGGCCAGCTTATTTAATACAGTTTTTCGTTGCCCCCAGGCCAGTAATGCTGCAAACAAACCAATGATTTCCTGATCGGCTGGATCGTCAAATCCATGGGGGATCGAGATGGGGTCGAGTAGAATAAATTCAGGGGTTTCGAATTTGGCGACGAGGCGGTCTAGATAGGCTTTTCGTGCTTCGTCGTGGTTCATCAGGTGATCGGGATAAGGGGTTAGTCTACAGAAATCCGCTCTGTCTGCTCAATTTGATATCGCATATTTTCGATCGTAAAGATTACGCCTTGCGATTTGTTGAATGCCCTCAGATGGGCTTTGGCAGATTCTGTGTCGGGCACCACCTGAATGCATCTGCCCGCATAATATTGTATTTGCGGTGCGATTACAAAGTTTTCAGGGGCCTCAATAAGGAAATCACCAAGTGTGTTTGTGGTTTTGAAAAAAACGGTGTCTTCCGGGCCGGCCTGCGATCTGATTTCTTGGCCAAGCTCTTCAAATGAAAATCCTTCGGGTTCAATCACATGGGCGTGGTAGAGAAATACGGAAAAGGCTAACATCGACACAATAACAAAATGCGGTACTACTTTGAAGGCGATGCCTTCCTGGGTTGAAGGCGCGGTTTGAATGCGATACAGCAGTAAACCTGTCAATATGCCCATAAATACGCAGGTTTTCACCAGCGCCATATCGTGGACGAGGGTGAACTCGAAGAGTACCAGATGATGGAGGAGAGCTGGCGTCAGGGCGAGGAATAATACTGCTTTTTCTTGTGATGTTAACTTGCCTAAGGCCGGCTTGACAATGAAAAGCATCAACCCCAAGAAAGCAAGAATGACAAATTGAGGGAAGTAGTTGCGTAGATAAACCTGTCCAAGATAAAGGTGCGCGTTCAACTGATAAAACTCGCTTTTACCCAGGTGACCGCTTCGCTCCGTGTAACGGTTCAGGACGATGTCGACAAAATCACGAACTCCGCTAATGGTGCTGTATTGAAAAACGGTAAGTAACCCACTCAAAAGCAGTGCGAACAGGGCAATCCAGACTATGTGTGGGCCGCGCTGCACGTGTTTACGGAAGAGTAAAACAATGCCGGCCAGACATATACCAAATAGAAACCCGATCCATTCTGTATAGGCCATCAAAAAAATGGTCAGAAAGAGTAGGACGGGGAGCAACGGGCCTTTCTTATCTGCCTGCATAAATAACATGCGGTGGGATAGGTACAGGCCAAAGATAAAAAATAGTTGTACGAGGATATCTGCAAAGTACACGTTGGCATGATGCCACAGCGGGAGTGGTGCAAACAGATAGATGGCTGCACCCACCAGGGCCGGTACCGATATCGCATACGTTTTACTGTTTGTTGGCAACAGGTTGCCAATCAGTAGATACAGAATGAGGGCGCACAGAAAGTGTAGTATCAGATTTAAAGATTCAAGGGCAAGAACGTCAGGATAAATACCAAGGGGCTTGAAAATGAGATGCGGGAAGATAAATGCAAACGGCGGATAGGAGACATAGTAGTAATTGCCTGTGTCGTCCGAGATTCCACTTATTGGACACTTGATGTAATGATCATTCGGATTTGGAAAGGTATAAATCGGTCGCATACCGTGCGCAAACATACCTTCTTCTTGCCATATTTGCAGCGTCACTAATGTGTGCGCTGTAACCCATTCGTAATTGGTAGAGAGCGGTCGGTTAATGTGAGGACTGCGAACGGCAACCGATAGCAAAAACAGGCCAAGCAGACATGCAAAAGACAGTTTGGATAGACGCATAGGATGAGATGACTATTGGGTGCGCTGTGGCTCCTCTAATGTAACCTGTTCTATGGTAATCAGATGCCCTTCGGTGCTGATCGTATAAATTTTGCCTTTTTTTACGTTGAACTGCTTGAGATGTGCAATCGCATCTGCTTTGCGTTCGATACCCAGTAGATTGCGCCTGGCGATCATTTGAACCTGAGGGCTGATGGATCGGTGCTCGTCGATATACACCATGATACCATTTTCCCGGTCTCGTTCACTGAGGATAAACAATGCCTCATCATCCGAAGCTGTTTGCTTGATCATGCCGGCCACCCGTTCATACACATAGTTGTCTTCAAACCGATCAAAATCGTAGAAGGATAGCAGACTTAATGCCAGCATAAGTCCGATGATGGAGGAAGAGACAACATAGTAGAACTTCTTCTGATCTGGTTCTGCGTGAAATGTGCATCGGTTGAATAACAGGCTGATTCCTATTGCTGCAAGCAAAGAAGATTTCAGTAATGCAAAATCGTGGATTTTTGTGAAGCCAAGAAAGAGGGTATGGTGAAGCAGGATGGGGATAATCAGAATGCTCAGTAAAAGGACAAACGCTTTTCTTCTATCGTTGTCCATTTTAGGCCGTTTGATCGTTAATGCTGCAAGCAGGAGGAATAGGATCATGCCGGCGATGGGGTAATAAAGCCGGCGATAATGTTTGAGCACATGCATGAGCTCAATCTGTGTGAAGTAAAAACTCTCCTGGTCGTATCCGCTGCGCTGGAAGTATTTCTGAAAAGAAGCTTCGATGAACGCGTCGAGACCGTTGATGGAGGCGTACTGGAAAACAAACAGCCCTATAGCAAGGCAGCTTGCGATAGCGATAGTGCCGGCAAGTATGGCGTAGCGCTTGTCCTTAAAAGCATAAAGCGTCGCAAAGCAAAAAACGACGGCAGCAAACAGAAGCCCGAGCCATTCGGTTTGAATGGCGATAAATATCAATAAGCCAAAGGCCAGGACATAAGACGTATCTTGTATCCGGTTGTACAGGAATAAATTGATGACCATGTAAATGCCGCCTGCCCAAATGAGTTGAATGAGCGTATCGGCAAAGTAAACGTATGTGTGGCACCAAAGCGGATGCATGGAGAACAGGTAGATGATACTACCAACCAGCGCCGGCGGCCAGATTTCATCGCGTACGCGTTTGCGATAAAATCGACAGACGATTGCATAGATCATCATGGTGATCAAAAAATGCAGGATCAAGTTCAAAACCTGAAGCGCAAACAGGCTAGGGTAGACGCCTGCGATTTTTAGGATCAGGTAGGCAAGAAGAAAGCTGAATGATCCATATGAGACATAGTAGTATTTGCCTTCCTCGTCGGGTATACCACTTGTAAGGCTACGAATGTGGCGATTTGCTTCGTTTTCAAAAGTGTAGACAGGGCTGAAGTGGTGATCTGCCAGGCCCTCGTCAAACCAGATTTGCAAGGTCATGACGGTGTGGGCAGTCAGCCAGACATGGCCGCCACGAATCGATTCCTCAAACGCGTGGGTACGCAGCAGAATGGAGCAGAGGAAAAGAAAGAAAATTAGAACAGGTGCTTTATACCCGGATGCCGGCTTTGCTTCCGGGGTTAAGGGCGAGGTACTCATGCCTTGGTTAGTCCCGTTTCCGTAATCAAAGCGGTTTCTTGATAAGTGTCATAATTTGTATTGATCTCCCAAAGGCTATGATCAGCATTTTGAGTGATTTTCTCAGCCGCCAGGATACCCATAAGAATGCTATGATCCTGGTTGTTGTACTTGAAAGCACCATATCTGCCAATGACGGAAAGTCCTTTGATGGAAGATAGATATGCTTCTACAGGTTTGAGATGTACTTTATAATCTTTGTTGTAAACCGGGTAACAGCGACGGATTTTGATCGCTTTGCCCTCGAGAATGGCAGCATCTCCAATCAAGCCCGTTTGCCTGATTTCTTTTTTGCCGAGGTCAATTAAGGCCTCATCGTCAGCCTGCCACATCGGATCGTGATCATAACTCCAATACTCGAGTGCTAGGATGCTTGTCGTTTCGTTGTTGTTAATTTGCGGTGTCCAATTCCTGAAATTGGTAATTCTGCCAAATTGAAGCGAAGGATCGTGCACATAGATCCAATTATCCGGGAAGAGGTTGCTTGCATCAACATTCAGAAAAACCAGGGTTGTATTTCTGAATTTCAGGGCATTGATGTGGTCCAGGAGTTCCTGTGGTGTACCTTCGAGTCGCTGCACGAGCAGCGTAAGGGGCATCGACGACACGATGTGATCGTAAGCGTGTGTTTGTCCATTGGTCAGTTGGAGACCTGTAGCGTTGCCATTTTCCAGTATTACCCGTTCTACCGGGGTGTTTAGATGGACAACATTACCCATCGCAGTAATTTTCTGTGCCATTCGCTCATACACAACACCACTACCGAGATGCGGGTAAGCAAAGCGATCAACCAGGGTTTTGTGTTTGTTGCCACGGCCGCCAACTATGGCATTTTTGATGGCCTCAGTGAGCGACAACTTTTTGATACGCTGCGAAGCAAAGTCAGAATCAAGTTCTTTGCAGGAGATGCCCCAAAGCTTTTCGCTGTAGGTTTTGAAAAAGATGTCGAACAGGCGCCGGCCAAACTGATTAACAACCCAGTCTTCAAACGAGCCATCCTGTTCAATTGGGTTTACCTTTTGTTGAAAATAGCTGAGCAGGCAGTGCGCGGCTTCAATTGGGCCGAGGTTTTTGAGGGCATTGCCTACACGTAAAGGGTAATTGAAGAAGTCCTTGTTGTAATAGATGCGGGTAAGGCGATCAACCATCGCATAATCCTGGCCAACGACCTCGAGCCAAAGTTCATTCACGCGTCTGTCGGTGCTGAAAAATCGATGGGGCCCAAGGTCTACGCGTTGATTCCAAAGAGTGATGGTTTTTGCGAGGCCGCCAACAGCAGCACCTGCTTCGTACAAGTCTACGTCTACGCCGGCTTTTGAGAGTTGATAAGCTGCAGTTATACCTGCCGGTCCTGCTCCAATAATTCCTACTTTCATAGAGCTTTATACAAAGAGGGGAAAATACTGCTTTTCAATACTAATCAACGGGCCGGCTTCGTTCGGGTAAATATGTAAGCCAGGCAATCCAGGTTTGAATAATGTACCTATTGTATTGTCGTTGAAAAAAAAGTCAGTGCGTAACAAATATGAGTGGAACGTTTAGGAAAAGCTAGAAAAAGCGGGCCACCTCCTTTAAATCTACATTGCCACCTGTAAGGACGACTCCAACGCGTTTGCCTGTAAATCGTTCGGTATGATGGAGCAGCGCGCTTGCAGCGAGGACCCCAGTTGGTTCAACAACAATTTTCATACGCTCCCATAGCAAAAACATGGTTTGGCGCAATTGCTCGTCCGTTGCTGTCAGGATATCATCGACATAATTCGAAATGATTGGGTGTGTATACGTGCCGAGGTAGGGGGTGCGTGCGCCATCAGCGATGGTGTCAGGATTATGTACCTGTTGCAAAACACCTGAATGGAACGTACGCGCGGCATCATTGCCCACGGCAGGTTCTACACCGATCACTTCGCATTGGGGGGTGAGGCTTTTGCTCGTTATTGCGCATCCTGAGAGTAGTCCGCCGCCGCCACAGCAAACGAGCAGTGCATCGAGCGGGCCTGCTTCTTCGATAAGTTCGAGTGCGGTTGTACCTTGACCCGCAATTACATGCGGGTGGTCGTAGGGAGGAATGATTGTCAAGTCTTCGCGCTGCGCAATATCAGTTGCAAGTTTTTCTCTGGTAATTTCAGCTTTGTTGTAGAGGACGATGTTGGCGCCGTATCCGCGTGTGGCATTGATTTTAACCGTAGGTGCGTCCTCGGGCATCACAATGGTTGTTGATATGTCTAGCAACTTGCCCGCTAGTGCAACGGCTTGCGCGTGGTTTCCAGAAGAGTAGGCTATGACGCCTTTGGTGTCCGGTGAGAGCTGAGAAAGAGCGTAGTATGCACCTCTGAATTTAAACGCCCCAATACGTTGGTAATTCTCGCACTTAAAGAAGACCGTAGCGCCTGTCTTGCTATTGATAGTGCGAGAAGTCATGACAGGCGTGCGATTGGCGACGCCGGCAAGAATGTGTGCAGCTCTTTGTACAGCGTCAAACGAAACGACAGAGGTGAGGTTAGCGTGGAAGGCTTCGTGCATGCAGTAACGTTGCAGATAAATGAATGAGCAAAAGCAAAATACTGAACCAGCTTCTGGTTTGTATTTAAAGATCGAAGAATTGCTGGGACTAGATCTGAGAGCGCTGGGCGTTTTTCGGATTTTGATTGCAGGCCTGGTATTGATCGATTTAATGAATCGCTCTTTCGATCTCGTGGCGCACTACACGGATGCGGGTGTTGTCCCGCGTTCCCTTGTTTTTGAACATGCTGAGCAGCCATGGCTCTTGTCTTTTCATATGCTAAGTGGTGGGCCGGGTCTTCAAGTGGTTTTGTTTGTACTTGCAGGTGCTGCGGCAATCGCATTGTTAGTGGGATATCGGAGCAGGTTAGCGTGCTTCTTTTGTTGGCTTTTGATGTTATCGCTCCACGTTCGAAATCCATTTGTAAACAATCTGGGAGATTGGCTGCTCGTTGATTTACTGTTTTGGGGTGTATTTCTTCCTTTAGGCGCCAGGTATGCTTGGGAGAGTACAAGTCGTGCTATCACCAAGCCCCTTCCAGTGCGCGTAATTTCGTTGGCTACTTTGGGTGTTTTGCTGCAGATCGGGCTCGTCTATGTATTGGCCGGGCATCATAAAATAAGTCCAGCCTGGCACACCGACGGGACAGCGGTTGCTTTGTCGTTGCAACTCGATCGTATAGCCTCTCCGCTTGGACAACAGTTGTTGCTGTTGCCCGATGGTATACTGCGTTTATTGACATTTGCAACGTTGTATTTGGAAAAGTGGGCACCGCTGCTTCTGCTTGTGCCTGTGTTTGTTGGTCCAGTTCGTACGGTGTTGGCTGTTACGTTTATGGTGTTTCATCTTGGGCTGGCGCTAAGTTTTGAATTGGGGGTCTTTCCATTTATCTGTATAGCAGCTTGGGTGTTGGTGTTACCGGCTAGCTTTTGGGATCGGGTAGGCAGCCTGCCATTTGCCCGGTTGTACTATCAGAAAATCAGTGCCTCATTAAAGAGAGGGGGGGAAGCAGCGGGGAAGAGTGTCCGACTTGTGCCCGGTATATTGGAAACGTTGATAGCCTTTGTTGCTCTTTTTGGTAGTGTTTCGAGTGCGATGTTGTATGCGGGTATAATGGATGAATCATATTACGACACGTTGTATCGCCATGTCGAGCCAGCTGTGAATACGATAAATATGAGGCAGCGGTGGGATATGTTTTCTCCAGGTCCGCCACGCCGGGATGGTTGGTTTGTGGTTGCAGGGAGTACGAAGACAGGAACGCGAGTTGATTTATTGCAAGATAGGGAGCTGTTAGACTGGAGTCGGCCGGCTAAGATAGCTGAGACGTATAAAAACCAGCGTTGGCGAAAATACATGGAGTGGGTCATGAATAAAGGCGCTATTCATGGGCCTTATATGTTATCGTATTATGAGGCGCAGGGGGGGAGAGATGGATTGGATGGAGTCGCGTTGTATTTTCTGCAGGAGCGTACACTGGATGACGGATCGAGTTCAAGTGTTCGCCGGCAAAAACTAGAATAATGAGGTCCGCCACATTCTCGTATAGAATACGATGAGGACATAAACTGAATAAACATAGCTTTGTGACAACTGGCCCTGCTTATTAATGTTTATTGCCCATAGCTCACACATAGGCGGTAACGCTTACGTGTTGTAGGTAAAAGAGCGTGTTCTTAACAAGATTGAATTTAGACTTGGGCGTCAGTCTTCCTGATGGAGCTCAGCATCTTGTGCATCATCATCATCTGATTCGACGGCAACTGCATCGCGTTCAATGATAATTTGGACGTCTGTTACAAGTGCAGCGATTGCACCGACGGCGGTGAGGGGGGCATGGAGCAGTATAGCAGCAGCTGCACCTCCAATGCCAATAGCAAGCGGGAATTCGAGTAAGACGCGATCATCTTTTTGTATGATGACACGTCGCGCGGTGCCTTCTTCGATGATCTCCCTTACCTTTTCTTTGAGTTGGTTGCCTTTGACTTTAATTTGCTCAAAAGTGCTGTCAGAAGTGTTGGTAGCAGACATAGGACCGATATTGGGTTTGGGAGACGTCAGAAAATCGGACGCAATGTAATATAATGCGTCTTAAAAAGTTACGCGAGGGCCGGCTGGTTGTTGCGTAGAACGAAATAGATGCATTGTGGTTAGATTGTCTGATTTAGTGTAGGGGCGATTGATTACCAATTGTAATCCTGTTTTTTCGCATAGTAACATGTGTGTAACGATCAGGAGGAGTGAATTCAAACGGACTCGATTGAACCACTCAAAAGGAATTCAATAGGCACGTTTTTTCGTTCTTTATGTATTTTCCTGCTCAAACTTGATTTTTTGGCATAATTGGTGTCTATATCAGGCTAGCTTGTTGTTCTCACGGTGTTGAACCCCGTAAGCAATTGCTTCAGAATTTGATGCATTTTTTAAACAGGTTGCTTGAAGAACACGGACTTGTGCCTTATCAATACATGAATAGGAGGACGAGCCTTGAATCTAATTGAGATTCATTGTGAGAAAATATGTTAACGGTTCCTGGTAGAGTCCCTTTGTCACAAGGGAGATGTTATCAGAGAAATAACTGAAAATTGCCCCCTTACGCTGTCTTATACTGTATGGGCGTTTCAAGAGCGTTTACACATCAGATAGGTGCAGTTCGTTGGCTTAAGAGATGTATTTATTGTGTCGATAAACCTAGTACAACTCGTACGCTATGGAGACAAGTTGATACCCCACCATGGGATACACCCATGATTTTGGGAAATTAAGCCGCATCATCTTTCAATATAATAACCTAAACAAAACACGGAGATTCTGCTATGGGTCAGCAACAACTCCTACTTCTCGTACTGGGTATCGTAATCGTCGGTCTGGCGGTTGTGGTTGGTATTCAGGCGTTTAGTGAGAACCAGAAAAAAGCAAACGCAGATGCAATGGTAATGACAGCCATGCGTATTGCGTCAGACGCGCAAGCATTTTTGCGCAAGCCAGTCCAGTTTGGCGGTGCTAGCCTTGATACAAATGGTGACCGCCGTACCAACTTTAATGGTCTTTCTACAGAGATTACTCTGGAAGGTCTCGGTTATCCTCTTAATGGTGATGGCAACTACGCCGACGTGAACGGCGAGTATGCTATTGCTGTGAATGGTAACAACCTTGTTATCTCTGCCGGCAGTGCTGCTACAAGTGGCGCAGGCGACAATAACCTGATTTGTGTTACCGTTGCAGGTGTCTTGGTTGAAGACATCACGACGGCTATCAACCCGGCTACTGCACCAGCTGGTTGTACAACTCCGTAAGGAATTGAGCTACTTGATCGCCTGATTAAAAGGCCAAGTAGTTATTGGCATCGTAATGAGCGTTGGTGTTGTAAGATTAGTACATCTTTTCTTAACAACACCAATGCTCATCTACATGCTGAGAACTTACCTCCCTACCCTTATGCTTTCCCCCGTGCTAGGGGCATTTCGCAAGGTTGCTCATCTGGGCAGCCTTAGTTTGCAAAAATGCGATTTTATAAAGTACAATGGGGCAGCAGCAACTTTTATTGCTCGTAATGGGGATCGTAATTGTCGGTGTGGCAATTCTTGCCGGATATGCGGCGTCTGAAATCAGTTTTAAGCAGCACGATGCCGATGCACTTGTCAACAGGTGCTTAAGTATTGCGCAGGAGGCTGTGTTTTGGAAGGCGAAAACAGATCCTTTCGAAGGGGGAAATGCCAGCTACGCCGGCTTGACCGAAGGCGGATTTGACCGACTCTTTATCGGCGACCAAACCGAAGGAGGAGCATTCAAAATTGTTACTGCCACAGCAGATTCACTGGTCATCATTGCTGTGAGCAAACGTTTTCCTGATGTAGGCGTGCGTGTTAGTGTAGCCGGCGAAGAAATTGTCGATACTGACATCGACTACAATGGAGGAATTACCCTGGACTAATGCCTGGTCTTTGCCCCCTTGACGGGGATGGCGCTGTTTTTGCTATATAAATAATTTCTTATTTTTGTATGTTTGGAGTCTCAGTCTGTTATTATCCTGGCAACTCCAATCTGTTTAAGTAATCCACCTGCATCGATTTTTTCATGGCTGTCAAAGAATTCAAATTCAATGGTATCAGCGCAGCGGGACAGCCAGTTCAAGGGACTATTTTTGCTCCCTCAAAGCGCGCAGCTGAAAAGAAAGTAACTAGCCTTTCTGAGAAGCACCATTTTCGTCCCCAAAGTATCCAAAAACGCCAAGCATTTCTATACAAAGTGCGTCACCCGAACGGTGAAGTAGCCAGTGGTGAACAAAAGGCGTTTTCACAGGAAGAAATTGTCAAGGCCCTCACGAAGATGGGCCTCGAGGTTATCCGGGTTGAGAAAAAATTACTCGATTTCCAGATCAAACCGCCTCGCCAGGACGTGATTATGTTCGTACGCCTGTCGGCGAACTTGCTCCGCGAGCATCTTCCGTTTGATGAAATTCTGAACCTGCTTGTAGGTGACGTTTCTTCGAAAAGCCTGAAGCAGGTGATTCGCGACCTGAATGCCGACCTAAAAGGTGGGATGGAAGCGCAACAAGCATTCATGAAGCACCAACATATGCTTGGTAAATTTACTGCTTACATGCTGGGCATCGCCTCGCGAAGTGGTAATATGGCGGATATCTACGAATCTACGGCACGCTTCCTTGAGCGTCAGCAAGAATTTAATAAAAGTGTTCGTAGCGCCATGATCACGCCGGCAATTACAGTACTGGTGCTCATTGCCGCGTTTGTGTGGTACGTATGGTACATTTTCCCGGCAACGGCAGGACTGTTCTCATCCTACAATATCGAATTGCCCCCGATGACAACAGCCACCCTGAAGTTTGCTGACTGGTTTGACCATAATTATGTGTGGGTGTTTACCCTTACCATATTGTTGGTTGGTGGATTTTTTGTCTTTGCCAAAACCACCAAAGGGAAGTTTATCCTGCATCGGTATATGATTCAAATTCCCGTAATTGGGTCGCTTTTGCATAAACTGAACATTGAGATTTTTTGCCGGACTTTCGCTATCTTGTACTCAGGTAGTGGCGAAAATATCAGTGTGATTAAAGTTGCAGCCGAAGCAAGCGGGAACGCTTATCTGGAACATCGTATAAAGACCATAACTGTGCCCATGATGGTTGCACAGGGGGCTGAGCTTGTTAGGGCCATGGAGGCCAGTGGCGTGTTTACGCCGATGGCAATTGCTCGATTTAGAAGTGGTTCTGAGACGGGTAACGTTCGTAAAAGCTCGCAGCAAATGGCTGATTATTACGAGAAAGAAACTACGCTCAAGTTGAAGACAGCCGTGGAAGGTATTCAGACCATGGTTGCCGTACTAATCACAATCGCTATTTGCTTCCTTACAATAATCTCTTCTGAGATTGCGCTCATTCAGCCTAATACCCAGGATATTATGGGTATTGGCGGCTAGGTGCTACTTAGATAATCGCTCTGATCTAAAGGCAGTATCAGCATGTTGTTTAAACGGAAAGGCGGAAATAAGAAAAAGGATCAGCAAGGGAGGCGATCTCACCAGGATGAGATGCGCCATGGGAAAGGTACGCCCCCTCAGCAAACTGCTAATCAGCCGGCCCCAAACCAGCCACCAGGTGGCTGGGATGCAAAGGCAAAAGAAGAGATGGCCTCCATTTTTAGCCGGCAAAAGAATGACGGCCAAAATGGCAAAGATCTCGAAGGCACACGTCGTGCAGTAGCCCAAAGACGAGCATCCAAAAAAATGTCGTCTATTGATTGGGACGTTGCTGCACGTGACGAAATAACTGCCCTTTTTGGGAAAGACGCCGGCAACGCACCCGCCGGTGGTGCTGACAACGACCTTGAATCTGTACGTCGCGCCATTGCTGCGCGCAAAGCTAAAGGAAATCAGGCTCCTCCTTCACCAAATCAACCACCAGCACCTTCTCCTGCGCAGCGGCTAGAAGATCAAATGGCTGAAGGGTTTGAATTTGACGATGATGAAGATCGCGGGCCACGCCTCGATTGGCTGGTTGATTTTATTTCTGATGATGATCAACCTGCGCAGCCTGATAACAGGCCGGCGGCAAAAGGCTATACGCATTCGCAAGAGGTTAATGACTATCAGGCCGATATACACAAATCGCCTGGTCCTGCGGGTAATGGCCTTGGTCCCGATGACATTGAATTAGTCCCGCGGCCCGGGCAAAAGCCCGATGCGGGTATTCCGCTAGATGCTGATGCCATCATGGGCGATGGATTTGGCAATATCGGTGTTGACAACACAGCGCCATCTGACAACGGTGGAATTGACGATCTCGCCGGCGCGTTTTTCGATGAAGTTGTCAAAGAGACGCCGCAACAACCACGACAAATTATCCCGGACGAGCAGGTACCGCCTTTTGAGCCGCCACCTGCCGCACCGCCCAAGCAGCCGGCTTCTCAATTGCCGGCCAAGCGCCAGACACAAGAGCTTGAGGCACAGCCAAAAGCAATCGATATTGAAGCCCTGCGCACGAAAGATCGCGTGGTTGGTATTCTGCTGAAAAAGCAGATTGTCACCATGACGCAGGTCTATGAGGCGCAGAAGGTCAAAGAACGCGAAAGCTCGCGCGAAACGCTGTGGCGTATTCTGGTTGCCATGGAATCCGTTGATAGCGATGCTGTCTTTGAAGAAGCAGCCCGCATCTACGCGTTTCCTATTGCGGATACCAAAGACAAGCTGGACGCTAAGTTTGTCCGCTCGGTAATGGAGACGCTTTCTGAAGAGAATCGCGACCGGTTATTAAACCTGCATCTCGTGCCTTTTGAATGCGAAACCGAGCAGTCCGGTACAGTTAAGCTTGTCTTTATTACGCATGACCCCATGCGGACCGAAGTGCGCAAGGTGATGAAAGAGTTGAAGCTTGATCGCTTTGATCTCTATTATGCGCCAAAATCTGCCGTTGAGACGGTCATCGTTGAGGCTTTCCCGCGCAAGAACGAGTTCATGGAACGCGTGCTGGAAGATCCGATGGCGTTTGATCTTGGGATGTCTTACGAAGAAGGCACCGAGATTATTGATGAAGATGCGCTTGAAGCTGAAATCAGCCGCTCTTCGCTAATTAACCTCTTTGAGGCGACGCTGGTTGAATCTGTGCGCCAGGGCGCGTCTGACGTTCACATTTATCCGAATGCCAAGAAGCGCGTAGAGATTCATTTCCGTATTGACGGCCGGCTCTCACTTTGGCATACAGAGCACAAAGTCCATCCCGAAGCACTCCTTGCTGTAATCAAGGATAATGCGATGAACGTTGACCGCTTTGAGCGGGATGCAGCACAGGATGGATACATCCAGCGCTGGATTGACGACGTGCTCATCCGTTTTCGTGTATCGGTACTCCCGATTGCAAACGCCAGCCAGGAGATTCGTTCTGAAAGTATCGTAATTCGTGTACTTGATGATCGAAAAGTAATCCGTGACCTGCGTAAGTTGGGTCTGCTCGATAGTGCCATGGAAACCTTCGAGAATGCGATTTCGCAGCCTCATGGTATGGTAATTCTGACGGGTCCAACCGGTTCTGGTAAGAGTACATCGCTTGTTGCAGCACTACACCACGTGATCAATGGTGAAGTGAATGTACTCACGGTAGAGGATCCTGTGGAATACATTATCCCGGGTGTTCGCCAGATCAAGCTGAATTTCAAGCTCGAACTCGAGAATGCACTTCGTGCTATCCTGCGTCATGACCCCGACATTGTGATGGTGGGTGAGATGCGTGATAAGAAGACAGCAGAACTTGCTATCAAGCTTGCAAATACGGGTCACCTTACATTCTCCACGCTCCATACCAACGATGCCCCGAGCGCGATTAGTCGCCTCTACAAAATGGGTATCGAACCCTTCCTGATTGCCTATGCAATCAACCTGATTGTTGCCCAGCGACTTATCAGGAAACTCTGTCCTACGTGTAAGCAGCCCGATCTGGATCCAGATCCTATCATGCTGGAGAAACTTGGGTTTACGCGGGAAGAAGTCGCAAACCTCACGTTCTACGAGCCAGGTAACGATTCCAGCTGCCCAACCTGTAAAGGTGTCGGGTACAAAGGCCGGCGCGCCATTTGTGAAGCGTTGTTCTTCTCGCGTGAAATCCGTCACATGATCGTCGAAGCTGATAAGATGATCGACGAGGGTGCCATCAAAGAGCAGGCTGTGAAAGAAGGTATGCTTACGCTGCGCGATTCTGCGCGTGAGATTGTGAAGTTGGGTGAGACGTCTGTTCGTGAGATGATTCGCGTCGTGACCGCTGAAGGCTAATCGCCCTGAGATTCTAAGTTTTAATTGCCCTAGAACCCCCGGCTAGGTACCTGTATTATTGGGTATGTACTATGCCGCAGACCGTTCTAGCCTTTCTGGCAATGATGATCGTCACCATGCTTTCGCTCAACCAGCAGCAGTCCATGCTATTGGCCTACGAGCTAATGCTCAATGATGAAATGGAGTTTATGGCTTCGGCTGTAGCCCTCAGATCTATCGAATACATTAGCCAGCGCGATTTTGATAATGCTGTTGCCGGCGGTGCTACGGTTGCTAATCCGTCAGAATTACAGGACCTGCCCTTTGTCCAAAATAATTTCTGCCGGCTGCAGGGCGCCCTGTTTTCAAATCCATGTATCGACATTGATGATTTCCACGGCATGACTGTCGATACAGTTGCGTTCTCTGCTCGGGCTGATTCTTTCGCTTTCGCCATCCGAGCTGAAGTGCAATACGTCGATGACGCAATCAATCCCGACTCATCTGTTACCTACGAAACATACGCCAAACTGATTTCAGTCGAGGCCCAGGATGTCATGGGCATCATGCTTCAACCCATCCGTATTACCCGGTTAGTGGTTTGTGAGCCGGCTGATGGATGTTTGTAGAAGCACAGATACGGAGGAGATGCCATGTTTCTTATTTTCGATAACCTCTCTGCTACATTAATTGGCCTTGCCGTTTTACTGTTGCTTGTTATCATGCAGCAGCGCGTCCAGCGTGTTTCAGCCGAACAGGTTATGATGTACGCTGCAAACCAGAATATCCTGGATTTTGGCAAATGGGTGGAAGAAGATATGGTTAACGTGGGATGGGGGGTGACTACCGGGAATGGTATATCCGGCATTGCACAAAACGACACGATTCCTTCATTGACACGGCTGTTTACATTTGACAGAAAGCCAAATACTGTCGATCCTCCAACAACCGTACAATATCAAGTTATCCCTGTTACGCTCACCTCAGGAATGCAAGTTTTTACGGAAATCAATGGAACTGACGTTCCTCTCTGGCAAGTTCAGCGGCTTGAGGGCGGCGTAGTGACTGGAGAGAGTGCACCGTATATAACCCATTTCAGTATATTGCTCGAAAATGATTTGGGGCAGGGTGTTTTCGCATTGGCCGATGCGGAGCAAATCAGCATTGAAGTTGCAATGGCCATGCCCTATGGAGAGGATGCATACATTCCAGAGACACATTGGGGTACAACCTTTGGCCTTCTGGCTGCCAACTGACGCTGTCTGGCCGCTCGTTTTAGTTTTTGCTTGAATATGCGTATTTTTAAAGAAGCAGTTAGATAAGCTGCGTCGTTCCCCCGGTGGGAAACATAGTTTAATCAAGCGAATTATCTAATATTAATTGCTCCACAGGATGTAATCCGTTCGGAAATGGAGCTTTAATGTTACATGTCTTTATATTAACTGTCGCGCACTGTCCTTGCTGAAAGAACAGTTTCGAAGAAGCTCTCGGATGAGGTTGTAGAAACTGTTGTCAACGATCCTGGTTTTCTTGATCCACAACAGAAAATCCTGATTACAGGAATCCGCGCAGTTTGACATCAAACGCCTATCGCCGCTTGGAGAATCGTAGTTTTTTCTCACTACCAACGCGAAGTATATCTTGAATCCTCAAAGTAACGAAATCCGTTGGGATCGTGGGCCTCGTAAAGAAGGCGCCATGAAAGCCCGAGTTCAGGTCCCGTTAGCACCACAGCCGCCGAAGGTTTGTCAGATTATTATTGATTCTGTACCCCGTGCTGTAAAAGGGATCGACCGCGTACGATTCTTGAGTGAGCACGTAATGGCGCTGCTGGATAAAGACCGCGCGATTTTGCGGCAGCACGTGGACCATTACGTAAAGCACATGCTGAAAATTGGCGCGAGTGATATCGACGCCGGCGGTACGGCCTGTAATGGCTACATTTGGTACCGTGTTGATGGTAACAAAGGGCCCCACAAAGAAATGGGGCGGATTGATGAGGATCTGGCAGATATCTTGTTTCTAAACATGCTATCTGAAGCCCAGATCGATCACCTGTTTACGCATTCAGCAGTAGACTTTTCTTACGCCCTGTATGTTGAAGGGAAGCGCGACAGACGCTTTCGTGTGACTGTCTATTTCGACTACGGACATCTCGCACTAAACACACGTGCTATTGAGGATAAACTCAGAACGCTTAGTTCTTTGAAGTTTCATCCGATAATAGAAAATGGATTGATGTTCCGAAACGTCCGAGATGGGCTTACGCTGGTTACCGGAGTTACCGGTTCTGGTAAAAGTACCACCCTCGACGCTATCATCGATGCCAACAACCAGGATGTACAGGCCCATGTGGTAATCATCGGTAATCCGATAGAATATATGCATGAGTCCAAACACTGCATTGTGCGGCACCGAGAGGTAGGGCGTGACGTGGCAACATTTAAAGACGGCGTGGTCCAGGCCCTGCGTCAGGACCCCGATATGATTGTCATTGGTGAGATGCGTGATCCTACGACCATCTCGGCGGCACTTGAGGTGACTGACTCCGGTCACAAGGTGTTCTCTACGCTTCACACCAGTTCCGCTGTTGAGAGCATCGACCGTATTATCGCTGAATATCCAACAGATGAACAGGACCGCGTCAGAAATCGTCTGGCTGACGTATTACGCTGTATTATTTCGCAGAAGCTCTGCCCTAAAGTTGGAGGGGGACGAATACTATCGAAAGAAGTACTCTGGATGACGCCTTCAACCCGTGCTGCTATCAAAAATAATAACGTAGGCGAGATTTATCAGATGATGTGGGAAGGTGGCAGTCAGGGACAGATAACTATGGAGCAAGATTTGTATAGGTTAATGCAGCAACGCTTCATAACGCCCGAAACAGCTATGCATTATTCCAACAACAAGAGAAGGTTCAAGCAGCTGATCTCTGGTGGTTGATAGCGCGGTCGCAGGTAGACTTCGAATTGCACTAGAACGTAGTAATAAATCATGCAAAAGAAACGATCTTCGGATCTCGTGCTCGGTGTGATGGTGACAAGCCGCATGCTCCACGCTGTCTTGTTACAGGCAGAAGGGGAGAGTGTGCGCGTGTTGCGTCGCTTTACACGGCAGCGGGTCACCAAGGGGGCCCAGGCCGGCATCATGACCAGCGTTCCCGAGTTGCAGGAAGACGCAGCATCGGGTGGAGATTTTACTATCCAGTTTGGTGATGGTACCGATGCGGGAAGCAATCTTTTCTTGAATTCAGAATTTGGCGGCGGCAATGTATCCGGTCTGATGGATTCAGAAGATGATATGGCCGGCGGCATTTCTTCAACGTTTGTACTTGAGCTCGGCGATATTCTCGCTGAATGTAAAGATACGGGCTATGAAGATCCCATTGTTGCCTTCTGTGCCGATTCATCGGACGTGATGCACGTCGAGCTTCGCACCAGTACAGCTGAGAAAAAGGGAAAAGAGGAAGACGAAGGCGCAGGCTTCCGCGTCGAACCTTCTGACCGGTCGTGGCTGCTCAAGGTGTTGGGCGAGCAGTACCAGGGAGGCTATGAGGCCAATCGGGTCGGCTTCCTCAAAATGAATAGCATCGACCCGGGTGAACTACGGTACCTTGCCGTATTCCCGAAGCAACGCGATTCTGTGATTGCTACGCTGCTTGCTATGCGCGAGCAACAAAATGCGCGCCTCCCAACGGTCCGTATTCTCGATGCTGAGGTACCGCTGTATCTTGGTCTGGCCCGCTCTGCGCTGGCGACGTCTTCGATTCAAACGCCGCCAGAGCGTACGCACTCGCTTATCGTTCGGGCCGGCACCGAAGATACGCTTGTGCTCTTTATGCGCGGTAGCCAGTTGTTGCACTACGAGAGCCTGCGATCTCTCACGGCTTACGAATCGCCAGAGACCATTTGTAGCCGTGTACTCCTGCAGCAAGACGAGCATGGCATCAATGAGGTGCAGCATGTCTTCCTGCTAAGTGAGGAACGCGAAGAAGAGCTTGTCGAAAGCTTTGAAATGTTCTTCCCAGACTCACGGGTATCTTCGCTGCGCCAGACAGTGTATGAGCTTGGCGACCTTGGCCTTGAAGAAGCGAACACAAGCGCTATTGTTGGCGCTGTTGCTTCAGCCTTGCGCCTGGTGCCTGAAGAACGCTTCCTTGGCGTTTTTGACGAAATAAACTTGATGCCGAATCGCCTGATTAAACGGCGGTTCAAGATTCCGATTACCTGGCACATTCCCGTAATCGGTCTGCTCATCATGCTTACAGGCTTATTCTTCGTCTACAAATACATCTCTATCGACAAAGAGATTGCCCAATACCAGCAGATGTTGGCGGAGTATCCGCCTGAGATTCAGAGCGCTGACGCCAACGTGCTGCAGGCGCGCATTGATAGTTTTGATACCGTCACGGCATCCTATCTGAATGCGCTCACGGTGCTCGATGATCTGTTGAAAGGGAGTGACAAATGGAGCCGGACGCTCGAACAGGTATCTGAAGCTACGGCTAGCGTTAGAGGAATCTGGATCGACAACTGGCGTCCTGAAGGCACGCAGCTTGTCATCGTAGGCACGTCGTCTGCCCGTGATCGGGTTGTAGACCTCGCAACGATTCTTGAAGGTGATATTGAGTCACTCACCTATTCCGAAATTCGTGAAGCCCCTGTTTTCAGCTTTAGAATGCGGGTCCCTGTACTGGACGATCTGCCGGAGGCAGCTAAATACCTGCGTAACCAGGTAGAAGGCTCCATCTCGTCTGAAAACGAAGTACAAACTGATCCTGCACCGCAAACAGGCACACCGCCTCTTCCGTAGATAAATAGTAGTTATGGGTAAAATAGGCTATAGCGTTCTCGTCATGGGTGCCCTTTGGGCTATCGTCATTGGACTTGGCTATTACATGATGAATGCCAAGAAAGATGACCTGGATCGCGCCATCCGCGCTGAAAAAGTTGTGCGTCTCAAGAAAGCTGAACTGGATGAGCTGTTTTTGAAACAAACCAGTTCTGAAGCAGCAGCCAAAGATGCTACGCGTCGTTGGTTTGCACGCTATAAAATTATTCCTGAAGAGCTGAGAAGCCCCGAGGTGATCGGATATCTGAATGGCCTTACAGCTTCTGGCTTCAAGAATTTTGACGTTACTGCTACGGGTACCAAGACAGAACCGGATTACAGCTTCCACACGTACTCTGTTGATGGTCGGGCTTATTTCCCAAGCCTCTACAAGTTTATCTGGGACATTGAGAACAACCGTAATTTTTATCGCATCAACGACCTGACCCTCGATGAAATCGACCTGATTTCAACTGATAAAAAAACGGGTAAGGAGCGGATGCAGATTATGGTATCTTTCCGCATGACCCTGAATGCCTACTTCTCGGGTACGGAAGGCGTAAGTGCGCCGGAAGATCTGTTTGCAGAGCTCATGGAAGGTGAATTGTTGCCTACCGGCTGGTCGAGCCAACTGCCACCGGTGCCGAAAGATATTTTGCCTGATAATGCGCCGGCGATCAACCCGTTTTATCCTGGCATTTTAAAGAACATCCCCCCGAACACCGATGGACTGCTTGAAATTGAGGCGGTTGGTACAGAATTGATATCCATTGTGGGAGGAAAAGCAGTATTTAGAGACGAGACGGGCTATCGGACGCTTGGTGTAGGGGACAATATTTATTTGGGTGAAATTACTGATATTGATCCACTTTCAGGAAAAGTAGATGCACGTTTAAATAAGGGCGGTATTATTGACCGCATAGAAGTATTTTTGAAAACAGAGGAATCATATCGGCGTGCTATTGGCGGAACTAGGCTAACACCGTCAAGTAATTGGTAAGGTTTTTGATATTTTTAGCATTTATTGAATTAATCTATTTAAAGTAATCACGTTTTCCGCTCGATTGGTAGGCAAGCGCTAGTGTTGCATTTCTATTCAGATCCAATCTTGCATGTTGCGTGCGACAATAGGAGAGAATGATGACGTTGAACATCCCGGGATCGAAGGGTCGGGGCATTTTTGCTGTATTTATTTGTTTATTTCTATTGATCTCTGTTCAAGAAGTACTTGCTCAGCGTCCCCCGGCAGGATCAGGAATCCGGACCTATGTTCCGCCTGACCAGGTGGTATCTTTCAGGGCCGACACTCCCATGAACCAGTTTATTGAGTTCATGAACCCCATTTTCCAGCGGGTTACGCAGAAGCAGGTCATTGATCCTGAAGCACGGACAGAGCCGATAGGCATCGCAATTACAAGCTCTCATTTTTTCGACGCACTTGAAGTCGTATTGAATCTCAAAGGGCTTACCTATCGCGAGAACGATCGCTACTACATTGTTGAGGAAGCTGCATCTGTACCGCTAGTTATGGATGCCAATCAGGCAACCGGTCGCAATACTGGCGCTGTACTTGCCGTTCCAGCAACATCAGCTACACGTGAAGTACAGATCAATGCTATTCTTTTCGATGCAGACCTTACGAAGTCGCTCGAATTAGGTGTTGATTGGAGTGTATGGTTTGGTCCTCAGGCCGGCGGTGGCGGTGCGGGCGGCGGTGGCGGCGCAGCAGGCGGCGCTGGTGGTGCAGGCGGCGCTGGTGGTGCAGGACAGATCCCGCAGATTGCCCTCAATACCAAAGAGTTTTTTAGTCAGTTTGAAGACTTTATCGTCGGCCCAGACCAGATTTCACTGAGCGCGCTTACGCAGCTGCTTCGGGTATTTGAAACTGAAGGCCTCGGTCGTACTATCGCGAATCCATCCGTTACCGTGCAGAGCGGCCAGGTGGGTAACATTCAGATTGGTTCTGACGTGCCTGTACAGCAGCGCGACTTTGCCGGTAACACGGTGACGCAGTTCTTCCAGACAGGTATCATTATCGACGTTACCCCAACCGTAATTCGCGAGCAGCTCGCTGATTCAATGGGTGGACAGGTGCTCGAATTTATTCATCTGGATGTGAATGTCGAGAACTCGTCTGGTCGTCCGACAGCAGCCGGCGTTGTGATCGATCGTAACCGTGCCGATACGCAGGTGCTCTTGCTCGATGGTGAACAGACCATTATTGGTGGCCTGTACTCAACGGAGAAAAGTGTATCCCGCCGTGGCATCCCGATCCTGAAAGATCTGCCACCCTGGTTTTTCGGATTGCGCTACCTGTTTGGTTATAACCGCCACGACGAAATTCAGCGCGAACTGTTAATCATTTTGCAGGCTCGAATGCTCGATCCGCTTACAGTCCGCAACAACCGTCCGTTTGACGATCAGGTGCTCGAGCGCAGAAGACGCCAGATCGAAGAAGACATTCGCCGGATGGATGCTGAATCTGCAAGAGAAATCAAGTATCCGCACCAGAATTAAGTCAGTAACGATACATTACGTATCAGACCAGCATTTGAAGGGGCAGCCAGTTATGTGCTGCCCCTTTTTTGTTATATACTTTTTTGTGGCTCCCTGCGTTTATGTTGATGAATCTTTATCATCATAAGGAAATTCAATAATCCCGCTGTCTGCGCGGTCATCGCATAGAGCATTGTTATAGCATTGGTATAACCTTGTTATCGCAGGCAGTCTTTCAACCAAAGTCGACACAACATGTCTGTATCTGTAGAAGATGTGAAATACATCGCCGAACTGGCACGGCTCTCTTTTTCTGACGAAGAGCAGGAGCGATTGGCTGGTGAATTAAATGCTATTCTGGCATATATGGCAAAGCTGGACGAGCTGGATACATCAGCGGTTGAACCCATGACCCACGTGCTCGATGTAAACAACGTTTTTCGGGCGGAAGAGGTTGAACAACGCATCACCCATGATGAAGCATTGAAGAATGCACCTGATGCGGATAGTGACTATTTTCGGGTACCCAAAGTTATTTCCTGATTGCCGGCGCCGGAGCCACGCCTGATGCATGGGTTGCGCAACCAACCATCGCTACATGTCATCATTACATAAGGTGGTTTGCCGGTCAAGGTAATGTGGCTAAACTCTCCTATGGCACGATCCCAGAAGAAAAAGCGTAGTAAGAAAAAGCAACCGACCACCACACCCAAGCAGGTTGTAACAGGTCCAAATTTATGGGAACGGCAATCGCCGATTGTGCAGCATGCCATTTGCCTGGTTTTACTGGCGGCGCTGTCTTTTTCCTTTTTTGCCCCCTATCACTTCAAAGGCATGTCGCTTTTTGCTTACGATACAGTAAGCTTTAAAGCCATGTCGAATGAAATGGTGCAGTACAAAGCGGAGACGGGCGAAACAGCGCTTTGGTCGCCCAATCCGTTTGGCGGTATGCCGGGCTACATGATCTCCTCTCCGGTAGAAATAAAGCAGCTTGATGATATCCCGCGTTTTCTGCGTACGATAATCTGGCCTTCCTCCCATTTCCTGTTTATGCTTTGGGGCACCTACTTGCTCGCGTATGTGCTTGTAAAGAATAACTGGGCAAGCTTGTTGGCAGCCGTCGCGTACAGTTTTACTACCTATGTGCCCATTATTCTTGTTGCCGGCCATAATTCCAAGTTCATTACAATGGCGTTTGCCCCGTGGCTGCTACTGGCATTTGTGTATGCGTTGCGAAAACCCGGGGTGTTGAGCAGCTTTCTTTTTGCGATTGCGGTAGCAGTAAATTTGCGGGCAGGTCATATACAGATTACGTACTACGTTGCCTTTGTTATGGGGATTTGGTGGCTTGTGGAATTGGTGGGTGCGTATCGCAGTAACAACATGGCCGGCATGGCGAAATCAACCGGTTGGTTGGCACTTGGATCTGTGCTGGGTATTCTGATGGTAGCCCAGCCGTTTTTGTCAAATTTCGAATATAAAGCGCATACCATCCGAGGGACGTCGCCGGGAGGAGAAGCGGGTGGCGGTGGCCTGTCCTGGGCGTATGCCATGAACTGGAGCCAGGGAATAGGGGAGCTTGTCACATTAATCATTTCAGACGCGTACGGCGGGGCTGCAGCCTATTGGGGGCCTAAACCACCAACGGGCGGACCACACTATGTGGGAGGTATCGTGGTGTTACTTGCCATCTATGCAAGCATTACCGTACGCAAGCGCGCGGTGACAGCGCTCTGGATTGCAGCTATTGTGATGATCCTGTTTTCGTTTGGCCGGCATTTTGAGTTGCTCAACCGGTTTATGTTCAACTACTTTCCGCTCTTCAGTAGTTTCAGGGTGCCGGAAACGTGGCTAAGTATTGTGGCGCTTGTGCTCGCTTTATTGGCAGCCTTTGGGTTGCGGCAAGCGTTTGACGCGTTGCAGGAGCAAACTTCAGGGCTACCCACATTTTTCAAAACGCTGGGTGCCGGCGTTGCAGTCATGCTTGTGTTTCTCACAATGAATACGGTGCTCTTTGATTTTGAGCGACCCGGAGAGCGCGACATGTTTATGCAGCGTGTTGCGGCGCAAAACAACGTGAGCGTGAACAACCCACAGGTTGCAACTGCAGTAGATCGTGCCCTGGTTGAATTCAAAGCTGATCGCATAGACCGCTATACAAAAGACGCGATCCGTACGTTGCTGATGTTAATTGGTCTTGGCATCATCTTTTTCCTTTTCCAAAAAGGAACTGTGGCTGGTTTTCTGGCCGGCTTCCTCGTCTTCGGGCTGGTAACGTTCGATCTTTATGACGTAGGGAAACGGTACTTTGTTGAAGAGCGGCTGACGACCGAGCAAACTGCGGATGCCCTTGTTGCTGAATATGGTTTTGATACCTATCTCATCAACAAAAAGAATGAGCTTGGTGGGAACGGACATTTCAGGGTACTGTCGCTAGAGGGCAATCTGGTAGAAGTTGCCCGGCCGGCATACCATTATGAAACGCTGAGCGGTTACCACGGCGCAAAACTACGGTACTACCAGGACTACATCGAGAATATTCTGTTTAAAGATAACGTGCCGCATGAAAATGGGCTTGACTTGCTAAATACGAGATACGTTGTCGTACCTCGGGGGCAGCTCCCGGGGGCAAGCGTGGTCTATCAGGATCCGCAGACGGGCATGCAGGTGCTCGAACGGACGAATGCGCTGCCACGTGCGTACTTTGTTGGCAACACAGAAGTGATTGAAGAGGCAGAAGCTACGTGGGCGCGCCTGCAGGATGACGCCTTCGACTTGTCGCAAACGGCCCTCTTGCCGGCTAATTATCCCATCACAACCGCCCCGATAGATTCTGCCAGTACGGCTGTTGCAACGTTGCAAAAACATACGCCACACGAAATCTCATGGACCGTGAATACCGATGCTGAACGCCTGCTGGTTGTGAGCGAAGTGTACTATCCCGATGGATGGAAGGCATACATTGATGATCAGGAAGTCCCTATCTACCGGGTCAATTATTTGATACGCGGTGTACAGGTCCCGGCGGGTGAACACCAATTGGTGATGAAGTTTGACCCCGCGAGCTACAAACTAGGTTACTGGATTACCCTGTTGTCAACCCTGTTGGTGTATAGTACCGTGATCGGACTGGTTGGCTTTGGCTATTTTCGGCGGAAGGATCAGGTAGCGGAGTAAACATTGGCAAAGCGTGTTCTTGTCATTGCGTATTACTTTCCCCCTTCTGGTGGATCAGGGGTGCAGCGGGCGCTCAAATTTGTCAAATACCTGCCTTTTTTTGGCTGGACGCCCGAAGTGTTAACGCTGGATCCTGCTTCTGCGTCCTATCCCGATCTAGATCCGGCCATGCTGCGCGATGTCCCATCGGAAGTAACGGTGCACCGCACGGATGCCTGGGATCCGTATCGGATGTATGCCGGCTTCACGAACAAGTCCAAAGAAGACGCCGTTTCTGTTGGCTTCTTGTCAGATAAACCCATCAGCTACAGAGAGCGCATTGCCCGGTGGGTACGCGCCAACGTGTTCATTCCCGATGCCCGGGTCGGCTGGTATTTTTATGCGTTGAAAAAAGCACGCGCGCTTGTGGAAACTGGTGCAATAGACGCCATCTTTACAACAGGACCACCCCATTCTACCCATCTCATCGGCCGGACCCTCAAACGGCAATACAACCTGCCCTGGATCGCCGACTTTCGGGATCCCTGGGTGGATATTGATTTTTTGGAAGAGTTACCGATGACGGGCCTGGCACGGCGGCAAAATGCCCGACTGGAGCAGTCTGTACTAGATGAATCAGATCTCGTATTAACAGTAAGTCCCGTGATCGAGCGACAGTTTGTCGCGAAGACAGATACACCGTGCGTCACAATCTACAACGGTTTTGATCGCGATGATTTTCAGGCGGAAACGGCGCTGCATAAAGATACATTCTACATTTCGCACGTTGGTAACATGAACGCAGCGCGCAACCCCGAAGCACTTTGGAGTGCATTGGCGTCTGCTCTCAACCAGGTGCCGAAGCTGAAGATCAGGCTCGTCGGAAATGTTGATGGAGCCGTGACGGAAGCATTGAATACCGCCGGCTTGAACGACATCGTTGAACGGATAGCTTATTGTCCTCATGATGAGGCGGTTGGTTACATGAAAGAAAGCGCCGCGTTGCTGCTACCAATCAACCGTGTGTTCTCAGCCAAAGGTATCGTTACGGGTAAGCTGTTCGAATATCTGGCTACGGGCAATCCTATTTTGGGCGTAGGGCCGCCAGATGGTGATGCTGCTGCCATTTTGCGGGATACCGGTACTGGGGAAATGTTTGATTTTGATGACGGAGCGGGAATGCTTGCCTATATTACAACCTTGTATGATGCATGGGCAGAGGGTAAAGATCTTGTTGATGATGTTGGTGATGCCGTGGAGCGCTACAGTAGAAAAGGTCTAACCGGACAGCTTGGTGCATTGCTGGATAATCTTGTTGGGAAAAGTACATGAGAGTTGTAACGCTGGTAGGGGCCAGGCCCCAGTTTATCAAAGCGTCGATGGTAAGCCGTGCATTTTCGAAAGCCGGCATCGAAGAAGTGATTGTACACTCGGGGCAGCACTACGACCGCCAGGTGAGTCAGATTTTTTTTGATGAACTAGAGATCCCCCAGCCTGAGGTCAATTTACAGGTAGGATCAGGTTCGCATGCGGTGCAGACGGGTGAGATTATGGAGCGGTTTGAGGCATTTCTACAGCATCAACCATCTGTGGATTGGGTTGTCGTTTACGGAGATACCAACACGACCATTGCCGGCGCACTGGTTGCGGCCAAACTCAATATCCCCATTGCTCATGTTGAAGCAGGGTTGCGCTCTTTCAACCGCCGCATGCCCGAAGAAATCAACCGTATCGTTACAGATCGGCTTTCTGAGGTACTTTTTTGTCCGACAGAGACTGCCATGCAGCATGTGCAAGATGAAGGGGTTGATACAACCGTATGTTTTTCTGGCGATGTGATGTACGACGCCACCCTCCACTTCTCTGCCTTGGCTGCTAAAAAGGAATACCTGGCTGACGATGTTCCTGGCGACTATTTCTTGGCTACGGTACATCGAGCATCCAACACCGATCAAAAAGATATACTTACTGAAATAATGGCTGGACTGGGGGCGTTGCCGGCACCCGTTGTGCTGCCTTTACATCCCCGTACCAAAGCAAAGCTCGAAGGTGTCGAGATTCCGGCGAACATTCAGATTCGCGAACCGGTGGGGTACCTGAAAATGTTGCGCCTCATCCAAAATGCGCGATTGATTTTGACAGATTCTGGTGGCTTGCAGAAAGAGGCTTACTGGCTGAAAAAAGCGTGTGTCACGTTGCGTGGAGAAACGGAATGGGTTGAGACGCTGGAAAATGGATGGAATCAGTTGGTCCCCGCAGACCGTCACGCGATTGCGCGCGCAGTAGCAAATGTGCCCGATGAGCATACCCCCCAGAAAATGTTTGGGCTGCCCCTCGAAGGAGGAACAGCCTCAAACGTGATTGCAAAAACATTGCTGGACTACAAAGCATAGCCCGTACAGGTTAGCCGGCTAATCCGTATTAGTACTTTGACAAGCTTATAATGACGGCTGAATGGTGAGGGATTTTTGTTGCCAGCAAGGCCTGTAATCGCCGTCCTACTGGAGGTAAAGCAAGATTACAAAACAAAGCTGGCGAGAAAAATAACCACCAGAACCCGTCAGTATGAGCTTGTCAAAGTACTAGTCTGTAGATACCGTTTCGTCGTCCGTACTGGTTGTCATTTCGTACCCTAAGTTCACCTCAATACCCGGAATTGCAGCTTCGAGCTTAGCTGCTCCTTCGCGTGTGGCGTTGGACTGCCAGAGATACAGCGCGCTCAGGTTGGGCAGTGATTTCAGGTGCTCCAGACCGTTGTCGGATACCTGGGTACCGTAGAGGTTGAGGTAGGTCAGTCGCTCCAGTTCGCTCAGATGCGCCAACCCATCATCCGTGACTGCTGTTTTTTCGAGATGTAGTTTGGAGAGGTTTTTCAAGGTTTTGATGTGTACCATGCCAGCGTCTGTTATCGCCGATCGGCCGAGATTTAACCAGGCCATTTGTTCAGCTAGCGGCTCGAGCAATGCGAGGTCTGCGTCGCTAAACTCGTCGGAGACGTTTAGGAAAGTGGCTTGGAGCAAGTTCGTTTCTTGCGATAGCGGCATCACCAATACTCCCAGGTCGGTAAGTGCCTGTAGGTCTGCTGGATCAGCAGCCGGCACTTCCAGGGCAAAGGCTGCCTCTTGGGCTTCGGATGCCATGCGGTCGAGGATGCCGCGCACGTCTTCGTCGGTGCCGATTTGTGCTACGGTTGCGTTCTCAAAAGGTGCGCCGTTATCGATCCACCAGCCGATAAGCTTGATGTGATCGTCTGACAGAGGCTTGCGGCCAGATGGCGGCATATGGTCGTCGTGGTCTTTGGGGAGCACGATTCGGCGGTAGAGTTCACTGTCTGCTGCATCTCCCGAAACGAATACGGCACCACTTTCACCGCCTGCAACGATGGATTCTTCTGTTGTAAGAATCAGGTCACCTTTACTCTTGTTTGGATTATGACAGCTGGTACATTTAGCGTCCAGAATAGGATGAATGATGTCGCTGTACAGCTCTGCCTCGTCGACATTTTCGAGCACAATGGCTTTGGCTTCTTCGCGGGGTGGGATGCCGGCGATGGAGCGTAGCGGTTCAGGCATATAGGCTGTTAAGTAATCAGAGCCGTGGGTAAGTGAGCCGCCAAAGTGGCTGGCAACCATGAGCAGCGCGGTGGAGGCTGCCAGCACGCCGGCATACGCACGGCGCATCGAGAGGTCTTCGGTTTTGAGGCTGCGCCGTTTGAGCCAATAGGCTAACACAGCTGTAACAGCAACGCCAATGCCAAGCCATTTATGCCAGTCCAGATCGCTACCGCCATAATCACCCGTCATGGCGAGCAGGAGACCGGCGCCAACAGCGATCACGGCACTCGCAGCGCCGAGAAAGAGCACAAACGAAACGGCTGGTCTTAGCTCGGCATAACGCTTCATGCGCGTCATCACTTCAAGTAGCGCACCCAGTAGGAGAAAGCTAATTGGTAGATGCACAAATAACGGGTGGAACCGACCAAGGAATACGAGCACATCGGGCGGATTATCAGGGTCTACGTTCAGTATCCGTGCAAGCAGGGGGGCGCCGCTTTCTTCGTCAGTTTCCTGCATGAAATGCAGCAGGTCGGATGCCATGCCGGCATCAGCAAAAACCGGTGCAGGCGATACAAAAAGCACACTGAGCAAGATCGCCAAAGAAAGGATGCGTGTATTGGTGGTCCACATCACGTTTTGCATGATCACTTATATGGCAGGTTTTTTCACTTATCCCCTCGTATTATAAAAAAATATAAAACGAGGAGCGAGATCAGGTACAAAAAACCTGTTACCGCGTTTAGAAGCCCGTTATTTTTCACGCAGGCGTGCAACGTAGAAGTCGTGTAGAAGCCGTATGGCAAAAAGATCAATTTTTGACCTCATCAAGCAGAGTGGCTTGTACGCGCTTGGAAACGTTGCCATAAAGCTGAGCGGATTGTTTCTGGCGCCGCTCTATCTCAACTCTTCTATCCTTACTGTAAAGGCATATGGCCAATTTGCTACGCTGTATGTGTTTGCCCAGATTTGCGTAATCGTTGCCGGCCTCGGACTTGGTAATGGGTTGTTGCGCTATGTTGGCAGAGAGGAAAAAGCCGGCGAGCAGGCCGCGTTACCCTTTACCGCCGTCATCGCCTCTATTGGATGTGCAGGTCTTTTCTGGCTGGTATTGCGCTATTTTTCTGAACCCCTTGCGGCATACTTCCTCGATAGTACGGCAGATTACCCGGTCATTCTTTTCCTTGGGATCTATATCGGCTGTAAAATAATTGCGGCTGTGCCTATGATGTTACTCCGCATTCAGGAGCGTCCGGGTGTCTACGTGCTTGTGATTGTGCTGGAGATGCTTGTGTTGATTGGTGGGGTGTATTACTTCCTCGCGTCGCAGCAGCGGGGCATTGAAGGCATTTATATGGCATATGCCTGCGCATCAGGCTTGCAAGTCGTGGTGTTACTTACGGCGCTTTTGGCCAGGATCAAATGGCAATTCAAAGGTGCTTTATTGCGTCCGCTGTTAGCGTATGGTGGGCCTTTGATTTTTATGGGGCTGGCTGGTCTTGTGCTCAACGCCGGCGATCGATTTTTACTCAAGGAGTTGGCGTCTGACGAAATTGTCGCCATGTACGAATGGGCGGCCAGGCTCAGCGGTGTGCTAAATCTGTTTGTTGTACAGAGTTTTCAGCTCGCATTCACCATCCTTGGCCTGAAAACGCTGGGTAGTGGCGACCTGAGTTTACACCGCAGGGCGTTCCGGCATTTTTCGATTTGGGCTGCCTTTTTTGTGCTCGGTATAGCCTTGTTGGCGTTCGATTTGACGGCTGCGTTGGGCCGGATTGGGGTAGATGCCTACTATCTCGAAAGTACCATACTCGTTTTTCCACTTTCACTGGGCGCGATGTTGTACGGTGTTTTTGTGGTCATCAACAACATCTTCTTTGCAACCAACAAGACCCACCTTATTTCGTGGATGGTGTCATTAGCCGCCGTACTCAACATCCTGCTAAATCTCGCGCTTATTCCTTACACGGGTGCGTACGGAGCTGCTGCAGCTACGGTACTTTCGTATGGGATATTGGTGATTCTCGCCAATCGACTGGCGCGTAAAGAGATCGAAATTCAGTATCGCTGGTCGACGTTTGGCATCGTACTTTGTATTGTCACTGTGCTTTTTGCGATTGGGTTGATGACGCAGGAGTTTTCGTTATGGCCGCGTATCATTGCACGCGTTTTGCTTATCCTGTTGTACTTCCCCCTTTTGTTTGTTTTCAAGCTATATCGACGGGAAGAAATTACAGCCGGCTGGCAGTTTGTTAAGCAAAAAATGGGTCGGACCTAAGGCTGGACAAATCGGTACTACGTACAAACAAATAAATCTCGCTGGATTCATTTGTTTTGAGTTAAAGGTTACACGTTAAAGGTTTAAGGTTTGGGTAGGCGCTTATTATGCCAGTATAGGCACGTTTTGCTCTGCAACCTTTAGCCTTCAACAGTAAACGTTGGAAAGTGGCTAATTCTGAATCGTCAACATACGGATCTGTTTTCTGGGAGCGACTAAATAACATTTTCTCGCTGTCACGAAAAGAACCGCAAGATGAGGGTGAACAACCTGAGCATCGCGGCTTTGTGATTACGATGTGCATCGTCTTTTCGGTGATCCTGTGGTTCTTTAGTTCGATGAGCGAAAGCTACACGAAGTCGTTTGATATTCGGACTTCGGTTGAGAATCTGGCAGAGACCGAAGCGTTTGTCACGCTGCCGCCGGCGAGTATCAATGTGATGGTGAAAGGGGATGGCCTGCAGTTGCTGCAATTGTATTACAATCCGCCCAACATTGTTATAGATGCAAACCTGTCGCAACTGAGCGTACAGGAAGCCGTCGAGCGCCGCCTGCCGCAGAATATGATGGTTGAGCGTACCATTCCTGCCATTCTCTCGCTTCAAAAAGAAGCACGGCAAACCAAAAAAGTACCCATTCAGGCCCGTGCCGACATATCCTGGCCGGCTACCCACGATATCGTACAGGACATCTGGGTGATGCCTGACTCTGTAGAGCTCTCAGGTGCTCGGTCGATTCTTGATAATATTAGCTTCTGGCCAACCACTTTTTTTGAGAACGATGACGTCAAAGACACACTCGACGTTGTCGTTCAACTGGCAGATACCTTGCAAGGGCTGGTTTCTCTTAATGTTACCGAGACACGGCTCTCAGCAGTCACCGCTCAGTTTACCGAAGGCAGCAGAGATCTCGATGTACACTTGCAAGACATACCCTCCATGCAAGAGACCCTGACACTCGATCCGCCCATCATCGAAGTGAAATTTCGCGTCCCGCTTGCGCAGTACCAGATGGCACAAGACGCCAGTGACTTTCTTGCCTCGGTTTCTTATGACGCCCTGCGCGATGATACTACAGGATTCATCGTACCCGAGCTCGTCTTGCCGCAAGGGATCTGGTTGCGTGATGTGGTTATGTTTCCCTCCAAATTGCGCTATTACGACGTGCTGATCGACGAATAGTGCAACTTACGCGCGCTATCTGACATAAGAATAGTCTTCGCTTTATCTTTTGCTCTATCTTTTTTAATGCACCGGGCATTTCGATGCCGTTGTATGGTCAGTAGCTCATAGTGTCATGAGAGGCATATTCCTGATCCTGTTGCTGCTTGCGGGTGTTGCCGTAGGTATTTATTTGTCGCCGCCCCAGATTTCTGCGCCGGCGTTGCCCGACGTGCAGATTACACAAGAAGACGTCAAAGAGATTATCATCTCCGAATTGCGTCGCGAATTACCGGCCTCTTTTCTCGTTGCCGGCTACCTGGACATCAATGCTACGATCACCCAGCAGAATACCAAATATCTGTTTCCCGACTATTTTGATAAGTCGATTTCACTGGGTACCACCAAGTCAACCGTACGGCTACCAGGGCGCGTGTCGTATGGCATCGATTTGCTGAAGATCGACGGTACCTCCATTTCATTTGAACCGGGTAATGTCGTAGTAATTACTGCCAGTGAGTTGGAAGTCGAATCCGTCGATGCGGACCTGGCAAACATGGAAGTGCAAACAGAAGTGGGGTGGGCACGCTTGCATTCCTGGAGCGGTCAGGCTGTGGAACACAGGGCCATGGCAGTTGCCAAAGATGCGTTACGCCAGGAAGCAGAAGGTCATTTGCAAACATCGCCGCAACCACAACGCAATACCGAAGCAGCGCTGTCACGGTTGCTTGTCCCCGCGCTCAAAGCCGCCGGCGTCTCAGACCCTGTCATTCGGTTTAGAAAAGGCGTGCAACTATACACACCGCAAGGTTAAGCACCTGCTAACGCATTTCCCCATATAGCCATTCTGCAAGGTGGGTTTACATCCGAGTCGAACTTTCAATAATTTTTGAAACTATTGATCGTTCGAAATCGTTACGTTTAGCTACAGAGCTATGGTCGGATATTAGGGGCTTATGTCCGTAATTATTGCCCCCCGAATCGATCATATTTCAGTGGTATGGTAACGCTAGATTTTGTATCTCTACAGGATTCCTGATACCTCGGCCAACCGGTAGGTTACTTATGAAGGTCCCCATCGCGGATAAAGACGCTTCCTTCATCGAAACACCCAATGGGATTTTTACCGCTGCCGGGCACTGGTTTCATACTACCATTGCCGACCTGAAACACTATGCTGACCCCGTGCTTGCGCACCGCTCCATTGAATGGCTGTTACGCATGGCAGAGCGCTGGCTTGGGAGTCCGAAGACATTGATGCTCTGGAGTATTCCGCCCTTGCTTTGGACACTGGGCGTGCTTCCCACCCTTGTAATTGCGCTTGCTGTTTACATTCTATTTGGCCTCTGGGCACCTGTGTTAACGAGCCTCACAGTGTCGCCTTTGCTGGGCTTACTCGATCAGGTTTGGGCGCAAGGACTCTTCTATATCGTAGGTATGAGCTGGTTTGCCATGAATGACCAGTTCCTGCTAATGGGTATAGGGCTTGTTTTGTTTGTGTTGATCCGGTGGGGGGTTGTTGATCAATTGATGCAGCCCCTGTTACGTAAGGTCCATGCGCGCATGTATGCTGTGCCCTTTGAGGATCAAGTATTAAAATCTGTCATTGTTCGTGCTGCTATGAAGCACAGAGTTTCGCTCCCTGAGCTTGATGAAATGGAGCGTTTTATTCTGAATCGATTAACCAGAAAATAACGAAGCAAGCGGCAATGTCTGCAATCGATAAAACAGCTGTACATGATGGTAAAGCCGGCGCAACGCCGACTTCACAAACTGCTTTAACCCATTTATACCTCGTTCGACATGGCGAGACAGACTACAACCGCGCCGGTATTGTGCAAGGGAGAGGCATGGATGTCCCGCTCAACGAACTGGGCCGCCGGCAGGCGCAAGCACTGGCAACGCATGCCGCGTCCTTCGACCTGGATGTGATTTATGCCAGTACGCTGATCAGGGCGAAGCAGACGGCACAAGCCGTAGCGCTGGAGAACCAGAATAAACCGTTGAAATACCTCAACGATCTGGAAGAAATGTCTTGGGGCGATTACGAAGGGCTTCATGTTACCGATGCGTTGCGGGACGAATTTGTACGCTTACGTCAGGAGTGGCAACAAGGTAATTATACCTTTTCCATTGGCGGCGGTGAGTCTGCACTCGATGTGCAACAGCGTGCGTTGCGTGGTCTGGAATACATCCTGGGTAACCACACCGGCCAACGGGTTATGGTGGTGGCCCACGGTAGATTCCTGCGTATCCTGATTTCCAGTATTCTGGATGCGTATGGCTTGCAACGGATGGAGGAAATCAAGCATGCCAATACGGGCATCAACTACATCACGCATGGCCCAGATGGCTTCGCAATGCACTATTTGAATAACACGGATCATCTGGCGTCCATTAGTTAGGTCTTGTACCCCTGAAGGAGAATCGGTACAGGTATGATAGATAGACAAGGAAATACACAACGTGCCCCACAGGTTACGCCGGCTGAAAAGCCGTCTTTGCAACTGGTTGATAAGGTTCGCGCGATACTCGATGCTGCTCGAAATACGGCTGCAACGGATCGCCGCGTTGTCCAGGTTGTTGTACCTGTTGCAAAGCTCGATCCCGTACAGTGGCTTCGCAAACAAACCCACAGTGTTAAGGTTTTCTGGGAGTCACGCGACGACCAGTTTTTAACGGCAGCGCTTGGCCACACAGACCTGTTACTTGCAGCAGATGCAAATGGCTTGTCGCGCCTCAAACGGCAGGTAGAAAATCGGCTTGCTGATTCAGAGGGCAATGTGCGTTACTACGGAGGTATTCGTTTCGATGAGGATGCCGTGCAAGTAGCTCCCTGGCCCGTTGCCGGCAATTACTGCTTTGTGCTGCCCCGTTTCGAATTGCAAGCGCAGGGAGGGCAGTTTCAGTTGTGCTGCAACTTGATTCCTGCAGAAGATATACACAGGGAAGAAGAACTGGTTGAGCAGTTGTCTGGCTTGGACTTTCCTACGCATCCGTTAAAAGGACATTGCCCATTACCCGTTGCGCGGCATGATGCGCCCGACGAAGCCGGATGGCACAACATGATACAGCAGGCGCTTGAGATGATCCGTAACGGACACCCGCTCGAGAAAGTAGTGCTTGCGCGCAAAGTTGAGTTTTCTTTTGCCGAAGCGTTTGACAAATTTTTGTTGTTCAAGTTATTACGTGATGCAACGCCGAACTGCTATCACTTCTATTTCCAGGTTGACGATAGCTATGCGTTTTTGGGCGCACCTCCAGAACGGTTGTACCGCCGGGATGGCCGGGCAATTTTCAGCGAAGCTGTTGCCGGCACCGGGCAGCGAGATGATATCAACGCAAAAGATATCGAGCTTGGTCATCGCTTGTTGTTAAGCGATAAAGATCAGCATGAACACGCTTTTGTGCGACGTGGTATTGAGAAGGTGTTTCGGTCTATTTGTACAACCACCAATATGGACAAAGCGCCGTCCTTAATGAACCTGAACATCGGCCGGCACTTGCGCTCGAAGATCCATGGGATGTTGAGACGGTCGGTTTCTGATATTGATATCCTGCAGCAACTACCGCCTACCTCGGCTGTGGGGGGGCACCCCAAAAAAGAGGCGATGGAAACCATTCGAGCGCTCGAATCATTCGATCGCGGCTGGTATGCCGGCCCAATTGGCTGGATGAGCAACGACGCGGCAGAGTTTGCGGTAGCTATCCGTTCTGGGCTTGCTACGGAACAGACGCTGGCCCTGTATTCGGGTGCCGGCATCGTCGAGGGCTCTGAGCCCGTTGCAGAGTGGCAGGAAATTGAGCAAAAAATAGGTGACTTTATCAGTGCATTGGGGCTTGATCAACGACGCGCCAAATATTAACCACCTTTGGGCGTACCTGATGGTAGAAGAACTGATCAGGTGCGGTGTTGACACCTTTTTTGTTGCTCCTGGCTCGCGTTCGACGCCTTTCACGACGGCTGTTGCCCGTCATCCTGCCGCGCATACCGTTGTGCATTTCGACGAGCGAGGGACGGCTTTTGCTGCTTTGGGATACGCACGCGCAGTAGGCCGGCCAGCGGGGTGGATTACAACCTCTGGTACAGCCCTGGCAAACGGTTTCCCCGCCGTTGTAGAGGCAGCCATCGAAGGGGTGCCCATGCTACTGTTAACAGCAGATCGCCCCCCGGAGCTACGTCATACAGGAGCCAATCAAACCATTGAACAGCCTGGTATTTTTGGCGATTATACTACCTGGGCGTTTGACGGGCCGCCCCCTTCGACGGATATTGCGCCAGAATTTGTCCTAACCACCATTGATCAAGCCGTCCATCGTAGCTGTGAAGGGCCGGTGCATCTGAACTGGATGTTTCGGGAGCCCCTTGCCCCAAGCGAATTGCCTGGGCCTCCAGAAACATACGCTGCGCACCTGCGCGCCTGGGAATCTTCGAACGCCCCTTATACAGCTTATGCTGCACCAGACGTCATGTTGTCCGATGCGGCATTGGTTCAAGTTACTAATGTGCTTGCGGCAGCCAAGCGCGGCGTGATCATAGCGGGCCGCATGCGGTGCAAAGCGGAAGGTGCTGCCGTGTTGGCACTTGCTCGCGCTTTAAATTGGCCGCTTTTTGCCGACGTAGGATCGCAGATTAACGAAGCTGAAGCGCACGTTGTAGTAAACCATGATTATCTGCTTGATGATGATCTTTTTCGCGTCGGCCCTGATGTTGTGCTGCAATTTGGCAAGCGTTATACTTCTAAAAAAGTACTGCAGTGGATCGAGCGAACCCGGCCGGCACACTATCTGGTGATTGATCGATTACCTGATCGTCTTGACCCAACGCATAGCGTCACCTGGCGCGCGGAAGCGGATATCGAACGCGTGGCCCTGGGGATGTTGGCGCGTAACGTGATGAATGAACAAGCCGGAACGAAGGAGTGGCTTGCCCAATGGCAGTTTCGTGATGCCGCGGTGGCTGCCCAACTCGATGCCTATTTTACCGCGGAAGAAACCCTCACGGAGCCGTTATTAGCCCGCACGCTAGGCGCATCACTGCGCGAGGGCGCGCTGGTGATTGGGAACAGCATGCCGGTGCGCGACATGGACGTGTTTGCGGTGTTAAAAGATCGTCATAGCATGGTCGTGCTCAACCGTGGGGCGAGTGGTATCGATGGCACTGTGGCAACTGCTGCCGGCGTTGTGATTGCGACAGGCGCATGTTGCACGCTGTTGCTAGGGGATCTAACTCTGTTGCACGACTTGAATTCGCTAGCCTTGCTCAAAGCACTGCCGGCACCAGTAATCATTGTCGCCGTGAACAACGACGGGGGAGGTATCTTTTCCTTTTTACCGATCTCTTCATACAAAGACGTGTTTGAATCGCACTTTGCAGTGCCCCATGGGTTAAATTTTAAGCTTGCCGCTGAAATGTTTGGCCTTGCCTACGAGCAAACCCACCAAGTCGAATCATTTCGTGCCATTTATCAACGTGCACTGGAAGGGAAGCAGAGCACAATTATCGAAGTCCAAACAAATCGAGCAGAAAATCTCGCTTGCCACCGAGCGATAGCAAAAACTCTCGTGAACGATTGAGTTAATGGAAAACTTAGTATGGAAAACAGGCGATGGCGTCTTTGCCATCACCATAGGTACAGCCACGATTAGTTTTTGCCTCTATTGGTTTCTCGCACACTCAGAGCGTCTCAAAGTCTGGGTAGATGGAAGAAACGGGGAAGGCTATTTTGATCAGTACGGTGCTGTATATCAGAAGCTTATCGGGGTGGTGTACCTGGGCGGTTTACCAATGTTGGCAACCTTGTTGTTTATGCCTGGCACACCCGAAACCTACGGACTTGGTGATGCAGACTGGACGGTAACGCTATATTGGATCTTGTTGTTTGGTGGGGCTATCTCGTTCATTCCCTGGTATAGTGCGCGTCAGAAAGAGATGTATGATTTCTATCCACAGATCCGAGTACGGGAGTGGAATCGGCGCTTGATTGTGATCAATGCGCTTGTCTGGATTTTATACATGTTTGCCTACGAATTTCTGTTTCGCGGCTTTCTCCTCATGGGACTTGCGTCGGTGACAGGCTGGTGGCCCGCCATGATCGTAACAGCCGCTTTGGCCGCGACGACACATCTTCCTAAAGGAGCTAAAGAGACGTTTGCCACCATACCGCTGAGTATTGTGCTCTCATTGACAGTCATTCAGACGGGTGCCATTTGGGCGTGTGTAGCGACCCACGCCATTCTTGCGATATCCAATGACTACTGGGCGGTATTTTACCACCCGCGCATGCGATTCAAAGACGACAAGTTGCTCGAGGAGGCTAAATCGCCTGTTATCGACTAGGGGCGAGTGGAACGTGGTTTTTAAATCACGTTCGAATCGTAAATTTGTACGCGAGCCCACAAGTGCGCCAACTCTCGGAAGGTGTCGTGCTTGGGGTGTACCTGGTACCTGTCGTGTGCTTCGATATCATCGAAAATGGTGATTAATGCGTAGTCGTAAGAGTCGTCTACGATATCTCGTTTTTCTGTGTCGGCTGGTTTGCCAAGGTAGCCTTGTGCAAGATCTTCAATGCTCAGCAACAGTTTCGCACCTTCAAGAAATTGATCGTGGCCGGCTTGCCCTGCGTCTGGCTTCATCCAGAAATAAACGATGTGTGTAACCATTTTGGTTGTGGTGTATTGGATTAGAAAGAGTCTTGTGATCGGGATATTACGATCTGATTGGGTTGAATGCTACCCGGGAAAGTGAAGTAAAAGCTAGATCGCAATAAAGTTGTATATTAGCGCGCATATTGCGCACAACAAACCCAAACCTCGATTAATATGTCAGCAATTTCGTGGAATATTGCCGGTGAGTATACCGATATCAAATATCATAAAGCGGAAGGAATTGCCAAAATTACCATAAATCGCCCCGAAGTACGCAACGCGTTTCGTCCCCTCACGGTGAAGGAGATGATGCATGCGTTGGATGATGCGCGGGATGATGCTGAAATTGGCGTGATTGTTCTGACCGGAGAAGGCCCTGATGCGTTTTGCTCAGGAGGCGATCAGCGTATCCGTGGCGATGCCGGCTACAAAGAAAGTGGCACCGGCATCATGCGACTCAATGTGCTGGATTTCCAGCGGCAAATCCGCTCTTGCCCCAAACCTGTGATCGCCATGGTAGCCGGTTGGGCGGTAGGTGGCGGACACGTACTGCACGTAATGTGCGACTTGACCATTGCTGCTGATAACGCCAAGTTCATGCAGACTGGTCCTAAAGTGGGTTCTTTCGATGGCGGATACGGTGCAGCATTCCTCGCGCGCCACATTGGTCAGAAAAAAGCCCGGGAAATCTGGTTCCTCTGCCGACCTTATAACGCGCAGCAGGCCCTCGACATGGGATTGGTAAACACAGTTGTGCCACTCGAGCAATTGGAAGCCGAGACAGTACAATGGTGTAAAGAAATCCTGGCTAACTCGCACATGGCAATTCGCTGCCTCAAAGCTGCATTGAACGCAGACTGTGATGGTCAGGCCGGCTTACAGGAATTAGCGGGGAACGCCACGCTGATGTTCTACATGACCGAGGAAGGTCAAGAAGGTCGCAATGCTTACAACGAGAAGCGTAAACCGGAATTCTCCAAATTCCCTTACCGTCCATAACGCGGTAGACACATTTAGCGTCTTATAGAGACCATGACCACTGGTTCTATGTCTGTTGGTTCGATGTCTACCTTTCACGTCTGGTTAGCTGCCATCCGGCCCAAAACACTTTGGGCCGCGGTGGCGCCCGTATTAATTGGGGTCGCTATGGCGATTGCTGCGGGTGTCGTGCACTGGCTGGCCGCAGGACTTGCGCTCCTCGGGGCGTTGCTCATCCAGATAGGTACCAACTTTTTTAACGACTACGCCGACTTTAAGAAAGGTGCTGATACAGATGATCGTAAAGGTCCGCTCCGCGTTACGCAAGCGGGTCTTGTGTCTCCTCAAACCATGCTGGCTGCTACGGTACTTGTCTTTGGGATGGCTGTGCTTGCTGGCGGGTACTTGATGTGGCGAGGTGGCTTGCCGATAGTACTTATTGGTGTATTATCGATCATATCTGGTTTCATGTACACAGCCGGCAAATACTCACTCGCCTACATGGGGCTGGGGGATCTCTTCGTGCTCATCTTTTTTGGCCCCGTCGCGGTGGGCGGTACGTATTACGTGCAGGCACTCTCGATCAACAACCTGGTGTTGCTGGCTGGACTGGCGCCAGGATTGTTAGCAGTTGCCATTCTGCTTGTGAACAATATCCGCGATGTAGAAGAAGATCGGTTGGCCGGCAAAAAAACCATAGTTGTCCGATTTGGCCGAGGCTTTGGCCTGGTGTGTTATTTCATCTGCATGCTGGGAGCTGGCTTGATTCCGCTCGGACTTTACCTGATGGATCCCAGCCACCAACCGGTGCTGATTACAAGTCTGTGTGTGATACCTGGGATGTTACTATTTCGGAAAGTGCTGCAAACCCCAGCGAGCCCTGCTTTAAATCCTGTCTTGGGGGCTACCGCCAGACTGCTGCTTATCTACAGTATTCTTTTTTCTATCACCTGGAATCTCTAGCAAATCGTGGCTATTCGAAGTTGTCCCATTCATGCGCATGCAGGTACTGAACCATCCGCTGTCGCGCTGGTTGGGGAGATGGATCAGTTTACCTATGCTGATTTAGATAGCCAGATTGTAACTGTCGTCGAGCATCTGATGCAATCCGGGCTGCGACCGGGAGATCGGCTTGCGCTTGCATTACCGAATAGCTGGGCGCACGTTGTACTGTTATGGGCTTGTTTTCGATGCCGGCTGGTGGCTTTGCCCTTGAGCACCCGATTTCCAACTGCACAGGTTGTACAGTTGGTTAAACACCTCGGGTGCAAGATGCTGATTACGGAGGAGAATCTCGAGGTATACACGTCTGAGCTACCCGATCTTCGCGTTTTGGCTGTTGCTTCATTCATGGAAAAAGGGCTGGCATCGCAAACAACGACACCTGTTTCGGTGGATATGCAGAAGCCGGCGACCTTGCTGTTGTCGTCTGGTAGTACAGGATTGCCCAAAGCCATTTTACACCGTTGGGGCAATCACTATCTGAGTGCGCTCGGCGCCAACGAAAATATTGCAATGGAGCAGGGAGATCGTTCGTTGCTTTCTTTGCCGCTCTACCACGTGGCGGGTGTTGCGATTCTGTTTCGTGCGTTTATCGCTGGTGCTACGGTTGTGCTACCGCAAAGCAATGCTTCGCTTGCTGAGCAGCTTTCAGCGCAGCAAATTACCCACGTATCGCTGGTGGGTACGCAGCTCAAGCGGCTACTCGAGGATGGTGGTGGCCCAATCGATACGTTGAAAGCAATCCTGCTTGGTGGTAGCGCCATTTCGCGGGGATTGATCAGCAAGGCATATGACGCCGGCCTGCCCATCCACACATCCTATGGTATGACCGAAATGGCGTCCCAAATTACAACGACGCCACCCGGTGCATCGCTCGAAACGTTGTGCACTTCAGGACAATTACTAAACTATCGACGCCTGAAATTTGATGATAATGGCCAGGTTTTGGTAAAAGGGGCACCGAGGTTTTTGGGGTACGTGGAAGGGGAGGACCTTAAAAAACCGTTCGATGAGTTTGCCTGGTACGCAACGGGAGATATCGGCCGGTTGGATGCTGCAGGCAATCTGATTATCGAAGGCAGGATAGATAATATGTTCATTTCCGGTGGTGAGAACATCCACCCGGAAGAAATTGAGCGGGCTTTGCAAACCCATGCTGCTATCGTGCGCGCTTTTGTCGTGCCTGTACCTGATACTGAGTTTGGCTTTCGGCCCGTTGCTTTCCTGGATACTGTGGGGGATATGCCGACTGCAGAAGCGCTTGACGTATATCTAGCGCCGCACATCGCACGGTTTATGAATCCAGTTGCATACTTCCCTTTAAGCAACCAGGCTACAGGAGAGATGAAAGTGTCGCGTAAAAAGCTTGCTGAACTGGCCGCTGTATTACGGGCGTCAGGTAGTTGAGCTGCTCGGTTGTTGAACGTTAGGTGGTAGAACGCTGCATCCAGAAGACGAGGATATCATCTCCGAATTTCTTTTCGGCGCTGTCGTCTAGCACTTTGCTGAGCAAGCCTTGAATAGGTCCGCGGCAGTTTTTTGCCGCATGCGCAAGTCTGCCAAGGTTTTCTTCGCCAAGCTGTTCTCCCGATTTCATTTGCTGCTCTATCAAGCCATCGGTATAAGCCAGAACAGCACTGCCGGGGGCCAATTGAATGGTTGCGTCTTCAAACGTGGCGTTTTTGTCTAGTCCCAGAATCAAGTCACTGTGCTGAATCACGGATGCGCCGGTATCTGAAATAAGAAATGGCCTGCAGTGGCCGGCATTGGCGTATGTGAGCTCGTTTTTGGCCGGCTCCCAGCGCATGAGTAATAGCGAGGCAAAGGTCTCTTCCATCACCTCATCTTCCATTAAAATCTTATTGACCCGCTGCATCAGTGCAGCCGGCGAGGTAGATGTGCCCAGCATCGCGTGGAGCGTACCTCTGATATAACTCAGAAAGCTAAATGCATAAAACTTAGCCTGGAGGCCTTTACCCATGACGTCGCCAATGGTGAAGAAAAAGACGCCTGGGAAAGGCTCTGCCCAGTCGAATAAATCGCCACCGCCATACTCTCTCGGCTCATTGTAGTACGTAATGTCATAGCCGCCCACTTCCGGCATTTTCTTGGGCATGAGCCGCTGCGAGAAGTCGTTGCCAATTTTGGCGTCGAGTTGGGTCTGAAACAACCGGGTCCGTTCGAGTAGCCTGTCGATACGTGACAGAAGCTGATCAATATCGAACGGCTTGGTAATGTAGTCGTCGACCCCCATACGCATGCCTTTTAGCCGGCTGGAATCGTCAGCTTTGGCCGTCAGGAAAATGAAGGGAATGGTACGCGTGTCTTTTTGCTCCTGCAGGGCTGTTTGCAGGGCAAACCCGTCCATCTTCGGCATCATGATGTCCGAAATGATGAGGTCGGGCGTATTCGAGTTGAGACGAGCGAGTGCTTCTTCTCCATTCGCGGCCGTTTGGACACTATAATGCTTGCTCAGCCTGTATTCAAGCAGCCGGCGAAGGGTATGTTCGTCTTCTACAACTAGAATATTGTAATCTGTCATGAGAAGGGAATATCGATATGCGGATCGCTATTGGCGGGAATGTAGAATTCCAGTTGCTGTTTCCCGCCATTTAACTTTTCATAACGTAACTCCTCTGTGCAGGACCTTAACATAATCAATCCCATACCGCGATCAGGTAAGACTACGGTAATTTTTGGGTGATCTTCCAGGTAGCCTTCGAGGTCAAAACCTTCGGAATTGTCCTCGATGACGCACAGTAAACGGTCATCCGTCGGAGACACGTACAAACCAACCTCAGGCAATCTGTCTTTGAAGTCGGCATGCTGTAAAATGTTAGCCAGCCACTCATGGACGGCAAGTTTGGCGAGATGAATCACTTCTAGGGAAAGCGAAGCATACGCTTCCATCTGCGTTTCCCAACCATCAAACAGCCCATGGACATCGTCTATGATGGTATCTAGATTCCTAAAATAAATCATTTCGGAATACATGGAGGGGAATTGGTATAAATCTAAACGAAAAACAACGGATTAATCCGTTTCGAATAAATTCCGGGCAATTCACTAGTGAAGTGCCTGCATTGCTGCATCTACCGAAGGAAACTGACGGAATACTTTGTAAGTACGGGTCAGCTGTACAACGACCTGTACGGGTCGCGAGATGGCAGCAAATACCACCTGTCCATTGAGGGGCGATACTTTACGGTACAGGGAGAAAATAGAGCCCAATCCGGTTGAGTCTAAAATCCCTGTATCAGAAAAATCCAGGATAAAGTTGTGTTTTCCAGTCTCTACTTGATTCTGGCAAGACGTTTTGAAGTCGTCTGCATTCCTAAAGTCCAGCGTTTTGCCGATCGTTACGACTGCAGTATCAGTGTCAAAAGGCTCGATTGAAAAGCTCATAAAGGTTTCCTCTAAGGCATGATCTAATGAGTTGAGCTCAAACAGGTTTTCCGATGTATCGGCAAAACCATGAATTATTAAAACCCTTATTCGTTCTTAACGTTGAAGAACTGGAAAGATAAAAGGGGAAGTGAAAGATTTATCGGTGCTAGAAATGCATTTGTAAGTCCGATGCACGAGTCGGATACAAGATCATGTTAATAGAAATAATACCAAGCTTTATGCGTTGCGTTCCGAAGTCGAATTTTGGCCTGATTTGGCTCTTTTTTGTATTCGCCGGCTTAATCACTGCCGGCTGTGCAGAACCAGATATCGCAACCCCCAGTCTGCAAGAAATCCAGCAAGGCCCGCTGCCTGACCAGGAAAGCTGGGCAACCCAGTTCGATGTACTCGACGGTGGCCGGCCTCGTTTGCAGATTCATGCCGACTACATGGCCAAGTTTGAAAATGTTGATAGCACCTACATGATCTTACAGGGCCATCCCGATAGCCTCAATAGCCGTGTGCTGGCGTACTTGTTTGATGAAAAAGGCGATTCGTCAGCCACGATCCACGCAGATCAAATGATTTACTACGAGATCGAGCGCCGCATTGAGTCCAAAGGAAACGTTATCGTAAATACGAATGATGAGAAAAAGCTAGAAACAGAGTTTCTTATCTGGCATGAAATAGACCGGCGCGTTAGAACAGACGGCTTTGTTCGGATTACCACGCCACGTGAAGACATTCAGGGTTACAACCTGGATGCAGACGAAGACCTCGAAAATTATGAAATTGCCAGGGTAACCGGGCAGGCCCTTGTTGATGACATCTAAATACGCATCTACTTTTTTGCAGATAGGATTGCCGCTCCTGCTTGCGGTGTGCCTGCTTGGCGCCGGCCTGGCACCGCATGCACCAGAAGCTGCGTGGAGGGCGGGCGAATGGATGCCCGCTGACACCAACGAGAAGGTTGTCAAATTTCTCAACGCAGATCGCCTCTCTCGAAGCGTACAAAATGGTGAACCCATTCGCATGTTCGAAGGCAATGTTAGATTGAGCCAGCCGGACAAGGATACGGTGTATCTTTGGGCAGACCGGGTGCTGGAGTTTGAATTGCGCGATGAAGTGTTACTGATCGGGAACGTCCTCATTATTCAAAACAATGATTCACTTTCCGCTGATAGCGTCCGTTATTTCAGCAGTACGAAAAAAGGACGCGCTATGGGCGACGTACGGCTTTCTGATGGCGAAGTACAAGTTTATGCGCCCCTTGCATTACATGACTTTGATCGCAAACACACATTTTTCGATCAGAACGTCCGCCTTGTTGACAGCGCTACGGTTTTGACGAGTTTGGATGGTGAGTATTTCTCTCAAGAGAAGCGCGCTGAATTTTACGGAGAGGTTGTCCTCGAAGAAGACAAAACCTACCTGGAGGCAGATTCAGTAACCTATTTCCGAGATACAGAAATATCAATTGGTCGTGGCGATGTGTTCATCGAACGCATTGGTGCAGAAGACGACGAAGCTGTAGCAGATAGTTCTACGCGGACGTTTCTGTTTGGTGATCGGGTGTACAACGACAACCGGGCCGGCTACAGCAAAATGGATGGCAGCGCAATGCTTTTTCAGTTTAAGCAAGATTCGCTTGGCGTGCCGGCCGACTCCCTTGTTATGACGGCAACCTCCATGGAAGCCCTGCGCGAGGATTCGCTACAGCGCCTCATTGCCGTTGAGTCAGTTTTGATCTGGCGTAACGATTTTGCCGCCTTGGCAGATTCTGCAGTGTATGACCGCATCTCGGTAGCGTTAGCACCATTAAATGAAGAGAATCGGTTATTTAATGACCCCATGGCTTGGTTCGACTCGTATCAACTTTCAGGGGATACCATGCGTGCCACGGCGCTGGCCGGCAAAATTGATTCGCTCTTTGTGTTGCAGAATGCCTTTGCAGCAGATCAGGACTCTGCAACGATGCGCATTAACCAACTCAAAGGAAAGTCATTGCTCGGATTGTTTGAGCAAGACTCACTAAAAAGCCTCTCCGTAGGACCCCAGGCTGAATCCATCTATTTTAAAGTGAGTGCAGATGACCAGCTTGGCGGCATCAAAACTTCAGGGGATCGGATTGAACTGCGGTTCAAAGACAATGACCTCGACGAGATTGGTGTGTTTGCCGGCATTGAGGGTACGTATTATGACGGCGCACTAATTCCTGATCCATTTCAGTTGGATGGGTTTTCGTGGACACCTGAACGCCGGCCACAAAAAAATGTGATGTTGGAAGATGAGTCGCGGATGCTTCGTATAATGCAGCGGACACAGACCTTTTTGTTACCCGTTTCGGAAGAACAACCGCGCAGCCTTTTAAACGACGAATAACAGTATGAATCAGCCAGATACATCGGGAGAGCGTTTGATCCTGCAGGCAGATAGTCTGGTGCGGCGATACAAAAAGCGTGAGGTAGTTCGGGGCGTGAGTTTGCAGGTACAGCAAGGGGAAATTGTCGGTTTGCTTGGTCCTAACGGTGCCGGCAAAACAACGACATTCTACATGATTGTAGGCATGGTGCGTCCGAATGCGGGAGCAATCAGGTTGAGTGGCAAAGATATCACCACGGTACCGATGTATCAGCGCGCGCGCCTAGGTATCGGTTACCTTGCGCAAGAGGCGTCGGTGTTCACCCACCTGACTGTTGAAGGGAATATCCACGCTGTGCTCGAATTTCAGTCGATGGACAAGAAAGATCGCAAGCACAGGGTTGACGCGTTAATCGAAGAATTTGGACTTGAAAAAGTACGGCACTCGAAAGGCTATATGCTTTCGGGGGGCGAGCGCCGGCGTACGGAAATTGCGCGTGCCCTGGCCACAAACCCAAAGTTCTTTCTGCTGGATGAACCTTTTGCCGGTGTCGATCCGATTGCTGTAGAAGATATTCAGTCGATTGTAGCAAGGCTAAAGGAGCGCGGCATTGGTGTCTTGATAACAGACCACAACGTACACGAGACCCTGGCCATCACTGATCGAGCGTACTTGCTGTATGAAGGGCGGATCTTGAAACAGGGGACTGCGGAGGATCTTGCTGCGGACGAAGAAGTGAGAAAGCGGTATTTGGGTGAGAAGTTTACACTGGAGCGCTATCAATAAAATCTTGATTCAAGCATGGTAGTAGTAATGCAGGCCGGCGCTGCAGATGAGCAGGTCGAAGCGGTCATTGGCAAATTGAGTGAACTCGGTTTCGATGTGCACCGCTCCAGTGGTATACACCAAACCGTGTTGGGCGCGATTGGCGTAAAGCCAGATTTTGACGTGCGTCTCGTGAAAGTGATGACCGGCGTAGCCGACGTCTACCGGGTAACAGAGCCCTACAAGTTTGCGAGCAGGACCTGGAAACAGGAAAATACAACCATCGACATCAATGGGATTGAAGTAGGGGGTGATAAAATTGTGGTCATGGCCGGTCCCAATATGGTTGAGGATGAGGAGCAACTGGATCAGATAGCCGGCCACATCGCTGCTGCGGGCGTGCAGTTTCTTCGCGCTGATATCCATCGCCCTGAAGTATCGCCATATTCATTTCAGGGGCTTGGCGTGTCCGGGCTACCCATCCTACGGAAAGTTGCTGATCGCCATAACTTGCGGGTTGTGTGCAAAGTAACGGGGGCTGACATGGTCGAGAAAATGCAGGATTACACCGATGTGTATCACATCCGCGCGAGTCATATGCAAAACCATGATCTGCTGCGTGCAGTTGGTCGCACAAAAAAGCCTGTGTTTTTGAAGCGTGGGCTATCCGCGACTATTGAGGAGTGGCTGATGAGTGCGGAATACATTCTTGCAGAAGGAAACATGCAGGTGATGCTGTGTGAAGGGGGCATCCGGACCTTTGAGCGCTACACCCGCAATACGATGGATTTATCGGCGATTCCTGTTGTTAAAGAGCGCAGTCACTTACCTATTTTTGCAGATCCCAGCCATGGTACCGGATTTCGCAATAAGGTAACACCCATGGCACGCGCAGCCATTGCTGCCGGCGCTGATGGCTTGATGATTGAAGTACACCCCGATCCTGCGGCTGCCCGAAGTGAAGGCGCACAGGCACTTTTCTTTGAGCAGTTTGTCGAATTGATGAATCAGGTCAGGCAGATTGCTGCTGCCATTGGACGATCGTTCTAAAGACAAACAAATAATGTTTGTCGATTCGTTTGGTTACGGTTGAAGGTAGCAAGTTAAAGGTTGTCGCGCGACGTTATGTCTTAGACAGCATGCGACAGAAAGCTTTAGGTTCTTTGACTTATTGATAACTTCCTAATATCAGCTGGGCTAAGCCGTTTGGCTTTTTGCCTCCTGATTGTATTACCTACAGCATCACTGATGATCCATTCGCGCGTTTGAGCATCGAGTTGGATTTGCACTTGCTGACTGCGCCACTGCTTGCCAACCTGATATCCTTGTTCGTAGATCGAAATACGACCATTGGTATTTACCTTGCGAACCAATCGCGTTTGGGCCAGCAAAGCGTAGGCACGTTTAGCTTTAAATGCTTCGCTCAGGTATGCACGTCGTTGTTGCTTAAGTGCCGGATGCGCTTCGATTCGCGTTCGTCCCTTTAGCCTATCGACACGATAGCTGCTACGCTGAAGCGTTGTAAAGTAATCAAGTTTTTGCTGTAGGTACTTCAGGTTTTGCGTGGTAGATACTTCAGCCCAGCGTGAAGTTGTGCCTTGCATGCGTTCTACACAAGCGTTGTCCGTTGGCCTGCCTGGTCGATTCCAAATCGTATCAATGCCCAGAGCGGCAAGCCACAGAGCCATCACAGGGATGCTCACCCGTTGCGGATCGCCAAAGGGTTGTCCATTGTCAACACGGATACGATCGGGCATACCCCAGCGCTTAAACACGTTGATTAACTCACGTTTTATCCGTTGAAGCGGTACCTGGCTTATCCGTGCATAGGGGGAAAACGGGTGTCTGCAGAAAGGCACCGGAATGTTCGTCCACTATGCTGAGATAACACGCCTTTGATGCGAGACGCTCTTTGGCATCAATCTGCCAGCAACCATGAACATGGATTGCTTTGTCCGACCCTTTACCTGTTAAACGTCTCTGGCGTAGCGGCGTTAAGCGGGCTGCTTTGAACCAGCGTTGTAATGTACGCGCGGTGGGTATGTTGTTACGATAGCGCTTCGCCAGTAACGTGCGGATAAGCGGCGCACCCCAATCGCGATGCAGATACTTGAGATAGCGTGCGGCGCGGTAAATACGTTCATCCGGCTTTGGGCGGCCGCAAGCAGTGTAATCTGCTGCCAACCGACCTTCTCTATAGCGACGACAAATGTTGTAGACACTCGCGCGTGAAATACCATTGCGTGTAGCAATTGTCTCTACGTGAACACCAGCCTGGTGATCTTTGATTACCTGTTCGCGAATCCATAATGGCGTGGGGGCACCCATAAGACATCCTGGAAGTTGATCAATAAGTCAATGAACTGAATTTAATCTTTTTGTCGTTACTTGTCTAAGACATAACGTCGTGCGACAAGGTTGAAGGTTTTTCCTTGCGCCGTTCGTATTTCCCAAGTGGGTTTAAGAACAACGCTCAACATCTTTCTGATTAGTTGGGCGTCGCATTTCTACACTAGTTTAAGGCATGTACCAGTACACGTGTTTTGCATAAATGTGTGCATGACGCAGGTGTTGGTTTTCAATTTTTCAAAGAGCGGTCATGGATTTGCATGGTACCGCTATACTTTTTCCAAATAGATAAAAACACAAGGATCACATGTGTGGTATTGTTGGATATATAGGGCATCAGAAAGCCCATGAGGTCATTCTTAATGGACTCAAACGCTTGGAATACCGCGGCTACGACTCTGCCGGCATTGCGGTGCATGAGGATGGACTTACCATCTTGAAGCAAAAAGGCAAGGTGGGTGAACTGGAGGATGTTGTCCAGCATAAAGCACCAGTTGGTCAACTTGGCATTGGCCACACCCGGTGGGCAACACACGGTTTTCCTAACGATGTGAACGCGCATCCTCACAGTGCTACAGATGGTAGCTTTGCGTTGGTCCACAACGGCATAATCGAAAACTACCAGGCATTGCGTGCCCGTTTGCAGAAACGCGGCTACGAATTTAAATCGCAGACGGATACCGAGGCCCTGGTACACCTGATCGATGATGTGAAGAAAACGACGAAGTTGCCGCTTGAGCGAGCCGTTCGCCAGGCGTTGACGCAGGTGGTGGGTACATACGGGATCGCCATTGTTTCGGGTGAAGACCCCGATCTACTCATTGCAGCCAGAAAGGGGAGTCCTTTGCTATTGGGTATTGGTGATGAAGAGTACATCATTAGTTCAGATGCATCAGCGGTTGTAGCATACACGCGGAAAGTGGTGTATCTGAATGATGGGGAATTGGTTGTGGTTCGCCGTTCTGGATTTGAAGTGCGTACGATTGATGATGTGACGCTGCAGAAGGAAGTCCATGAAATCGAGTGGGACCTCGAAGAGATTGAGAAGCAAGGATATCCGCACTTCATGCTCAAAGAAATTGTGGAGCAGCCCGTTTCGATTGCAAATTGCATGCGAGGGCGTGTCTCTGTGGAAACAAACCAGATCAAGCTGGGCGGTTTGGAAGATGTGATGGACCAGCTGAAGCAGGCCAACCGGATAATCATCTGCGCCTGTGGTACATCCTGGCATGCCGGCCTGGTTGGCGAGTACCTGATCGAAGATCTCGCGCGCATTCCAGTAGAAGTCGAGTATGCCAGTGAATTCAGATACCGCAAACCCATTCTGAATGAAGGTGATGTTGTTATAGCCATCTCCCAAAGTGGCGAAACAGCTGATACGCTGGCTGCCGTACGCGAAGCCAAGCGGCAGGGCATCCCTGTGTTTGGTGTTTGTAATGCTGTTGGCTCAACCATTGCGCGGGAGACAGATGCCGGCGTATACCTGCATGCCGGTCCCGAAATTGGCGTAGCCTCGACCAAAGCATTTACTGCGCAGGTGGTTGTGTTAACAATGATGGCGCTTAAAATGGCTGAGGGGCGCACCCTGACCGAAGCGCAAGTGTCTGTTCACCTGCAAGAGCTTTCTCAATTACCGGAAAAAGTAGAGCAAGTCCTGGCGCTGAATGATGATATCCGTAGCATGAGCGAGGTATTTCGCTATGCAACCAACTTCCTGTACCTCGGGCGTGGATACAACTTCCCCGTTGCACTCGAAGGGGCATTGAAACTCAAAGAGATCTCGTATATCCATGCCGAAGGGTATCCTGCAGCCGAAATGAAACACGGACCGATCGCGCTAATTGATCGCCAAATGCCGGTGATCTTTATTGCATTGAAGGACAGCACTTACGAGAAAATTGTGACCAACATCGAAGAGGTGGTTGCACGGCATGGTGTTGTAATTGCGATTACAGAAGAGGACAACAACGAACTGGACGCGTTGTGTGAATACGTGATTCGGATTCCTGCAGCGGCTGAGTTCTTGTCACCACTGCTTTCTGTGATTCCGTTGCAGTTACTGTCCTATCACATTGCCGTATTGCGAGGGTGCGATGTTGATCAACCACGTAATCTGGCAAAGAGCGTGACGGTTGAGTAGAGCCGGCTACATCACAAACTGAATCATTGAAAACGCCGATGCAGGCTCCGTTTGGGAAGCAGGCATCGGCGTTTTTGTCTATGGTAGTTCTGCTCAGTTATCGATCAAATCGTCTGGAGGAGGCACAAAAGCTGTCAGTAAGCTTGGCGGAAGTTGAAAGGTTACGCTCTTGCCGCTTACCGTTGCAGCCAGTTGGTTTTCGCTGTCGACGAGCCACAAGGTTTGCGTACCACCGCCGGGGACGTTAAAGTGGATCTGATGGGTCGCTTCTGCTTTGACTTCTGCTGCCGGCATATCATTGATAAACGCTGTTGCTTGTAGCGGGGCAAAGCGATTTAGCCATTCCGTAACCCGTACGGAGTCTGCTATGTTGTTGTCGTCCTCTTCCGTGAGTTGCCACAGGCCTGCTGTGCGGACGAGGTCGTAAGTTGTTGCCGGAGTAGAGACGGCGATCTGGTTGATGGCTTCCGGTACCACCTGCAGGATTGTTTTATTGCGCCACGTATCGAGATTTTCTGGCAAATTTAGCCGGCCGCTGGAAAGAAATACCCGCGAGTCGCTCCCCAGTCGCACATAAAATGACTGAAAATCTGGGCCACTGTTGCCAATGTGAAAGGTCTTTTTGTTGCGCCCCCAGGTAATATTTACGTGCTTACTATTTTCTGCTACGCCATATGTGTCGTATTTCTGGGCATTGGTTGATACGACAGATTCAAGCCGCATGTCGTCCAGATTCTGTGTAAAGCGGGCAACGGTTGAACTGTCCGCTATATCTTGAATTGGGCTTGTGATATGCCAGGTCCCTCGAATCTTTTCAAGCGCGAATATGGAAGAATCGCTCGTAACGATCTCAAATTCTTCAATTTGCTCGCTGGAAATAGAAAGCGCCGGCACATCGACCATCGATATTTCTTTACTAAATGAGCCTGTTGCAAAGGCGAGGGCTAGCAGGACAATCAACGATCCACCCAGCCAGATCAATTGCTTTTGTTGCATGCTATGAATCAGTCGATACAGAATTGCATGAAAAATAGGTCATTGCGTGTGGTGCTCGCGTGACTGCTAACAGTAAAAGCCACGTAATGCTAAGAGGCGAAGTTGTGATACGCATACGCCGTCTGTTGTTGCAATGGGTGATTGATTTTTACCCATTCAATACTCCCGGTCTACCATATTCAAGCCGAACAACCATACATCCGGAATTGCCCATATCAGTCGCTGTGTTTTATCAACAACGTAAGGGGCCTTGCGGATATTATTTCTTATAAGGTATCGCGGTAGAGGAAGTGTGAAATGTAAAACATAATGCCTGTGGCCAGGGTGATACAAATCACGATGAGAAGCGTGAAAAACGTAGGGCCAATGGTGTCGAAGAATTGACCAATTGTCCAGGGGACCGTCATGCTGCCGGCGCTGGCGCCTATCCAGAACCAACTCGAGAGTTGCCCACTGCCGGCGGTAAACCGCTTAAAATAGGTGATGGCGAGGGGGAATACAGACGACATACACAAACCTGTTAATAAGGTACAGGTCCAGGTGACCACCACGTTGGGGGGACTGAGTAACATCACCAACACACATAGCGCAGCCCCGCTCATCTGTACAAGCACCAGTTTGTAAGAAGCAAACTTGCTTGAAAGTCTGATGGCCAACAGCCGGCCTATAGTAAACGCACCCCAGAACGACGACGTAAGGTAGGCAGCTGTTTTCTCATCCATCGTGTTATGTTTGATGCCATAGGTATGGATCCAGCCGCCAAGGCTTACCTCGCTCCCGCCGTACAGAAAAAAGAAGCCGGCTAACAGCCAAATGGGGATGGCTTTGCGCGCTTGCGTAGGTGCTTCTGTTTGCTGAACAAGGGGGTTTTGTGGACTTGGGCTGCGCAGTAACCAGATAATACTCGGAATGCCAAGTACGGCAATAATCCAGTATGTATATACGGGAGGCATTTGGGCCGTCAGGGTAAACGCAACGATCAGGGGAGCGGTAAACGCACCCAGACCAAAGCTAAAATGTAACCCATTGACATAAGGCGCTGTGTTGCGGTGATAGGCCCAAATCAGGAGGATGTTGCCGCCCAGGTCGATACAAGCGCTCAGGATACCATGGATGAGGAATGCACCAGACAGCACACCAAGCGAAGTGATGTAGGGGAGGGTAACAAACAATACCACAACAAGGCAAAGGGCGCCGGCCATGATGGGATGTCCGCGATGTTTGTCGTACATGCCGCCGATAATGCGGGCGCTGCACAGGTACCCAAGCGAACGCATGGAAAACAGAATACTAATGTCTTCCAGCTCCGAACCGGTTTGTTCTGCCAATGCCATCAGGGTGGGGCCCAGCGCTGCCGGCGCAAGACCAAGAACAAAAAACGTCAGGAAGTAGCACCAGGCTAGCAGTTGAGAGGGCTGATCCGTTTTTGCAGACAGATCGTTACGTTGGGGCATTTCTATTTTGGTGGCAGCGGTAGGGGCGGTGGTCGTACATAAAGGTACTGCAGTTCGTACAGACTTTTTGCTCCGGGTATGAACCAGTCTGCTGAAGCCTTACATTAACCCGTCAAGTATATCAATAATGTGGTTATGAAGGTAGGTTGTATTGGTGAACTGGTTGTAGATTTTATCTGTCCCGATGCCGTAGCGTCGATTGAAGCAGCTGACATTTTTGAAAAACATCCCGGTGGATCTCCTGCAAATGTAACCGTCGCCCTCACGCAAGCTGGTATCGACGTAACGCTGTTGTCCCGGATTGGCAAGGAGCCTTTTGGCTGGTTTGTGTACCACGCGATTGCTCGTGCGGGTTGTACTACTGAAGGTATTTGGCAAGACAATGCGTATCCGACCCGGTGCGTGTTCATGACACATACATCATTGGGAAGCAGACGTGTTGCAATCGCCAATCGGCGTAGTGCCGATCAATTTTTATCATGGGAAGAGGTTCAAGAGCGCGACTTCATCTTTGATGTGCTGCACATTGGTGGCACAACCATGCTGGGTGAGGTAACGGCAAAGACCACCTTTGAACTCGTACAGCAGGTTAAGGAAGCAGGAGGGCTGGTCTCCTTTGATCCAAATATCAGTTTGGCGCGTGTGGCACCAGCTGTTCGAAATCGAACCAGCAAACTCCTTGAAATGGTGGATGTGCTGAAGGTAAACGAAGAGGAATGGGAGGTTGTGCAGACGTTACAACCAGAGCTGCCAACTCCTGCATTGCTGGTATTAACGCGTGGTGCTGCGGGCGCGACGCTGCAGGCCCGGCAGCACAAGGTAAACATCTCGTCACCGGACGTGGATGTGGTAGATGTGACTGGTGCAGGCGATGCGTTTTATGGCGGTTTGTTGCGTACCCTGATACTGCAAAACGCGGATTTTAACGAATTAACAACGGAAAATCTGACATTGGCGGGAGCCGCGGGCCGGCAGTTGGCTGGCAAAGTCATCCGGCACCGGGGCGGACTTCTTTCGATCGTAAGCCGGCAATAGCGCACGTCTGTTTGTGCTTATGTTTGTGCATATGTTTGTGTTTATTACAGATCTGGGCACATAAACACAGCTCCGCGTTTCGACCGAACGCGCTGATGCGCTATAGTTAAGAGACGTGTTGGCGATAATAAGCATATCCAAAACTACACATCTCAATTTTCGCGTACACATGCAACTCAAGGACCAAGATACGGAGATCAGATACCGTAAATTTTATATCAGCGCAGGACAGCAACTCATGGATCTTCCGGCTTATCACCGGCTCAAAAAAAGCGGATGGCAAGTAACCTGGTCGTATCAGCGCGACGGGGAAGACGGGAAGTTCATCGAGGCACTTTTGCTTCGGTCTCTTGAAAAGCAGGCAAGCTAACACTTCGCCCGCGATTCAAACAATGAATATCCGTTGTCAAATAGCGTTAGTGTGTCTTTTAGCTTCGCTGGGTATTGCTAATTCCGCAACTGCACAGATCAACGAAGACCTGTATATCTACGGGTATTTTCAGGCGATTTCGCGCTATTCAGACCTTGAGTCGAATCCGCGTCCAGAGATTGATAAATCTCTAAGCTTTTCTGTTCAGCAGATGAATCTGTTTGTGTTCAAGCAGATTGATGAACAGTTTAGTGGTTTTGTCAATCTTGAAATCGTTAACTCGTTGTCGACCGAAGAGCAATGGGGGGGATTTGCACTGGACGAGGCGTGGGTCAAATACGACCCTGGACAGCAGTTCAGGGTGAAGGCTGGCTTGCTGGTTCCTACGTTCAATAACCTGAATACCATCCGAGACCGAACGCCGCTATTGCCGTATGTGATGCGGCCGTTAGCCTATGAAACGATTGTTAGTGATTTTCTCAGTACCGATGAGATGGTACCACAGCAGGCTGCAGTAGAGGTTTATGGCCGGTTCGATTTAGGCAATCAGCTAAAGCTTGATTATGCAGCATATGTTGGGAATAATACGGCGTATATGATTCAGGAAGCCATAGCAACGTTGCCTTCGGGCAGCGATTCTACGTTGGCTAAACTGGTCGGTGGTCGGGTTGGCGTCCGAAAAGGCGGATTGAAATTTGGCGTTTCTGGTTCACATGACTACGCTGATCTTTCGCGTATCCCAATTTTCAATACGGATTTTATGGGGGTAGGGACACTTCCTCGCTCCAGATTGGGTGTAGACCTTTCATTTACCTTCCCCAATTTTTATGTAGAATCTGAGTTTATCCACGTTTTTTACGGCTTATCTCAAGAGAAAAAGGACATCTTGGCCGAGATAGTTGAGACCAACCTTCTTTTTAATAAAGATCTTGATAAAACATTCGGGTACGTCACGGTGGGCGCTGACATAGGGGATGCCTTTTTTGCTTATGGTATGTTCTCCATGGTGATAGATCGAAGTAATATTGTCACGGACGATGGCTTCGGGATGTATTCGATAGGCGGAGGATATCGGCCAAATGATTTCCTGGTCTTCAAGGTGCAGTTCGCATACACATCTACCTTTACAGGGGAGCTTTTTTATGGAAAGGAGACCGATGTGTTTGTAGGACTCAGTGTATTTCTTTGAAGGGAGGAGATGAATTGTTGCACTAAAATACTGAGTGGGCTCTTCACCTTGCTTTACTGGTCCTTGGCTCCGGTTGCAGCGCAGGTAGCGCCAACGGGTGGGGCTATGGAAAATCTTGTAGCCGTCATTGCACACCCATCTGTACCGGTTGAATCTGTAACGCAGCAAGCGCTGGTCGATTTTTACACGCTTGAAAAGAATAAATGGGAAGATGGCAGCCTGGTTGTCCTGTTCGAGCAAAAGCAGGAAACGACTTCAAAAAAGCAATTTTATGCATATTTGCAGAAGCGGCCGAGAGAGTTGAAAAAGGTGTGGATGCGCGTTGTGTTATCCGGTGAGGGGCGTACGCCCAGAACAGTGCGTTCAGAAGAGGAAGTTCTTCAAGAAGTTGCTGCTACGCCAGGGGCGATTGGCTATACAGATGCATCGTTGGTGACCGATGAGGTTGTTGTACTTGGCTATATCGGAAGCGCTGCCTCCGCGAACCAGAATTGAGGCCGGCGTGGAATAATGCAACTGTCCCTGCGAAATAGAATATATCTGACGGTCTTTTTAATCGTAGCTGCCTCTTCACTCATCCTGTATCTGTATTTCAACGGGCAACAGAAGGCGTTAATCACAAAAAACTTTGAACAGACGTCCAATACATTTGCCGTTACGCTCGCCATAAGCGTACAGTCAGCGCTAGAAGTCAGCGACTTTGCGGCTATGCGTCGCGCCGTAGAGTATGCAAAATCTGATCCCGAGGTGCTCTTTATTGTTCTGATGGACGAGCAAGGCGCTACCATTGCTGCGCATCCTGATAGCTTTATGGTGGACTTTGCAAACAAGGCAAAGCAAGCTGGTGGGGCAATTACCGAAGCTACGTTTGATACGGACGACCTGAGCGGCCGTGTGCTTGTCAGCCGTACGACTGCGATCTATGAACATGAATTGCAAAATGCCCAGATATTTGCCGCAGTGATTAGTCTCTGTTCGTTGTTATTTGGTGTTGCCGGAGCATTTTGGTTGGCGCAGAGCATTGCTGTACCGATAAATAAAATCCACCAGGCAACAAAGTGGCTCGGGAAAGGGGACTTGAGTTACCGGGTAGATATGTTGGGAAACGACGAAATTGGTGAACTGGGGCAGGCATTCAACCAGATGGCTGATGATGTACAACGCTATCTCGATGCTGCACAGGAGGCTACGCGTGCGAAAGGTGAGTTTCTTGCGAGCATGAGCCATGAAATCCGCACGCCTATGAATGGCGTAATCGGTATGACCAGCTTGCTCACGCAGACCGGACTTGATGAGGAGCAGCGCGAGTACGTTGAAACGATCCGGAACAGCGGTGATTCGTTGCTTACCATTATCAATGATATTCTGGACTTTTCGAAGATCGAAGCCGGGCAACTGGAATTGGAGGCACACAGCTTTGATATTCGGACCTGTATTGAAGACGCTATCGATGTACTTGCGCTAAAGGCATCCAACAAAGGGCTCGAACTGGCTTGCGTCGTTATGCCGGGCGTGCCACATCAAGTTATAGGGGATTCAACCCGATTGCGCCAGATTATCGTGAACCTGGTAGGGAATGGCATCAAGTTTACCGAAAAAGGGGAAGTGTCTGTAACGGTTGATGTGATGGAAATGCAGATGCCGAGCGATGATATCAAACTACATATTGTGGTACAGGATACAGGTATTGGGATTCCAGAATCGAAAAAGAACAGGCTGTTCCGTTCCTTCAGCCAGGTAGATTCTTCAACAACACGAAAATATGGCGGGACAGGTCTCGGGTTAGCAATTAGTAAACGGTTAACGTCGCTAATGCGTGGGGAGATTTGGGTGGAGAGTGAAGAGGGCCAAGGTGCAGCGTTCCATGTGACGTTGCTTGTGAAGCCTGATCTTGAAATTACCCCAGCGATTTCGCCGAAAAAACTAGCCGGCAAACGTGTACTGGTAGTGGATGACAATGCTACCAACAGGCGCATCCTGCATTTACAACTCTCCGCCTGGGACATGGAGGTTGTATTGGCAGCCTCTGGACCCGAAGCTTTGAAAGTCCAGAAAAAGGCAATGGAGACAGGTGCGCCCCCGTTTGACGTGTTTTTGCTGGATTATCAAATGCCGGTGATGGATGGGGTGAGTCTTGCCCGCATGTTGAGCAAGCAAGCTGCTGCACCAACACCCGTGCTCATGCTAAGTTCATTGGGTACAAGGATCGAGTTTAAGAGTGAAGGAGGCTTTATATCTCTTCACAAACCTTCACGCGAGTTGAACATTCAGCAGGCGCTGATCAGATTACTCTCAGAAAATCCTGGCATTACTAAACCCACCAATTACGCACCCGTGACTGCGTCCATGCAACAAACGTTTAGCATGCTTTTGGTTGAAGATCACGTAATCAACCAAAAAGTTCTCCTGCGCTTTCTTGAGCAAATGGGATTGCAGGCAGATGTTGTGGCTAATGGGGAAGAGGCGATTGTAGCTGTTACGTCGCGTGCATACGACGTAATTCTTATGGATGTCAGCATGCCCGTGATGGGGGGCGAGCAGGCGATGGTCTGGATGCGGGACCACTTGCCTCAAGACCAGCAGCCCTACATCATATCTATGGCTGCGGAAGAGAACGAAATGCTGAACGAACCAACGCACAACCATGCAACGTTCAACGCCCATATGGAAAAACCGGTAAAGCTCTCTGATCTTACCAATGTGTTGCAACAGTATCAGCGGGTGCATGCGGAAACAACATTAGACGCGCTCCCCGGCCAGATCAGTTAAATCGCAAGAACGCAATCAGGTCGGCCATTTCCTGTTTATCCAGCTGGTGCTCAAATCCAGCCGGCATGGCGGACATATTCAGGCTCTCCAAAGATACAATTTCGTTTCGCGCGATGGTCATGTCGGGCTGACCCTGTCGTTTTAATTGAATGGATGCTGAAGACTCCGTTCCTATCAGGCCGATCTGCTGCTGTGCAGCATCTGTTTTCACTGACCACAAGCCGTACCCATCCGCAATGGTGCTTTGTGGGTTCAGAATTTTGGATAACAACGCTCGGGCAGACCAATGGCGCACCGTTGCGAGATCTGGTCCAAATGCAACGCCGTAGTCGCCTCCTACCTGGTGACATGTGCTACAAACGCGGGAAAAAGCGGCCTGCCCGGCATCCACGTCGCCATCAAGGGTAAGCGTTGTGTAGTAGTCTGCTACAACCTCATCGCGTACACCGGGTGGTTCGCTGAGGAGCGCACGGGCTTTGGTTTTGAGCGCACCCTGGGTATCGCGCATAAGTACAACTGTGCGGTCCCAACCTAGGGCAGCCGGCTGGATGGTGCCGGCTTCAACTGCGCCCAACAAGACGGCCATGCGATCCTGGCTTTTCATCAGGACATCCAGCGCAGTATTACGCACGTCGGGTGTTGAAGAAGCCCAGGCCCCTAAGATGACGGTTGGAAGATCCTCCTGATCAGCCAGTCCATACGCAGTCAGAGCGGCTTGTTGTACCGCAATGGGTTGACCGGGCTGAATAAGCGATTGGAAGAGGCTGGCATGAGATGTAGCATCCAGGTGGGCAAGCAGTGTAATCGCCTGGGCGCGTTGGGGTGCTTCTGATGCTGTAGATTTTGCCATCTCCATAGCAGCTGCCATTGCGGTAGCAGTCTTCGTGTTCTGTACGGTCGGTAACGTTTTAATGACCGCCAGCAATGGCTCACGTAGGGCTGCTGATGCGTCGGTAAACGCATGGAGCATCGCGTCGCGTAGTGGCAAGAACGTATCATCCAATTGTGCTGCAGATGGCATGCCTTCTGCCATGCCACGCAAGAGTGCGATTTGCATGGCTGTGTCATCGTTGGCCGTGTCATCGTTGTTGATAGCCTTCATGCCAAGGACCATGATGTCGTCGGCACTGCCATTTTTAGTGATAAGACTCGACAGGCGCGATAAAAAGGCCGTCCGCCCGGGAGATGTTGTTGAGGTGAGCATGGGGTAGAGTTCTTCGAACAGTGCCAGATCTACAGTACCCCGGGTAGATAGAGCTGCAAGTTGCATCCAGGGATCTTCGATGTCAGTTTCGAAGAGCTGGCGTTGCATGTCTCTGCTGGCCTGGGTATCCAGTTCACCCAGCGTGCAAAGCAACTGAAAACGAACGCGCGTATTGGGCTCATCTGTCATGGCAAGCAGGGCGTCCCACAATGACGGCGTATCTTCCGCGTGCAACTCGGCGAGTTGGATGGCGTTTTCGCGGACACCGGCCGTTTCATCCTGGAGTGCCACGTAAATATGCGCCGGCTGCAAGGCACCCAGTCCTTCCAGTGTCCACAACGCATGCACGCGTGATTCTGGCGTCGATGCGCCCATCAACAGGTTCGCAAGAAGTGCTGGCGTAGCGGCATCTTGGCGGTCGACAAGCAGGCGTTGTGCAGTCGTACGCCACCACGCATTGGTGCTATGCAGGTGATCAACAAGCGCCTGCGTTGTGGCTGCTGACAGGTTGAGATTGCCCATCCAGTCCGCTGTGCCTGTGCCTTCAGGCGTGATACGGTAGATGCGCCCGCTTTCTGTACCGTTTTTGAGTTTGCCCGACCTGGCGGTTTCATCGTCCATCCATTCCGGGTGCTCCACGATTTGCCGGTAGTAGTCGATCACATACAGGGCACCGTCGGGGCCGACGTAGTGATTTACAGGCCTGAACCAGCTGTCTGTAGACGCGAGGAATTCTTCGCGGGCTTCAATCCGGGTAGCTTCGAACGTCGCGCCCTTTTCTTGTACCTTCAACACGTGAATGAGGTTATGCACCGGCTCGCCGATAAACGTGCTGTTCTGGTATTTCTCGGGGAAGAGGCCACCAAGGTAGTAGGTAATGCCGGCAGCTGATGTAATCATCCCCCGATCGGTGAGCAGTTGGTGTTCAGGGTCGCGCGTGATGGGGTAGATGGTTGTGTTGCGGCCATATGCCGGCGTGTACTGCATCGCCATGCGGGTTGTCAGGTCGGGATTGCGTGCCAGATAGCGAGCAGCAATTACTTCGTGGAATTGTGGCGTTGCGTTGCTTGTAAGAAAATGATGGCCCCAGGCATCAAACGTGTGCCCAAATTGGGATCGACCTGAAAGGGACTCGATCTCGTAGCTATCAGGTTTAAACCGCACATTGCGATCATTTGCATTCCGTCCCAGTTGTGCCGCGTCTGGTTGGGCCGGGAAGTGGACGGCTTCACCGCGTCCACCAAACTGCTCTTTAAACGCCGAGGTCCAGATGATGCCATTGTTGGCCATGTAGATCCAGTTGTCGAGGCCGTAGAGTGGTTTGTTGAAGTTATGCTGTGGATTGGAGCGTGCAAAGCCTGTTAGCATAACTTCGCGTTTGTCTGCACGGCCATCTCCATCTGTGTCTTCCAGGTACAGGACATCGGGTGGTGATGTGACGAGCAGTCCTTTTTTCCAGCGCATGAGGCCGGTTGGGAGTACAATGTTATCAGCAAAAATATGGCTGGCGTCGATGGTACCATCTCCATCAGTATCTGATAACATCTTTATTCTACCTTTTCCGCTGACATCAAGGGGATAGCCCGGCATTTCTGCAACGTAGATGCGCCCCTGCTCATCAACCTCCATGGCAACCGGATCGGCAACCAATGGCTCTTGCGCAATCAATTCGATTTGAAAGCCATCGGCCAGTTCAAAACTTTGGAGTGGGTCATCTTGCTGTAAGGGCCCACCCGTGAATGCCAGCGCAAGGCCTGCAGATAGGATGACGATAAACGAGGCACGAAACCAGGATGAAGCGAAAACCATGGTGTACAAAAAAGGAGGATGACAGAGATTTGGTGGCTATTTCGAAAATACAGAAAATCTACGCAGAATTGTAGGGCATAGAGGGCATAAAAAAAGCCGGCACGGATCTGCTATCCATGCCGGCGGCACACTGGGTGACTGTGCCTGGTAAGGCGTTTGTCAGCGACTTAGACGGTGCTGCTTTCTTCCAGCATCTGGTCGAGCGTGGAGAGCAACTTCGACTTCTGGAATGGCTTGGCCAGGTAGGCATTAAAACCTTTGCGAAGCAAGAGCGACTCGTCGCGTGGCGAAGCCATTGCCGTTACGGCCATGAACGGTACCCGCTCATACTTGCTGTTTTCTCGCAGGTGCTTGAGCACATCGACCCCCGATTTGCCAGCGCCCAGGTTGATATCCATCAACACGGCTTTGAACTTCTCTTTTTGCGCCTTTTCAATGGCTTCGCTGGCATCTGCTGCCAGTTCACACTCAAATCTGTCGCTTAACACAAGTGAGAGAAGTCGTCGTGTTGCATCACTGTCTTCAACAACAAGCAAGCGGTCTGATTCTGCATCGTCGGTTGCGAGTTCTTCCTGAACTTGACCCTGTGGTTCAAATACTTCAAATGCCTCCAGTTCGCCGTCGAGCAAGCCGGCCAGGCTATCCGACATTCGGTTGCCGGCTTTGCTAATGTATTTTGCCAGTTCCTTATTGTCTGCATCTACCATCCGGTCTGCCAGCAAGTCTGCAAAGCCAATGATTGACGTAAGCGCTGTGCGGATTTCGTGGCGATTCGATGTGATATGCATGATCTGCTGTGCCATCGGGCCAGATACATCTACATCGATGGGTGCGTTGCTTTGTGTTGGCTGGGCTTCAGCAGCTTCTTTTGCTGACGCGTGTTCTTTTTCGATCAGTTGGGTACGTTTACGTAGCTCTTCGATTCTACGTACCAGATCTCGATTAAGGGCGAGAAGTTCTTTATTGGTGGTTTTTAATTCGTCGTTTTGCTGTTGCAGTTTGCGCACCACTTTGGGTTGCTCTTCCGCGGATTCTCCAGTGCCTTTACGCGCTTCTTCAAGCTGACGTGTCAGTTTGTTCAAGCGGTCTTTGGCATGGCGCAGATCGGTCTCGAGCTTGTTCACCACATTGTTCAGTGGCTGCCCTTTCAGGTTCATATTCAATGGCTGCGCATCGCGGGTTCTGTCGGGCTCGATGAACATGACCTGCACAACCGGTTCCTCGTCACCCGGCAACTCAATAGGGCGTACATGCAGCGAGAACGCGCGCAGGATGCCCTGCTGATTGGGAGCAATTACTTTTGATTTTAGCGCCTTTTGCAAACGTATAGCTTGCTGAACAGCATCTCGCAGATCGCTTTGTACTTCTTCCGGGAAAGCCGTCAAGAGGTTGGCAGTTTTGCCGTTGTTTGGCCAGGAGATAAACGTACCCACATTACCGCACTGATCCATAATGGAGAAGTCGGCCTTGACCACAATGCTCACAGGGTTCTGGATTTGCAGCAGCAGATCGCGGTGGAGCCGGCTAATCTGTGGTGTTTCCTCTACGTCCTGTGCCTGGACCTGTGGTTTATTGTCTGCCTTGGCGTCTCTATTCCTGAATAAACTTACCGTGTGTGAAGGTGCAACTGTTTTCTTTTGCTGGAAAACAGGTTTGTAGACAATCCCGTCTCGATCTACAGGCGTGAAAAAGGGTACTTCCGAGCCGATGTGGTCTTCCTGACCAATCACGAGGAAACCATTTGGATTCAGCGCAGCGTGCAGGTTTTTGAGTACCTTTTTCTGTACTTCCTTTTTGAGCTTATTGAGGTGCCCACGGAAGTAAATCAGGTGGATGTTGGCATAAGGGGATATATTGGAAAGGTCATGTTCAGCAAAGTGTATTTGCTGCATGAGCGGTTTGCTAACGCTGTACCGATCCTGGAAAATATCAAAATAGCCCTCTTTGAAATCCTGCGGCATGTTGTACATGCTGTTCTGGGCAAACTGCGCCCGGCGTGCGTGTTGCAGGATAGCTTCGTCTGTGTCGGTACCTACCACATGCATTTGTGGCGCTTTGGGCAGGTTGCTGCCATAATCGGCGAGCAGAATGGCCAGCGACAGCGCATCTTCACCTGAAGCACAGGCCGGCACCCAGGCACGAATGATCTCTTCGTCTTTGTTTTCGAGCAGTTCCGGGATAATGTCTTGCGCAATCATCTGCATGGTGTTGCGCTCAAAAAAGAAGCCTGACAGGTTCAGGGTAAGCCGGCGGGCGAGTAACCATACCTCCCCGGGTTTGTCGTGGATGTACTCAGCGTAGGCTGTAATGCTCGTTTGGCCATGCACGTTCAGACGCTGCTGGATGTGCTGCAAGATGAAAATGAGATCCAGGTCCGAACATTTTATTCCTGTCGTTTTTAACAGGGCAAAATAGATGTTTTCAAGGCTCTGGATATCTTCCTGCTGCAGGGAAAGGCCGGCAGACGCATTTTCGCTTATGGCCGGCACAAACGCATTTACACGCTCGGCAATTTCTCTCGCCGGGATAGAACCGTCGATCAGCAATGTCATGTACGCTTCAGAGAAATCAACCGAAGCATGGTGCGAATAGTTGAGCCGCAGGACCATGCCGCGTTCAAGACGTACTTGCTTGAGACCCTCCAGGTATGGCGTGACCCAGGGCGTAAACAGCAATACAATCGACCGCGCTTTTTCAATTTTTGCGGCCGTAAACAGGAATGCTTCAAGTGGTGATACATTGCGGTCTGGCTGCTCTACCAGCGCAAGTTGCTGGTCTTCCAGTGCTACGTACTTAGCTGGCGGAATAACGTAAATACCGTTTTCTACCAATCGCGTTGACGCTTCAACAACTTCACCATTCAGGTGATCTGGCAGAGTCAATTGCTCCAGTAAAGCATCGGGTTTAATCCCTGGTGTTGGGAATACCACCAGCGCTAGCGGCTTGTCTGTGGTAAGCGTAAGAATGCACTGGTTTAATGCATCAATGCTGTCTTCGCTCACACTAACGGTAAGGATAAAAGGACGAGCTGATGGCCGCTTTTCTTCCATTACCTCTGCTTCCGGTTCATTCTCTGATTCTTGGGATGTGCTGAACGGATTGATAAGAGGTGAAGCAGCTTTTTCTTCGCTGTCCTCTTCCGTTATGAGAATCTCTTCGGTTGCTTTGAGTGGCTTCTTTTTATGGTTTCGTCTTAGCTTCATTATCGCCAATAAGCAATGGCCGGGTATAACACGCGTAACCCGGACCCAATTGGATGAGTGCTTAAATAGAGGGGCTTGGTTGTAGCGAGGGGCAACTACAGGCTATCTCTTCTAATTGCTTCTTCAAACCGACGCGGTCAGTTCTCGGAAATATAGAGGGAAATACTTAAAACAGATGCACGTATCGTGCCGGAATGGAAGCGTTTAATTGACCTGCTGGGTCTTTTACGCGAAAACCGGCGTACAATCTGTTTTGCTGATCGATTTGCCTCCCGTGAGGAATATTGGGTAGCAACGCGCTACACGATTGCAACGCACGATCAAGGCTGTGTACTCTGGGTTTTAGCAGTCAAGAGATGCTGCGCTATGCTCGCAATAATTGCTTGTTGAATACAGCGCGACAGACAAGCTTTCGGCATTGTGTTCAACGAGGTGATTGAGCAAGGAACAGCTGAAGCGACCGGCGCCTGTCTTTGAATTGCTAAAACGTTGCTGGATATACACTATTTTGGCCTGTCACGGGTTGATAACGCGTAAGCTGTAAACAGGGTACACCAGATTCGATTGTGAATATAAGCTATTTAAGAGAAACCTATAGCAAAACGTGATAGGTATGTTTGGCTACCCGGGTAGTAGCCACTGAGGCGAGAAACGTATGATCGACTTCTATCGGAAAAACAATTGCACGTTTTGTGATGACGTGGTTGATGCGCTGCAACACATGGTAGTGGCACATCGCGTCCATATAGTTGCCGGCCGGGGAGGCTGCTTATTTGAAAGAAGGCAAACGTGTGTATCACACGCAGCAAGAGATCCAGGCTCTTGCTACGTGAACTCGGCCACGAAATGCTCATCCAACGCGAAATGCAAGGCGATTCCTGCAAAATCGACCCTGATTCAGGCCGCACCTGTTGAGTTGCACGCAGTCGGATGGTTTTTTCTGGGCCTGACAAGATCCTGAATCGAGTTCAGGATACGCCCTTGTCTACTGGATGAGGGCTAATCCCGAATGAGTTTCTTGTATTTGATGCGTTCTGGCTGGTCCGCATCGATACCCAGGCGTTTGCGGCGGTTTTCCTCGTATTGTGAGTAGTTGCCGTCGAACCAGTACACTTCGCTGTTGCCTTCAAAGGCCAGGATGTGTGTAGCTACGCGGTCGAGGAACCAGCGGTCATGCGAAATCACCACGGCGCAGCCGGCAAAATTCTGCAGTGCTTCTTCCAAAGCACGCAGCGTGTTCACGTCAAGGTCGTTTGTAGGCTCGTCAAGCAGCAGTACGTTTGCGCCTTCTTTGAGTGTTTTTGCCAGGTGCACACGGTTGCGCTCCCCACCAGAAAGCTGCCCCACGCGTTTTTGCTGGTCTGAACCGGTGAAATTGAACCGGCCAGTGTATGCACGAGAGTTTAATTCGCGGTTGCCTACCTGTACAAACTCAGAGCCACCCGTGATTTCTTCCCATACGGTTTTGCCGCTGTCCAGTGGGCGGTTCTGGTCGACATAGCCAAGCTTGACTGTTTCACCAATGGTAAAGGTACCGGCGTCCGCTTCTTCTTGCTCCGTGATCATTTTGAACAGGGTCGTTTTACCAGCCCCGTTTGGTCCAATCACGCCAATGATCCCGCCAGGGGGGAGGGCAAAGGTAAGGTCGTCATAGAGCAAGTTGTCACCATAGGCCTTGGACACGCCTTTGGCCTCAATAACTGTGTTGCCGAGGCGTGGACCCGGAGGAATGGGGATTTCAATTTCCTCGTTCCGTTTTTCCTGTTGTTCTTCAACCATCTGCTCGTAGGCAGCAATACGCGCTTTGCTTTTGGCGTGCCGTCCTTTGGGCGAAGTGCGAATCCATTCCAGTTCGCGCTGGAGGGCTTTCTGCTTTTTGGCAGACTGCTTTTCTTCAAGCTTCAGGCGCGCCTGTTTTTGCTCCAGCCACGATGAATAGTTGCCTTCAAACGGAATCCCGGTGCCGCGGTCGAGTTCGAGAATCCAGCCGGCCACGTTGTCGAGGAAGTAGCGATCATGCGTTACGGCGATGACGGTGCCGGGGTAGCGCGCAAGGTGCTGTTCCAACCAGCCTACAGACTCCGCGTCGAGGTGGTTTGTTGGCTCGTCGAGCAGGAGTACATCCGGCTCTTGCATGAGCAGTTGCGTGAGGGCAACGCGGCGGCGCTCACCACCGGAGAGTACGCCGGCTTTTGTATCGGCCGGCGGACAACGAAGGGCGCCCATGGCCATTTCGAGCTTGCTCTCAATGTCCCATGCGTTCATGTGGTCGATTTTCTCCTGCAGCTTCGCCTGCTCCGCCATCAATGCATCAAAATCTGCATCCGGCTCTGCAAACTTGGCGTTGATTGCTTCATAGTCTTTGAGCAACTGCACCGCTTCGCCGGCGCCTTCTTCGATCAACTCTTTTACGGTTTTCTCAGGGTCGAGCTCGGGCTCCTGGGGGAGATAGCCAAATGTGATGTTTTTACCAATGTCGATGGTGCCTACATAGTCTTTGTCGATACCCGCGATGATGCGGAGGAGCGTACTTTTGCCGGCGCCATTCAAGCCGAGTACGCCTATTTTTGCGCCGTAGAAGAAAGAAAGGTTGATGTCGCGCAGAACCTGCTTGTTGGGCTTATGGATTTTACCCACACGCAGCATCGAAAAAATAATTTTGTTATCGCTCACGGATCTGAAGCCAGGATTAAGATTGAGGTGAATCGGCCTTCTAACGCGTAAATGGGTTAAAAGTTGAAGGTTTAATGTTAAAGGTTTTGCTATCAAACTGAGCACAATCAACCAACAACTTTTAACCTTTAACCTGCAACTTTTAACCATCCCTATTGACATCTACGAATTAGTTCGTATATTGTGTACGAATTGATTCGTAGGTTTGGGGTTGACTATGCAAAAACCGACCAATGCAGAACTGGCAATACTCCGCGTATTGTGGGCGCAGGGACCAAGTACCGTCAGAGCGGTGCACGAAGCACTGGAGACTTCAGGGTACACGACAACCCTGAAGTTCATGCAGATCATGTTCAAGAAAGGGCTCGTGACGCGTAATAGTGATGCCAAAGCGCATGTCTACACAGCTGCTATATCTGAAACGGATGCAGAGCAAGGCGTTATGCAGGATTTTCTAAACCGCAATTTTCAGGGTTCTGCTCAAAAATTGGTCTTAAGCGCCCTCTCAATGAAAACGAGTACGCCGGAGGAGTTGGCAGAGATAAAACGGCTGATTGAACAGCTGGAAAAAGACGGCTAAGGGGGTTTTGGAATGCCGATTTTCGAATGCCGATTTTCGAATGCTGAATGATGACAGAGTGCGATTCCTCTTACGTCATACCGGACTTGATCCGGTATCCAGAAATTAAAAGCTAAACTCCCTGGTGTTTTTTAGCCTGTATAGTATGTAAGAAGTACCATGAACGAAGTATTGAATTTTTTAGCGCATACGGTGATGGATACCATCGGGTTGGCGTTGTTCCATTTTCTTTGGCAGGGGGCGCTTGTAGGCCTGGTTCTGTGGATTTCACTGCAACTCATCCCACGCGCCAATGCACCCTTGCGCTATAATGCATGTGCCGGCGCGGTTGTGTTGCTACTGCTTTTACCTGTTGGCACAGCGCTACAGATCCACTTGTCACGTGGGATTGTGGAAGAGGTGCAGCTCGTAATGCCTAACAACGAACTGTATACGGAAGCAGCGGGGCCGACCAATGTGTTGCCATCTATGCCAGAGGCACCAACTCCGCCAGATCCCGTATCAGCGGAGCGTGCCTCCGGCAACACATTGGTACGTCCCGTTGCCCCGACCAGTGTATCAAATGAGGTGTTTCGCTGGCGGCACGCCCTTGCGGTGCTTTGGTTATTTGGATTGGTGTTT
>CBDHHF010000012.1:0-11819 GCA_965263205.1 Rhodothermales bacterium
GGATCACGTCTTTTCATGACTCGCGCATAAACCCCATCTTCGCATAGTCCCAATAAACTATGTCACGCAATACGCCATCCAAAGGTGATGTCACCCGGCTGATCAACGACTGGCAAGCTGGTAAAGCCGGCGCAGCCGACGCCTTGTTCGACCAGGTCTATCACGAACTCCGACGCATCGCGCGAGGCTACATCGCGCGCGAGCGGCAGGACCATACCATTACGCCAACCGGACTTGTAAACCAGGCCTGCCTCAAGCTCCTCGATGAAGAAAATCTGGCTGCTAAAAACCGCTCTCATTTCTTCGCCATCGTCGCCACGAAGATGCGGCATTTTTTGGTAGATTACGCGCGCCGGCACAATGCAGCCAAACGTAACAAAGGCGCAGAACACGAACCGTTCGAAGACGAGTTTTATATGTTCACCCAGGACCGCGTAGAAGAAATTCTCGCGCTCGATGAGGCCCTGGCAAAACTTGCAGAGGAAGACAAACTGCAATCGCAGATTGTGGAAATGCGGTATTTTGGTGGATATACGCAACAGGAGATTGCTGAATTGCTGAACATCTCCCTAAAAAAGACAAGGCGAGAATGGTATCTCGCCAAAGCCTGGCTCAAAGAAGCCCTGTCCAAAGACTGAGTTGATTGTTGATTGCGGATTGGGGAATGCTGATTTGTCTCCATCCCGTCAGACTGATTCGCTTCACCAACGTCATCCGGAGCCCCGCGAAGAATCTCTGCGGGCTTGCAGCCCTTGATTGCTAATTACGGATTGTTGAATGTGGAATGCTGATTCGTCTCCATCCCGTCAGCCCGATCCGCTTAACCAACGTCATCCGGAGCCCCGCGAAGAATCTCTGCGGGCTTGCAGCCCTTGATTGCTAATTACGGATTGTTGAATGTGGAATGCTGATTTGTCTCCATCCCGTCAGCCCGATCCGCTTAACCAACGTCATCCGGAGCCCCGCGAAAGATCTCTATCAGACGAGCAGTTGGTCACATCACCGGCTACGGCCACGTTACAGCCAAACCGAATTGTGCATACGAAGGCTCCGTTGGACCACGCAAACGAACATCGTCAACAATAATAACGTCTTCATTGACATAGAGCACGTTCAGGTTAAAAAACGGCGTCAACGCAATTTTCTTGGCATGACCAAGGAGGATGTCGTAGCCCAAACCAAATTGTAGCGATGCACCGCTGGCTTGCAGTTTTACAACTCTATTTTCCAGTGTTGCCCCACCAAAGCCGGCTCCTCCTTTCAAAAAGAAATTCCCCTCGGCACTTGTGTAGTACTTGGCGATAAACGTAAGAACCGCAATAGAAGACGTGCGGTCATTTTCGTCAACCGAGCGCGCCCACTGGTTTAGCTCTGCCCCCACCTGTAATTTGGGACTGATGGTGCCCCCAAGCGACAACGAAAAGCTGCCGGCTGGGCCACCTTTCCACGGGTCATCTGCATCAAGTAACGCGTCGATGCCGAGGGGGCAATCACACCGGATGTTGCCTTCAGCTGGTCCGAGACCAACACTAATCCAGAAGCCCTCGCGTCGTGGCCGCGGCGGCACCACTACTTCGGTATTCATTTCCTTCATCACCTCGTCTACGAGATCGATAAACCCCCGTTTGTATTCTTCCTGCTTTAGTTCAAGTGAGGGATCCCGCTCGAGTAACTGGCGCACAGAGTCTCTTGCTTTTTCCTCTTCCAGATTTGCGTAGTAGATCTGTCCCAACAACAAGTAGGCGTCTTTCTCTTGCTTTTCGCTGAGGGCACCACGACGGATACATTCAGAAAGCCGGATACTGGCTTCATCGAAATAACCACGCTGATAATCTTGTTGGGCGAGGTTTATTACATTGCGGCATTCCGAGTCTTGTGTTTGCGCATTCGCCGTACCGGCAAACCCCAGCAACAGCATCAAACAAAACACACGGCACAAGCCTGAAATAGATGGGGTGCATTCCGGTATAGATCGACAGTAGTTCATTTAAAATAGACCTGGTTTAAAACGTTGTTACCTGTCAATGCGCAAGATCAATTCAAAAGTGCCCACGGTTGGTATTTTTTTATCCAATACGGTATGCAGAGCTTTAGGCGCTGTTTTCTTGTTTACGTCCATTCATTACCCGTCATGCCCAACTTGATTGGGTATGACGTTGAAGGTAGTTGGACGCGCTAGTTCACTTTCCTGAGCCGTAGCAAAATTCGTGGGCTCCGGCCGGTCACTGACTCGGGATGGACGTTGATTCGATTGCCGGCTTTTTGGAAGCACCCTCCGGCCCCACGATCCAGCACCGTCTCAACAAGCTCATAGGCATCCGTAGCTACACCTACTTGGCGCAATCCTGTTCTGAGGCGTACACGTTGAGGCGTAGTTTGTCTTGTTTCTACGCCATCGATGGCAATTTCTAATTCTTGAATAGGCGCACCTGTATCAATGTCTTCTGCAGCCACAACTGGCGCTATTTCAGAATCAAAGTCAACATTCAGCACTTTTTCTTCCCCAGGATTAACCTGCACCATGCACGACCACGTACCCAGCGTAGCATTTTCTATGCGAACATTATACGCGCCGGGTCGGAAGGGCCCCCGATGTATAAAACCGCCTTCTTTGAGCTCGTTGTTAACATAAATCCGTCCACCAGGAAATGCACGAATAGAGAGATCACCCATTTGTACAGGCTGCTCTTCTTCAGTTGCAGTATTGGCTGGCGTGTTCGGGGTTGTTTCTTGTGGATCAACGACTGGTTGCGCAGGCGGCAATTGGGGATCAGCGACAGCCAGTAAGTCAGATGCTGAACCGGATTCTGTGTTGCTCTGCGATGTGTTGCTCTGCGCTGTGTTGCTTTGCGATGTGTTATTCTGCGATGTGCTTTCGGAGTCTCGATTCGCTTGTTCGCGCGGTGGTTGCGACGAGGTAAGCTGGCCTTCTGCATTTGACGCTGCCGGCGTACCATTCGCTTGCAATGCCTGGATGGGCGCATCATCGCTGGCCAGCACATCCAAATCTGAGCCTTGTCCCTCAGCAGTACTGTCGGCCGTCAACTGAACCCCGAGGCTGGCAGCGTTATCAACTTCGGCACCAGCCGTGGCTGATTGCAATGCTGTGGTTTCGGGCGAAGCCGGCGTTGCCGCAAATTGGTTGTAGAGTAATACAGCAACCACGAGCAACAGGACACCTGCTGCGACGCTGGCAAACAAGGGCACGGACCGGCGCTTCGGTGTAGCCGGCTGCGCATGGGCTTGTGATACCGGCGTTCCAGCTTGTTGAACAGGGGGCACATTCGCGCTGATCGATGATTGTGTACGCGCTTCCATCAAGGCACGGCGCATCGCATCTGCATCTTCAAATCGATCATCGGGATTCGTTGAAAGTGCCTTATCTAACACACGCGCCAATGCGGTATCTAATTTAGGCAGGCGTTTGTGGATCGGAATGACGTGCCCTTCTACAATTTGCCGGCGTACCGTGTATTCATCAACCCCGGTGTCAAAAGGCAGCGCACCGCACAACGTTTCATACAACGTCACGCCAAGCGAATAGAGATCCGTTCGATGATCAATCGTTCGTAAACCACGCGCCTGTTCGGGTGACATGTAGAACAATGTGCCTACTGCGCCCACGGTACGCGTCTGCTGACCATCGGGCTGAATGTTCTTGGCGATCCCAAAATCGAGGACCTTAACAAGCAGCCGGCCTTCATAGTTTTTCGTGAGCATGATGTTGCTCGGCTTCAGGTCGCGGTGTACAATCCCTTGCCGGTGCGCTTTGCTCAACGCCTGTAAAATTTGGGCACCAACCGTGATGGCATCTTTACCCGCAAGCGGGCCACGTTTTTGGATATGCTGCGCAAGTGTGACCCCGTCGACATACTCCATTACGATAAACGTGTTGGGCCCTTCATCAATCAATGCATTCACGCGCACAAAGTGCGGGTCCTCGAGCTTTGCCAGCGTGCGGGCCTCTTGCTCAAAGCGTGATCGAAACGTCGGGTCCTGTACGAGGGCCGGGCTCATCATTTTGAGCGCAACTACTTTGTCCAGCTTGGTATCGAGCGCTTCAAAAACAACACCCATTCCCCCACGGGCGATAGAGCGTTTAATTTCATATGGCCCCACACGGGTGCCCACAAGCCCGGAGGTGGTATTCCGACCAGACGCTCCCGGGCCTACATTCGCAGCCGGCGACTCAAGAAACGTGTCGTCCTCATCATAGGCAGCAAGCATGGACAGGACTTTATCGCGGATTTTTTCGTCCTGCACGCGCGACTGGAGAAAGGTCTCCCATTGGGCCGGCTCGAGATCGAGCGCTTCCCTGAAGATGGTTCTGATTTGTGACCAGCGTTCGTCCATGGTTTAAGGCTGCCTTTCAACGCACATTTAAGATACACACATCGCCCGGTTCTACCCTAATACTAGCGGGTTTTACGAAAGATTATTCGTCACGGGGTAAATCTTCCCGGCTTTTGCGCATTATCAAATGTCGCCTCGATCCTATCAAAGTAAACATACTGATTAAAGCTATGAATGATACATACATTGCCAGAAAACTGGCGCTGCTCCTGATCCTGCTTCTCACCTTCACGGGCTGTGACACCGTAGACCCCGGCACCGATGCCCCCGTCGCCCCCGCAGTCATTCCCGAGGCTGCTTTTGCACTGAACCTCGCTTCTGTAGAACAGGATGAAACTGCAAGCAAGCAAGGAGACACGTTTAGCCATTGGTTCAACGCAGCAGTCCGCGCCGGCGTCGCAACCCATGTGGCTTATGCCATCCTGCATCTCCCCGTAGAAATGACTGCTGCAGTCCAGGGTGTTGAGCCCGTATACAACGGCACGGCCTGGGTTTGGACTGCTGAAACCATGGTTGAAGGCCGGCGCCACGCCATCGATCTTCGCGCACGGCCCAATGGGAATGCAGTAGAGTGGGACATGAAAATCTCGGGCGTCATCGAAGAAACAGGGCAATACCTGGAAAACTTCCTGCTCTATAGCGCAATTACGCAAACGGATGCACAACAGGGGACCTTCCAGGTTTATTTCCCAACTGAAACGGGCTCCCAGAAAGTCCTCGACGGCTCATACAACATCGATGAAGCAACCGGCGAAACCCTCGCGTTTGATATTCCTGTAGACGTCGAAGACATTGGTGGCGCTTCAGCCAGCATCAACCACAAAGACAACTACGTGACCATAGACCTTACCGGTCCACTCGGCGGCAAGCACCTGATTGAGTTCGATGAATTGACCAACGCCGGCGCCCTTACAGCAGACGACTACAACAATGGCGAAAAGTCGTGCTGGGATAGCGAACTCAAAAACACAACCTGCGAAGTCGTCTCGTAAATCCATAAGGCTGTGTCTGAAAAAAGTTATCCGACAGCACCTAAATCGTGAATTGGCCGGCCAGGCGATCATAGATGGCATTGGGCACAAACCGGCCAAACCTGGTCAGCAAAGCCATCGGCCAGGGAAAAGCGAACTCGGTCTTGGCACGATCGATTGCACGATAGATGCGCTTTGCCGCGTCATCTAACTCCAACAGAAATGGCATCGGCGTTTCGACGTTCGCTGTCATTTCTGTTTTTACGTATCCGGGGCAGATGGTCGATACCTTGATGTTTGTCTTGTACAGTTCTACCCGCAGGCTTTCTAGTAAGTTGTTGAGCGCCGCTTTGCTGGAACAGTACGCCACGGCACCCGGAACGCCACGATAGCCGGCCAAACTGCTAATCCCTACCAATTGGCCGCGATTCCGCTCAAGCATGCCAGGCAGCACAGCCTCAAAACAATAGGCAGCACCCAGAAGGTTCACATCAAACGTTTTCTGTACCGCTGTTGCATCAAATCCCGCAGCGCGCGTTCTATGGGCAACGCCGGCATTGGCAATCATTAAATCCACAGGACCCAATGCCTTTTCACACGCAGCAACAGCAGCATGGACCTGGGCGCGATCAGCTACATCACACACAAACGCTTGCGCCCGACCACCAGCGGCCTGGAGCTCTGCTGCAAGTCCCTCAATGCGCTCCCTACGGCGCGCCACCAGGGCAACGGCATCTCCATTTTTTGCATACAACGCGGCCAAGGCCGATCCGAATCCGGATGAGGCACCCGTGATGAAAACAACTCTCGACATAAAGGTGGGATTTAATGAACGTTAATTGCGCTGTTTGTTGCGCTGAAGGTTGACTTGTTCGGTCGCTCAAACCTATTAATCAGCCAACTGGTTATCAATCGCCTGTAATTTTTCATCCGGCCCTTCATCCCGGCCGATTAAAACGAAGCAGATTTGTGGAAATAAAAATGCACAGCTTGCTCTCGGGCGCTCAGGAAGCAAGCGGGACAGTCATCATTATTGATGTGTTTCGAGCCTTTACCACGGCATCAGTAGCACTGGCTGAGGGCGTTTCTAAAATCGTATTCTTCGCCAATCCGGACGACGCGCTGGCGTACAAGCAAGCCGGCAACGCCGACTTTTGCGTTGGTGAAGTAGACGGGATCCCACCTGATGGATACGACTTTGGCAATTCGCCTTACGAACTCGCAACGGCTTCAGCGCGTGGCACAACTATTCAGGGCAAAATCATGGCGCATTCTACACGTGCCGGCACGGTAGGCGTAAATGCAGTTCGTAATGCAACGCAGATTTACGGCGGGTCACTTGTCAATGCAAAAGCCACCATTAATGCGGTGTTAGCCGATAACCCCGAGCGCGTTTCGATCGTTGCCATGGGACTTGCGGGTAAAGTGCGCACCGATGAAGATGAAGTGTGCGCCATCTACATGCGCAACTTACTTGAGGGCAGAACTACCAACCACGAAGCTGTGGCAAGCATCATCAGGTCGGGTCATGAAGTGATCAAGTTTGCCGACCCAAACCAGCCTCATTTTCATCATGAAGATGTTGAAGTAGCGCTCCGTGTTGATAGTCTAAACCAGGTGGTGCGTGTTGAGCGAGAAGGCGAATTACTGGTTGCCAGAGGCCAGGAAACTATGGAGGTGTAAGCTATACCTCGACAAATTTTTGCTCAGGTTGCGAATACTGGTAACTTCGCACCACCCGCATACCAAGTGCATCATCATACGAAAGTTCAAATTGCACCTGGTCCGATGGATACTGGATGCCTTGCAGCGAAATATTCCCCGTTTGCCCATTACCAAGGCTGTGATGTGGTGCGATAGTGGCATGGAACGGGCCTGTTGCTTCTATCCGCAGATTGGATGCGGTCCCTCCTTTATTGATAACATAACAGGTCATGTTTCCATCCTGGGTAGCGGTTCGCAGCATGTGGAATCGCGGACTGATGGCGCTAATGGAGCGCGTATCCGTTTGTATCCAGGAGCCCTCTTCTTTATAGCGATTGAGCAAATCCAACGAACGCTCTTCTGCAGTTTTTTGTGTGCCCCGCAAAAGGCGGTCTAACATGGGGAAGCCAAAGTTTACAAGGCGGTAAAAGAAATAGACAAGCGCTGCGCCGGCACCGATGATGCCTAGAATCAGCTGGGCATTTCCGTAATCAGGTGGCATGATTCAGGGTGGTCAATCCAGAAACGGTCAATCCAGAAACAGTGGTTCTGCGAGATAATATACTCGCTTTCTTACACAATCTTATACAATCACCTGTAGCTTACGGGAGATTTGACAACAAGATACACGGATGCGATGGAATGATGGGCGTGCTCGCTTGACACGCGCGCATTGATAGGGCGTCAGTTATTCCGCGTCCGGGCCAGGATAGGTAGCAGCCAGCACAGAGTCGACCATGATTGTGTAGTACCGCTCAGGGTCTTCAAACTCCGGCATATGGGCAGCGTTTTCGAACCAGATCAACTGCTTCCCATTGGGGGCATCAAGCTGTTCGACGTACTCTTCGACGAGCACGGATGGCGTGTTATAATCGTGCCGGCCGGCCAGGAAATATACCGGGACTTCGATACGTGGCACCTGTTCAAACAAATCGATGTCAGCAATGTCGTCCCAAAGGTTGCGCACGGCAAAGTTGGGGTCCATGCTGTTCTCCACAATTTCCATGAGCGAGTACTCAGGACTGAGCAACATTTTACCCATGAAATCAGAGAGGAAACTGTTAGCAGACGCTTTCTCTTCGTAGATCGTGCCACCGAATCGCCGCAGCCATTTGCGCTGGCGCGTCATGGTCTCGTAATCCCAGGGTGGCGGGCCCATTTCCGTGAGTTCTTTAATCGCTTCACGGTTTTCGGTCAGCTTCGCTTCTTTGAGTGTGAAGTCGTAAGAAATAGCTTCGGCACGCGCTGTATTCACAAGTTGTCCTGTGCCGACGTACGCATAAAAGAGTTCAGGATAACGCTCCACGGTCAGCGCCCCAAGGGCAGCGCCCCAGGAGTTACCCACGAGATAAACTTTTGGTACGTGAAACCGCTGCTTAAGCACATCCACCAGCTCGCGTGTATCAGAGATGAACTGGTCTAGGTTCATTGAATTGACGGGAACGCCGGAACGGTACGATTTACCTGAACCACGCTGGTCCCAATACACAACGACAAAGTCTTCTTCGAGCAAACGGCCAAAGTCGCGTGCTCTCGGAATAATGAACGAACCGGGACCGCCGTGAAGGTAAAGAAGAACCGGGTTGGTTTGATTTTTACCGCGGATGAGCACCCACTGCTCTTCTCCGCCCAGCATGACATTGCCCAGTAGATCGATACCACCTGCCGTATTAATCTTGGTGGCTTCGACTACCCTGTTCTGCTCATACATTCTATACAGCAACCCGCTCGATACCAGGACCAGAAGGGCCAGGAGCGAGAGCAGAAAAAATTTCAGCACAGAAGTTATAGGATGTTCTTCCATGGTCTGAAAGCTCAGGGTGCTTTATTTAGTCCAAATTCGTGGTAATCTGGGAATCAATGCGAACTAAACCTCCAAATTCCACGCAGTGGAGGTTGCCAACGGTTACTTCGATCTGTTGTGCACCCAGTAAGTAAGCAGGGGATGGGATCCTGATGAATACTCGTGATGTGCAGACCAACAGAGGCGAACGTTGAGTGTCAGTGCTGCGCTAACATGAGAGATTCATGAATACAGCACAGCAGCTGTTACGAGGGACAAATACGATTTAAACGCAACCTCGTGATATTTATGATCAACAAATATTCCAAAAAGTTCATCTAAGAAATTAAGAACTTTTTTTCAAGGATATTTTATTGAACCTTACACGGTCGAATCGAATCGCAGGTTTTACTTCGATTTACAGGGATAGGTTCTAGTCGAAAACCCCGTTTAAATCTCCGAATTGGTCCCAAACTGATAACGAATTGCTTAAAAAGCGATCATTTTCGAGATTCAGCCGGCCTGAAAATCCATCCTGTGTAACCAGGAAAGCAACTGCCGGGACATGTAGCGCAAGGTCAAACCAAACCAATTTCGCCGTCCGGGGGGATAAAATCCATCGACACGTTCACCAAATTTTAACACTCTCAACACAATTGACGGGTGGTTTGCAGAGACTGCCTTACACAGAATCGAAACACTTTATCACAATTTGTACCCTCAATGGGACACATTTAATGTCGGAACGTTAGACATCGCTACCGAAAAATTTGCTTAAATAAACAACGTATTTTATGCCGGCGTAACGGCATGTCCCTCCGCTTTCAAGAGATCACACGTCTTTTCGAACTGTTCGATCTTTACAAGCAAATAGTCGGTTTCGAAGGTAGAAACAACGAAAATAGGGATGCCGGCCTCCGCCAGCGGCGCGCTGATCCGGGCAATAACGCCCACCATTGTGAATTCGAGCGGGCCCTGTATTTTTAAGGCACGCCAGGTACGCTCTACTTCCCAATCGGACTGCACGTGATCAACTGACAACACCAGCGACAGCTCGTCTGCAGTTCGCGTTACGGTGCAGAATCCAGCGTTCAGAATGCCAGCCGGCACCGCTGCATCGGCGGCCAATCGGCACACGGCCAGTTCTTCTGCCAATATCTGAAAGTTCATGCCCTTACTCCTCTTCGATACGCGCGACTAATTGATCCGGCCGTGCAACCAATGCTTCCTGATGCGCAGCCACCGCTGCTCGTATTTCTTCGATCACTTCCGGGTGTTCTTCTGCCAGGTTGTATTTTTCTGACGGATCATGATCCATGTGGTAAAGCAGGGGTGGGTCATGCTCCATGTATTCGTTATCCGAAGTATATGCCCATTGCGTGATGAAATGTGCCTTCCAGGGACCTTTGCGTGCGGCAAAGAGGGTAGCCCCTCTGTAGTAAAAGTACGTGTCACGGACAGCTTCCTCACGTTCCCCCTTAAGCATGGGCAACAGATTCCTCCCATCATAAATCCGGTCATCAGCAAGTTGTACGCCGGCCATTTCGAGCGCGGTTGGATAGATATCCATCGTGCTCACAACTTCCATTTGTACAGCATTTGCCGGTATTGTGCCTGGCCACCAGGCGAGCCCTGGTACCCGCATACCGCCCTCCCACGTCATACCTTTGCCGCCACGAAGTAGGCCGGATGACCCACCGTGGGTATCAAAAATGAGCCAGGGACCGTTGTCGCTGGAGAAAAAACAAGGGTACGTTCTGCTATACCTTCATTGCGTAGCGCATCCAGCACTTGCCCAACGCTCCAGTCAATTTCTTCGATGACATCGCCATACAGTCCACGGCGGCTCACATCCGCAAACGCTTCATCTGTGAATAGCGGCGTGTGGGGCAGGCTGTGCGCTAAATAAAGAAAAAACGGTGAGGCTTTGTTTGCTTCAATAAATTTGACAGCTTCTTCTGTATAGCGTCGGGTGATGGTGTACTGATCTGCCGGCCGTTCGATGATTTCTTCACCGCGCATCAGCGGGACGTTCCAAAACTCGGGTTCGGGTTCCCAAAAAATGGACCGCCATTCCCCGCCTACCACACGGTCCATATCGTTCGAATAAGGGATACCATAATAGCTATCAAAGCCATGATTGGTGGGTAGATAGGGAGGTAGGTGCCCCAGGTGCCATTTACCTACAGCAGCCGTTTTGTACCCAACCTCTTTCAGCGCTTCAGCGAGGGTTATTTCTTCTGAAGGAATGCCATAGCGCGAATCGGGAAACAGCACACGACGCGCATCGCTTGCCATACCGCTGCGTATGGGTAGCCGGCCAGTAAGCAACGCCGCTCGACTCGGGGTACAAACCGATGCAGCTGAATAAAACTGGGTAAACTTCATGCCTTCGCGCGCCATCCGATCCAGATGTGGCGTTCGGATAGTTGGATGACCGTAAACCCCGAGGTCGCCGTAACCAAGATCGTCTGTGAAGATGACGACAACATTGGGTTTGGTTTCGCGTGCTGTTCCAAATGGATTAAAGCCGGTGATCGCCAGGATAATCGCACCAATCAAAACAGCGCTTAGTTGCCAGAGATACCGCGTTTTTTTGAACATGGGAGGCCTCGTTTGGTGGTTTCCAACAAGTTAGAACCCAAACAGCGGAAAGTCGAGTGAGGAGTGAGGAGTGAGGAGTGAGGAGTGAGGAGTGAGGAGTGAAATATAATCACTTCGATATTCGAAATTCCTTGTTCGGTTTCAGGGGTGTTCAGAAAAATAGTTGCTAGCAGAGATACATTCGTTATTAAGCAAATCAGCGCGTGGACGTCCACCAAATGCGTGGCGATGTGTGGTGGATGCTTTTATCGAAGCGTTTTCCTGAATAAAATTCAGGAGGATCTGCGCGAAAGGAGATAAAAGCGCGCGTTTTATTTGGTGGTGCCCTTTTCTTTGGTTCGTTTCTTTTGGGCAAGCAAAAGAAATGAACGTACGCAACCTAGGGGCACTTGCTTGCTGCACAA
>CBDHHF010000013.1:0-385717 GCA_965263205.1 Rhodothermales bacterium
CGCACAATAAACTTCTCGAACCTGCTTGCTATTTCCATGATTTTTCTTTATTGCAACTATTTTAGTTACATTTTAAAACAAAAAAATTCGTGAGAACACTGTATTATGAAATACCAGGTAACTGCATGCCAGCACGCTCCAGCATTATTGCCCGGATCTCGTCGAAGGACTTGCCGGCTTCGATCATCTGCTTCACGCCGGATAACTCAATAATCTCTTTTGCAATCTCTTCCAGATTACGCTTGCCCAATACCGCACGCATTGCATCTTCTGCTTCTGTGAATATCCCACAGACACAATCCTGAATATTGGAGCCCACTGCGCAATGGGCACTTGGATCATTGTAATGCATCTGAAAAATGGATCCCTTTTCCACAGCATCATAGATGTCCAGCAATGTTATTTGCCCGGGAGCTTTTGCCAGTGTGATTCCCCCATTCCGCCCGCGTTCTGCGTGAATCAGACCTGCAGATCCCATTTGTGCAACAAGCCGGCGGATAAAAACAGGGTTGGTATTAACGCTCATCGCCAATTCATCTGACCGGATCAGACCCGTCGCCTCCTTCCCAAATGCCACAATACGCGCAGCGATGTAGGTGAGGATGTGCAACGCAACAATGAATCGACTACTGGTATTCATAATAGCTTTAATTGTAACAGTCGCAGTTACGTTTATGCACGCAAAGAGGTTTCGCGCTTCGAAAAATAAATCGATTGCTTATCCTAGCAACTCCTCAAAACGCTCGGTTCTGTAATCAAAGATGCGATCGAGGGTTCGGCGAATGAACACAGCATTGGCGATCTGGCCAAATACAAAGAACGGTGGTTCGTAAGTCACTTCGTCGGTAAACAGTACCCCTTGTTCAGTTTCTTCGATTTTGTGGAAATGGTACCAGAGCTTGTACGGGCCAACGCGCTGCTCGTCTACAAACGAGTGGTTGGGTTTGATGTGTTTGATCTCGGAAATCCAGCGCTGTGTACCAATCACAGGAATGGTTACCCGGTACTCGACGAGCAGGCCGTTGAACATCGCGTCGGGTACATCAGACACGATCTCGAACGACAAATCATCAGGTGTGATGAGGTTCAGGTTCTCGGGCCGGCTAATGAAATGCCACGCTTTTTCTAGCGTTGTATCGATCGTAACTTCGCGTTTCAGGGTATACATAAATCCTCAAGCTTACCAATTTATATAAAGCCGGCCATCGAGTGTCCGATGTCAAAATTATCAGCATGACCGGTTTATTTCTTTAACCGCTAAGCATCTACCCTAACTACCTGATGACAAAACTGATTGCCGAGTTTGCAAACGAACTCCGCACGATGGTCGATTTTGGCCTTGTCGTGCTGATTTGGCTCGTTCAACTCATTATTTACCCCAGCTTCATGCACAGCGAGTCGGCCACGTTTCAGGACTGGCACCAGACCTACAGTTTGCGTATTTCGCTTGTCGTTATCCCGCTCATGTTTGCTCAGGTTGGACTGGTTGGCGTTCAATTACTTAACGCACCAAACTGGGCAGTCTACACCTCGGCTGTACTGGTTTTTCTGGTGTGGGTGTCCACGTTTGCGCAGGCTGTACCTTTGCACAACCTCATTTCAGCCGGCCAGATACAGACAGATACACTCCCACTTCTCGTTGCCCGTAACTGGGTACGCACAGTTCTCTGGTCCATCATTTTCTTCTTGGGCTGGGTACGGGGATAGAATTTTTAATTGCCGATTTTCGAGTGCCGATTGCCGATTTGTTTAAGACAGCAGCAACTTCGTGTCTCTAAAGCAACTATTGTCGTCTGTCCTCTTCGTCATCCCCAACTTGATTGGAGATCGACCTGGATGGCGCCAATGGCAACCAGGCAGGCCAATTCCATTCTAGTGGTTTCCCAGGCGAGTTGGGGATGAACACCTACCTTCACTTATTTTGCGCACCGATTGGGGGAAAGGATTGAAAATGTCGTCTTGATAAATGTGAGGGCTCTATAGCCGGCACATTCATTTAGCAAAAGACAAACTTCACATAGAGGCAATCCGATGGCAGTACCGTTTACACATACACCTCGTACCCCCGATCATATCCCGCAAGCCCCGCTACAAAGCGTTTGGTACGATACAGATGGCGTCGGCTGGGCTATTGGCTACGTTTTAAAATTTGAGCGATTCCGTAACATGCTCCGGGGAAGCCTGATCTGCGCCTGGGATGTTGGGTATGACAAAACCAGAAAGGCGTATACGGGCGTCGATACCTGCTGGCCTGCTGCTATGGCCACCTGTGCAAACACAGACGACATCCAGATTTGCCTGGCCTTTGCACAACGCAATAATTTACCCGTTGCCGTTCGTATTAAACCTTCACCCATCGATCGGCAGTTTGCAGCTGATGGCATCCTGATTATCGATATTTCGAACTGTGAGGAAGTCTGAAATGCAGCGATACAATTGGGGATGTAGAAGGGGTGTTCAGAAAAATAGTAGCTAGCAAAGATGTATTCGTTTTAAGCAAATTAGCGCGCGGACGTCCACCAAATGCGTGGCGATGTGTGGTGGATGCTTTTATCGAAGCGTTTTCCTGATCAAAGGTCAGGATGGGATGCGCGAAAGGAGATAAAAGCGCGCGTTTTATTTGGTGGTGCCCTTTTCTTTGGTTCGTTTCTTTTGGGGCCCTGTTTTGTTTTCGGGTAAAAGAAATGAACGTACGCAACCTACACCAGGAAGCAGTTCCTTGCTGCACAAGATGCGGATCTCTTGCTGGAATGGCCATGAGCGCCGACATTGGATAAATTTTTTTTTCTGAACACCCCTGGGGATGTACAGGCTATTTAGCCTGTACATTCTTCCCAAGTACGCATTTTTACCCTAATTTAAGCAGATTCTTATAGAACCAAGCACTACATTATTCTTCCCACCTGTGTGCCTGCCTTAAGAATATGTGTTAAGAATATGTATTAAGAATGCAGCCACGTAATGATTAATAATTTGTGCCGGCTGCATCCTGAACATCAACCTTACTAACTCCCGCAGCACCACCACTGCCGGCCCATGGAACGGTTCCGATAATCGCTTAGCCATCTATTCTTAAGGCTTATCTATCTCGTTGGACAGCCCCCAACGATTTGCCTTCCACTAAATTAAGGAGCGAGATAAGATGAGCATCTGTAAGCGCTTAGCATCATCTGTTGTTTTTTGTTTTCTATTCACTGCTTCTGCCTCTCAAGTATCTGCGCAATCTGCTGCGCCAGAGCTTCGGTCGCAGGCGCTTAACACTGCAGCTTCAGGTCGCATTGACATGACCTGTTTTCCCCCGCCTCCGGCTCCAGGGGAAGAGCCCGGCATTGGACCACCACCACCATGCCTGCTGCCCACCGATCTGGATCCCGACCTCGTCGCCCCGAATCCTTCTGGATTTGCCAAATATCAGGCGCTGGGCAATGGAAAACACCGGATCCTGATCAATCTGGAAGGGCTTGATCCTGACCTGGTTCTCACTGCGTGGGTCTCCTATTTCTTTCCCGGCGGACCGGTAGCGCCACATCCTATTTTTGATCCGATTGGTCCAGGATTGCCCCCGGTCGCCGGCGTTTCAGCCCCGTTGGTCCCAACCACAGCAGCGTTCACTGAAGGCCTGGGACCCGAGCCGAACCAGTTTCATATTCGCCCAAATGGCAAAACGCGACTGGTAATCGACCTCGATTACAATCCCTTACTTCCAGGACAGGGTCCCTTGCGTAACGGCATGGCGAACACCATCCAGGCCCTCGCGCCTGACGGAAGCGAAGCTGAACAACCACTATGCTGCCCCAATGGTGTCCCGGCACCCGAATACCAGGCAGTAGGGAGTTCTTACCTCCGCGCGTTTGATCTAGACACCGGATTTCAGGAATTGGACCATCAGGGCCGGCCTGTGCTGATTCGCAGCCCGCGGGCCGTAGATTTCATCGCGCTTGTCCTGCATACCGACAGAACAACGCATGGCATCAATCCCGGTGTACCCATTTTGCCTATTCCAGGTCTATCTGCGACAACAGGTGACCACTACTTATTGGGCATTATTGATCTGCGTTCGCTACACCCCGATAATGGGACTTCACAAAGCGAACTGCTTCCTGATGCTGCTCCGTTGGATAACGAGTTCGCACTATCGGGCGTTTATCCAAACCCGTTCAATCCGAGCACCACATTTCAACTGCGCATTCAGGAAACGCAACGCGTCAAAATTGAGGTCTATGATATGCTGGGACGCGTTGTTGCGCAGGTCCATGACGGTGAGTTGGCCGGGCAACAAGCGCATCTGTTTACGTTTGATGCCAGCAACCTTGCCAGCGGGCGCTACATCCTTCGCGCGGCTGGTGAACGATTTGTCACAGACCAAAATATCACGCTGGTCAAGTAACCAGTACGCCAGCAAGTAATACCAGCTTGTTGCAAAGGAGAGGCACCTACGTGTCTCTCCTTTTTTGTTTATCAGGTGCACCCTCTTCAAATTTGGAATACTCGTATCCCACTGATATATTACACGAACACCAATTATCCACCTTTACAAATAACCCTGCCATGAACGCTCCCTGGAAAGGTATTTTCCCAGCAGTTACCACCAAGTTTACTGAAGAAGACACACTGGACTTCGGACGCCATGCGTCACAACTTTGAAGCACAGCTATCTGCCGGCGTGCACGGTATCATCGTGTCTGGCTCACTCGGTGAAAGCAGTACCCTCACCTCGCAGGAAAAACTGGATGTATTGCAGCTTGCACTGGACGTAAGTAACGGCCGCGTACCTGTTATGGCCGGCGTTGCAGAACGCAGAACTGCTGATGCCTGTGCATTCGTAGAAAAAGCCGGCAAACTGGGTGCTGACGGATTTATGGTGCTCCCGCCGATGCTTTACAAGTCGGACCCACGCGAAACGATGTACCATTTCCGAACCGTAGCCAAAGCCTCCCCTTCTCCTATCATGGTCTACAACAACCCGGTTGCCTATGGCGTTGATGTAACCCCCGAAATGTTTGCAGAGCTGGCGGATGAACCCAAATTTGTTGCCATCAAAGAGTCTTCCGATAACGTCCGCCGGATCACAGATCTGTACAATATCACCGGGGACCGGTACCAGATTTTCACGGGTGTTGACAACATCGCATTAGAAAGCCTTCTCCTCGGCGCTGTTGGCTGGGTAGCCGGCCTCGTCTGCGCTTTCCCTCGAGAAACCGTGGCGATTTATGAACTTGCTCGTGCAGGCCAGATCGAAGAAGCGCGTGGGTTGTACCGCTGGTTCAAGCCATTACTTGATCTCGATGTGTCAACCAAGCTCGTTCAAAACATTAAATTGGCCGAAGTGATGACCGGTCTGGGCACAGAGCGCGTGCGTGCACCGCGCCTCCAACTCATTGGCGATGAGCGTGCCCACGTTATCAAGGTGATAGAAGATGCACTGGCAGTCCGACCCACGTTGCCAGCGCTCGCGTCCGTTTAGTCCTGCAAATTTAGTGATGAAAAAGATGCAATCTGCTACGCATAAAGCCAGCCTTGCTGATCAAGCTTATACCCTTGTAGAAAGCTTAATTGTAACGCTGGCCCTGCCACCAGGTCACATTTTCTCTGAAGCTGAGTTGAGCCGGCAGATTAACATCGGACGGACTCCGCTGCGCGAGGCTCTCCAACGCCTCGCTGCAGCGCGCCTTGTCAAAACGTTGCCTCGAAAAGGCATGATGATCGCGGAAATCAGCATGACCGATCACTTTGCATTGCTGGAAACGCGCCGCGTCCTGGAACGGCTCGTTGCCTCAAGTGCGGCAAAGCGGGCCACGTCTGCGCAACGCATGGCGCTCACCGCAGTCAGAGATGAAATGGATGATGCCGCAGCCCAAAACGATCTGGCAGCCTTCATGGCGCTAGACAGGAACTGCGATACCATTCTTGATGCTGCATCAAAAAACCACTATGCCACCACGGCACTGGCTCCCCTTCACGCCCACTGCCGGCGATTCTGGTACCAATACCAGCACGAAGGCGATCTGCGCCAATCTGCAGCATTGCACATCGACATGATCGATGCTGTAGTTTCCAGCGAAAACAGTTGCCGCAAGCCAAGCAGCTGATGCCATCATGGATTATCTTGATGCGTTTACTCGAAAAGCCCTCAACCTGAGTTAGTGCCTACATGGCAAGACACACCTTTTTTTGCATTGATGCACATACCTGCGGCAACCCGGTACGGGTTGTAACAGGCGGTGGCCCACAGCTGGACGGTAACAGCATGAGCGAGCGCCGGCAACATTTTTTAAACGAATTCGACTGGATTCGAACCGGCCTCATGTTTGAGCCGCGTGGCCACGATATGATGTCGGGGAGCATCCTGTATCCGCCTTGTCGCGATGACTGCGACGTGGGTATTCTGTTTATCGAAACCAGCGGATGTTTACCGATGTGCGGACACGGCACCATCGGTACCGTAACCGTCATGATTGAACATGGTCTGGTAACACCACGTGAGCCAGGTACTTTACGGCTCGAAACACCAGCCGGCCTTGTCATCGCTACCTACCAGATGGATGGCCCCAGGGTAAGCGCTGTCAGGCTTGTCAACGTGCCTTCCTACCTTGCAGCGGAAAAATCTTGAAGTTGAATGTCCCTCGCTGGGCACCCTGCGCGTAGATGTTGCGTATGGCGGCAACTATTACGCGATTGTGGAGCCACAGGAAAACTTCGAGGACATGGCGAACCATGCAGCAACAGACCTGATCAGCTGGAGTCCTGTTGTGCGTAAACGCCTGAATGAACGTTATACGTTTGAACATCCCGAAAACCCAACAATCAACGGCCTGAGTCATATTGAATGGACTGGCCGTCCCCGCCACAAAGAGGCCCATGCCCGCAACGCCGTGTTTTATGGGGATAAAGCCATTGATCGTTCACCATGCGGTACGGGGACTTCGGCGCGTATGGCCCAGTGGGCTGCTCGGGGCGACCTCAACGTCGGCGATGCTTTTGTGCATGAAAGCATCATTGGCAGTCTTTTCAAGGGGCGCGTTGAACAAACTACCCGTGTTGGGGGATTATGATGCCATCGTTCCCAGTATTGAAGGATGGGCACGCATTACCGGGTTCAACACCATCTTCATCGATGATGATGATCCTTATGCCCATGGATTCCAGGTAATCTGATGCCAAAGCAAAAAAATATTGTTGTCATTGGTGGTGGTGCCATTGGATTGAGCACCGCGTACTATCTCCGGCAAGCCGGTCATGCTGTTACTGTGCTCGAAAAAGGCGCTTTCAAAACAGGGACTTCGCTGGGGAACGCCGGCATGTTAGTGCCGAGCCACGTGGTACCACTCGCTGCGCCCGGCGTCATCGCTCAGGGGATGCGCTGGCTCTTTCGTCGCGACAGTCCTTTCCGGATTAAACCCCGGCTCGATCCGGCGCTGGCCTCCTGGCTTTGGCAATTCAGAAGTTACTGCACCGACAAACACGTGGCCCGCTCGATGCCGTTGCTTCGGGATTTGAGCCTCTCAAGCGTTGAAAGCTTTGCGCAACTCGCCAAGGTGTTCGATTTCCACTTTGCGCACAAAGGCTTGCTCATGGTGCATCGTACCGAAAAGGGGGAGAAAGAAAACCTCAAATATGCGAAGAAAGGGAAAGAAGCCGGCCTCGAAGTAGAAGTCCTCTCCAGACAGGCGTTGCGCCTAAAAGCGCCGAATCTGCAATCGGATACATGGGGTGCCGTGTACTTCCCGCAGGACGCACACATTAGTCCGAATGCCTACATGGCCGGCCTTACCCGGTTGCTGATGCAAGACGGAGTCGATTTGCGCCCCAATACCACCGTTACCGGATTTAAAGTACACAAAGGTACCATCACCCAGGTACAAACCGACAGCGGTGCCATCAGAGCCGACGAAACCGTTTTAGCAGCAGGTGCCTGGACCCCAGCAATTGCCCGGATGCTGCGGCTAACGGTACCAATCCAACCAGCAAAAGGCTACAGTATTACTGTTGATGCACCACCAAACGCACCCGCCATCCCGGCGATCTTAACGGAAGAAAAGGTAACAATCACCCCCATGGGAAATAAGCTCAGATTTGGCGGCACCCTGGAGCTTGCTGGCTTTGATGCGTCGATTGATCAGGTTCGCACCCGGGCAATACGTAGTGCTATTCCGAGTTATATACCCGATATTAATCCGGAAAACATCAAGGCAAGCGGCACCTGGTCGGGTTTCAGACCCTGTACGCCAGATGGCTTGCCGATCCTTGGCCGGCCGGGGTCCGTAAATAACTTGATTCTTGCAGCCGGCCACGCCATGATTGGTATCACCCTCGCTCCAGTCACCGGACAATTGGTAACAGCTTTAATCAATGAAGAACCACCTTCAATTGACCTGAGCCTTCTCCATCCGGATCGATTTTCGACACGGCGACGTACCGCAGTAAATTCCATGCCCGAACCCGAACCGAGTCATGCAGCCTAGACAGTACAATCGACATATTTTCTGGGCCTTACTGTCGATTGTCAGTGTATTGTCACTTATCACCATTTACATCGTTTTTATACGAGAAACGCCCAGAACCATAAAAACAGCACACGACCCGTTCGTGGCCTTAGACTTCGTGCGCATAGAGCCTGGCTCGTTTATGATGGGCTCAGCCGCGAAAGATGCATATCCTGACGAACAACCTGTGCACCGGGTAACCATCACCAAAACTTTTTTGATGGGGAAAACAGAGGTAACCCAGGCACAATGGTCTGCCATTATGGATCAAAACCCTAGCCTCTTCCCCAATCCCGATCATCCTGTAGACAATGTAGATTGGGGTGATATCCAGATTTTTCTCAACCGACTCAACAAAGTGGCAGGCTGCCAGCGTTGTTATCGCCTACCCACTGAAGCAGAATGGGAATATGCCGCACGCGCTGGTGCATCAACGCTCTACAGTTTCGGAGATGAGGAGGGAAAGTTGAAGCACTACGCCTGGTATGCAAAAAATGCCGGCTACACAACCCACCCTGTTGCCACGCGACGCCCCAACGCGTGGGGCCTGTACGACATGCATGGGAATGTATACGAATGGGTACAGGATTTCTATGGCGCCTATGATGAAGAGCCCGAAGTAGATCCCCAGGGTGAAACCGTAGGCAACCAGTATGTACTGCGCGGAGGCAGTTGGACCGATGAGGCCCGCGAACAACGCGTAAGCTACCGTGATTATTACGCTCCCAGCCACCGACATAACTTTTTCGGATTCCGGTTGGTTAGAACCAAGAGCTTCAAATAGCGCTTGTAATTTCTCCCTACAATTTCTATCCCACCGCTTGCACCTCCAGACGTTTTTTCGCTAACATGCCTCCTCAGCTAGCGAGTACGAGTCATGAATACACAATCCAACGTCACCATTCGTTCTGCAAACGCCCAAGGAGCAGAGGTTGCGTGGTTTGCGCCCCTGTGCAACGGCGATGACGTATATCTTGGTGCACACGACCCGGCGTATAAAAGTAGCTGGGAAAACACGTCAAACATCTTACTCACAGCTGATCGGTTGGGCTATCGTAATATTTTATGTCCGTCGTCTTATCAGGTTGGGCAAGATGTGCTGCCGTTTGTGTCTGCTGTGGCACCTCAAACGCAGCAGATAAACCTGTTGCCGGCCATCCGATGCGGGGAAATCCACCCGCCAATGCTGGCACGATCTATAGCCACGCTAGATCACATCCTCAAAGGCCGGCTCACGCTAAACATTATCTCTTCCAACCTGCCAGGGACCACTATGGAGTCCGAGGCGCGATACCAACGGTCGAGCGAAGTCATCCAGATTCTCAAACAGGCCTGGACGCAGGAATTCATCAATTTCTCCGGCGATTTTTACAACATTGAACTCCCCTCTGAGCCGGTAAAACCCTACCAGCAAAACGGCGGGCCACTCCTCTATTTTGGCGGGTACTCCCCCCCGGGCGTTGCCCTCTGCGCAGCCCATTGTGACGTCTATCTCATGTGGCCAGACACACGCGAAGTGCTTCAGGGCCTCATGGCCTCCATGAGCCAGAAAGCAGCAGCACACGGCCGCACTGTCGACTTCGGCTTGCGGGTACATGTGATTGTGCGCGAAACAGAAAATGAAGCACGTGCAGCAGCAAAAAAACTGATGTCAAACCTGGATGACACACGCGGGACGGAGATCCGGGAGCGCGCGCTTGATGCCAAGTCACTGGGCGTATCCAAGCAATCCGCCCTGCGCGATGGCTCCGATGCAGAAGGATACGCAGAGCCTTTCTTGTGGACCGGCATTGGGCGTGGTAGATCGGGATGCGGTGCAGCCCTGGTTGGCAATCCTGACCAGGTGCTGGGCAAAATCAAAGACTATATGGCGATGGGCATGCGTGCGTTTATCTTCTCGGGCTATCCCCATATTGAAGAATGTGATCTGTTTGCGCGCTACGTGCTGCCTGAGTTGGAGACCTTTTCGATGCCGCACCTCCAGGGCCGCATTCCGGCACAACCGCCTTTGACCCCATTAGCTGCCGGCCCGCGCCGCTAACTCCCCCACCAGGCACTTAAAAAGGCATACGCACCGTGTTAGATCTGGCCATCGTTCTCGTCTATTTTGCCGCCATCTTCCTTGTGGCACTCACCGGCCGGCAAACCAAAGACGTAAACAGCGAAACCTATTTCCTGAGCAACAGGTCGCTCCGCTGGCCCTCAATCGCCCTGTCCACCATCGCCACGAACATCAACGGCTATCAATTTCTGGGGATGATGGGCTCCGCATATCTCTATGGCCTCGCTCAGGCCAGTCTGGAGATCAATGCCGTGCAGGGTATTTTGATTGCAGCGTTCATCTTTGTGCCGATGTACCTGCGGGATCGCGTGATCACGGTCACCCAGTTTATCAATAACCGCCTGGGGAAAAAAGTCGGCCTGGCCTATGCCATCGCCAACCTTGCCCTGTTCGCAACCATTACGCTGGGTGCTGCCTTGTTTTGGGGCGCCTATGCAGCCGAGTTGGTGTTTTCAGATTACCTGCGTGTACTAAGTGACAACGGGTTGATTCGCGCGCTCGGGGAACTGCTTTTTGCTGACTACGCTACCTCAACAGAGCTCCCCCGTTTGATGCGCGTGGGTGTATTGCTGATGGGATTGGGCATTTTCTCTGCCATCTACACTTACCTCGGCGGACTTAATGCGGTTGTCAAAACGGATATCATCCAGTTTGCCATTCTGCTGAGCGGCGGTATTCTTATCGTCTTTGTGATCATCCGTGAACTAGGTGGCTGGGGGATGCTCTATGAGAAAACACCGGAGCTTATGCATTTGCACCTGCCGGCAGATCATCCCCAACTCCCGTGGATCCATGTCTTCGGGCTCTTTTTACTCAACATCAATTTTTGGTGCGCTAACCAGACCATCATGCAGCGCTCTTTTGCCGCGAAAAGTCTCAGAGAAGCACAGGTAGGCCTGATGGTGGGCGGCCTCCTCAAATATGCCATGGCGGTGGTTATCGTGATACCAGGTATCGCACTGGCAGGTATTCTGGTAGATAACGGCCTGACAGATCCAGACAATGCCTTTCCCTACATCGTCTCGACGTATATGCCTGTAGGGATCAAGGGACTCATTCTTTGTGCCTTGTTTGCTTCGCTTATGAGTACGGTCGATTCCACGTTTAACTCGCTGGCCACAATCTGGTCGATCGACATTTACAAAGCGTACCTGCGCCCACAGGCAACCGAGCGGCAAGTTGTACAGGCCGGCCGCAACGCCATCCTGGTCACCTTGTTTACGGGCGTTGCGATGGGCCTCGTCCTGCTCTATGTGAAGTTTGAAAACCCGGAAGCCGCTTTTACCCACACGCTGAACGAGCTACGTTATTACATCAACTGCGGCATCGTTGTGCTCATCTGCTCCGCCGGCCTCATGATTGCCCCGAATCACCGTGCAGCCCTTTTTGCGTTTGTATCGACCATCCCACTGCACCTTACCATCCTCGCATTCTTCCCTGACATGAACTATTTCGTTCGGGCTATGTGGGTGATTTTGATTGCGTTTTGCGTCGTTGCCGTTGCCTCGCACAAAAACGGCTGGAAAAGCCGGCAGCAACTTTTCGCGTCTGCCTCCCCCACCCTGACAAAGGTTGGCTTCGGACTACTCGCCTCCTTAATCTCCCTACACATAATCTTCCATTAAGGCCCAAACACCTTCAACCTTTAACTTTCAACAGCACATACGTTCTGTGTCTGCACTTAAGGAACGTTGTGCCCTTTAGATGCTGTCCACACCTTGAACCACTGCTGCCGTGTCAGCGAGAGCCTGGTCGCATCACATGCCGCCTCTACGCGTCCAATTTTCCCGGTACCCAACACCGGCATGATGCGCGCAGGATGTTTGAGCAACCAGGCATATGCAACCTGATCGATGGTTGCACCATCCAGTTCTTCAGCCAGTTCCTGTAAACAGGCACGCACGCGCACCGCTTGTTCATCCTGACTGGTAAATAGCCGGCCACCTCCCAACGGCGACCACGCCATCGGCGCAACGCCAAGTTGCTGACTCTGATCTAGTGTGCCGTCGTGCATCACGTCAAAGTTCAGCACCGAGCACTCAACCTGGTTCGTGACGAGGGGGAATGGCAGTTGGCTGGCCAACAAATTGTATTGAGCAGGTGTAAAGTTGGATACACCAAAATGGAGTACTTTGCCGGCATCCCGCAGGGCTACAAACGCCTCAGCAACTTCCGCTGCATCCATCAGTGGATCTGGACGATGGAGTAGCAATACATCGATATGGTCCGTCTGAAGCCGGCGTAACGAGGTATCCACGGATGCAAGGATATGTGGTTTGCTTGTGTCGTAATGTGGGATGTGGTGCGACGGGTGTTTGTCTGAAATGAGTTTGATGTCGCACTTGGTTACCAGTTGCATCCGCTTGCGCAGTGCCGGCTCACGAGATAGCGCCTCCCCAAACAAGGCTTCGCACGCATAATCTCCATAAATATCAGCATGATCCATTGTAGTAACACCCAGATCCAGGCACCGGTGGACTAACGTCAACAACTCGTCGGTAGCATACCCCCAATCAGCCAGGCGCCATAGGCCAAATATCAGGCGAGAAAAAACAGGTCCATCATCACACGTTTGAATCGATTCCATCGTTCGGGCTGAAGGTTAAAAGTTGAAGGTGCATCCGTTTACGTTGCAGGTTACTGGTTGTACGTCGCAAGTTCAAGGTGATACCCATTCTTCAAGCGCAGTAAGAACCTTTAACTTTCAACTTTAAACCTTTAACCAATCTACGAGCGCTTTGATAACCGTTGGGTGGATCAGATAGCCTGTGCTGTGGTGGGGATTGGATTTGCCGTCGCGCAGGGAGAGGTTGTAAATCTTGTGGTCTTCAATCGCATCAATCAACTTCCACTTCAGCATGTCTTTGTAATCGTTCTTGATGCGTTTGTCGTGGCAGATAAAATCGTCTTCAGCCGCAATGTTAATCCATTTGCGGATGTTGCAAGGGTAGCGACGTTCATTGGTTGCAGCAGCACCAAACAAACCCCGCTTTACCGTATCGTCCCCTAAAGGTGAACCTATGGTCATAAATAGATCCACAAGCTTGGTGCAATAATCGGGGCGATATTCGCTCATGTAGGAAAATTTCCACAGGACATCGTATGCAATCAGGCTCCCGAGGCTATGGCCGATGATGCAAACAGAATCGCCTCGATTAAACGCTCGCTTGAGTGGATTGGTGACAGGCGCGCGGACGGCGGAACCAAACGGGCTTTGATAGCCCATCCAGTATTCTTTCATGTCGGGTGCCACCAAACTGATGACTTCGTCCCCGAGCCGGGTAAAACTCAAAACGGCCGAAAAGACATCCGCTAATCCCTCTTTGTACGATTCTTTGCCGGCAAGGCCTTCGTACGTTGCTTTGTTGAATTGCGACGCCTTCCACTGCTTCAGGCCATCCAGGGTTACCTGCCGCTTTTTCGTGTCATCAACCTGGGGCTTCCCGGTTAACTGGCTCAAAAACGCATTGGATGTATCCCCGTAGTAAACAAACGCAATGCGCGCTGCCTCGAACAGGTCAACTGCTTCGGGAAAGTCGCGCGCAATACCAAAGCGAAGCGCATCCAGCCAGAGTTTTTTTAACCGGGCCTTGGGCGGTTTAAATCCCCGGCCGTGCAATAAGATGAGGGTTTTCATGCAGGCAAAATGTGCAAAAAGGAAGGCCACAAGTTAGAGATTGCAACCCTTTTTCTCCACACTCATGACGCACCCTGCACGATGCGTATAAACGCCGGCAGCCCCGACGAATCAGAAACCCTTTTGTTATCGAATAAATGGCTATTCGAACATGTCGCTAAACATTACGAAGCAATAAAAAACCGCTTGACGTCTGGTAACAGTCATCCAGACAGTCAAAGCGGCGATAGCGAAGCAAGGGCAAAAAAACGGGGGCAGAGTTTCGAATGTCGAGGGTGGCGTTGCAGGCTCCTTGTTACCCGGACGCCCATTCGAAACTCTCCTGGCCTCGAGAAAAAAGTGTGGAGGGCCTCAGAAGATAACCTTCTGTATGTAAACCGGCGTAAGACCGGATGATAGTCAAAAAATGGGAGGCAAGGGGCCGGGGAGGTCGGGAGGTCGGGAGGTCGGGAGGTCGGGAGGTCGGGAGGTCGGGAGGTCGGGAGGTCGGGAGGTCGGGAGGTCGGGAGGTCGGGAGGTCGGGAGGTCGGGAGGAAACGTAGGGGCTAATCGGGGGGTTGCAAACGACGAGTCTCCAGTTTCATGGCTCAGAAAGCCCGTCGTTTGCACTATGATGTATCCCTCGGGGGACGGGGTGCGCTCGGGGTTGGCCGGGGAGCCTTGGGTTCAAGGGGGATAGTCAATAAATCCGTTTCAAATGCGCTGTTGTTGCGCGGCACTAGAGAGAAGAAGTGCAAGGACGGAGACCTCTACCCACTCTTTGGGTCTCCGTCCAATTTGGAATTGATCCTTAAAGATGTGTCAGCATGTAAAAGAAGTGCTTCCGTTCGTTCTGGTAATAATATCGCTGTTTCTTATTTTCCGCGGTATCGGGGGAATTCTGTCATCTCCTGCAATCAAAATCCCCTACACCCCCCTTACAAAAAACGCCACATCGCATGCCAGTCCTCCCCACAATAGAATCCTGGGCCTCCCGGCTCCAAGCCGGACAAATAACAAGTGTTGTACTCGTCGAGCAATGCCTCGCACGCATCAACGATCCGCAAGGTGAAGGCAACCTTGCATTTATCCAGGTGGATGCAGACGAGGCGCTTGCCGCTGCTACGGCATCGGACCAACTCCGCGCAGCCGGCATTGTGCTTTCTCCGCTGATGGGCTTGCCTGTATCGGTTAAAGACTTGTTCGACATCGCCGGCCAGGTTACCCGTGCGGGCTCTCGTGTGTTGTCAGATACGCCACCAGCTAAAGCAGATGCTGTATGTATTGCAAGACTCCGCCGCGCTGGCGCCATTCCGATTGGGCGCACCAACATGACCGAGTTTGCCTACTCGGGGCTGGGACTTAACCCGCACTACGGTACCCCTGCCTCACCGTTTGATCGCACAACACGCCGCATCCCCGGCGGCTCATCATCAGGGGCTGGCGTTTCGGTGGCAGATAATATGGCAGTTTTTGGAATAGGCACCGATACCGGCGGCTCTGTACGTATTCCAGCAGCTGTCTGTGGCATTACCGGCTTCAAACCAACAACGGGACGCGTACCTACGGAAGGTGTATTGCCTTTATCGAGTACGTTTGACTCAGTGGGTCCTCTTGCACCTTCTGTTGCCTGCTGTATTACCGTGGATCAGGTGATGACAGGACAGCCTGTATCCGTGCTACGACCGCGGCCACTACAAAATCTTCGGCTGGCCATTCCTGCAGGAATAGCGATGGACGGCCTGGACCGGCACGTAACCAGGGCATTTAAACGCGCCGTAAAAAAGCTGGAGGCCGCCGGGGTACATGTTACTGAATTGCAGATCACGGCTATCGAAGATTCTGCCCGTCCGGGTAACGGGGCTACGATCCTGGCTGCTGAGGCCTATGCATGGCACCATCGCTATCTTACAACTTCGTACGACGCCTACGATCCGCGTGTGTCTGCGCGTATGATGCCGGCAGCTAAAACCAGTGCAGCAGACTACATCAATTTGCAAAACTGGCGCCGGCAATTTTTGAAAGATATTGAGCAATCGCTTGCTCCATACGACGCACTTATCCTGCCAACTACACCCATCATCGCACCGGCTATCGATGCACTGGAGAAAGATGACGAAGCGTACTTTGCCGCCAACGTTCAAATGTTACGCAACACCTCAATCATCAATCAAATAGATGGATGTGCGCTCTCCATCCCCTGCCATACAGAAGATGAACCACCTGTTGGATTTATGTTAGCCGGCACCGCGGGCCAGGACCAGGCGATACTTGAGATCGGATTGTCGGTAGAAAAATGTTTGAGCGATGTGTAGCAATTCCCGAGCGGAAGAGCAAATTCCCGGCATCTCGACAAAATAAAAACAGGCACCCGGACTACGATAAGGGCGCGGCATAGACGTAGATCCAGGTACCTGTTTTATTCGCGTAGCATTTATGCACCCCGTCTAAAGGGAAAGCACACTTCAAACACTACGATACCCTAGCATTAAATTTGACTGGTATCGCCTGCAGCGCAAGTGTCTTGTTTATAACATTGCAACCCATTATGAACTTTAACGAACCCGGCTGCAAGTGACACCAGTTACCCGATTTCATACAAGGACCTTACCAGCCATGCCAAACCCCCTTAAAATTGGCAAAAACGCGGTTTCCGAAAATTAAAAACGATTATTTGTTCATTATACTCGACAATTCGCTGGACCTTTTGCTATACATCCGGGTTACGCTACCCCTTTTCCTGCGCGCCGGCTCACCAGCGCACGTGCAGGCGCACCTGACGATCCCCAATTTGTATGTCAAACAGCGATCCCGGACAAACCACTGAAGCAACAGCGGAAACCACTTTCTGGGCAGATCTGAAAGGAATATTTAGTGGTAAACCCCGCGACTTCACATCAGGAAGCATTGGCCGCGCCATCATCCTGCTCGCGATTCCGATGGTCCTGGAGATGCTCATGCAATCCATTTTCGGGGTTGTGGATGTGTTTTTTGTGGGCCGGCTTGGCGCTGATGCCGTAGCAGCTGTCGGGATGACCGACTCCCTCATGGTGTTGGTGTATGCTGTTGGGATGGGTATCTCAATGGCAGCCACAGCTATGGTTGCGCGGCGCATCGGCGAGAAAAAAGAAAAAGAAGCAAGTATTGCGGCATTCCAGGCGCTGATTGCCGGCCTGGTGACCTCCATTCCTATTGCCATCCTTGGCATTGCCTATGCCCCAGAATTGATGGCGCTAATGGGTGCATCGGAAGGTGTTATTGAGATTGGCAGTACATACTGCGCCATTCTGCTGGGCAGTAACATCCTTATTCTTTACCTCTTCCTGATCAACGCAATCTTCCGTGGTGCCGGCGATGCCGTGCTCGCCATGCGCGTGTTGTGGCTGGCAAACCTGATCAACATTTTCCTCGACCCCGCACTCATTTTTGGCTGGGGCCCATTCCCAGAGTTAGGTGTAACGGGTGCGGCAATTGCGACAAGCATCGGGCGCGGTATTGGGGTGTTGTATCAGCTTTACATCCTTATTCGTGGAAATGGTCGCGTGCGTCTGTTCCTCGACCAGCTCAAGCTCGATCGCGACATGATGCGCCGGCTTATTAGCATTTCATGGCCGGGTATGATCCAGTACGGTGTTGCCACAGCAAGCTGGATGCTGATCTTCAGAATTGTTGCCCTGTTTGGCAGTACCGCGATGGCCGGCTACACCATTGCCATCCGTATCATTATTTTTGCACTGCTGCCGTCTTGGGGGATGGGCAATGCCGCCGCTACCCTTGTGGGACAAAATCTTGGTGCCGGCCAACCAGATCGTGCAGAACGTAGCGTGTGGATCACCGCCTACTGGAATATGGCTTTTCTTGGACTCGTCGCATTCTTCATGTTCATTTATGCAGTAGATCTCATGGAGATTTTTACTACTGAGGCCCCTATCATCGCCGTAGGGGTTGATTGCCTTCGCATCGTTAGTGTTACGTATATTTTCTTTGCATTTGGCATGGTGAGCGTTCAGGCATTTAACGGCGCAGGAGATACCAAAACACCCACGATAATTAACCTGGTTAGCTATTGGATTTTCCAAATCCCACTGGCCTACCTGCTGGCAGAACCGTTAGGTTACGGGGCACAAGGGGCGTTTATCGCCATCGCCATCGCCCAGACTATCCTCGCCATCATCAGCGTCATTTGGTTCAAGAAAGGTGCCTGGAAAACAAAGGCGGTCTAGCAGATGCTGATTTTCGAGTGTCGAGTTAGTTGAATGCATGACATGAAAAAGCCCTCATCAATGCCGTGTTGATGAGGGCTTTTTTTGAAGTGATACTATTCTCTGGGACTAGCGGGAGAATTGGATCCAGTCTAGCAAGAACAAGGGGTGGCCTGTATCGAGACGGTCTTTGAAGATAAAATAGATGTCGTGCTGGCCTGTTTGTTTTTCGAGGGTAGCTTCGAAGCCGAACCCACTGGCTGAGCGCCCCATTTCTACGTTAACTGTACCAATCATTGGGCCATCTGGTGCACCAATCCGTATCTCGATGAGGCCAGAAGCGGTGGCTGCTTCGGTGCCCATCAGCATGAAATTGAGGCTGGCAACACCGGAAAGGTCGATGGCCTCGAAACCGATATAGGAGCCGGCGTAAATTTCATCCACGAGAGTCGGCTCGCTGCCAGAGCCGGCCTTTATGCCGACATTGTGTCCCACGTCAAACGTCTCTGCCTGTACACGAGGATGGCGCAGGACAAACAACGACTGGCCCGTTAGCGGCCCAATACCGTTAGCTCCACGATCGGTGTACGAAGCCCGTAAGAAGTACATGCCTTGCTGTTGCTGTTCTTCCTTATGCGCATCCAGTGAAAACGTACCCGAAAGCGGCAAGCTCTGTGGGGCTTCTTCAGCCTCGCCTGTTTGCGCAAGAATGTACTCAACAATGGCGCCTACTTCATCCTGCGTAAGATTAGGATGCGCGGCCATGGCTACTTCACCCCACGCACCACTACCACCATTTATAATTTTGTCTGACAGGTACGCCGGCGCCTCTGGGTCATTGGCATACCGCTTGGCAACATCCTGATAGCTTGGCCCAATCGAGGCTTCGTTCACCAGGTGACAGCTCGAACAATCACTGCCATCAATCAGACGTTTGCCACCGGCAAAGCCGGTCGAAGCATCTGCCATCTGGTGGCCTTGCGCAACAAGGGTTTTGTCGAAACCCTGCTTGAGGTAGTCCATCTGGACAAACACTTCTTCCCGGGCAATCCCATCGCGTAGCGCACCATCTTCCGTATCCACTACGGCTACGTGGTAATCCAGCGCTGTACTATCCCAGAAGAACGATCGATTCCCTTCAATAGCCAGATCCACTTCTGGAGGTGCGTTGCCAACTTTGACGTGGACCCTGTTGGTCCCCTTCTCACCTGCAGGATCAATAACCTGAACGGCTACTTTGTACACACCTGGAGTATCGAACGTATAGCTTACATTAGATCCTTCAGCCGGATAAGGCTTGCCGGCAAAGCGCCAGCGGTAGGTCAATGGATCATCATCATAATCTATAGAGGCTGCAGCCGAGAAATTTACGGTTAGGGGTGCGGCACCCGCCAGTACATCAGCGTCCAGTTCAGCGACAGGTGGTCGGTTGCCTGCGTTATACTCGATGCGCAAAATGCGAGCGTCTGCGTTTTGCGAGAACCAGCCTTTACCGTATTCGAGCACGTACATGACACCGTTTTTGTCAAACGCCATATCAATAGGGTTGGCAAACTCGGTGGATGGCATGAACGGTTCGATTTTCTCCAGGTCACTGTTCTCGTCCATGGTAACAACCATTACCCATCCGCGAATCCAGTCATAAATAAAGAGCTTGCCATCAAAATACGCAGGGAATGTACCGGCGGCCGGCTCATAGGCATCTGAATAAAAAACGGGACCTGCCATTGCGTTACGTCCGCCACTTTTCACAACCGGAAATTCGGGCGACTCTGCATAGGGGTACCAGATGAACGCCTTCTGCGCGGGCGGTAACACACTAAGTCCTGTGTTATTGGGGGAATCGTTTACCGCTCCATTTACGTCGAACGGCTCACCTGATTCCTGCGTTGCGAAGTTGTAATCATGGTAGGCTTTGTTGTCGCCGACAAAGTAAGGCCACCCAAAGAAGCCGGCTTCACGTGCCTGATTCACTTCATCGTGGCCGCGTGGCCCGCGGTCAGGTTTGTCTTCGTTCGCATCCGGACCAACTTCTCCCCAGTACAGATAGCCCGTTTTCTGATCAATAGAAATGCGATACGGATTCCGGTTGCCCATCACATAAATTTCAGGGCGTGCAAGGGATTCATCGGTAGAAAACAGGTTGCCTTCAGGAATCGAGTACGAGCCATCTGCCTCAGGACGAATGCGCAAAATTTTACCGCGCAAATCATTGGTATTGCCAGAAGTCCCTTGTGCATCCCAAGGTGAACGGCCGGGCTGTTCATCGATTGGACCAAAACCATCAGAGGCAAACGGATTTGTGTCGTCGCCTGTAGATAAAAACAGGTTGCCATCTGGACCAAACTCGATGGAGCCGCCGGTATGGCAGCATTCAACCCGCTGGGTATTCACCACCAACATGAGTTTTTCGCTTTCCATATCGAGCACATCGTCTTTGAAGACAAATCGCGAGAGGTGCTGCACGGCTTCGTCGCCGGCCGGGGAGTAGTACAGATAGATCCAGTTGTTCTCCGCATATTTCGGATCCAGCGCCAGCCCCATCAACCCATCTTCATATTTCTGATGCACGTCCAGCGTAGCAATTTCTTTGATTTCACCGGAATCAGGATTCAGCAGCCGGACACGTCCCTTGCGCTCGATGAACAGGATGCGTCCATCATCCAGAATTTCGAGCTCGGTTGGCTCGTTGAGATTATCTACCAGTACAGTTCTGACAAAACGGCTTTCGTCAGGTATCCGTTCAGCTTTTACCTGGCTGTAATCGAGGGGTGCGCGTAAACCCATCACATACTGGATGCCGCCGGCGAGGTGCTTTAAGAAGGCTTCATCGGTGTAGCTTTCCGAAGTGTGCCCCGCGGCGGTGTAAAACACTTTGCCTCCCTCAAAACTCCGCGTCCAGGCAACAGGATGGTTTACGCCATTTGTGCCGCCATCATACGAGAGTTCATCGATAGCAAGCAAAATATTGGCATCTGCTGCCACATCGGAGAAATTGAGCCACTCATCCGTCCGCTCCCATACCTCGGACAAGTGCCGCGTGCTAGGGTGCTTCGAATCTACCACAAATAATTTGGCTTCCTGCACATTGGAGGGTACCGTAGGGTGGCCGGCGTATTTTGCGCCGATCATTTCGCTAAACCAGGGCCACTCAGGCTCGGTATTGATTGCAGCATGCACCCCAACAAATCCACCGCCGGCCTGTATGAAGCGCTGTAGATCCATTTCCTGCTCGTAATCCAGCAGATCCCCCGATGTATTCAAAAATACAACTGCTTTGTATTGTTTAAGATTTTCCTCCGTCAGGTCCTCGGGCGCATCGGTTGCAACCACATCGTACCCATACATTTCTCCCAATTTTTCCAGCGCCTCAATCCCATCTGCAGTGGACGCATGTTGGTATCCCGTTGACGCTGTTAAGACGAGTACGTTGGTATCAGGATACGGGTAAATCCATGCGAGCACGCCAAAAATAAGGGCGACCGGTATCAGTTTTTTCACGCTATGTAACGGCTTTGATTGGGGGATGCCTGGTGGTCTTATAAGAAAAGAAAAGCCGGGCCATTAAGAAATAGCCCGGCAAAAAATTTGAAAAGAGTGCACAGAGAGGTGAAGTCTTATGCAGCTACTTTTTCTTTGGTGGCATCAGGTGTTGCATTTACTGTGAGCACGCCTGCAAAGTAGCTACGATAGCTGTATGCAAGATATACCAGCAGGACGACCGCTAGAATGGGCACTGCAATGGCTTCCAGAGCCGGTGCCAGGAAAATATGGAACAGAATAATGTTCAATACAACCGGGGCAAGGATCGTCAGTGCAAGGGGTACCATTCTGTTGGTAAGCAACATCAACCCGCAGACGGTTTCCGTCAACTTTAGGAAGGGAAAGAAATAACCCGAACCTAGCAAGGCGCCGATGAATTCACCTGCACCACCGGGAAGATCCGGTGCGGGCAGAAAATTCAGGAAGCCGTTCAGGCCAAAAACAGTGAAAATCAATCCCAGTACAATACGGGCTATGAGGGTTAGATTCATAGGAAAAACCTCCTTTATTTGTTTACCTCGGGGAAAAAGGTAGCCAAATAAAGGCAATTACTCAATGTTAGCCCGAAACGCAAAAAAGGCCAGCTACATCGTAGCCGGCCTTTCAAAAAATCTTCTTCAGCCCTTTCCTGCTAGAAAGAGCGGTTATACCTGTACCAGTTGTGTGTAACTAGTTAATGGTGCAACCGTTGTCAATGATCTTGTGAAGAATGTCGTTTGCTGCGTCATAATCTCCATTGTTAATATGCTTGGAGAGTTTAGTCTGCAGATTGCCGCAATTGACAGAGCTCATTGCGGAAGCTGTGTTGAGCAGCGGTGCTGCTGCGATAACAGGAAGGGCCCAGCCCGCTTTCTTGAGCACGGCGCGACGTGAGACGGCCTTTTCGGACTGTTCTATGTTTTTGTTTTCGTTCATGGTTAACCTCTAAGGGCAATTAGATGCTTTTCTCCAGTAAGTAGCTTGCAGAGCAACCAGGTCAGTTTAGACCTGCGCTAATGTTGAACTTCCTTTATATCAGCGAAATGATGGCAAAGCCGGACCACGCATACACACAGGAAGGGGTATAGTCAGCGACTATTACACCCCGATGCGCAGGATGTAACTGCTGGACTACACAAAAATAATACAAAATTAGCCTGCCCAGCACCATCTAACTTTGGCGCATACCAGCTTAGTAAAACCACCTAATTGTACCCCATCCAAAAGCTAGTGGCGGGTACAAGTGACGTCGTGCTATAAACCATGCATATAGCACATACGTACGTTTTTCAATTGCTATTCGAGCACAAAAGGCTTCCGAAAAAGGCCAAGTGCACGTACCTGGGCATGGAGATTCTCGAGCGTTTCTACCGTCGGCTGTTGGGCGCTTTCTCGTGCGCCGGCCATTTCCTGGCGCCCCATCAAATCAAACGCATACCGTTCAAACCAGGCGCGTAAAGCCGCCGCTTCATCGCCGGCAAACAAATACCGCTGCCCCGCGATACTGATGGCGATCATGTCTGCATCTATCTCAACAGATTCAAGCAGGTCGATGTTAAGGAACTGGTTCTCGATTTTAATCAACTTCATGTTGTGGGAGCAGGTTTAAAGGTTGATCTCCTGTGAGATATGGCAGGTGCACCCATGATAACACGCCATTGCAGCGCTACGCGAAGCTAATTTCACTAACCTGTATCAACTTTTAGCGCACGCGTCATCAGCTATGCTCCCCCATAGCAGGGTATGTATTTGCTATCTTTTCGCCCCATGTTAATTGCGCTGGCTTCCCTGCCCTCTTTTTTGTTGAAAACCGCGCCGTATTGCCTTATCATGCCCGCAACACCTACGAGGCTTCTTATTTAATCAGGCGCTGCGGCATTTGGCGTAGCCCCTCTTACCCTTCTACTATCATGTCTGAACGCATTGGATTTATTGGCCTGGGTATTATGGGCCGCGGTATGGTAAAGAACCTTATGGATGCCGGCTTCGATGTTTGCGTATGGAATCGTACCAAAGCGCGTACGGAGCCCTTTGCAGCTGCCGGCGCGCGCGTAGGCGACACTCCAGCCGCTGTTGCAGAGCAAAGCGACATCATCATTACCTGTGTCAGCGACACCGCCGATGTAGAGGCTGTAATTACCAGCACAGACGGTGTTATCGAAGGTGCAGCTGCCGGACTCGCTGGTCATCGACATGAGCACCATTTCACCTCAGGCTACCCGCGACATCGCCACTGTGCTGCAAGCCAAAGGTATCCACATGCTCGACGCGCCCATCAGCGGTGGCAGCGAAGGCGCAGCAAATGGAACGTTGAGCATTATGGTTGGCGGCGATGCAGAGCAGGTGGCACGCGCCATGCCGTGTTTTGAGGCTATGGGCAAAGCCATCACGCATGTTGGCCCCACAGGTGCAGGGCAAGCCGTGAAGCTTGTAAATCAAATTCTTGTTGTGGTCACCATGCTTGGCGTTAGCGAAGCGTTGCTATTTGCGGAAGCGAGCGGTGTGGATCTCGAAAAAACGCTGGCGGCTGTATCCCAGGGTGCTGCCGGCAGTTGGATGTTGAGTAATCGCGGTCCACAGGTTATCGAACGCGACTGGCGCCCCGGGTTCACAATCGACTTGCAGCAGAAAGACTTGCGCCTTGTTTTGGAGGCTGCAAATGAAATGGGCGTTCCTATGTTAGGTACGAGCTTAGTATACCAATGTTACAGAACATTGCAGGCCCAGGGGTTAGGTCTGGAAGGTAATCACGCGCTCGTTAAAGCCCTGGAGCATCTTTCAGGCACAAAAATTGGAAACGAATGAGTTTCGGCTTAGTTAATGCAGCAATTATTTAAATTTGTCTGCTATTACCTTACTTTAGTGGCAAGTATGTGCACAGCACGTACAATTAAAGATCCACAACTCTATAAGAATCACGCTACGATAACACAGATTACAATGAAACACATCGCTACAACCTGTCTCGTACTTCTCGCTCTCGTCTATGTCGGCTGTTCTTCTTCCAAAGACGCCGCCACAGAAGCTGCACCCAACCCCATGCTCGGTGCCTGGGTCATGGACGGAAGTACAACTGGCGCCTTGCAATTGATGGCTTCTGGCGACGCCGTCATCGAACAAGGTGATATCCTCGCAGCGATCAATCGCCACCAGAATACGGATCGTGCCAAGTACAGAACACGCCTGGTGAAAGAAGCAACCTATAAGCTGGATTCACCAGATCAACTGACGCTGAATGTCATGGCTGACTGGACCGGCAAAGGTACTGGTGCGCGTCGTGCAGAAGACAAAAGCGTTGCAAGCACAATCGTGTTTTCCGTTATCACCATGGGAGACAACATCAAGCTGACAAAAGTCAGCATGACGCAGTCTGGAAGCGATACGGATAACACCAATGCAGACGAAGAACTGGTCTTGACGCTCAAAAAAATGTAACGTGGACGCGTAAATTTACGCGCGCCTTGCCGGCTTTCCGGCTCTAAAAAATATCAAAGGTGGAATTCCAATGGCTTTTGCCAGCGAATTCCACCTTTAGTATTTCTGCCCCTTTCTGCCCTTTTCTACACCAAAACGGCGAAATGAGGCTAAAAAACGCCATCGACAACTTTAATCAGCAACCTGCGTTAGAGGATCAGTTTTTTGGCGTGATTTTTTCGCCCCCCATTTCTCTTGTACACTTTCCGGCCCATTTCTTATACAAATCCAATCGAGCATGGCAAACACAGCGCACCTCGACATCCTACAGCAAGGCGTGCAGATCTGGAATGAATGGAGAAAAAAGAACAAAGATCTCCGTATCGACTTGCGGGAAGCACAGCTCAATCGCTTTAATCTGTCCAATGCAAACCTGAGCGGCGCACTTATGGCCCGCGCCCAGCTGAAAGGAGCTAAAATGCTCCGAACCAACCTGCGCGGCGCAAAACTGACAGCGTCTAACCTGTCGGGTGCCGACTTGACCGGAGCTGACCTCTACCGTGCTACGTTATTTAAATCAGATCTGGCACGCGCCAGCCTGATGAAGGCCAACCTGACACGAGCAAACCTGGGCAAATCAGATTTGACGCAGGCTGTGCTCAGCCGCTCGGATTTCCGTGGTGCTGACATGAAAGGTGCGCAGTTAATGGGTGCGGTTGTTTACGAAACCGTGTTTGGCGACACCGACCTTAGCGATGCGCAAGGACTCGACGCTTGCCAACACCATGGCCCTTCTACGGTCGATCATCGCACCATCAACAAATCGAATAACATTCCGCTTGGCTTTTTACGGGGATGTGGACTGCCTGATGAAATTATTGGCCACTACCAGGCGCTGATGACAAAAGGGTTGCGCACCCATACGTGTCTGATCAGTTACGCCAAAGAAGACAAGGCCTTTGCGCAGCAGCTACATCACGACTTGCAAGATCAAGGCATCCGCTGCTGGCTCGTTCCTGATGAATTAAAAGGTGGGCAGGATTTGCAATTGCGCACCAACCAGGCGCTTGGACAGCACGGCAAACTTGTACTCGTTCTATCAGACAGCAGTATGGCCAGCGATTGGGTGGCTGCTGAACTAAAGGGGATGCGTGAGTTAGAGAAGCAGGAACGCCGGCGCATGCTGTTTCCCGTCAGCCTCGCCAGTCCGCCGATGCTGCAGTCCTGGACGCTTATGGAGCCTGGTTCGTTTATCAACCTCGCAAAAGAATTGCGGCAGTATCCCATCCCAAACTTCAGCGACTTGCACCACGAGCCGTCGTATGAATCAGCACTGGTTCAACTGCTGCGTGACCTGAAAAGTCCATTTCATCACCCACGGTCAAACAACCTGGGTCCCGACTTAACAGGTGAGCTCGAGAACAAACTTTATTAGTTCAGCAGCGTGACTCGCGCATGCAGGCGTGGTTATCACAAGTATGAGTACGCGTTTAGGATTGCGTTTAATGCCGATTTTTGATTTTCGAATGCCGATTGATTTATTCGGAATTGACAGGGATATCGTATAAAAAATCGACACTCGAAAATCGACATTCTTCCCTGCTCCAATTCCTCCGTCTTCTTCAGAGATGGAATGTATCTGTGCGTTGGTTCGTCCTTTACGTAACGCCACCATCACCGAACCAACCATCTGTGCCTGCTTGATGACCCTAGCGCCGGCCACACACACAGTATTTCATGGACAACACAAGCTTGCCCAGAGGCTCGTTCCGGTATGCCGGTGCGATAATGGTAGCTTTGTTTCTCACTTTCACCACACAGTTACCAGTTACCTACGCCCAAACGCTCACCCTTTCTGGTACGGTTAGAGACGTAGACTCGCGAGAAACCCTCCCCTACGCTAGCGTAACGCTACAAAATACAGACCGCGGCACCGCCACCAACACAGACGGTTATTTTGTTCTGTTGGATGTGCCTCGCGACTCGATCACCCTGGAAATTTCCTACCTCGGCTACGTAACAACGGCATTCAGAATTTTTGCCCCCGACGTTACAGGCACCCTCGACATCCTCTTACAACCCTACACCTCGGAAATGGACGAGGTTATGGTGGTCAGCGATAAATACACCATCATGAAAACGGCTGAAAACATCAGCCAGATTACGATATCTCCCAAAGAGTTGGCCGCCCTGCCCAGCCTTGGAGAAATCGATATTTTTCGCTCCTTACAATTATTACCGGGCGTTAGTGGCACCAATGAAGGATCCTCAGGCCTCTATGTCCGTGGGGGCACGCCAGATCAAAACCTGGTACTGCTTGACGGCATGACCATCTACCACGTTGACCACTTTTTTGGCTTTTTTAGCGCGTTTAATGCAGATGCCATCAAAGACGTCCAGCTTTACAAAGGAGGCTATCCAGCACGATTTGGGGGAAGGACATCAAGCGTTGTTGAACTCACGGGCAAGTCCGGGGATGTCTCCGGCTTTAGCATGGGCGCCGGCCTCAATCTGCTTAGCGCCAGTTCGGTCATCGAATTTCCTTTCCTCAACAGAGGCTCCGTGCTTATCTCTGCCAGACGGTCGTATACCGACATTGTGCGAAGCGGTGTCTACAACAACATTTTCGATCTGTTTAACGACGACGATACGGCTGTGCAAGGCCCTGGTGGCCTGCCGGGTGGCGGCGGTGGGCCCGGTGGTGGCCGGTTCGGCAATGCCGCTGCCCAGCAAGCACAGCCTGACTTTTTCTTTTACGACCTGAACGCCAAAATTTCCTATCGCCCGAGCGGTAAAGACGTTGTGGCAATCAGCTTGTACAATGGCAAAGACGACCTCGACAAGTCGCGGGATCAGTCGCGAACGATTGGCAATAACGCCAACCTGAACATCGTTGGCGGGACAACGGACCTGACCGACTGGGGTAATAGCGGCATCAGCGGTAAATGGGCACGCCAGTGGTCGCCACAATTTTACTCGAACGCGCTTGTTGCCTATTCCGAGTACTTCAGCGATTACTATCGCTTTACCGACCAGGAGGTCTTTAACAACGAATCTGTAGAGGCACTGCGCACGATCCGCCGCGGCTCTGCAGAAGACAACAACATTTCGGACCTCACGATTGGCCTGGATAACGAGTGGCAACTCAATACCCGACACAAGTTAGATTTTGGCGTCAAGATGACGCGCTCCGATGCATCGTACTTTTTCAGTAGAGACGACACAACGACGATCCTGAATCGAGCGCAGTCGGGGCAACATGCTGCGGTGTACGCGCAAGATACATGGCGCCTTACGCCGGCCCTTGAACTCTCACTGGGAGGCCGCGCATCGTACTATGATCAGAGCGAGCAGACTTTCCTCGAACCACGCGTTGCGGCTAACTACTCACTTACCGATCGCTTGACGTTCAAAGCTGCCTATGGCAAGTTTCATCAGTACGTTAACCGGGTGGTGAACGAAAACGTCTCAGAGGGATCACGTGATTTCTGGTTGCTGGCTGATGGCGAAACCATTGAGGTAAGTCAGTCTGAGCATATCATTGGTGGTTTAAGCTACGATCAGGGCACGTACCTGTTCGATGTAGAGGCCTACCACAAAAAGCTCGATGGCCTATCTGAATTCTCACTGCGGTTTCAGCGCACCAATTTCAGGAGCGAAACAGCCAACGAATTATTTTTCACCGGTAGCGGTATCGCCAAGGGCATTGAGTTTCTCATCCAGAAAAAGCGGGGGACCTACAACGGTTGGATGAGCTACACACTTGCCAATGTGGAGCACACGTTTCCTGCATTAAACGACGGCGTAGCTTTCCCGGCGCTTCACGATCAGCGTCATGAATTCAAGATGGTGCACAACCTGGACCTTGGTCGCTGGAATCTCTCGTCGACCTGGATGTATGCATCGGGCAAGCCGTACACTGCACCAGAATCCGAATATACGCTGACGTTGCTTGATGGCACGGAACAGTCGCAAATCCACATAGGAGAAAAAAACGGATTGCTGCTGCCGGCATACCACAGACTGGATGTAGCAGCCAACTACGAACTCGATTTTGGCAATGCGAAAGGACTAATCGGCCTATCGCTTTTCAACCTGTACGATCGTCAAAATGTGTGGTACAGAGAATTTGACCTGACGGAAGGTGACCTGCTTGTCACCGATGTGAACTACCTGGGTTTCACGCCCAATCTCCAGTTTAGAATTGACTTTTAGCACACCCTCAACATTTAGCATTACATACGATGAAAACGTACAACTATTTTTTGATGGCAGTCCTTTGCATGGCTGCTATGGGTTGTGATACAGCCACGGGTGAGCTTGGAGACGATCTCGCCGTTATCGAGGCGTTTATATTCGCCGGCGAAGCTGTGGAAGACATTAGGGTAACCTCTACACTCCCCTTTAGTAGCACGGACACCCTTGCCTCCCCAATTAACGACGCCACAATTCGGCTCATAAAAAATGGCACGAGCTACGCACTTACTGCAAGTGGCACCAACGGGTATTATCATTATCCAGGACAGGACCTTACAGTGAGCCCGGGCGACCAATTCAGATTGGAAATGGAATACATGGGCCAGCTTGCGACAGCCGAGACTACCGTCCCGCCGCCGCCAATAGATGTTGTCATGGACTCCACCATTATGGAGGTGCCCAGCTTTGAATTTGGTGGTGGTGGTCCACGTGGAGGTGGTCCAGGGGGGGCAGGTGCCGGCCTCGACAACAGCCTCACGGTAACCTGGGACAACACCAGTGACCTGCTCCACTACGTAGTGATCAATGGCCTTGAAGAAAATCACGAATCGATTTTTCCAGAATTCATTGGGCAGCGTATTGGTCGTTTCAGGTTTATTTCTGAACCCAATCGGGAGAATTTCTTTGAGATTAATTTGTTGATTCTAGAGGGACTTGGTGCTCATGAAGCACGGGTCTATCGAGTAAATCAGGAATATGCTGACTTGTATGAAAGTAGAGTGCAGGATTCCCGCGACTTAAATGAGCCGCCTAACAATGTTGATGGGGCGCTTGGGATTTTCAGTGCATTCAACAGCACAGCGATTCCTTTTGACGTGAAACGCGAAGAGTGATCCAGCGTTGATGCAACTCCCGAATTATATGGAGTAAGCTGTGCATCAACCCCCTGTTATCGTTTGGATCAGGCGCGATCTTCGCCTGGCTGACAACCCTGCGTTGCACAACGCTGCAGCGCAGGGCCAGCCTGTTCTTCCCCTGTTCATCTGGGCTCTTGAAGAGGCTGCCCCCTGGGGTCCGGGAGGCGCGCACAAATGGTGGTTTCATCACAGTTTACAAAGCCTCAGCAACAGCCTCGAAGCACGTGGTAGCCGGCTCATTCTTCAGCAGGGCAATAGCCTTCAAGTACTGCAAACGCTCATTCAGTCTACGGGCGCAAAAGCCGTATACTGGAATGCCCGTTACGAACCGGCCGGCAAAACCCTTGATGCTTCGATTCAGCAAGCGCTCGAAGCACAGGGCATAACGGTGAAGTCTTTTGCCAGCCACCTGCTCCATCAACCAGATCTTGTAAAAACGGGCAGTGGTCTGCCCTACAAAGTCTTTACGCCGTTTTGGAAAAAGCTGCGTGCCACACTGCAAGTAGACACCCCCTTGCCGGCACCAGCACACCTGAAGCCAATCGATGTCTGGCCCCAATCCCTTCCACTGGACGTGCTCGATTTGCTCCCAAAACTGAATTGGGCGGATGGATTCGGCAGTCTCTGGACCCCGGGCGAACAAGCTGCACAAAACCGGCTCGACCATTTTTGCGATGCCCTGCTTCAAACCTACCCTACCCAACGTGATATCCCGCAGGACGATGGTACATCGCGCCTGTCGCCTTACCTGCATTTTGGAGAAATTAGCCCAAGACAAATCTGGCAGACAGTGACTTTGCGCATGGCTCAGCCGGCGCTTCAAGAAGCAGGTGAATGTTATTTGAGGGAAATAGCCTGGCGAGAATTTTCGTATCATTTGATCCACCATTTCCCCCAAACACCCCTGGAGAACCTGCGGCCGGCTTTCGACAATTTCCCCTGGAGTGATAACGCGGAATGGTTAACGCGCTGGCAAAAAGGTATAACAGGGTATCCGATTGTCGATGCAGGTATGCGCCAGTTGTGGCACACGGGATGGATGCACAACCGGGTACGCATGATCGTAGCCTCATTTCTCACCAAACACCTGCGTATTTCCTGGCAGCACGGCGCCAAGTGGTTTTGGGATACGCTTGTTGATGGTAATCTCGCGAACAACACGATGGGCTGGCAATGGTCGGCCGGCAGCGGTGCAGATGCCCAACCCTTTTTCCGGATTTTCAACCCGATCTCGCAAAGTGAGCGCTTTGATGCCAAAGGCGTATATATCAAACGCTGGGTACCCGAAGTTGAAAAGCTGCCGGCAAAGTATGTCCATACCCCATGGACACTACCTAAACCAGTACAAGACCATCTTGGGTTCTTCCCCGGAAAATCGTATCCCCTCCCCATCGTAGAACACAAAGCAGCACGCGAAGCTGCGCTTGCAGCATATCAGACCATCCGTAAGTAAATCAGGTTATCAAATTGAGACGATAGAGTGGGCACCTTCCATTCCTCCACTCGCTTTTACCAGTTGTTGGGATGCCAATCCTGGCCAACACCTGCGTAATTAAGTAAACACTGTATTACGATCTTGGCAGGCTGTACGCCAAAATACCTACAGAAACGCAGGATTTTCGAGGACAAACGATTATGGAATAGCTTTTGATATTTCCTTTCCTGTCTCCCCTCTTGGACTGGACAATCTCTCCAGCCAGTACTCCAAGGAACTGCAATCTGACAGGTATTACAATGGTCGCAAAGAATCTATTTCGCCCTCGTCAGGCCGTAAACAGAAATGACATGTTTCAACAAGCCCCCGCAACTACGCCTGCATCCTACGCGCAGAAACAACAAGAGCACGAAGAGCAATTGGCGCATCTTTCCCAGCAAAAAGAACTACACACCCTGGCGCTGAAAGAGATGTATCAGTTCATTTGTAAACTGGACAATTCGTTTCGCGAAGAAAACCAAAAGCTCCGCGATCAGATAGCCGTTGAGCAAAACAGATCAGCCAAGTTGATCGAAGTCACAAAAGGGTTGTGGGATATTATCGAACTCATGGACGATGGCGAAGCCAAGCCGCTCGATTTGGCAGAAGAGTTGACGCGTGAGGTAAAGCAACTGGCTGCGCTAGAAGTAGAAATTTCTGACGAATCGGACGACAATTTCCCGAATGTATCGGATATAGCCCCAATGATTGCCGCTGTAGGCTAAGATGTCTGCCGGCGTGTTGTCTAGGCGTTCAGTTTGTCCGAAGATACCTGTTCGGTGCTTTTTGCAGCTTCGTCTGCCTCAGCATTCGGATCACATAACATACCCGTACACAGGCACATCTTCCTGTTTGTACGGGTGAGGATATCGAAATTGGGGCAGCTCTGGCATCCATTCCAAAACTCCTCGTCAGTTGTCAACTCGGAAAACGTGACGGGCTTGTAGCCCAGATCCGAGTTGATTTTCATGACCGCCAGACTGGTGGTGATACCAAAGAGCTTGGCATCCGGATATTTTTTGCGGGAGAGTTCGAAGGCCGTTTCTTTAATTTTCCTGGCGAGGCCGGCCTTTCTGTAATTGGGCGAAACGATCAGCCCCGAGTTAGCGACATACTTGTTGTGGCCCCACGTTTCGATATAGCAAAAGCCGGCGAGATCGTCACCAAAGAGTGCAATCACTGCTTTTCCATCGCGCATTTTGCCCCTGATGTATTCAGGATCTCGCTTGGCAATACCCGTTCCGCGCTTCTTGGCTGCTTCTTCAATCAGTGAACAGACGGCTTCAGCATAGGACAAATGCTCAGGTGTTGCAACCTGAACCGTAAAGACAGCATTCATGGGTTCAAACGCAGAATTGTTCTGGTGGTGTTACAAGAAATGTCTGAAGCTATCTGCGTTCAATTATCTGCGCTTACGAAAGTTCACATTACAGCACTGAATTAGCAAAAATCGCATCTACCTGCAACCCAGTTGCTATTAATCGTCAGTGCCTTTCTTGCTACTGCAGCTTTCACCGCATTTTCCATAGAAAAGCCAAAACCCAAGTCCAAGCATTATCCAGGGGAGCGCACCGCTCATCCGCCAAAAGCCAAAATTCGCCCCGGATGTAGTCAGTTGCAATACGGTCAAAAATAAAATAACCAGGCCGGCTATCATTACGATTTGGGAGCGGTCTTTCATGTGCTTATCTCCTCCTGATACTTGCAATAGATGGGGCTACGATAGCAAGAAAAAGAAGTTACGCCCACCTATGTTTGCGTGCCCCTTTTTTAACGTTCCGAGCTCGATCATCTTGGCAGCCAGTTTCCAAACAGCGGCAAGCCTTGCCTCTCCAGACTACCTTAAACAGCTCCCATTTTTGTAAATTGGGCCAATTGCTTTGCAGGAATAGTGTTTGAAGAGGAGGCCACCGTACGCAGCTTCGGTTTGTTTCATGCCGGCTGCATTCCCTTGGGCATTCACACACATCAGGAACCGGGTAACTCATATGTTGCTTGCTCTAGTGATTCCGGTTGTTGTCCTTTTGATGGTGGGATTTCTTTGCATCGAAGCGTATCTCGCATTGCTTGTGGTTGTGCTGCTCCGGCCCAACCTGGTCTCTTCTCCTCAAAAAGTGCAACCACCTGAAAAACCAGCTGACACGGCATGGCTCGACAATGTTAACCATGAGATACGAACACCGCTTGCCGGCATCCTGGCAACGGCTCAAATTCTACATGATGAAGTTAGCCCCAAACACCAGGAGCTGACAGAGCTGCTTATGGAAAGTGGGGAGCGAATGAACAATGCCATTTGTGATGTCATCGAACTGGTTGCACTCACTGAACCCACGTACCAACCCAGCCGCGTACCTGTCCAATTGAATAGCGAAATCAAGGCCCTGCTCGAGCGACACAAAGCAGAAGCTTTGGCCCGCGGAATCGACCTGGAGCTTGCACCTGTAACAAAAGATTTTGTCGTTAAAACAGACCCACGTTTACTCAGAAAAGTATTCCACCATTTGCTACAACAGGCAATCGCATTCACAGATACCGGAAGTGTAAAAATGGCTGTCAAAAAAGACGGCAAATGGCTGCACGTAGAGATCAAAGATACCAGTCCTGTGATGGCAAAAAACCTGATATATAGCCAACATAACCCACTATTACAGGCGAAAAAGAATGAGCATAACAACCAGCATACAGAAGGCCTTGGGCTGGCACTCACCAAGCGTATGATCAACCTGTCTGGCGGTAGAATTTCAGTTACCCATCAGGGAGGCAACAGCAACACGCTAACCGTCTCATACCCGGCTCTTGAAGAAACCGTGTAACGCAGGAAACGCAAGCCGACGCAACGCGTGAAACATTGTGCTTACTGATTTCTGCATTTCATGTGGAATTTCTGGATTTTTGCCAACATAAAAGGCAGCATAACCAGGAATTAATGACGCATCCAACAGAGCCGCATGCATCCTTTTCCATATCATGAAAAGCGCCTCAGTTGCTTGATCTAATGGCATTGGATAGATATAATTGTACATGCGAGAAATTGTCTGGCGGCCAACACTTCTCGCAAGTCCATTCTTTTCAGGCACTTACGTCTTTTTCCGAATCCAATACCCACCGTAAGTCTTCCAGGTAGTAGCTTTTTAAAATGGAGACCGCGCGATCACATGGTTCATCCAGGGTCTTGACCGAAGCTGAAGCTGAACGGTCAGGGGTAGCCTATGCCATTGAGAATGCATGGGCTGACACACCTGTTGACGACTCTGGTTACCAGTCTATTCACCTTTCCCAGATGGGCAAGGAGCGGTTAAAAGCCAAGCCTGAACGCTACAAAATTGGCGATGTCATCGGAGGCCGCTACGCGGTGCTCGACATCCACCGCGGATCGATGGGGGTCATTTATGCAACCTACGATCGCGTCGAAAAACTGCCGCGCGCACTGAAAACGCTACAACAGCGGTTTGCGCATATCAAAGAAATGCAACAGATGTTTATCGAAGAAGCCTCCGTATGGGTGCGTATCGAGAAACATCCGTTTATTGTTCGTGCCTACCTGGTTGATATTTTTGAAGGACAACCGTTTGTAATCACCGAATACATCCGTGGCAAAGAAGGCATCGGTAACGATCTTCGCGCCTGGCTGGGCAAGCCAGAACTGACCCTCGACTTGACGATGGAACTGGCCCTGCAAATGGCGCAAGCCCTGCAGCATGCCACCCGTAAAGTATCAGGCCTGGTACACCGTGACCTCAAACCGGGCAACGTGCTGGTCGATGACCGCAGGCGGGCTCTGGTGGCCGACTTTGGGCTCGTATATGCAAACGATTCGCGCAGCGGTACGCCGGCCTACATGGCACCCGAACAGTGGATGCGCAAAGAAGTTACGATGCAAACCGACATCTACGCCTACGGATGCATCCTCTATGAGATGATTACGGGCCACCGACTGTTCAAAGCCCAAACAATCAATGACTGGCAGAACGTTCACCTGAACCAGGAACCAGTCCTCCCCTCGCTACTCAATCCACAGGTAGACGAAGGCCTGGAACGCTTTGTCCTCAAATGTCTGTCAAAAGACAAAAGCGAGCGGCCCTCAGGATGGGAAGAGGTAGTCGACGAATGTACCAACTGGTACCGCCACCTCACCGGCCTGAATCCAAAACTCGACTTTAGTACGTACGACCTAAAAGGCGGCGAGCTCGTAAACGCCAGTTATTCCCTGACGCAACTTGGCAAGTACCAGGAAGTGCTCGAGGTTTGTGACCGTGCCCTGCTGCTTAATGCCAACAATACAACGGCATTGTACAACAAGGGCATTGCACTGGGCAAAATTGGGCGCTATGAACAGGCTGTAGCAGCGTACGAACGCATTCTTGCACTGGACCCAAGCGACGCCGGCGCACTCTATCACAAAGGGAACGCCCTGATGGCGCTCGGTCGCTACGACCAGGCCGTGATTGCTTATGCGGATACCCTCGCTGTAAACAAAGAAGATGCTGCGGTTTGGTATAACAAAGCACTGGCGCTCAATCACCTGGGCCAACACCAACAGGCACTCGATGCATGCCTGCACTCGCTGCGCATCGATCCCGAGAATGCTGCAGCCTGGCAGAACAAAGGGAATGCGCTCATAGCCCTGGAAAAATATGACGAGGCTGTCGAGGCGTACCAAAATGCCATCGCGCTAGATAATTCGGATCTCGACTCGTGGTACAATCTGGGCAACGCGCTCATGACCACAGGCAAGCATGAATCGGCGGTTGAAGCCTACGATAACGTGCTGAATGTAGCGCCGAATGACCCTGGTGCATGGAATAACAAAGGTATTGCGCTGAAGCATCTGGGCCGGCATGAAGAAGCCGTGGCTGCTTATAACCGCGCGCTTGACCTCGATCCTTCAGATGCCGGCGCATGGAATAACAAAGGCAACGCCTTGCTCCAGCTTGGTAAAACGGATAAAGCCATGACTGCGTTTGTTCGCGCGCTCGTGCTAAATCCGGAAGATGCCGGCGCATGGTACAACAAAGGGATCGCCTTAGCCCAGGTACAGCGTTACGCGCAAGCGCTCGAAGCCTACAACCGCGCATTAGCCATTAATCCAGGTACAGCCCAGGTGTGGTACCACAAAGGCATCGCGCTTATCAAAACAGGCCAATACGAAGAAGCCATCAAGGCAAATGACCGCGCCATCAAGCTCGATGCCCTATCTGTTGATGCCTGGTACAACAATGGCATCGCACTCAACCACTTGCGCCGTTACAAGGATGCTGTTACGGCCTACAACAGGGCCCTGTCGCTCGATCCCAATTACGCAGATGCCTGGTACAACAAAGGCAACGCCCTGACCAACCTGGGCCTCTTGCAGGATGCCCTCGAGGCCTATGGCAACGCACTTGCGTTAAACAACGAAGACATTGAAGCCGCATACAACAAAGCGATCACACACGGCAAACTAAACCAGTTTGCTGAAGCGATCCAGGCCTATGAGGTTGTGCTAAATTATAACGACCGCGATGTAGATGCATGGCTCAACAAAGGCATTGCACTCGACAGCCTTCAGCGTTATTCAGAAGCCTTTGTGGCTTATGAGCATGTTTTGAATCTGAAAGACAATCATCCCATCGCCTGGAGCAAAAAAAGTGGTATCCTCATAAAGCTCAAGCGGTTCAGAGAAGCCGTCCAGGCCAGCGACCGGGCACTCGCGATTAACGCTCACGAACCAGAAGCACTACGCAACAAAGCCATCGCCCTGAATTACCTCCGCCGCTATTCTTGATTGAGTGTCGATTTTCGATTGTCGATTTTCGATTGATGGGCAGATCAATTCCTACCACCACACCGTCATTCCCAACTTGATTGGGAATCCACAAGCCCAGCAGTAACTAACACAGCATATCAAATCGGCACTCGACACGAACATAAGCTCGCTTATGTGACTGATGAAATAAAATCGACATTCGAAAATCGACACTCGACATTCGGCAAGCAAAAACCGATATTCAAAGCTGTCCTCCCACTGAACCAGCCTTGAATCGCGATGTCGAAGCTCCGTCGCCCATCAACCATTCTTGCCAAAAGATCTCGTGCCTATTTCAGCAAGCTACCCTTGCTAGCCGGCCTTAGCCTGCTATACATGGCATTGCTGCTGTCAGGTTGCAAACAAACCGACGATTCACCAGCCACCTATCCACAGCGGCCAATCAGTTATTTTGTGCCCTGGAATCCGGGAGGTGGTACAGACACTGTTTCACGGACGCTAGCTGTTGCGCTACAAAAACACCTTGATACCTCTGTGAATGTCATCAACAGAACAGGTGGTGGTGGCGTCGTAGGCCACCTGGCGCTCTCGCAAGCCAGACCCGATGGGTATACAATTGGTGCGGTGACTGCAGAAATCGCCATGATGCACTGGCAGGGCCTGACCGACTTGACCATAGAAAACTATACACCGATTGCCCTTTTAATGAATAACCCGGCAGCATTGACCGTTCGCGCCGATGCCCCCTGGAATTCGTTGGAAGATTTGCTGGCTGCTCTCCGTGCTTCGCCAGGCTCCCTACTTGCATCGGGCACCTCACGCGGAGGCATTTGGGATCTTGCTCGCCTTGGGTTCTTAAATGAAGCCGGCCTCGACGACGCAGCAATGCCCTGGGTACCAAGCCAGGGGGCAGCCCCCGCGCTCCAAGAATTACTCGCCGGCGGAGTACAGGTTGTCACTGTAGCACTTGCTGAAGCAGAAGCACTCTACCGCGCAGGCGAAGTTAAAGTTTTAGCTGTGATGGCCGATGAACGATTGGCAGCATTCCCTGAAATTCCAACGCTGAAAGAGCAGGGTATTGACTGGCAAATTGGTGGCTGGGTATCACTTGGTGCACCTGCCGGTATTTCCGACGCCATCAAAACCCAGTTGGTTGAGGCTACACGCACAGCAATTGCAGATACCCTTTACACCGCCCCGCTCGAACGCGCCGGCTTCAACCTGACCTACCTCGAAGGCGAAGCGTTTGTCAGCTTCCTTGCTGAGCAAGACGAAATCAGCGGTAAGCTGATTAGTATGGCAGGGATGGCAGAATAAAACGCCTTCAGCATACACACTTTCGATAACCTATTTACCTGCTCATGCGGCAACGCGTCCTACATAGTGACACCATTTCGGGCGTCTTGCTGGTTGGTTTAAGTCTCTGGATCTGGTGGTACAGCCGCGGCTTCCCACAACTGGATAATGGCTATCCCGGCCCTTCCTTGTTTCCGGTTGTGATCGCAGGTTCATTGGGATTAGCCGGCCTTTGGCTGGGGTACCGGGGTCTACGCGGCCCCAAACGCACCACCGCGAAAAACACAGGATCCCGCGTGTTATCTGGTGGAGTTCGTCTCATCGCTGGCCTTGCGTTAGCAGTACTGTATCCAGTACTGATTACCTACACACATTTCATACCGCTGATGGCATTTTTCATTCTATTCATTGCACTGTTGCTAAAGAATGCAGCCTGGCATGCGATATTGATGGCCATCTTGAGTGCCAGTCTGATTTATGCCCTGTTCACCCAGTTAATGAATGTCCCGTTGTAACAACAGGACGGCATACAAATAACAGCGTAAAACAGTATATTGGTGCCCCTGCTTGTACCAATTTCTCCTCGCGTAAACATGTCCGTATTCTCCTGGGAAGGCCTGCTAGCGCTTGCGCTTGGGGGACTCTACGGCTCGCTATTTGGGGCAATTCCCGGACTCACGGCTACGCTGGCGGTTGCGCTGTTTATTCCGATTGCCTTCTTCCTTGATCCGGTTGTGGCGTTGCCGGCAATCATTGCGATTTCATCCGTTGCCATTTATGCCGGCGATGTAGGTTCAGCCATTGCGCGTATCCCAGGCACCCCGGCAAGCGCAGCCTATGCCGTTGAACTCCATCAGCTAACCCGTAAACAGGGCCCGTTCTATGGCCTCGGCATCAGTGCACTGGGATCTGCCACAGGTGGCATCATCGGCACCCTGCTCCTCATCTTCAGCGCAACAGCACTTGCACGCTTCGCCGCACAGTTCTCATCGTTTGAATACTTCTGGATTGCTGTACTGGGTTTGACAGCCGGTATTTTTGCCTCAGGGAAGGCGCCCGTAAAAGGCTTTGTCTCGCTGGCAATAGGGTTACTCTTTTCCACGGTAGGTGTCGACCCTACCCTTGGTTTTCCCCGCTTCCATTTCGAGAACCCAAACCTCCTGAGTGGCCTGAACTACATTGTCGCCATGATTGGCCTTTTTGGTTTTTCAGAAGTGCTCGAGCATCTTTACAAAGAAAAAAAAGAACAGGCCAACACCGATGCTGCTAACCAGTCAGGGAGCCGGCGACTCTTCTTCCGAATGCCAATGGTGCTCATTCTCAAACAAAAATGGGCTGTGCTTCGCTCCTCTCTACTTGGTGTGATGGTGGGCTTCCTGCCCGGTGCCGGTGCCGACATCGGATCATGGGTAGCAACAAGCGTCCAAAAAATGAAGAATGAAGCGGACGATCAGGTTGTGCTTTCGGGGACCACAAGTAACAATGCAGCCGTTGCCAGCGCATGGATCCCGGCCCTTGCACTCGGTCTACCCGGCGATACGGTCACCGCGATTGTGCTCGGCGTATTTCTAATGAAAGGCATCACCCCGGGCCCCATGCTGTTCGAACAAAGTCCAGACCTCGTGTATGCGTTGTTCGCCACCTTCTTGATTGCAAACATGGTATTGCTGCCATTCTACGGTTACCTGACAGCACGCATTGCGGCGTTTGTGATCAAGGCACCGATCAAGCTCATTGTAAGCGTTATCGCCGGCCTCTGCGTGGTGGGTGCTTATGCAATTAATAATAATCCGTTTGATGTGTGGGTAATGGCCGGGATGGGTCTCGTTGCATTTACGTTGCGCCGCGGTGGTTTCCCGCTGGCACAAGTGGTACTTGGTATGGTACTGGGGCCGATTCTCGAGCAAAATTTTATGGTGAGTGCCATAAAATCACGCTGGGATTGGACCAGCTTTTTGGATCGCCCCATTGCGCTTGTGTTGATGGCATTGACGCTGCTCATTGTTGTTGCCGGCATTCGTCTCGTGCGATCCAGACAGCAAGATCAAGCCCCTTAAACCCATTAATAGCATCCACGGGACCTATTTCTTTGCGCAAAATCGTATCTTATCAGCCACCCACACCCCTGTTTGCTGGATGATAACTAGACGCGTTCCAGGTATGAAAACATGTACGCTAGTTTGGCTCCTGGTATGTATGCTGGGGAGTAGCGGTTGTGAATCCAGCGAGCCTGTACTGGACCCTACAGAAAACCCACCCCTTGTCATGCGCTATTCCGTTTCCCAGGTATCCGAGGCCCGTACTGCCCACAATGTAGACCAGCGCGCTATGCAAATTGAGGGTGTGCTCAGTGTCGGCGTAGCCGGTAATAGTAATGAAGATGCCTGGATCCAAATCCAATGTAAAGACAGCACCGCCGTATCCCGCGCCCGCGCCGTGCTGGGTGATTCATTAGCCGGCATCCCCATCCATTTCTCGCTGTCAGATTCGATCAAGGCGCAGTAACAGAGATATCTGTTCAGGTGTAATGTTTTCCCACTTTTAGAAGAACAAAGTTCATTCCTTAAAGAATTAGCGATTAAATACGTGTATTCTTAATTCCCAGCTGATACACTTCCATCTGCAAAAAGTAAATTATTATAAATAAGGATTCAATCTAATTGCTGTCGTTTTTTGAAAACAAAAACGCCTAGAAGAATAGTAATCACCACCAACCCCCTAAAGGCCGTTAACATGTTAAAAAATAACCTGCGTGCATTGTTCGTCCCTATACTACTAGCTAGTCTTTTAATTCCTAATAATTGTATTGCACAAAAAACAACTACTGCTGATTCAAGTAGCAAAAGCCCCGAAGAAGAAATCCAGTCTCTAAAGGAAAGAATTGCAAAACTTGAGAAAGAACAGCAAGATTTCCAAGCAGTATCTGTGAACGTCCAAGCTAAACCACGGCGCGATTATGAATTTCACACCTATGCTTGTTTTCAAGCCAACATGCCTAATAGTTCATCTTGTGAGTTCTTAGAGCACGTTAGAGTTGAATTTCGATCATTTTCAGGATCTCCTCTCCGACTTAGACTGAAAAAAAATAGGTTTAACACGATATCGTCACGATATTCCAACGGGTTTCAAGAAACGCGATCACAACCTAAGGTAAGAGGAGGCTGGGGAATTTCTTTCGATACATTTGCCAGTAATTCCTTGCCTGACCCTGATCCAGAAACGGTGAAGTCTCCGGATGATCATGTTTTACCACAAGCACAAAAAGGATCTAATTCGCAGGCTGGCATAACAACCGCCTCTACAAATTCTTCTCAGCAAACGGAGTTAAATGCCAAGGGCATCTCTTCGTATATGTTTAACCTCTTTCTAGAAGGTGTAACAGGGAATTTTTTTTCTGGCGGTACATTTTGGTGGAATCGGTATTACAACCACTCGAGAATCGAATGCTACAGCTCAACAGGCTGGTGTTAATAAGCAGGCACTACTATCGGGGCAGGCTGGAATTTACGTTTCTTTCACAGTATATCGAGGCTTAGCAATTAATGCTCAGCTAAAGACTGCCACGTTTTATCCTGAAGATTTAAACTATTCACCCACCTTAAATGCACCAGCTGCATTTGCAGGTTTTGATCGTATTAGCTTTTTCAGGAAGACGGATCTCAATGTGGGTCTTAGATACAGTACGAATCGATAAATGCATTATAACTGGATGGCGAGAAGACTGTGCAAGTCAATACTTCTCGCCATCCATTTCTTTAGCCAATGTTTGCTAGGATTTGCCAGCAAGTTTGTAAAGACTGGACAACTGCTCCATAATCTCTGACCTCTTTTCCTGCGCCCACACACTGTTCTGAGTGCCCAGGGCATTCAAACAAGCATTCCACTCTTTCTCTGCCCGTTCATAGTTGACCATTTGGAAATGCAAGTCCCCCAGCTTTTGACCGGTTAAGATTAACCGCTTATCAGATTTCCCTAGACCGATCTTTACAAATCTATCTCTTACATCTTCCAATACTTCAACACTATCATTAAAAGAATCTAGTTCTAGATAGGTGAAACCAAGATACATATCTGAAACGATTGTCCAGGGATGGTCATTTCCAACGGCATTTCTATATTTCTCACTGGCTGATTCAAAATGTTCTTCAGCCTTTCCCAGTTGAAACTCTTTGAGAGCAATTCTACCTAGCCAGTATTGGCTCAACGCAACCGAGGCTCTCGTTGTACCATGAGCTTTAGCATATATTTCCATGGCCTCTTGTGCTGCCAGCCTCGCCTGAGGCCAATCTTCTAAGTAGAATAAAATACTGGTTTTACCAATTAGCGTGTTTGCTACTTTAGGATGTTGATTTCCTAGTATTTCTCTACGAATCGTAAGTGCTCTGCTATACAACGAATCAGCTTTTACATACGCCTCTAAGCCTTTGCTTGAATTTGCTAAACGATCAAGGCTTATTGCTAAATTCAGCATCGACTCAGCGTCATTATTTTCTGCCACTGCGCGTTCTGCTAAGTTATAGGCATTTTCCGCATGAGACTTAGCACTCTTAAAATCTCTAAGTCCTGCATATGCAAGGGACAATTCACTCTGCACACGGCTATCATTAAGCACAGTGGTCAGTGACTCATCCGTTTCTTTGATTAATGACTGCGTAGCATCAAATATGGAAATGGCCTCCTTATAGCTAGACAAACTCCTTTTTGCCTGGCCCAACTTGAACCATGTGTCAATGACGTCCAGTGTAACGGGCTCCTGATGTGTTAAATACAAATCTCTGGCAATGACAAGCAGAGAATCAGCTTCATTGAACTCCCCTAAATTCAAATAGGCCGTACCAATAGTTTTAAGAATACTCGCTTTTACAGTAGGCTGATTATCCAGTTGATCTATTTTTTCCAACCCATTCTTCAGAAGATCTGCAGCACTAATTTCATTGCCCTGAAGCGCATTTGGGTCAATGGCTTCAAAAAGATCTACTAAATATGCCCAGGCCGCGTTAGCTCGTTGTGCTTCTTTTATTTTCTCATCCCGCTCTTCTGTTGCAACATTCGCTTGCCATATAGAAATAAATAAACCGAAGATTATAGTTATAAACGTGATAGAAAATGCGGCAACGGATAGTTTATGTCGTTGCAAAAACTTGATTGCTCGATATCGAGAAGAATCTTGCCGGGCACTGATAGGTCGATTGAGCAGGTAATAGTTGACATCAGACCATAACTCAGCCGCACTGGGGTACCGCAGTTCAGGCTCTTTCTTGAGTGCCTTCATGGCAATAGCATCCACATCGCCCCGTAACAGCCGGCGTAACTTGATGGGCTCAATAGAACGCTTATCGCTTAACGTACCCGGCACCTCGCTACGCTCATTTAAAAAGCGACGCGTCACCACATGGCTAGGAATGGTTGGAATGTGCTCGCAGATAAGCCGCATGTTGTCTGGCGTGAGCCCGTTGCGATCCAGTTCATACGGGCGGCGACCTGTCAGTAATTCGTACAGAATCACGCCAAGCGCATACACGTCTGTAGCGGCATTCACGGGCTGTCCATTCACCTGCTCTGGGCTCGCGTAGGCCGGCGTAAACGGACTTCGATTCCCAGTAACCGTGTAATGCCTCTCCCCTTCACCGTCTTTTGCAAGTAGTTTGGCAATCCCAAAATCGAGGAGTTTAACTTCTCCTTCAGCGGTGACCAGGATGTTGGATGGCTTCAGATCGCGATGCACCACCTGGTTGCGTTGTGCGTGACGCACAGCATCACAAACTGTTCTGAAGAGTTCGAGGCGTTCGCGAACAGCTAAACGATGCTGGTCGCAATAGTCTGTAATCGGAATGCCCTCCACGTACTCCATCACAAAGTATGGCAGTCCCGTTTCTGTCACGTCGCCGTAGAGCAACTGGGCGATATTGGGGTGCTTGAGATTGGCAAGAATTTGCCGCTCGTATTGAAAGCGAGCGAGGACTTCCTGCGTCCCCATGCCGGCTTTCACAATTTTGATGGCTACCTTGCGCTGAAACTGGTTATCGTTTCGCTCCGCAAGATATACCTCTCCCATCCCGCCTTCGCCAAGTATGTTCAGGATCCGATATACCCCAATCGTATCCCCCGGCTGAAACTGGTTGCGACTAAAAAGTGAGGCGGTATCCTCAGCCACCTTGTTGATCGCCTCGTTCATTCCTGCTACAGGCTCGCCAATAAAATCCGTTGGGACCACTGCATTTGCGCCGGCCAGACACTCGTCTACCCGTTCACGCAGCGCTGCATCATTGCCACATGCTTCATCCAGATACGCCGCAAGCGTCGGACCTTCCAGATCAAATGCGCGATCCAGAATCGCATTTAATTTATCTTCAGGAATTTCCATACAACACCTCTAGGGGGAAGGGTACGGGACATTGGGCCATAGCGTACTACACAGTACAGCGAGCATGTTGGCCCAACACGAATGGGTAACAGCCGCTTAAGCTGCTAAACCACTACCACTCATCCGATTAAAGAGCCAGCTTCGCGCACGCTGCCAATAGCGCTCAGCCGTACGTGTATCATAACCGATAACTTCCGCAATTTCCCGGAACGTCATACCACCAAAGAAACGGCATTCGACTACGGTTGCCCACGTAGGATTTAGCGCTTTTAGTGCCTCAAGGGCGTCATATAAATCAATGAATTGATCTGGTGTGAGGGTACCAAAAAAGGAATGCCAATCAATTTCATTGGCCGCATCTTCAATCGGCTCTGGTTTAACACCACCGTTCCTGCGCTGTGCTTTACTCTTGCGCGCATAATCGATGAGTACCTCGCGCATTACGTGGGACGCGAAGGCATAAAAATGCTGACTGTTCTTGAGGCGATTGGTCTGGGGTCCCATTAACTTGAAATAAGCTTCATGGACAAGGTCTTCAGTAGCCAGGGTATGCCCATTACGCTCCCTCCGCATTCTGACTCTTGCAATATCTTGCAACTCCTGGTACACTGCTTTCCAGAGACGGTCTCTTGCTGTCTCGTCTCCCCCACGCATCTCCTCAATCAGCCTCGTGATTTCTCCCTGTGATGTATTCATGGCTTGGGGTCAAAATTTAGGCGATAGCTACCCAACACTTCTAGCGCAAAAACGCCCAGAAATCCGACAGCACATCCAAAAAATCATTCTGATGCGGTAAAGTGATGGGCTCATATCATAAAAAACAGCAAATTGATGTCACATTACATCACGTTTTTACGCCATATTCTTTGTAGCATTCGGACATTCAAGACATAAAAGAATGCTTTTTCAAGAGAACAGCACTTCGTCTTTAAATAAGTGCTTTTGTACCACCAGGCTGCAGAATACAAATGATTAACGGCTGCGCCGCAAGACACGTATCATCACCTTCCTCCTGTCTCATGCCTTTCCCTGAAGAAGTAGAACTCAATGAAATAATCGATGAAGCGCTGGCGCTGCCGGCACACCAGCGACAGGCTTTTCTCAACAGGGCTTGCCCCAACCCTGACCTCCTTGCCAAAGCCGAAAAACTACTAGAGAGTTGTGAAGTGGATGTGCCAGACGAGTTTTTACAACCCACAGAACAGGGTAAAGCGTGGATTGAAAGCGCCTACAAAAAACTAAAGCTGCGACGTTAACACTCTCCAATAAAAAAGCACTGCTACACAATCAGGGACGCTGGGCCCGCTGATCTTGCAACAGTGCAAACAATATAAAATTTTAATGCAAGCGTAAACGCCTGGCCGGCGCATCAAATCATTATGATGAACTCAGGTGGCGACCCTCCTTCTGCATACCCAGTCACCGGGATATTGCTCTTCTTCGACACATTGCAGAACACACTGTACGCATAAGCTCCCGGACACGCACGCTCAGCGATTACCACGCTCACCTGCCCCCCATCAGGGCCAATTTCGATCAACCACGGATCCGGCTGCTTGGCTCCATCGGTTTTGTTATCAAGGTAGAAATGATCACTACGAGGGAATTGGAAAAACGCATCCGTTCCTTCAATTTTCCAGACAATACGATCGCCCTTTCTTACGTATAACGGCCCGTATGTACCATCTGCATTGACAATTTTCCACCGGTTATTTTCGCCCACCTGTACATTCAACTGGTAGGTTGTACCCTCTTTGGGATTTCGCGGTGGCACGGGCTTATCAGGTGCCGGCCGTGCTGGCTTTAGTCGCGCCAGTTTTGCGGCCAGATAGGTGAGGCACAAAACCAGGATGGTGGTAAGGATACTGAACAGAATAATGGGTAAGTTTTCCATAACCTCTTATTGGATAGCGTCTGATGCAGGTTGAACACCCTGCAGATTGTGATACCTTACATCACTGCGAAGCTCGGTAAACCCGGGGTCCCCTTCGATGTTGTTTAAAGGATAGCCATTTGTGAGCGCTTTCTCAATCCAGGTCAGCGCTTCATCACGCTGCCCCAGTCGCTCCAAAATGAAACCATGTCGCATTTGAACTTTGTTGTCCGTTGGCGCAAGTGAAAGCGCTAAATCGATATACCGCCGGCTCTGGGCTTCATCATCTAACATGATCCAGTATGTAGCCATCTGAGAAAGAGCCTCGGGATCATCCGGCTTAAATTCGCGAAGACTCTTTTGTGCTTTATCGATGGCTGTTCTATACGTCCCAAATGCTCTTTCTTGCAGCGCTGGTGTCCAGTAATAAGCCGTTGCCAGATTACCCCAGATGGCGTAGTCTTTGTCGTTGAGTGCAAGTGCCTTTTCATAAACGGAAGCTGCGTCTGCATAGCGCCCCTCTTGATAATAGTAGAGGGTGGCAAGGTTGAGATACGTGATATACGAGGGGGCCAACGCTACAGCTTTTTCGTTCCAGGCCAGGGCCTCTTTCCACCGGCGCGCGTAAAAATAACTAATACCCAGATTATTGGTCGCTTTCACGTTATCCGGCTCAAGGGCAATCACCTGCTGCAACACATCAATTGCATCGTTCAGCCGGCCGGTCGACAGGTAAACAAAACTCAGGTTGATATAGCTGTCTACCAGTTCTGGACTGCTGTTGACGTTCTCCAGGAATACAGCCTCGGCTTCATCAAAGCGCCCCTGCATCATGAGTACGCGTCCGATACCGTTCAGGCTGGTAATCAGGTCAGGGTGGTCTGGGGCCAGATTGTTACTCCGCTGTACATTGAGCGATTGCTGGAAAAGGGAATCAGCCATACCGTAGAGACGGAATTGCCGGCTAAATTCCCCTAACGCGTTCATGACCACAGCTTGCATCAAGGGTTGATCATCTAGCTTATCCAGCTTGTCGATCCCTCCATAAAGCACGTTACGGGCCAATTCATACTCTTCCGTCGTCGAAGGATTAAACGCAGAAAGCATGGCTGTATAATAGCCATTGAGTTCCTCCTTGCGCTGCTGCTCTTGCGTCGCTGATTCAAGAGCATTTTGCGCTTTTTTCGCCCACCAGGTCGTAGCTATGACACCGCCAACCAACGTGAGCAAAGCAATCATCGAAGCAGCCACGGTCAGTTTGTAGCGACGTACAAATTTGCCTATTCGGTACCGAACGGAATCGCGACGTGCCAATACAGGCATGTGTTCGAGGTACCGCTTAATGTCTGCTTCGAGTCCACCAGCTGAGGCATATCGAAGTGGTGGCTCTTTTTTGAGCGCTCTCAGGATGATGGCATCCAAATCGCCCGAAAGTTGCCGGCGAAGCCGTTCTGGTTGCGTGCTGCGCAAGGCACTGACTTGCTGCTTGTCCTTGTCCAAATCGGTATAATTCCGGCCAGCTGCTGTACTTGGCCGGCCCGGTACAACCTGGCAAATTTTCTCTTCGAACTCCGAAATCATCCGCGTGGTGAAGCGATATGGCCGGCGTCCCGATAACAACTCATAAAGAATCACACCCAGCGCATAAACATCTGTTGCTGTTGTGATCTGCTCACCACGTATTTGCTCTGGTGATGCATATTCGGGTGTCATACGCCGTGCGCTGTCTTCCGTAGTGTAAAGCGTTGCGCCTTTCTCACCATTATCGAGCAGCTTGGCGATACCAAAATCGAGCAATTTCACCTGACCATCAGACGTGACAAGCACGTTGCCTGGCTTAAGATCTCTGTGTACAACAAGATTCTGATGAGCAAATTGTACAGCATCGCAGACCTGGCTGAACAAGGCGAGCCGCTCGCGTACTGTCAGCTTATTATTGTCGCAGTAACTATCAATGGGCTCCCCATCGACATATTCCATGACAAAGTACGGGAGGCCGTGTAATGTGAGGCCACCATCTAGCAGACGAGCAATATGCGGATGCTCCAGGCCGGCAAGGATTTGACGCTCTACACGAAAACGGCGCAGGATATCATCGGTATCCATACCGCGCTTGACTACCTTAAGCGCAACCGGCTTTTTGTAAGCATCAAAGGATCGCTCGGCAAGATAGACTACGCCCATCCCCCCTTTGCCGATCGGCCGCACAATGGTGTAAGGCCCAACTTCTTGCCCCGGCGATAGTTGCTCAACCTGCGCGGGCGCGAACACCTTGCCCATATGCTGGATCAAGTCGTCATCGCCGTTTTCGTGCAACGGTGCGAGAAACGCACGTGCCGTTTCCAGTTTACAGGCTTCAAGTAGTTGTTTTACCTGCTGTCGAATCACCTTGTTTTCCACCCGCTCCTGTTGCAAGTATGCCATCCGTTGGTCTTCCGGCAATTCAAGCATTTCATCAAGGATTTTATCCACTTGTGCCCATTCGTCTGCAGATAGCGCGGCGCTTGTCGTAGTACGACGAAACGACGATAGATCAAGGGTATTTTCTTCCATGGGGAAATTGGTTTCACGCAAAGCCAGAAAGGCAACAACTCAGGCGGCCACAGGCTTATGCATGTGATGATACAACCACGCCCGGGCTTTCACCCAGTCGCGTTCAACGGTACGGATAGATACGTCGAGTATGCCGGCGATCTCTGCCTCTTTCAACCCTCCAAAATATTTGCACTCCACCACCTTGCTCCAGCGCGCATTGATATGCTCCAGGGCATTGAGTGCTTCGTCCAGATCCAGTACCTCTTGAATCCGATCTTCAGGGACAAAACGGGCTTCGTCAAAAGATTCGGCCGGCTGTCCGCCACCACGTTTCTGCGCACACTGCTTGCGGGCGTTGTCTACAATGACACGGCGCATAACCCGCGATGCAATACCAAAGAAGTGCGCCCGATTTTGCCATTCGATGCTTTGCTCATCTACCAGGCGTAAATAGGCCTCGTGTACAAGCGCCGTAGTAGAAAGCATGCGCCGGTTGCTTTCACTGCGCAATTGGAGATGCGCAATTTTTCGAAGCTCATCGTAAACAATAGACCACAGTTGGTTTTGCGCGTCATCTTCACCTTTGCGCGCCGCGATGAGTACCTCGGTTACGTTGGACGTGTTTTTCATGACAAAGAAAGTTTGGGATCGGTTGGGACACCGCCACAGATGGATATCAGCGGTGTGTCAAGTAGACTTTATCACAATACGCACATCAAATTTGCTTTGAGTGCCACCAGCACTGGTTCTTATTACCCCGTTCGTAGCATTCCTGCATAGAACATTTATGCTAGCGTTTGCGCAACGAAGAACCACGCCAGATTGATGTGCAGCGCGCCATTCTAGTTAGTTGCGCAAAGTCGGCAGAAAACACGACACATCCATCCAAAAAAACTCAAATAAATTTTTCGTGGGTTGCCAGTGGAAGATGTTGTCGCGTTTAGGCTACCCTTTGCGCATGTAGGGTCAATCAGTCAATTCCCACATATCCTACTCCTTACACCGTGACCCTAAAAGCAACGCTCTCGGAAGTTTTTAGCCCAACACCAACGCATCGGGCGGTTAACAACCTCGTACAGATCTGTTTTCGAATTGCCCTGGCCTATCTGCACCACCGGCTGCGGCGCGGCTCGTTAGTGGACAATCAATTTGGTATCTCTAATGAAGATCTTGCACTGGATTGTATCGCTGAGCTCTACCAGCGCAATGAAGAAAACAGGTTTATTGTCCTCTACCAATATTTCAATACGTATAACTGGAAGGCCTTATCAGAAGAAGAGCTAAAGGTGGCGCTTCGCCGGCTTGTATTCAGTAAAGTCAATGAAGGGTTATTCAGGAATTACCGGGAGGCAGATCCGAACCTCGCAAAAATCATCCGTAACATTAAAGAAGCTGCAAAACAAGACAAGCGGGTAAGTCTTGTCAAATCGAAAGAAGCCAGTTGGCTGGTGATTGGCGACAAAGATACGCAGGTAAACCATCTCCCCCTGGCGCCGGCCGAACTCCTCGAGGCCCATATGCTGGCGGTGCTCTGCAACACCTCAAACACATACAAAGCCGTCAGCGCCTTTGCAGATTTTATTGCTGAACATCCTGCGTACTGCAACGGGTATCCCCTTAGCGGATTTGCCCAGGTACTCCGTGCAAGCTTTATGGGTGCTGCTGTACAAAATGAAGATGCAGAAGAGGCCAGCTACGCACCGCTTGAGGTTGAGCAAGCCATTCAGCAGGCCATCACATACCTGCGCAGCACGCTGTTTGACTCGTACGTACGCGGTGGCAAACTCAGCCGGACGCGATTCGAAACCTATGTCAAAGCCGTCGGCAAAACCCTCAAATCCACCTTTACCCGCTACCCCGAATCCGTCGACTCCCAGTTCGAGGCACTCCGGTCTTTCATTCCGGATCTTTCGAAAGAGACTTACATGCAGCAGCACAGAAATGTCCTGCAATACCTCTTCAAGCTCTCCCGCGCACACATGATTGCGTATTTGAGGGATTAGGTTTAAGGAAAGCTAAACTTGGACACTCGAGATTTACTTCGTTAGTCTCCCTGGCAAGCGAGGGTTCGTTTCTTGATCGATGTTCGATATTCAACGCACGGAGCAAGGCGAACAGAGATCCTTCGCGGGGCTCAGGGTGACGGGATTGAAGCAGATCAACATTCAGCAATCAAAAATCCGCATTCAGCAATCAAGGGGCTACAAGCCCCGAAGAGATCCTTCGCGTTGCTCAGGATGACGGGAACAGGACACGGTGCAACCCTAAATCGACATTCGACAATCGGCATTCGACAATCCCATCTTTGCTGCAACTCCAGGCCGGCAGCTCCCGTAACAACATGGTAACGAACAGCCCCTTCTGGCACGTTGCATGGAGTTACATACTATGAAGATCACTGGAACCGTTGTATATCAAGACTTTGAGGGTGGATTTTGGGGCATTATTGCGGACAATAACCGGCAATATGAACCAATTGGCGAACTGCCCCGAGCTGTCCAGGTCAAAAACGGTCGGATCGAAGCGGTCATTGAGCCGGCAGACGTGTTTTCTATGAAAATGTGGGGACAACCCGTGTACGTTCGATCTATCAAGCGGCTTTAATCTTATAACCCGTCTCCAAGCTTACAGGTACTATGTTAGATTTTTCACTGAGTACACCAGCTATCTTTGCCATTCTCGGGTGCCTTCTCATTGCATGGGATATCAGCAAGAAAAACAAAAATCCCTGGACGGTTATTACCGGCCTCGTGTGCATCGCGCTGATGGGTTTTTCGCGGCTAGTTACCAGCCCTGGTATTCTTAGTCTGGCTACGGGTGTGTTCACCGACATGGCGATGGGGCTATGGAGCGGTGCCGGCTTGCTGCTTTTCCGGCGTGCTAAAGCAAAACCTTTTGTTATCCTCGGTATCCTGGCCCTTGGCCTCGCCTTTGTCCTTGGCTCCATTGGGAAAGTCTTTCAGGTCGAATCGGCCAATGCCGACACCTTCCTCCTCGAGCTTGGCCCCGACGATAGCATCGACGAGATTTCTGGCGAATTGATGTCGTACGGCCTCGTTGCTGAGAAAGCATTCCCTACCGTATCGTTGTCGATGGATGAAGACCTGGCGCAGGTATATCTTGTGTCCGGTACCCAGGCCAACATGCGAAGTGCCATGAACGCGTTGCGTCTCGATACAGAAAACATTGACCACGTCGAATGGAATACCGCCTTTGGGCTTGATCTGCCGGCTACCGAGGCACCCGTAAAATTTGAACGCAGTGGCATCGTCCTCGGAAACGACCCGCTTGTGAATGAGCAATGGGCGCTAGATGCAATTCAAGGCCACGAAGTGCATCACATGTTGAAGGATATGGAGCCCGTCCGTAAAGCGCGCGTTGCCATTCTCGACACCGGCGTTGATGGTAAACACGAGGACATTTCCGATGTATTTGAGACTACACCGGGTGACGTGGACAAACACGGTCATGGAACGCATTGCGCCGGCATCGCAGGGGCCGCAACCAACAACAGCATCGGTATGGCGTCGCTCAACTGGAACGGCGAGTATATCGATATTCTTAGTTACCAGGCACTTGGTAACGATGGCATAGGCTCTGTAGAAATGATTGCACAGGCCATTATCGACGCGACGCAAAACAATGCAGACGTTATTTCGATGTCGCTGGGTGGATTTTCACTTACACCACCGCGTGTTGTCAAGAAGGCTGTCAACTTTGCCATGGAGCGTAACGCAATTGTTGTGGCTGCAGCCGGCAACTCTAATCAGGATGCCAAAAATCATATGCCTTCCAACATCGAAGGCGTGATCACGGTTGCTGCTACCGATCAGGATGGCAACAAAGCCAAATTCTCCAATACCAACACCAGTCTGACCCGACCCATTGCGGCACCTGGCGTTGATATCATGTCACTTGTACCCAACCAGGAATATGGTGCCAAAAGCGGTACCTCGATGGCTACACCTGTAGTTTCAGGTTTGCTAGGCATTATGCGCGCCGTCAATCCTGAGATCACGGCAAACGAAGCGTACGCGATCCTACATGATACGGGTGTAACAGTTGACGATACGCCGCGCATCGGCCGGCTGATCAATGCACTCGATGCAGTAAAAGCTGCAATGGGTGAGCAAGTATCTGAACATGGTCGTGAAGAAGCCGTGACCCATCGGGAGGAACGTGTGCATCAGGAAATTGCCTCGAACGAGCGCCGTTTTTAAATCTTGCGCTCGGTCCTGAACCGAAGATAATTCCTAACGTTACCACGTAAAGATGCAGCTTACACAAGCGTTTCTTTACGTGGTTTTGCTTTTTATCGCGCTATGGTCCGCTACCTCTTCCTTTGTCTTTTCATGTTTTGTAGCTGGGATGTCTACGCCCAGTCCCCTCCGCTAGTCAACGGCGAGAGCTTCCGGTTTGTGCGCATTAAATACGACTCCAACACAAATTTCAGCTATAACCGATGGGGACCATGGGCTTACGACTGGCCTACCGCCGAGCGTAATTTACATCTGGCACTAGAGCGTACCACAAAAATCCCGCTCGCAGGTGAACCCATTGTGCTAACCCTGGAAGATCCGGAAATCTTCGAGTACCCGATTTTGTACCTCTGCGAGCCTGGCTACTGGCTAACCAATGAAACGGAGCTCGAAAATTTGCGCGAATATATCTATCGGGGCGGCTTCCTGATGATCGACGATTTTCACGACTACGGCGACGATCGGTTGGGGGCAGAGTGGGAAAACTTCCACATGAATATTACACAGGCGTTCCCCGACTGGGAGTTGATAGAATTGGACATCGCACATCCCGTATGGTCCATTTTCTATGATATCGATCCTGACGCCGCGCTATCCACCAAAGTCATATCGGGTGAAGTACCCTGGCTGGATGCTGACGATGACACGTACTACGGCATGTTTACACCGGATGGCCGGCTAGCTATCATCATATGTTACAACCAGGATATCGGTGATGGCTGGGAATGGCCCGGTCGTAACATGGGGGAAGCATCAACAGTCAGTTTTCAGATGGCGATCAATTTCATTATGTATGCGCTTTCGCATTAGACCTGTTTACGCCAAATCATACAAAAAATGACGTAAACAAGGGATTTTTATGGGTACAGAATGTTGTTAATTGGTATACCATATGCCAAACCTTACCCGCCGTCCACCATGGGAATGACATTCTGGGGGCATGAGCACGCGAAGCTAAATGCGCGATTACTCGAAGTACTTGCACAATGCAAGCTGAAAGCAAAGCTGGTCAAGAAGTTTGATCGGCGCAAAGTCCCGCTTAAAATCAAGGGCTATCCGTTTATGCTGGTCTTTGCTCCACCGGCAAAAGTAATCAACATCGACTACACTAAACTCGTCGTCGATATTTCCATGCAAACAAACCTCTTTGCCCTCGACGAACACTATCCAGATGGCGGGGGTAAAGCAACGGTTCGTTATAAGATGAGCTACGAAGCGTACAGTAAAAAATTACTGTTCCGCGGCGCCACTATTGTCGAGATGAGCTTCGCGAACAACATGATGCCTGCGCTAAAAGCCGGCATGAAGAAAAAAGCCGGTAACCTCAACCTCGATCTCTCTGTTGCTGACTGTTTCTAGGTCAGCGCACGCTGGTCAACCCACTATGCAATCAGGGCGAATCTGAAGCAGCTACGTTTCCGCGTGCGAGCTGGACAAACAGCGTTTCCAGTTCTGCGTAATACACATCGACATCCATGGAGGCTTTTTTGCTTTTGAGATTGGCAATTGCCAGTTCAATTTCGCCTTTTTCCAACTGCCAGGCAGAACTGCCCACCGCTGTCGCAACAGCGCCGCCCGCTGCCGCACCCGACAGGTAGGTAATACTCGCCAGGTGACCATCCACCCCATCAGCCAGTTCACCAAGCCGGCTCCCTTTTTGGTCCCCATTGTCATCGAGCAACGCGTTCTCTGTAGCCAGATTGGCATTATCAGCAAACATCTGATCTGTCTTTTCAGCTGTATACAGAAATACTTCGCTCACAGAAATGCGCCCATCTTTGTCCCGATCTGTGGCAGGACTGGTCAGGCTCTCCACCATAAAACGCGGGAACGACGTTTCGTTTTTTTGCGAGCCGGTCCGGGTAGCCGTTATCACCATCCGATTGTTACCACTCAATGCATCAACAAATGGTGCACTGGCACTGGCGGCGTTGATAAACACAATCCGGCTTGCATTCAACCCGTCTACCAATGCGGCATAATCGTGCTGACTCAGGTCGCGCCGGGGAATGTTTAGCTTGGCCTCACCATTGCTAAAACTCCCGTGTCCAAACAACACAATAAGTACCATATCAGCCGGCCCTACTTGCTGTTGTAGATTGGCAAACTGGAGGCGAATGTTTTCAGCGGTAGCGACGTCGTCGACAAACGCTTCTGCCTTGATGCCCGTCTCACCAAGAACGGTAACATTGGCAGATGGCACGTCCATGGCCTCTACCAATGCTTTTCGGGTATCAAACAGATAGCCTTTAAATTTTTCTGTGTGCTCGGGGCTGCCTCCCAATCCACCAATGAGCAAAGCATAACGCTCGCCCACACCATCTTGCGCAAAAAGTGGGTGCACACAAACGAGGCTGATTAGCAGGCAACCTACCCACCGCGTGAAGCGACTTAATCGAATATATGGCAGTGCAAATTTCATAAACATACGAACCAAAATCAGGGCAACCCTTTGCGCCGGCGATACACCCATTCCGCTGAAAGCAGGGCAAGTACCAGCAACCAAAGCACGGGCATGTCCCACAGATACTCTGAGCGATAAATCGACGTACTGGTTCTTCGGCTTCGCAAGTTGGCAGGAATGGCAGCAACGTCAGAGGAAGCATAATACGCCCCACCGCTTGCGTCGGCAAGCCGGCCCAGGAATGAAGACTTCAGCGTTGCATCCCGGTACTCCCGTCCCGATGGTTGCGTCAGGAAACTGAGTGGTTTGCTATACAAACTTCCGGTGGCGGTTTCAGCTTCAACATCCAGACGGTAAACCCCCAATTCTTCAGGCACAAACGCTGCAAGGTACGCGCCTTCCTCCGAAAGATCTTCTTGTAGCGGGACTTCTTGAAAGCCACCAAAAGGATCCGTGATATATGCACGAACAGTCGCACCCCCTATCGGATTGTACAGACTGTCGTACACATCAACCGAAATAGGGACTTCATCTCCCGGTGCAATCCGGACATTTCCGATATCTACAGCAACAGGATCTGGAGCCGAGGCAACCAGCCAGCGAATCATCTGACGCCAGAATCGCTCGTGCCGGCGATCTTCATACGGCATGTGCATTTGCCAGCGCCAGGTACTTGCTGTAGACAGTGCTGCGCTCCGTCCTTTGCCATATCGTTGCACAGCAAGGAGCGGCTCGGTCGCGCCAAAATCATCTTCTGTCTTTTCTGCAAGGATGGCGGCTCCTGGCTTAACACGCCCCAAAAAGTTGATGCTTGTAAGGCCCGGCATTTCATTCCACAAACTAAAATTGGCGTCTGTGTCCGAAGACAATTTTAGAATCGGGCTTTCGAGCCCAACAGCCGTTGGTACAAACTTGAACCCTTGTTCAGCAGGCGTTGCGTCGGGATTGCCAAATTCTGGTGGTACGACTACCCGACGACCAGGGTCGATGGTGAGCGGTAACATGTCGGCAACAGCCGTATTGAAATAGTCGCCTTCTGCAAACGAGTTGAGCCCACCGAGCATCATGAACCCACCCCCACGCTTCCGCACAAAGGCTTCGAGCATTTCGAGTTGTTCGAGCGAAAATGCAGATGCCTCAATATCACCAAGGATGACTGCTTTGTACCCGTACAACGCTTCCATCGATGCAGGAAACCCGCCAGCCAGCAATTCAGGATTGCGCGCGACTTGCCGGTAGAATTGCGATGGACCAGTCCTTGAAACTGAGGCCACATCAATCACCTGGTCATCTTCCAGCGCACGCTTGAGAAACTTGAACTCAGGCCGCAGGCTTCCTTCCAGTAGCAACACACCCAGCGTGTCTTTACGCGTGTCGATCAGGACACTAACCGCGTTGTTCTCCGTATTCAGTTCATTCTCAGCCTCGTCAATTTTGAGCACGTACGCATCGGCACGCTGCGACTCAGGCTCAAAGAAGAACGTGAACTGGTCTATTTTTCCGCCGCCTTTGATGGTTTTCGTCGCCGAGAAAACGCGTTCATCTCCCAGGAAGAGGCCAAACGTGACAGGCGCCGGCGCTTCATCCCAACTACGCACTTTCACTTCGATTTCAGCACCCGTGGTTTCTTCCACGCTACGGCCGGCAGACGCCTCAAGAATTTCGCGCTCCTGAGCAAACGATTCCTGCCCCATGCCCACAACGTGCATCGGCACATTCATCGCGCGTAACTGCTCCGCCTGGTTGAGCGGCACTTCGGTGCTATTGTCCCCACCATCAGTCAGCAATACAACACCGGAGAGCGGAATGCCGTTAAAGTCGGAAATGACACGATCGAGGGCTTGCGAGATGTTGGTGGCCTCGCCATCTGCCCCCACATTTTGCACGCTGTCAACCCGCTGGGTTTGGCCGTCGAACGTGTAGTATCGGACGTTAAATACGTCATCCAGGGCCGCTACGAGGCCGTCTGCCTCATCAAACAGTAATGCGTTGGCACGGTCTAGCCGCGTCAGGCCGGCGGCCTCATCTGCAATCTGCATACTTTCTGATGCATCCACGACCACTGCCACAAAGTTGTCATCCGGAATGACATCCGGCATAATCAAGACCGGCTCGAGGAGAGGCAAGATCAGTAACGCGAGGGCCGTGATACGCAGGCTAAGCGATGTAGCCCGCGTTTTATTCGACGTGAACGCATTGGTGGTAAAGTAGATTACAGCAAAGAGCGTAGCGAGCCCAAGCGCTACCAATACCCACAACAGCACCTGTTGATTTCCTTGCAGAAAACCTAACTCGCCTTCCGAAAAATTCAGCTGGTTAAATTTGAACAACCGTTCAAACCAGGATTGAGGCATAATACTGTAGTGGGTTTGGGGCTACCCGTTTAAGGGTATTAAACAAAGTAACGCATCAATAACCACGCAGCCCTATCAGTTGCGCAGCTACGTGCCCTAATTATTTGATTTCGAGAGCGACTCGTAATATTTGTCAACGGCCTCCTGGTACTCATCAGGTACCTGGGCGCGCCGGGCGCCGTACAATTTTTTCTCCATTTCAATTTTGTCGAGTGCCTGGGACAGCGCCAATTCAAGCTCTGACAAAGGCTTGTAGACACGATCGTTGAAGTACCCTTCGGCAGCTTCTTCATCGAGTAAAACACCCGTGTTGCTCGCATCGGTGAGCCGGCGCATCGCGTTTTCAGCTTGCCGCAACCCACGCTGGAACGCCTGATTTCCTTCAAGCTGCCCTTCCAGCCGTTCCATGGCTTCGCGGGCTTGCTCCAACTGCCGCTGCATACGTGCAGCTGATTCACGTTGCTGGCGATCATTCGCCTGCGGTGTACCTTCCTGACCGCTTGATGGCTGCCCATTTCTGCCTTTTGCCTGCGCTTCCATCTGCTCAATTCGGTCCCGCACATCTTGCAAATCAGATAACGCGCGGCGAAGCTGCTCTTCGTCGGTCTGCGGAAGCGTGCTTTCGAGGGCGCGCATTTGTGTCTGCATCCGCTCGAGGCCTGTTTGAATCTCTTCCGACAGCCGCTCTGCGTAATCGAGCCAGCGATTAGACAGGGCTTTTTCGGAATCCTCCAGCTTTTGCTCCAGTTCATCGCGCTGCATTTGCTGAAGCATATTTCTCAGCGCAGAGGCAACCTCAGGATCTTCCGTTCGGGTAGATTTTTCTACCGCCTCTGTCTGGTTTTTGAACTGGTTAAACCGGGCGCGAAGATTTTCTCGATTTTCTTCCAAGCGATCCAGGCTGCTGCCGGCAACGCGACCTTCATTCTCCAACGCTTTCTTCAGTACGTTGCTAATGTCTTCACCCAGTTGCTCTTCCTGCTCGAGGAAGTTATCAAACTCACTGCCCAGCTCTTCCAGCATTTCCCGCGTAGTCTCAGCACCGGAAGCGCGCAGGTCCTGCTGGAGCTTATCCAACTCGTTCAAAGCCTGCTGTTGGCTGGCTGCAGCGCGCTGCTCGTCGTTATTGCGCAACGCGCGCTCAGCATCGCGCATGTGCTCCATGGCACGTTCCAGCGACTCCTGCACCTGTCCGCCTTGCTGCGACTGTGCACCCTGTTGATTTTGGAGTGATTGCGCAAGACTCTCTGTTTGTTCGCGCAGTTCATCCTGATCACGTTTCAAGCGCTCGATGTACCGCTTCTTGTCTTCCCCTTGCATTTGCTCAGGGCGGTTCTGGTTGGCAATCCGTTGCTGCCGGCGGGCGAGTTCTTTTACGCGCTCCAGCGCCTCATCTTTTCGCTGTTGCTCCTGCGCTGCCTCTGAACCCCGTTGCTGCTGGATTTCATATTTATCTCGGGAGATGTCCAACTCCAGATCCATCAATTCAGTCATGCGGTCTTCCATGGCACCACCACCGCCACTACCCGACTGATTTTGATTGCGCGTCACATTACGCTGACGGTTTAACGCATCCGCTTTTAATAAGAAGTTGAGCGCACGGCGTTCCGGCGTAAGCGCATCATCAAGCTCGACATCTTCCAGATCAGAAACGGCCGCTTTCATGGCATCAACAGCCTGTCGAAGCAGCTCTGCAGCCTTCTGGACTTCAGGATCCGAACGCAATTCTACTGTAAATGTCGTGGCACTCAAACGTTCTTCAATATCATTCATCAAGTTCGTCTGGGCACGCGCAATGCCTTCAGCGCCTTCCTTATACGAAGCCTCTGTTTCTTCATCTCGCTGGCGCAGCAACCGCCACGTTGCAGCAATGATTTCTTGCTGACTCACAACGGTACGGCTTTGCATACCGCCACCACCACCACCGCCGTCGTTGTTCTGCTGAGAGTATTGCTGGTCAAACGGAATGACTTCAATGAAGTACATGTCGGTTGCTTCCGGCCCATGCGGCTCGTAATAATCTTCCGTTTCTACGTAATAGGAAAGAATGTCTCCGGGCTCAAGGGTAAAGTCTTCGAGGAAGACGACGTAGTCTCCTTCCGCCTCGTGCAGCCCTCTCCTGCCGGCAGAGACCAACGGATGGATCTGCTCGTCTTCGCCGTTTACCGAAAGGTGCAAACGCAGGGCTTTGACGCCAAAATCATCGGTTGCTTTTGCAGCGATGAGTACTTCTTCAATGGCATTGACGCGCACATCCTGCTGCGGCTCGGTAAGGGTAACTACGGGCTTTTGGTCTTCAACCACATCTACGCGGTATTCAACAGGAAATTTGTTGGATTTGCCCGCTCGATCTTTGAGCTCGATGTGGTAGTAATCATCGTCTTTGAGTGTAAGCTCTGTGCGATATTCTCCGCTGCCGGCGTTGTTCATCGTAACGCGGCGGCCGCTTTCAAATACCATTTCAACTGTCTCAACGGCACCGGTTGTCGTAATGGTTAATGCCACGGTGGCATCTTTAAGCCCACGAATATCTCCCGTATTTTGCTCCGTACGTGTTGGGACGCCCGTATAAGAAGGATAGGTGTACCGCAAATCGATCTGACCCACAGCCGGAAACTCATACAGGGTGATATCAAACGTTTCGCTCTGCACTTCATTGTGCACGATGAAGTACTTGACAGGCTCCTGGACGTTGATCAACTGGTACAGGTACGTCGGCTGCCCAACACCTTTTTGCATCGACGTTTTCTGCCATTCACCTGCGCCCACCTTAAAATGCAACATCACCTCTTCTTCGCTTGCGTCGCGCAAGTTGGCGATAATCTCCTGCGATTCCCCCTTTTCAATTTCAACGGATCCTGGCGTAACCGCCATGTAAGGCTTCTCGGGCGCGGCAGCCATCGAAACCCGGGCACCAGAAAAAACAGCTACAATGTCATCCGCTTTGTTATAGGCAAATACGGAAAAGAGAATGAGACAACCGGCAGCGACATAGGATAAAATGCGCTGTTTTTTCTGGTCGACAACGGTTGTAAGCGGAATGGCCTTGATCTCTCGGCTCGCATCATCAATGAGCTTACCCAGAATAGATTCTTCCAGTTGACGCGTGCTGCCAACTTCAACGGCGCTATTCAAGCGGTCTTGTAAACCGGGAATACGCTCTTCGATATACAGCGCAATCTGTTGATCATCCAGCTTTTTGAAATACGGTAGCACAGCAAACCGAACGGCTACATATACTACGGCAAGCACAGCTACAGCTAGCCCAACATAGAGGTAGGACACGTTGATCTCGGTCTGAAAATAGATCAACAACAGCAACGCAGTGAAAAACAGCGCAGTCAGTAAAGCAAGCGACAGTCCTTGAAACAAAGCGCGTGTGCGCCAGCGTCTGCGGACGTTTTCTACGAGGGCGCGAACTTGATAGGTAGATACAGGCATGTTCTTCTGCTGTTTATTTGAAGCTTCGTTCACCCACTACTTTTTCTGCTTGCGGTTGGCGAGGACCGTTTCCAACACAAAGAGGAGTACCATACATAAAATGACGTATCGCCAGAATTTTTGTTGCCGCTCCGCATCATCGATTTCTATGGTACGGGCCAGTTCAGCCGTCAAAGGTACATCATCTGGCGGCGGCACGACGGCTCCATGGGCTTCCTCAGGATCTCTACCCTCCAGTACAGATTCGGTCACATCGACATTCACCGAAAAGAACCGCTGCGTGGTGCCCTGGGCGGCAACGTAATGACCGGGCAAATCTGTGTTTTCAAAAAATCCTTCGCCGGCTTCATCCATCGTCACTTTGAAGATGTCGCCGGTTGGATTTCTCACATCCCAAGTGGTGCCGGCAGCCGATTCAAGCCGCACCGGATCGCCCACAGTAAACAATTGCTGATCGTTCGATGTCTGCAAGGCATACCGGGCCAACTGGTATAAAAACGGTACAAACATCTCGCCTACGGGCAAGTCGGTCCACTCAGGACTCAGACTGGACGTATAAACAATTACTTTCCCCTGCCCCAGTGTCTGCTCAATCAGGAAGGGATCTTCGGAATCATAACGCCCCAATACGCTTGCCGAGGAATCGGGCACAACGCGCGCATAACGGCGGAATCGAGGCCTAAAAATTGAACCAGAGCCAGACGTAGCAAATACAGAGAAAATAGGATGGCGCATGTCCACCTCGCCAATAATGGCATCATACCCTTGCACCGACACGGCGCGTACAACCTCTTCAACACGTCCAATGTCGAGGGCTTGTAGCAGGCGAGAAAAGCCAGGTATCGTTGCCTGCGTCCCAAAAGAAATCACCAGGCTCCCGCCTGATGCCACATAGTCACGCAGGCCGTTAATTTCTCGCTCGAGGGGATTACCGGAAGAAAGAAAAACAGCGCTTACATCCCGTAACTGCGTGCGTGAAGCTGTAGTGGCTGTTGCCGAGGTGAAATCATAAATCGATTGATCGCCCTGGTTGAACGCGCGATCGAGGTAATAGACGGCGTGCGATGCGTTCCGTCGATTGCTGCCGAGCCCGAGCAATGTCGGCCGGCCCTCTACATTGAATGTGAAATAGCGATTATCGTCGACAGGTAAGGCATCGCCGGGCAACGCAATTTGTCCTTGAAAGACGCCTTCTCGTGGCGCACTATACTGGAACGAGGATCGACGCGTGGCTGCTGCGGCGAGTTGCGCTTCTTCCACAGGCGCACCATCGATGGAAAGCTGCAATGTTGCCGGCGCCTGCGCAGCTTCACCTTCCGACCCAAGTCGCGTATTGAACCGATGGACCAGGCCGGCTGCAGAACGCTTTTCTGAAATATCAAACGCTTCCACAAATACATTCGACGGGGATTCCTGGCGCAGATCCACAACTTCAAACGTGATATCAGGATCAAGCTTCCAATTTTCAAACGCCCCTTTCCATCCACCGAGCTGCAAATCAGAAATCAGCACGATGTGACGCATTTGGTGCTGCGCACTTTCTAGAATTTCCTCAGCAAGCCGCAAAGGCTGGTAGAAGTCGGTCGTGTGATACCCCGGCGCGAGTACATTTTCAACTACATTTTCGTGTACCGCCATATCCGTAGAGAGTGGCGTTAGTTGTTGTGTTTGCGCCGCAAACTGGATAACAGCAAACTCATCATTGCCGGCGGCCTCAGCCAGCTTACTTCGGGCAGCGCTACGGGCCTGCTCAAACAAATCGCCGTATTGCATGCTGTACGAGTTGTCGACAAGCAACACAACCGAGCGGTCTTCGCGTTGCGACACAAAGGGAATGTTTTCCCGCGGGATAAATGGCCGGGCAAAAGCGAACGCCAGTAAAGCCAGTAAACCACAACGCAAGGCCATCAGCAACCAATGCTGTATTCTCCGCTGCCGGACAACTTCCTTCGGCGTCATTTTCAAAAACATCAGTGAGCTAAACTGCACCTTCTTCGCCTGCACCCGCCGGACAAGGTGGTACAGAATGGGCAGCAGCGCGGTCGCCAATGCAAAAAGAAATATGGGACTTAAAAAAGACAAGAGCAGCTGTTGGTTGTTGGCCTGGTTACACGTTACGTTTTGATCGCGCCGCTAAAAACTGAAACAGCGCAAAGTCGAGTGGTTGATCGGTAGTGACCAGATGATAGTCAGCACCAAGTACCGAGCATTGCTCATACAACCGATCCCGGTACGCCTCCAGATTCTGTAAATACGTTGCTTTCGCCGTATCAGCATCAAGCAACATTTTCTCTCCAGTCTCCAGGTCCTCAAACTCAACCATGTCGCCATAGTCGAAGTTGAGTTCCTGCAGGTCAAACAGGTGAAACACAATGACCTCGTTGCCGGCAAAACGAAAGTGTCTAATGCCGTCGATAATTTGCTCCGGATCATCGAGCAAATCAGAAATCAAAACAACAAACCCGCGACGTTTCTGGAGCTCCGCTAATTGATGCAATGGTTTGCCCATTGCAGTAGGTGCCCCGAGACTGGCCCGGTCCATATGCTGCAAAACAGTCAGTAAATGGCCGGATGCTTTGCGAGCGGGTATACGTTGCACAATTTTGTCGTCGAATAATGTCATCCCTACCGCTTCTTGCTGGCGCCACATAAAGTAACCAAGCGAAGCAGCCAGGTAGAACGCATAATCAAGCTTGGTCACTTCACTGGACCCAAATCCCATGGACGGACTCACGTCAACCAGCAGGTTGATCGATGTATTGGTCTCATCCTCGTATTCTTTCACGTACAACCGATCGGTCCGCGCAAACAGCTTCCAGTCGACATGCATGGGATCGTCGCCATGGATGTAGGAGCGGTACGACATAAACTCCACGCTGGCCCCTTTATAGGGACTTTTGTGTAATCCTGATAGAAACCCCTCTACTACCGTTTTGGCAAGCAGCTGCATATTCGAGATTCGCGAAAGAACCTCGGGCTTGATAAATCTGAGTGCCGGCTGCGTTTCCATAATGGAAGCTGTAGTTGAGTATCAGGTTACCCTATCGGGCGGGTCAGGCGTAAGGGATTTAGGACAATCCAGAAACGGGCTCTTGTGCTTCTTCGAGCAGTCGATCGATAATTTGTTCGATGGTCACGTTTTCCGATTCCGCATAGAAATTGGTTAGCACGCGATGCCGGAGCACGTCGGGCGCCAGTGCCTTAATGTCTTCGATGGCGACATTGTATCGGCCGCGGAATACCGCGCGTACCTTGCTGCCGAGCAGCAGGTACTGAATGGCACGCAAGCCGGCCCCCCAGCGGACCCATTTTTTCACGTAATCTGGCGCTTCATCCGATTCGGGGCGCGTACTCCGCACAATCGACACTGCAAACTCACCTACGTTCTGCGGGACGTACACCTTTTTGACCAGTTTATGGAAAGACAACACGTCTTCGCCTTTCAATACTGTGTCAAGCGGCGCCTGATCGGTTGAGGTAGTCGACATCGCAACCTTCAATTCATCTTCCGCTGACAGGTAGTCGATGACGAGGTTGAACATGAAGCGGTCGAGTTGCGCCTCTGGCAACGGATACGTGCCTTCGAGTTCGATCGGGTTTTGGGTAGCAAGTACAAAAAACGGACGATCGAGTAGCAGCTGTTCGCCGCCGGCCGTCACCTGGTACTCTTGCATGGCCTCAAGCAATGCCGACTGCGTCTTGGGCGGTGTACGGTTAATTTCATCTGCCAAAATGATATTGGCAAAGATGGGGCCTTTGATGAACTTAATCTGCCGCGTGCCTTTGGTGCGGTCTTCTTCAATCACATCAATCCCCGTGATGTCTGCCGGCATGAGATCAGGCGTAAACTGGATCCGCTTGTACGAGAGGTCAAGAATTTCACCCAATGACCGGATCAGGAGCGTTTTTGCGAGGCCAGGCACACCCGTAATCAGGCAGTGACCACCAGCAAAAAGGGCAATAAGCACTTTCTCAATCACCTCATCCTGCCCCACAATCCGCTTGCGCAGCTGCTCGATTACCTGCGCTTTGCCGGCTTGCAGCTGTTGCAGAATTTCATTCTCGGAAGCATCCGGTGCACCGTTGCCGTGTAGTTCGTTTGCGTTCACAGTCGAAGAATTTGGGTTGAAAGTTTAAGGTTTAAAGTTGAAAAGAAAGCACGTTTAACCTTCAACTTTAAACCTTTAACTTCTAATGAGTAAGAGCATAAATGAGGAAATTGACGCCCATCTGGAAGCTGACGGTGGACGCCTCTTCAAAATTTCGACTGGGCCATTCCCAGCCGTCGCCAAGGTCCTGGTTGTAGCAGGCCAACGCCATGAGCCGGCCGTTTTTATCGAAGTAGCCTATGTAGGCATCATCGTACTTTGAAAAGTATCCACGCCCCTTTACCAGAGACGGCGCTTCAACCGGATCGATATCGTAAAAAATACTCCAGATCGGATGGTCGTTGGGTAATTCTCTGGGCTCCAAATCAGGAAACGCACGCTTCATTTCTTCATGAAGCTGAATCCATTCCGACTCAGAGCCAAAATCATCAAACAACACAAACCCACCGCGATTCAGGTAAGCCCGCAGGTTTTCAACCTCCTCTTCCTCCATCGTCCAATACCCCGGTTCGCAAATGTACAACATGGGATATTCGAAAATCTCCTCGTCGGATAGGCGCAGCACAATGGGGTTTCCTTCAACATGGATTTTGGTTGTGCGATCAAGCGCGAGATGCAAGTTGCGCTCAGCGACTGGCCAATCATGACTCCAGTGTGCCCCGCCCCATCTGCGGTTGCCATCTATGCCACCGCCACCCCACTGAATGCGCACAAACTGGAACCCGTGATCCGTCTGTGCCGCCACAGGCTGCGGCATGGCAAACAGGACCACAAAGGTAGATATGAGGCAAATGCTGTAAATCACAATAGATTACCTACGCCACAAAAAAAATCAAAGTTTACCAAACGCTTAAAATTTTACATCTCTAACAATTTTTTTCGGCCATGCTACAGTCAAGAAACAAGTTTAATGACCTGGATCATCCGCTTTTGCCCGGGATAGGCTCTTAGGGCGTGTAGACAATCGCAGGAGTTTTGTGGTCGTATGCCACGTTAAGGCAAACGTAATGGAATCAGGCCCAAACCTTCAACCTGAAACCTTCAACCTTCAACCTGTAACTTTCAACCGCAAACACATCAATCCACAAGATAGATGTGTTTGAGCCTAACTTTCGCTATCGACTATTTGTAACAATAGCTGTTGTGCCTCCAGATAAGACGGCGCAAGTTCAAGGCTCTGCAACACGGCACGCTTGGCTTCTGCAGACCGTGTGGCTTGATACAATGCAAGCGCAAACTCGTAGTACGCTGCTGCCCGATCAACCGGATTCAATCCGAGTAAAGCTTGTCGTGCGCGAACCGCTTTATTAAAGTCGCCACCATTGGTATACAAATCGGCCAACGATGCGTGTACGTCGCGTTCATACGGCGCAACTTGAAGACTCCGTTCCAGGTAGTACGTTGCCTTTTCCGGCGCATTATTTTTCAGATGGAGCATCCCCAATTCACGCGCTTCGTCTGAACCATGTTCGGATATTGCCAGAAATTGTTCAAGGGCTCCTATGAGTCCTTGCTCATCTTCTTTGCCCCGGTATGCAGCAGCTAATCCCGTGTAGGGATTGCCTGGATCAGTGAAATTCGGATACATGTCGCGGGCTTCTTCAAATGCGGTAATGGCTTCATCCCACTGCTGACCTTCCAGTGCTTCGTACCCCGTACGCAGTGCAGCCAGAAATCCACTTTCCCCTGCCGGCAACACCCTATCGAGCAGCGAAGCTTCTTCTTCCACAAACGGATTCGGCATGCCTCTTATTACGCTGGCAAGAGAGGCATACTCCGCCTCTACCGTTTCGCGAAATGCAGTATCGATTTCTTCGAGTCGCTGCCCGGTAGCATCTTGCACACTTTGTGCATCATTTTTGCCGGCAGCAAATCCTTGCAAGATGCTAACAATAGCAGGAAAACCATGGGTATCTGCTATAAACGCAACCACGCGCGAAGCATGGTAATAACTCATCAAAATCTGCCCCTGGTACGTGGGTCGTGTAAAGCCGCGGTCCATTTGTGTCAGCGGCAACAGTTTGTTTTCGTTGAAGGCCATGAGGAAATCGAGCTGCATTTCCCGCCCCCATTCCGGACGCGCAACCTGCTCTTCGTACACAGCCAATCCCTCAGCAAACCAGCGCGGCATTTTAAATTCCGAAATGCCAATCGATAACGTATGCACCAGTTCGTGCCACAGCGTGCGGCTCCAGTTGTAGGTACCGGGCCGCTGGCCGCGCGGTGTGTTAATCGCAAGCACATCGCCAAAACTTACGCCCAACAGCCCAAGGTGTGGGACACCGGCTACCCGTACGGCAAAATCATCCGCATCGTTGTAAGCTTCGATAAAGATCTTCTCACGAAAATCGTAGGGATACCGCGGGACCAGACTGTTGTACGCGGCTTCAGCTTCTGCCAGGATTGCTGGACCAAGCACGTCGCGCTCCGAATTGTGGATGAGCAACCGGAAATGCGGACTCTCCAGCAATGCAAAGTCTTCGTACTCGTCGATGAGCGTCAGCGTGTTGCCAACAAACAGATTGAACGGATCCTGATCGAAACTAAAATCGAGATAGCGGCGGGCTTCCTGGGAACGCCCAAGTCTCAGTAAACTGGTGCCAAGTTGAGCGTAGGCACTGGCATCGCGGCGATTCAACTGGATGGCCTGCTCGCCAAAGGTGACGGCATCCGGGTAACGAAATTTCAAATCGCAGTTGGAGGCGAGGATCGTGTAGAATTCGCTGGCACGCGGATTAACGGCCAGTGCCCGTGCTTCTACTTCATCAAACGCCGGCTGGTCACTGCGCAGAAAATGTACGGTTGCCAAATGTGCCAGCGACTCCATGTTATTGGGGTTAATCGCCAATGCTTCGCCCAGCAAACGTTCTGCCTGATCAAGGAGTCCGTCGAGGATCGCAAGGCCGGCCAGGATGTTGCGGGCCGGCACGCTGTTTGGATTTTTCTCCAATGCAATCCGGGCAAATTCCTCTTGTTTTGCAAATGACCGGATCGACCGCGCGTAACCTACGTAGGTCGGGGCATACGATGGATTGGCTGCAATTGCTTCGTCAAAGGTACGCTGGGCATCCGCGTCGTTGTATTTCTCTCGAAACAGCTCCCCCCACCAGTACAGGTTGCGAATGTGACCAGGTTCGAGCTGGTGGGCCGTGCGAAATGCGTCGTTTGCGTCGCGGTATTCTCCCATCCTGGAGGCAGCTTTGCCGGCAATGCCAAGCTCTTCAGCTGTACGGAACGCATTATCCTTATAATTCCGGTAAATGTAATTGTACAACTCCTCGGCCTGGCGTGCGCGTCCTGTGCGGGTAAACAACTCCGCTGCAAAATATAAATTGCGCCATAGATCTTGCTGCTGTTCAGCCGCTGCACGATAGGCTGCTTCGGCTTCTTGATATCCCCCTAGCATCTCATGCAGAGCACCGCGTGCGTGGAGGACGTAGGCGTTGTTGGGAAATTCCTCCAGGGCCTCCAGGCCGGCTTCATACTGCCCCGTCGCCTGGAACGCCTCTGCATAATGGATCACATCCATCGAAACCGCGTTCAGATCTTCTTCAAGGCGCGACTCATAACGCGCAATTGCATCCTCATAATTGCCTTGTTGCAATGCCTGGTATGCCTCGTTTGGCGTATCCTGAGCAAAAGCTGAGGAGGAAGTGACCAATAGAAAGAGGAGCGCCAGCGAGAAAAGGAACATGAGCTTTGGTCGGATTGAGGCGAGATTCAACCTATTGAGTTACTACAAGCGTAGCGGCTGGTTTCTCATAAACACCGAAAAGGCCCCAATTTCTGCATGCGTGACCTCACGGACAAATCGTGGCAACACATCCTGCCTCGTCACTATAACCTCGATGTGGTAGCAATCCAGGTACTCGTACAACGAGCTGAGCGGCTTGTGCTACGGATAGAAACGCCCACTCAAGTATATGCTTTGAAGGCCGCACACACACCTGAGCCAATCCATCAGGAAGTGACCAACAATGCCAGGCTTGCTGCCGCCGGCTTGCCCGTTGCTCGCGTCATCGGTACGGGCGACATGCCGGTTGCGCACGTCTTGCACAACTGGATTGAAGGTGATGCGCTTGATGCCAGTATGCCCCCTGCTGTTCTGAAAGAAACCGCACATCTGCTGTACACGATCCACCAATTGAACGGGAAGCCGCCGTATGCCGGCAATGATACATGGGATGCCTGGATGCGCGGCTGGCTACACCACGCCTTACCCTGGTGGAAAAAGACAGCAGCTATTCCTGAAAAGCAAATTGAAGAAGTATGGCATGTGTTCGATGCACTGCAACCAATGCTGTCACAGCGAGGACACGGCTTTATACTGTTTGATGGCCGGCCCGAGCACTTTATTGTGGCCCATCACAAGGTAGCCGGCTTAATCGACCTCGGCGAAGCGCGAAGCGGAGATCCAGCGATGGATTTTGGCGTTCTCGCCGCGAACGCACCAGACTTAACCACTAAAATCCTGAAACACTATCTGCCATTGCTCGATGCATCGGCGTCCCGAGTATTCAACACACTCGTCCCCTTCTACACCTTCTTGCGGTTGCTTGCATTAGCTGAATGGCAAATTACACATGGCGATGCCAACATTGCGCAGTCCTGTCTGGCACGCATTGCGACTCGTGAAGGATGGCCAGATACTACTTGAGGGCGTGGAGGCATGGAAGCACTTCTCCTGGCCAACTACGTATGGGAGAGACGGGTCTTTACGCCGTACTTGAGAGACGATATCAAAGCCTGGTTCAATAATCGAGATTTTATCACATTATGCTTTGTAGATGTGATGAATCCTTCTAGTTACAGCATACCGTAAAGCTATCTGAGCCAACAATGAAATCTAGAAAATACCTATCGATCTGAAACCTAACTGTGTACAAAGGCTGGTATCCAATAAGACAATGCGGCTTTTTATAGCTGCCAAATGTACAAGAGTTCAGTTCCTGTTCCGATTTATTTACCCAATAACTGACGCAGTCGCTGTTTGTTATTTGCGTAACGCATGGCTGTATCCGGAGAGATTTTACCCCGGCGCATGAGCATATAGAGGTCCTGTTCGAGCGTCAACTGCCCTTTTTTGTTACCCTCCCACATCATCTGGTAAATTTCGCTGAGGTTTCCGTTTTTAATCGCCGCCTGCACGGAAGGTGTTACACACAACACCTCTTTTGCCAGCACCAGCCCCCCTCCGATTTTTGGGCAAAGCTTTTGCGAAATTACACAGCGCAATACATCCCCGAGGCGGTGGCGCACGCGCTCCTGTTCCTCGGCTGGATACTCAGCTACAATGCGATCCAGACTCTCCACAGCAGAGCGCGTATGTAAGGTGGAAAACACACGATGGCCTGAATCGGTAACTTCGAGTGTCGCGGTGATGGTGTCGGGGTCACGCATCTCGCCAATCACAATCATGTCCGGATCCTGGCGGAGGGACTGAATGACGCCGGCTTTAAACGAAGCTACACCTGTACCCACTTCCCGATGCCGAATAATGCACTTCTGCGATTTATGGATGTACTCTACCGGATTCCCCAGCACCACAATATGCCCTTCAACGTGCCGGTTGTTTGCGTCGATAATCGAGTCAAGCGTTGTGCTCTTTCCTGATCCCGTAACCCCGGTGATCAGCGTCAGCCCATCGCGCATATTCGAAAACAGGAGACTACGCTCTACCACTGGATGAAAACCCAGGGTATCCAGCGTACGCAGTTCACGCCGGATCGCACGAATGCTGACAGCCAGATTTAACTCATCAAAATAGATGGACACCCGAAAACGCCGCGTGCCACTGCCCCATTCGCCCCCCACGGTGATCGAAATATCCATAGCATACGCTTCTAACAATTGCGCTGCTTGTGAGGAAGAAAGCAAGTTGAGAATCAGGACATCCATGACGTCTACGTCGATCTGCCCTAGCTCCTCACAAGGCGTTTTACGACCATTCGTTCGGTACCACACCCAACCATTGGCAGCCGGCCCGCCGGCATCGAGATCACTTGCGCCCAGGTGCACCATGTGTTGTGCAAGCTGTTCAATGTGCGACCGCATAGCAATCCGCTGATTCTCCTTCTCCTCAGCGAGCGCTTCTGCAATAAACGCAAGGCGTGCACGTCCATGCTGGCCGGCGGGTACCGCATTCAGGATTTCCCGACACGCTTTCGGCGGCCGCGGCAAAACGCTATGCGATTGCACAGGTACCAGTTCATGGCCAGGTTCATCAACAACCGCTAATCCATTGGTGCTAAGTGTGAGGGCAGTACTCATGGTGTTTCGGGTTTTCGGGTTTCGTATTTTCGGGTTTTCGGGCAATCAACACTCGGCAATCGACACTCAGCAATCGGCAATCGACACTCAGCAATCGGCAATCGACACTCAGCAATCGGCAATCGACACTCGGCAATCGACACTCGGCAATCGACATTCCCTATTTGCCGGGTTCGGAAGCCGGACGGCGGGGTAATTCCAGGCGCGTCAGGTATACCTCGCCCAGCAGCGAGGCGATACGCTTGCGGTCGGCCTGGACAAGTTCGTAGGTACTTCCCACCAATTTGCGAGCAAGTGCGTGGGTGGATTTGGCTGTGGGATCGGATGCTGCAAACTTCCACATCATGGAGACCCCACGATGCGACGTGCGCTTTACCGGGACCATTGCCCCGCGCAACATCATTTGCCATTGGTCTTCTGAAAAGCAGGTAATGATGCGATTGACAAACTTCCGCAATTCCCCCATGTCTGTCTTCAGCGGTTTGTAATCGTAGCACTGCGCTGCAATATCGAGGAGTGCTTCATAGTCCACGTCGGTTTGCAGCGCAAGCCAGCGCCAGACGGGTGCACGGCGGCCTGCCCGGTACATCGTGCGGCGACGCAACCATGCATCAGCTACCTGCTTATGGGTTACGACTTCCCGCGCCAGGGCCTCTTCTACCACAGGATCGGGCAGCGCCGGCGGTTGCGCATTCGAAAAATTGAAAGATGGGTTTGATTGGTTCTCAAACATGAAGCAGCACCAGGGATTTAAAGTGTGCAGAGAATCCCTCATGGGTGCGGACTTCTTTCTGGTCCGATGTACGGAAAGGTGGGTATGCCGGGTAAGACAACTCCTGTGCCAACGCAATCAAGACCGCTTTGTACCCCTCAAGATTTGCTGGATTCGAGCTATTTAGCGCCAGCCTAATATCAGCATGAGAACAGCGCAGGCAGATGGGACCCGGTTTGATAAGTAAGCGACACGGAAATTAGCAGGAACCGACGCGCCGGGTAGAGTCGTACTAGCCGAGGCTTGTGAAGGGTATGCAGCTGGGTTGTTATGCCGGCACAAACCTCAATCAAGCCCTCTACCTCAGACACATTCACCCGAGCGATAAAAAATTCTATGAAAGCAACCTGGAATGGCGCCGTACTAGCTGAAAGTGACAACACTGTGGTTGTCGAAGGAAATCACTACTTCCCACCGGAGGCTATTAACAAGGCTTACTTCCAGTCAAGCGACAACCAGACAACCTGCCCCTGGAAAGGCCAGGCAAGTTATTATTCGGTTGTTGTCGATGGCGAGGAAAACAGAGATGCTGCCTGGTACTATCCGGCACCAAGCGATGCAGCAAGTCAAATTAAAGACCATGTTGCATTCTGGAAAGGCGTAGAAATCAGCGAGTAGGTCAATCCCCCGTCATCCTGTGGGGAATACCCCTAAAGCTACCCAGATTTCACCCGATATACAGTCCATACCCTTTTCCCGGTTTAGAAAGCCTGCTCTTTTGCGTTCTGCGAAGAGCAGGCTTTTTTACGTTTATTAGCCCCATGCATAGATAACTCGGTATCGCAGCCGGCCTTGATTCGGATAAGAAGATGCGTAAATTAGGCGTAGGCAACTAAACACGAAATGCACAGCGACAGTGCCCTATCCTGAGCGTATGTTAAGGACCTCGGCCGATAAGCTTGTTTTTCAAACACTACTGCCCGGACCATCTACCATTATACACCCTGCTGTCCTATGCCCAGAATCCTTGCCTTTTTATTGCTTTTCCAGCTTATATCCAGTTGTACCCAGGAAGAACCGCCTACCCCGGCAGATGACGCCAAGCCGAATTTCCTGTTTCTCTTTGCGGATGACCAGGCCTTCGACACCATTCAAGCGTTTGGACATCCCCTGGTGCAAACGCCTAACCTGGACCGACTTGTCCAGGACGGCATGACCTTCACGCACGCATTTAATCAGGGCTCCTGGAGCGGTGCCGTTTGTGTGGTTAGTCGCGCCATGCTCAATTCAGGACGCTACATTTATCACGCCCGAGACGATATCGATGATGAACGGATACCGCTGTGGGGGGAAACGTTTTATAACGCCGGCTACCAGACGTTCATGACGGGTAAGTGGCACAATGGCGATGACACCATACTGCGTGGCTTTAACATGGCCAAAAGCATTGGCAAAGGAATGTTCGAAACCAAAGGTGGTCCGCAGGGCACTGGCTATCGACGCCCCACTCCCGACAATCAATCGTGGTCGCCAGCAGACTCCAGTTTGCTTGGGCACTGGGCACCGAACGTAAAAGACATGGTAGATGGTGCATTTGGCAAAACCCTGTCCAGCGAGTACGTATCGGACCAGCATACCAGTACGTTGTATGCTGATCGCGCCATCGAATTTCTCGACAGCTGGACCACCGCTTCTGATCAACCCTTTCTTATGTACGTTGCCTTCAATGCCCCCCACGATCCACGGCAGGCACCCCAGGAGTTTGTGGATATGTATCCGCTTGAGGACATCGCGTTGCCGGCTAATTATATGCCAGAGCATCCCTTCGATCAGGGTGAACGCTACACGCTACGGGACGAAATCCTTGGCCCGTTCCCACGCACGGAAGAAGCGATTAAAACGCACATGCAAGAATACTATGCGATCATCTCGCACATGGACTACGAGATTGGCCGCATCATGGAAAAACTGGAAGCCGTTGGCGAAGCTGATAACACGTACATCATTTTCACGGCCGACCATGGCCTGGCCGTGGGCGAACATGGCTTATTGGGTAAGCAAAACCAATACGAGCACAGCATCCGCGTTCCTCTTGTGCTGTCTGGTCCCAACATCGAGGCCGGCACCTCAAGCGATGCGCTCGTGTATCTGCAGAGTATCTATCCGACCACATGCGATCTCGCCGGCATCCCCACACCCACCACTGTTGAGTTCAAAAGCCTGATGCCACTGATTGAACAAAGCACCACCAGCTCGTACGACGCAATTTTTGGATCGTACAAACACTTTCAACGCATGGTTCGGACGGAAGACTTTAAGCTCATTCTTTATCCGGAAGAAGATCAGGTCCAGTTGTTTGATATGCGGAAGGACCCGGATGAGCTCAACAATCTGGCGAGTCAGGCGGCGTATCAAGACACAATGGCGGCCCTGTTTGGCCGGCTGCAAACATTGCAGCAAGAGGTAGGCGATACCCTCACGCTCGGTGGACTCTAAGATCCAAACTATGCGCGCATGCCTGCGTGCACCCAGGCCTTCAAATCAATGCCTTCCTGAAGCATCGCGTTTGCGTCATCCCAATAGGGACGCAGACGCGATGCGTTGGGCAGCGCTTCAAACCAGAATGCAGCAGCCTTTTCGCCGGCTTCGTCGGAATCAAAGGCAATGAGCACTTCGCTCGCCTTCATCAATTCAAGCACCCATGTATAGCGCCGGCTACCGCTCGTAGATCCGGTAGCAACCGCAGGTATCCCTGCCACCTGCATCACAGATAACGCATCAATTTCGCCTTCGACAAGCACAACCGGCGAACCGGCTGTTACATCATCCACATTGTAAAGCCCATTACTGGAGCCAGCTGGCCCAATGTAGCGCGGCGTTCCGGCAGGTCGGCGCACATTAAAACGCCAGATATCGGACTTGATGAGCCAGGGAATGGTTATGCCGCGTGGGATAAAGACTTCCTGCTCACGGTCGAGGCCCCATTTCTTTGCCGGCTCGCGCCTGTCTTCTGGATTGTAGCCCAGAGACGCCACGTGCATCGTTTCGTCTGTGAGTCCACGGGCTTTTAACCAGGTACGCGCGCGTGCACCTTTGTCTGACCAAAGATATGTGATGGAGGCTTCAGTAAGCGCCCAGGCACGCGAGCGCCAGATTTTGGGCGGGGGGGCGAGCTTCTTGCCACGCGATGTAGGTGCCGGCTTCATGCTGCTGGCAATCGGTCTGAATCCGAGTCCCCCAAGTACGTTGCAGGCCTCTGCATAACTGACCCCCTGCAATTCCGTCAGCAAGGTAATGGAGTCGCCAGACTTGCCACATTGCCGGCACCAGAATCGCCCACGATCCCCTGCATTGGGCCATACTCTAAATCGATCGTGCCCGCCACACCACGGACAGGGGCCGGCATGTTCGCCACCATTTGTATGGGCTTTCCACCGCAGTTTTGTGGGGACATAATCGAGAATGCTACGCATATGCCGGCTGGTAAGGGAGCATGCTATGGTTTAGAGTCGCGTCATCTAAATATACACATAAATCAAACATATGTTTTGTTTTTACAAAACCGTAATCAATCAAAAAACCCCGATGACAAAGCCATCGGGGTTAAGAAAATGTCGCGCTAAGCGGGACGCTACGCAGTCTAAACTACATAGACAGGCCTACAGGCACTACTGGTGGTGCCATTTCAGCACGCATCGCTGTAGAAAGCTCAATTTTTGTACTGGTCCCAATGACGGTGCCATCGGGCACAACAGCGTTTTCGGGAATTACAATGATGCCGTCTTTGATGTAATAGTTTGCGCCTTCCCCTTCTTTGATGTCATCTCGATTGGCAAGCACTACACCGTTGCCAATGCTGGCATTTTCGTCGACGATAGCGTTCTCGATATAACACGCTTCCCCGACGCCTGGCCGCGCAAGGATGCCATCACCTGAGCTGTTCCGGTACGAGCCGGCACCCAAAATAACGGAATTTTTGATCGTGCTTCGCTTGCCAACGAAGGTGCGCACACCCAGGACACTGTTATACACCTTGCAGTTGTTCAATACGCTGCCTTCAGCGATGTATGCATCCTGGATATACGATGCATGGATTTTGGGCGGTGGAAGCGTCAACTGGCGCGTGTAAATCGGATTACGCATGTCATGGAAATCAAGTACCGTATCCATTCTGGACAGGGCAATGTTGGCTGCGTGATACGAACGGATGCTGCCCACATCGCTCCAGTATCCACGAAACGGATAACTGACAACTTTGTGGTTTTCCAGTGACTGCGGGATGACTTCTTTACCAAAATCAGTGATCGATGGATCAGCCGTCAACATTTCCTCGAGAACATCCCGGTTGAAGAGATAAATGCCTGTAGAAGCGAGAAAATGACGCTCCTGTTGCTGCATATCGGCATCAACGTCGCTTTTGAGCTCCGTGAGTTCTTCTGCTGCCGGCTTTTCACGGAAGTGAATGATCTCATCGTCGGCATTCGTATGCATAATACCAAAACCCGTAGCTTCAGCTGCTGTCACAGGCGTTGTGGCAACGGTAATGTCAGCTTTCTGCGTGCGATGCTGTGCGTAGAGTTTCTGGAAATCCATCTGGTAGAGCTGGTCGCCTGCCAGAATCAGCACATGGCTATACTGGTGTTTGTTCATGTGATGCAAGACCTGTCGTACAGCATCAGCTGTACCCTGAAACCAGTCAGGTGAATAACGGGTCTGCTCTGCAGAGAGTACGGAGACAAACCCTTTACCGAAACTATCCATCTGGTACGTATCGGTAACGTGTTGATTGAGGCCTGCAGCATTGAACTGCGTCAGTACAAAAATTCGATCTAGCCCGGAGTTCAGGCAGTTTGAGATAGGAATATCCACCAATCGGTATTTACCGAGAAGAGGAACAGCTGGTTTGGATCGCCATTCAGTAAGCGGGAAAAGGCGGGTACCAGCACCGCCACACAGTACTACAGCAAGTATGCTATCCATGGAAAGTTAAAGGGAATTGAGCTATTCGACGCAAAAAGCATCTGAAACCATCACAAGGCTGCAGGGGGAGCCTCAAAGAGGTGCTCGGAAGTTAAATGGAGGACTAATTGGGACGCTTTTCTGTCAAGAGGGGCGTCTTTCGACTACTAAAAAGTTATCGACGAAAGCCGCGGTTTTCTTAATTCGAAAAGCTCCGAAGAGCCGGCCATTTTTTTGCCTGCAATCAGCGCGTGATAAGTGGTACCCAAATGCCTCGTTGCGCAACGCCAATGCAGCAGCGCAGGAGACCTGTTTGGCACCTGAAAAAGCTCAGCTAGAAATGTGTTGAAGGGGTAAAGAATTGTAGAGATGTGCAATATCAACTCCACTTTTAGTGGGCCGATAAACATTTGTTTCGTGGTGTTGTGTTGTTAACTTTTTAGCAACAACGAAAGTAACTACCAGGTGCCGGCCATGTATGCTGAAATACAGCCGCAACACTGCCTGATCGTGTAGATTCGGCCATTGGTTTTTGTGTGCGCTGACGACGCAAAGATAATCTCATCTTATATTAAAAAATTGCGATGCATCAACGACCGGGTCATAGGGCCTTCAACAGTTTTCAATTAGTGTAGATGTCTTCCTATCAATCGGGTAAGACATTCCCATTAGCAGAAAAGGATATACCCTGCCAAACAGCTTATTAGGCTATGTACAAGCAAATAAATATTGAGGGGGGGCATAAATCTTATTCTGTATAACAGAACGGTAAAAGCCAAAAACCTTCAACCTGTAACTTTCAACCTGTAACAGCAAACAGATCAATCCTTTAGGATTTATTTGTTTGTACTTAGGGCGTAGTTACCGGAGCTACATTATGCTGAACGGGCACATCAAACCAAAACGTTGCCCCCTGGCCAAATTCACTGTCAACGCCAACACGTCCACCATGCATCTCGACCAACTTTTTTACGATGTATAGCCCAAGTCCTGTTGAATGCTCGCCACCGGTTGGTTTGGCTGAGAGTCGTTGCATTTTTTTAAAGGCTTTGGCTTTGTCTTCTCCCGTCAAACCCGGTCCGTTATCGCATACCGAAAAACGAATCCGTTCGTCTTCTTTTTCCAGCTTGACACACACAGTCGTTTGCGGCATGGTATACTTAACCGCATTGGAGACGAGGTTATCCATGACACGTTGAATGGCCGTACGGTCTACATGCGCCTCGACCATACGCGGACAATCAAATTTGATTTCAATGCCTTTTCCGATGGCAGATTTGCTATTCCAGCGTAGTACATGATGTACAGCTTCTCTTAAATCAAGGGCCTCGATGTGCAATTTTTCGTTGTAATCATCCCGGTACCGATCTAACAGATCGCGTACATTTTGCAGCATGCCCTCCATTTCGTCTTTGAGCATGCGCACGTTGGCGATTGTCTCTACTTTATAGTCATCTGCTGCCAGCATATTGGCATCGTCCAGGATGATATCAGCCAGGCCGATCACACCACCTAACGGATTTTTCAGGTCATGGGCGGTAATACCTAGAATTTCTTTATTCCGCTCAAGCGCATCACGAAGCTCCTTTGATGCCTGGGCAAGGTTCTTATTGGTTGTATGCAGCGCTTCGTTTGTAGATACAAGCTCTGCATTGGACTGCTGCAACAGCGTGTTTTTTTCGCGGAGCTCTTCGGTCCGCGCAGCCACCCTGCTCTCCAGTAGTTGATTACGCTGGCGAATATTGCGCGTACGCGACATGTAAAACCCGACAATGGAAACGGCTCCCAGCAACGTCACGAGCAACCGAAACCACAGGGTTTTCCAAAACGGCGGCGCTACGTGAATGGTGAGCGTCGCCGGCTCCTCATTCCAGATACCATCGCCATTGGCAGCCATCACTTCAAACGTGTACGTGCCCGCCGGCAAATTGGTGTAGGTTGCCTGTCGCTGGTCCCCTGCTGCTGTCCATAATTCCTCGAACCCACGCAATCGATACTGAAACAGGTTCGTCTCCGGAGCTGCATAGTGTAGCGCCGAAAATGAAATAGAAATGACCCGGTCTTCGTGTGTTAGATGCAAGGTATCCGCATAGGGTGGTGCTACATCCAACAGTACCCTGCCTGCTTCATCAACTTCACCTGGCTTCAACGATTCGTTAAAACGCTGAATGTCAGATATAGTAACCTCAGGCGCCGTTTGGTTGTCCTTGATTGCAAGCGGATCAAACTCAATAAACCCACTATCGCCGCCAAAGTAGAATAACCCGCCGTTACCCTTCAACGCAGGACCGATATAGAATGTGTTGCCGGGAAGCCCATCATGCATATCGTAGTTTTTGAAGGAAAGCCGAAATTGCCCGGGGTCATCCCGCCTGGCGATTCGCGACGCACGGGAAAGCCCTGCAGAAGTTGAAATCCAGAGCCGGCCCAGCGGATCTTCCAACATCCCGACCACTCCATTATCCACAAGCCCATCTTTATCCAGATAAAGCCGGAACGCACCCGACGGAAGGCCTTGCTCATCTTCGATGACCTGATGAAGCCCTTTATCCGTCCCTGCCCATATTGTCCCATGCGAATCCTCATAAAGCATCAACACGTTCTTACTCATTAACGCGTTTGGCTGCGTGTCATCCGGTAAAAAATGGTGGGTAAATTGCTCGCTTTCGATGTCAAACACGTACAACCCCGACAATCCGGTTCCAATCAACAGCCGGCCTCCAGATTCTTCAAGGATAGCACGCACAGAAGAGCCATCACCCGCACCAGGCGGCTCAAACAGCTTAAACGAATCGGTTGCGCGATCAAATAAATGTAATCCGAGCTCGGACCCAATCCATAACCGCTGTTGACTATCCTCATAAAAAAGAAACGCAACAATCCCCTGAAACGCTGTCGTGTCATCAGGTGAGGGTGGGTAGTGTGTAAAGGAATAGGCACCCTTTTTCAGGCGGTTAATGCCATACCCAAAAGCACTAAGCCAGACATCATCTCGATGATCGACAAATACCGACCACACCTCGTTGCCTGCAATAGAGCCCGCATCGCGCGCATCGTGAAAATATCGAATAAAGTTCTCTTCACCCGGTAGCCGTTGGTTCAATCCATTGATCGAAGCAACCCAAAGTGTACCATCTTGTTGCTGGGCAATCCCAAAAACTTCCTGGCTAGACAGCGATGTGATCAGGTTGGGGTTGTGGACATAGTTTTGGAACGGTTTGCGATTTAAGTCGGCGTAAGAAATAGCATTGTTGGTTGCTGCCCAAACACCGCCTGTTTGGTCCTCAACAATAGATCTGATCTGGTTGCTTGCGATGGTCCCCGCTTTATCGATACGATTTTGATAGACCATCGTCTGCCCGGAGCTGGGATCAACGCGCAGGAGCCCGCTTTCGCCAGTACCAAGCCACAATGAACCCGCGGAACCGCCGGCAATGGTCCAGACATCCAATTCAACTTCACGGTTAAAGGAAAGGGGGACATCGGTAAACCGTCCAAGCGTAGCTTCATAGCGCATCAGGCCGGTCTCAGTGCCGGCCCATATGACCCCTGCATCATCCGTATGAAGGGCTTGTACGGATGTCTTAAGTCCTTCAGCACCAGATTCATCTCCGGGCGCAAATTGTTCAGTTGATCCGGTTTCAGGCTGGATGCGCACGACCCCACCTTCCTGTAAACCAACCCAAATTTCGCCATCTTCGCCTTCGGTGAGGCTTACAAAAAGTGGCTTACTGGATGTATCAGGCAGGACGATCGACTCAAATTCGCGCAAATGCTCAAACCTGCCTTCTGCCACATCGTATCGGCTGACACCGCCGTTATCCATCGCAAGCCAAACATCTCCTTTTTGGTCCACGAGCATATCCAGGATGTATCCGTGTAATGCCGTCTCGTCGTCGTCGTTGATGAGGAAACTGACAAACTGTTCTTGTTCTGGATCAAACCGGCTTAATGCTTCCCGTGAGGCTACCCAGATTTCACCAGCCTTTCCTTCTGCCAGACTGACGACAAAATGATCGTAGAGGCTGTTGTTGTCTGTTGGATCATTACGATAGTTTTTGAATTGTGTCCCGTCGTATCTACTGAGGCCTCGCTCGGTACCGACCCAGATAAATCCTTTGCGGTCCTGCATAACCACCGTGGTATTGCTGTGGGCCAGCCCCGATTTCACAGCGTACTGTTGAAACGTCAGTTCACTTTGCTGGGCAGCAGCCGGCTTACCAAACAGAGCCGTACCGACAAGGCATAGCAATCCCGTCAACAGCAGCAGACGCAACCGTTGATGCAAGGTCAGTGATACGTATGTACCAGGAGAATACATGCCGGCTGCTAGTTACCTACAGGTACCAGCGCTAACGATGAGCAGGGAATAAGACTAAAAGGTGAGAATTTACCTTCCAGGTATCGACGCAAGCAGGTATTAATAAAGTCAGGCTTATTTTACGAGTATTGGTTCGTTTTTTCCAATGGCCGCGTACCCTCGCGGATTTTTAAGATGCCAGGCCCAGGCGCTTTCGAGAATCTGCTTGAGCTCCGGATATGCCGGCGCCCAACCCAGTTCCTCGCGTATTTTCTGGCTATCCGCAACCAGTACGGCTGGATCACCAGGCCGGCGTGGGCCTGCCACGGTTGGAATTGGATGCCCCGTTACGTCGCGCGCAGCCTCAACAACTTCTTTCACGCTAAAGCCTCTGCTGTTGCCCAGGTTGTATGTGCGACTCCCGTTATCGAGATCCCGTAATGCGAGGATGTGGGCCTGTGCTAAATCCAGAATATGCACAAAATCGCGTACACAGGTCCCATCCGGCGTATCGTAATCATCCCCATAGATGGTAAAATGATCGCGCTGACCAAGCGCTACCTGAAGTACCAGCGGGATAAGGTGTGTTTCCGGGCTGTGATCTTCACCATGATCCGCTGAAACAGCGCCGCAAGCATTAAAATAGCGTAACGCTGCATAACGCATGCCGTAAATTTCATCCATCCAGTGCAACATCCGTTCTATGATGTACTTGGATTCGCCATAAGGACTACCCGGATGAATGGGTGCGTTTGCTTTGATGGGCATCTCCTGCACCGCACCAAAGAGGTTAGCTGTTGAAGAGAAGATAAACTTACGTACGCCGGCCTCCGCTGCACTCTGCAGTACGTTGATTGCATTCTGGACATTCTCGCCCAGGTACAAAAACGGCTTTTGCATCGATTCACCCACAAGCGTGTGCGAGGCAAAATGCATGATCGCCTCTGGCTGAAACGTATCGATGGTCTGCTTTACCAGTGCTTTGTCGGCCAGATCGCCTTCAACAAACGTTGCCTCAGGATGCACAACATTCCGGTGCCCCTGGTACAGGTTATCGAATACCAATACCTCATCACCTGCGGCAACCAATTCATGAACGGCAGTGCTACCAATATAGCCTGCACCACCTGTTACCAATACTCTCATGAAAATCTATATTGATTTGTAGTGTACTAACGGAAGAGCTTTAAGAAGAGATGCGCTTTCCTCCACACGAATGTCGTGCTATCCGCCACCTGGCATCTCGTACCCAGCCTTGAGTATTCTGACCATTGCTGATCGTAGAAGCGGGGGGAAATGCATGTGGAAGTGCCACGCAAGATGTGCACTGCCATCTGCCAGCGCCTGATGAAGCCCGGCAGCATACGGTAAAGACACCTTGATCAGGTTATCGTATCGAACGGTGATTTGCTTAATCGGATATGCGCACTGCGCACGTTCGTCCATCGATAACGCCGCGCAATGAAAACGGGGCGCCGGGGAGGAGGATGGATTCAAACAGCCGGCATACCTGATATGACACCAAGACGACAACATCCTTTCTGATATACAAGCTGGATGTCCTTATTGCGTATAGAAAAGCTGCTAACAAGGACCGACCGGTTCTCTGGAAATAAGCTAGCTGATGATGTGTCTGATTGGCTGACTCATCGGGCGCTTTTTATTGCGCTGAGATGTGACCATGCGAACGCATATTCCTGTATCCCATCAAACTCCTTATTCTCAAAGGCCTGTACGATGGGCTATCGTCGCGGATACCCACCTCAGCGAACGGATTGTCCACTATTTACAATTTATCACAGGGCTGGCTGATCGAGTGCGACGGGAACGGCCCGGGCATACATTACGTGCATATCCCCAGGCCGGCAATACCCCACCTTATCGGGTGGAGAAACGGTAAATTGTTGTTGTCTCATAGGTTTCACCGGGATCCAGCCGCGCTGAGGGATAATCTGGCTGGTTCGGCGTGTCGGGGTAACGTTGCGTTTCGAGGCAGAAGCCCGAACGCGTTGCATAGGTAATACCGCGCCCCGTAAACTGGCTATTCAGGTGATTACCGGTATAAAACTGGATACCCGGTTCGGTGGTGAGTACCTCCATAAACCGGCCCGTGGTTTCGTCGTGTACTTCAGCCGCCAGCCGCATGCCTTCGCCTTCGACGACGAATGTGTGGTCGTATCCAAACCCGTGCTCAATCTGGATGTCATCCGCCTCAATACGATCGCCGATGGCCGTTACTTTGCGAAAATCGAAAGGCGTTCCCTCTACGTCGGCTAATGGGCCAAGGGGAATATTGCCGACATCCGTGGGAATGAACTGGTCTGCGACAATCCGCATTTTATGGTCGAGAATAGAACTCGCCCCACCATCTTTCAGATTGAAATACGCGTGGTTCGTGAGGTTAATGACGGTAGGCTTGTCGGTTGTGGCTTCATAGTCCATCCGAATAGCATTGGCCGGCGTCAGGGTGTAGGTTACTTTGGCGGTCACCTCGCCAGGATACCCTTCTTCCCCGTCCGGGCTTACGTATTCCAATACGACGCCAGCTCCTGATTCATTTTGAAAAGACGTTGCATTCCATAGTTTTTTGTCAAATCCTTCTACACCACCGTGCAAGTGGTTCTCTCCATTATTGACCGCGAGCGTATACGTTTCACCATCGAGGCTAAATTGCCCTTTAGCAATCCGATTGGCGTATCGGCCGGCAATCACGCCAAAAAAAGGATTGCCGGCTGCGTATTCCTCTACCGAATCGTAGCCAAGCGTAACTTCGCCCATCTCCCCGTTTTTGTCTGGTACCATAATCGACGTGATCGCGCCTCCGTAATTGGTAATCTTCACGACCATGCCCGAAGCATTGGTGAGCGTATACAGGGTTGCTTCGCGGCCGTCTGGGAGTTGACCAAAAGAGGCTTCCGTTACGGTAGCGTTGTCCGTAGATGACATATCGTCTGAAGATTGACAGCTTGAGCAAAGAAAGAAAGCGGCACCCAACATGGTGCCCAACATCCGGATTCGGCGGCGTTTCATAGCATTAAACGTATGGTTCTGGTACACCGGCAGTTTAACACATTGAGCGCAAAGGTGCTAGCCAATCAGGCGCATAACTGTTTCATGCAACAGGTTTTAATGCATCAAGCGTCCAGGGTAAGAGTTCGGATACCGTAGGGTGGATCAGGACTGATTTGCGAAAGGCTTTACGGGTTATGTTGTTGTTCATTAATGGGGTGAACATGTTGACAATTTCATCGCCGCCAATCCCCAGAATGGCCGCTCCGAGAAATAGATCGGTGTCGGCATCAACCAGCAGTTTCACAAAGCCCCGGGTCTCCCCCATTTCTTTGGCCCGGCTAATTTTGGCCATTGGCCGGACGGCTTTCAAGACGCGGTGCCCTTTTGCAATGGCTTGCGCTTCGGTGAGTCCTACCCGTCCGAGTGCCGGATCGATGAACAACCCATACGTCATGATGCGGTCTGATAATTTCCGATCGCCACCGCGCATGGTATCAAGCGCAATTTCTGCATCATTAACCGCGGTATGCGTGAAGGCGCCGTGACCATTCACATCGCCAAGTGCAAACACGTTTTCGGCTGAGGTTCGACAATAGTCGTCTACTGCAATGTAGCCGCGTGCATCCAACTCGATGCCAGCTGCCTCCAGGCCCAGTCCTTCCGTAGCCGGCTCGCGCCCGACCCCCAGTAACAGATGGGATCCCTTAAAAGACCGCCCCCCTTCTTTTTCCTCAAAAACCCGGATGTCTCCATCAGCCATTTGCTCAACACAACACGATGACAGCCCCGTTTCGATGGTGATCCCCTCGTCAGCAAGAATCTCAGTGATGGCAGTTGAAACGTCCTCGTCTTCACCTTTAACGAGCCGGTTGTTATGCTCTATCACGGTCACTTCGGAGCCAAACCGGCGAAAGACCTGCGCAAACTCCAGCCCGATGTAACTGCCCCCCATAATTACGAGATGCCGCGGTAACTCTGTTAAGTCGAGCAGCCGGCCACTGTCCAGCCAGGGCACAGCATCAAGGCCTTTCATATCGGCTAACCGTGTACGCGTGCCAACGTTGATGTAGATGCGCTTCCCCGTAATGACCTCGTCGCCAACCTGAATCTGCCGTGCTCCGACAAATTTCCCCCATGCCCTGAAAAGGGTTACCTGCTCTTGTGAGGTGATCCACCCCTCAAGCCCCTGCCGGCTGCTGTTACGGACGGTATTCATGCGCTCCATCACATCAGGAAAACTGACGCGCAGGTTGTCCGTAATAATGCCGTATTCACTGCTTCTCCTGACCATATGCGCAACCTTGGCGCTTGCAACAAGCGTTTTGGTAGGCGTACATCCAACGTTTACACAGGAGCCGCCAATCTTTCCACCTTCGATAATGGCAATCGATTCACCTGAAGCGAGTAATCCGCCCATCATGGTACCTGTGGCTTGTCCGGTTCCTAGAATAATGTGATCGAAAGACTGCATAAATTTCTCTGGATGAACGTTAGGTGTATGAACGTTAGAGCAGTGCCGGCGTACCATACCGGCAATAAACAAAATCCTTAAATTTACCCGAAGCTACAAGACGCTCGAAAAAGCTACCAATCATGCGCAAACGCCATTCTTTCCTGATTCGAAGCTTATTGCTCGTGCTGTGCAGCGTGTGCTTCAGTGTGTTTTACACCAATACAGCGCGTGCTCAGGCATCAACGGCCACGTATTCGGTTACGTTTAGTAGCACATGGAGCGCGGCCACGCATCCTGAGGGTTTTCCATCGAATCCGCACTTTTCCGGACTCATAGGTGCAACACACGACTCAACTGTTACGTTTTGGGCACCCGATGCGCTTGCTTCAACGGGGATCGAAAGCATGGCTGAAACGGGTAGCAAAAGCAGTCTGACAGGAGAGGTAAATACGCAGATTGATTTTGGCAGCGCGGAGCACCTGCTTTCGGGTGGAGGTATCGGTACGTCGCCTGGTAGCACAAGCCTTACCTTTGACATCTCATCAGATTTCTCGCTGGTCAGCCTCGTTTCGATGCTGGCGCCTAGCCCTGACTGGTTTGTAGGCGTACACGGCTTAAATCTGTACGAACAGGGCAGTTGGACACAGTCGTTGACGGTAGATTTGTTTGTGTATGACGCCGGCACCGATTCAGGTACCGACTATGCATCACCCAATGAAGACACCCAGCCGGCTGAGAACATCTTCCGCATCGAAACGGCTCCTTTCCTGATCAATGATGTGGTTGCACCGCTCGCCACGTTCACCTTTAGCTTAATCTCCTCCGTGGACTATGAGCGTGGAGTACGAACCTTGACTTCGCGCAATTCATCACGCATCCTACCGTACCCCAATCCCGTCTCTTCAACAAGCACGACGCTTGCTGTGACGCCAGCTATTACTGAGCATGTTAACAATCGAGGTATTCGATATCCTGGGTCGCAGACGCGCAATCGTTGTTAGACGACGTACTTCCTGGCAGGTTCGCTACATTATCATGTCGCCATTCGATGCAGCCGAGCTCCCAGCCGGCCAATACATTGTGCGCTACACCCACGGCACGCAGCAGCAATCACACCTTGTGACGCTCATCAGATAGCTGGGTGTGGGTTTAGAGCAGCCTGTTTAAAGCAGCGTCTGCAGCCGCGCGCGATCCACATTGCCGCCACTCAGGATGCACACAACCGTTGCATCCACCGGCAGATCGATTTTGCCTGAAGCAATCGCTGCATACGAAGCGGCGGCGGCTGGCTCGGGTAGCACCTTGCACCATTCCATGACATCAAACATCGCCGTAACTATTTCTTCTTCCTCTACAAGCACAACCTCATCTACAAAGGCCTGAACGTGTGCGAGGGTGTGGGTGCCGGCAAACGGCGCTGCGAGGCCATCAGCGACCGTTTTGTTGTGTTTGAGGGTGACAGGCTGGCCGGCTTCCACGCTTTGATGCATTGCATTCGACCCAACAGGCTCTACACCAATGACACGGACGGACGGACGCAGCGCTTTGACGGCAGCTGCAACACCTGAAATCATACCGCCCCCACCAATACCGGTAATCACTACATCCACATTGGGGACATCTTCAATAATTTCCAACCCCATAGTGCCCTGGCCCGCAATGATGTGCGGATCGTCAAAGGGGTGGACTAGCGCCAGGTCGCGTTCTGACTGAATTTGCAAACAGGTATCCATCAAGCCGGCTTCCGTGAGAATCACTTCTCCACCATAGGCGCGGGTGGCATTTACCTTTGCCTGTACAGCGGTTGCCGGCATCACAACGGTTGACGCAACTCCCGCGGCCGTTGCGCTCCAGGCCAGCGCCTGCGCATGATTGCCGGCAGAAATGGTAATGACACCCTTTTTACGTGCTTCTTCGGACAAGTGATGTAGCGCGTTAAGACCGCCTCGTACCTTGAATGCCCCGGTTTTCTGAAACATCTCTTGCTTAAAAAAAAGCCGGCAGCCGTGTCGTTGGCTGAGTTGTGTTGCCCCGGCAACAGGCGTTCGATGCAACCGGCCGGCAATGACCCGTTGGGCACCCTGAATATCTTCCAAAGAAACAAGCGATGTATCGCGAGAGGTCATGGACATGGCTCAGATTCGGCTAACAAAAAAGGCTCCAGCGCAAAGAACGCACTGGAGCCATAAAAAAGAAGGATCAGTTGGGGAAATTATTCCCAACACAGTTAACAGCTACAGAATAGCTACTGAAACACCTGTTGACAGTACCTGCTTGAGCTGCAACTCATCCGAGATGTCAAGATCGTAGAACGTGACAAACTCAAAGTTCACCGTCAACCATTTGTTGACAGACATGGTTACCAGGTTTTCCCAGCGAACATCCGGATCGCCGAACTGGTCAAACGCGGCAAAAATACCCAGGGAGCTTTTGAGGTGTACGTTTTCGAAAATATCGCGGTCAAAGGTACCTTTGGTGTTCAGACCAGCCTCAAAACGAACCGTCTGATCCAGGTCATTTCCGTAAAGCGGACGCAGCTCTTCGATGCCCACGATGGTCTCTTTTGCACCAACACCAATCAGCCAGGTAAACCAGTCCTGCGGCTCATAGGTGAAACCAAGCGTTTGGGAGAACGTGGCCGGCGCGAAGAAAGCTGAGACTTTCACGGGCTCGTCGCCACCGTAATCAAAGCCGTTGGCAAACTGGGTACGCAGTTCCAGCGAAGCGGTGGGATGCCACTTGGCGAAGTTGTCGGCGTTCTGGTAGAGGAAGTTGGAGACAAACTGGATCAGGTCGTCCGCTTTCCGGAAGTCGAGCGAGTCCTGCTTGAGAGAACCCAATGCAAAACGCATTTCGTGCTTTTGCTTCCAGCTCTCGGTATTGCGTTGGAAATCACCATTCAGGCTCGCGGTGAAAGCAAGCGAGTTGATGCCGCCTTCGGCCCAGTTATCGTATGAAGCCTGGCTGCCTGCGAGGTTTGCCACAACGCTTTGCTGCCAGTCGGTTGAATCAGGGGCTGCTTCATCCTGCGCCAATACCGTTGCTGGCGTCAGAAAGAAGAGCATCAACAGACCACTTAAAATCAACCGAAAAGAATATTTCTCTACCGTCGTCATTGAATTTGGAGTATGATTGAACTTGTATTCAGTATAGTGGGCCCTACCATCTACATAATTGCTTAAACACAACACGAAGGGGTGCAACTGAATGCCCGGTTTTATGCTTGGTTTCAAAAATTTTGCATCTAGACAGATGATTCATAGAAACCACGCATTATCGCCAGGATGTGTACGATTTTGCTGTACAATTACGCAACAAATAGTAAAAAAGAACAGAACCCGCTGAGGGCAATTCCCTCAAATCGACCATAAAAAAGACGTTTCTTGTCAGATTTATGGTTTCCCTTACTTCAACTCCAAATTCTACACCACAGGAAAGACTGATTTTCGAATGTCGATTTTCGAATGTCGATTTGGGAAAATGCAAAACGAGAACTTCAACCACTTTAAACGCGATCTATAGTGAATGTGAATAGGGATGAGACAAACTCTCCTTGTTATCAGCGTAGCCCCATCAATCGGCATTCGAAAATCGGCATTCGAAAATCGGCATTCGAAAATCGGCATTCGAAAATCGGCATTCGAAAATCGGCATTCGAAAATCGGCATTCGAAAATCGGCATTCGAAAATCGGCATTCGAAAATCGGCATTCGAAAATCGGCATTCGAAAATCGGCATTCGAAAATCGGCATTCGAAAATCGGCATTCGAAAATCGGCATTCGAAAATCAAATTGGCATCGTTGTTGGCCTATAGCATATCAACAGATTAAAGCGCACCTCAAAAAGGACGTTCAAATCTGAAAACCTTCGAAAAACACCAAAAAACGAAGGTTTAGGGAGACCCACCCCGCCTGTGACTCCAAATCTATGTTGCATTATCAAACACAGATTTGCGCATTTTCAGACAAAACTTGGAAATGCATGAGGTCCTCCTAAAAATACTTTACAATCAAGCATTCAACGGAAATGAAAAAAGGTTTACAGTTAGCACTAGCCCTCTTGTTCTTCTTTGGTTCTTCGGCTTTGGCCCAGGACGTAACGCTTGCAAACGCAGACTTACCTCCTAACGCCAAGCCAGGCGAGTGCTACGCACGTGTTCTGATTCCCGAGCAGTACAAAAACACCTCAGAGCGCGTATTGGTACGTGAAGCTTCTGAGCGGATCGAAACGATTCCTGCAGTTTACCGCACGGTACAGGAGCGTGTTCTTGTAAAAGAAGCTTCTGAGCGTCTGGAAACTGTTCCTGCTGTGTACGAAACCGTAACTGAGCGTTTGCTCGTGAAGCCGGCGTATACAACATGGAAAAAAGGTACCGGAGCAATCACCAAAGTTGATAACTCAACAGGTGAAATCATGTGTCTCGTAGAGGTACCAGCTGAGTACAAAACCGTCACAAAGCGTGTACTGAAAAAAGACGCAACAACGCGCAAAATCACAGTTCCTGCTGAATATCAGACCGTAAGCGTTCGGAAACTTGTTGAGCCGGCAAAAGAGCGCCGTATTGCAATCCCTGAAGAATACCAGACCGTTGTAAAACGCGAGCAGGTAACGGACAGCCGCCTCGAATGGCGTTCTATCCTCTGCGAAACGAACACAACAACCGGTGTTATCTCTTCGCTGCAGCGCGCGCTGAAAATGCGCGGTTTTGATCCAGGCCGCATCGACGGCGTCATGGGTCAGCAGACGATCGAAGCCGTGAACCGCTACCAGCAGTCTAAAGGCATGGCCAGCGGCCAGCTGACAATGGAGACGCTGAAATCGCTGAACGTGATCTAAGGTTTTTCCCCTTCTGCTCTAGCGTAAAAAAGGCGCCCGACAAAAACGTCGGGCGCCTTTTTTCATGTATCGCAAGTTTTAGGCTACGCCGTGCCCGGTTCGTCTGTTGGTGCAGCAGACTCAACAGAAGCAGCCTCTTGGGGCACTTCTTTTCCTACAAAGATAAAGAGGAAGAGGCCGGCCATGATGGCCATATCTGCCACATTAAAAATACCCGTTCGGACCGACCCAAATCCCATATTCAAAAAATCCACAACAGCGCCATCGTTAAAAACCCGGTCGATGAGGTTGCCAACCCCACCGCTAAACATGAGCGCGCCAGCAATAACCGCAGCACGGTTAAAGGCATTATTGCGGACCAGGTATATCAGAAAAACAACGAGGATTACAGCAACCAGCCCCGTAAACAGCCCTTTCCGGAGCGGCTCTGGCAAGTTGGCCCCCATGCTAAGGAATGCCCCCCGGTTTTCTGAATACTGAAGTCTGAATACATCGCCGGCCATGCTAATGCGTCCTTCTCCCCGCAAATGTTCTTTTGCGAGGTATTTGGTGCCCTGATCGGTCACGGTCACAATCGCAAACAACGTCAAAATGATGGGCCACTTTTTCATAACAAGGGGTAGATTAAAATTTACTTTACAACGGGTGCAGCACAAAACTTATTGGCCGGCTATTTACCATACACGGTAGCAGGATCAAACACCTGCTCCCCTTCTTCAAGCAATGCCTCTCCATCAAACCGACGATAGAAACAACTCACTCTTCCAGTATGGCAGGCAGCGCGTCCGTGTTGCTTCACACTAAATAGTATCGCATCCCCATCACAGTCAAGTCGAACAGCTAATACGTCCTGGGTGTTACCGCTGCTCTCTCCCTTTAACCACACTTTCTGTCTTGAACGGCTCCAATACGTCATGGTACCCGTTTCCAGCGTCTGCCGCAAGGTCGCTTCGTTCATATAGGCAAGCATGAGAACCTCGCCGGTTTCATCGTCCTGCGCAATAGCTGTTACAAGTCCGTCGGCATTGTATTTGACCTGTGACAATAAAACTTCTGGTTTCATGCGGATGCTTCACTTTTGGGTGTAATTCAAGCGCCCTGAGGAGGCTACGAGCACGTCATACAACCAATATCGGGATTTTATTCCGCCTCGGATGAAAAAAAGTATCTTCTTATTTTTACTGCTGATCTTGTTGCCGCACAACGTTGCTGCAACACCTGCTACTCTCTCAGATGATTTTGAAGCCCTGCGCACGCGACTCGAAGCGATGTCGCCGATGGAAATGGACGAAGTACTGTGGCTTGCCCGGTGTATTTATTCTGAATCCAACAAAGCCAATGAGCAGGAACACATTGCATGGGTGGTAAGAAACCGCGTAGAAACCCAATACCGCGGTGAGAACTATCGAGAAGTGATTCTCGAACCGCTCCAGTTTAGTCTGTTCAACACCAATTCTGCCCGGCGCAACTACATTCTTGGGTTAAACCAGAATTCCAACTCAAAGCCCTGGGTAAGCGCGCTCAATATTGCGTTGCGGATTTATCAGGCTTCGCCGGAAGACCGCCCCTTTTCCAGAAAAACACGGCATTTCTATAGCCCCGTTTCGATGAAAAACGGCAAGACGCCGGCGTGGGCAAAAAACGCAGATCCGCTCGATTCTGAGTCTTTTGATATCGATCCCGACCGGTTCCTGTTTTTTGAAGAGATCGACCAGAGTAAAGACCCGTTTCTCGCGCTGAAGACGCCAGGGGAGCATATCGACGAGGTGAACGAAAACACCCGTGAGAAACTAAAGCCGGTGCGAAGTAAATCTTCCATCAGAGATCGCTGGAAGCCCAGCGGCCGGGTAGCGCGCCCCATGCGGCCAAGCAATACAAAGCGAAAGACGACCAAGCGGGCTGGTTGGTGACCATAGCAAAGAGCACAGCGTCGTGGGTCATCAACCCAGGCTGTTTACGATGGCAGCAAAAGCCACTAAAAGGGCTAATGCAAGAAAGGCAAGCGTGGCCGCCTTGACTCTCGCTGGCATATAGTGGCCTTTGAACGGAATCAGAAAAAAAGCGATTAGATAAACAATTACCGTCGACAAACCAAGTAACACCATAAGGGGCAAATACAGCAGGCTGAGCAGCATCCCCAAAAACCCTGAGCTAAAAACGGCATACAACACCAAAGAAATAGCAATGACGATGCTCAGCGTCTTGAGCAAGAACCTGGCAAACTGAAAAGCTTTCACAGCAGATGCGGGTAACGCGACAGCCTCACCAGGCCGATACAACATATTCCAGTTATACAGCTTTTCCTTCACATACGAGCCGCGCTCGTTCCATCCACCAAGGCCAACGGCCGTAACCGCACCACAGACCAGGCCGACCAGCCCCGTTAACAGAAAGAGTTGTCGCTTTACTTCGTTGAGTACGGGGTCGCCTACATAAATATTGTAAACAACTGATATCTCGGACGCCGACAAACCCCGGCCTTCATACGCGTTGGAAAGCGCGGTAAGATCTTCAGCCGGCCGCCATCCTATCTTTGATACCAACCCCAAAAAGCCAAATGCGATAAGCGGCCCAAGCGCACCTACAACTGCGCCAATCACAACACCCCGATCTATCCGAATACTTTTTTCAGCCTGGTCATAATAAAACCACACAGCAAAAATGCTGGCGAATGCTGTAAGTGCAACAACGGGCAGTTTCCCCGCGCTAAGGGCAAACCCAACTGCCATAATTAGGCAACCCAATCCCGTGGCCAGTGCTTGAAGCATGTTACCTGCTGTTCAATACGTTGTAACAGAGTACACTTGGCAGCGTGCCAAACACCAGAAAAATGGCACTAACCAAAACTACGCCACCAAATGAAATGATGTATCCCCAAAAAGTTGAAGCTGTTGAACCACCAAGCGTTAGCCAAAAGCCAACGAGTATTATGGTACCTAACAACACCACCATATACACCCGTACCCCCCGTACCCAGAACCCGTACAGGGCAACAAGGCAAGGAATAAACAAAAAGACTGAGAGTCCCCAGACAGAAAGGGTAGTGGCCAGGGTTATCAAACCGCCAGCACTACCTATGTTGGCATCAACTGCATGGAGCAGTAAAGAAAAAAACCAAACTACAGGAAAACCAGCTATAGCTGCCAGAATTTGTTTGAGATGATCAGGCATGTGCATGTGTGTGCCGCATTAAATGAATTCACAGCTTAAATTGCATTACAGGATAGCGCGTAGCACTGAGTTGTGCATGTTTAACATAAGGAGACTTTCTCAACGCCCCACAAATCAGATCGTCACGCAATCGGCTTCCACAGACCAATAATATTACCCTCCGGTGCAGCGAACCAGGCAAAGCTCCCCTGTCCGGGGACATCGACAGGGGGGACGAGCATCTTTCCCCCAAGCGCAACAGCTTTATCGAGGTATGCCTGGAGATCATCAACCTCGACATACACCGTCACGTAGTTACCCCACTCCGGCGCCAACTCGACGATATGGCCACTGATGCCACCGCCCGTATCGATCGTAAGTCCATTTGCGGGTGATGCGATTTCCCAATCGAACAGGCCGGCAAAGAAGTCGCGCGTTTTGCTACCATCGTGACAGCCAATTTCAAAGTGGATGACGGGGTGTTTTTTGTTTGCCATGTTGGTAAAAGAGTTATATGAAGTTAACATTGCAAATCTAACGCAGTTGTCCACATTGTCCATCACCCAGACGGGTGATTATGACCTGAACACGGCGTATATCGGAATGTCATATCCTCTTTATCAAGAATGACCCACTACAAAAAGAACGATCACATGCTTCTGTACGCCATTCTGAAACAAGGCCTGATCAATCCCATAGAAAATAGCGCATCCACCTAGCATGTGTTGTAGATGATCCAAACCCTGCTCAAAATCCCCAGCCAATTGCTCGTACTGCTTGTGCGGGGATACCAGCTCTTCCTTTCTCCGCTTTTCCCTCCCTCGTGCAGATACACCCCCACATGCTCTCAATATGCTATTCTGGCGCTCAAGAAATATGGTGCTGTAAAAGGCATCATCCTGACAACACACCGAATCCTGCGGTGTAACCCCTGGGGCGGACACGGACACGATCCGCCGCGGTGGTATGGCGAAAAAGAAGAACCTCTAACCGAAGAAATACAGCCTGAACCCTGATGGGATACGAAGAACATAAAACACTGTCGAAAGACACCCCTGTAACATGCGCCGTCATTACGGTGAGTGACACGCGCACAGAAGAGACTGATAAAAGCGGCAAGCTCATTAAGACCCTTGTTACCGAAACGGGACACACCATCGACGCTTACCACATTGTCCCAGACGAGCCGGCGCAGATCTCTACCCTCCTCGACACCTTGTCTGAATCTGTAGATGTCATCCTCCTCAACGGCGGCACCGGCATCAGCGCACGCGACAATACGTTTGAAGCCGTCTCCGGCAAGCTCGAAAAAACACTGCCGGGGTTTGGGGAGATTTTTCGCGTGCTCTCGTACGAAGAAATTGGCGCCGGCGCCATGCTCTCGCGTGCCACTGCCGGCCTGTTTCGGCAAACGCTGGTCTTCTCCATGCCCGGCTCCACCAACGCGGTTCGGCTCGCCATGGAAAAACTGATTGTGCCCGAGCTGTCGCATTTGGTATGGGAAATTATACGGCAGCATGCGCTGAGGAGTGAGGAGTGAGGAGTGAGGAGTGAGGAGTGAGTGGTACGCTCCTGAACCATACAGCCGTGCGAAGCATCTCTAAAGTATACCTCCGTACTGCCCCCATGTCATCTTGAGCGAAGCCGAAGGATCTCTTTGAGAATGCCGAGTGTCGAATGCCGATTTTCGAGTGTGTGCGAATTGGCACAACGAGCAGGATTAAGCCCGGACAGGTGCGGCTTTACCCGGGTTGCGGCCATACCTGTGGATCCCCAGTCAAGCTGAGTGCCTGCCCTGAACTTGATTCAGGGATGACGGTGTGCTTGCATAACAAGTAGAGCTATATCTCCACCACTTCTATCCGATGAACCTTTAACCTGCAACTTTAAACCTTCAACCAACAACCTTTACCCCACAATTTCACCCGTTAATGGCACAATGTAGCCTCCGCCCTGTATAAGCGCGACATTACACGTTAACCTCTTTCTAAAACCTATTTTCACGCGGTTGCATGGCCTCGCATCCTCCTTTTCAGCTCTTCAATACCCTGAGCAACACCATTGAAACGCTCGAACCCCGAACACCTGGAAAACTTCGGATGTACTCTTGTGGCCCGACCGTATACTCCTACGCACACATCGGTAACTTTCGCACGTTTCTAACCGGCGATCTGATTTTGCGTGTGGCTAAAGCCATAGGCTGGGATGCCCTGTACGTAAGTAACATCACCGATGTAGGCCACCTCACGGAAGATGATGTGGCGGATGCAACAGGGGAAGACAAAATGGCAAGCGCCCTCAAGTCGAAAGAAGGCGAGCAGTTCATCAACGTTTGGGACCTGGCGCGCTATTATACGGAAGCGCTGCTCGAAGACTGGCAGGCGCTCAACATGCACGAGCCGGATGTGCGCCCCCGTGCTACAGAGCACATCACCCAGCAGATCGAAGCCATCGAGCAACTCATTGCCAAAGGACATGCATACGAAACGGAGAATGCCGTCTACTTTGATGTAAGCAGTTTCAAGGACTACGGCAAACTCTCTGGTAATAAAACAGAAGATAATCTGGTAGAAGCGGTCCGCGACATTGTTGTGGATCCGGAGAAGCGGAATCCGCGCGACTTTGCCTTGTGGAAGAAGGATGAAAAGCACCTGATGCAGTGGTACAGCCCGTTTGGGCGCGGCTTTCCTGGCTGGCACATCGAGTGCTCGGTCATGTCGATGCAGTACCTCGGCGAGCATTTCGACCTGCACGGTGGCGGTGAAGACCTGATTTTCCCGCACCACGAATGCGAGATTGCCCAGGCTGAAGGGCTGACAGGAAAAACTTTTGCCGACATGTGGGTACACACCCGCTTCTTGCAGGTCGAAGGTGAGAAGATGTCAAAAAGCAAAGGCAACTTCTTTACGGTGCGGCAGCTTACAGCCCCGGCAGAAGAAGGCGGCAAAAACATCGACCCGTTTGCCCTGCGCCTTGCCCTGATTTCCGGCCACTACCGCAAGCCGTTCAACTTCACCTTCAAAAACCTGAAGGACTGCGCCCGCATCGTTGAGCGCTTCCGGAGTGCGGATGAGAAAGTAACTGAGGCCCAGGCAGCCGGCAACGCAGGCGATGATCACCTGAGCCCGCGGCTCGACGACATCTACACACGCGTCCTCCACGCCCTGCTCGATGACCTCAACACGCCGCTGGCCATTGCCGCGGCCCTCGAGGGTGTTAAACTGATCCACGGCTTCAATCCGCTTTCTGCAGATGCAGCGGCAAACGCACGCGCGTGGCTCGACAACGTCAATGGCCTGCTGGGCATCTACAACTACGATAATGGCGCCGAGGCTTCAAGTAGCACCGAAGATGATCCGCTTGCGGAGAAAGTAGAGCTATTGCTCGTTGCGCGTAAAGAAGCCAGAAACGCGCGTGACTTTGCCCGGGCTGACGAAATTCGCGATGAACTCGATGCCATGGGTGTGGAATTAAAAGACACGCCGGAAGGCACAAAATGGAGCAGAAAACTGACTGTTTAATATGGATGCAATGTCCCCCTTTGCCCCGTACCATCGCCCCCGCCGGCTCCGCCGCTCTGCAAACATGCGCCGGCTCGCGCGCGAGACCCGGCTCACAACAGACAACCTCGTTGCTCCGCTGTTTGTCGTCCCCGGTGAAGGCGTAAAGCAGCCTATCGATGCCATGCCCGGCCAGTACCGTATGAGCATCGATGTGCTGGTCGAAGAAGTGCGCACACTGCACGCGCTGGGTATCCCGGCCGTCGCTACGTTCCCTTCGATTCCGGATGCACTGAAAGATGCTGCCGGCACTGAAAGCCTGAATCCCAACGGCCTCTTTCCAGAGTCGATTCAGGCCATCAAACAAGCCGTACCCGAGATGCTTGTGATTACGGACGTGGCACTGGATCCTTACTCGTCTGATGGACACGACGGCGTTGTTCGCCAGGGAGTCATCCAAAACGATGAAACGCTGGAAATTCTCGCCCAGATGGCCGTTGTGCAAGCGGATGCCGGCGCAGATATCATCGCCCCGTCGGATATGATGGATGGACGCGTTGCTTCCATCCGTGAAGCACTGGATGAAGCCGGCCACACCAACGTTGCTATTTTGGCGTACACAGCCAAGTATGCTTCCGCATTCTATGGTCCGTTTCGCGAAGCCCTGGATTCAGCCCCAAAGTCAGCCGGCGACGTACCGGCACATAAAAAGACCTACCAGATGGACCCGGCCAATAGCCGTGAAGCTGTGCGGGAAGCCCTGCTGGATCTCGAAGAGGGAGCCGACATGGTGATGGTCAAGCCGGCGCTCAACTACCTGGACGTGATCTACCAGCTTAAAGAAGTTGCTGATGTACCCGTCGCTGCGTACCACGTAAGCGGCGAGTATGCCATGATCAAAGCTGCGGCTCAGGCTGGCTGGCTCGACGAAAAAGAAGCCATCCTCGAATCGACAACCGCGATCCGCCGGGCCGGCGCAGATGTTATTTTGACCTACTTTGCCAAAGATCTTGCTGGCTGGTTATAACTTAAAATGCTCTTTTACCAAAAACGCTACTGCTCATGAAGCACCTTGATTACAGCCACATGTCCGGTGGACTTGTCCGCATGATGGACCGTTTTAAAGACGAAGGCACCCTCACCGGCGATGCAGCCGAAGATGCGTACGTTAGCGCTGACCCCAATGCGGCCCTGCTTGGCCTGCTGTACGACCAGCGCGTGCGGGCGGAATACGCCTTCATGGGTCCCAAACGCTTACACGATAAACTGGGTCACCTCGACATGGCCAAGATCGCAGCCCACAACGACGAAGAATTCCGGGCCTTGTTTGCGGAGCAGCCGGCTGTTCACCGCTTCACCAACAAAATGGCAGACACCACACAGGCGGTTGCAAAAATCATTGCTGAAGAATACAACGGCGACGCCTCAGGTATCTGGTCCGATGGCGCCGACTTCGATACCATCAAAAAACGAATCAAAGCCCTGCCCGGGTTTGGTGCGCAGAAGGCTGAGAAAATGCGATACGTCCTCCACTACTTTGGCTTCCGGGATATGGCTGAGTAGAGGCGATCCCTCCTTAAGGAGCCAACAATGAAAGTCATGCAAAAGCCCACCCTACGTATTAAATAGGGTGGGCTTTTGCGTCTTAAGCGCGCTACTTGATTATGGCTGATGAATTGCAGCCTGCGGATCGGTACACTGCACGCCAAACGGAGGACCAAAGTCAAGCGCATTTGCACCTTCTGAGCAACTGCCTAACAAGGTATGTAACTGTTCATAGAGCACATCGGGATCATCAGAAGCAGGGCCATGATATTTAACAATGAGATGGATCTCAGCCCCCATCGGATTTTGTAATCCGTTTCCTGGCAAAGCTATTTGGTCTGGGTTAGACGGGAAGTATCCTTTGTTTACCTGGCCTTTGAAATAGCCATGACCACTTGAAGCCACGATACTACCGGTCGACCAGAAAACAGAAGAATCTACCTCATCTTGCCGCCCGAACACATCGACATCAGAACAGGGACTCGTTAAACAGGCTTCAGGGTTATTTATAGCAACAAACCAAATAGTGTAGGCTCCCTGCGGTAGTCCTGTAGTTTGAATTGTGTAGGCAACGAAATCAGAAGTGCGGACAAGTTTCGATGTATTGATACCAGTTGGTGGAAAAAACGCACCGGGTGTAAGCACACCGCCACCAACGTCGCCAGCCGGCAAAAACGCAAAAAGAGAGGTTGTGCTTACTTTTTTGCCAGAGACACTTGCAGCTACATCGGGACTTTCTACCTCAGTTGGCAAGTTGTCGTTGCAACCAGCAACCATCAGTAAAAAACAGAGAACAATACCAAAATGACGTTTCATTTCAGAGCACCTTAGTGAAGTTGAATTAGAGATAACTGGCCCCAGTCATCGTTGTGTAGGTGCTAAGAATGGATGCAATGTACAGAGCTAACGTTTACTTCGTAATTCGTCAAGACAAGATGAAGGGGTATGTTATTTTAAGACAAAGCGATGAACCAGGCATCCTGCAGATACATGATTTTATGGTGTGAGAGGCTTTAGCTTCAAATATACAGTAGGTACAACCGCGCCGCCGGGATTGGTTCAGAGCGTGATTTGTGCTGAATAAAGTCTGAAGGAAATTCGGGAGGTACGATGGGCAACTGCCGACTTTGAAGGCAACAGCCAAATCAACGACACAATCCGAAGCAAAATGATATCACCGGGTATCATATTCGGCTGGGACATCTCAACTTCGCCCCTTGAGACTTGGACACTACGAACAAACCTGCGTTATTTCCCCTTTCAAAGGGTCACTGATGCTGAAGGCAAACGGGTTCACGTCGACCAATTCGAATTTAACTTCATTGAGTTGGTAGTCTACCCGCAAAGATTCTTTAACTGAGTGTCACTATTGTCATTCAGCACAACGTGCTATTAAACTGAGTGTTGTCTTCGGTCCTGCTATTTTCCGAATTCACTTTCGTGTCTCATGTCAATTTCCTGTATAACGATCCAGCAAAGGATCCTCTCCAGCCAGAAATGCACGTGCCGTCGGCTCGACAATTTCATCCATGGGCTGCATTAACGGCTGAAATGCTGTGTCCCCGAATATCCAATGGCGTGTTGGGATAAAAACCGCGATACGGGAATTGGGCAGATCCACTCGTTCAACATCTCCAAACTGAGAACCACTCCCGCCAGGGGAAACACCAACAAACTGCGCCTTTGTCGCAGCATCAATAGCAGCCACCAGGTTGCCGGCGGCGGAAAATGTGTTGCGATCTGTAAAGACAAGCAACCGGTCATCTTGATTAATCCGCGGATCCGAGAGGAAATCCAGGATACCCGCAATTAGCTGATTATTGCCCCCGCTATTTTGTCGCAGGTCGATAATCACACGATCAATGCCGCCACTGTCGATAATCGACAGCGCTCGCTCGCCGAAAGCGGCTAAATCTTCGCTTCCAGAAGTTGGCTGCACGGCATTGAGCCGCAGATACAATATCCCATCGGCCTGTAAATGTTGAAGCCAGAAATTCTCATTACGTCGTCTCAGATACAGCGGTGGATTCGACGGCGTAGGTAAGTTGTAGATTGACTCCAATCCGTACTGGCCTGGAAGAACAGCCGGGAGAAATTCTGATTCATCTTCAAATTGGTATCGTGGAGTATCAGCGTCAGCGACGATGCCTAACACTTTCAAGATCGCAGGTGTGATGTATACCAGATTTCGGAAACCGATTAACGAGTGCTCATTGTCGCGTGGAATCAGCGGATCGATAAGATGATTCACTTCTTCGAGTGTAAAGTCGCCAATTCCCACGAGCTTCTTGCCAACAAGATGCGCCATCGTCGGCGAGGCATCCACCACAAAAACGCCATCCATAAAACGGAAAAACTGAACAGGCACAATTTTGAAACCTGTCCCCTCAAAAAAGCTAATGGCCGTATGCCCATCACGCTCTGTGGCCGGCAATGCCACAAGCCGCAGGAGCTCAACAAAAAGTTGATCATCAGTCAGCAAAGAGATTTCGCTCAGTAACCTTCTCCCGGCTTCTTCGAAGACCGATTGCTCCACGGTATGGTACAAATCGGGATGCATATCATGCATGCGGTCGATAAGGTAAGTAATATCCTCACGCCACTGCGCATCACGAGGCGCCTCTGGTTCTGATGATACCGAGCCGTCTCCACATCCAACTAAAAGCACGATCATCATGCAGGTGCGGCTAACGCGTTTAGTCCACATCCAGCATATTGCCAACGTTTTGTGGTTTGTCTGCATTGCTATATTGTATTTAAGAATCTAATCTTGGTTGATTATACAGAGAGCTGATCTGTTGAATTTTCATCAGGTACTGGCTTGATTCTTTCAAGGAAGTGCAAGCGAGTAGCCTACGCTCACATTAAAAATCCAGGGTGTGTTACTCACCCCTATCTCCATGGCCTGGTGCGTTTCCGTAGCACCCGTGATGCGATTTTCGTAGGCAAAGGCATCGTCAGTCATGCTAGACGAAAGGCGCGGCCAGTAGCGAACGCTAGGCGCTACCATGAAGCCACTTAAAGCGCCTGAATTGTTTTTGAATGGCCGCCAATCGATGTATGCCCCAAGCCCCAGAGAAAACGTCGTGTAAGAGCCAATCTGATTTGCTGCTGATTGGATATCGCCTTCGTAGAATACTTCGAATTTATGCCACTTGGGCTCTAAACGGATATTGAACCACTCCGTAAAGCGATAGCCCACACCAAAGCCAGTTGAATAGGGTAGATGCAAAGCTAACCCTTGATCTGCTGGATCACCCGAAAGTAAATCATTCGATAAATCCAGCGAAACACCATGTGAATAATCGAAGGCCACCCTGCCCAAGAACAGGTTGGCTTCTATGTTGAATCCATCCAATAATAGTGGCTGATTAATGCCAAAAAGAAAGTTTACACGGTTTGATAAATGTTGAACATTTTGTTGGGGATACGCAGATTGGCACAGCCCAAATAGCAGAAGCATCGTAATGCAGCGTCTCATCAGATCCAGTAGATAAGTTTTCGAAAAATCAGGTGAACGACCTCAAATTCGAGACTATCCGTGCGTAAAGCGTCCCATACGCTGATCTGGCACCTGTTTTTCTTGCCTACCCGTACTTATTTTAAACAGCAACCTCTTGCGATTTTCTAAATTCGCCAGGAGACATCCCCGTTTGCTGCTTAAAGATGCGGTTCAGCGAAGTTTTAGAGTTGAATCCGCTTTCGATGCCCAAACCCAAAATGGTATAGTGCTGATTTTGAGGATCTACCAATAGGCGTTTGAGATGATTTACTCGGTAGGAATTGACAAGGTCATAAAAAGGCTGCTGTGCCTTTGAGTTGATGGTTTGTGAGATGTTATGCGTCGTCACCCCAACCTGCTGCGCGATATGCTGCACTTTCAAGTTTGGGTCCAGATAGATTTTTTTATCTACAAGGTGATGTGTGATCGCACGATAAATTTCATCCATCTCCTCCTCTTTCAGCGAAGAGGTCTGGTATTTAGATGTACGCTCGGCATTTTCCTGTTCGGCTTTCTCCTGGATTTTACCCTCGCTCAGATTCAGGTCTTGAAACTCAGCCAGATTATATTGGCGAACCCCATGGTAACAGAAGTAAAATTGAATCGCTGTTGTTAACCCAAACACAACAGCAAACGCCGTCTCTATCTCTTTGACTAGACCAGCGTTGTACAGGAGAAAGGTCACGAGAATTGCAGCGTTTACGACAATCAGAATCAGCGTAAAATTATGCAACCAGTTTAGGTGAATCGCCTCAATGGAAGAGTAATAATCTTTGATCTTCCGTTGATAGTCCTTAATCCGATGGAGTAACCAGTACAACACAATCAGGTCGAAAAGAAAGCCCCCTTTGTAAAATACCTGGTATATGGGATTTCCCTCCTCGTACAATTGTCGTAATTCGTCGTCGTCATAATCATTCAGTACAGATACATCAAGCACAGAGAAAATGGCAAAGACTACTGCAAACGAACAGATCCACCACCATTTCCTTTTAATTTTATGCTCACCGTCTACTAATAAAAGCGCGTACAGCACATAGGCGGGAAACAGAAAATGATGCGTTAGATTCTGAAAAACGAACGTAACAGGCGTCAATTCGATCGAAATCCAGATTTGAGACCACAGCAACGCTGCAAAAAGTCCGATGACCACCATAAGTGTGTAGTCAACGATGCTTTTCTGCTTCTTCCTTATCACTGTGATGAGCAACAAAGCAAGTATGCTTATGCCGAAGCTTATGATGGTTTGCATGCAACAGTTTGTTGTATTCGTTCGACCCAAAATACAACATTCGAAGGCTTTTTGACGCGTTGTTTTGCCCTGTACTGACCCGAAAATCCTACATGCGTAATACCCACACATATGTGATGCCAGGACAAACGCCAGACACGAAATAATGCGTCTATACAGACCTTAGGACCAAGTAATTGACAAAAACCGTCACCCTTAAACCAGCAACCTTCAACAGCAAATACAGCATATTTGCCCTATATGCTCGCAATCCCGCGTTGCTCTTCAGACTTAGCCTGCAGCAGGCTGTTAATGCGCTGCGTGATATGGCCGGCTTCCAGCACTTCAATTTGCCGCTCTTTTTTGCCCCGTGCCTTTAGTGTGATGTTGCCGTCGATGGTATACTGCACCACCATCTCGGTGATGCCGTTGCGGCGCAACACATGGCGGGTTTGTCCCAGGGGGTCTTTGTAGACCATCAACATGTAGTTGTTGTACGCGTTGTGCTCAACAACAACCAGGTCTTCCGATTCATACGTTTCCAGGATGGACGAGGTACCGGCGCAGCCACTGAGCAAACAAACGACTAGTAATAGCAGGATTCGCATAAAATTGTGGGTCTGACGGACAAAAAACGTAGGCCCGGGAAGCGATGGCCTTACTATAATCATCGGTGAAGTAAGGTCCTGCTTAACAGATTACAGGCCGGTATTTTTACTTTTTCCAGAAGGCCGGCGAAAAGAGGAGCAATACGGTAAATATTTCAAGCCGCCCCGCCATCATCAGAAACGAAAGTACCCACTTCCCAACATTGGAAATCGCTGCATAGTTTTCGGTAGGACCAAAATCACCAAACGCCGGCCCAACATTACCCACAGCAGACAGCGTTACGGTAAACGCACTCAGCAAGTCGAGCCCTGTAAACGCCATCACCAGCGTGCCAATGGCAATCAACAGCATATACAACACAAAAAATGAAAGTACATTGCGCATGATATCCTGAGACACCACCTTGCCATTGAGCCGCACATGAATCACAGCATTGGGATGAATAAGCTGCTTGATTTCTTTGAATGAGTTCTTAACCAGCAGTACCAGCCGGATGATCTTTATCCCTCCACCCGTCGAGCCGGCCATCCCTCCTGTAAAAAACAACAGGAAAATGATCGCTGCAGCCACCGGGTGCCATAGTTCATAATCTGCCGTTGCAAATCCGGTTGTGGTAAGAATAGCTGCAGCCTGGAATGCACCATCGCGAATGGTCTCGCTGATATGCTGTGTGGCGCCATCTTGCTGTACATTTGCAAGTGTGATCAATAGCGCTGCCCCGACAAAAATGGCGAGGTATACGCGCAACTCCGTATCCTTCCCAAGCGTCAGTGCCTGTCCGCGAAACAGTCTAAAGTGCAACGCGAAGTTTATGCCGGCCAACACCATGAATACAGTAACCACCCATTCGATGTAGGCAGCGTTATATTGCCCAATGGAAGCGTTCTCCGTCGAAAATCCACCGGTTGCCATCGTAGCAAACGCATGGTTTATTGCATCAAACAAACCCATCGCGGGCCATAGCAGGCAAACCTGAACCAGCGTAATCCCGACATAGATAAACCATAAGCGTTTGGCTGTCTCCTGGATACGCGGCGTGAGTTTATCGGCTGCCGGCCCAGGCACCTCCGCTTTGAACAACTGCATCCCGCCTATTCCCAAAATGGGCAGAATCGCAAGCGTAAGCACAATGATACCCATCCCACCAAGCCAGTGCGTAAGGCTCCGCCAAAACAAAAAGGCGTTAGGTAACGCCTCTATTTCTGGTGTTGATGCACCGCCAAGAATGGTTGCTCCCGTGGTTGTAAAGCCACTCATTGTCTCGAAAAAGGCATCAGTGTAGCTATCGAGCACACCGCCCAGTACAAAAGGCAAAGCACCTATCAGCGACAGCACCCACCACGTAAGCGCTACAATTGCAAAGCCCTCCCGAATCTGCAGGTCAGTGCCAGACCCTCCTGTTACGCGCCAGCCAAAACCGCCAATCAGCAAAGAAATACCGGCTGTAATGCCAAAACTCCATGCCTCCGACTCTCCATACAACAACCCCACCCCAAGCGGCAACAGTAGTGCAATGCCCAGAAAGAAGAGCAGTACGCACAGCGTTCCTATTACAGCCTTGAGCTTTAGTACCATGATCAGGACCTGGAGAACAAGCGTTCAGCTTGGGGGATAAATCGCGAGCGGACAAACACAATTACGCGGTCGCCGGCCTGAATGTGCGTCTCACCCTGGGCCACTTCCACCTCTTTTCCGCGCATCACAGCACCAACGATCATTTCGGCCGGCAAGTTCAACGCATCCAGTGGCTTCCGCGTTATCGCTGCACGCGGCCGGGCTTCAATTTCCAGAATTTCCGCATCTAAACCATGCACGGTTGCCACGCTCTTCACATGTTTGCTCCGCAAGAAGTGCAATATCTCGCGCGAAATAGCGAGTTTTTTGCTGACTGCCGCGTCTAAACCAATCGCCTGACTAATCGGCACATAAGCTCCTTTGGAAAGCAACGCAACCGTTTTCTTCACCCCCAAATGCTTAGCCATCAGACAGGCAACCAGGTTGGACTCCTCGTCTTCTGTTACAGCCACAAACGCATCCATTTCGCTGAGCCCTTCGGTGACGAGCAGATCGATGTCCGATGCATTCGAGTTGATCACCAGCACATTGGAAAGCTCACGGGCCACTTCTTCCGCCCGCTCCCGGTTGGGTTCTACCAGCTTGATGTTTTTGAATTTGGAAGCCGTCAGTCGCTGGGCAACCAACGCGCCAATACGCGAACCGCCAAGAATCATCACATCCTGAATCTTTCCTTCTACCTTGCCTAACAACCGGGTCACATGCGGAATGTGTTTGGGGCGTGCCATCACAAACACTTGATCATTTTTGCTCAGCCGCGTTTCTCCTCGAGGGAAAAGAGTACGGATCCCCCGCGAGATACCGACAACACGAAATGGGATAGTGGGTAGTTGCTCAGAAAGAGCTTCAAGTGTCATCCCGATGGCAACGGAATGGTGGTCGAGCCTGACGCCGACAAGGTTCAGCCGACCATTGGCAAAGGTGAGTACGTCCGTTGCATTCGCTCTCCGGATCAACCGCGTTACTTCCTCTGCTGTACTTTCCTCGGGATGGATTAGAATGTCGATCCCAAAGTCTTTGGCTTTAATCACCGACTGCGAGCTCCCGATCACATTTGAGCGGACTCGGGCAACAGTGGTTTTCACGCCCAGCCGGCTCGCGAGCATGCAAGAAATCAAATTGACTTCATCAACCGTGGTAACTGCAATGAGGATATCTGCCTGTTTCACCCTGCACGTCTGCAATACCTCTTCCGACGTCCCGCTCCCGTGGATTGTTAAGACGTCGAGCCGGCTCTGCACCGCTTCGAGTGCCTCCGAGCTCACATCCACTACCGTGACATCGTGTTGCTCCATCGCCAACAAGCGAGCAACATCATACCCTACTTCGCCGGCCCCAATAACTATTGCCTGCATCGATTTTTTGCAGTTAAAGGTTGAAGGTATTCGACCATTTACCCTTCGTGGTTATCAAAGCGGACCCAGTCACCACTATTTGGATCCGTTATATGCACGTATAAGCAAATGTTGTGGATTTTGTTAACGTCATATGCTCCCCTCTCTTCATCAGGCAAGCTAACCAACAAGAACCTTCAACTTTCGACATGCAACATTAAACCAAAAACACATCAATCCTGATGGGTTGATGTGTTTGCCCGTAGATTACGGTACACGTGTCAGATTCCCAACTACCCCAACTACTTTTCATCATCGACGAGTGGAAGACGGATCCAGAACGTTGTGCCTACATTTTCCTCCGTTTCAAATCCGATTTCGCCGTGCAAGTCTTCAATGCCTTTTTTGACAATCGCCAATCCGAGCCCGGTGCCGCTGGTTTTGGAAGAAAAGTTGGGTTCGAAGATGCGGTCGCGTACGTCGGCAGCTATACCACTCCCTTCGTCAGCAATTGCGCTGTAGGCCCAGGCCTGTTCATTTTCTTCGCCGTTCATCAGCGATGTGGATACACTTACCTTGCGCATCCGATCTTCAGGCGTTGCCTCGATCGCGTTTTTGATAAGGTTGATGTAGATACGCCGCAGCTCTTCCCGATCGGCTTCGAGCACGAGCGGCTCGGGATGTAGTACAACGGAGATATCGGCGTCCTCCTGTTCCTGCATGAGCGCAACAGCTTCTTCGAGCACGGCATTCAGATCAAGCGGCTCCAGGATACGTTTGGGTAGACGAGCAAAGGACGAAAACTCGTTTGCGATGCGCGCGAGGGCGTCTACTTGCTCAATGAGCGTGACGGTGATACGCTCGAACAGGTTTTTGAACCGTTCGTTTTTATCCTCAGGCGTTGTTGTATCGCCGGCACCATTGCCCAGGGTTTGGAACGAACGCCTCAGGTGCTGCACCGACAATTTCATCGGTGTCAGCGGATTCTTGATTTCATGCGCAACTTGTCGGGCCATCTCTCGCCAGGCCAGTTGCCGCTCTTGCTGTGCAAGCTTGCGCCGGCTATCAGCCAGTTGCTCCTGCATCTGGTTGAACGTTTGTACCAGTTCGCCAATTTCATCGTTGGTGTCTACCGGCAGCGCGCGCTCAAAACGACCGCGGGCCACAGCCTCAAGGCCCTGCCGGAGCCGGCCAATAGGTCGTGTCAATGCGTTGGCAAGCAACGATGCGGTAAGCATAATAGTCACAACCAGCAGCAGTAGCGCACCAAACAAATAAGCAACCGTACGTGCCCGTTCTTCTTTAATGCGCTCCTGTTCGGGCAGCGTTGGCACTGAAATTACGTACGCCGGCTCACCATTGCGATCTGACAAGACACGATAGCCGGCCATGTATTCAAACTCACCTACATTTTCTGGAATAAACGCATGCCGCGCACCTTCATAGTTTAGCGCATAGTATGCTTCCACAGGCAACCGTTCATCGATCAGCCGGTCCTTGATCAACTGGGTCCTGCTGGTTTTCACAAGGTCTTTGTCCTGATAAACGTTCAGATCGAGCCCTACCTGATTGGACAGTTCGTTCACGTTCACCCGGGCCAGCGTGCTCGACGGTAATTCCCCAAATTCAGCCTGAAACGCCAGGCTTTCCTCCACCCTGTTCAGGTGCTCCTTAATCCAGCTTTCGATGGCCTCTTCGTTTTCCGCTGTTACCACGCGGAGTCCGATTACGCCAACAATGGCAACGGCCAACATACCCACCACGAGAAACGCATTCAATACACGATCTTTGAACTTGAACCGGGTCCGTTTCCAGCCGCGATGCCTGAGCCACCAGAGACGCACAAGCAAGTAGAGTGGGCCACCCAGCATTAAGCCGGCAACCGTCATGCGCAGCAGGTAATACAGATGATCAAAGAGGTTGATGATCGAAGAGCGAACGGCAATAATCGAAGTGGATACAGGAGCAACTTGCGTAACACTTCCCGAAAATCCTTGCCGCGTTTTTTTGCGGTAATACGTAAGGTATTCTTTGTCGCCCGATGATTCTGTTTGCCAGAATTCAGTACGCGACTTCAAGGCATCAAATACCTGTTCCTGCATGCGATACCGACCAAAGTCGGATCCGAACGTGCGGATCAGCACGTGGTCCTGGAATTCAGCAAGGGAAAAATTACCGCGTAACTGGTTTACACCCGTCGGTAGCAACACCTTCGGAAACAGCTTGCCTTCATCCCGCAACAGGGTCTTAGGCTCGACCCTCGCCATAACCCATCCCACTTGACGCAGGCTATCAGCGTGATAAATGGGCCCAAGTCCTTCGTATTGAAAACGATCGGGTTCGCGCCGGCCCGTGACCTGCTCAACCAGAATACTGTCGGAGCCGCTTTCGCTAAACATGGATTTTAGCAACAGGAATTCGAGTGCATCTTCCTGATCGAGTACCCGTTCACCGAGATCGGGCGATTCTTCCATAAACCGGCCAACCGGTGCTTCGCCCGCATCAAATACTGTGAGACTGACATCATAGGTTAACAGGGATACGAGCGAAGAGCCGCGGTACAGGTTCTCAGCGAGTGTATCCAGTCGCGCATCTGCAGCCGATTCGGATACGAGCAACTGGTCCTGTAAAACCGGATCTTCTGCAGCATCGTACAGTGCCTGCTCGATAGCAAAAATAACCCGTGGATCGCGTCCTGTGTCAAATGAACTCGCAGCCTCAACCATACGGTTACGCAATTGCACATCCATGCCCCGGTACAGTAACATGTACAGCGGGATAGTAAGTAACAACGTACCCAGCAAAGCCCCTCGAAAATGCATCCATTCGTTGATGCGATCCGGTTGTTCGGATACAAAAATCACCCCGCCCCAGCTTACCAGCCAGAAGCCGAGCCAGATGGTCCAGGGTACAGAAATACCCGTCGCGATACTGCCAAAGTAGATAAGCGCCGTTACCAGTCCGGCGATACCAGCCAATATCCATCGCCTCCGGCTGCCATGCGAAGCCGGCCACACCATCAGCATAACCTGAGCGGCAATCCAGGCAACACCACACAGCATCGCCATAATGGAAATCGTCGCCAACATCATCGTAAAAAACACAAAGAACACAAGCCGGTCAGGTAATAAACCTGTGCGCGCAAAGTAATCCAGCGTGCTGTCAAGCACAGCGTGATGCACAAAAAGGGCCAGGATGTGCACTAACGCACTCATCATGAATGTGGCTAGCGAAGCCACAAAAAGCACGGTTACAACCCGAGCCGGCCATGAAATCTCGCGACTTGTGCGGGCAAGTGCAGCGCCTATCTGGCGCGCGTAACGCAAAAACAGGGCGGCAAGAATTGCAGCAACTAATGCCGTGGTGAACATGTCGCCCATGGAACGCATGACGCCACCGCCAAAATCAGAGGCAAAATGTGATGGATCAAAAAGCGGCGCGAGTGGGGCTTTGCCGCGTTGCCAGCGGGCCGGTACATCAAACAGCAATAAGCCGTACCGAAATCCCAGTAAAAACAGGGAAAACACGAAAAATTGCAGCGAAGCAAGACCAAGCGAACGCGCAACGGGTTGTCCGTAAATGGGCCATCGCCGCATCCATTGAAAACACATCAGCAGCAATAACATGCAGATGAGCGCTAGCCAGATGGTCTGGATATCGCTGAATTGCTCGTCAATCGAAGACTGTAGTTCATCCGCACGGGGAAAGGCTATGTAGACGGATCCCAGGGTGTGCCCTTCAACATCGGTGATGGGCCAGAGACGCCCTTCCGCGTGTTCAGCTTCGGTGAGAGAAACTTGCTGTTGCACCCAGGCCTGCACCGGAAGTCGCGTAATGCGGCGCCATCGATCCGAAAGGCTGTAGCTCTGCAAAAACTGGTTTTCAACCGGCATTTTAGCGCCAACCAACCGTATCGCTCGTACAGCACCAATTGTCCGCCCATCACTTTTAACTGGTTGCCAGGCAACCAACGCCTCACGTACCCCTTCATCATCGATGGCTTCGATATGCGGTGTATTGAGGAAGTCTTCGTTGAAAAGCGTCTCCCCCGTCGAAATGCTAAACCCTTTCCAGGCCAGCAAACGTGGTGCGGCAGTGTACAGCTCTACTGCCCCATCTTCAGTATTGTTGTACGTTGTAAAAAAGCGGATAAGCCGCTGAAGACTCGCCGGGTCGTTGGTTTGACTGTAGAGATCAAGTGATTCTACAATCTCTTTGCGCGATGCAATTTTGCGCGCTTCATCGAGCAAATCGGCTTGTAGCCCAGCCAGATCTTTCTTGATGGTTTCAAATGCCTGCTCTACGATACGCACCTGCTGCCGGCTCGTATCACCCGCAACCTGTCCCAGGCGGTACTGCTTGAACAACGTGGTAGCCGCCAGCAGCATCACAAGCAACGCCAGCACAACAAGCTGCCAGCGCGGCATATCGCCGGCTGAAATACGCGTCGTATGATTGGCCTCGGGCATCTGGCTAAAACTCGGTCACTGCGCGTGTAGCTGGCTTGATTAACCAACACCTGCCGACACACGCAACACATTGGGCTGGGTGAAACAGCACATCACAAAAGGGGCAACCCTGCGGTTAACCACCCGTCTGAAATATGCTAATACTCTTTATTTCCATCTGGCTGCCGTTCCAATGAAATGTCATTTCCATTCGGTATGACGACTTGCCGCGGTTCCAGTATCTACCGTGTACATACCAGTCTTTCCCGACCCGTAGTTTGTGCTGAAACGCAAAACGCTCGGGCGGATGATCTCTGAAAAACGCCTTCAAAATGTAGGCTGTCTGCGCACGACTATAGAGTGTCCTGGCACCTTCGATGGATACTTCGGTGTAGCTGCTAACAAAACTGGAAATCTTTTTTGCATCGCCGGTTGCAATTGCTTGCTGCACCATCGCTATTGTCTCCTCCGGATCCGTCTGCATATGGGCATGCGCCAGACTTTGGGGGACTACAAACAAGGCCAACAGGCCTGCAAAACAAGTATATATAAAAAACTGCTTTATTCCTGACATTATCTCTTACGGTATGCCCAGATTATCCTTTGATCATGGGTCCATCCGGTTGGGCGCAAAAAGCTTTCCACACCTCTCTCTACGCAATAAACGTCTAAATTCTCTCCAAAAGCACAAATTCAGGCTGTTTTAGTGTCATATTTCATGGACACCCTGTCCTCTCTGTCCTGCATTTCATCTAAAGCTTCAGCATGTGCAACCGATATCCCTAACTGCCCACTTTTTCATGAGTCATAGGCCTGTGCATACCCCCCAGTGGCTCAACCTTTCGGTCGCATGATCCAAATCCGGCCGTTTGCAACCCTTGACCCGCCGAATTAGGCAAGGGTACCACTGATGTGCACAGCACAACCATCGTCTTTTTATGGTACACGCAAAACAAGCCTCTTCCAGGGCATTTTTATGCATTGGCCTGGCCCTCCTGCTTAGCAGTTGCGACATCCCAACCGAAGGCCCCGACTTCAGTTTCGAGACCAGCGTAAAAGCACCGCTTATTCTTGATCGGACATTCGTTTTGTTGGGTCCCGATGAATCTGGCTTCACGGCACTGATCGACACCACCCAGTCGTCGTTTGACACCCTCTTTACTGTCGATCCGTCAACCAGCCGACTCCTGATCAACCAGGAACTCGACGAACTTGAAATTGGCGACCTCGATGACCTGATCAGCGAAATCTCACTCGATCCGATAGCTGTTGGCGTGTCCATTGGTTCGCTCGAAAACCAGGAGTTCCAAACAGACACGTTCGGCGATGACGTCGGACTTTTTGTGTCTCCTGAAATTGACATGGGCGCTGCCCCGGTAAACCCAACCGTTCCATCATATCCCATCGGCAGCGTGCTCGTGCCCCCTACGGTTGATTTGATCAACCTTTCGGGGGTGACGGTCGAATCTGTCCGTATGTCAGATGCAACGACCAACGTAAACCGTTTTGAGTTTAGCCTGGAAAACAACCTCGCGTCTGGTACACTTACCGATGGTCAGGGCAATCCCCCCCTCCTCATTCTTGAGCAGGAAGAGAATGGTACAACTGTGGAAGTTGCACAGGTGCGCTTCCCCAGCACAATCGCCCCTGGTCAATCAGCCGAAGCGGTAATGCCCGTGAATGGTGCGCGCCTGGTTTCCAACGCGGTATATCGCCTCGAAATCAGCACAGACGAAGGGGACACGCCTATGACGAATGACCCAAGCGGTGTGCAGATCAGCACACTGGTTCGGCCACTGGAATATGCTGAAACAGGCGTAACCGAAATTCCAGCGCAGGACGACATCGATGCCTCTGGCGATGCGCTTTCTCTGGGTGGCGAAACGAACTTCTCAGGCATCGTAGCTGCCGGCGGCAACATCACGATTTCGATTGCCAACAACCTCGCATTCGACGTTACCCTGACCGAGTTGACGGTTCGCAACCTGACTGATGTAGGCACAACCGCAGCACCAAGCATCATGTTAGATCTCAACGATCTACCTCCAGGTACCAGCGCGAATATTCCTGAAGGACAGTCTGTTGATCTTGTCTTCCCGCTGGATGGCGCCGTGATTGCAAGCAACATTGAAGTTGATGTATTGGCATCAAGCCCGGGTAAAGCCTCCAGCGCTGTCATTGGGCAAAATGACGGACTCTATACCTCCGTTGTAGGCAACGTGGAGGTGGATCAACTCTATTTTGTCCCTGAGGCAGAAGTCTTCACCAGCGAAGGCCTTATTGAAATTGATGTAGATGATGTAAGCTTCGAGAGCGGACAGGAGTTTGTGGAACTGGAATCTGGCACACTGATGATTCAGGAAATCACCAACCAGATGAATCTGGACATGGACATGCTCCGCTTTAGCCTCCCGGGCTTCCGCGTAGCACCGTATGCACCATCTGATTCACTGGTGATCGAGTTTTCTGGCAGCTCAAACAACGCAGCGTCGTTTCAGTTTAGCCAGTTATCTGGTGAAACCACGCTTAGCGACATTCCGATCGACCTGAGCGGTGTGCGCATCTACCCGACAAACAACGAGGCCAACTACAACGTGTTTGCCCTCAGTGAAGGTGGCGAACCGACCTCGTTGAATATTACGGATCAGATTATTGCTTCGCTGGCCCCACAAGAATTGCAGGTATCTCGCGTATCGGCAATCATGAATCCAACGAGCATCGACCTTACGGATGATGCAAATGGCGATGGCCGGCTTGAAGTCATGAGCAATGTGGAAGCCGAAGTCATGGACCTGGGTAGCTTGCAAGAATTGAATGAATACGAGTTGGACAACTTCTCATTCAACGGCACACAGTTCACGTTTAACATTGACACAAACCTGGGTGCAGATATCGTTTTCTATGCCGCCATGGTGGGCGTCAAAGCTGACGGCTCACTCACGTATTTGAGCGGTAGAGACGAATTTGCAGTCACAGCCGGCGATACACTCGCCAGCAACTTTGTGATTAATGGTAGCCCGGTAGCTCCTGAGAACCTGATGAAGTTTGTCATCCCGGGCGCACCATCTGCTTCGGAAGTGGTTACACAGGTTGTTGAGATCAACGCCACCAACTCCAACATCGATGATTTCATCAGCGCGATTCCTGAAGAATTCCGGTATGTGGGTAAAGGCCTCGTACAGGGAATGAATGGCGGCCTGGTTGAATTGCAAAAACCATTTACCATTGCGGCTAACATTTCAGCCGGCATCCCGCTCAGTTTCTCAGGTGCCTTTGGCGTCGACGAGACATTCGAAGCAGACCTCTCGAGCCTCGAAGACTTCACCGAAGACGATGCTGACGTCAGCATTAACGAAGGTACACTGATGCTTGAGTATACAACGGGGCTACCGGTGGGCGTAGACATGAATGTTGAATTCCTGAATGCCGCCGGCCAGGTGGTAGCTACCATGCCAGACTCAGCAGGCACCACCTTCAAACTTCAGCCCGCTGAAGCCAACGAAGCGGGGCTTGCTACTACGAATCGCACCGAATTGCTTGAAATCGGGGTAACCGAAGCCCAGTTGCGCGCCATGAGCGCCGGCACCGATGCCCGCCTCAACCTCCGCGTCAACACCAACGATGGCGTCCCTGCCACGCTCCGCGCAACCGATACCATACAGATTCGCCTCCTCGGCAAATTTGATATGACGATCGAAGTGCAATAGATCGAAGCGCAATAAAGCGAAGCGCACGTTTTCACGGCGCACCATCAACGCCTTATAATTTTAACGATAGAACGTGGTACAGTTATGAAGTACGCAACTACCCCACTCCTTTTAGCGGGATTGCTCCTGCTCTTCTGTGGCCTGCCCCAAACCGTAAATGCCCAGAGCGACATGCGCGGTGTAAGCATGCTCAGTACGGCAGGTGGCGGTCCAGCCTTTGTTCGCGACACCGATGCCCTCTTTTTCAACCCGGCCAACCTGTGGCTCGATGAACGCGGGTCACGGTTTGTCATGACGCTTGGTAGTGTCCAGGCGTTTGGCGGCGGCAACCTGGTGCAGTTCTCCCATTACAATGATTCGTTCACCCAGGGTGATGCGCTCTCCTCGTCTGAAATGCAAGACATTTTGTCGGACTGGATGGGGCCGCTCTCTTCAGGTAAAATCAGGTCACTCGGTGTAGCTGCAGAGGTTGTACCTTTTGCCGTTGCATTCCGTGGCTATGGATGGGGCGGCGGCCTCGGGGTACGCACGCGCACCTACACCCAGCTTGGCTTCAGCCGTGGGTTGTTTGATTTATTGCTGGTAGGCACCGACCAGGATGGCTCGTTCCCTGTGAATATGGACATCCGCTCTGTAGCCATGACCGAAATCTCAGCCGGCTTCAGCAAATTGTTCTCCAAGCAGCGTCTGGCCATCGGGATCGCACCCAAAATGGTGCTCGGCCTTAACTATGCGCGGACGCATATGGACTCGTACGTCGAGCTTAACGACGGCGCCATCACACACAACTTCGATTACAACATCCAGCTGGCCGGCAACTTTAACGAAGACATCGGCGAAGCGGTCGACTTTTTCGAGTCTTCCGGTTTCCTAACTGACGCAACACCGTCAGATTTCTCTGATCCATTCTCAGCCATTGCCGGTAGAGGCTTTGGACTGGATCTGGGGGCCACGCACGAGGTCTCCAAAAACCTCCTTGTGTCAGCTAGCGTCACGGACATCGGCTATGTAAACTGGACCAAGAACGCTGACGCCGTCTCTCCCTCTGGATCCACGTTTCAGTTTGATGGCCTCGACCTGGATCTGGATCGGGTAAACGATGAATATGATGGCGACTTTGGCGCGTACGTAGAAGACTATTTTTCTACGCTTGTTGAAGACGCGTATGAAGAGGTAGAACGGACGCCTGGTGCATTCAAAACGTCGCTGCCAACAGCCTTCCATGCCGGCGGCTCCTGGCACGCATTGCGCGGATTGTTTGTTGTGAATGCAGGTACCTCACTGGGACTGAACAGCGCTGCCGGCAACCTGTCGCGTAAACCGTCTTTTCACATCGGTACCGAATTTCATCCCGGTCGGCGCTACTCCTTCCCCATTCGGACCGGCGTTCGCTTTGGTGGTGATGGTGCCCTGACGGCAGCCTTTGGCTTCGGCATCCAGACACCGGTTTACGACCTCAGCATTGGCGTAGCAGCTACACCGAATACAACACTACTTGGGGGTGGCGGACGCTACATGATTGGTCTCTCCCTGGTCAACTTCCGCATCTAGTGCAAACGTATCAATCCTGGTGGATTGATACGTTTGGGTTTAAGGTTGAAGGTTAAAAGATTTTACCTGGAACGTAAAACGCCCGGCTTCTATTAGGCCGGGCGTTTGTTATTAAGGCTATTTCTTGTAACAAGATTTTTTAGAGCAACACCAGATAGGTCAGCTTTGCGATGCCTACGCGGTTGTTGAGAAACACATCGCGCCTTGGATCAAACAGAATCTCGTTGTCGCCGGCGAGGTGGTACGACGTATTGAACACCAGGAAGAGGTCACTACCCGGCGTATGGATCCAGTCGAACCGGATGTTAGCCTGCAAGTCGCGCGAGAAGTTATCATACTGAATCAGCGCTTTTGCGAAGAAATTCCGATTCACGGCTCCCAAAACAGAGAGCGAAAGCGTGGTTGCATCGAACTCGCCATTGGTTACTGGCAAGTCAATAATTGAATGGCTGATTGCGCCTTCCAACTGCAGGTACTGCGATTGGCGAAAACCAAAGCTCCCTTCGATGTCTGTTCGGTTGCCGTTAAAGAACGAGCCTACAGAAAGATTGGCGCCGCCGTATAAACGCCGACTCGAATCCGTTTCGCCTCCAAGGCCTACCTGGGTGAACGTGTAATCGCCAGCCGGGATTTCAGCGTCCGACTGGATAAAGAACGGTACTTCTAAACGCTCAAAATTTTGGGAGAACGACAGGTCTATGTTGTCGCGCCGGCTAAATTGTACAAATGCCAGGGCTGAAAGCTCGGTGCTCTGTTTGTCGCCGTTTTGCCCTTCGATGTATTCGTATTCTCCAAATAAATTAAACCGGCGTAGCCACGGCACGGCTTCCGATTCAATGACCGGCGTATATTGGCCTTCAACCTCGTACTCCCGCATGTCGCGCCGGCGCACAAAGCCCAACGCCGGGCGATAATCCTCTCCCACACTGGTAAACGAAAAGCCGGCCCCATAGAGATCGTTTTGAAGCTCCAAACTTGCATGCCCTGCTGCCCCCTCGTTTCCAGGATCGGTATCCTGCACATCGGTAAACCACGCATTAAATTCGCTTGCGCCCCAGAATCGATACTGGGTATCAAGACCAAAAGCGCGATTGTAGCCATTGGCGTGTTCTACGTTGGTGAAGATAGCACCAGCTGTTGCCCGGGGAAACAACCCCGTTCGGATGCGTGCAACGGTGTTGTTCGTCGATTCACTGCCCAGAATCTGGTTGAACTCCTCCCCTGTTTCGATATTCAGAAGACCTACTGAAAAACGACCAACCTGTCCGGTGAGCCGGCCGCCGGCCAGGATCTGGTTTGTCAATCCAATACGCCGAGAGAAAAAGGTTTGGGTTGAACGAGGATTCCCGTGTTCAAACAGGCCAGAGCGCTCCAAAAAGAACTCGCGCTTCTCTGGGAAAAACAGGTTAAAGCGGGTGAGGTTTAATTGCACATTATCAGCCTCAACCTGGGCAAAGTCCGTGTTGAGCGTCAAATCCAGCGTAAGGTTTGACGTGATGCCGTATTTGAAATCAACCCCGAGATCATAGTTAAAATCGGACGTTGTAGCTTCGGTTTGCAGATCGGGACGCACTTCCTGTGCGCCGGCAATGATGTAGGGCTTAATTTCTATATTTTTCCCACGCCGTACGTTTTTTAACCCTTTCAACTTGCCATACTGCGAAACGGCAGCCAACGCACCAAAGGTACCATACTCAAGGCCAATGGGTGGCCACATCACGCGCTCGTTTTTCCGGTTAATCATGCGTGACAGCATCAAACCAAACTCGAGTTCTTCTCCTTTAGGGAAGCGCAATTGACGAAAGGGAATCGATACTTCAAGTGTCCATCCTTCTTCGTCGATTACGGTCTCGCTCACAAATACAGCATCCCAGGAAAAGCTGTCAAGCGTGATGCCTTCATCAGTAACGGTCGCATCATCCTGCGTGCCCAGTGCATTCATTTCAAAGAGGTATGCATTACGCTTGTCTTGATACGTATCGAGGCCAATGTATGCGTGATCATCACGATCATTGCGCCCCCCGCGCTCCAGATTCTTTGCACGGATCAATTCCGGGTCATCATCAAAAAACCGGAAGGCGAAATACAGGTTATCACGATCATACGCAATGCGGACTTCAGAGTCCTCGGTGGGTTGTGCCCCTTCTTCGGGCCAGAGCTGGGTAAAATTGATAATAGGCTCGATCGTTTGCCAAACGGCATCGTCCAATCGGCCATCTACACGGGGTGGGTTTTCTGTAAAAACGGCCGTGGCCTCAAAAGCAGGTTCAGGATCAGCAGGAGGCGTGGTGGCCTGCTGAGCGAAGGTGGTGTGGACGAGGAAAAGACTCGTGCACAACAAAAAAATACGCTTCATAAATGCTATGATATAAATGCTGTAATGGGTTTCAGGGAGGAGTAACGCAGTCCTGTACGATACAATATAACGAAGGTTTAAAGGATTCGTTATTTCTTTCGTGGCCACTGGTTGGCACGCTCGTTTCGCGACGCCATCGTGGCCGTTTCGAGGATCCGCTTTTGCCTGGTAGCCGGCCGTTTCGCATTGAGAATCCACTCCAAAATCCCCCGCTTTACTGAGCGCGGGAAGGCTTCAAAATTGTCAACTGCCGGCGGGTACTTGGCAAACGCAGCTGCAAGATCGTCCGGGATTTCAAGATTTTCAACGGCATCCAATTTCGCCCAGGAGCCATCCGTCTTGGCGATCTTGATTTTCTCGATACCGGCAGGCATCATTTTGCCGGCGGCTTCCATTCGCGCGATCCGTTCTTTGTTTACCCGCGACCACCCACTGCCCTTTTTGCGTGGCGCAAAGTAGAGCATGCTCCGCGCCTCATCCAGGGCACGTGGCAAACTATCAATCCATCCAAAACAAAGCGCCTCCTCAACCGCCTCGTTGAAGGTGTACGTTTGCTTGCCGGAGGCCTTTTTGTATACCACAAGCCACACACCACTTGCTGTTGTATGATGATCCGCTAACCACGCACGCCAATCAGCACGCGAAGCCGGCATCACACTGTTTTCCGGGATATCTTCCATAAATTCAGGGGAATTTGTGAAGGGCAGATGGTGACGCACTTGATGCCGAGGGTACCCGGTACCCCGCAGCAAGTGCACGTAAGATATCACCTTCGGCGTCGAATGTCGCGATCATCCGATCGGCTTCACACATACGAGCGGCGTGCAGCGTTTCGAGATGCGTCAACCATTTAACATCCGGATCGTCCCCCAAAGCTGTCCGGGCGGCAATAATGAGCCGGCCAGCCTGATCATGTACCACCGTATCGTTTAGCCCTGTCATGGCAACTTGCTTGTGTAAGTCTGCATCTGGCACCACAGCACGTCCGGGTAGCGTCTGGTCCAGATAGAGGCCTTTCATCAGCGCAAGCAAAGCACCATACAAACGAAAGTCGCCACAGCTATCACAGGCTTTAAATTCAATGCGCCCCACTTCAGCAGCAAGCCGGGCGCGCTTTACGAGGGACGGTACAATATAATGGTCCGGATGAACTTCGGGCAAAAACACCATGGCTGCCGGCCGCAACCCCGTGCGTTCGTACGTACGCTTTGATAAGCCGCCCCAAAGCTGGCCGGCATAAAACGGCGCACTAAACGTAAACGGTATGATGAACGGGCTGTAGTAGGTAAGCTTCTTGGTATAATTCACCGCATCTTTTTCCCGAAGCCCTTCAACCGAAATATTCAGATCGGGCCCTTGCGTCATCATGGGGATCAAGGCCGTTTGTTTTTCAGGAGATGCATCGCGACGTGCAAGTTCAAAACTGTTTAATGGGGGTTCAGGGTTGAACGCCGGCTGCAGCGGATTGTAACTCGACAGCACAGGCGCATACCCATGATGCCGGGCAGCAGCTGTCAAGGAAGCAAAACTCGCATCAAGTTCTGACACAGCCGCATCGATCGATGTATGTATTCTGGTACGTATTTCGATACCTTTTGGGGTACAATCGAGTAGTCCACCGGCCAGGTCGAAACGTTCGTATCCCTCTACGTACCATCGTTTTTTCTTTATGCCGGCATCCCCGATACGCAGTTGGGGGTAGTCTGTTGGATACATCGGCAAGCTATCCACAATCTGCTGCAACGCCTCAAAGGACGTGTTCGAAAAATCAGCATATTGGCCTTTTTCGTTCTGAAAAGCTACTTCGTGTTCGATCCCAAAGCGGAAAGACATGGTTCTCCTAAAATATGGTGCCATCCTTCAGCGCACGCAAAGTCGCTTAAACGAGTAAACCCAGGCGAATTAACCGGCATCTCAATGGGCTACGTTCACACGGTCTTTATTTGGAGGATAGCAATTCTGGAACTATCTTTGAACTACTATTTAGAATTAATCTAAATAACAATCAAGATAGTACAAGCTGATGGATAAGCGTGCGAAGCACAACATAGAATTACTTGCCCCCCCATCAGATATTTCAGATCTCATTGTATCTCGGCGTACCATCCATAAATTCCTCCCTACCCCTCCAACAAAGGAATTATTACTGGAGTCAATAGCAGTTGCACGGTGGGCGCCGAATCACAAACTCACTGAACCCTGGCGCTTCTATCTGATTGGAGACGAGACCAGACGTGCAATCGCCAATTTGGTAGGTGATTATGTGCGCGAATTGAAAGGCGAAAAAAGTGCCGCTGCAAAACTCAAGAAGTGGCTTGATGTGCCGAGTATGGTTGTCGTGACCTACAAAAAATCCGGCAACGATTTCAGGGAGAAAGAAGATTACGCCGCCACCTGTTGCGCCATCCACAACATGTCCCTTCATTTGTGGGAGAAAGGCGTTGGCATGAAATGGTCGACGGCGAAAGTGATGCAACATCGCGCGTTTTATGAGTTGCTTGCCATTGACCCCGAGCGCGAAGAAACAGCTGGAATCCTGTGGTGTGGTTACCCGGAGGATGTACCGACGAAGTCTCGAAAGCCTATTGGGTCTATTGTAAGAGAGTTGCCGTAAGGAGGTTGCAAGTTACAGGTTGAAGGTTTTTGGGGCCTCATATCAAGAGACGATTGCAGTTCCTTCGAGGTATCGCGTTTTAAGGTAGGCTATTTTAGAAACGCGTAGGTTACGCCGGGGCCACCTTCTTCCCAGGGGGCGTCTTCAAATCGTTCTACATCCTGGCTGCTATTCAGGTAGTCGTGAATAGCATGACGCAATGCGCCCGTTCCTTTGCCATGTACAATTTCGACGCGCGACAGGTTGGTGGCAATAGCATCGTCGATGAGTTTCATCACTTCACTGAGTGCCCCTTCAACCCGTTTTCCCCGTAAATCAATACGCTGCCGAGCTTGCAAGGCGCTTAGTCCACCACTATTGGCTGCCTGTACTTGTCGCACCGTGACCTTTTGCTTTTTAGGTCCACCCACTTTGGTAAGCCGGCTAACTTTAACCCGCATGTGCATCGAGCCGGCCATAATCACAGCGTCTTTACCAGACAATTCGAGGAGTTCAGCTGCGGAACGGCCACCATCCAAAACAACCTGATCGCCTACCTGTAACGGCTCGTGTGAACGTTTGCCGGCTTTTACGTTACCCTGGCTTTTCTTTTTTCTGCGCTGCTGTTTGCGGGCGTTGGTCTGCTTTTCTTTGCCCAGCGTTTCTTTCAACGAAGCAAGTTCAGCGCGGGCTTCTTTTGTAGTATCTTTGGCAGCCTGGCTTTCTTTGATCTCGCGAATGGTCCGCTCAATCTGCGCATTCGCCTTGCTGATAACAGCCTCTGCCTCTTCCAGCGCTTTTCCTTTAATGTCTTCCCGTTGCGCCTCGAGCATATTGTACAGCTCTTTGTACTTCTTTTGCTCTGTATCGGCAGCGTAGAGCGCTTCCTCTGCCTCTTTCAACCGCGTTTCTAGCGAAGAATTACGCGCTTCAAGGCTGGTAAGCAGGTCTTCCATGCGACTTGCCTGGCTACCAAGTAATTCGCGAGACTTGGCAAGAATCTGCGGGTCCAGTCCCATGCGGGAAGCAATTTCGAACGCATAAGAAGAACCCGGAATCCCCATCAACAGCTTATACGTGGGCGTCAGGGATTCCTGATCGAACTGCATGCTGCCGTTTTCAACGCGGGGCGTGTTGTGTGCAAATACCTTGAGCGCACCATGGTGTGTGGTCGCGATGGTGGTGGCCCCTTTGTCGGTGAGCGATTCAAAAATCACCTGCGCCAGCGCAGCGCCTTCGGCCGGATCGGTCCCGGTGCCGGCTTCATCGATAAGCACCAAGGTTGAATCGTTTGCGGCGGTCGTCATGTGCCGCAGATTGGCAACATGCGAGCTAAACGTAGAGAGATCGTTTTCGATCGACTGCTCATCGCCAGGTCGACAACTAACTGGCTGTATACTGGAAATGACGACAATTCATCTGCCGGCAGCGGAATTCCATATGCCAGCATGAGCGCAAAAAGGCCGACGGTTTTCATCGCAACCGTTTTCCCTCCAGCATTCGGCCCCGTTAAGATTAACGTACGGGTATCTTGGTCCATATGCAGATCCAGCGGAACGAGGTTACGCGCAGCATCGCTGCCGGCTTGCGCCATCAGATGTAGGTGCAGCACCGGATTACGTCCATCCCGGATGTCAATCTCACCCTTTTCTGATATCTGGGTACAAAACGCATCGAGGGTATTGGCTAACCTGGCTTTGGCCTGGATAAGATCAATCTCGCCAAAAATTGCCAACCCTGTTTCGATTTCTGGCAAATGTTGGCGTACCCGGCCCGCTATTTCGAGCATGATTCGGCGCACCTCATGATGCTCTTCCGCTTCAATCGAACGAATCTCATTATTCAGCTCAAGGCAACTGGCCGGCTCGATGTATACCGTTTGACCGGTTGCTGACACATCATGCACAAATCCTTGCACCTTGCGCTTGGCCTCCGCACGGACGGGAATCACCATGCGCCCACTGCGAAGTGTTGGCTGAGCTTCTGTTGTGAACCCTTCGCCCATGGACTTGTGAAGCTCCGTCATGAGATTGGACCGCAAACGCGACTGCGCGGCAATCCGTTTTTTGCGTAACCGGCGTAATTCGGGCGAGGCTGAATCTTTTATAGAGCCGTCTTCCTCAACAATTTCGACAATCCGCTTCTCCAGCGCCGGCAGGGGCACAATAGGTGCGAGGATTTCGAACAGGCCGGCGTACTGCTCTTTCCGATCGGCAAAAAATCCCCGGAGCTTCCGTAAAAGCTCGAGCACCCGCTGGATCTGAAGCAATACATCGGGCTCTGTTGTAGCTCCTTCGGGGATCAATTGCTTCAGTTGCGGCCGAATATCTCCGACCTGATAAAGCGGTGCGGTATCGTCAAATCGAAAAATATCCTGAAACGCAGCAACCTGGCTTAAGGCCTCGCGAATGACCGCTGGATTGTCAGCGGGCTGCTGCGCGTCCAGGTACGTCGCGCCCATAGGGCTCAGCAGGTAGCCGGCCAACCGGGCACGCAATACGTCAAAACCAAGTTTTTCTTCTACAGATTCAGGATACGTTTTCATTCTTCATAGCCGAGGATCGCGTGATCACCGACATTGATCATGCGTGGCATCTCGCGCACCTGTGCATTCTGACCGATCATGGAGTTTGCCAGTACTGCGTTTTCCACGTGCGCATTGGCAAAAATGATACTATCTCGCACAATCGATCCGGTTACTTCAGCGCCTTCCTCAATGGATACATAAGGACCAACTACCGCATTGGTTACTTTTGCGCCCGGCCCAATGTATACCGGGTTTTTAATCAGGCTGTTGTGTACTTCACCAAGTTTGGTATCGCTGACCTCTTTGGACAAGATGGTTTTTGTTGTTTCCATCAATGCCTGGATGGTACCGCAATCCAACCATTCAGATACGGAAGCCGTTTTGAAAACCAATTGGGCTTGCAGCATACGGTCGAACGCATCGGTTAGATAAAATTCACCGGTTGGGCCTTTCTCATCATTTTTGATCATGATGTCAATTTCTTTGCCCAGATTTTCCAGTTCTTTTATGTAGTAAATACCAATCAAGGCCTCGTTGGAAATCAGATCAGTCGGCTTCTCGACAAACGCCACAATGCGATCCCCCTCACGAACAGCGACACCAAATCGGCTAGGGTCTTCGACAAATTTCACCCAGGCAACAACGTCGGCATCCTCGAGGGTTACAGTACCCTCCATATCAAACAGGGTATCTGCAAATACGACAATGCCTTCCCCATGCAGGTGTTCTTTGGCGGCGTAGACAGCGTGGGCCGTGCCTAACGGCTTCTCTTGCACACAGAATTCGGCCTTCATATTACGCTTTTCACAGATCGCCCGGAGCTGATTTCTGACATTTTCGCCAAAGTCGGGGCCCAAAATGAATACGCCGGTATCTGCCGGCGCAGGCAAAATACGCGCAAAAGTGTCTACTATTCTCTCCACTAATGTCTTGCCGCGTACAGAAAGGAGGGGTTTCGGCGTAACATGGGAGTGCGGACGAACGCGCGTTCCACGTCCGGCCATAGGTATAATTAGCTTCATAAGATCAGATATGCTTCATTCAGTCCAATACAGCACGAAAAAATCCTTATACCCGGTTATTGGGTTTGTGCTTCCACTAATATATCAGGAAATCGTTACGTTCGTGCATTTTAGTGTATGATTATGCAACGAAACCGGTATTTTTTGATTCAAAACGCGAAAGGCTTGCAGGATTTTCACAGGGTGTGGCCCATTTATTCTCTAATTTTGAGGACACCCAAAACTACAAATTGCCCACTATTTACCTCATTCGGGCGCTCGAGCGGCTTTGGCACCATAATTGGAAATTTAGCCACTATCCCGCTGGCATAAGGCCGGCAAGAAAATTAGAATGCATAGAATTCTTAACTAACCAAAGTTGAGAGCACCATGAAAATGAACAAACAAAATTCGACCTATACATTACCGATGTTATTGATGCTTGTATTTAGCCTCACCCTGATGGGCTGTGCTAACATGAGCAAATCAGGAAAAGGCGCAGCCATTGGCGCCGGCGCCGGCGCCGCTGTTGGCGCAATCATCGGCAAAGCAACAGGCAAAACAGGAACTGGCGCCATTGTTGGCGCAGCCGTCGGTGGTACCGCAGGTGCTATTATCGGAAAGCAAATGGACAAACAGGCTGAAGAATTGGAAGCTGAACTCGAAGGCGTTGAAGTTGAACGCGTAGGTGAAGGCATCCAGGTCACGTTTGACTCTGCCATCCTTTTTGAAGTGAATTCTTACTCACTTTCTGCCGCTTCAAAGCAGAATTTGAACGATTTAGCTGCAAGCCTGTTGGAATATCCTAACACGGAAATTATCATTGCAGGCCACACAGACAGTTCTGGTCCGGAAGACTACAACCAGAAATTGTCAGAACAGCGCGCTGACGCTGCAGCAACTGTCCTGGTACAGCAGGGTGTCACTGCAAACCGGTTAAGCATCGTGGGTCATGGCGAAGGCGAACCCAAAGCTTCGAATGACACTGCGTTTGGCCGGCAGGAAAATCGCCGCGTTGAAGTAGCCATTTTTGCATCAGAAGCTTACCGTAGTGAGCTTGAGGCGCAAAATAATTAGGCTTTCTCAAGCGTTTTACAGCAACCTGATGGCTTCTTTTGAGTCCTCTAGTATAACTTCCCCCCAGATTTAGACATAAATCTGTACATTGGGCAGTCAAAGCCACCTTGCTGTAAAACCAGTTTGATGCTTATTTTGTGTATTCCGGTGCCTGCCACTGTAATCGCTCTGGATACATACACTTGAATAGAGCTTGTTCCGTCTAACAAACCGCTAAACATCAGAGGTTATGAAATCTTTACATCGCGCCTCTTTGTGTCATCTGAAACACATTGTTCTGTCACTTACTGTGCTTGCTTTAACAGCAGGTTCAGTCCTGGCCCAGGAGACCAAAACGGTCATCAAAGAAGGTCAGGAGTACAAAATGAAGTACAATGAAGCCCTGGAACTTGCCAAGGCGAAGAAATACACAGAGGCCTACGCTGCGTTTGAAGCAGCCATCCCGCTTGCCGAAACAGCTGGAGACACACAGATCGTAGACCGCTCCAACAAAGTACTTGCTCAGTTGGATAACTCCTACGGTACACGTGCTTTCAAAGCTGGAGACTTTGAGCAAGCATTGCAGCACCATGAAAAAGGTATCGGGCGTAAAAACGATTACGTACCAAACCACTACGGTAAAGCCAAAGCCCTCGAAAAATTGGGTCGCTGGGACGAAGCCGTTGTGCTGCTCCAGGGCGTTATGGGCATGGGCGATCGCAAATCTGCCAACGCTGCAGAAAAAACGATCCGTGGCCATTACGTATACATCGCATCTTCTAACTTGAGCGAGAATCCAACAAAAGCCACAGCTGAAGCAGCGCTGGCTAGCCTGGACGAAATGCTTGGTTACGTTGAAGCAGATGCAGATACCTACTACTACCAGGCAGAAGCCAACAAAACAATTGGCAACTACTCAGACGCCATCAGCCTCGCTGACCAGGCACTGGGTGCACATCGCGGTAGCCGTACCGACAAAGCTAAAATCTACTTTGTTAAAGGCGAAGCGTTGATGTTCTCTGGTTCTAGCGCTGATGCTGCAGAGGCGTTCAACAACGCACTCTACGGCAACTATAAGCCGCTGGCGCAGCACTACCTCGACGAACTGAAAGGTGGTGGTTGATACCGCAACCCCTGACTTTAAAAAACCCGCAACGTGCACTACGTTGCGGGTTTTTTTATGTATTTAAGCTGAAGGTTTACATTTGACAAACCAACAGGAATCCCGCTTGCACTTGCGTCGTATATGCACCGCAGCCCAATCTGGGGCATACGCATGATTAAGCCAATGCACTTCTCAGTCTAAATCAACAGCTGGCATGCTTCATGCCGAAACCGTCCATGCCAACATCTGCTATGATTGCATCCCAACATTCTGTTATTTCCAGTACTGCTACTATTGGTGAGAACACAAGCATCGGTGCGTTCTGCGTAATCGGCGACGATGTAGAAATTGGCAATGGGTGTCAAATCGGACACCACGTGGTGATTCACAATGGAACGGTAATCGGCGATAGTGTACGCATTGACGACCATACAACGATTGGCAAACAGCCTATGCGTTCGCCGAACAGTGCTGTTACAGCCGACAAAATCCAGCCGCCGGCGCAAATTGGAAATCGTTGTTTGTTGGGTGCCAGCGTGGTTATTTATGCTGGCTGTACCCTCGGAGAGAAAGTGCTTGTTGCCGACCTTGCAACCGTGCGCGAAGACGTCACGATCGGCGATTATACCATTGTAGGGCGTGGTGTCGCCGTTGAAAACAAGTGTACCGTTGGTCGCTACTGCAAACTGGAAACCAACGTCTATCTTACAGCCTACTCCACGGTTGAGGATCGTGTGTTCGTTGCACCCGGTGTGCTTACCAGTAACGACAATTTTGTAGGTAGAACAGAGGAACGGTTTAAACACTTCAAAGGTGTGACTATCAAGCGAGGCGGACGCGTGTAGGAGTAGGCGCTGTAACTTTACCTGGTGTCGTGATCAATGAAGACGCATTAATTGCAGCGGGCGCTGTGCTAACTAAAGATGCTGACCGCGACATCATTTATGCCGGCCTGCCTGCCAAGGCATTCAGAGACGTACCGGACGAGCAGAAACTCGACAATCAGGGCTGGAAAGACCATTAATGTGCCTACACTATAGCTTTGCGTGCGAGGCTTTACACGATGCTGAAAGCAAAGACACTGATCATTGGGAATTACTATGCAGGATATAAAAATGGTGGACCTGCGGGGGCAATACCTCGCAATCAAAGACGAAGTAGATGCAGCAATCCAGGACGTCCTGGATAAAACCAGTTTTATCAAAGGGCCACAGGTTAAGGCTTTTGAAGAAGCACTCACTGCCTATGTCGGCGCTGCGGGTACCGTGGCCGTGGGTAACGGGACTGACGCCCTCCAAATTGCGTTTATGGCGCTCGGTATTGGCGCAGGCGACGAAGTTATTACGCCGGCCTTTACGTTCATCGCAACTGCAGAGGCTGCGGCCCTGATGGGCGCAAAGCCCGTCTTTGTGGATATCGATCCACAAACCTTCAATATGGATCCGGCAAAAATAGAGGCGTTGATCACACCAAAGACCAAAGCCATTGTCCCAGTACACCTCTTCGGGCAAGCAGCTGATATGGATCCAATCATTGCGATCGCCGAAAAGCATAATCTGCACATCATCGAAGACTGCGCGCAAGCCATCGGTGCAACCTACAAAGGCCGTGTAGTAGGTAAAGACGGTGCATTTGGTACGCTCTCCTGCTTCCCGTCTAAAAACCTCGGTGCCTATGGCGATGCCGGCGCTATGTTCTCAAACAAAGCCGACCTGCTCCATACCGCGCGCATGATCGCCAATCATGGCTCGCAAAAGAAATACTACAACGAACTGGTTGGTATCAACAGCCGACTCGATTCGATCCAGGCAGCCATTCTTGGTGTAAAACTGAAATACCTGGATGCATACAGTTCACTGCACGCCAGGAAGCGGCCAAGCGTTATGATGCCCTGTTCGCTGATGTTGCAGAAGTCCAAACGCCTGAGACAGCAGACACCAACGTACACGTATTTCATCAGTATACCTTACGGGTACCTCAGCGCGATGCACTCTCTACACACCTGAAAGCCAGTGGTGTACCGCATGCTGTGTACTATCCAGTTTCGCTGCATGAATTGCCTGTGTTCGCATCAAACACAGCATCAAGGGCCGGCGATTTGACTGAAACAAAACGCGCATGCCAGGAAGTCATCTCCCTGCCCATGCACACAGAACTAACCGAAGCTCAACAGGCATACATCGCAGAGACGATTGTTTCGTTCTACCAGCAGCAACCTGTAGCGCTTTAGTTTAAAAAGTCACCAGCGGGACTGCTTCCCGATCCCGCTGCTCCTCCCAATCAAGCACACATTTTCCCGTGGACACTTCTGACAAAAAAATTGGCCTTGCCCAGGTGGGTATCGGTTACTGGGGCAAAAACCTCTTCAGAAACTTCAGCAATCTGCCTGATGCCACCATGGTCCAGGTTTGCGACCAGAATGAAGATGTATTAAACCGGCTTGCAAGTCAGCACGCCGGCTTGCAGACTACCAGCAACTTCGATGATGTGCTAAACAACGAAGCCGTTGATGCGGTCATCATTGCAACACAAACGCCGCTGCATTATGCCTTTGCGCGTGATGCCCTCGCTGCCGGCAAACATGTGTTTGTTGAAAAGCCGCTGACGCAAAGCTCGGAAGAAGCAGCACATCTTGTGCAACTGGCGGAAGAACATGACTTGCGGCTTATGGTGGGCCACCTGCTCCTCTACCACCCGGCATTTACCTATGTTGAATCACTAATCAAAAGCGGTGAGTTGGGTGATATTCATTACCTGTATAGCGTTCGCGTAAACCTGGGGATCATACGGCAGAAAGAAAACGCGTTCGAAAGCCTTGCACCACATGATTTATCCGTTGCCCTGCAATTCTTGAACGCAGCACCCGTTGCCGTATCAGCAACCGGTCAAGCATTTCTCCAGCCAGGCATTGAAGATGTGGCCTTCGCCACGGTTTTCTTCGAGGGCGGCCAAATTGCGAACCTGCATGCCAGCTGGCTCGATCCGCACAAGGTGCGCACCGTGACCGTCGTCGGCAGCAAGAAAATGGCAGTGATCGATGACATGCAAAGCACTGAAAAGGTACGCCTGTTCGACAAAGGTGTAGACATTCACGAAGCTCAACAATACGCAAGCTATGCAGAAGCGATGTCTATCCGAACGGGTGATATCGTGAGCCCGAAAATCAATATGAAAGAGCCGCTCAAACTGGAATGCCAGCACTTTATCGACTGCATTAAAACAGGCGCAACACCAAAATCTGATGGTAGAAACGGTCTGACCGTTGTGCGTTTGCTGGAAGCTGCCAAGAAGTCGCTTGCCCAGGGCGGTGCTAAAATCAAATTGGAGCCTGAAGTCAGCCTGGCTAGCTAAGAGCCTACGTTAAAGTGACTTGTGGACACCCCCGTAAAAGTCATGTGTCTGTACTTAGACTACAGAGACTGGTTAAACGAATAAATCTAAACAACCACTGCAGTTTTGTGCTGCAGTGGTCGTTTTAATTTTCGAAAATTTGCCACTGGTACTTAGTACACAACAACCATCCTTGCAGCGCGAGCTTCTGCGGTCTGGATTTGTAGCATATACAATCCTGAAGCCGGCCCGTCTGGCGCTGTACTATCACCTCCCCATTCCACCAAATGCTCACCCACGGCAAAGTGTGCATCAACCAGTGTGGCAATCGAACGCCCCAACAAATCGTACACTTCTATCCGAACGTGCTGCGAACTGCCAAGCTTAAAAGGCACACCAAGCCGCGGATGCTGCGTTCGATCAAAAGGATTTGGATAAGGCTGCCCAAGCACAACCATCTCGGGTATACCAGAAGGCGCTTCGTTTTGGACATCTTGTACTTCTACTCGAATCGGCAGCCGTTCTCCAGTTGCTGAAATTGCCAAAGCATACCCCAAGCCGGTCTCTCCACTACCCTGTGCATCCGGATAAGACACCAATGCATAAGTGCCCGGCGCGATCGTGTTGCCGTCGTATCGAACACCCAACATGTTGACATCTTCAGACCGTGCAGCTATCTGCAGGCTGACACCGGCTTGTTGTAGGTCGTCGTACGTTGTCGCTTTCTCTCCCCATAGACCATCAACTGCCAGTTGAAATGCACGCAACGGTATGGTTGTTTGAAGATACAGCGTCGTTATGCCGTGTTTGGTCTCTTGCTGCAGGTAAATTGGCTCGCCATTTTTTGCGCTGGTTAAGCGTTGATCCGTTGTTGCCGGGAGATCGGTCTCATCAGGCCAGCTCCCCAATACAATGGCCTGACTGAGGACCGTCAGATCTCGGACATCCAGTAAGCCATCTGGCAATTCATATGGATACTGGTCTGCGCTGCGCAACCCGGATTCAGTTAATGTTGTACGTTCCAAAACAGCATCAATAGCGAGGACGAGGTCGCTGGCGTCTACCAGGCCGTCCTGACTGGCGTCTCCTCGTCCGCCTGTACCCAAACCTGTTACTTGAATCACATCGCTTCCACCAGATGCATTGTGATAAAAGGTAAACTGGCCGGTTTGTGCACCAAAGGAATCAAAGGAAGGAGAAAACGAGAGGCTAAACGAACGACTTGCACCGGCACCCAGCGTAACTGTGTCTGCATCAATAGAAAACAGCAAATTACTGATGCCAACACTATCAATCACGAGTGGCGCCGTACCTGTATTGGTTACCAGCAGCGCAGCAGTAGCCAAAGAATCAACAGGTGCGATCCCCACATCCAGGTTTACAGCATCGGGGGTAAATGCAGGACTGCCGGTTGCAAATGTGACCGTATGCGTAGCAAGCCCTGTTGCAATGCCGGCATCTGTCCCCGCGCGTACAGCCAGGGCGCCTACCACACGATCCAGTGAAAGCACAGCATCATCCGCCGTATTTGCGGGGTCTACGGTAAACTTGAGCGTCAACAACGGATCGTAAAGGCCACTTGAAAGCGAAGTTGCCGGATCACCCAATACCACAATTCGTAGTTCGCCATCGCGCGATTCAAAATTGACAGCCCACGCTGACGTATCTGTAATAGCATCTCCCCTGGCTACGTCGGTTAAGGTAAACATGCCTTCTGTCCAGGAAATATCCAGCTGGATGCCCTGAAGCAGATCTGCATTGTCAAAATCGAGCAAGACTGGGACTTCAAATACGCCGGCTGCATCAACCGTACTGGCCGCCTCAGCGAAACCCAATGCACTCTCAGTAGCTGCCGGTGTACCCGTTCCGAGTATGACAACATCATCAAGCCGTACATTCGCACCGGAGGTGATTCCACCAAGTGCTTCGAAGGCAAACTGTACATTCGACATCCCAAGTACAGAAGCTGGTAATACAACATCTATCAGCGCATAGCTACCGTCATCGAGTGGCAACGCTGTACCGTCGTCAAGCACGGTAATAAAAGTTACTCCGCCATCCAGGGTTGCCAGGACACGCATAGCCTCCTGCGCATAACTGGAGGTACGGCGCGCCAAATACTGCAGGTTGCCTGATGTCAGGCCCGTCAAATCTGCCGGCGCTGAAAGCAGGGTACCCGCTGCAGTGCCTGTAATTTTGGCGTTGTTGACGCCAGAACCCGTTGAGGCTACGCTGCTGCTGGTTTCCCAGGCAAGTGTGGCATCGCTCCAACCTGCCGGCAATGTGGGGGGAGAGACAGCATCAAAGGTTTCGATAAAGAATAATGTAGAATCTTGCGAGAAGCCTGCGTGTGGCAAAAAAAGCACACTGCATAGCATGATTAAAAAACGCGTACATAACCGTTGCATCATAACAAAGGGGGTCTTCGTGAAGAGAAAAACTGAACACCCCACTAGACCCTCAGGCATGATTCACATAACGTAATTCTGTATTATGCAGAGATTTTTCTCCCTGCTTTATCCAGGATGCCCCATGAATAGGTTAACATTTATAACCAGCACATTAATTCTTCTTGTGCTTCTGCAGGTCAGCTGCCAGGCGCCTGAAAACGAACGCCCCCCTAACATCATCTACTTCCTGGCTGACGACCTCGGTTATGCAGAACTGGGCAGCTATGGACAGGAATGGATTAAAACCCCCAACATCGACCGCATTGCAGAAGAAGGCATCCGGTTCACACAGCATTACTCGGGTAATGCCGTCTGCGCCCCTTCGCGGTGTAACCTGATGACCGGCAAACACCCGGGACACGCTTACATCCGCAACAACGGCGATCCGGCGCATCTCCAGCATATGAAAGAAGACATGGGCTGGGAATTTCCGGGACAAAATCCGATTCCGGATGAAGAGGTGACCATTGCTGAGATGCTCAAGCAAAAAGGCTACGCGACCGCGGCCATTGGTAAGTGGGGGCTCGGGCATTTTGGCACCACAGGCGATCCTAACAACCAGGGATTCGACCTGTTCTACGGCTTCAATTGCCAGCGCCATGCCCATAATCACTACCCCAAATTCCTATGGAATAACCGCGAGAAAGAACTATTTCCCGGTAACGACCGCACCTTGAATGGCGAAACGTACTCACAGGATCGCTTTCGGGAAGTAGCCATGGAATTTATCCAGGCGCACAAAGATGAACCGTTTTTTCTCTACATGCCTTTTGCGATCCCGCACCTGTCGATCCAGGTACCAGAGTCTTCGCTGGAAGAATACAAAGATGTGATTCCCGAAGAAGATTATGAGCATCGTGGTTATCTCGAGCATCCTTATCCCCGTGCCGGCTATGCAGCCATGATTTCACACCTCGACAGAGATGTGGGTGCCATCATGGATCTCGTAAAAACCCTGGGCCTCGACGACAATACGCTGGTCATGTTCAGTTCAGACAATGGCCCCACGTTCAACAGGCTGGGCGGGTCAGATTCTGACTTTTTTGAGTCGGCCGGCCCTTTTAAGGGACTAAAAGGCAGCCTGTACGAAGGCGGCATCCGCGTACCACTTGTTGCGCGCTGGCCGGGTAAAATTGAGGCAGGCCAGGAAAGCAGCCATCTTTCAGCTTTTTGGGATATCATGCCTACACTGGCAGACGTCACTGGCACCACAGCACCAGCCGGCATCGATGGCATAAGCCTTGCGCCTACGTTACTGGGCAATGACTCGCAGCAAGCACACGAATTGCTGTACTGGGAATTCCCCGGATACGGTGGGCAGCAGGCGATTCGTATGGGTGATTGGAAAGCCGTCAGGCAACAAGTTTTGAAGAAAGACAATCCCGATCCTCTCAAAATAGAGCTGTATAATCTGGCCAATGATATTGGAGAAACAACCGATGTTGCCGACCAGCATCCAGAGGTTGTGGAGCAATTCAGGGTGATGATGCGTGAAAACAGGGTACCAAGTAGCCTTTTCCCGATGGCTCCACTGGATATGGAATGACGGCACATCCGAGGAATTGCTGTTAATTTGAACCCGCAGCCTTGGAATTTGAGCAATGAACCAAGAAATTGCAGGTTGAACCAATATTTGATTCGCATGAAAAGTCAGCACAGAATTCTGCTTGTAGTCACGCTATTGCTACTGGTTGTTAGCGGTTGCAGATTGCGGGGCGATGACACGCCGCAGCAAAGTGGCAGAATTGTATCACCGAGCGAGATCGGGAGTACATCCGGTTACGAAGAGCTCCGCCGGCAACTCGAGCTTACACGCGACAGCCTGGTTATTGCCAATAGCATGCTCGAAACCCTCGAAGGGTCGATGTATAATCAGAGTGATAGTCTGCTGCGACGGTATGCCCTGTCTCTCTGGCTCGACGGCCGCTCGACAGACGCCATTTCAATGCTCAGTATTGTCGACGGTCGCACGCAGAACTCGCGTTTTGGTGACCGCAGGGGCTCTTTACTGCTGACCTTCACCATGCTCAGCGCGGTTGTGCTGGGCTTCCTGTACGTTTGTCTCCGCATTTTCCGGAGCATGTCTGATGTGCAAAGCGAGCGCCCGTTCAACAAAGGCATCGCTGCCCTGGCCGGCTTGCTGATTTATTACGTCTTTTCGGTGGCTGGCATCTCGCTGCCCGTACTCATCTTAAACTCGCTGGCTGTCAAACCCATTTACTCCATCATTCTAAATTTCCTTTCCCTCATGCTGGGTGCTACAGCCACCCTGTTTGTGGGCAAAATGCTTTCATCTGATGGAGAGCGCACGGTTCTGGCCGGCATCATCCTCGGCATCTTTACCACGGTGTTTTTTATAGACATGCTTTTCAAGGCCCTTTTCTACGCCTTCGAAACCACGGTCCTCCTGCCCAACACGATGTTTGTACTCGGTGTCGTCCTGGTTTACCTCTTTGCCCGCGAGCCATCGCAAAACAAGCAAGCGTATCCGCAGTACACCGAACGGTTTAATCCGTAGCGAATCGCATCAGCAGTATCTCCCCACGTCATACCGGACTTGATCCGGTACCCAGGAGGAATGCCGAATGCCGATTTTCGATTGCCGAGTGGGTTGAGATTGCGGTCTTTCCCCCACGTCATACCGGACTTGATCCGGTATCCAGAAAAGGGCTACATCAGTTCCGAACTCAAATCAGTCCAATCGGGATTGCTTGATTCTATCAATTGAAGTTTCCAGCGTCGCGTCCAGTTCTTGATCTGTTTTTCTCGCGAAATGGCAACACCTATTTCATCGTGGATTTCAAAGTACACGAGGCGATGAATGCCATATCTACTTGTAAAACTGCGAATCGCTCCGTTTCTGTGTTCCTCAACGTGGCGTGCAAGATCGCTTGTGACTCCCGTGTACAGGGTACCATTTCTTTTGTTGGCGAGAATGTATACGTATCCTTGTTTGGGCATCTGCTCTGCCTTTTTGACACATAGACAGTAAACCAACTTCTGCTCTAACGTTTTTCTGGATACCGGATCAAGTCCGGCATGACGTGAGGGAGACAGCGATGCCTGCAATACACTCGGCATTCGAAAATCGGCATTCCTTCTCTGGATACCGGATCAAGTCCGGCATGACGTGAGGGAGATAGCGATGCCTGCAATACACTCGGCATTCGAAAATCGGCATTCCTTCTCTGGGCATCTGCTCTGCCTTTTTGACACAATCGGCATTCGAAAATCGGCATTCGAAAATCGGCATTCGAAAATCGGCATTCCTTCTCTGGATACCGGATCAAGTCCGGACGTGAGGGAGATAGCGATGCCTGCAAACACTCGGCATTCGACAATCGGCATTCGAAAATCGGCATTCGATCAATCGGCATTCGAAAATCGGCATTCGACAATCGGCATTCGACAATCGGCATTCGAAAATCGGCATTCGAAAATCGGCATTCGAAAATCGGCATTCGAAAATCGGCATTCGAAAATCGGCATTCGAAAATCGGCATTCGGCCATTCCTTCTCTGGATACCGGATCAAGTCCGGTATGACGGGGAAGAACTGAGCAGCTAAGCTAAGGCGTTTTTGATTGGCTACAGTACTCCCGTTCTATCACCCCCCCAGGAAGAGTGGTGCGCCGGGGCCAACGGGCCAGCCGAATAGTAACCAGGCGACGAGAAGCACAATCCAGGCAGCGAGGAATACGAGCGTGTAGGGTAACATAGTAGCCACGACCGTGCCGATGCCGGCTTTCTTGTCGTATGTCTCAACAAACGCCACTATCAGCGCGAAGTACGACATCATGGGTGAGATGATGTTTGTCGAGCTATCGCCAATTCTGTACGCTGTTTGCACAAGCTCTGGCGAATAATCCAACAGCATAAACATCGGAATAAACACGGGTGCCATGATGGCCCATTTGGCGGATGCACTACCCATGGCGAGGTTGATCAGCGCTGAGAGCAGAATGAAAGCGATCATTAGTGGAATAGGCCCTAACCCGGATGCCTGCAGCGCCTCTGCGCCTTTGATTGCAAAGATCAACCCGAGGTTGGTCCATTTGAAGTACGCCACAAACTGGGCGGCAAAAAACACCAGCACCATGTAAATCCCCAGGGTAGACATGGCTTTGCCCATGCCATTCATTACATCGGTGTCTGATTTCAAGGTGCCGGCGCCAAACCCGTAGGCGATCCCCGCTATACTTGCGCTTATGAAGATAAAAGCAACTATCCCCTGCATAAACGGTGAGCGCAATACGCTACCGGTTTCTGGTTCGCGCAGGAAGCCATCTTCTGGAATAAGCCCCCACAATACCAGCCCCATCAATATCAAGATGCTAACCAACGCATACCAGAGGCCCCGTTTCTCCTTTGCTGAAAGCGGCTTGATTTCTTCGGGCTCTGCATCTCCCGTATAACTGCCTAACCGCGGGATCACAATTTTTTCCGTAACCCACGTCCCCGCCGCAGCAATAATGAACGTGGAGACAAACATGAAATAGTAATTCGCCGCCGGATTCACCAGATACGCCGGATCAATGATTTGCGCAGCTTCTTCAGAAAGTCCAGCCAGCAACGGATCGACCGTCCCCAAAAACAGGTTGGCGCTGTAGCCCCCGGATACCCCTGCAAAAGCGGCAGCCAGCCCGGCAATCGGGTGCCGGCCTACAGCCAGGAAAATGATGGCACTCAACGGGACAAGCAAAACATAGCCCACCTCACTCGCCGTATTTGACAACACGCCAGCTGCCACAATGACGAACGTGAGTAGCTTCTGGGGTGCTGACATGACGAGCAGCCGCAAGCCGGCACCAATCAAGCCACTCCCCTCTGCCACACCAATCCCAAGCATGGCCACGAGTACGGTCCCAAGCGGTGCAAACCCCGTAAAGTTATCCAGCATCTCGGTGAGAATGCGGTGTAGACCGCTCACAGAAAGCAGATTCACGGGCCGCACAACCTCTCCGGTAGAAGGATTGGTCGCCTGCAAGTCGAACAAGCTAAATAAGCCAGAAAGCAGCACAACCAGGAAGGCAAACAGCGCGAACAGGGTTGCCGGATGGGGCAGCAAATTCCCAATGCGTTCTACTGTACTTAAAAACCGTGCAAACCTGGAATTATCAGTAGTGGGAAGTTCAGACATATACGCTTAAAAAATGGTAAAAGGAGTGGTGTTTGCCCGCAATGGTGGTTGCCGGACCAAAGCCGGCGCAACAGACAAGGTGCTCAATATAACCAAAAGCATCCCTTTTGCACAGATGGCAATGTGCAGATAGCAATGTGCAGTTAGCAATGTGCAGTTAGCAATGTGCAGTTAGCAATGTGCAGTTAGCAATGTGCAGTTAGCAAAGTGCAGAACAACAGCACCATTATGATTTTATGATGACGGAAAAGAAAACCTAAAACCATTTGCGTGCTACCGCTTATTTTTAGGACTCACCATGTAAACAGGCTTAAGACACCAGTTTTCAGATAGATATGATTGATTCTCCTACCGTAAGCAGGGATAATACATCGACGTTGGAGCAGTACTTTCAACGTTTTCGCGAAGGCATAATCGGCCGCAACCAGACGTTTGAGACGCCATACGGCGAGCAACAGATCATTTATGCCGACTGGATTGCAAGCGGCCGGCTCTATGGCCCTATCGAACAAAAAATCCAGGAGACCTTTGGTCCGTATGTGGGCAATACGCATTCAGAATCGAGTATCACGGGCACCTGCATGACCCGCGCGTATCACGAAGCGCACAAGGTTATCAAAGCCCACGTGAACGCCGGCCCACAGGATGTGATCATTACAGCAGAAACCGGCATGACGGGTGTGATCTGCAAATTCCAGCGGATTCTTGGTCTGAAACTCCCTTCCAATCTAAAATCGGAAGTAAACATCCCCGCTGAAAAACGCCCAGTGGTTTTTATCACGCACATGGAGCACCATTCCAATCAGACCTCCTGGCTGGAGACCATCGCCGACGTTGTGCAGCTGCCGGCTGACGATGCTGGCCTGGTCAATCTTGATTCCATGCGCAGCCTACTGGAGCAGTATAAAGACCGGCCGTTTAAAATTGGCTCGTTTACCAGTTGCTCCAACGTGACAGGCATCCAAACGCCCTACCATGCGATGGCAAAAATCATGCATGAGCACGGCGGTTATTGTTTTGTCGATTTTGCGGCTTCTGCACCTTATGTAGCGATCGACATGCACCCGGCAGATCCGCTGGAGAAACTGGACGCCATCTTCTTCTCGCCACATAAATTCCTGGGCGGCCCCGGTACATCTGGGTGCCTCATCTTCTGCTCTTCGCTCTATCAAAACAGCGTACCAGACAACCCGGGCGGAGGTACCGTGATGTGGACCAATCCATGGGGCGAGCACAGCTACTTTGAAGATATCGAAGCGCGCGAAGACGGCGGGACGCCTGGCTTTTTGCAGGCCATCCGGACGGCATTGGCCGTAAAACTCAAGGAAGAGATGGGCGTGGCAAACATGGCTGCCCGTGAGAAAGAGCTGCTATCCATTGCATTCAAGCGGCTTCGCCAAATTCCCAAACTGCATATTCTGGCTGATCATATAGAAGAACGGTTGGGCGTTATTTCTTTTTATGTAGAAGACATTCACTACAACCTGCTTGTCAAGCTGCTCAACGACCGCTACGGCATCCAGGTGCGTGGTGGATGCTCGTGCGCCGGCACCTACGGCCACTTCTTGCTTCATGTGGATCGCGCGCATTCCAAATCGATTACAGATCAAATTGAGAGCGGCGACCTCTCAGCTAAACCAGGCTGGGTCAGGCTGTCCATTCATCCTACGCTGAAAGAAGAAACTCTGCATTACATCCTGGAGGCGCTCGCAGCGATTGTAGCGAATATTGAAACGTGGCAAAATGACTACGTTTATTGCAACATGCGAAATGAGTTCACCCACGTGGACGGCGATTGCCTGGAGAAAATCAACCTGGAAAACTGGTTCGACTTTTTCAGCTAGCATACATTTTTGTACAGACAGGCAACACTAGCAAAAAGGGCACGCAGCACTTTTTAGCTCAAACACAAAAGGGGTGACCATGCCAGACACGGTCTCCCCTTTTATCTTTTGCGATTCGTACAGCTGCTAAAACTCACCGCCACCCAGCAGGATTACTTTGTCTTTGCTGTGCGGAATATGCTTGAGCGCATTACGGGTATCCACAACAGCCCGTGCGTGCTCAGCAATCATGGCGTATGGGAAAGCGCTGTGATCAGTCAGGATGACAGCGACGTCATGTTTGGCAAGAACTTCCTCTGTAAGGTTAATTGCTTCCAGTTCTACTACACCGGGACCTGCCGGCACAGAGATACTCGACACATGCGGATCGCAGAATGAAATATTGTATACCCCCTGCTCATGCAGCAACTCGATCACGCGGAAAGCCGGCGAATGGCGGGTATCATCCACATCTTTTTTGAACGCAACGCCCAGGATCAATACCTTTGCATCCTCAAGCCGAACAGGCTGGCGCGCAATGGTTCTGATCACGGCATCCTGCACATAAAACGGCATCTCTTCATTGATGCGGGCAGAAAGGGTGATGAAACTGGTCTCAAAATCGTAGCGACGCGCAAGCCACGAAAGGTAATACGGATCGATAGGAATACAGTGTCCACCAAGTCCAGGCCCTGGATAAAATGGCATGTACCCAAACGGCTTGGTAGCAGCTGCTTCTACTACTTCCCAAATCGAAATGCCACCAATGCGGTCACAGAGCCTTGCAAGCTCGTTTACCAGGGCGATGTTCACTGAGCGAAACGTATTTTCGAGCAGTTTCTCCATTTCAGCCACTTTGGGGCTTGAAACAGGATGCACATGCTCTACCACTTTCTGAATGACGCGCGCAGCGAGTTCAGTACACGCCGGCGTCACCCCACCAACTACAATCGGTGTATTGGCCGTTGTAAACTGCTTGTTACCTGGATCAATACGCTCAGGGCTAAACGCGAGGAAAAAGTCGCGACCCAGCTTGAGGTTTTTCTCTTCCCCGGCTGCCTCCAGAATTGGCTTCATCAAGCCTTCTGTTGTATCAGGGTACGTTGTAGATTTGAGGATGAGCAACTGCCCGGGACGCAGGTGTTTTGCGATGGATTCCGTAGCAGCTTTGATGTAAGAGGTATCCGGATCTTTGTGGTCCGTAACAGGCGTCGGTACACAAATGTAGAACACATCGATATGTTCGCACGAACCGAAGTCGTCTTCAGCGGTGAGTTTGCCGGCATCAACTACGCGCTTGACGGCCTCATCTGCAACATCCTGATTGTAGTTATTGCCCGCATTGAGCCGCAAAACGCGCTCTTTGTTGAGGTCGATACCAATGGTTGCATACCCTTTGTCTGCATACTCAATTGCGAGTGGCAGGCCAACGTATCCCAATCCCACAACACCGATAACGGCTTTTCCTTCTTCGATTTTGGTAGCCAAATCATGCGCCGGCCCAATACCGATAGCGGACGCGCCCGTATCCTGTTGCTTCGTTTTCTGATATGACATGTATACTTCCTCTTCGTTTTAGGTGGAATCAAGCAGAACGAAGCGGGGCCGATACAGTCAGTTAATGAGCCTCCTTCGGTTCTGCATCGATCAGCGTACCAAACTCGGGCCAGGCTGGCAGTGCGTCGAAGCTCAGATGAAATGCAAAGCAATCGACGTCGAGTCGGGTACATTCAACACAGATTTCGGTTTTTCTTGCCTCTGTCATTCTACTGGCGGTAATGACAACGGCTTCTGGTTGATACTCAGTTATAATACGCCCCAAGTCTCCGAAAGACCCCAACACAGGCACACCATGCATGGTCATGCCATGTTTTAACGGATCGTCGTCGATAAATCCGACGGGGACATAGTCCATTTCAAGGTTAAACCGCATTTCGCGGAGTGTTATGGCGCCTGCATCGCCGGCTCCATACAGCAACACGCGTTTGCCCTGGTTGCGCTGCATTGAAATAAACTGGCGCAGTGCGCGGAAACCAAACCGTACGCCGGCAGCTGCACAGGAAATCAGAAACCAGTCGATGAGAAATACTGAAACGGAAAGTTGTTCAGCTCCAATCACCAAACCGGCCAGCGCGAAGGCCAATACGCCCGATACAGCGGTTGCGAACAGCACGCGCAAGAACTCTGCCGTTCCGGCATGCCGCCAGATACCCCGGTACAATCCGAACAGATAGAAGAGGACAATCTTGACGGCCACTACCACGGGTAAAATACGTTCCAGGTTCTCTGCGTGTATCGCTGTAAAATCGCTCTCATACCGGAGGTAATGCGCAACGACAAATGCCGATACGATCAATATCAAATCGGCAATCACGCCAAAGGAAGCTTTCCAACTGCGGCCAAATAGGGCGTGCAGCATGGCAAAAAACTTTTCGTTCAGGATATACCCACGCGTAGAGAAGAAACCCAACCCTTCTGATGTACGATACACGTCGACGCTTGCGAGATACACGCCAAAGACAGTCAGCCCAATTGTCATTGCAAAAAACAGGGCGTAAAACAGGCGTGGCTCAGTGAACTGCAGAAGCAGCGCTACAGCCCCAAAAAACAGGCTGATGCCGTACAACGTTAGCACAGCCATCCGTTCGGAAAGGCCCAGAAAAACGAGCCGGTGCGAACTGTGATCGCGTCCACCTTGCGAAATCGAGCGGCCGGCCAGCGTACGAACAAGCGTAACCAGCGTGGTATCAAAAATAGGGATGGCCATGACCATGACCGACATCAGGTAGATGGTAAACCGGCCAGAGGCAACCTGCACATCGGACTGGATCATCAGGGCCAGCGCTGCAATGGTGTACCCCAAAAACATGCTCCCGCTATCGCCCATAAAAATGCGTGCGGGTTTAAAGTTGAACACGAGAAAACCGGCGGTCACGCCAACGATGATAAGCGAAATGGCAAGGCCGGCCACGTTGCCTGAAAGGAACGAGAATACGGCCAGCACCAACGCAGCAATACACGAAATGCCGGCAGCAAGGCCATCCATATTATCCAGCAAATTGATGGCGTTGGTAATCCCGATGGTCCATAAAAAGGTTAGCGGGACAACAATCCAAAACGGCAGTCCTTCACCAAAAGAGAAGCCGGCAAACAGCAACAATCCCGACGACACCACCTGGGCAACCAGCTTGCCACCGGGCCGGATGGTTTTCAAGTCATCAACAAGCCCCGTTACAAACATGATGGTAGCCCCAAGCCAAACTTGCCAGGGCACCTCAAACAGAAAAAGCGACAACAATGTTATGGTTGCACCTGCATAAATTGCAATGCCTCCCATGAGTGCAGTTGGCTTGGCGTGCCAACGGTCTTTCTTGGGAATAGCAATCCACTTATTGCGGTGCGCGAGCCGAATCACAGCCGGCGTCAGCAGCAGGGTACACATGAATGCAACGATTCCGCCCACCCATGGTAGCCAAAAAAAATCGGTACTAAGCAAATTCATGTTTTGATGTATAAAAACCCGAACGGGCTGGGTCGGTCTGAGAATGCATGTTTACAGGGGGAGTGGCGTTGTAGGGTGCCCCGTTTCGGTGTAACTGTTGGGGCACAGATGTATTGGTTGCTGCAGCCTTTTGCGCAGCGGTCTCTGCAGAAAATGAAGCAGATTTGGCCAGACGGAAGTACGCAATGACATCACGCAGAATGGCGTCTATATCATAAGACGGCTTATATCCGATGGCCTGTTGAATTTTACTGATATTGGGTGTGCGCCGGCGCATATCTTCAAACCCGGGACCGTAGGTTTTTTCATACGCAATGTGCTCAATTGAAGAGTCACTCTTGGCCAGCGTACGAACGCGCTTGCCAGTTCATTAATGGTGATTTCCTGATCACTACCAATGTTGAACACCTGCCCTTCAGCACCGTCGTGCTCCATCAGTTGCCGTGATGGCGCGAATGGCATCACCCACGTACGTAAAGCAGCGCGACTGTTCGCCATCACCAAAGACGGAAATAGGCTCGTTGCATAATGCACTTTGTACAAAATTTGGGATGACCATCCCGTAGCGGCCGGTCTGACGTGGTCCAACCGTATTGAAAAAACGAGCAATCACAACGGGCAACTGCTTTTCTTCGTAGTACGCCAGGGCAAGAAACTCGTCGATTGCCTTTGAACAGGCATAGGCCCAGCGGCGCTTGGTTGTTGGCCCAAGGGTCCAATCGTCTGTTTCAGACAGGCTCTCGATATCTTCGCTGGTTTCCATCAGCTTGCCATACACCTCAGAGGTCGAGGCAAGCAAAACTTTTTTCCCATAGAAACTGGCCAGCTTCAGGATATTCTCAGTTCCTTGTACATTTGTGACAATCGTCTCAACTGGCTGCTCCATTATCAGACGAACACCAACAGCAGCAGCAAGATGAAAAACCTGATCACACCGAGAGATGTGTTGCTCAAGCGTATGGTAGTCCAGGATATCGGCTATCGTAGACTCGAAGCGGTTGTGGTGAAATAGGTGCTGTATATTTTCTAGACGGCCCGTGGACAGGTTGTCTATAATATGGACATGGTGACCCTGCTCGATAAGATAATCAGCCAGATGACTTCCAATAAAGCCTGCTCCTCCCGTAATGAGGTATCTCATAATCTCTTCAATTAATCGGAAAATATTTCAATGCTTTGTGCTGCCGGCTTTACCTGATTCCAAGATCATGCCTAAGGCAGAATTGTATCGGTTAGTTGCATACACACATTGCGGATCGAGTTGACATCTTCATCGGATCAATCAGTTGCTACGAGAAGGCTTCCTCTCTGATCTCCTGCACATTCAAGCATGTTTAAGAGAAGCCCTGAATGCGTCGCGGTAGACGCTATCTGCTAGAAATAAATATTAGTTACCCGCTATTATATCACTATTAACTTTCGTAGCAAGCAGAGGAATTACACGGAAAAAGACGAAATTCTCTACGTTTTTAACGGTTTGCGTAAGAGCTACGTGCCAGGCCAAGACGAAAGATTAGGGAATTCCTAATTATGCTCCCATGTCATCGTGTGCCTGAAAAGCTGATTTGCATACCCTGGTGATCGTAGTGAAAAGCATTAGTACTCCTCTTACACATCATGCCAGCACAATCCCCTATTAGAAAAGCAAAAGGGAAACCTTATTCCCGGATAAAAAGATCCCGGCATAAATTTGTGCTGTATACAATACCCAATAAACTGTCAAATAACGCAAACGAGTGGAATCGCGACGTACAGTCAGGCAATCGTGGGTCTCAATATCTGTTCCAGAATGCTGGCAATGCGTGTAGCAGTACCTCCATCCCACAGTGGTGGAATTTGTCCTTCCTTCCGATCACCGGCTAAAATGGCTGTTACGCGTGCTGCAATCGCATTGGGATCCAGTTCCATCAACTCGTTGGTCCCCAGATCCATTGTGATCGGGCGCTCAGTCGATTCGCGCAATGTCAGGCATGGGACCTTCAGGTACGTGGTTTCTTCCTGAATACCACCGGAGTCTGTTACAAGCAGCGCTGCGTTGTCCATCAGTTTCAGAAACTCCAGATACCCGAGCGGCTCGGTGATAATCAGGTTGGGGATGGCCCGAAAACGATCCATGAAGCCAAAGGTCTCGAGGCGGATACGCGTGCGGGGGTGCATCGGCATCACAACAGGTCGCAATGCTGTCAGGCGCTCGAGCGTTTCGATCACCTTACGCAAGCTGTCCGGGTTATCTACGTTTGCCGGCCGGTGCATGGTTACAAGCACATACTGCCGAGGCTGCACCGCGAGTTCGCGCAGAATAGGGCTCTCAGCCGCTTTTTCCCGAAAATGCACCAGCGAATCGATCATCACGTTGCCGACAAAATGGATCTTATCCTCGGGCACCCCTTCTTTGCGCAGGTTATCCAGGCCGCTTTGCTCCGTCACAAATAAATGATCAGAAATAGAATCTGTGACGATGCGGTTGATTTCTTCGGGCATTTTGCGGTCGCCGCTTCGCAGGCCGGCTTCTACATGCGCAACAGGAATGTGGCATTTGGCTGCAACCAGACTACACGCTACCGTAGAGTTCACATCCCCCACGACAAGCACCAGATCAGGTTTGTGCTCCATCAAAGCGCCTTCAAACGAAATCATGATCCGCGCTGTTTGCGCAGCATGTGACCCGCTACCAACCCCCAGATAGATGTCTGGCTCAGGCAGTTCTAATTGCCTGAAAAATACGTCACTCATCCGTTCGTCGTAGTGCTGACCGGTATGCACAATCACCGAATGGATGTCACCAAATTGCCGGTATGCACGGTGGAGCGGTCCAATCTTCATAAAGTTTGGCCGGGCACCGACAACATTAAAAATTTTAATCGACATGCTTCTGGAATGCTTGATTCATGGCACTAAATTCCTTCCATATCATTCGTTCTATCCCTTTCGCCTCCTGAAATGCAGTGCGTCTGGATTGCTGTGTTTGCCTGATACAATAGTCTATAGAAAACAAGGTGCAAGCGAAATGATAGCAGTAGAAAGTGCCGCGATGCGTGTTTTACGAGAAAGCTATGAAGCTGTAATCCTGGGTCAGTATTGCGCTGGGGTCTGCCAGGAAGCAGTGGCGTTTGTGTGGACAAACGTGCGTGCTTCATTCCGCAATATAATCCTACCAAAGAATGCGCATCCAACCGCCGTGTTTCAGGCCGTTGTATTTCAGGCTGTTCTTTTTTCAGATGGCCCTTTTTTTGTTGTCCCGGCAGTTCGTCGAGTGAAACGATAGTAGGAAGCACACTTCAGGAATAAAGCTAATCATGAAAATCGCGGTAGACCGTGTAAAAAACTGGGTCTTTGTCACAGGAGAAATCCGGGGCGGGACCACATTTGTAGGCAAGATTCTTAGCCTCCCGCTCGAAGTGGATTATATCCACGAGCCATTCAATATTCGTTGTGGAATGCCCGGTATGACCAAGCGGTGGCGCTATGTAAGGCCCTCGTTGGATACGCCCGAGATGCAAGAAATCCACGAAGCCGCTTCCCGCATTTTCTCCTATAATTTCAGTCTGAGAAACTCGCCCTTCAAAAACGAAGCGGTACATCGTCGCATTATTAAACACCTGGTCGGCACGAGAGGCCCGTATTACCTTCGTCTTGCCAAAATGAACCCCTTTCACCGGCACGCTGTCATCAAAGACCCCACAGGCACGCTCCTGGCAGAATACCTGCACGTCCACTTCGGGGTAAAGCCGGTTATTGTCATTCGCCATCCGGCATCATTCATCGCCAGTCTGCGACGTGCGAACTGGTGGCCCGACATCAGAAAAATCATCGACGATCAACCCGAACTGGTAGCGGATCACCTCAATGGGAGTCTTGATAAGTGGTTCAACCAAGACAGCGACGCGTTGCAGAACGCTGCTGCACATTGGCGATTGCTCACACAGGTTGTTGTCAACCAGGCAAAAAAATACGACGGATGGGAGTTGGTTAAACTGGAAGACCTGAGCAACAACCCGGTAGAAGAGTTTCAAGCACTGTTTGGCCGGCTCGACCTCCCATGGTCCGATACCGTGAAAAAGAAAATCCTCAAAACCACCCAGGTTAAAGGAAAAGCAGAGGTTAAAAACAACCTGGTTCAGGACTTCAAACGCGACAGTGCCAAGATTTTCGAACTCCGCCGGAATTCACTTTCGGTCGAAGAACGCCGTAAGATTTTTGATATCGTGAAAGACGTAGCACTCGAATTTTATTCAGAAGAGAGTTTCGCTATATAAACGAGCGTCACCCCGCTACGTAAGCAACAGGCAATTTCCCGAGCCATATTCATTGGGATAAAATCCGTCAGCTGCCGTTTCATCGAACCACCGCCCATGTTCGGTGAGGTATCTAAACACGTATTGCCGGCCAGCGGGTAACGTTGTGGTTGCCTCGTAGGAATCACGTGAGGTTTTGTTAAACGCAAGCGCACCGGGTTGCCATTCGTTAAAATCACCAACTACAGACACTGCTTCTTCCGAGGTCACATCGGTCAAAACAAAGGTAACCTGCACGGTATCTTCCGACACCTTTTTCTTCCTAATCATCGTACTGGGTGTGGATAGAACTCGTTTGACCGGCTCCATAAAGGGAAACCGTTGATATGCGGTAATAATCGGACCAATTGACTATTTTTTTAAACCCTAAATCACCAGAGTTGGACAATGTCTTCTTGCGCAAAGATGGGAGCAACGTCCAGATTCAACGGGGCGTTGCTATAAAGTCCGGGAGGCACGCTGATATCTGCCAAAAAGCAAGATCCTATATAGGGCAAAACCTCGGCATTACGCAATCCGTTTTTAGGTAATGCGAGGGTCATGGTTGCATGCGCCCGGACGGCCGGCGTGTGAATGGCTCCACTGGCCGTATCGATACCCGACGGTACATCCAAACTCAAAATCGGTGCATCCTGGCTGTTTGCCCACAAAATGAGTTGCTGCGGCACGTCCGCGGGGATCGCCTTTCAAGCTATAGCCAATTACTGCATCTACCACCAAATCTGTCGCCTGGTCAGCGGCCGGCTCATCTGTTGCCATCACAGGCACCCCCATCCGCTGCAATACCTGAAACTGATGAGCAGGTATACCCACAAAATCAGCAGCGGGCGCCGTGCTATACACCTTAACCGTGGCTCCCCAATTGTGCAACCGACGCGCACAAACCATCCCGCCGCCGCCATTTCCGCCTTTACCAACCAACACCACAACCTCTTTACCTCGAGGATCACCCCCGAGAAACTGACTGCGAGCAAGCGCAGCAAGGTTACGGCCGGCGTTTTCCATCATTTGAATCAAGAGAATGTTGTAATCCTCAATCATCGCCCGATCCACCTCGATCATCTGATCCGTCGAGAGATAGGGTATGTTGCTTCGTGCATCAACTTCTGCCATAGCAAGAGATCAAGGGATAACGTGCGTATATCGAGATCACAGAACTACCAAAATCCGAAAATACGTCCGCTTCTATTTCTCGAACCAGCGGTGGCCGGCTTTGGCTAACATGAAATGGGCCTCCTGTGGCCCCCAGGAGCCGGCTTCATAGTTGTGGATGGGGTACTCTTCTTTCAAAAGGGGGTCATACAGCCCCCACGACATCTCCACCTCATCAGCCCGTACAAACAGGGTCTGGTCGTTTGTGATTACATCAAAGAGTAGCGTTTCATAGCCATCCTGCAAGGGCCCAAAAGCTTCGCCATATTCAAAGTGCAGCCGCTTCGTTAGGGTCGACATTTCCTGCCCGGGTGATTTCACTTCAAAACCCAGTTCGAAGCCTTCATTAGGTTGCAGGGTAAGGATGAGCCGGTTTGGGCTGATTTTGCCTTTTCTATGTTTGGGGAAAAGAGAAACCGGCGCCGTTCGGAAGTTTACCACAATTTTAGTCAGCCGCTCGTCCATCCGCTTTCCAGTCCGCAAGAAAAACGGTACCCCTTGCCACCGCCAGCTATCAATTTGCAATTCGAGGGCAACAAAGGTAGGCGTTGAAGAATCAGCAGGTACCCCCTCCTCTTCTAAATACCCCTGCACCTTTTCATCACCCACGTGTCCTTCTTCGTATTGACCGAAGATCACCTTGTCCGGATCGATTGGGGCAATCGACTTCAGGACTTTTACTTTTTCATCGCGAATCGCATTGGCCTCAAACTCGGCCGGCACCTCCATCGCAGTCAGCGTGAGCAATTGCATCAGGTGGTTTTGCACCATGTCACGCAAAGCGCCCGACTTATCGTAGTAGCCGGCACGTTTCTCTACACCAAGCGACTCAGCCACCGTAATCTCCACACTTTCCACGCGGTCTCGATTCCAGAGCGATTCAAACACCGGATTTGCGAACCGGAAAACCAACAGGTTCTGTACGGTTTCTTTGCCCAGGTAATGGTCGATGCGATACACTTGCGATTCTTCAAAGTGCTTATGTAGTACGGCGTTCAGTTCATGAGCAGATGCCAGATTTTTGCCAAAAGGCTTTTCGATCACCAATCGGGTGTAGCCGGCGCTTTTGTTGAGGCCGGCATTGCCGAGGGCTTCAATGGTAGGGGCAAAAACACGCGGCGGGAGAGCCAGATAAAAGGTGCGATTGCCGGGCAAGTCATAATCTGCTTCCAGCTTCTCCAGTGTGGCTGCGATGTTTTCGTAGACTTCAGGGCCGGCATCACCAATCGGCATGTAATGCAAACACTGATCGCACCAGGCCTTTACGTCCGTATCAGCGCGAAGCTTTGCGCGATCAAGTGCCTCGCCGGCCCATGCACGAAATTGGATATCATCCATTTCATTGCGTGCGATGCCCAGGATTTTAAACCGTTCGCCCAGGTTACCTTCGTTGGCAAGATGGTACAATGCCGGCAATAATTTCCGCTGCATCAAATCTCCAGTGGCACCAAACACAACAAACACGTGCGGCGCGACAAACTCATCGAACATAAACTCAGATTGGCTTTGGTTTCAAAATTATGCTACGTAGCAGGTCCTGCATCATTTGGCAGACGAGCCGGAGGTCGGAACTGCATTTACTACCGGCAACGGAACATCACGCCTGCAATACACACGGCAAGCCCCTCGCCAAGAGGAGCATACAAAATGCGTTTTATTGGAAAATTATGGCAAAACCCGCGCATCTAACATCAAAACGGCCGCTGTGTTCTATCCCGTAAAAGGAACAGTTCAGGCCAGAAAATGTAATTAATCAGCCTATCCTTACTTTCGCAATTCGGCCTGACTTAAAACGTTACGACACTCAAATAACAACCCTCAGTATCCGCCGTTTATCTATACTCCCCTGCAGGCTATGAGCGATACCAATACCCCATCGCGAAATAACAACGTTAATGCTGACGACAGCGCTTCAAAGCCACAGGAAGCCTCTCTACTAGATCTACTGCTGATTATCGCGCGCAATCGCAAGCTGATTATCACAACAACACTCATTTGTGGTGCACTGGGCCTGGCACTGGCGATTCTCTCTTCTTCCAAATACACCGCTTCAGCAAAAGTCATCCGGGAAGTGGAAACCGAGAACTCCATGCGTAACCTCGGCGGCTTGTCGCTATTGAGTGGCATTGGGTTAAATCTTGGCGGATCAAGCACGGGGCTTACCCCAGACGCATACCCGGATGTTTTGAGTAGCCGTGAGGTACGCCTTGCCGTGGTGCGCGACACGTTTTACTTCCGTGATATCGATCAAACACTCACCTTTACCGAGTATGCCAATCGCGTAACATGGAAAACATACGTAAAGCGATTCACCATCGGTTTGCCAGGTACCATTATCAAAGCCATTCGGCCACCTGTTGATCGTGAAGCCGTAACTACAGCAGGTAGTGAAACTCCTGTTTATCCAACGGTGGAAGAGGAAGAGGCGATCAAATTCATTTCAGAACTGATTGGTACTGCCATCGACCAGGAGACCGGGCTTATGATTATTGCCTCGACAACGCATGATCCCTTTCTGTCGCGGGATATCACGCAGCGCTTTGTTGAGCACCTGGTGCAGCGCATCGAAACCATACGGACGCAGAAAGCCAAACGCGACCTGGCATTCATCAAGAAACGCTATGAGGTAGCACGCGATTCGCTGGTATCAACCGAAAATAGCCTGGCCTTTTTTAATGATCGAAATACCAATCCGCAAAGCGCCCGGCTCCGTACCCAACAAGCGCGATTGCAGCGGCAGGTAACGTTTAAATCGGAATTATATAGTGACTTGCAGGCGCAACTGACGCAGGCTGAAATCGACCTGCAACGCAGCCGGCCTGTCATTACCCTGCTCGAACAGCCCGTACCACCGATTAAACCGAGCGGCCCGCGCCGTTTGATGCTCATTGCCGTGAGCCTGATCGCCGGCCTGATTCTTGGCGTGGGACTTGCGCTGGTCACCAGTGTGCTGGAAAGCTTGCGTGCAAAACAAGACGAAGAAGCAAAGCTGGATGAAATTGCCGAAGCATTTTCGCCGGCGCCTTTGCTCAACTTCATCCGCCCAAGACTCACATCCAAAACCAAGCAACAATCATGAAAGGGATAATCCTCGCAGGTGGATCTGGATCGCGCCTGTATCCCGTTACCCATGTTGTCAGCAAGCAACTGCTGCCTGTCTACGACAAGCCGATGATTTACTATCCGCTGTCGATGCTCATGCTGGCCGGCATTCGCGATATTCTCGTCATTTCAACGCCACAGGATTTGCCACGCTTTGAACAACTGCTGGGCGACGGTAGCCAGTGGGGGGTTCAGTTTACATACGCTGAGCAACCAAAACCGGAAGGATTGGCGCAAGCGTTTATTATTGGCAAGGAGTTTATAGGAAATGACCCGGTGTGCCTGGTATTGGGCGATAACATTTTCTACGGCCACGGACTCAGCAAACTGCTCCAGCAAGCCAGTCAAAAAAGAGAAGGCGCTACCGTTTTTGGATACTATGTCAAAGATCCACATCGGTACGGCGTCGTTGCTTTTGATGACGATTTTCAGGCAGTGAGTATCGAAGAGAAGCCGGCCAATCCGCAATCCAATTACGCGGTTACGGGCCTCTACTTTTACGACAACCAGGTCATTGATATCGCCAGTACCCTGAAACCGTCTCCCCGTGGCGAGCTGGAAATTACCGATGTAAACAAAGTATACCTGGCGCAGGGCAACCTGGAAGTTTCGATTATGGGCCGCGGCATGGCCTGGCTGGATACCGGCACACACGAATCACTGCTCCAGGCCAACAACTTTGTTCAAACCATTGAAGCCCGCCAGGGCCTCAAAATTTCTTGTCCGGAAGAGATCGCATTCCGCCAAAACTGGATTGGACCGGACGACATTGCGCGCATTGCTGAAACCATGAAAAACAATTCTTACGGCGCGTATCTCTCTCTCCTTCTCGAAAAAGAACCCGTGCACGAGCTTTTCTAGCGCGCACCATCCCCTGTATACTGTTGATGAAAACACACCAAGGCACTGTTCCTTTTAATATGCCCTGCGTTGGGCAAGCCGAAATTGATGCTGTCACCCGCGCCCTGCAACAGGGTGTACTCCGAGGCGATGGCCCCATCAGCAAACGTATTGAAGCACGGCTCAAAACGTGGCTCAACGTACCCCATGTCTACTTCACCACGTCGTGTACGCATGCGCTGGAGATGGCCATGATTGCACTCAATATTGGCAAGGGCGACGAAGTCATTATGCCAAGCTTTACGTTTGTCTCGTCGGCGAACGCGGTGGTGCTGCGTGGTGCAACTCCGGTATTTGCAGAGATTGACCCGGACACACTGAACATTGATCCGGCAGATATAGAGCGCCGGATTACGCCGGCCACGCGTGCCATTGTACCCGTGCACTATGCCGGCGTCGCCTGCGACATGGATGCTATCATGGCACTGGCCCAAAAGCACGATCTGTACGTCATCGAAGACGCAGCGCAGGCCATCGATGCCACGTACAAAGGCAAACCGCTTGGCACCATCGGCCACATCGGTTGCTTCAGTTTTCACGACACCAAAAACCTGACATCAGGTGAAGGTGGCGCATTTGTCACCAACGACAATGCTATCGCTGAAAAAGCGGAACTCGTCCGAGAGAAAGGCACCAACCGTTCTGCGTTCTTCCGGGGTGAGGTTGACAAATATAACTGGGTGAGCCAGGGCAGTAGCTACATTCAATCGGATATCCTCGCGGCATTACTCGAAGCGCAGATCGACCGCAAAGACGAGATCAAGCAGCAGCGCAAACAGGTATGGGATGCTTACTATGAGGCACTGCGCCCGCTAGCCGCCGCTGACCAGATTACGTTGCCCGTTGTGCCGGATTACGCAGATTCAAACTACCATATTTTCTTCTTCAAAATGCCGTCGCTAGACTTGCGGCAAGCAACACTCAAGGCATTAAAAGCCGATGGTATTCAGGCCACGTTCCACTACGTACCGCTGCATTCATCACCCTATGGCCGGGATACACTCGGCTGTACAGATGACTTGCACATTACAGAGCATTGCAGCGAGACCTTGCTTCGCCTGCCCATGTATCCACAGCTCAGCTCGCAAGCTACTGAATTGGCAGCCCGCATAGCGAAAATTGTCCAGAAAGAACTGGCTGTTTCCATTTAATCCCCGCTGCAGGTATATGAAAGTCATTTTTTTCTGTGGAGATGGATCACGTTACGGGATGGCGCACCTGGAACCCATGCTCACCTCAGGTTTCGAGGTCGTCGCCGTGGTATTTGGTACCCCGGCACGTTGGGCCACGTTCAGGCGTGCACTTTCCGGCAAGCAATACGTCAATCTAAAACACAGATCATACTTTCAACTACTGAGGCGCGTCATACCGGCGCTATTACACAGACTTCGCAGCCGGCGCGACAGAAAAGCAGTACTCAACATGGTTGCGCGGCACAACGTGCCGTTGTGGATGGAGCACGATGTAAACAGCGAAGCGTTTGTCCAAAAGGCCAAACAACTGGAGCCAGACCTGGTTATTTCGGCGGCTTATCCCCAGATTTTCAAACAACCGTTGCTCGATGTTGGCAAAAAACAAGCGGTCAATTTCCACCCTTCTCTTCTACCGAAATTCAGGGGTGCACATCCGCATTTCTGGACCATTGTTGAGGGAGAAACAGAGAGTGGTGTGACGGCGCACGTAATGACAACCTCGCTGGATGAAGGGCCCGTTGTTGCACAGCGCGCTTTTAACATCGAAGGCTACAGCTATGCGATGCTCTATGATCGCATTGTCGAGGAAACGCCGGCGCTCGTGCGGGATGTTGCCCGATTCTACCTCGAAGGTAAAGGCGAATTAAAACCACAGGACCCGAACGGCGTCTCGTATTACCGCAATAATCGGCCAATCCACAGCAAAATCTTCTGGAGCCTGCAACCAGCAGAACGAATAAAGAATCTGAGCAGAACAGGTACCGCATACTTTTTCTTTCGAGGCAAAAAAGTCATGTTAGAGCAGGCTGAAGCCCGCAAGAAGAACCGCAACATGACCAATGACATCGAGGTACTGCCGGGCACCATTGTCGACGTCCGCGATGACGGGCTGGTGGTGCAGGCCAGCACCGGCTTTGTTCACATCAAGCAAGTGCGCTATCAAAACAAGTCGCTAGATTTCAAACAGTGGGTAAAACGCTGGCGCATCCCTATCGGCGAGGTGCTGGAATAAACCAAACAATCGTCCTCTCATTGCCTCCTAAACCGCCAATCTGCAAGCATGGCACATCAGTTAAAAAACAAACTTATCTACGCCATTCACGACCGTGAACTGAAGCGCTGCGCTTCTCAGTACATGAAAGGTGAAATGATCGATATAGGCTGCGGCACCAAGCCCTATGCGGAATTGCTTGCGCCTTACATTTCAAGTCACGTCGGTCTGGATCATGCGATTACGCAGCACGATCAGAGCAACATCGACTTATACGGGACGGCGTACGAAATCCCGTCAGAAGACAACACCTTCGAAAGTGCCGTGTGCAACGCCGTACTCGAACACCTGGAAGAGCCGTATGATGCGATCGCGGAGTGTTATCGGGTACTCAAACCCGGCGGGATGGCCATCTACAGCGTGCCGTTTATCTGGCATGTACACGAAGCGCCGCGCGACTTCTATCGGTACAGCAAATACGGGTTGGAATACCTTTTCAACAAAGCCGGCTTCGAGATTGTTGAACTCAACGCCCTGTCCGGTTTTTGGGTGACCTTCGGCCAGTTGTTTACCTACAACATCTACCGGCTCAACAAAGGCCCGCTCAAGTGGCTACGCATCATCGATGCTATTGGTCTGATGATTCAGGGCACGTCGTATGTGCTGGATAAAATTGACAAAACGGAACGGTGGACCTGGATGTACATGGTGGTTGCTCAAAAACCGGCCACCAGCTAAGCTGCCCGGCAGCGCCCCATCATGCAACTAAGAAATAAAGCCGTACGAAGCGTCCAGTGGGCCAGCCTCTCCCAGGTGGTCAAGCAGCTCGTGCAGTTCGGGGCGCTTACGTTGCTTGCCGTCATTCTGGCGCCCGGCGATTTTGGCTTGCTGTCGATGGCGCTTGTGGTCACCGGCATGGTCGACCTGTTCAAGGACTTCGGGACGCGCGTTGCTATCATCCAGAAAAAGGATGCAACGGATCAATTTTTGTCGAGCATTTTTTGGGTGAACGCCGGCATCGGCAGCCTTGCGGCAATTGTGCTGGTCCTGTTAGCGCCATGGGTAGCCAGTGTCTACAATGAGCCTCGGCTAACCCCCATCTTGCAGCTCCTCGCACTCAACTTCCCCATATCGGGCTTTGGCGTTTCCCTGAAAACGTATCTGGAGAAAAGCATTGCGTTTGGAACGATTGGCATCATCGAAGCCGGCTCCGCCATCATGGGTGCACTCACTGCCATCGTACTTGCGTTTATGGGTTACGGTGTGTGGAGCCTCGTCGTACAAAGCCTGGTCACTACCACGAGTGTCAGCGTCCTCTCCTGGATCTTTTCAACCTGGCGACCTTCATTTACTTTCCATTGGCCAGAAATCCGTGGCGTGCTGGGCTACAGCCTCAATTACACGGGTTATACGATCCTGAATTACATTGCGCGCAACATCGACTATTTCCTGATTGGCCGCTACCTGGGCGAAACTGCGTTGGGGTACTACACCCTGGCATACCGCATCATGGTGTACCCGATACAAAACATCAGCGGCATCATCAACAAAGTGATGTTTCCGGTGCTCTCCAAAGTGCAGGATGACAATCGTTTGATCGGTAAAGCGTATTTACAAATAGCAGCTACGGTATCGTTGATCACATTTCCGCTGATGCTTGGTGTAATGGCGCTGGCCGGCCCGTTTGTGAACGTGGTTCTTGGCGAAAAATGGATCCCCGTGATCACCCTGCTCGTTATTCTGGCGCCTGTCGGTTTGCTGCAATCGATTAACAGCACCGTAGGCGCCATCTTTTTGATCAAAGACAAAACCGAAGCACTGTTGCTTTGGGGTGTACTGAGCGCCGCTGTAGTGATTGGCGCGTTTGCCTTTAGTTTGCAGTATGGCATCAAGGGGATGGCCTGGGCTTATCTGGCCACCAGCATCGTGCTATTTATCCCGAGCCTCGCAATTCCGATGCGGTTTATCGAACTGCCCGTGCGCAAAGTCCTCCTGGCAACCTTGAAACCATTGCTCGGCGGTCTGCTTATGCTTGGTATCCTTGTTGCACTACGCTCGGCGTTGCCGGCCTCTTTCGACACCAATCCATTTGTGTTTGCCGGCCTCGTTGTGCTAGGCATCCTGGTCTACGCGGCATACACGTGGACCTTCAACAGATCTTCCGTATTACAAATCCGCGAGCTCGTAAGCGCAAGCCACAAGAAAAATGCAAGTCCCAGTCCTTCATAGTTTCCCAACCTGGCTACACCAGACGCAGACCTGGATGTACACGCAGGTGAAGTACCTGCCCGAGCCCGTTGTGCCGCACATCGTGTGTCATCGCACGGCCAACCTGGAGCAGTTCGATATGCCACACATCCACGCGCTAGCGAACGAGCCAAAGTGGCGATGGTACTGGGAAAAAGGGTTGCGCAAACTTGGGGTACGGCGGTACATCAGCTTGCTTACCCGTGTGGCAGCAAGAGAAGGTGCCGGCATCATCCATTCACACTTTGGCCCGTATGGCTGGGAAGACATGGAAGCTGCGCGTAAGCTGGGCGCCAAACATGTGGTGACGTTTTACGGAGCTGACGTCAACAAACTGCCCAAACAAGACCCAAGATGGCTCGACCGGTACAGCCGGCTGTTCGAGCACGTCAGCCTGGTCTTATGCGAAGGGCCGCACATGGGCAAATGTGTTGAGAAGCTTGGCTGTCCTGCGGAGAAGATCAGGGTGCAGCACCTGGGTATCGAATTGGATAAACACGTGTTTGCACCGCGAAGCTGGCAACCGGGTACGCCGTTGCGTGTGCTGATTGCTTCGTCGTTTAGAGAGAAAAAAGGTATTCCGTATGGCATCGAGGCCCTGGCAAAATTGAAAGCCAAAGTGCCTATCGAAGTGACTCTCATTGGTGATGCCGGCAAAGAAGCCACGAGCCAGGCCGAGAAAAAGAAAATCCTGGATGCCATCGAGAAAAATAACCTGGGTAATGATGTAAAGCTGCTTGGGTATCAGTCGTATGACCGACTCATCGAAGAAGCCAGAACGCACCACGTGTACCTCGCGCCAAGTGTGACGGCCAGCGACGGCGACACGGAAGGCGGCGCCCCTGTTTCCATTATTGAGATGATGGCCTCCGGCATGCCCGTTGTGAGCACCTACCACTGCGACATCCCGCACATCGTCACCCATCAGGAAACCGGCCTGCTCGCTGAAGAGCGCGATGTTGATGGGCTGTTTGCCGGCTTGCTGTGGCTGGTTGAAAATCCGGATCAATGGGAGCGCCTCATCCAGGCCGCCCGCGCATGGATCGAAAAAGCCTACGATGCCCGCGTCCAGGGAGAGCAGTTGGCGGGGTTGTATCAGATGCTTGTTTCTTCCAATGAAGCAGTGCTTTCTGCACATTAATCCTGGACCATTTGCGCTTTCGCCAACCCTAGCATGTCAGATTTTGCGCATTTTTTTCGCGTGAGCAGGTGAGGTTCGGTCTTTTCAAAGGCGCATGTCATACCATTAACCATCTTATTTGCCCTTTTTGTTGGATTGCCGCAACCCGTTCCATTCTGCACTAACAGAACGTTACACGGCAATGAAACACACACAATTCTACACAGCGATTCTCGCCTTTTTTTGCTTGCTATCTTCGTGCACACCAACAGCACCACAAAAGGCGCTCTATGAGTTGCAAGCAAGCGATCACCTGATCGCTCAAATCCAAAACAACGCCCAGGACAATTACACGCTCTACACGTTTTACGAACTTGGCGATTCAACGTATATCCACCGCCAAAAATGGGAAGGTATTGTTGGGCTGGACGATTTAAAAATCTCACGAGGGATGCACGTTGCACAGGATGACCTTGGCAACACCATCGTAGATTGGCATAAAATTCCACGCAGCAAATCGCTCAACAAATCTGTTTTCAATCCCCACGGCGATCTTTTTCGCAAACAAACCATCAACCCGGATAGCTCGTTTTCTGATGCCATCGATCTGAACACCGACGGCATTGCAGACTTTGTGGAATACCTCAACCCCAATGGGGATAAGTTAATTCTCATAAATGAAGATCACGGTGCCCGTTTTTTAGACGAAATGCTGCAGGGACTAAATCCTTTCTGCCAACTCGCCCTCGAAATGGGTTGGCAGCCGGAAGAGGTACCGGGGTGCTCGAATAACTCAAGCGAAAATGATGATGGATGGCGGTTCGGACTTGGATCTGCAAAACCGGGCAATCCGCTTGATCAAATGGTTGATGATTTGTGTGCGGCTTACGAGTCTCCCAGGGGTTTTGGCGAAAATCCTGGCACGCATACACAGGGTTCAACATCACGTGTGGCTACAAGGCCTATTCACGCCGAAAGAGTAGAAGAAAGAGGTATTCAAACGGTACGCACAAAAACAACAGTTTTAGAAGATGGAACTGAGAGGACGACCGTCACAGTATTCTCTCGTAGAAACAATGGCAATCAGGACTTTTCCATTCACGAAACCGATGAAAGGCCAGATGGGACTCAAACACAACGCATACGTGAAACGCGCACCCAGCGTGACGGAACAGTGGAATACAGAGATACTACAGTTGAATATGCAGCGGACGGCACTCAAACATGGCAAACCAAGAGGACCACACGTCATCCTGATGGCACTGTAAATAGCACTGTAACCGGAATGGTTTGCACAAATGGATCTTGCACAGATACCGACCCCGGCCCTGACCCAGACTTTGAAGCAAGCATGGGGGAATTCTGCTCCATTCTTAAAGGCGACCGCGAAAGCCGGCCCAACGACCTTTCAGAATTAAACAAAAAAGCCCGCGACGAGCGGTGTAGCATCAAACCCAACGAAGCAGCAAACAACGAAGACGATGAAGGCGAGCCACTAAAAGACACCTGTGTTTTCGACGACAATGGCCACGTGGAAGTGGGTGCGCTTCTGACGGGTGGTGCGTGTGTCACAGCAGCCGGCGGTACACACTTCAATTACAGTAATCCGCAGCAATGTGCATCCAACGAGTTCAGCATCTTTGGTCACGGCGTTGCGCTGATCGGCGGAGCAGGTATGACGGGTTTTGTCTGTAACCCGAGTGTTTGCCGCCGGCCGGACTTTTAGCATCTAACGCGTGCAGTCAGTATAACAGCCAAATGTCATCCCTGGATCAAGTTCAGCCCCTGCCATGAATTTGATCCAGGGATGACGTGTTATATAGATTCACCACCATCTCTGAACGACTGAAAAGGGATCCCAACCACAAAACTACGGTATGCATGCAAGCCAACTCTTGAATTGCGCATTTCTTGCTCATGCAAAGCAAACAAACCGTCCTTTTCTTTTCCCATTCTGCTGCGCTTTATGGTGCGGAGCGTTCGTTGCTGGACTTGATTCTCGGGCTGGATTCCGCTCAATTTCACCCCATTGTTGCGCTGCCGGCTGAAGGACCACTTGCTAATCGACTCCGCGATCAGGGTATTGACGTCCACATCACGGGCCATCAGAACTGGATGGGTGGCAAGTACTTTTTATTAGCCGCAGCACTGCGGTTTGGTGCCAACCTCAAAACGTACTTCAGACTCAAAAAGCAATTTGCTGATACACCGATTGACCTGGTGTATACCAACACCAGCGCAACACCGATGGGCGGCTTTATCGCCCGCGCGTTGGGTGTACCGCACCTGTGGCACATCCGGGAATTTATACCGAAAGGCACAGGCGGCAAGTTTTACTACGGTACGCAGCGCAGCTTTGATTTTATTCAAAAAGCCGCAACAACCATTGTGTGCAACTCGCACCAGCTAAAAAAAGCACTCAGTACCTATCTGCCGGCAGACCAGATGGAGGTAGTGCACAACGGCATCCTGGCCGACAAACCCGCGCCTTCAGCCAAGCAACCACCAACCCGCACCCAAGAGGTCGTATTCGGGATGGTGGGTAGCTTGAATCCAAGCAAAGGGATTGCAGATGCAATAAAAGCGCTGGCCCAACTGAAATCAGATGGGATAACAGGCAGGCTGCTCGTGGCTGGCGACGGCCTCGAGCGCAACAAGCAGGCTTTTCGAGCGCTGGCAGACATCACTCGACCGTCGCAGATCAAATCGAGTGGCTCGGGTACCTGGATGATCCTTCAACGGTGTATGAACGCGCGCATATCGTGCTGGTGTGTTCTCGGTGGGAGTCGTTTGGACGCGTGGCCGTGGAAGCCGGCGCATGGGGGTGTCCGGTGGTTGCGTCGAACAAAGGCGGTCCGGTTGAAGTAATTCAAGCCGGCAAAACCGGGTTGCTGTACGAGCCCGGTGATATTGAAGCCCTGGTCAGTAATATATTGTCCCTGATCGACAATCCCGATCAATACCGCAGCATGTCGCACTACGCGCCTGTTTCTGTATATGAGCGGTTTTCGACACGACAGTACATCGAACGTATGGTGCAGGTCATGCAACGGCACGTCAAAGAAAAAGCAACCGCTTGAAACCCCCGCAACACATACCACAGATCAATTTTCTGTCGCTCATCGAGCTATTGATTCTCGGGAGTGCGGCGTTTCTTGCCCTGTTGCCGCTGCAACAGTTGTTCATGGTCCCGTTTGCCGGCGGCGCGCTGAACACGTTCGAGACCAGCTACATGCTGATCATTTTCTTTTCGCTGTTGTGCGCCCTGTACTACTTTTCACTCCGCACTTCTCGTCCCCTCCTCTACCTGATCCTGGCTGTTGGTGGATATACAGCCGTTCAACTGCTTCTTGATTCCGGCAGCCTTTTCTACATTGTCAAACAATTGCGGTACTTTATGCCGTTTATTGTTGCTGCCATCGTGCTGGCCGTACGTCCCAAACGGCTCTACTTGAAAGAAACGCTGTACTACCTGTCGATTGCAGCCATGGTGAGCGCGCTCACTTCGCTGGTCATGCATTTCTTTTTCCAGGAGACGCTCATTCGCATTATCCAACGTTCAAGCGATCCGGCTGCCGGCAACCATTTGGCGCTGCTCATCCGCTCGGGCCGATCTCCCTGGGGAAACGCCAGCCTGGTCTATATTACGGTAATAGCACTCGGTTTTGTGCAGGAATACACCCCACGCCGCAGGCTTGTAATCAAGCTGGCTGTGGGTATAACCGTGCTGGCCGCCATGGCTACGTTGAGCCGAACTACGCTACTCGGCCTTGCCATGATCGCTTTCTTTGCACCGCTGGTGTATTACACCAGGAAGTCCCAAAAACTGACGTATTACTTCCGAATGGGGTTCGTGGTGTTCTTCATGCTTGTTGGTATCCTCGGGCTGAGCCTGATCAATGAGCGGTTTGGCAAGAGCCTTGCGCTGCGTTTTGCTGTAAACGTCGGCGTTAGCGAAGTAGTGGATAGTGCCATCACAGGCAACCGCGACATCCTGTACGAACAATACATGGAGCGGCTTGTGAATGGGCTGCCTTTCGGGCAAGGGCTAGGCAAGCCCTATGCAGTACTGCCGGATCGAGGTGCGTTCTACACGGTAGATAACTCCTACCTCTCGTTTATGCTGCCTTTTGGCATTATCGGCCTCGTTATTCTGCTGGGCTTTTTATACCAATTGCTCAAACTGCTTGGGCCGCGTTCGGATGACTGGCCGTTAGAACGGTTCAGGAAATTTATGCTGCTGGTTGTGGGAATCACGATGATCATCGCGCTGAACATGGACCTGTTTTCGCGCAACAACTACGTCATCTTCATTACAATCATAGCCATAGCCTACGCAAACACGCGCCGGCTTCACGAAGCGAAGCAATCCGTGCCGGCCTGATATCATTTAGCTGCCTCTTTCAAGCGAACACTTCCCAACAAGCACCTTGGCTAATCAACCATCCATACTCATACTCTGTGTTAACTATCACAGCGAAGACGCCGTGCTTCGTTGTATGGAAACGGTACGTGCGCAGCAATTTGATGGTCAGTTGCATGCTGTAGTTGTGGACAACAGCCAGCCGCCAGCACAGCATGCCGGCTTTACCGCGCTGAATCAAGAACCGGGCTTTGATGTGGTTGTGCCGCCCGAAAACCTCGGCTACTTTGGCGGCGCCGCGTTTGGCTATGACCATTATGTTGCCACCGCTCCGCATCCCGACTGGGTCATTGTTTCCAATCCCGACATCCTCCTGCAGGATACTCAATTCTTCCAGCAGCTCCACGCGCTCCACAGCCAGTCCCATTGTGCAATGGTTGCGCCACGCATCATGTCGAGCCTTACCGGGGACAACCAGAATCCGTATATGAAACAGCGGCCGGGGAAATCCATTACACAGTTCCGTAAACACATCGCAAGCAATGTGCTCGTGTTTAATGCGTACGAGTTGCTTTCTCATGCAAAGCGTGGTCTGCGCGGGCTTTTCAAGCGCTCCCGAAACATGCTTGTATCTACGCCGGGCGAAATTAGCCGCATTTATGCGCCGCACGGCTCATTTATCGTGTTCAGCAAAGCATACTTCGAAGCCGGCGGCACACTGGAATACGAACCGTTCTTGTATGGAGAGGAGAATTACGTGGCGGAGCTGGCTATGCAAATGGAGTTGCCCGTGTTATACGACCCGCGCCTGCAAGTCACGCACGAAGAGCACGCAACAACTGGTTTATTAAAGAGCGGGGCCATGGTTCGCATCATCCACGATGCCCGTACCTATCTCTACAACACCTTTTATTTGACGACAACCCCAGGCAATTTGCATGGAAAACGGTATTCCTAAAATCAGCGTAATCATCCCTGCATACAACATGGGTGACTATGTGGGTCGCGCTGTTGCCTCCATTCTCGAAGGGGATTTCAAAGACCTGGAAGTACTGGTTATCGACGATGGATCGACCGACCATACAACAGAGGTGCTGGCTTCGTTTGTAAATCCGAAACACACCGACTATGACGCGCGCGTGCACTACGTACACCAGGAAAACAGCGGCAAAGCATCAGCAGTCAACAAAGGGCTCAAAATGGCGCGCGGCCGTTACGTCACCATTTTGGATGCCGACGACGAGTTCACTCCCCATAGCCTTTCTTCGCGCTACCCAACAAACGGAAAGCAACCCGACATGATTATCGGTGGCTTCGAGGTATTTGACACACGTGGCGTGCTGGGTGTCCGAAACGAACCATCAAGCGAAGACCCCGATCAATTAAAGCGCAGCATCTTGATGGCGTACAAAACGCCTTTTTCGCTTAATACCTGTTTGTTATCAAGATCGCTCGTGGAACGCGCCGGCGAATTCGATGTGCGGCTCACGCGCTGCCAGGATATCGACTACTCCCTGCGTTGCCTTAGCCAGACGAGCAACATTAGCGCAGCGCCGGCCATTGTGTACCGCTACCGGAAACACCGCACCTCCATCAAAAACCGGCTCCGCTTCCGCTATAAAACCACGTTCCATCGCCCCCGCGTTATCTGGAAAAATGCCGAAGGCGTCTCCAAATTCTTCCTCGTCCCCTACGGCATAGGCATGGACATGGCGAAGATGGCTTTTGAGCTGGTGGGCAATTACACGAGATGAGTTGAAGGTTAAATGTTTAAAGTTAAAGGTGGGTAGACCTCCTTTAACCTTAAACTTTAAACCTTTAACCAACTAGTTGAAGGCCTGCCGGGCTAGCACTACAATCGTCAATGCGCTGGAGATGATGCCGACGCTTTCTACAATGGTTCTGCCTACGTCTACGCGTTCGCCGGGCTCTAGTTGGGTTGCACTACAATGATGCGCGGGTGATGCCGACGCTTTCTACAATGGTTCTGAATGTTACGGGCCCTTCATCTACAACCGGATTTTTCTTAAAGAGTCCTCGCCGGCGCACACTGAACGTTGCACCCGAAGCCTGGGTAAGCAGTACCGCCTCGCTTTCGGGCCGGCGGCCACCTGCGCGATCGAGATAGTAGGTTAACCGCCTGCCGGGCTCGTACTTGATCAAGCCTTCGTTTGCCACGTTGCCACGTACCGCAACCGTGTTGGGCTGCAACGGGATTACCACCTCATCACCGGGTAGCATAATCATATCTGCATCGTAGTTACCCGCAAGGGCTTTGTCCATTTCGACAATCACCTGCAAATTTTCACGCAGTAAACGACCGCCTTTCGGATACCCGGTCGGCAAGACACCACCAGCACGCCGTATAATTTCTGTCAGCGTTTCATTTTCGCGCAGCAAGGTATACGTACCAGGGAATTGTACTTCCCCGCTGATCGTGACGATCTGTTGCTCGCGGAAGCCCGGGTCGAGTCGGACGTAGACGCGGTCGAGGTGCTGCAACTTGAACTGCCGCGCCGGCCGGGTACGGTCAGCATTGCCTTCTACCACCCCAAACGAAGGATTGGTATGCTGGTCGAGCGCAACAAACGGGACCTGGATACTTGTTGCCAGTTCATTGATGCCACGGGTTGAATCGAGACGTGTCACTTCAACTTCTTGCAGGTAAGCGCCTTCTTCAAATCCGCCGGCTTGCAGGATCAGGTCTTCGAGCGTCATGCCCTCCCTAAACCGGAATTGCCCCTCACGTTTCACAGCACCCGAAATCTCAACGTACGGCTCACGCAATACCTCAACCTCAAGTGGATATACGCGGATCTCATCCCCAGCCTGCAATAGCTCCGCGCCAAAACCACGCCCTTCGAGCGCCTCACCCAGGTGAAATGGGATGATTTCTTCCGAGCGACCATCTGCACTTTTACGGAAGAGATCTGCCCGGTCCTTGAATACGTTTTTCATGTATTCCGGGTCACGCAATCCCCCACCTTTGTACAGCAGGTTCACAACCGACATGTTTTCCAACAAATCAAACTGTCCCGGCGTCCGCACCTGTCCGGAGATACTGACAATAGGCGTCTGCTGCAGCACCTGTGTTGAATAGATATAGAGGCTATCTTGCGGTTGAAGGACAAGATTCTGGGTCGGCACGTCCTCCATAATGTCATCAAGATTGAGCGATACCACCTGCTGTTTCAGGTTGTCCGTCAAACGATAAAGCTCCACTTTACCATGAAAAGCATCACCGGTGAGCCCGTTCGCTTCCATGATGAGTTCTTTGAGTGTGCGCACTTCGGCGGTTAACTCGTATGTGCCCGGACTAAACACTGCGCCATTCACGCTCGCCGCGCGTACGTTGCGGCGGGCAGCCAAATTGGAAGATTCTGGAATCGAAAAAATGGTTACAACGTCGCCATCTTCCATCTCAACACCCGCAGCACCCCGAAGCACATCTGCGAGATTAAAATCGAGCACGGTGCGTACTTGCAGCGGATCGATGCGGTCTTCGAACGGAACGACGCGTTCGATCTGGAAACGACGCGTATAGGCCTCCGCTTTGAGTCCGCCGGCAAACGCCAGAAGATCTTGAAACGTCTCGCCACCTTTCATTTCGTAAATGGCCGGCCGGTGCACTTTGCCTTGAATGGTTACCGTTTTGCCGCGAGGCGGGATAAACACGTTGTCATTCGACCGTAATTGTACATCGCCCGAAGAGAATCCTTTGAGTAAGTACTCGTAAAGGTCAACGCTGTACGTTACGCGGCCGCGGCGGATCACTTGCACCTCGCGTAAGCTACCCGATGTTTGCGGGCCACCAACCGTATACAGCGCGTTGAAAACGGTAGAATTACTGGCCAATGGAAAACGGCCAGGTTTGCTTACTTCACCGAGTACAAACACGTTTACCGGCTTTAACCGTTTGACGGTCAAGTCCATCAACACTTCGGGCGGATCGGTGAGCAATCCTGCGTAGCTACGGCCCAGCCACACCCTGATGTCTTCGCGGAGTGCAGAGAGCCGGCTGCCGGCTACCACACGCTGCCCCACATTCGGCACAAAAATTCGCCCTTCCGGGTCTACTTCCAGATCATGCTGAAACTCTGCAGCACCAAATACAATCAGCCGCAGTTCGTCACCCGGCCCAACAACATAGCCTTCGTCAACAGGCCCAACAGGGGTCTGCTCGAACATGTCAGGGCGAATGGAAAAAAGGTCGTACCCAAAATGGACCAGGCTGTCAGCAACAGTCGACGTATCAGCATCCACCAGTTGTTCACCGTCGCGCCGGATGCGTAATACTTCTTCCGTGTCGATGATGTTGTCGTTGCCACTTTCATCTACGGCATTGACAAGTAGCAGCCAGTCGTCTGAACCCGTGTCAGGCGTAACAATAAACAAGGCCTGCCACATGCCTTCGAATTTACTGCCAAGCACACGACGTACATTGAACGCATACAAGGTGTCATTCTGTGCGGCATTTACAAAGAAAAAGTCGGCGAGGCTGATACCAGACAGGTCGTCTTTCAATGGCACACGGACCAGCACCGTGTCACCTTCTACAGGCGCGAGACCAACGGCACCTTCTTCGATGGGTGTTGGCAGGAGTAAAGGATCCTGATCGGGCAACACAAGCACATCCGGCGTTATGATGGGCCGGCCGGCAAGCGTTGGCACCTCGCGATCAATCATGCCATCCGTTGGCACTGCGCGCCCCATCTCTTCTTCTTCAGCGATTGCCGCCAGCATTTGCTGAATCAGCGACTCGGGCACACCCAGCTGGCGCGCGCGGGCCGTGGCAGCCTCTGGATCAGACAAATCAATACCCAGGCGGAGCGCTTCACGCCGGGCTTCGTCTGCACTCATCCCATTTTCGCGCAACTGCTGCTGAATCGACTCGGGAATGTCCTGGGCACGGGCTGTCTCTACAAAAAGACTGGTAAACAATACAAGGCACGCCAGTGCAAATACGAATGGGTAGGATTGGAAGTTTGTTACGTTATGCATCAATAAGATAAAATATTACGAGCAATGCTTGGACAATAAGCCGCAGACAATATGCCACGGACAATATGCCACGGACAATGTGCCTTCATGTTGTGGTGAACGCACTGTGGTTAACAGGCTGCTGTCATCAGTTTTTGGCGCATTGTATGATGTGCGAAACGCTAATTTAAGTTCGTTACGGATAGCATTTCTTCTGAGACCGGCCCTATTGAACTAGAAATGCGACCCCTTGCTGTGGACGAATACAGCAAATCTTACTTATGGTAGAACAGCTAATCACTTCGTTCAAATCAATATCAATGCGCTCTGATACGAAACAATGCCCGCAACTGTTCTTTTATTCGAGCGATTTATCGCATCTTAATTGATAGAATTTGCACGAACAGGGCTAAACACGTCACGCATGCAAAACAGTCTCCCGGAATCGATCCCGCTTTCGAAGCCCAACATCGGCGAAAAAGAACAGGCGTACGTCATGAAGGTCCTTCAGTCGGGCCGGCTTGCCCTGGGTCCGATGCTGGCGCAATTCGAAGAACAGATGGCGGCGTTTTGTGGCGTTGAGCATGCTATAGCGGTAAACAGTGGGACGGCTGCACTCCACCTGATTGTAAAAGGACTTGGACTCGGCGCCGGCGATGAAGTCCTGACGACGCCTTTCAGTTTTGTGGCGTCGAGCAATTGTTTGCTCTTCGAAGACGTACAGCCGCGTTTTGTGGATATCAACCCGGAGACGTTGTCGTTTGACATGGACCAGTTGGGCGGCGCCATCACACCAGCAACAAAAGGCATCCTGGCAATCGACGTATTCGGTACACCGGCTCCCTGGCCGGCCCTGCAAACCCTGGCAGCGCAACACAATCTGCATCTGATCGATGATGCATGTGAAGCACCGGGTGCGCAGATTGGTGGTAAACCCATCGGAGCCTGGGGTGATGCAGCAGCGTTCGGTTTCTATCCGAACAAACAAATGACAACGGGTGAAGGCGGCTGCATTACAACCAACAACGGCGAACTTGCTGCATTATGCCGCTCGATGCGTAACCAGGGCCGCGCCGTGCGTGAACGCATGGAGCACGTCAGGCTCGGGTATAATTACCGAATGGATGAGTTATCAGCAGCACTGGGTTGTGCACAACTGGAGCGGCTTCCCGGCCTGCTCGCAGCGCGCGTGCGCGTGGCTGAAGCATACCAGGAAGCTCTGGCACCATTCTCTGGGGATTTGCTGTTGCCGGCTGATCCTGAAGAAGGCACACGAAGCTGGTTTGTGTATGTGATCCGGCTCTCGGAGACGTATGCTGACAATGCGCGCGACGAAGCGCTGAAACTTCTTCGGGCAAAGGGCATAGGGTGTGCATCCTATTTTCCGAGTATACACTTGCAGCCGTATTACAGGGAACGGTTTGGTTATAAACCGGGCGATTTCCCCGTGTGTGAGTCCATTTCAAATCGAAGTCTTGCGCTTCCCTTTTATCCCGCGTTGCTGCCCCAACAGATCTTTACTATAGGGGACATCCTGGGGGATATCCTTCCGCAACTTCCTAAAAAAGTAAAGACTTTCTGATGATTAAAAACGCCGAAACTACAGCTGTAAATCCTGTGCGCATGTTGGATTAATCAGCCTTCTTTTTGTCATCCAGCGGGCGCAGCACACACTTTTTCGGGGTTAAACGCCGTATCCGGCAAGCGTTTTGCAAGGCTATTCCGAAACCATATAACCAACAACCGCCTCATACGCAGGCCTCTCTTTCGCACTTCTATCCTCAAGTCTATGTATCTCACGCTTAAACGCATTGCTGATATATTGATCGCCCTGACGCTCCTCGTCTTTCTTTCGCCTTTATTTCTGGTGATCTCGCTGGCTATTTTTCTGGAAAGTGGCCGGCCTATCTTTTTCAAGCAAGAGCGCGTCGGGCTAAAAGAAAAACGCTTCTGGATTTACAAATTCCGAACCCTCTACCAGGGTGCTCACGAGGTTACCAACCCGCAGGCAATGATTACGCCCTTTGGTGGATTTATGCGGCGTTGGGGCATCGATGAATTGCCGCAACTCATTAACGTGCTCAAAAAAGACATGAGCATTGTAGGCCCGCGCCCTACGATTCCAGAACAGGTTGCGCAGTATGGACCGTTTGAGAAACAGCGGCTTGCCATGCGCCCTGGCATTACCGGGTGGGCACAAATCCACGGGCGAAACGCCATCGATTGGCCCAAACGCATTCAATTAGATGTTGAATATATCGAACAAGCCAACCTGATCAAGGATACCAAAATTCTGTTACGTACGCCCCTGAGCCTGCTCAATGGCAAAGCCAATACGTATGGTCCGGAGGGCCAAAACGTCGATTTTTCAGGGCCAGACGAACGGACGCCTGCAATACAAACGCCAATACATACCCCCGTGGAATCCCCCATCTGATTCCATCCACTGCCCTACCAGCCAGCACCCAATGCATATTCTGCTTTTTTATCAGTATTACCATAATCCTGATTGTGCAGCCAGCGGCCGGCATTTCCAGTTTGTGAAGGCGTTGAGTAAAAATCACCGCGTCAGCATCATCACATCAAATATCTGGCAAAAAAAGAGGCAAACAAACAATTTTGCGTGGGCACCACCCGGCGTCGAAGTGCACCATCTTGAGGTCCCTTATGAGAATGCGATGGGAAACGGTGCCCGACTCAAAGCTTATGCAGGGTACATGTGGAAGGCATTCTGGCAAGGACTCAAAATAGATCGGCCAGATGTGATTATTGGCAGCTCCACACCACTGACTGCCGCGTGGGCTGCTGCCAAGGTCGCCAAATTACGCCGCATTCCCTGGGTATTTGAAGTGCGTGACCTGTGGCCCGATTTCCCCATCCAGATGGGTGCGATAAAACACGGTTGGCTACGCCGGCGGCTCTACAAAGTTGAAGAGAATCTATACAGCGGTGCCGCACACAACATTGCCTTATCACCCGACATGGCTTCCCATATTGCCGACAAAGGGGTAACTTCGGATAAAATATCGGTGCTGCTCAACGGTACAGACCTGAATTTTGCCCGAGATGCCGATGCACCAACAGGTGAAGCATTGCTACAAAAACACGGCCTCGCAGGAAAAAAAGTGATCTTGTATGCTGGCACGTTAGGTCGGGCAAATGCCATCCCGCAAATTTTGGAAACGAGTCGCGCACTGAGGCACCGGGAAGATATCCACTTCGTATTACTGGGTAGTGGGTTCTTTGAATCGCACGTACGCGCAGCCGTTGAGGCCCAGCAAAACTTGAGCTTGGTTGAAGCGGCCCCGCGCTACCAGGTCTTTTCCTGGTTTCGTGCCGCTACGGTATCGTTGGTTTCTTTTATCAACCTCCCCGTCCTTGCCACCAATTCGCCGGCAAAGTTTTTTGACAGCCTGGCAGCAGGTACACCGGTTATCGTGACCAACCCGGGATGGACGCGAGCGTTTGTTGCAAAACACAACTGCGGATGGTACGCTCCCTGGGAAGAACCTGAAGCACTTGTTCGTTGTATAGAAAGCGTGATAGACGATCCCGGGTTGATTGCTGCAGCCGGCAAAAACGGATCTGCAATCGCAACCGAGCTGTTTGACCGCTCGAAAATGGCCCTTCAACTGGAAACCATTCTTCGTCAATGTGCACTGCCGCAAGGAGAGTTGACATAGTTCGGTATGTGTTTTGATTCATTTTCTGACGTCGTAAAAACCTGACGTATTTACGCGGCGAAGACGCGCTACGTTTTATAGCTTCACTTTTACAGCTGCGTTATTCCATTCATTTTTTATCGTACGACTCCCGGAAGCACTGATGTTACATCACGAAGGCTCTTCATTTCATCCGCTGGCTCCGTCAGCCCTGCGCATCGAGCACTTGCTGGACCGTGCGCCGGCGCAGGTTGATGTTGATGCGTTGCGCGTGCAGTTGCGCAGCCAGTGCGTTATGCTTACCGGTGCAGGCGGATCAATTGGCCGCGTGCTGGCCAGGAAACTGCTGGAGCTCAATCCGGCAAAGCTTATCCTGGTCGATTTCAGTGAATTCCACCTCTTCCGTCTCGAACAGTCGCTGCGCAAACATAATCTCGATATAGAGCTCGTGTTCAAATTGGTTGACGTTCGGCACACGGCCGCAATCGACAACCTGCTTGATGAGCACAAGCCGCAGGTCATTTTCCACGCCGCTGCCTACAAACATGTACCCATGATGGAGTTTCATCCGGTACAGGCGTTTGAGAATAACACACTGGCATCGATCAACCTGATCAAGGCTGCAGAACAACACGGCGTCGGACAGTTTATTTTCATTTCGACCGACAAAGCTGTCGATCCGAGCAGCATCATGGGCACCACGAAGCGACTGACCGAATGGTACGTACGTGCCGCAAATGGCAGCATGCAAACCAAGACGGTACGTTTTGGAAATGTTTTTGGCAGCCTCGGCAGCGTGGTCCCAACATTTACCGAGCAAATCCTTGAAGGCGGTCCGGTGACCGTCACGCACGCCGACATGGAGCGCTTCTTCATGGGCGTAGATGACGCGTGCTGCCTGATTCTTCAAACCCTGCTCTACGACACAGCACCTGTCTTTACCCTCCGCATGGACCCTGCGGTCAAAATCCTATGGCTGGCGAAACGCATGATTGATGTGCTCGCCCCTGGCAAAGACATCGCGATCAAGTTCATTGGCGTACGCGCCGGCGAAAAAATGCGCGAACAGTTGTGGTCTGCCAACGAAACACCACTCCCTACCCCCCATCGCGATATACTGGGCCTACGTGGCCCTGCCATTTTCAGTCGCACCGAATTGGACGAGCGTATCGATTTCCTGCAAGCCCTGGCCGCTGCGCAAGTTCAGGATCGCCTCAAAGCTGCGCTGTTCGAAACAGACTTTGTCGCGGAAGCCGGCTAAACATCGCTCGAATAGTCTCTAGCTGGTTAATTGACAAAATTGACAGCATTTCAAACAGCATTAAACCAGTAGCGCCACTTCGATATTCGAAATTCCTTGTTCGATATTCGAAATTCCTTGTTCGATATTCGAAATTCCTCCTCCAACGTCTCTTGATTTTGCCGTAACGTGCTGGTAATATGAGGCATACGACGGGAAGTGCTGGGGACTTACGTATTCAACCCACCAACATACAGGTAGCGTTCATGGCGCTTACAACGCAAGAAAGAGGGCAGTGGAGGCTCTAAACTAGGATTTGTACTGGCCGCAGCCGGCTCAGCCGTAGGCCTGGGTAATATTTGGAAATTCCCGAGCGAAGTCGCTGAAAACGGCGGCGCCGCTTTTCTGATTATATACTTGCTTTGCTGTTTTCTCGTTGGCTTCCCCGTCATGACCGCAGAACTGGTCATTGGTCGAAAGACAAGCAAAAACCCCGTTGGTGCATTCCGTGCATTAAGCAGTGGCGCATTTGCTCCCCTCATCGGTTTCTGGGGCCTCATTTGCGGCATTATGATTTTGGCGTTCTACAACGTGATTGCAGGCTGGGCCTTCAGTTTTGTGTTTGCGGAGATTTTCCACTTCACCGGGAATGCCGAACTATCCGCCTGGTTTAGCGGGAGTCTCGGTGGGGGTATAACCTCAGCCATGTTCTGCGTGCTATTCATGGGGCTTACGATTTCCGTTGTAACAGGCGGGATTAGCGGCGGTATTGAGCGCGCTACCAAAACCATGATGCCCCTGTTGATTGGTATTCTGATCTTGATGATCGTGTACGTGGAAACCCAGGAAGGTAGCGGTGAAGGCTTTGCTGCTTATCTAAAACCAGACTTTAGCAAACTCAGCATAGGACTCATATTCCAGGCGATGGGGCAGGCCTTTTTCTCCCTATCTCTTGGCATGGGCGCCCTGATCACGTACGGCTCTTATCTGAGCAGGAAGCAAAATATTCCTGAGGTTGCAGCCTATGTAACCCTAGCAGACGTGGGCATAGCATTTATCGCCGGCCTGCTTATTATTCCATCCATGTACGTAGCACAATCCAATGGCATCGAAATCCTCGATGCATCTGGTGCGCTGATTTCAAGCGATACACTCGTGTTCAATGTATTGCCTGCCATGTTCCATCAAATGGCAGGCAGTATTGGTGCTATTTTTGGCATCGCGTTTTTTATTCTCTTGTCCATGGCAGCGCTAACTTCCACCATTTCACTGCTGGAAGTCCCAACCTCGTATGCCATTGATGAACTCAACTGGTCGAGAAAGAAATCTGCATTGATTATCGGTTCAATCATCGCCGTATTCTCAGTGATTATTTCGTTCAACCTGAATCTCATCGGGCTCCTGGCAACGCTCTTTAACGATATCGGCCTGCCCCTGGGTGGCTTCATGATCTGTATCTTCCTTGGCTATGTCTGGAAGACGCACAACGCCATTGATGAAATCCGAGATGGTTTTAGCGGTATTGATGACCACTGGTTCAGCAAAGTATGGCCTTTCTTTGTCCGCTACATTTGTCCCCTGTTGATCCTGGTCGTCTTTGTTGTGACGCTCCTGAACATCATCGGTTAATCCAGATTTGATAACGAAGCCCGGGGAAACCCTAACTCCGGGGCTTCGTTTTTATCAATTGCGGCATAGTTGTCGATATACGTATTTAACAACGGGCTTTCCGGCCACAAACTACCCCGCGGTCTTTCGTGATTTCTCTAACTAACCAGGAGTTGCATCCTCCCAGCAGTGGAAGCTGACCCTGATCCTTCTGCATATCACAACGTAGCTTCTATTGACGTTGGTCTCGAAGCAGGTGCTTTCATTGTGCCGGCTGTTTCAGACGCAATGGTCACATACATTGGCACAACCATTGTATTGTGGCTACTCGTAGCATTTCTTGCCAGTTGTGTCCGCTCGTTCTCCTTCCTCAACAGTTCATCGAGCGACTTACTTAGAGAAAAAGGCGATAGCGCCAGCAAACGCCTGCGCAAACTGATTGCACAGAAAAACCAGGTGTTACTCACGCTTAACTCGTTGCTGGTTGTTGCCACGGTATCGTTTACGCTGATCTTCTATCTCGTCACCAGCACCTACCTGGAAAACAACACCAATCTGCCGTTTGTGCAGCAGCTTCTGCTCTGCATAGCGGTTTGTACGTTTGGTTTGCTGCTCGCAAACAAAGTGATCCCACGTATTATAGCTACCTGGAGCTTTCTCACGTTTGGCCGGCGGGTTTCACTCCCGGTAATGCTCATTCACAAACTCGCCTACCCCGTTTCGCGGCCAATCACACGTTGGTTTGCAGCCTCGTTGGGCTATGGTTCTCCCCGCATCCAGTACCTTTCGGGCGACGACCTTAAAGCAATGGCTGATATCGGTGAGGCCCAGGGTACCATTGAAGAAGATGAACGCGAATTTATCCACTCGATCATGGACTTCGGCGATACCACGGTGCGTGAAATCATGATTAGCAGGCTCGATATGGACGCCCTGCCCATCACTGCCAGCCTGGATGACGTGCAATACATGATTCGCAGCAGCGGCCACTCGAGGCTTCCGCTTTACGAAAACCATATCGATAACATCGTCGGGTTTGTATACGTCAAAGACCTGCTACCCTACTTATCGTCGTCTAATGGCAGGCACGAACCTAACTGGCGAGAAACTATACGGAAGCCATTCTTTGTACCAGACAGCAAACCGCTTGATGACCTGTTGCGGGAGTTTCAGGCGAAGAAAATGCATATCGCCATTGTGCTCGACGAGTATGGCGGTACGGCCGGCCTGGTTACTATGGAAGACGTGCTTGAAGAAATTGTTGGCGACATCCGCGACGAATACGATCAGGCAGAAGCCGAATTACATGAGCAAATTGACGAGTTCTCACATCGTTTTGATGCCCGGATCAACCTCGACGACCTTTGTGAGCTTTTGAAAATTGAGTTGGATTTCGAAAGTTACGACTTTGAAACACTTGGAGGCCTTATATTTCATTTGAAAGGAGAAATTCCTGGAGAAGGAGATCAAGTAGCGTATGAAAACATGACCATGCGAATTGAGTCTGTCGAAAACCACCGTATCGGTCGTGTGTTTATCCAAATACTTCCACCTAAAGCCGACAAATCGCTGGTCGCATGAAACAGATAAGAGAGCATTGCGGAATTTTTGGCGTTTTCAACGCGTCGAACGCAGCCAAGCTCACATACCTCGGACTGCACGGGTTGCAGCATCGTGGTCAGGAAGGATCAGGTATCGTAACATCCACATTCGACGAAAATAAAAAACGATGGGTTATGCCCGTACACAAGGACCACGGATTGGTCCTTGATGTATTTAGTGACCCCGATATTTTCGACACCCATCTGCTCGGACACTCCGCCATCGGGCACAACCGCTACTCAACGAGCGGGGCATCTGACAACCGGGCAAACATTCAGCCCTTCAAGGTGCACTACCGTGATGGCAACCTCGCGCTGGCGCACAACGGTAACATTTCCAATGCCAGGGAATTGTGGCGTTCTTTTAGCGAACGTGGCACCATTTTCCAGACCTCCAGCGATAGCGAAATTGTATTGCACCTGATCGCACAAAGCCGGCGTCGCAAACAAACAGATCAAATTCTGGATGCGCTCTCACAACTGGAAGGCGCGTTTTCGCTGCTTATGCTTACCGATGACAGCATGATCGCGGTGCGCGACCCCAACGGTTTCCGGCCACTTGCACTGGGTAAAATGCAAACGCCAAACACAGAGGGACCCACCTACCTGATTTCCAGCGAAACATGCACATTCGACCTCTTGGGCGCAGAGTATGTGCGTGATGTAGAACCGGGCGAAATCCTCGTCATCTCACGGGGCGAGCGCGGAGAAGCTACGTTCACCAGTTACCATTTACCTTCCAAACACGGCGTCAGCCAGTGCATTTTTGAATACATCTACTTTGCCCGCCCAGACTCCATGGTCTTTGGCGAGATGGTCGACAAGGTGCGCCGCAAAATTGGCAAAGAGCTGGCCCACGATGCGCCTGTACCGAAAGTCAAAGACGGCGAAAAACCGCCTATTGTGATTTCCGTACCCGATTCATCCAATACGGCTACGTTAGGCTACGTCTCAGAATGCCAGAAGATTGGATTTGATTGCAAGTATGAAATTGGCCTCATACGCAATCATTACATTGGCAGGACCTTTATCGCGCCGGGACAAGACACACGTGAGACAAAGGTACGCCTGAAATTCAATACCGTAGATGGCGTACTCAAAGACCGCGTGGTTGTCATTGTAGATGACTCGATTGTTCGCGGCACCACGGCTCGCTTCCTGGTGAACATGATCAGGGAAGCCGGCGCCAAAGCAGTCCACTTCCGTGTATCATCCCCACCCGTTGTCAGTCCCTGTTTCTACGGCATGGATTTCCCCAGCAAAGAAGAACTCTTTGCCAACCAGTTTGGCAGCATCGATGAAATGGCCAAATGGCTCGGGGTTGATTCGGTAGCCTACATCACGGCAGAAGGCATGATGAAGGCCGTTAGAGCCGCCAACGAGTCCAAACACGGCTACTGCAACGCCTGCTTCACCAAGAACTACCCTACCCCCGTGGAAATGGGCGTTACCAAAGAAGACAACGAGTGGTAAGTGCAAACAGATCAATCCTGAAGGATTGATCTGTTTGTGGTTAAAGGTTGCAAGTTACAGGTTGCAGGTTTTGGCTTTTTACCGTTCTACTAAACCTGGGATTTGTGCTGCCTCCTCAACATTCAATTGCTTGTATTTAACTAGAAGGCCAATCTGTTAAATAGGCTATTCTACCTGACCGTCATGCCCAACGCGATTCCGTCTCTATATCACAATTAACATCATCCATTCAAAAGGGACACCATACCCGTTTTTTTCCTCTACGTCATGCCGGACTTGATCCGGTATCCAGAGAACGATTGGGTAAATTAGCCCTTTTCAAGATGTCTGGATCCTGAATCAAGGTCAGGATGACAATCTTCTTAGTTGTGATATAGAGACAGAACTTGATTGGGCATCCACCCGTCGTGTAATTCTTATAGATTCCAGTACGAATTGGTATGCCCCACAGCAGATCCTCATGGCTGGCTCTTCCTCGAAGGCCTAAGCGCCTCACTTCTCTTAGCGCTTCCTCCGTCCCCCCTCGCGTTGTAATTATTTAAGGAGCCGGCAAAAAAGTGTTTTGCCAGAGAATATCCTACAAACGCATAAACACCTGGATCACGGGGTGCTGCTTTGCACAACGCATGCGTTGTTTTTTGAAATAAATAAATGAGTGGGCGTTGGGATTTTTCCCCTGGTCATCATTACCCAATGTAACGACTTTTATAGAGGTGACTTTCAGCACAGCCTTATGCGCCAAAGGCGCACGGGCAAAATGCCGGAGGCGCACGTTTCTTATTGGTTTAGTTTGACTAAGAAAAGGTTAAAAACGGCCTTTGTCCTTATTTTTATTGGGTATATTGTTGACTATATGCTTTAACTCTTTATTTATTGAAGTATTACCTCACTACGATCCAGCCATAATTACTACCCACCACAAACGGAGACGAACATGAGAAACCCTGTCGATCGATTGATCCGTGTCATGGTAGTTGGAGTCGGTGTAGTAGGTCTGCTGCTCTTCGCAGTATTCCAGCTATAACTGGATCCTTATCATTACACTTGCACCGTAAAGCGCCCGAGTCATTCCCGCGACTTTACGCACCACATCTTTTTCAAAAACGCACTGCGAACCTGGCAGTGCGTTTTTTGTATTTTATAGGGCGTTGTATCCAGCTAATTGACCAGGGACCATGGAAGAAATCATCATCATTGGTGATCGCGTGCTGATCGAACAGGAAGGCGGCGAGAAACAAACGAAGTCAGGCCTCTACCTCCCTGCAACGGTGGTAGATCGTGAGCGGGTTAGTATCGGCCGGATCGTCCGCGTTGGGCCCGGCTACGTAATCCCGAACCCTGAATATTCTGATGGTGAACCCTGGGCCGCTGCACGCAGTGCGGCGCGCTATCTCCCACTGCAAGCACAGATAGGTGACCTGGCCTTCTTCCTCCGCAAAGAGATGATCGAGGTTACCTTCAGAGAAAAGGACTACGTGATTGTGCCACACAGCGCCATTCTGGCCCTCGTTCGGCCTTCAGCGGATGATATTCTCGGCGATATCGAGGGCATAGACAACCTCGATGATTTGCTCGACTAGCAACAGCGCCTGATGCGCTAATTGGCGTTTGCTGATGGTTTATCAGATGGGTTTTGCCCTGCGTTGCCGGCAGCTTCTTCGCGCGCCGCGGTAAACACGTCCAGCGGCAAATCTTCCCACGCGCCATCCGAATAGTGGACCCAGATGCGCTTCTTAAAGATATCGATTTTCCGCACGGTACCCCGTTTCCCGGTTGGCGAGGTAATGGTCGTGTCAACCTTCGGAAATGCACGTAGCGCTTGCATGTATTGCTCCAATTCATAGTTGAGGCAACATTTCAGCCGGCCACATTGCCCGCTCAAGCGTACCGGGTTGAGCGGCAAGTTTTGTGCTTTTGCGGCCTGTGTGGATACAGGCTTGAATTCTTGCAACCACGTTGAGCAACACAACTCGCGCCCACACGAACCAATACCACCAATCCGCGCTGCTTCATCGCGCGCACCGATCTGCCGCAACTCAACGCGGGTCCGGAAACGGCGCGCTAAGTCGCGTACAAGCTCACGAAAATCCACACGGTGATCTGCCGTGAAATAGAAGGTCACCTTCTTGTGATCAAACTGCCATTCGGTATCCACCAGCTTCATGGGCAGGTTCATTCGATCAATTGATCGGCGGCCAATCAGAAACGTCTCTGTTTCTTTCTCCTTGTTTGCTTCCCAGCGTTCGATATCCTTGAGCGTAGCTTTACGCACAATTTGTGGAAAAGACGAATTGTCCTGGATGCCCTTAGACCGAATGCGAAGGCGCACCATCTCCCCCACCATGTGTACAGTCCCAAAATCCTGGCCTCTGTCCGCCTCTACAATCACAAAATCGCCCGTCTGTACATCGAGCTCGTCGTTTCGATAAAAACCTTTGCGGCCTCCTTTGAAAACAACTTCAAAGACGTCATAAACAATGGGTACAGCGCCTAATATCTGGTCATTCAACCAGTCGTACGCGTGCATGGAAGGACAGGCATCCGTGCCGGCGCGATCGGACGAGCATCCACCACGTCCACCACACCCTGCACCTCCACACCCTCCGCCAATACTACAAGACCCACATCCCATGAACTCACCTAGATTTTGACTTCGAACCCTGTAACGATACTAAACAGACCCGATTCGCGCAACCACTGAGTAACGCATCAAGCGAGTCCATATACTGCTAAACTTCGTGTAGCGGCACGTATAACCGATCTTCCGTTGCCCCATGCATCGCACGGAAGAGGTTGTTCGCCAACACAGTCAGAATCAGGTTGTTTTGCACATTTCGCCCTACAAGCTCAATGGCTTCTTCAACCAACGCAACCATCGTTTCGATTTGTGCATTGGGCACCTTATCGCAAAACGCCTTGATAGTTTTAAACTGGTCGATATTGACCAGCAGTGCTTCTTCTCCCGTTACCTTGTAGAGCATCAGATCGCGCACCCAGCTGAGCATCAAGGCCAGCAAGCCTTTGAGGCGTTCACGACCCAGGCTGTTCATTTGCTGGATGATGTCTGCAATTTTGTCTGTGTGCTGTGTGTAGGCAAGCCGAAAGAAATCGAGCACCAGTTGCCGATTGCCCAGCAATTCTTCGTTTTCCGACAGCTCAAGTGCGCGGCTGTACGACCCATTTGCCATACGGGCGAGCATAGTCGATTGGTTAACGTCGAGGCCGGCGCGCATGACCAGAGCGTGCTGAATATCATCTGCATGTAAGGTATCAAACCGCATTCGCTGGCAACGCGAAATAATAGTCGGTAGCAAACGATCGGGCCGGGTTGTAATCAGGATAAAAATAGTGGCACCCGACGGCTCTTCGAGCAGCTTCAAAAACGCATTCGCTGCTTCGAGCCGCATGGCTTCAACATCCGTTAAGATGACCACCTTGTACTGCCCCTCGACAGGCTTGAAACTCATCGAGCGACGTAGCTCTTCGTTGACACGCGCTACGGTGTAAATGGCCTGTTTATTCGAGACTTTTTTGGGATCCGTCAATGAAGGCCGACGCACGTAGTCGAACGGTGCATAGGGATTATCGGCAAACGCTCGGAGCCGCTCCGCGACATCTTCCGGCTTGGCATCCGTAGGATACGGAAACAGCACCTGGATGTCCGGATGCATCATTTTCCTTGCTTTCATGCAAGCACCACAGGTACAACGCGCTTTCTTCGTGGTAACAACTGCATTGCCAGGCTTCTGCATTTCCGAGGGCGTAGTACACTGCAATGCTTGCGCCAGCGCGAGTGCTACTGCACGCTTGCCCACACCGTCCGGCCCATGAAAAAGATATGCATGTGCAATCCGCTCCTGCTCGATTTCTCGCCGCAAGGCTTCCACTACACGTTTTTGGCTGATTATTTCACTCCAGACCATCAGGTTGCCGGGATTTTCTGTAAAGATTCTAGCACACAAAGAAACAAAAGCAGGTACAAAAGCGATTACTAGCCTGTTCGTTTCCTGCGAGCTGATAAAAGCATTTGTTTTATAGCAACAGGACAACGCAATGTTCGGCGAGGTAGCTCAGGTGGTTAGAGCGTCGGATTCATAACCCGGAGGTCGAGGGTTCAAATCCCTCCCTCGCCACACTACAAAGATACAACAGCACCAAAGATTCAACAGCAATGTTGTAGAAAAGCCCTCCTCGACCAAATCGAGGAGGGCTTTTTTGTAACCCTTTTAACCGTTCCTCCTCACAAAAACTTACGCTTCAACAGCCTCTTCGTTTTCTTTCTGCAACTGCTCCTGAATATTGCGCGGCATCGCCTCATATTGGTAGAAGGAAGCCGTGTGCAGCCCACGTCCTTGCGTCATTGAACGTAGGGACGTTGAGTAGCGATACAATTCTGCTTCAGGTACCTGGGCAAGAATTTTCTGAAGCAATCCTTCAGCTTCGATGCCCTGAATTCGTGAGCGACGGGTATTCAAATCGCCCATTACATCACCAGTGTACGATTCAGGTACCATCACCTCGACGTTACAAATCGGTTCGAGAATCACAGGTGAGGCTTTTTTGAACGCATCTCGGAAGCACATGCGGCCGGCGCTCTTAAACGCTGCGTCATTCGAATCGACCGGGTGCATACCGCCATCAAAAACAACCACGCGCAAATCCCCTACCGGATAGCCGGCAATTGGACCTTTCTGCATTGCCTCCATCACCCCTTTCTGAATCGAACCAGAGAACCGGCGCATATCGATCACACCACCCACGATACCGTCGATAAACTCGATCTTCGCGCCCCAGTCGGTTGTCAACTCGGTGGTGCCGCGCACCGTGATGTCCGCCGGTGGATTAAACGGACCATTCAGCGCCTCAACCATCATTGAAATATCAGCAAACTGACCTGATCCACCCGACTGTTTCTTGTGCCGGTACGACGAGCGCGCGTTGCCCTGAATGGTCTCGCGATAAGAAATTTTGGGTTTACCATATTCTACATCAACACCAAAACGATTTGCCAGACGGTACTTCGCTATCGCGAGATGCATCTCGCCCTGTCCACCCAATAACATCTGGTTAAGGTGTGGATCTTGGGTCAGAATAAGCGAGGGATCCTCGTTTGCAAGGGCATGCAAGCCCTGGGCGAGTTTATCCTCCTCTCCTTGTTTAGACACATGGATGGCCGTTGTATACCGCGGCTCGGGGAAAACAATGGGTTTGATGGAGGTGCTGTCGCCTTTCTTGCGCAGCGTGTTGTTGGAGTGTGTATTCTTCAGCTTAACAAGTGCCCCAATGTCGCCGGCCACCATTTTCGCTGCAGGTTCACGCTCGCGCCCGTTAATACCAAAGAGTTGCCCAAGCCGTTCGGTAGATTTGGTCTGGGCATTTTCAAGGTCCATCCCTGGTTCAAGCGTACCCGAATACACGCGGAAGAAGGAATATTCCCCAACATGCTGCTCTGCCATCGTCCGATAAATGAAGGCAACGGGCTTGCTGTTTTCGTCTGCCGCTACGGGATCGCCCTCAGACACAGCGGCCATTGGCATTTCTGCCGGCGACGGACACACGTTCGAAATGAAGTCCGTCAAACGGGACACTCCAATGTTTTCTGTGGCGCTAGTCAGGAAGATTGGGAAGAGCTGGCGCTTGAGCATGGCTTCGTGTAAGCCTTGACGCATTTCTTCTTCTGTGAGCGAGCCTTTTTCAAAATACAGCTCCATTAGCGACTCATCGTTCTCTGCGATATTCTCGATGAGTTCGTTGTGTAATTGCTCCGCACGCTCCAGAAAAGCAGGATCAATGTCGTTCAACTGCGGCTTTCCAGAATTGTCCGGATACGAAATCTGCTTCATAATCAGGACGTCAATAATCGACCTGGAACCGCTTCCACCCGCAATTTGAACAACAGTAGCTCCACGCCCAAAACGCCCCTGGATTTGATCAATCAACTCCTCAAAGTCGGTTTCAGGCTTATCCAGGTGATTGAGCACAAACATGCTAGGAATTTGAGCGGCCGTAGCCGTAGCCCAGGCCAACTCAGTACCTACTTGCACCCCTTCTGCAGCATTGATGACAAACACGGCAGAGTCTGCAACTTTCATCGAAGTCACAACTTCGCCGACAAAGTCGGGATAGCCGGGTGTATCCAGAAGGTTAATTTTGTGTCCTTGTTTCTCTATGTGCAGTAGCGAAGAAAACACAGACATCTGGCGTTCAATCTCGCTCGAGTGGTAATCGCTTACGGTATTCCCATCCTCTATACTTCCCATCCGATTCAGGCCACCGGCATTGAATAACATGGCTTCCGCTAGCATCGTTTTACCACTTCCCTGGTGTCCAACCAGAGTGACATTGCGGATGTGATCTGCATCATAGACTTTCATAGACACCCTCCTGTTTTATTGCGCACAAGTCGCTTAAGAAATTGAATTCGATACCTATTCGGCCAAGGGAAAGGGATCCTTATGGTCGATTGGGGGGACGCATCCCTGTTGCCTCCTTCACAATTTATTAATACTTGGGGATTCAAAGTATACAAACGTCAAATTAAAAAGCAAGAACTGAATGGCATCCCGGTCGTTCACGTTTCTATTTTTGACCCGATGCCGGCGCATCCTTCCGCACATGCTGCGGCATACAGGCCTCTTTTCTGGCTTAAAAAACCCATTGACGCCAAATTCAGTGACGCATTACCTTGCCATAGAAACAGCAACAGATGTGTGCAGCGTCGCCTTGCTTTCGGGTGAGGAAATTGTTATCGAAGAGACGCTGACGGCGCCGCGCTCACACGCTGAAAACCTGGTTGTGATGATTCAGCGCGTACTGGCTTACGCCGGCATTACTGCGCAGGAGTTGGCGGGTATTGCCGTATCCAAAGGCCCTGGCTCGTATACAGGATTGCGCATCGGGGTCAGCGCGGCCAAAGGACTGGCCTTCTCGCATGGTATAGACCTGATTGGCATTCCGTCGCTGGACGCCCTTGCGACCAATGCGTTGCCGCTGGTTAAAACAGGCGACACTGTAATCGCAGCCTTCAATTCGCGTCGTAATGAAGTGTACCTCGGTCTGTACGAGGCACAAGGAGACACGGCGCATCCACTGGCAGAAATTTCGTCGTTACAACATGATGAAATTCAGGCGTTTGTAGCAGCACATCAGCCGGCCGATAGCCAACAAGTTTTGGTTGGTGAAGGGGCTACGTTTGTGCACGATTGTCTGGCTGCTGCGACACCTGCATCAGTAGTGATCCCGGTTCCTATGCTTATGCCGTCTGCCGGCGTCATTGCAACAATGGGGGCTGCACGTCATAAAATGGGGCTGCAGGAAGATCCAGGATCATTTGAGCCTTATTATTTGAATGCTTTTATTCCCAAGGCTCGGAAGAAAAGCATCTTTGATCGGCTGCCTTTTTAGGGAAAAGGATAGCCTGCGTATAGCAAAACCATCCCGCCACACCTACCCCCTACGTACAAACTTACAAACCAGGGTTACATGAGTTGGTTTAAACGGCAAAAAGCCGGTATCAATACAAAACGCAGCGACCAGATTGACGTACCGGAAGGCCAGTGGGCCAAATGTCCGGAAACAGGCGAAATCATCAACTACCGCGTGCTCGAAGAAAATGCCCTGGTTTTTCCGGGTTCCGGATACCACATGCGCATGAACAGCCGCGGCTACTTCTCGCTAATTTTTGACGATGGCGAATACACCTTGCACGACGAGCAGTTGGTGGCCGTGGATGCCCTTGAGTTTGTAGACCGGAAATCGTACGAATCCAGGATAACGGCGGCGCAAAACAAATCAGGTTTGCACGATGCAGCCAGCGCGGCGACTGGCCTGATTAACGGCCATCCACTTTCCATTGCAGCCATGGATTTTGCGTTTGTTGGTGGCTCGATGGGCTCAGTAGTTGGTGAAGTGATTGCCCGGGCGATCAAACGCGCATACACAGAGAAAATGGCGCTGCTTATTATCTCACAAAGTGGCGGCGCACGTATGATGGAAGGCGCTTTGAGCCTGATGCAGATGGCGAAAACAAGCGCGCATCTCGCCCAGCTCCACGATGCCGGCCTGCCTTTCATCTCCCTGATGACCAACCCCACAACTGGTGGCGTAACAGCTTCTTTTGCAATGCTGGGCGACTTCAACCTCGCAGAACCGCAAGCCCTCATTGGCTTTGCCGGCCCCCGCGTTATTCGAGAAACGATTGGTCAAGACCTGCCCAAAGGCTTCCAGCGCGCTGAATTCCTGCAGGATCATGGCTTCATCGATTTTATCGTAGATCGCCGCGAGTTACGGAATAAGCTCGGCAGTCTGCTTTCTATGGTTATGGCCTAAGAGACGTTTGGTAAGTCAGTTTGTAGGCGAATATGAGCGATTTTTGCGTACAGCGGTTTCCGATTTTGAGGTCCGTAGCAGCGCTACGGGCCGAAAAACCGAGATCAAAAACGAGGGCATCGGGAAACGATAAGCCAAAAAGCGCCATGTGCAGCCCAAAATGATCTTACCAAACAGTCTCTAAGTACAAACACATCAATCCCGCTGGATTGCCGTGATAGCTGTTGAAAGTTACAGATTGAAGGTTATTAGGGCGTGTCTATTACACATCACGCGTAAATAACATTTTGAGAAGCCTGATGTCACGTGTATAATTGATATAGTCAGGCGTAGCATCTCTCAAACGCACTACTGGTATAGCCAGTACTTTTTGCATGATTGACTTGGTGATAACCTCAAGTTGCTGACAGTCGAGCTCGCTAAATCGTTTTTTATTTCGTTCAATTTCCCGGATTCTTATTTCATCAAAAGTACAGATAACAGCTTCAATTGCCGGCCGCATTTCCTGATAATGAATATACCAGGGCATAAAGTTAGCAAGGGTCTCGTCACAAATAATCCTCGCGTTAGAAACTTTATTCCCCTTCGCTTCACCTGCAGTTTGCATCGAAATTTCGTCTGCGAGGCGAGCCTCCCGGACAAAAGAGTCCTCCTTAAGCACCTTTTTTGATACGCCCAATGCTGTATCCAAAAGCCTGTGAAGGATAATGCCAATCGCGCCCTGTTCCTTGGCGATTTTATAAGCATCTATCACCTGGCAAAGCATGTGACCGCTTTCAGATGCTATATCATCAAGACCGGTTATGAGCGCCGCAAGATGGTCAACCGCAGCTTCATCTTGAAAGCAAAAAGGGTCACCAGAACAGGAATTGCCTGAGACGTTTTTTAGACAACCCTGAATAGCATCACGGTAGGTTAGATCGCCAAATATGAAGCATGCTGTGTAACTGGTGGTCGCTATAATGAAATATTCAGCGTCAGTTTTTCGAGGGATACTTTGATACAACGAACGAAGCCTGGCTTCATTTAATTCAGGGGTATCTTTGCATGCAGTTGAAGCTCTGATATGCTTAACCCCAAAGGCATAAAAGCGGTAAAAGTTTGAGACTTTCGTGACCAAGTCACAGAGAGAAGGCGTGTTTGCAGTAACTGCACATACAGTCCGGCGAAGTTTTTCATCCATTGTTATCATGCTGCAAATCGTTTGTACCACTTTTGCAATTGGAGGCGGAGGAGTTACAGATCTTATATGTATCCCGTGTCTGTACACGCCAGGGCGATTGACCATGGCGCGTATATCGCGTTTGTTTTCTACAGAACGCGATATCGCGGCATCATCATAACATTAAAGGAAAGCGTGTCTCACGCAGCAGCAGACACAAGAAGCAATCAACACATGCCAATATCGGCACATCACCAAGACTGATTACAGGGCACGATTTAAATCAAACCGGAGGTCTTGCATGCGGCGTATCATAGCAATGAAAAATCCTATTGACATCAAAATGATGCCCACCCATACCAGATTGATAAATGGCTTTTCGTGCGCTGCAAGGATAATCCAGTCTTCAGGCGCAAGCGTGGCCCCTTGAACGAGAAACTTTGCTTGATTGGTGCCGGCTTCTATGCCTGCAAATGTGATCCCCAGTCCCCAATCGTCGAGGCGATTCTGTACATATTTTTGCGCCCCGGATTGCTCCACGTAATAAAGCGGGGTCAAATCTCGGGTTTCTCCTGTTGCCAGATTTTCGACAACAATCCGGGCAGCCATGACATAGGCTGCCGAAGAGGGAATGGAAGGGGACCGAACACTACGGTCAAACTTCTCAAAACGAAAAGCATACGCTTGATCTCCGAGCAATACACGCTCTGATGGCGCTAACGTAAACGACGCTGCTTTTGTATCCTCTTTCGGCTTCGTTTCAAACATGATGCTTGGAGAAACTGCCACGTATAGATCGAACCCATAGTAATGTTTAACGTCGGGGTTCTGTATCCATTGATCACTCTTGCTCTTATAGACAACAGGATCCAGGGTAAAGGTGTTTTTTTGCTTGTCAATAAATTTGAGATGGTATGCCGGCAGCCCTGCCTCGTTGGTTTCAACGCCTTCATAGGTAATTTCGTACCCGTCGATATGCTTGGTTTCACCTCTGTTTATCAAGACATTCTCCCGCTCGTTCTTTTTATCTGCCGGCTCAGTAAGTGTGTTATTAAAACCACTCGATGCCAGCACGCCAAGCATCATGATCATGAAGCCGATATGCGTGAACGAACCGCCTATCAGTTTTGGGTTGCCACGCCCAATTCGCCACAGTACAAGTATATTGCCATAGAGGCCGAAGAACAGCGCAAACAGCAAAAGAAGCAGTAAGATGCCGGCCCCATAGGCATGCCAAACCGATAATAGACCATCAATTATATTTGCACTTTGCGCAAATTCTGACAGGGGTCCTCTTTGCTCCACACCGCCCATTATGTCCATAAAGGGCGTAAAAACAAGGACGAGGACCGTACTTGCAATCGATAAAGCCAGGGGTCGAATGAGTATGTACTGCATTTGTTTGACAGACATTTTCTGCCACCAAATGAGTTGTCCAAAACCGGCCAGAAAAACAAATCCAATTGTTAGCGGCAGCGACCAGGTGCTGTAAAACTCAATCGGAATGGAAGACGGATTATCTCGAAAAAGCCTGCCCAAAATAGGTGCACTTGTGCCAATCGTAATAACGAGGGCAATGCCGCTTAGTAACAATGCACCCGAAAATATCATAAACTCCCGCGATAGAGCACTGGGCTCTGCTTTTGGGACGGGGAGTTGATGGTATCTGAATGCAAACAATCCCAGACCAATCACTGTCATAGACAAAATCCAGATCAGCAGTTGATTGTAGAGCCCGAGGTCAACAAACGAGTGTACCGAGATATCTCCCAGTATGCCACTACGGGTGAGGAAGGTGGAATACACAACCAGGATGTAAGAGATAATGCATAAAAACAGTGCAGCTTTATGAGATGCGCCACTTTTCTTTTGGACAATCATCATATGGATTGCAGCAACCCCGGTTATCCAGGGAACAAGCGACGCATTCTCTACGGGATCCCAGGCCCAGTATCCCCCAAAGGAGAGGGTTTCATATGCCCAGTATCCTCCCATCGCTATCCCGATGCCAAGCATTACAATAGCAAATAATGTCCAGGGTAAAGCCGGCCGCACCCAGCGGGTGTATTGCCTGGTCCATAGCGCAGCGATGGCAAAGGCAAAGGGCACGACCATGGCTGTAAAGCCGACAAACAAAGTGGGTGGATGTATAGCCATCCAGTAATTTTGAAGCAGATCATTTAATCCGCTGCCATCTTTGGGAATAAAGCCTGCTGCCGTCGTGGGAAATTTCTCATATATGGTCATAAAGGGGGTAGAACCAATTTCCAGTGGTCCCAATTTTAGCCCCACAATCATGGATATCAAGAACACCTGGCAAAACGACACAACGGCCATCACGGGCGATTCGTAAGAATCAGACCACCTGATGAGGGCCAGTCCCATGAAGCACATAAAAAAGATCCATAGCAGAAAAGAGCCTTCCTGGCCGGCCCAAAAGGCCGACAACAAAAAGTGAAATGGTAAATCCACCGAAGACTCTTGCCATACATAGGCATATTGGAATTGGTGGGAAAAGAAGAAATAGGATAGCAGCGCACTGGCGCTTACCATGGACCCGGTAACTACAAACCAGGCACCTCTACCCAACCGCCGCCAACTGCCGGCCTGATGTGGCAATTGTACGGCAAAATAATAGGCTACAGCAGCAGTGACGCAAGCTACCAGGCCTGTTATGGTGAGCAGATGTCCTATATTCCCTAACATGTTTTTGTGTTATTCTACCTGTTAATCAAGGGCGCAAAAATCCTTTATGAAACGCTTCTCAACAGGCGATTGATATGTGTGGAAAAAGCCGGCATGCTTCGGAAAAGCATGCCGGCTTTTTTTACATCGTATGTCGACTATTTCTGGAACGTCATCTTCCTGCTTTGCACGAAGTTTGGCGTTTTGATACGATACAGGTAGACACCGGAGGCAACCGATTCACCCGCATTATTTCTGCCGTCCCAGGTTACCGAATGGAATCCGGCACCCAGTTCAGAATTAACCAGCGTCTTGACGCGTTGCCCAAGCATATTGTAGATCTCAAGCGTTACGTTAATTGGCTTGGCCAAACTGAATCTGATGGTTGTCGATGGATTAAACGGATTTGGATAGTTCTGCTCCAACGCATACTCACCAGGTTGCTCATCATACTCGTTTGCTGTTGCGAGCGCATCAGCACTAATTGCACTTGTGCCCGCAGTTTCACCATCGAGAAATTGCCTGATGGGGACACCGCCATTGGCACCCACTGCGACGGCAACGTTGAAGATGGTGATCCCATCAATTGCACTATGCCCTTCCGGGTACAACAGTTCAGGATGGTCGAACGGTGCCGACTGATTCACCACGCGCTCATCGGTGAGCGTTTCCATGAAGGCAACCACGTCATCGATCTCGCTCTCTGATAAATAGAGTGCTTCGATGTCCGGGTCGAGCACATCCAGGTTCTCGTCTGCGAAATCACCACCGCGGTTGTAGAATTCAACCACCTGGCGCAGCGTTGACATACCGCCATTGTGCATATACGGTGCCGTGAGTGCGATATTTCTCAATATCGGCGTTTTGAACGCTCCCGGGGCGTCGGATTTTTCTCCGAGAGATCCAACCGGCGGATCAAACTCGAAGCCGTCACCAAGCCCGCCACCTGGCAGTCCCTCGCGGATATCGTCGCGGCCCGGGCTGAGCAGTTCCATTTCGGAGAAGGAAAGCGGGTTGCCAAACGGATCGGTACCACCGATGCCGATGTCTTCGCCTGTAGGCCGTACCGCGATGTTGTAGAAGCCCTGGTCGTAGACGGCCGGCGGCAACACTTCAAGCGTCCCCCTGTTAACACCGTCGACGCGCACATCGTAGGATCCTGCCGGAGCACTCTCGACCGTGACGCGGAAGGAGGTTCCACAGTTGTCGAAGACCTGGAACTCTCCGTCTGCGGTAGCTCCTTTGAAATTCGACAGCCCTGACGTACTTGTCGTGCTTAAGCTGAGCGATGTCGAATGCTTGGAGCAACTGGGCGACGAATCGCTCAGGGTGCCCTCGAAGTAGACATCGTTGGTGCCAGCGGCTACAACCTCAACAGACTTCCCTTGAGGGTCGAAGTTGAGATCCAACTGCGCTACGCCCGGCATGTAGGGTTTTTCCCCCGTGGAGAAGAACACGGTTGCGGCTGCCAGCTCCAGGGCCGTAGGCATGCGCTCAATGATGCCATGGTTGGCTACTTCGTCCGGATTCGATAATCCGCTGAAGATTTCGCTCACTGTAGCATTACTAAACGTGGGCCCTCTGTGGCACGAAGCGCACTCGGACAGGAATATATCCAGGCCGTTTTTAGCACTGCTGGAGATCGCCTCATTGTCTCCTTCAACGAAGCGGTCGAACGGTGTATCATCCGAGACCAATTCCGCCTGGTAGGCCTGCAAGGCCAGGCCAAAGAAGAAGGAGAAGTTGGCTTCCATCAACGTGTATTCGCTATCAGTAGCGGGGAAGCCGTCTTGGGACTTGACTGAAGGTACAAGCGTACCGCCGGCTGCCTCCGAGAAGGTGATCACAGGAGATGCCGACGCTGAAGCACCGGTCCATTTTTCGTTGAACGCCTGCCGAATCAGGTCGGCATACGAGATATTGAGCCCCGTTGCGCCCGATGAATTGTGCTGGTTGGACAGCGAGCCGAGGTGACTGTCGTTCTCATCGACCAACTGGCCGGCCAGCGGAAGGATACCATCAGCGAGCAGCTTCTTGCCAATCTCTGGCCAGGGGCGCCCGGCGGCAGACATCTCGAAGTGGCTCAGCGGCGGCCCAACAGCTTGCGAAGCAAGGCTGGAGAGCGGCATCAAAATCTGAACCGGTTCTGCTGATCCGTCCATCCGTACGATCTTGGCATTTTTATCCCGGTTCCCGAATGGCGTCACCCCGTTGAAGTTGTTGTTCGCACGGCCATCCCAGAACTGCAGGAAGTTAAAGACCGCGTTCACGGATGTGGGGGTATTGCGAGGTTCCACCCGGCGGGTGTTCACTACGCCGGCAGAGGATGTACTGAGGTTGAAGATCGGGTCATCCGGAGTTGTGAAGAGATCGATATTGGATCCTTCATTGATGCCCTGGAAGACCGAGTTGATAATCCCTTGCGAGGAAGAAATATCATCCGTATCACGAAGAACGGCAGAGTGCCGATCTGCCGGATCCGCTTTCTCGTGGAACGGAAAGTCATCCGCAACCAGGGTGTAGTTAACACCACTACCGATCTGGAAGGCATTGTCCGGACCTGGATTGAGCTGATTCTTGGCCCTGGGGTCAATACCGGAGGCAAAGTGGCAGCTCGCACAGGCTTGCACACCGTCGCTACCAACCTGCATGTCCCAGAAAAGGGATTTGCCCAACTGGACGAGCGCCTCCTCGTCAATAACAAACTCCGAGTAAGAAACTTTCTCTCCGTTAATTTTTGAAGACAAGTTGCTGTCGAAAGCGTGCAGGTTGTCTGGGCCTGGGATAGGCAGTGCGCTCAGTGGTTTCAAGTCGAGGCGTTTGGCTCCATTAACGACCACCTCTGCCAAAGAAAGTACCTTTGAACCGGTACCGCTAAGCTGTACACGAAGGTAGCGCCCCGTGCGGTTTAGCTCAAAGGTCGTCGTTGTGCCCGGCGTTCCCGGGAAATGGTAATCACTAACGCCGGCCTGCGCTATCGTGGCATTAAGATCTTGTGACGTAAAGGGATCGTCGGAAACAAGCACATGGAAATCGGCAAGCCGCTCGGAACAGCAATCGGTTCTGTTCCAGATCTCTACGTTCTCCAGGTTAAAAACTTCTTCGAGGTCAACTTCCCACCAGGGCTGCGCCTGGTCTTCGGTATGGGTTACAGAATTCTCCCCAAAGTGCCCACTGGTATTGCCGTCTACGGCCCGCTCAGCAGCGCCTCCCCAAGTAGCACTGGTCGATGACTGACTGACCGGTTTGCCCTGGGCTACGTTCTCGCTATTGGGCTCGGATACAGTCCACGAAAATTGTGTATCAAGACCAGTTACGCCGTTGGAAACCGAGACCGAGACCGCGTACGTGCCGGCTGATACCTCTGCCAGTGTGCCGAATATTTCGCCCGACAAACCGTCGATCGAAAGCCCGGGGGGGAGCCCCGTAGCCGAGTAGCTGAGCACATTGTTGTCGGTGTCGTATGCCGATACGAACAAAGAAACGTCTTCGTCTACCGTGCCTTCTTGATCAGCCATTGGGAAGACCTGTAATCCTGGTTGTACATTAACAACCACCTCTGCCAGAGAAAGTATCTCTGAACCGCTAAGCTGAACGCGGAGGTAGCGCCCCGTGCGGTTGAGTTCAATAGTCGTCCGTGCACCAGGTGTTTCTGGAAAATGGTAGTCACTCACGCCGGCCTGTGCAATTGTTGTCGTGAGATTTTGTGACGCAAAGGGCACATCGGAGACCAGTACGTGGAAATTTGAAAGCCGTTCGAAGCAACAGTTGGTTCTGTTCCAGATTTCTACGTTTTCGAGCTGATAAATTCCCTCCAGGTCGACTTCCCACCAGGCCTGCGACTCGTTCCGGGTATGCGTTACCGAATTGCCAGCATAGTTTCCACTGGTATTGCCGTCCACGGCTCGTTCGGGGTTACCTCCGTGGTCGGTCGATGACTGGCTGACCGGTTTGTCCTGGGCAATATTTACAAGCTCAGCATCTGCGTTGTCGCCTTCCGTTGTGAGGAATACCACAGTACCAGAGACGCCAAATTCACCTTCAGATGCGCTGGGCAAGACGGGCCATATATTGGGCGTGATCAGGAGATCGCCGCTGAGGTATCCGGCATTTATGCCATTGATGCTCGTCAATTGCCCCTGCAGCAGGGTCGCTGTGTCATTTGAGAAGTCAACTTCTGCCAGGAGGCGATCTGAGCTGAGCGGGTCAAATGTGACGCTCCCGTCATTGTTGTCATACTTCCACGTGCCATTTTCGTTAATGACTGCAATCAGGTGATCCGCATTGTCTGCATTCGGCGCATTTGCGCTGAAGCGCGCGTGCACGCTTTCCTCAGAGTACATGATATAGCCCGTGCCGGTTCGGGAATCTGTACCAACGACACCGCCGCCGTTCAATTCGCCCAGTGTGAGCGATGTGACTTCTGGAAGGGAAAGTTCTGTACCATTAACGACGACCTCTGCCAGAGAAAGTATCTCTGAACCGGTACCGCTAAGCTGTACGCGAAGGTAGCGCCCCGTGCGGTTTAGCTCAAAGGTTGTTGTTGTACCCGGCGTTCCCGGGAAATGGTAATCGCTCACGCCGGCCTGGGCAATCGTCGTATTGAGATCTTGTGAGGTAAAGGAAACGTCGGAAACAAGCACATGGAAGTCCGTAAGCCGCTCGGAACAGCAATCGGTTCTGTTCCAGATCTCAACGTTTTCGAGCTGATAGACTTTCCCCAGGTCGACTTCCCACCAGGCCTGCGACTCGTTCCGGGTATGCGTTACCGAATTGCCAGTATAGTTTCCACTGGTATTGCCGTCCACGGCTCGTTCGGGGTTACCTCCGTGGTCGGTCGATGACTGGCTGACCGGTTTGCCCTGGGCAAGGTTTATCAGTGTGGCTTCTGAAAAAATAAACTCGGTACCAGAGACACCAAATTCACCAACATTGGGTGAGTTGCCCCACATTTCAGCAGTAATCAAAAGGTCTCCGCTATCGTAACCTGCGTTGATCCCTTCAATAACGCTATTTTGACCTATCAGCATGACCACTTCATCAGCAGAAAAATCTACTTCGGCCAGCAAACGGTCGCTCGCGCGCGGCGTAAAAGAAACCAATGCAGATTTGTTGCGATCAATCTTCCATTGTCCCCCTTCAAATACAACTGCGATCAAATGATCAGCTGCGTCCTGGCTCGGAGGGGTATCCACAAAGCGGGTATGTACGCTTTCTTCGGAATACATGATATAACCGGTGCCTTCCCGGGTATCATGAGCCGCTATGCCGAGCCCCAGGTTGCCCAGCGTAATAACTTGTTGTGATTGAGCGGTTACACGTGCATGGGGGGAATGCTCGAAGCCTATTAAATAGGAATTGGGCGTGCCCGCATGGGAAGATGATATAACGGGTGCGCTCAGAAACCCGATAATCAACACGCCCAGGGTTGCCCAATGCATGGATGTCATGCTTCTAAGGTGTTCAGAATTCATTTCTAACTCGTTTCTTTTTTAGCAAAAATGTAGCGGGTGGCTAAGAAGAGGGAGCTCTGGTATCAGTGACGTATCTTTGTGCATTTAGGGTTGAAAAAATCAAATAGGCCTATTCGAGCAAACAGTGCGCAACCAGCACACCGGTCAGGAATGAGGGAAAGACCATTTGGTGAGCATCGGGGAAACATACTTCAAGCAAAAGCAGGCCGTGATTATCTCACGGGCTGCAGGGGCAACCGCTGAGACCACATCCCTGCGCTATTTATGCAGGATATGCGCAGGTCTGTGGTACATCAGCGGTTGCCATTGATCTGTACGTGAAGCTTTTAGACGAATTGCAGAAGGGATGCCATTCTTGGCAAGCGCACGCCATTGAACGGTGTGCGAGTTAATGATGCTATTGGGTAACGGACTGGTGAAATGCGTCAAATTTGCCCAATAATGAGGATTCTGATAAGCCGTTTGGTCCAGAACACCTATGTTGCGCTCAGATTTGCGCACAAGTTTGGGGCATTGTTATGCAGCGAAAAAGCCAATAGCTGCGATTCCGGTGCGCGTCAGGCGCATGTCGGCTGAACCAGAACACCATTAATTAGGAAGTGATTTTTTGAACGTGTTCCAAAGTGTTTCGGTGTTTTCGAGGTTGCTGGTACAGAATGAACACCAACGACATACCTCCACGTGCCCTGGCAAAACAGATGTTCAATTACACCTGCTATGTTGACAGGGCAAGGCGCGTATTACTTGAGACCGTACTCTTCCAATTTTCTGTACAGCGTTGTTCTGCCAATACCAAGTAACCGGGCGGCTTCTGCTTTTTTAAAGCCCGTTTCTTTCAGGGCTTGCAAGATGGTTTCTTTTTCTATCGCCTCAATCTCACTAACCTGCTCTGGAGGCGTATACAAACGCTTTGGTAAATGATCAATCTCCAGGCAGTTGCCTGCGGGCAGAATGGAGGATGCTTCAATGACATTCCGGAGCTCTCGAACATTTCCGGGCCAGTCGTAGTCGAGCAGCGCTTGCATTGCCGACTCAGAGATCTCAGTTACATAGAGGTTGCCAGGGTACTTGAGAAAATGGTTTGCCATCAACCTGATATCACTTTTCCGGTCTCTGAGCGCAGGCACGCTCAGTCTAGCTACATGAATACGATAGTATAAATCTTGCCGGAAGCGTCCGGTTTCGACATCCTTTTCCAGATCACGATGTGTAGCCGTAATAACCCGAACATCTACTTTGATTACACGGTTATCACCGACGCGATTTAGTTCACCCGTCTCCAGGACTCTTAATAGCTGAATCTGGGTTGTCTGATCGATATCTCCAATTTCATCCAGAAACAAGGTACCACCGTCAGCGAGTTCAAAGAATCCTTTGTGATCATTAAGGGCCCCTGTGAATGCACCTTTTTTATGACCAAAAAGAGCGCTGGCAACCAGTTCTTTCGAAAATGCTGCGCAATTCACAACAACAAAAGGCTGTTTTTTGCGCTGGCTCTGCGTGTGCAGGGCGCGTGCGACAAGCTCTTTACCCGTGCCTGTTTCGCCATAGATAAGGACACGAATGTCTGACAGGGCAAAATGATGAATGCGTTCGAAAAGCTGTTCCATCACCTGCGATTTGCCGATCATGCCATGACGGGTATTTTTTGCTAGTACGCTATTTCTGAGATGCTTGAGCTCTGTTTTATTTACCAGCGTAATTATTTTGTGTGATCCATCATCGCTATTCGATACGTGCACGTCAAAATAAGTCCGGTTTTTGAGGCAAAGGGGCAGCACTCTTCCGGGTAACGTGCCTTCAATGAAGGCCGAGAGTTCATCAAGATGAGGCTTTTCAAGGTCAAATAAGGTACACCAGTGTTCGCCTGTTCCAATTGCTGCTTCCAAATATTGTTTGGCCAGGTTATTCAGGTAGGTAACAGTGCCTTCAGTATCGATTAGTATTGCGCCTATCTGCAGAGCATCCAGGATGCTTTGCAGGTTATTAAATTGAATGTTCAGGTTTTGGTGCTCTGAAAACTGTTTCAGTGCGACTTCGAGGGTTGTGATAAGCGTGGCTCCCTTAACCGGCTTATTGATATATCCATAAGGAGAAACTGCTTTGATTTGCTCAAGGGTCTGCTTGTCATTGTATGCCGTCAGAAATACAACGGGCAGTTTTTTTTCCTGAAGGAGTTTTCTAACAAGATCGGAGCCCAGTTGCCCGCCCAGGTTTTGATCGCTTAGTATGAGTGAGATGTCGTGACTGCCGAGTAAGGCTTTTGCATCCTGGTACGATTTTGCAGGACCAATCGGTATAAACCCATGGGCAGATAACATCTCTTTGAGTTGGAGTGCTACTATAGGCTCGTCTTCAATCAGTAAGATTTGCTTGCTCAAGTAATACCTCTTTAGGGAAAATCACTGTTGAAACGGTTCCTTCGTGAGAATCAAAAGAAAACGAGGCATTCAACTTATCGCAGAATGCCTGTATAATCTTTATGCCAAGCGAGTTGCTGTTTTCAAAATTTTGTGCCTTGTCCAGCCCTTTCCCGTTATCACTTACCCGGAGGCAATAGTTGTTTTTCTGTTTTTTGAAAGAGACCCTGACCATCAGCGGCTTAATTGGCGGTGGGGATTCGACGAATGCGTGTTTAAATACGTTCGATACTAGTTCATTGACGATCAAGCCTATGGAAGTAGCAATATCAGCCTTAACGGAGATGGCTTCGCTATCGAGGCAAAGCGTTATATTGCGCTCATCGGCCCGGTTTCCGGTTGCTATGGAATGAACTAAGTCGCTGAGGTACCCGTCTATTTTCACATTTTCTGCGCTTCCACCGGTATACAGTTTTTCGTGAACCGCAGCAATGGCCTCTATGCGTGCTTCGCTTTGCCGGAACAGGGCCAGAATTTTTTCATCCTCGATCCTGTTTGATTGCAGGTATAACAAGCCACTAATAACCTGCAGGTTGTTACGTACGCGGTGATGGATTTCCTTGAGCAGCACGTTTTTTTCAGCAAGTGATTGCTCAAGCGCCGCAGCCTGCTTTTCGATGTGATTTTTCGCGCTTTTGAGTTCAGCAGTTCGCGCTGCTACCAGCTGTGCCAGAGCACGCTTTTGCTGCTTCACTTTGTATGTGCGCCAACGTATTACTGCAACAATCAACGCGAACTTGAGGAGGATGAGGGAGAAGAAAAAATACCATGTTTGCCAGTACGCAGGCTTCACGACAAACGTATAAGACACGGTATTTATCGCATAATCGCCTTTTTGCAACACCGCTTCTGCGTGAAGCGTGTACGTGCCTGGCCATAGCTTTTCGAATGTTACAGATGGTTGCGACAGCGTTTTTTTCTCCAGTCCATTTCCTTCCAGCCAGTACCTATAGGAGACATTGCGTGGTGATCTGAAATGCAGCCCCTTAAAATAAAAGGTAATGGGCCCGTCCCCATATTTTGTATAAAGTATATCTGGTAAATTGCTCCACCGCCTGATATTGTCCGATTTTGCAGGTTCATTGACTGAGACGTAATCGACTTCGATTTTATCGATAACGGTCGGCACCTCGTATCTGCGTACTGAAAGGGGTTGTTGAGTGTACTTTACTACACCGCTTACGGTACCAAACCACAAATCTTCTTTCCGGTCAAAAGTCAGGGAGCGTGTGATACATTCTTTCTCATAATAACCGTCGATCTGATCGAATACCTGTATGTCTAAGCTGCCTCCTTTTTTAAAGGTATTGACGTCAAGCCGGCTAAGCTTGTTTTGATCACAAAACCATAGCATATTGTTTTTATCAATATCTAGAAACCAGACAGTGTCAATTTGCTTCCGAGATGTGTTTTTTTTTATCGGTAGTAATGTCGCCTGCTTATCTTCACTAATTTCTATATGCGCAAGGCCACCGTAGGTAGCTATCCAGACATTTCCGTGCAAATCTGTTGCAATGTCAAGTACCGAATTATGTGTTAAGCTGTCTGCTTCAGAAAATGATGACAGGGTATTCCCTCGTAGTCTGAGCAAGCCGTTTCTCGTCCCGATCCAGTGATCGCCATGTTTGTCCTCGGTAATTGCTTGCGGTAATTCTCCCAGGGTTTTTATGTCAAATAAAGTTGCTTCTTCACCTGTATATTTTATGAGCCCTGCGTTAGTATGGAACCATAGGTTGTTTTTCGTCTCGTCAATATTGAACACTATCGCTGGCATTCCGGGCCAATCGGAGATAAATTTGAACTGATCTCTCTGCCTTAAATAAACACCGTTCAGGGTTGCAATCCAGATACGCCCCTTTTGATCAACATGAATGTCAGTAATATTTTTTCCGTTGAAAGTCTCCGGGTAAAGGGCCTCAATTTTGTTGGGAGGTTCAAAGAGAACGAGGCCTCTTTTGGTGCCAATCCAGAACGTATTGGGCTTTATTTCTTTAACCGACCAGACAATATTATCCGACAAACCATCGTCCTCGTGAAGGTATGTGAATGCGTGCTGCTTATCTACAAATATGCCTTTCCCACCGACACCGAACCAGTAGTTCCCCTCTTTGTCTTCCAGTATGCTCAGGATAAAATCATCATCAAAAGCACCGGTTGCGTAGCGCACAAATTTTTGACCGTTAAAGCGAAAGATTCCATTACTTGTGCCTGCCCAAACAGTATTTTTGCTGTCCACATAGACACTACTGGTAAACAGATCCGGTGATAATCCTCCCGATGGGGTGTAGCGCGTGACCGTTTCATTTTGAACAGCGTATACGCCGCTATTTGAACCAACCCACAGGGTGTTCTTGTCATCAACTGACATAGAGAGTATCTCTGTTTCGGGGAGTTCCTTTTTGGCGCTGAAGGTAGAATCTGTATAGGTATAGAAGCCGCTTGTAGTGCCGATCCAAAGCGCACCTGTTTTGGATTCCTGCAGGGCCGTGATCCATTCATCAGCCAGTATATGCAGTGCACCAGACAAACCAGACGTTGGGTCACTGATGACATATAACCCTTTGCTGGTACCAACCCAGAGCTGGCCTTGATGATCAACAAATAGGCAGTTGACGGAAATTTTAGACACGTCTTGTCCGCCATTGTGAGCTGTTAATTCGAAACCATCGTACGCATAGAGTCCCATTTCAGTACCAAACCAGAGGGTACCTTGCGTATCTTCCGTGATGGCGTTAACAATTTTAAAAGGTTGCTCCTCAGCAGTATCAGGTGACACGAAGCTGTGTCCGTCAAACCTGACAACACCGCCACCCATGGTGCCAGTCCAAATAAATCCTCTTTGATCCTGGTAGATGCTCAAAACCTGGGACTGCGGCAGCCCAAGCTCAGTAGAAAAATTGCGAAAGGCCTGATGCTGAGCACGGGTAGCGGAAATGGGGAACAACATCGTAATTAAAAGGACGACGATGCACAAATAGAGATATTTTTCTTTGTTATTCACAAGTTGTGCAGTTATGCATCCCAAATGAGCGATTGTTTTCCCTGTAAATAATTAGTCAATACGTATGAAGATATCGCCGTAAATACGTCACGGCATTAGCATGGAAGCTTAGGTCGTGTAGACTATTAGCAGGGCTTTCCCAAAAAACGGCATAGCCAGTGGGCATCTCGCAAGTGCTATCGTTGAGCAAACGAGGCCCCATAGTGATTGCGGCAATGCGATACACAAAGGCGTTTAAAGAGGAGGGGATGCAACTGGCAAATGCTGGTCGACCAGGGCCTGTGAAGTGGCCGGCTGCTGTGATGTATACGTGGTGTGTACGTGGTGTGTACGTGGTGTGTACACTGCCGAAAAAATATGCTATAAAGCGAAAACCCGGTCTCCGAAGAGACCGGGTTTTTACCAAACAGGAGTTCGCATGATTAAGCCATCCTCCTCATCATCAATCCCTGTTCCAGTTCCCCATCGGCCGTTTTGCTGTTAATTTGGCACCTCCCCCCGTGGTGTGCACCGAATTTCTTGCCGATTGAGGAAAATTTTGCCGCCACTCTATTTGGTTTGTCCTTCCTGCTTTTTGTGTTAGATGTTCCTAGTAAGCGCCTTTGCAAGCGATCACAACAAAGGCCGTGCGGATCAGGATGCTCACGTCGAGTTTGATAGACCAGTTGCGTACGTAGTAAGGATCCCACTTCTTCATGCCTTCCGTGCCAGAGTCGCTTCTGCCTGATACCTGCCACAAACCGGTGATGCCTGGCTTAACAGACTCGCGGAGTGCGCGAACTTCTGCCGGCAGCACATCCTGGTGGTATGCGGTAAGCGGACGCGGACCAACCATACCCATGTCGCCCATCAGGACGTTGAAGAGCTGTGGCAGTTCGTCGAGACTCGTGCGGCGCAGGAATTTGCCGATGCGCGTAACGCGTGGATCTTTGCGAAGCTTGTAGAACGTTTCCCACTCTGTACGCAGTTCTTCGTCTTCAGCGAGCACTTTCTTCAGGACCTCTTCAGCGTTTGGTACCATCGTTCTGAATTTGAACGTGCGAAAGCCTTTGCCTCCTTTGCCCAGGCGCTCCTGAATGAAGAGTGGGTTTTCGCGATCTTCGATCCAAATGAGGATGTAAATGATGGCGCAGATTGGAAACCAGAGTGGGAAAGCGAGCAGCACGATGGCTACTTCGATCAGTTGCTTGAGGCCCAGCTGCATCTTAGAGTGGTTTGGGATGCTGGCGGCTGGGGTTGGGAGAGCGAAGCTGTTCTGCATGTCGGGAGGCAAATGCTTGGGTTAGCTTGATAACGTGTTTCCAAGATACCCTTATATAAAGGCCTCGCCGTCAGCCTATCGCCTCATCCACACGGGTCAAATAAACCAATTGATGCGCTTTTTTTAACCCACTAACCTGCGCCAAATGATGCGCCGTACAAGCACCATGGCGCATTTCGTAAGAGTCCCTTTATTTTCGTCTTTCAAAATGTATTTGCCTGCACCCAATGGTGATCGAAACGGCGGCTCCACAAGACGCACAACCTTAGCATTGGGTAAACAAAAAAACCCGTCCCTGTTACAGCCATGATTGTAACAAGAACGGGTTAAATACCACCCTGAACCCAGGATCACTTTACAGTTTTGTAGTTCCGACTGCCATAGCACCGGGTAAAAATTCAGTTGCCGAGCGTAACCAAAGAATCTCAAGACTCTTACGCTTGCGCCCTAGGAGGAACAAGGACGGTCTCAGCAAACCGATCAGAACCTAGTACTAACTACTGTACAGCCGGTGTCAGATCTTGTAAGAACTACTCGCTTCGCGCCAGGCATCTCTCACAATCACTTCTTACAACACCGCAAGAATGCTCACTAAAAGTAGCACGATGATCCCCAACAACAGACCCATAGCAGCGCGATCCCAAGGGTCTTTGGGGTTGTACTTCATATCGGGATGGTACTTGGTTGATGATTGCACCCCGGATTATACTACATGAATTGAGGTGGTCGCATCACGTAATGATCGCAATGTTGTCACAACTCGACGTGGAATCGCGCACATTGGCCAAATTAGGGGGATTCCAAGGCGCATCGCGTAGGTAAATTACAGGGCATATACAGGAAAATTCCCCGCAACTTCCTCCATAAAATTCAAGACACGCGGCTGAAAAGCTAAAGGCCGGCTTGGTCAATTCGAAATGGAAAAGGGTGACCAATCTCACCCGATGCATACCGCGTAGCTGCATAACATTTTCCATCGCTGGAACGCTCAAGTTTCAGGATATGCGTTCCCCATTGGCAGAGTCCCGACGGGTGCATATCTGCCATACCCAGGTCTGTCACACTCAACACAATAAAGTCCTCCCCTTCTACCACGAGTGCACTCCCTTTTTCTAACATCAGGGTGTTTTCCATGATAGTCCTCTCGTTACTTCAGGAATCACTTACACAGTAAGGATCAGGTTTAGCCGTCACATCACACATTGATGGAATAGTTGTCACAAGTTGTGGCGGCGAGGGGCCGACTTGTCACAGGCCGGCAAACCGGGATGCTTCATACAACAGCTGCTGAGAACCATACATATCCTGGCAGAATAGTCCTTGGGTAGTAGTTTATTACATATTACGTACTGGCAATTCTATGCTCATCCAGGGTATCGTTTATATGCAGACTCCTGCAGTCAGCCCCTGCCCCAGAGATTCACCCACAGATAACGTTTAGTGTTGTGCAGTATACAGACGGAAATAACCTGACCCTTTTCCTCCGCAAAGCCCAGGATGGCGGAGTCCAGCAACATGACAGCCGCTGGCCACTCATCTACAGAAAGTTGCATATGATCGCAGATCGGATGATGCTTTCGGAGCGCAACGACCACACATTGTCTGTTAACGGGTTGATCCACGAAACCTACCTGCGCCTCTTCTCTTCGTCCGCTTCGTGGCAAAATCGCGAACATTTCTATCGCAGTTTCTCGCGGACCATGAAACGGACACTCATCGACTATGCGCGGAACCGCAATTCACTCAAACGTGAGGGCAGAAAGCATAAACTGCCCATCGGGGATGCCATCCAGGTAGCCAGTGAACCCGAAGCGCCGGCAATGGAACTGAAGCTGGCTGTCGAACAACTCGCAGCTTTTGATCCACGCCTGGCCCAGGTGATTGAAATGCGATTTTTCAAGCAAATGTCCATTCAGGAGATAGCGAAGCAGATGGGCGTTTCTACTCGAACAATAGACAGAGACCTCAATCGGGCCAAACTCCTGCTGTTCAGATCTTTAATCGCTGAACACATCCCAGCATTCCCTGCCGAAAAAGCGTATAATTCGTAGGTTAAAGAATTAATTCTTGCTCTTCCGACAGTTTTCGGAACGAATACGTATAGTAACGCAGTAAAAAATCTCAGAATTGCGTATACTAGCGAACGCATTACCCATAGGTAAACACGTTATCGCTTGTTTAAGCTGTATCCCGTCTCTACCTCTTCTGCCACCAGGCAATCCCCCTTAACGGGTCTGCAGTACACTGCTTTATAAACCCTCTACTCTTGAGATATGGGATGGCCCCATCCCGCCTCATGCTGTCTAAACGCGTACCGACCTTATGCCGGATCAAAGCCTTGAATATTTAAGGCGACTTGACGAGCTGCTGTCAACAGTCCTGGATTTACCGCCAAACAAGCGGCAATCCTATCTGGATGCACTGGAGGATGTAGACGTAGCGCTTCGTCAGGAAGTGCAGTTGCTGCTCGAAAGTGGGGACGACATAGACAGTATCCTCGACGCATTTTCAGGGCACTACAATTCACTGGTTGAGCCGACCATTCCCAACGGCCGGCTCATCAGCAAAGACAAACGCCTGCCCAAAGATCCGTTTTCGCTGGTTGGCAAAACCGTATCCAACTTCAAAATCCTTGAAGTTATTGGTGGTGGCGGCATGGGTATTGTCTACAAAGGCAAAGACCTGCAACTTGATCGCTTCGTTGCCCTCAAGTTTCTTTCCCCCAATCTCGTCGAAGATCCAGCCACACGCGAGCGCTTTGTGCATGAGGCCAAAGCAGCGTCCATTCTCGATCACCCGAATATTGGTATCATCCACGAAATTGGAGAAACAACAGACGGCCAATTGTTCATTGCAATGACCTTTTATGAGGGTCAAACGCTCAAATCGAGACTCGCCGAGGGCTTGCTACCTGTTGATACCGTCTTACGCTATACGCTGCAGATTGTAGAAGGGCTAGAGTTCTCTCATAAACGGGGCGTACTGCATCGCGATATCAAGCCGAGTAATATCATCATTACGGAAGATGATATCGTAAAGATTGTGGATTTCGGCCTTGCCACGTTTATAGACCGTCCGTTGCCCAACGATACCGGACGCATTATGGGTACTGTAGGGTATATGCCCCCGGAGCAGCTACGTGGCGAAAAAACAGATTTTCGGGCTGATATCTGGTCTACAGGCATCGTACTACACGAAATGCTCTACGGCAGAAAACCAGACCGGTCCAGCAATGGCGGACTCACGATCGAAGACTCGTTATCCAGATCGACCAATTCATCTTCTGGATCTGCCATTTTTGCCCACTTACACCGCGTTGCGGCTCACGCACTCAGAAACGATCCCAACGATCGCTTTCCGTCTATGTCGGCTTTATTGCGGGAGCTACGCCAGCTCTTGCCGGGGCCATTTCCGTCGTCCTCGTTTTTGCAAATTGCCAAAACAACGGTGGTCACGCGCCCTCTTTCGACCCTCGCGGTCATTTTGGTCCTCATCCTGACAGGATTTTTCATCAGCAAACTCGATCCTCTCAACAACTCCATGGCTGCCCAGCCAGAGTCGATTGGCGTAGCTCTGTTGCAGGACATTGCCAACCCGGGCAGCGATGTATACCTGAACAGCGGTGTGACGCAGGAATTGATTCATGAGCTAACCCGGTATGACGCGCTAAAAGTGGTTTCGCTGGTACAAAGTGAAGGCGCAACCCAGGAGCCAGATGAACTTGCAGATGAACTGGATTTGACCTGGAAGCTCAACGGCAACGTATTTAAGCAGAATGGCAAAATCCATGTCGCCCTCAACGTCATAGAAAATGACTCAGAACGAATTTTGGCAGCACTGTCGCATTCAGAAGACGAAGAAGACCTGCAGCTACTGATTCACGACGTTGCGCTTGATATCATCGAGCAGCTCAATATCCCGCTGAGTGATGAACAGCGCCACGATAACATCAGCTCAATTAATCCTGAGGCATTTGAGCTTTATTTGCGCGGTCGATTCCACGTTGAGCGTGAAACGCCGGATCATCTCGAACAAGCCATTTCGCTGTTTGAACAAGCCTTGTTGCTCGAGCCAGGGTTTGCACGTGCCTATGCGAGTATGGTTGTGCCACAGTATCTGCTTGGAGAAAAATACGAGCGTATGCATCCTGAAGCCGCCAATTCGCTAGCCAAACGCGCGGCAAATAACGCGCTGGAACTTGATGAATCACTACCCGAAGCCCATGTTGCTGTGGGTGTAGTGCGCGAGCTGATTGATAACGATTATGATGGTGCGGCCCGCTCGTTCTTGCGGGCCATCGAACTGAGCCCAGGCAATAGCGAAGCACATCGAGAGTATGGCCTGCTGTTGCTGCGACAAGGTAACATTGAAGAAGGGTTGGTTGAACTGGAAAAAGCCCGGGAGTTGTTACCCAACTCGATACAAGTACGGCGTGATGTAGGACGTGCCTACTACTACAACAGAGCGTACGATGAAGCCATAAATGAGTTAAATGCCCTCCTGACCATGCAGCCCGATTTTGTCAGGGCGCACAAAATCCTGTCATTTGCCTATATGCAATCAGGCAAATACGATCTGGCGCGAGACGCCTTTACCAAGGCGATCCAGCTGGATAAGTCGGAAAATCGCATTGATAACGAGAGCTTTTTTGCAGAGGTTGATGCCCACGCCGGCGACATCGCAAGCGCCAGAGCGCGGCTCGAATCGCTCAAAATCTACCTTGCGCAAACGCGTAAAAACGGAGCAACCAGCATTTCTCTCATCTACATTGCGCTTGGCGAATACGATGAAGCCATGACCTGGATCAAGCGCTCAGCCGCAGCCGGCGACCTGCCGCCATCAATCCTTGTAGATCCACGATGGGACCCTTTACGGAGCCGGCCGGCATTTAATGACCTGATACAAGAGACTGTGCACTGAGGTATCTTTGCCCCCGCTATTTCGTTCTTTCGGGTTTAAATCCACGCTAATTTGACCAAACGAGCGTTTCATACCTTTCTTTCCCCCCGCTTTATGCCTAAATTCTCTGCCAGAGTATGCAGGCTAACCCAACCACCAGATTCGCCCGCATCGCAAAAGCCTACCACTTAAGTATCTTTTTGCCATGCGCTCCATTTTTACTGTAGCTGTGTTGTTTTTCTTTCTGTCAAGCACAGCCCCACTGTTCGCGCAGAGTTTTCAACTTTCCACTCAAGTAGCCGGCCTTGACGTAAACAACGCAAGGGATCATAACGGCGTATCCGTGGCAGACTATGACATGGATGGCGACCTTGATGTTTACATGGTTTCTTACTGGCAGTATGATCCAGACAGGCCGCGTACCTGGAATCGACTTTTTCAAAATGACGGGAATGGTTATTTCACAGACGTTACCGAGCAGGCTGGCGTCCTGAGTAAAGTCAACGGCTTCGCACGTGGCGGCATGGGCAACAAGTTCGGCGCCTCCTGGGCCGACTATGACAACGACGGTGACCCCGATCTCTTTCTGACCAATGTGGGCCCGGAAATCCTGTTCAGAAATGACGGAGACGGAACGTTTACAGAAGTGACAGAGGCTGCCGGCCTGGCACACAGCGATGGCAGCGTGACCTCAAGTTCGGTATGGTGGGATTTCGACCTCGACGGTGATCTCGACCTGTACGTCAGTGTTTGGGCCGGTGCTGATCCTGCAAACAGGCTCTACGAAAATTTGGGTGACGGCACCTTTGCTAACATTACAGCGACTTCAGGATTGAAAGATGAAGGCCAAACCTGGACGTCCATTCCTATTGATGCCAACAATGACGGCCTCCCCGATCTGTATGTCGTCAATGACTTTGGCCCAAACAAGTTTTACGTAAACAACGGCGATGGATCGTTCACGGAAGCCACGACGGCTTATGGTCTTGAAGATGAAGGCCACGGCATGGGTGTAACGGTGGGTGATTACAATAACGACGGCTTTTTTGACATCTACCTCACCAATATCGAAGAATACTACCTTAATCCGCTCTTTGTAAATACAGGCAACGCGAGCTTTGAGAACCAGGCTGTCGAGCGAGGTGTTGGGCGTGCAGGCTGGGCATGGGGCACCGAGTTTTTCGACTGCGACCACGATGGCGATCTCGACCTCTACATTGCCAATGGATACCTGATCGACCAGGGTACCAACCACTTTTTCACCAATCAGTTAATTGGACGCAACCAACTGGCATTTGAAAACCATTCCGAGCAATCGGGTGCCAATGGTGAAGCAGAAGCCCGTGGTCTTGCAGTTTTCGATTATGACAACGATGGTGACCTGGACATGCTCGTTGCCAATTGGGGTGAAGCACCCTATCTCTATACAAATGAGTCGCCTACGCTTAACTGGCTTAAAATTGATCTGGAAGGCACCATATCCAACAGGGATGCCTTTGGCACGACGCTGGAATTGCATGCAAACGGGCAGGTCTACTACCGCCAGTATGACGGTGTAGACTTCCTGGGCCAGAGTGTGCAGTCTGTGCATTTTGGCGTCAACATTGCCAGTATCATCGATGAACTGGTGATTCGCTGGCCCAATGGTAATGAAGAACGGTTGTACAACATACTGCCAAACCAGACCATTAAGGTTGTAGAAGGCTTTGGTATATCAGCGACGAACACGGAAGCAAATAACGAGGTGCCTTCTGAGGCGTTCGCCCTCAACAAGCCCTATCCCAATCCTTTCAGCGAAACAACAACCATTTCTTTCAATCTGCCGGCCCCCGGTGAAGTGAACGTAACTGTATACAATATTCTTGGGCAGGAAGTGTACAGCAACAAAACCAATGTAGCATCAGCCGGCAAACACGAGATTCCGCTGAATGCGCGTGCATTTGCCAACAACGGCATGTACATCTACCGCGTCATTTGGCAGAACAAAGTGCAGTCTGGGGTTATTTCTCGTGTAAATTAGCCCGTACATCATTCGCAAAAATTGAAAGGGGTTGCCGGCATATCTGCTTAGCCGGCAACCCCTTGTTGTTTTGTCTAATTGTATTAGGCTGGAACAGCTGCTGTAGTACGTGCCTGCAGCCTAAGTTTAATCGTCAGGCATACAATCATAAGCACTGCAGCAATCAGGGTACCGTGTGCAAGGAAGGAAGCCAATCCAATGAACAGTGCAAATGCAGGTAGTAAAATCTGCTGTATGGCCCCACCGTTCCCGTAACGTTCGTGTACAAACCAGATGCTCAGAAGAAAGAGTGCCAACGGGATGTTGACCGATGCAATTGCAACGTTCTGCCCAACAGCTGCATGATCGGTCAGCACATCCACGCCAACAGCCATGCCGGCACCAACTGCTGTCACCGTGGCAAATACAAAGAAGTGGCCGTATCCCCATAGAAAGCCTGAGCTCACCCGATCCAGTGCGTTATGGTCGTCTTCGCTGAAATAAACCCACCACATCGTAAATACAATGATCAACCCTGCCAGTATCCATAAGCCGAGCTCCAGGTTGAAGGCTTCCAGTTTTTCCGTCGCTGATACCGCAGCCACAAGGGCAACAAACGACTCACCAAGCACGATAATCGTTAACAGGCCGTACCGTTCAATAATGTGATGGCGATGCCATGTGGTACCGCCAGCGTTTTCAGCGATGGCCGGCACAAGCAATTCACAGGCCACCAAAATCAAATAGGCAACAAGGAAATTCTCAGGGTTCACAACAAAAAAGACAACAACCCAGGCAATTTGGACCAGGGTAATCCCGATAGCATACTGTAACGCTGTAGTCCTGCGGTCTTTATCATGCTTGGCAGCGCGCAGCCAAAGGCTTACCAATGCGATACGCATGATGACGTACCCGGCGAGCCCAAACGGGGTGTTGCCGGTAAAAAATGAGGCGATGCCGGCAGCGAATACAAGCGCGCCAACCATCATAAACATAACCGCAATCCGGTACGGGGCATCATCTGTATCGTACGCTGATGCAAACCAGGTAAAGTTCATCCAGGCCCACCAAATTGCAAAGAAGGCAAGCACAAACTTGATCAACCCGTCACCGATGTGATCTTCAGCAATGGCATGATGCAATTCAGCAGCAGCAACCGCAATTGCGATTACCGATATCAAATCGAAAAATAACTCCAGCGGGGTAGCTGCACGATGGGCCTCGTCTTTATCTCGGCCAATCATAGGTTGCATAAATTCTGTCAGGTTACTCATGTTCTTGTTAGCTGCGTTGCAGCGATACGTACGAAAAATGCCGGCCCTGGGAAGGCTAGCGGTTAATTTACATCTACAGATTCAGCGCGAAATTGTAACTCGTACAGATGACTGTACAGTCCCTTTTCAGCCATTAATTCCTGATGCGTCCCTTGCTCGCGCAATGCACCGTTTTCGAGGACAATGATACGATCTGCATCCTGGATTGTCGACAACCGATGCGCGATAACGAGGGTGATCAGATCGGTGGTCTGTGAAAAGGCGCCGGCCAACGCATCCTGAATGATCGCCTCAGATTCACTATCCAGACTGGCTGTTGCTTCATCCAGAATAAGCACGCGTGCCTTTTTGAGTATGGCGCGGGCAATTGCAATGCGTTGTTTTTGCCCACCCGACAATTTGACGCCACGCTCGCCAATTTTTGTCTCATAGCCCTCTTCCAGATCAAGGATAAAGTCGTGCGCGTTAGCAATTCTGGCAGCCGCCTCGATTTCCGCTGTCGTTGCTGCCGGCCTCGCATACCCAATATTTTCCCGGACGCTTCCAGAAAACAACGTAGGTTCTTGCGGCACGATGGCAATGGACTGACGCAACGTTTCAAGAGCAAAATCCTGAATAGGTTTTAGCCCAATAGAAATGGTCCCGGCTTGCGGATCAAAAAATCGGGCGAGCAAACGCGTTACGGTACTCTTCCCTGCCCCGGACGGCCCAACAAATGCAACGGTTTTACCAGGCTCAATTTCAAAGCTCAATTCCTTTAAGACGGGTTCGTGTCCTTCTGGATAGCTAAATGTGACATTGTCGAACGCAATGGTGCCTGCCGGCAGTTCTTTGATCTCACCTTCTTGCTCCGTCTCTGTATCCAGCAGCGCAGAAACCCGCTCCAAAGCAGCCATCCCGGACTGAAGCTGGTTATTAAAGAACATCACCGACATGACAGGTCGCTGTAACATCCGCTGGTAAAGGAGAAATGCGGTCAATTCCCCAACAGTTAAACCACCCTGTACAATCTGCCACCCGCCAAAGAGCAGGATAGCGCCAATGCCATACTCTGCTGTAACGGTAACGAGGCTTTCCATCATCCCCACGTCTTTGCGGCGATCCAGGTTGAATTGTACGTACGCGTCGTTTTCAGCGCCAAACTTCTTCGTTTCATTTTGCTCGCTTGCAAAAGACTTCACCACCTGGATGTTGCTAATCACTTCGCTCGCAACAGCCGTCATTTCGCCTACGCGGGCCCGAATAAGGCGAGACGCCTGGCGCATCGGCTGTTGGTAGTGACGCGTGATGTAAGCAAGCGCCGGCACAATGATCACATTGACCAAAGCCAGTTGCCAATTCATCGACACCACAATGACCAGAATAACAAGGATACTGAAGAGTTGCCCCGCCAGGCGCGTAGAGCCGGCCTGAATCATCCCCTGCAAGGCATTTACATCCGAAACCACCCGCGACACCATCGAGCCCGAACGCTCAGCCGTGAAGCGCTCCACCGGTAACCGGAGGAGCCGGCTATAGGAACGCATGCGGATATCACTGATGATGTTTTGCGTAAACGCGAAGCTGTAATACATGCCGGCGTAATTGACACAGGCACGTATCAGATAAAAAGCCACAAATGCACCACCCAACCACATAAATAGCTGGACTTCCCCACTCGGGATCACGGTGTCAAATGCATAACGAATAAACTGCGGCCCTACGGTACCCAGTGCAGACGAAGCACTAATCAACAGCGTTAGTCCTACTACCTGCGACAGATATGGCCGTAGCAATAGCCAGAGTTTTCGAATGCTTTCAAACCGCTGCGGTGTCTCCATGCAATTATGTTTGTTTATTCAGCAAAAAACCTATGCCGGCTCCTCAATCATTCCCTTCATTTCTGATCGAATAACTGCTCTCTTACTCCTCGTAAAATACCAGTTTCCAGTAGTGGTATCCAAACTTGCATGCAGCGCTTTGGGCCCATTCAAGCTACGCGTTTTAAACGTACACTAGGCCGTAGCACTTCGCGTGAACTGCTCAAATGCTTCGTCTGGGCACGTGGTATCGTTGATGTATTCCACCAGACCTGAAGCAAGTTTGTGGATGAGTTTGCGCACGCCTTCGTCTTGCAACATCCCCGCTTCATCAAACACAGACTGCACATTGGCTATGGAAACTGGCCCCGGCAGTACAATCGCTCCGACATGTGAAGCCACGCTCCGGAGGTGTTCCAGCGCTTTGATGGCACCAATTCGGCCGGCGGCAACACCCAGTAATGCGACTGGCTTTCTGGAAAGCCGAGAAGGAAAACCCATGTTCTCAATAACCAGCTTCATCACGCTGGAATAACTACCATGGTATTCGGGGGTTGCCAAAATCACAGCACTGGCCGCTTCTACTTTCGACTGAATCTGAAGCGCGTCCGGGGTAATTCCTTTACCCGGTAACGCCAGGTCCAAGTTCGTTGGATCGATAATCTCCAAATTCACGCCCGGCATTTCAGCAACTACCTCTGCAAGAATGGCTAGTGCTTTTGCCGTATACGCGCCTTCGCGTACACTGCCCTGTATTGCAATCAGTTTTATCATCATTGTTGTTTTATTGAATTGGGGGTTGGTATTAGCATGATTGTCCATCCCGCTCCCCTTGTTGCCTGCTACCAGTCAACAAATGTTGCTACATTATTTGTATATACAAATATTTGCTCAAATTTTTTATCCCCTCATTTTATCCAGCAGAATGTTGAGCAGACGCGCTTCGTCATCTGTAAGACAACAGCGCGCCTCTCCACTGGCACGCACAAGAGGATCTAATTCTTTTAGGAGTTCAAGCCCTTTTTCTGTAATGCACACGTCCACCTTTCTACGATCTGCTGTACACGGACTGCGGCCTACGAGGCCTTTTTGACGCATTTTCTCCACCAGACGTGTGGCATTGGACGATTTGCTAATCATCCGCGCTGTAATCGCCTGAATCGTAGCCGGCTTTGGATGCTGCCCACGAAGGATACGCAACACGTTGAACTGCTCTTTCGAAATGCCATATGGCTTGAGCACTTTGTTGGTCACACTCCCAAAAACGTCTGCTGTTACCATCACGTTCAGGATTGCTTTCAAGTACTCACTCTCGAATGCACCGTGCTGTATTTCGTCTTCGAGCTTCACTTATTCGCCCATACAATAGTTGTATATACATCGAATATAATACACGAACCCCGGATTTGCAAATCCTAAGGGGTGCGTGTTAATTATCGTGCTTCGTGTTTTCGCATCCTGGGCCAAAAGACCTTAAACCTTTAACTTTCAACCTTCAACTAAAACCGTATCCCTCCATCAGGATTGATATGTTTTTTAAAGCAGCGCGGGCAGGATACGCTCGTCAAATGCGCGCCAGGTGAACATTTCAGGCTGATCGTGGATATTCCAGCCGTTAAACACGAGCACGATATCGTGTTCAGGCGACACAATTAAGAACTGACCGCCATATCCGTTGCCGGCAAACACAGGCGTTCCGCCATCTTCATGGCCAGAAATCCACCACTGGTAGCCATAGCCTGAGTCAGCCTGGTCATTGTCGGGAAAGATATCAGCAACAATGGGTGCAGTAGAATTAGCTACCCACTCTTCCGAGATAATCTGCTGGTCTTTCCACTTGCCTTTGCGCAAGAACAGGTACCCAATACGCGCCAGGTCGTGTGTTTCGAGGTATAACCCGCCCTCGGTATCTACTTCACCCTGTGGTGTGATTTTCCAGTAGTGCTTGTCAATCCCGATCGGCTTGAACAGCTTCTCATCTGTCCACTGATCGACCCGTTGCCCTGTAGAAAGGCCAACAAGTTTGCCAAGTAACACGCTTACCCCACTGTTATAATCGAACTTCGTGCCGGCTGCCTCGCGCATGGGTTGATCCAACACAAACTGAATCCAGTTGTCGCTTGCTTCCATGAGGATACAGCTGTTGGTAGCATCATCGTATGAGATCATCTCGTTCCAATCGATACCGCTACGCATGGTCAACAGGTCTTCAAGGGTAATGGCATCCCGCCGGCTGTCCTCAAAGTCTTGCGTATACCCTTCAAACATCGTCATCGGATTGAGATCAATACCTCCGAGATGTCCTTCATCCACTGCAATCCCCATTGCTGCAGACGTAACGCTCTTGGTCACTGATTGCATCGTGTGCAGTTCAGTATCGCGATAGTAAGGATGCCAATCGGGGTGATCGTAGTTGTACTGATGATTCGTGGTATCATACGCGGCTGCGATCGTTTCATAGTCTTGCGTATAATGGTGATCTGCAATGACATGGCCATTCTTGATCAACAGAAAATGATCAATGAGACCGTATTTGCCGGCTGCGATATCCTCATGCAAAGCTGTAATGGCAGCAGCATCAACGCCTTCAGCTTCTGGCGTTGAAACGGGCCAGGTTTCATCTGGCCAAACCTCTCCATCTGCCACGGGTGTTGCGTGGTTGGAGGTACAACTCAATACAATAAACGCGATCAACAGATAGAGTGAACGATTCAAATATTTCATAGTGCTATCTATATAAACGGTGGCTTTCATCAGCCTGTAAGGTACAAGCTTTTCAACAAATAGACCGCGTATTCTTAAACAATCAAGTAGCAAGCAACCCGCGTTCAGCAAGCGATGTGAAGCCTTTGCCAGCAATAATGAGGTGGTCGTGTATCGGAATGCCCATGATGCGGCCGGCTTCAACGAGTTGACGTGTCACGCGAATGTCTTCACGACTCGGCTCCAGGTTGCCCGATGGGTGATTGTGCAGGCAAATGATTGCCGCAGCATTGTCAAGAATGGCCTTTTGAAACACCGCGCGAGGCTCTACAATACTCGCGGCGAGCCCTCCTTCGCTGATGGTGTAGTCTTCCATCACAACGTTGGCTGTGTTGAGCAAGACAATTTTGAACACCTCGCGCTTCAGGTCGCGCATGAGCGGCCCGTACACGGCGGCTACATCTTCTGGAGAAGTAATTTGGATTCGCTGTTCTTCCTGAAGCGACTCGATGCGCCGGCCCAATTCAAAGGCAGCCGTCAGTTGTGCTGCTTTGGCTTTCCCAATCCCGTTCACCTGCTGCAACGCCCGCACATCGCGACTTGCAAGCGCCCGTAATCCTCCAAAGGCCTTTAGCAACGCCCTGCTGAGTTGGACGGCAGAGACAGATCCTTTTTTTAGCCTTACGCCCGTACCAAAGATTAAGGCAATCAGCTCCGCATCAGAGAGCACTGCCGGTCCATGTTTGAGGAGTCGCTCGCGGGGTTGGTCTCCCGGATCCCAGGTATGGATGGGTGTTTGATAAGCGGAGGCTTCGGATACCAGGGTAAGTCGTTTCATAGGGCCTGTCGTTTTTAGATAAACAGACGGTTGAAACGAAAAAACATACCCTGCCGGCTACCGTAAATTGGAGCAGACAGGGTAAAACAATTTTGCAATAGTCTTGAGATCCTTCGCTTGCGCTCAGGATACGGGCTATCTTTTTAAGATAGCCCTAGTTTGGCACCAGCTCGTTCAGCAGGTCCTCGTTACTCGGGGACTGCTGGAAATGCCGCAGCAAGGCCTGCATGGCGTCAATCGGCGGACGCTGGTTGAGGGCGCGGAACAGGCGATGGTGCTGGGCAACCATGTCGCCGAGCAACAACTCTTCGTTACGCGTACCGCTCTTCTTGAGGTTTATTGCAGGGTATACGCGCTTGTCAGCCATTTTGCGGTCCAGCACGATTTCTGCGTTACCCGTGCCTTTAAACTCTTCAAAGATCACTTCGTCCATCCGGCTTCCCGTCTCAATGAGCGCGGTAGCAATGATGGTCAGTGAACCGCCAAACTCGATATTGCGCGCTGCACCAAAAATCTTGCGGGGCACAGTTAGGGCGCGGGAATCGAGACCACCAGACATCGTCCGGCCGCCACCTTCAATCCAGAGGTTGAAGTTGCGACCAAGGCGCGTCAGCGAATCGAGCAGCAACACAACGTCTTTGCCCAATTCTACAAGGCGCTTGGCGTATTCCAATGAGAGTGTCGAAACGCGCACATGGTTATCAGGCTCGCGGTCGTTGGATGAGGCAAATACCATGGCTTTGGTTGAGCGCCGGAAATCGGTCACCTCTTCGGGCCGTTCATCAACCAGCAATGCAACCAGTTCGACTTCATCGTGATTTTCGCTGATTGATGCTGCAATTTTCTTCAGCAGTACGGTTTTGCCGGTCCGCGGCGGTGCCACAATGAGGGCACGCTGGCCTTTACCAATCGGTGCTGCCAAATCGACAGCACGCATTGAAAAATCAGTGGGACCAGTTACAAGTTTGAGTTTCTCATCCGGGTAGATGATGTTGCCGGTTTCAAAGTCCCGGGTACGGCTCCATTTATCAGGAGAAACACCCATAACTTTAAACACCTTATCAACTTGCAGGTCGCCTTTTCTACCCGGGCGGAGTGTGCCTTCGAGCATTACGCCATCGCGCAAGCCCATTTTCTTGATAAGAGGAGGAGGAACGAAGGCATCATTGTCACCTTTGGGCAGGTCGTGACGCAGCCCTCTAATAAATCCAAATTTTTTGTCTCCGATAAGCTCGAGAATACCTCGAAACGGAATTTCTTCTGCCATAATGGGTTAATTGGGCCAGGAGCCACACAAGTTAAGGGGTTTTATCAAACGGTACGATTGTCCACCAAATACGTACCAAACCAACAGGTATCTACCACAAACGGTTGGCCAAACAGCGAATCGATCAGGTTGATGGTTTCATGCGTAGCACGCGTACTTCCTGTTCACATGAAACGACTAAACGGTAAGCATCAGCTAAGAAAAATCCACGACACACTTACACAGGTGGGCTAAAAAGACGAGTTTTAGATACTTCTGTCTCCAGGAAGCGCAGTTATCTGTCAAAGCTGGAACGTTGTACCTTTGTGTTAGTTTCCGCTTTCCTACGGCTTTCTGAAGCAGCATTGGCCGGCTGCAAACCAGCTTTTCTCCTCTTATAGAAATCGGTCAGGGGCTGATGCAATCCTGGGTTAAAAACCTCTATATCGAACGTTCAGGACCGGAAACGGCACCGCCCGTGCTGGTTTTGCATGGCTGGGGCAGCAACGCCGGTCTGATGCGTCCGCTGGTTACGGCACTCCAGGACACCTACCATGTGTTCAACGTCGATATGCCCGGACACGGACAAACCCCTGTCCCCCCTACAGCCTGGGGTATCCCTGAACACGCTGAACTGGTCCAGGCGCTTATCAACGAGGAAATTGGGCAGCCTGTACACGTGGTTGGGCACTCTAATGGCGGGCGTATTTCACTGTACATGGCAAGCCGGCCCAAAACCGCCGGCCTTATACGAACCCTCAGCCTGATCAGTCCTTCCGGCGTCACGCCAAAGCGGTCTGCTAAATACTATGTGAAACGTGGTATTGCGTCGACGCTCAAAGCCCCCCTCAACCTGCTTCCAGGCAGCCTTAAAGCCTATGGCAATGATTGGCTGCGGCATACTTTGATTTGGCGCATGCTTGGCTCATCGGATTACAGCCAATTGCAGGGCGTTATGCGCGAGGTGTTTGTCAAAACCGTCAACTGCCACATTGATGAAGATCTATCGGAGATCACGGCCCCTACCCTCCTCTTTTGGGGTACGGAAGATACCGCTATTTCCAGGTACCAAATGGACTATATGATTGCGCATATTCCAGGCAGTGAGCTGGTAACGCTTGACGGTGCAACGCACTATGGATACCTGGACCAGCCACAGATTGTGACGGCAGGCATCAGGCATTTTCTGAGCCTGCACGCACACGTATCACCACAATCCAATACAGGAGGCTGATTGATGCTATACGTCCTCCTTTTCTTTGTCCTAACCGCCACAATATTTGCCGGCTGGCGCGCCTGGCAGCGCATCAAGTTTTTCCTGCATGTGTACCAGTTAGAGAGCTACAAACCCGTTCGGTATATCAACTGGATCAAAAAACGCGGCAAAGGCCGGCTGGTACGGGTTTCACATCTGTTAGCTTTGCCCCTATTGGTTGGCGCCTGGATTATGCATCAACAAACGGGTGCTTTGTGGCCGGTGGTTGCCATTGTTGGACTTTGGGGTGTGTTGTTTGCCTCTTCACGTGAGTATCAGGGATATCGACAAAAAAAGCCGCTTGCTGTGACAAACCGTATGAAACGGTTGATGGGCACAGCGGCTACCCTCGCACTCTTGCCTGTACTCGCCGGCGCGGTCTACGGATTGGTTACCGGACAGTATATGGGCTTTCTGGCGTACCTGGCTGGTTTTTTTGTCGCAGATGCCGGCGCATCGCTCGTGGTTCTGCTCTCAGCCTGGCTCATGCAGCCGGTTGAAAAATCAATCCAGAATGGCTTTAAACGCCAGGCTCGCAACACGCTGAAAACACGTACCGATCTGTTTACGATTGGTATTACAGGTTCGTATGGCAAAACCAGCGTCAAATTTATTGTCGCTGAAATTCTCAGGCAGCGATTCAACGTACTTGCAACCCCCGGCTCGTACAATACACCCATGGGGATCTGCATCGTTGTAAACAACAAACTTAAACGCGAACACCAGGTACTCGTCCTTGAAATGGGCATGCGCTATCGCGGCGACATCCAGGAGTTGTGCGACATTGCGCCCCCTGATCTTTCGCTCGTTACCGATGTAGGGGTTGCGCACCTCGAAACCATGGGCAGCATCGAAAACATCGCGCAAGAAAAAGGTGATATCCTCCAGTACATGAAAGCCGGCGGCGATGCAGTGCTCAACATCGACAACCCATATGTGGCCGCAATGGCAAGCCGCGTCCAAGGGAAAGTCTGGCGGATTTCCATCAAAGACAACCCGGAAGCCGATATCAAGGCGCGCAATATCCGCTATTCCCCACAAGGGGCTACATTTGAGGTAGAAGACGAACAGGGCAATACGCAGGTGTTCAAAACAAAGCTGCTTGGCCGGCACAACGTGACAAACATCCTACTTGGCGTTGCTGTTGGGCGGCAGCTCGGATTGCGATTGCGACAAATTGCCCACGGCGTTGCCCGCGTGGAGCCTGTTGAACACCGCCTCCAACTGATCCAAAAAGGTACAATCACCGTAATCGATGATGCGTTTAACTCAAATCCTGTGGGCGCGCACAATGCAGTGGAAGTCCTTGGTGCATTTGAATCGGGCCGGCGGGTCATTGTGACACCAGGTATGGTCGAGTTAGGAGCCCGGCAACAGGAAGAAAACCGTATCCTTGGCCAACACATTGCTAAAAATGTAGACCTGGCTGTGCTTATCGGAGAAAAACAAACCGCCCCAATCCAGGAAGGCTTACAGGCTGAAAACTTCCCTGCAGCACAAACCAAGGTATTTGCCTCCTTCTTTGACGCACAGAACTTCTTGCAAGGGTATCTTGAGTCAGGCGATGTTGTGTTGTATGAAAACGACTTGCCTGATCAGTACAACGAGTAGTTTTATAGCAAAATGCCGGGCTAGCCATCCCCACGACTACCCCGGCATTTAACCTGATATTGATGAAATAGTAGTCTGACAATATGTCGTGTAAATGGATCTTTATTTTTGTTTTCCACAAGACGCAAAATCGCAGGCCTAATGGTTTTAAGTCGAGAGCAACGCTGGAGGGCAAAAAGAAATCCAGTACCAACTTGTCAGACCTAGAAGCTGAATCCAAACACCAGGAAGCTTCTTTCAGCACCAGGCGTCGGATTTAAAGCATACATCACGCTGACCGGCAGGCTGAATGAATCTGTTACTGGAATGGACTTACTCGCTGAAAGTCCGAGTACGGTGACACCAAACGCATTCGTGAGATAAAAGGCACTTTCCTGCGGCACAATTCCGACTGCAACACCCAGTTCAACGTCATCTACCTGGAATGGATAGCCAAACTCAATGTACACAGAGTTGTCTGGATCATTGTGTACAAAGATGTTTGCAGAAACGGTTAATGGGAAGTCGTCCGTGCCACCAGCGCTTGCGTTGATTTCTAGCCAATGCGCGCCATCACCATCGCCACTAAAATCGCCAAATGGCAGGGCACCGGGACCTGGAAAATAGTAGTCCGTAATACCCAACGACACCGGACCAAGACCAAAGCTTAAATACAGGTCGTGTTCGTTGGCACCAGCGCCATCTGCAGCGATGGAGTATGAGGCCCATGAACCGATCGAAAAATTGCCAGCACTAAACTCCAGGGTGGGCTGGATGCTGAACGATTCGCCAAAATCGAGACCACGCCAGACGTAGCGGCTCATAAGGTCGGCTCCGATTGAAAAAGATTGCCCAAAAGAAGATGCTGGGAGCATGGCCCCAAAGGCAAAAAACAATACTAAAAAAATGCTTTTTAACTTGGCGGAAACTTGCATGGTAAATCGAATCTGGTGAGTTAATATTTTCGGTTGCCGAGACAGATAGTAAAGTGGGTCCTTTGACGCAGGTGGTGGTTATTTCGGCACCAATTCTAAATAAATTGAACCAAATCAATAAATCAACCTATTTAAATTAACCAAAAGCGCTTCCTGCCTAAATAAAAGCGTTTCCAAATCTAATAAAACCGCTTCCTCACCAGAATCTTCAAATCCAGATACAGCCTATTTTTCAAAAAAAGAAGCTTTGCGCGCGTGCACAAAGCTTCCAATTTACAGATTAATATGTGTGGGCCGACGATCTCAGCCGGCGGTTTGTGGTATCTGAATTCGCTTGCCTCCCTCCATCGCAGACGTATGCGCACAGATGCCGGCCATGGTCCAGTTTGCGGACTGTTCAGCATTCGGTAGCGGGTCGCGCTCCTCGATAATGGCACGGATAAATTCGTGGGACAAATGCGGGTGAGATCCGCCGTGCCCACTGCCCTGAATGAACGACGTATGCTCGTTGTCGTCGTCATATACGCCGGCCATGGTGAACGCCTGAATTTCTTTTGGAAGCAGGTGCGCATAGTCTGGCACTGCTACCCGTTTTGCATCTTCATATCCTGAATACAGCACCACCCCTTCTTCAAACAATTGCTCCCACTCGAACGACATTTCCGTACCGTACACATCAAAGCTTTCCCGATACTGACGAATGGTATTAAACAACGAACGCGTTACTTCACAACTCAAATCTGCATCGCGAAAATCCATCAACGCAGACTCAACAGCAAACGGGGCATTGTAATGTGCCACATAGTCGTCCTGTATCCGGCCCGACCCAAAGCAGACCACGGAGTCGATCATCAGATTCCCGGCAATGGCTGCAAGGGGGCAGACGGCGTGCGTTGCATAATGCATGGGTGGAAAACCATACCAGTAGCTAGGCCAACCCGGCAAACCCATATTCTGTTGATGTGAGCCGCGTAAGAACTGGATTTTGCCCAGTTTGCCTGTGTCCACCAACTCTTTGGCATACAGGTATTCGCGGGTATAGATGGCCGTTTCCATCATCATGTACACTTTGCCGCTCTTACGCTGTGCCTCAACGATTTGCAGGCATTCTTCCGTGGTAGTAGCCATGGGCACGGTGCAGGCAACGTGTTTGCCGGCCTGCAACGCCTGAATGCTCATTTTACCGTGTGCGGCAATGGGCGTGTTGATATGTACAGCATCTACTTCCGGATCTTCCAGCAATGCCTCGTAACTGGTATAGCGCCGCTCGATGCCAAACGCATCCCCTACCTCGTTGAGTCGTGTTTCATTACGCTGGCAGATTGCAAAACAGACGGCGTCGGGATGCTTTTGATAAATTGGGATAAATTCCGCGCCAAAACCTAATCCCACAATTGCGACATTCAAGCGGTCAGCCATATACTACCCTCCTGCAATACGATAACTTTAACGGACAATTTCACCATTTCACCTTCTCTTTCCATCGAGCAATCCTGCTGGCAAAAGGGATACACGCACGTTGCCGGCATCGACGAAGCAGGCCGGGGTTGCCTTGCGGGCCCCGTTGTGGCTGCGGCAGCCATTTTTCCGAGGGATGTTATGGTAGAAGGTGTTAACGATAGTAAGAAACTCACACCTCAGAAACGAGCAAATCTGGCCACAGAGATCACAAAAACTGCAATTTCTGTTGGGATCGGGCTTTGTTCACCTGAAGAAATTGACGAATTAAACATCCTGTGGGCAGCAATGGAAGCCATGAAACGGGCCGTACAAAACCTGCAGCAATCCCCAGACTTTCTCCTGATCGACGGTAACCGTGCCTTTCCCAATTCCCCCTGGCCCCTCGAAACGCTCGTCAAGGGCGACGCGCGCTCATCCACCATCGCGGCTGCATCGATTATTGCTAAAACGGTACGCGACGGCATGATGGAGATGCTCCACGAAGAATACCCGGCCTACGGTTGGGCGCAAAACATGGGGTATCCTACCAAACAACACTATGAAGCCATTGCAGCACACGGCATCACGCCGTATCACAGGAAGAGTTTTAGGTTGTTCAAGTGAGCTGTTCGAATGCCGATTTTCGAATGCCGATTTTCGAATGATTTGGACTCAGCAATAAGCAAAGTCGTCTACTTTGCCACCCACTTCTCCAACTGACTGAGAATCCGCTGGTATAATGGGAGGCGAGGCCGTTTAGCTGTACCCAACGAATATCATTAAACCTTATCTAGTTGAGACAGGCATATGACATCCCCCATTGAAGAACGCGTTGTTTTAATCACCGGCGCCGGTGCTGGTATTGGCCGGCACACGGCACTACGGTTTCTGAAAGCCGGCTATCAGGTTGTGCTGGCTGGGCGCACCCTATCGAAACTGAACGAAACGCAAGACCTGGCGGGAGAAGACGGAGACCGCGCCGTGGCAATAGCAACCGATGTTACACAGCCGGCATCCGTCCAACATCTTTTTGCACAGATCAAAGACGCCTACGGCCGGCTCGATGTACTCTTCAACAACGCCGGCGTCTCTCCGCCGGGCGATCTACTGGAAGAGCTGGCTTTCGAAGATTGGCAGCGAACCATCGCCACCAACGTAACCGGGGTGTTTTTGTGCACACAAGAAGCGATTAAGCTTATGAAGGCCCAAACACCGCAAGGGGGACGCATTATAAACAATGGCTCCATTTCAGCACACACACCGCGCCCCAACTCCGCGCCGTACACAGCAAGCAAACACGCCGTAACCGGACTCACAAAATCTACCGCCCTCGACGGCCGCAAATACAACATCGCATGCTGTCAGATCGATATTGGAAACGCAGCCACCTCGATGGTCTCCACCATTCAGACAGGCGCGTTGCAGGCAAACCTGACAACAATGGCAGAGCCTACAATGGCAATCACTGACGTTGCAGAGGCAGTGCTATTCATGGCCGATTTACCACTTGACACCAATGTCCAGCAGATGACCATTATGGCTACACAAATGCCGTTTGTGGGCCGCGGATAGGGTTTGGCTGAAGATTGTAAGTTGAAGGTTTTGGTGGAATTGAAGGCTTCTTTAGAGACTGTTGAGAAATTTCTTCACATTCTGAGAAAGCGATCTTTTGGCGCTTTTTTGCCTACTCTCCTCATGCGTAGTCCAACTATGCAATCGTCGAGATATGCCAAAAATCACTCAAAATTTACTGACGTCAGTCCCACGATAAATCGTGGTCGTCTCATCTTCCTCAAAACATGAAGAAAAATCTCAACAGTCTCTTAGCCTTTGATAAAGCCGGCAGTTGTTAGTTTACTGACGAGATCTGAAGCGATGGCCTTGGGCCACATGCCATCGGTTTGGATGGTGATATGGGCCTGCGTATAAAACGATAGCCGGCGTTCGAGTAATGCGTTGATTCTATCACGCACTGTTGCGTCAGGTAGTAGATCACCCTTGGTGCTCAACAGCATGGGACGCGTAGCTTGTTCTGCTTTCAGCCGGCGCACCAACTCATCTACGGATACCGCAAGGTATACCACGACGCCGTTTTCCAGTGCAAACGTAAGGGTTTCGTCCGAACAGAGGGCACCACCACCCACAGCAACAACGCAAGCCCCGGTTTCAGCTGTTCGTTGCAGCTCGTCGCGTTCAATAGCCCGAAAGGCCGGCTCGCCTTCCGCTGAAAAGAAAGATGCAATCGGCATCCCAATACGTGCCTCGATCTGCTCATCCAGATCTAAAAATGGCCAATTGAGCGTACGAGCCAGTAATGGCCCCACGGTACTCTTCCCCGATCCCATAAATCCGTTCACGTAAATACGCATCGGCGGACTGTGCGTTGTATTTGAATTACGTGTACTAATAGGTACCTGCTGTATTTAATTAGATGCATCGTACAATATTCTGTCGTGCCCACGCAAGTTTCGCTGCAAAAATATTATTTGTAGATTCGGGCATGCGGTATCAGATGCTCATCGAATACAACGGTACATCCTATCATGGCTGGCAAATTCAGCCCGGGATGCCTACCGTGCAGGAAGCCATCGAAGATGCGCTGGCCATCGCACTACGCGACCGCGTTTCAATCACCGGTTCGGGTAGAACGGATGCCGGCGTCCATGCCCGCGGTCAGGTTGCCCACTTTGATACGCAACAACCCATAGACGTGTACCGGCTCAAAGCGTCACTCAATGGCTTGCTTACAGACGACATCGGTATCCTGGACCTGCGTGAAGCGACGGATACGTTTCACGCAAGGTACGATGCGTTTCAACGTAGATACCACTACTACATAAGCATCGAAAAACGACCATTAAGCAGTGTGCAACGCGCCCAGGTTCGCCCACAGCCCGATTTTGAGCGCATGAATGAAGCTGCACAACACCTGTTGGGAACGCATAATTTCAGCGCTTTTTGCAAAATTAAGTCGGAAACGCAGAACAGAATCTGTAACGTTATGCAGGCTAAATGGATTAAAGAAACGTATGCCGGCGATTGGTTTTTCGAGATTGTGGCAGATCGTTTCCTCCATGGCATGGTTCGTGCAATTACCGGTACGTTGCTCGAAGTAGGCCATGACAAACGCGCCATTGACAGTTTGCCTGCACTCATTGAAACCAGAGACCGAACCCAGGCAGGGCCGGCAGCACCTGCAAAAGGGCTTGTACTCGAAGAAGTTTTATATCCGCATGCGCCGCAAACAGGTTAGTTTTGAACCTAAATGCTGCAGATTGCTTTAAAAGCCCGGCCAGGCCGGACTTCAACTATGTACTTGAATCGTGAATATATACGTTCGTTTGCCCTCTACCTGATGGTTATGCTGGTAGCTGTTGCATGTGAACGTCCTTTTGTCCCACCACTGGAACCGCTGATCACCATTGTTGAGCCGAGTGATCCTGACGCCCTGCGGTTTCGTCCATTTGTAGAGGTCCGCGTGGAAGCCTCCTCATTCAGGGACATCAACAGGGTTGAAATTGATGGGGTGCCGGCAGATTTCGATAGCCTGAATGGCAACTGGCAAACCGTGGTAACGCTTTCTCCTGGTGTAAATGAGTTTAACGTCACTGCGTTCGACGTTGAAGACTTTGAGGGCTCGCGCACGCTCTCACTCGCCTACATCGATCCGCGTTATGATACAAACGCACCTACGTTGCCGGCTCCCTGGCGCCTGGGTGGTCATACGGCTACACTACTCAACGATGGTAGTGTTCTTGTGACCGGCGGTGCACCCGGAGAATTTCAGGATGCAGTGGATCGCGCCTTTTTACTTCCCCCGGACGGTACAGCCTTTGAATTGCTGCCGGCTGCGATGAACAGCCCGCGCTACGGGCATACGGCAACCCTATTGCCTGATGGCCGCGTACTTTTACTGGGAGGAAGCACAACAGCTGCTTCCCTGCTTGTTAGCCAACTGGTCACCTCTGCTGAGATATATGACCCCGTTTCCCGCGAATTCAGTGAAGTAATCTTCGATGGCGCTCCGCTGCAACGCATGGAGCACGTGACATTCCTTTCACGGAGCCCAACAGCGCTGCTCATCGATGTGTATGGTGGCCTTGGCGAAGATCCGGTTGAACAAACGGACGATCTGAACATTCTGGCCAGCATTCAGAGTTTTCGACTGGATGACAACACACTGACCACGTTTACCAGCTTCTCCGACAGCCAACTGTTGCCGGCCTTCGGGATGGCTTCATCGGTAACCAGTGAAGCCGATCCAACAGGTTCAGGCATGGATCGTTACGTTGTAACCGGCTCTTCATTTTTGGATTCAGGTGCTAGAAACGTTAACTTCAGCATCGATTTTGCGCAAGCCCCCATTCGTGTGACCATCCTCAGCGAATTGCGCACATCGCGATTACAACACGCTGCGGCGGCACTAGCGCCAGGAATCGTCGGAGTTTTTGGCGGTTTTCAGGGTGCTCGACAAAATGCTACGAGTTCTACCGAGATTTTTGTTGAACGGAGCAACCGGTTTTCGACGCTGGATAGCCAGGTCTCCACGCGCAGAAGATTTGCACACACTGCAACTAAATTGGATAGCGAACGAATACTTATTTTAGGTGGCTTTTCAGAGAACGGCACAGCCATTTCTGAGTCAGTCTACTTCGAATGGGGACTGTAAGCTACCTACTAACCGTTACGTTTTAAGCCGGCGGCCCATTAAGTAAACACGCATTAAATCTATGGACATTCAGCAGATCATCAGATGGATAGTCATAGCAATTATGCTGCTCGTAGCCGTATTTATTCTGGGCTCTATCCTGAATATTGCTGGTTTTCTGCTCCAATTTGCGCTTAAAGCGTTGATCATCCTGTTCGTTATTGCGGTCATCCTCCGTTTCTTCTCCGCGCTTGCAGAGCGTCGACGCTGATTTTTCTGTCAGACTTCTCTTCGCCAGCCGCGCAATGCGGCATCTCTTACCCAACCACTACAATTCGATACGGTGTCTGTAGCACGGGCTCTTTCCGCTATGTTACGCGTTAATGGGCAGCAAGCAGCTTAAGACAACAGACACAATCGATGCCAGCGTCCAAAGAATCTACCCCACTCGATCCAGCCGACATCACCCGCCCCGTAAAACTGGGTGTTCGGTCCGAAACAGGCATACTCCAGCAAGTCATCGTCCATACTCCGGGTGAGGAGATGGCACAGGTATCTCCCGAAAAACTACACGACTTGTTGTTCGAAGACATTTTGCACCTGCAAGATGCACGCAAAGAGCACCAGTTGATGTGCCGGGTATTCAGAAAAATTGTAGGCCGGCACGATGCTGTGCTTCAAATTTCGTCGTTGCTTGGCGAAGCCCTACAGCAAAACGACGCACGCGATGCGTTTGTTGATGCCTTATGTGCGGTATCTCAGTCGGTAAACCTGCAAGCCTTCGAAAAAGAACTCAAGCAACTCTCGCCAGAAAACCTCAAACACTTTGCCCTCACTGGCGAATCTGAGCTGCCCATCCACGCGCACCCTATCCCAAATTTGATGTTTACCAGGGATGTGGCGGCCGTGGTAGGTGACTCAATTATTCTGAGCCACCCCGCAACAACAGCGCGTGCCCGGGAGAGCATCATTATGCGGGTTGTTGTACACCACCACCCGGCGTTTAAAGACTGTCAGGAGCATATTATCGACCTTCCCAAAGGTGTAACGTTTGAAGGGGGCGATTTTCTTGTCGTCAATGAAAAAGTGGTGCTGATTGGTAATTCCGAGCGTACGTCCTTTGGCGGCGTGATAAACATCGCCAAGGCATTGTTTGAGGAGACAGCCATTGAACATGTCATCATGGTCACACTGCCGGCAGAACGCGCCTGCATGCACCTCGATACCGTATTCACGTTCGCTTCGCCCCAAGAGTGCGTGTACTTTCCGCCGCTGATAAAAAATATCCCGCACGGCAATGTTGTGCGCTTCTCAAAATCAGATCAGAAAGGACAATTTAACATTGAGATCTGTGACGACCTGCAACGCGAATTGCAGCACGTACTTGATCACCCCGTCAAGTTTATCCCATGTGGCGGATCTGACTTGTTAAGCCAGCGCAGAGAGCAATGGACGGACGGTGCAAACTTCTTCGCCCTCGCCCCAGGACTTGTGATTGGCTACGAACGTAACATGCACACCTTTGATGAAATGAGCAAGTGTGGCTACCGCGTGGTTACTGCAGAAGGCTTTTTGTCGTACTATGAAGAAAGCGATTATACGCCCGGAGAGAAAATGGCCATTAAGCTCGAAGGGAATGAGCTATCGCGCGGCCGGGGTGGTCCCCGGTGTATGACCATGCCGATTGCACGCAAACCTCTTTAATAGCTACCCTATCGAAACTGTACTGTTTATCCCTTTATCATGAGCTTATCTCTTCTCCTCGAACCTGACAAACGCTGGATGAAAATGGCCCTTCGCGAGGCGGAGCGAGCGATGGAAGAAAAGGAAGTACCAGTGGGTGCCATAGTCGTACACAAAGGCCGACTGGTTGGGCGTGGTCGCAACATGGTTGAACAACTCAAAGACCCAACAGCTCACGCTGAAATGATCGCCATCACGGCTGCATGCGAAACGCTGGGGGTGAAATACTTAAAAGACTGTACGTTATACGTCACGCTCGAACCGTGCCCCATGTGCGCTGGCGCCATGGTTTGGGCAAAGCTTGATCGACTCGTCTTTGGCGCATTCGATTCTAAAGCCGGCGCTGCATCCACCATCTACAACATCCCACAGGACTCACGGCTCAACCACCAAATCGACATTGTATCAGGTGTAGAAGCCGAGCAAGCCGAAGGCCTGCTACGTTCCTTTTTCCAGCAACGAAGAAGACAGGCGAATTGATTTTCGAATGCCGATTTTCGATTGCCGGTCTTTCCCTCACGTCATACCGGACTTGATCCGGTTTCCAGTAAGATTGCCGAATTTCGATTGCCGAATGCCGAGTGGGTTGAGATTGCCGGTCTTTCCCCCACGTCATACCGGACTTGATCCGGTATCCAGAAAAGGGCTACATCAGTTCCGAACTCAAATCAGTCCAATCGGGATTGCTTGATTCTATCAATTGAAGTTTCCAGCGTCGCGTCCAGTTCTTGATCTGTTTTTCTCGCGAAATGGCAGCACCTAGTTCATCGTGGAATTCAAAGTACACGAGGCGATGAATGCCATATCTACCTGTAAAACTGCGAATCGCTCCGTTTCTGTGTTCCTCAACGCGGCGTGCAAGATCGCTTGTGACTCCTGTGTACAGGGTACCATTTCTTTTGTTGGCGAGAATGTATACGTATCCTTGTTTGGGCATCTGCTCTGCCTTTTTGACACATAGACAGTAAAACAGCTTCTGCTATAACGTTTTTCTGGATACCGGATCAAGTCCGGCATGACGTGAGGGAGATAGCGATGCCAAAACACATGGCATTCGAAAATCGGCATTCCTTCTCTGGATACCGGATCAAGTCGGCATTCGAAAGTCCGGTGTCGGCATTCGAAAATCGAAAATCGACAATCGAAAATCCTAATACGCGTCCCAGACATCGTGCGGTGTTGGCCAGTGTCCTAATGCCTGACAAAGGGTGATAATCTGGCCTAGATGGTGATTGTTGTGTTGCGCCAGGAAGACGAGGCTCTCGCCCAGCGTCATCTGTCGAAATGTAGGCAAAACGTTATCGAGATTGCCTGTCCTGGCTAACTGCAAGGCTTTATCGAATCCTTCCTGAAACGCGGCAACGGCCGCAACCCAGGCGGCTTCACTTGTCGGCTGCAACGACCCAGGCCAGCCAACTGAAGGCAAATCAGGTGCTCGACCTTCTTCACCACCAATACGCACCAGGAAAAGATCTTGCCAGTAGGTCATGTGGTTCAGGATCCGGTAAATGGTATGCGGCGATTGCCCTACCTGCTTGCCGGCCATTTCCCAGCTACAGCGTGCAAGCACCTGCACCGGATCCATGTGATTGTCTCTGCCTTCAAGAAATGCAATGGCTGTTGCTGATGTCATTTGGATTTCACGCGTTTATGTGCCGAACCTGTCTCCTCCCGCAACGTTCTACCCCACAACCTAGACAGCCCCAGAAGTTATGTACGATGTCCTGATTATTGGCGCCGGCCCAGTAGGGTTAGCCTGTGCCATTGAAGCCCAGCGCGCAGGCCTTCGGGCCAAAATAATCGAGAAAGGTGCGCTTGTAAACTCCCTCACCGGATATCCCCTCAACATGGAGTTTTTCTCGACGGCCGAGTTACTCGAAATTGGTGACCACCCCTTTCCAACACAGCGTACCAAGCCTTCCAGAGAAGAAGCGCTGACCTACTATCAGAAAGTTGCCACGATCGAGAAGCTGGATATCAACCTGTTCGAACGTGTCCTCACCATTGCAGGTGAAGACGAGAATTTTACGGTTACAACGACCAAATCGTCCTATCGAACGCGCAAAGTCGTTGCCGTGACAGGCTTCTTCGATTTCCCGAACACGTTGGATGTCCCGGGTGATACACTCGACAAAGTGACGCATTATTTTGTAGAACCGTATCGGTATGCGCGACAGCACGTTGCGGTCATTGGTGCCAAGAACTCTGCGGCCAAAGCAGCCTTGCAATGCCACCGCGCCGGCGCAAAGGTGTCGATGATTATCCGTGGGGAAGAGGTATCAGAAAAGGTAAAATACTGGATCCGGCCAGACCTGGTGAATCGTATCAAAGAAGGGGCAATCGATGCGTATTACAATACTACGCTGGCAGAAATTACGCCTACAGAGTTGCACTTGCATACGCCTGATGGCCCGCGTGTCATTCCCAACGACTGGGTGATTGCCATGACCGGCTATCAGCCTGATTTTGCATTTCTGCAATTGATCGGCGTCACGCTAGACACCGATGAATATCAGACACCAATCCACGACGCAAATACCTTCGAAACCGCAAGAAAAGGACTCTTTCTGGCTGGCACGGTGTGTGGTGGATTGCGGACCAGCAGGTGGTTTATAGAGAATGGCCGGCACCATGCCAAGCTGATTATGCAATACATCGCCCACGGCATTGTAGGCGACATCACCTCCATACCCGACCCGGTTGCTGAAAACATAAACGCCTAGTTGTACCAACCGTACAACCAGGCGTCTAGCAATCGGATTTCGAATCTGCTACAAATATACCAGCTTGACGCCACGGACGCCATCTAGTGCTTCGATTTCGGCAACAACAGCTGGTGGAATATCATCATCCACGCTGAGCGCTGTCAGGGCCATACCCCCGCGACCTCCTGTACGACCGAGTTGCAGTACACCGATGTTGATATCGGCGTTTGCCAGAATACCGCCCACTGCGGCGACCATACCCGGGCGGTCTTCGTTTTTGTAGAAGAGGAGCCGGCCTTCGAGTTTGACTTCTACGTCGTATTCATCGACGCTCACGAGGCGCGCGTCGTCTGCGCCGAACACCGTGCCGCCTACTTTGCGCGATCCATCAGCTGTTTCGAGGTGTACTTCGATGAGGTTATTGAAACTGCCGGCAGACGTCCCCCGCTGCTCCTCTATCTGAAGCCCCATGTTATCAGCCAGCACCGTGGCATTGATGAGGTTCACAGGTTCGCTCAACACGTCGTCCAGCATGCCTTTTAATACAGCAATGCTGAGGACCTCTGCATACCGATGCGGCACATCGCCCAGGCTTGATACTTTAACGCGCTTCAATTTACCGTTCGAAAGCTGCCGTGCGATCCGGCCAAGCTTTTCAGCAAGCCGCAAAAAGGGTTGCACTTCGCTCTGGCCGGCCATTTTGATGGCCATCGCGTTCACCGCTGTACTAACCGGTTCTCCCTTCAGCGCAAGGATAACCTGCTCGGTAATCTGACGGGCCACTTTCTCCTGCGCTTCACCCGTCGACGCAGCAATGTGCGGCGTTGCAACCACATTCGGGTGCCGCAACAGGCCTTCAAGTCCTTCCGGCGGAGGCTCTTGTGAATACACATCCAACGCAGCACCACCAACCTGACCGCTTTCGAGTGCAGCAAGCAGCGCTTTCTCATCAACAATACCACCACGGGCACAATTTACTACGCGCACACCAGGCTTACATTTTGAGAGATTCGCTTCCCCAACAATGCCGCGTGTGGCATCGTTCAGCGGCGTGTGGACGGTAATGAAATCACTCGAAGAGAACAGCGTGTCCAAATCAACGAGTTGAATGCCAAGGCGCTCAGCAGCTTCCTGCGAGAGCACAGGATCGAAGCCCAACACCTTCATCCCAAAGCCCTGCATACGCTGTGCTACAGCACGACCAATTTTACCAATCCCGATGACACCGAGCGTTTTTTCTTCGAGTTCAGCGCCGGTGAAAGCCTTTCGGTCCCACGCGCCACCAGCCAGTGATGCGTTGGCTTGCGGAATACGACGCGCCAACGCCATCAACATGGCACACGTATGTTCAGCCGTTGATACCGTATTGCCATCCGGGGCATTGATCACAAGGATTCCTTTGCGCGTAGCCGCGCCAAGGTCCACATTATCTACCCCTACGCCCGCGCGTCCAATGACCTGGAGGCCATCCGTGGCCCCAATAAGCTCTTCAGTTATCTTGGTGCCGCTTCGAATAATCCAACCATCCGCCTCTTTTGCAAACGCCTTCAGTTCCTCTGGGGATTTTTTCAGCTGCAGATTAACGGTAAACCCTGCTTGCTCCAATAGATCTATACATACCGGTGCAACTGCATCGGTAATCAAAACAGTCTGGCCCATATCAAAAATATATCGTCATTGATACCGCACCAGAACCCGATAGGTGGTGGTAATTCGGGCACAGTACCAGGGTTATCAAACAGCTACGTCTTTAATCCACTGCCAGATTTCGTCGCGCCCAGTGCGGACCTTAGAAGAAGACAACACAATCGGCACTTCCAGATGGAACGCTTTGAGCGCTGTCTTAACGCGCTTTAAAGCGGTTGCCTGCTTGTTTTTTGACAGTTTGTCGCCTTTGGACAAAACGATGAGGTACGGCACCCGCCCCCCTTGCATCGTGGCCATAATTTGCTGGTCGTGGCGTGTTGGATCATGCCGGCTATCGACCAGATGAATCACGAGGCGTAGCGGTTCTCGCGATTCCAGGTACTGCGTAATGAGTCGCTCCCACTTCGCCCGCTGTACTTTTGAAACCTTTGCATACCCCAGACCTGGCAAATCCAAAAAGTAGAGCGTGTTGTTGATGAAGTAGTAGTTAAACTCCTGTGTTTTACCCGGTGTGTTGCTTGTCCTGGCCAAGGCTTTTCGGCCGGCAAGCATATTGATTAAAGAACTTTTCCCCACGTTCGAGCGACCAACAAACGCCACCTCGGGCACACCGTCGGTCGTTAACCCCGACCAGCTGGCTGCACCTTTGACAAATGTCGCGTCTTTAATTTTCAAAGCTCGAGGGGGTAAGGGAAAAGCAAACAGCCCGGCGAACCGGGCTGCTGCCTGTCAGCTATTTACACAGCCGTGCTCAGGTGCTGTTTTACCGTTTCACCAATGAGCGCGGGATTTTTCACAACCACTGCACCTGCATCTTCCAATGCAGCAAATTTGTCTTCTGCAGAACCTTTACCACCAGAGATAATTGCCCCAGCATGGCCCATGCGACGTCCCGGAGGCGCTGTAGCGCCAGCAATAAAGGCAAATACAGGCTTGTTCATTTCTGCTTTGATGTACGCTGCAGCTTCTTCTTCAGCCGTACCGCCAATTTCGCCGATCAGTACAACGGCTTCCGTCGCAGGATCAGCCTCAAACAGGCGCAGTGCGTCGATGTGGCGCGTACCGATAATTGGGTCGCCACCGATGCCTACAGCCGTACTCTGACCGAGGCCTTCGCGTGTAAGCTGGTCAACAGCTTCGTACGTGAGCGTTCCGGAACGGGAAATCAGGCCAATGGGACCTGGCGAGAAAATCATCGCCGGCATAATACCCACTTTGGCTTCACCCGGCGTAATCAATCCTGGGCAGTTTGGCCCAATCAGGGTTGCGCCTTTTTTCTTTACGTAGTCGTACGCTGGAATCATGTGGCGCACGGGAATGCCTTCTGTGATACAAACAATCACTTCGATGCCGGCATCAGCGGCTTCCAAAATGGCATCTGCTGCAAAAGGCGGGGGTACAAAAATAATGGAGGTGTTTGCCCCTTCTTCTTTCACAGCCTCAGCAACCGTATTGAATACCGGGCGATCCAGGTGCTTCTGGCCTCCTTTCTTCGGGGTAACACCACCAACGAGCGGCGTACCGTATTCAATCATTTGTTCAGCGTGGAAGGTGCCTTCCTTGCCTGTAAAGCCCTGAACAATCAGGCGTGTATCTTTACCAACTAAAATACTCATTCTATTTTGCGTTTCTCGTTTCTCGTGTCGTTTTAGCTCGTTTCTTGTAATACTGTCTTTATTAATTGGCAACAAGAAACAGGGAAGCTCAGGCTTTCATGGCCGCATCTCCTACGCGCATCAACGTGCCTTCCTCAAAATGTCGGCCGAGGAGTTGCATTCCAACTGGAAGTCCATTCGAATGATTCCCGGCAGGGACCACAACACCAGGAATTCCCGCAAGATTTGCAGTAACTGTATAAACATCGACCAAATACATGGCCAATGGGTCTTCAATCTGGCTCCCAAGCTTAAATCCGGGCGTTGGGGAAGCCGGCGTCAATAATACATCAACCGATTCAAAAACCCGATCAAAATCTTGTCGAATTAGTTGACGTACCCGCTGCGCTTTGCCATAATACGCGTCGTAGTACCCTGAAGAGAGGACGTACGTCCCGAGCATGATCCTTCGCTTTACTGCCGTCCCAAAGCCCTCGGTTCGCGTACGAACATACATCTCTGTTAACAAGGAAGTTTGGGTGCCCAACGCCTGTTCAGCAACAGCAACAGCTTCGGCGTTTCCATCGCGGCGCGCAGCCTGTAATTGGCGTTCAAGGGCTTGTTTTTGCTCAGAGAGTTCCTGGCGCACGGCTTTCATATCTGCACGGTGCCCGTAGCGCACGCCATCGTAGCGCGCGAGGTTACTCGAGGCCTCCGCCGTTGCAAGGATGTAATAGGTTGAAACACCGTATTCGGTATGCGGAAGTGACACGTCTTTGACCGTGGCGCCGGCTTTCTCCAGATTGCGAATCTGTTGTTGCAGTATTGCCTCTATCTCAGGATCCAACCCATCAGCGTAATATTCTGCGGGCAAACCGATGGTCATTCCTGCAACATCACCCGTTAGATGTCCAGCATAATCGTCTACCGGAACGGATACACTCGTTGCGTCTCGCGTGTCGTGGCCGGCTACCGCGTGAAGCACATGAGCTGCATCCGACACATTGTGGCTCAGAATACCAATCGAATCAAACGAAGAGGCATACGCCACAAGCCCATACCGACTGATGCGTCCGTAGGTCGGCTTGACTCCAACAACCCCGCAAAAAGCAGCCGGCTGACGCACGGAGCCCCCGGTATCAGAGCCCAGTGCCGTGTGACACATGGTTGCAGCTACCGCAGCGGCAGAACCACCGGATGAGCCTCCCGGGACATAGTCTGGATTTACCGGATTACGTGTTGGCCCAAAGTGCGAGTTTTCATTGGAAGATCCCATTGCAAATTCATCACAATTGGTTTTTCCAACAAAAATGGCCCCGGCATTGTAAAGCCGCTCGATGGCGGTTGCATCAAATAGAGACTCAAATCCTTCCAGAATGCGGGACGCACAGGTGAGCGGCTTGCCTTTGATGCAAATGACATCTTTGATGCCCATCACCATACCGGCCAGCGGCAAATCTGCGCCGGCGGCCAGTTGCTGATCTAATTCGCGTGCCCGTTCGAGGGCGCCGGCATGATCGGTGGATACAAAAATATTAAGCGCTTCGTTTTGCGCATCAATTTGATCCAAAAAAGAAGAGACCAGCGCTTCGCAACTGGTCTCACTTTTCTGCAGCGCCTGTTTGGCCTGCTCAAATGTGTCAAAAACCATGTTTACGCTTCGCCAGAATCCGCTGTTTTGGGGGCTTCGGCGGCTGGCTGAGCAGGTTGTGGTGCAGGCTGGGCCTGGTATGTATCCTGTCGCGGTGCAGCGTGTGCTGAAGGCCGGATCTGATTACTATCGACGGTCAGCTCATTTTTAATTTCAGTAGTAGCTGACTTGAACTCACGAATTCCTTTGCCAAGTCCCCGTGCAATTTCCGGGATACGTTTGGCTCCGAATACTAAAAGAATGACCAAGAAGATCAGAATAATCTCAAATGGTCCTAGGCTACCCATGTTCTTACCCTGTATGTTATTGTTGTTCGAGCATTAGCTGGTATAATATACCAATTGCCGTGCCGAGGAACCCTATTATCGAAAAGATATTCAAAAAAAGCTCCAAACGTTGCGTATGTAAGGTAACTATTTGGAGACTATCGATCCGATTATTCCTCAAAACGAATCGTCCTCAAACCTGTTCCGATTCGTTAACAACCTCAAATTCCGCAAACGAACCAGACGACCTTGGCGCATACATCCGATTCTGACACGACGATTGACGCTACCGTTACAAAAGAAACAATCAAATCTTGGCCCAAAGCAGAACTCCATTGTCATCTCGATGGCTCGCTCCGGCTCAGCACCTTGCTCGAAGAAGCAACAAATCAGGGCAAACTCGACATCTTGCCGGCCGATAACATCGAAGGTCTCCAGCGTATCCTGAAAGACATTGATGCGTCGGATACCCTCGAAGCGTATCTCTCCTGGTTTAAGTACTCCATACCCATTATGCAATCCTACGAGACATTACGGAGGATTGCCTACGAATTGGCAGAAGACAATGCTGCCGAAAATGTGAAGTACCTCGAAGTTCGCTTTGCACCTATTTTGCACCGGGAAGAAGGACTAAGCCTTGAAGCCGTGATGGATGCCGTCCTGGAGGGGCTCCAACAGGCTAAAAAAGACTTTGGCATCACAACATCTGTTATCATTTGCGGATTGCGTGATCGGTTTGAAAGTGCTTCGTTCAGACAGGCTGAACTGGCTGTGCAGTACAAAGACAAAGGCGTCACGGCGTTCGACCTCGCCGGCGGCGAAGCCGGTAATCCTTCAACAGACCACCTGAGCGCCTTCTACTACGCGCGCAACAATCTCCTCAACCTGACCATTCATGCAGGCGAATCATGGGGCCCCGACTCCATTCGCCAGGCGCTTTTCTTTTGCGGGGCACACCGCATCGGTCATGGTACCTCCCTGCACCAGGATCCTGAACTTGTCAAGTACATGGTGGATCGGCAGATTCCGCTCGAAATTTGTCCGACCAGCAACGTGCAAACCAAGGTTGTTGAAAGCTACGCCGCGCATCCACTCAAGCAATATGTTGATGCCGGCATTCCGGTAACCATCAATACGGACAATCGCCTTTTCAGCCGGACTACCGTTACCGAGGAGTTGTGGCACGTGTATGACAAATGCGACGTCTCCCTCGCGCAGCTGCGTGAGATTGTGCTCAATGGCTTCCGCTACAGCTTTTTACCGTGGGCACAGCGACAGGATATGTTATCCACTGCGATCGAGGCCTTTCCGCTGCCGGCAACGCCCAATACCCCAGTATGGTAGTGCCAGTATGGTAGTGCCAGTATGGTAGCGCTTGGTTAATTCTCCATTGATTAGGGCTGCACGCTGGATGTGACGAAAACATGTCTGGAATGAAAATGTATCTTCTTTCCTTTTATTAAGCTTTTAATTCAGTTCTTAATCGATGAACAAGGTTGTACGGTCTACAGATAGCTTGTTGGGAGAGGTAACGCTACCGGCAGACAAGTCCATCGCGATCCGCTCTGCATTGATGGCAGCGCTCAGCAACGGCACCTCACAGATAGTCAATTTCCCTAACTCGGCTGATCCGCAATCGGCCTTGTCATGCCTGCGCCAGCTTGGCGTATCGATTGAGGAAGATGAAGACGGCATTCTGATTGTCGAAGGAGTTGGCCTGCATGGGCTCAAACCTGCTGATAAACCGATCGATTGCGGCAATTCGGGGACCACGATGCGGCTCATCAGCGGCATCCTGGCCGGCCAATCGTTTGATAGTGTGTTGACGGGCGATGCCTCACTCAATAGCCGGCCCATGAAGCGTATTTCGGACCCGCTGCACGCAATGGGCGCCTCCCTCACGCTGACCGACGGACTACCGCCGATTCACATCAAAGGCGGCGAACCGATGAAAGGCATCAACTACACCTTACCGATGGCCTCTGCGCAGGTGAAATCGTGCGTACTGCTTGCCGGACTGTACGCCGAAGGTGAGACAACAGTGATCGAATCCAAACCTTCGCGTGACCACACAGAGCGGATGCTTGGCCTCGACACACTGGAGATGAACGGCCTCCGCCACATCACCATCAACAAAGGGCACACCATTCCTGCCGGCACCTGGGCGGTGCCACGCGACTTCTCAGCCGCAGCGTTTTTCCTTGTCGCCGGTGCCATCATCCCACATGCTGAAATCAAAATTCGTGGTGTAGGCATCAATACCTCGCGTAGCGCTTTGTTGGATGTACTGCGCGCCATGGGCGCCAACATTCAACTTGAAAATGAACGCAGTCATGCCGGCGAGCCCATTGCCGACATCACGGTTCGCTCCTCGCGCTTACATGGCGTCAAAATCAGTGGCGACGTAATCCCAATACTCATCGACGAAATTCCGATTCTCGCTGTAGCTGCTGCGTTTGCTGAAGGCCGCACCGAAATCCGCGAAGCTGAGGAGTTACGCGTCAAAGAAACGGACCGGATCGATGCCATGGTCAAAAACATGCGACTCCTGGGCGCTGACATTGAAGAGTTTGAAGACGGGATGGCCATCACAGGTGGTAAAACGTTAAAAGGGAGCACTGTCGAGAGCTACGATGACCACCGTATTGCCATGGCCATGGGCGTTGCCGGCCTTGCCTGCGAAGGCGCAATGTGTATCAAAGACGCAGAATGCGCCAGCGTTTCCTTCCCCGACTTCTGGCTACAGCTGGAAAACCTGGTGGTTTGATTTTCGATTTTCGATTTTCGAAGGTCGATTGACTTGGCCAAATGAGCAGAATAAATCGGCATTCGGCATTCGACAATCGGCATTCGAAAATCGAAAATTCCCTCCTACCCTTCTTCGCCGGGAATCCAGCGGTGGGCCTTCATGTTGATGCGTCCGTTGTCGTTGAACGTGACCCCTTCAGAGCGTAGCCTTTCTTCCATCAGGTACGGCGTTTCGAAAAGCTGACTGGCAGTTAATTCTCCTGTGCGGTTCACTACGCGATGGCAGGGCAATCCTTTGTCGCCGGCTGCCTTCATCGCCCACCCTACGGTACGCGCTGCACCTTTTTTGCCCAGGTAGGTTGCGATATCCCCATACGTGGTGACTTTACCGAGTGGAATTTCGGCTACCACGTCCCATACTTGCTCAAAGAACTTACCGGACTTGGAATCGGACATAACTTCAGTATCCAGCTATCTGATGGGTTGAATATTTTGTTGCCTGATCTTCGCTGCACCACTCCCAGTACCACCAAAGGTGTAAATTTGTAAGTTCAGTGTTTCCAATTCGCTCCCTGGTACAGGGAAGTGCACAGGCGTTCCCTCGGTTAAGTCGCCCCAGCCGCGATCGTCGAAATACTCCAGACCACTTGAGGTACTCAGCGTCTCCCAACGCTTCTCGTGTTTGAGTTGAGCCCACAGACTTGCCGCTTCAAGATGGCTCTGGCGATCAGATATATTGCCGGCCCCATTTGCAGCACCCGCCGGTGGTAATTCACCATTGGTGACGCGTGTCTTATTGATGAGGTCGGCTGCCTGTTGTAGATCGCCGCCCGTATGCAAGAGGCCCTCTGCCATCAGGAGATCCATTTCAGCCAACAGCATATAGGCCATCGGTCCCGTAGCGTTTGCATTGATATAATCTTGCCAGCGCCTGTGATTGTGTGAGGAATAATGATACGTCCCGTGGATTGCAGGAAAAGGTCCGTTGTTACCCTGAAACTGCGTGTATTTCCCGTTCACAAATGGATTTCGACCATCACCTCCTACAATCCGGCGGTCGCTTGTTGCGATTTCAAAGACTAGTCGCTCTTGCAGCGGTGTATTTTCCCATGCCTCAAACGCACCTGCTTCGTCTGCTGGCCCCAGCATCTGGTAATCGATCCGCGACCATGTGGTGCCATTAGAAAAGAACCACTTCATACAGTCCCATTCTTCCTCTTCCCCGTCACTGATTGGAGCAAAGGTAGTCGTCATGCCCTGCTCGATATGTGACATAATCGCCGGCCAGTTGGCAGCTACGCGCTCTGCCGGCGTTCGTGCGACAAGCGCCATCCACTGTGCAATAAACGAGTGCCCCAACGCCACCAAAGCGGTATTGTCCACATCCAGCCCAAACACCCAATCATCTGATGCACTGATGGAAAACGCGTTGGCAGTTGCGGTTGCAATAGCCTCTTCCATTTGCGAGACGGCTGCTGCCATCACGTCCGCGTAGGGCCTAAGCGGTAGTTCTACATCGCCACGTGCAACAGCTTCCAGATCAACCTGATCATCTACAACAAACGCCTGGTCAAAAATGAGGGCGAGATAGGCATGTGCCCACGCCCGGTTGAACTGTGCAAAAGCACGCAGTCGGCGCGGATCCTGGGATGACGTAATGGCGCCCGCTTCTTCCAATACAGTTAGCTGCCGTAAAATATCATTGGCATTAGCAATCACGCCATATGAACCAAACCATGGCCGCTCGATAGACGTGCGCCAGTTGTAAGCGGGATCGTTATTCCAGGCAATTCGAGGCTCCGATGACATATCGCGCATGCCCCAATTTGCCCAGGAAGACGAATTGGCATCCGCCATGGTTTGGAGCATCATGGATTCACCACACCCTTGACGCTCCCAGTTTGCTGCAAACAGAGTCCCTGCGAGCGCTTCCACTTCTTCAAACGTAAAGCTTGTCCGCTGACCGGGTAACATGCTCTCGTTTTCTACCGAGAGCTCCTGGCAGCCGGCCAGTAACAAGAAACCGCAAAGCGCAAATCGTTTAAGGTCGATCATAACTAAAACTGAATTTCCAGTTTGGCGGTAAAGGATCTGTAGTTAGGGTAGCCGAGTTGGTCGTAACGGTACAAGGTGGCATCTTGCCCGACATTGCCGGCACTATTGGCCACGCTTCCTACTTCGGGATCGAATCCCGAGTAGTTTGACGTAACGAGCAAGTTTCTTGCAGTTACACCAATAGTCAGCTGGCGCAACAAATTACCCATCATGTTACCCAACTGACGGGATGAAAATGTGTAGCTGACGGCAACTTCACGCAGCTTCACAAAAGAGGCATCTTCCACAAAATGCGAACTGGCAGTTGCAAGCTGCTGGTAGTATGCAAGGGGCTTTTTGAAGGCATCTTGTTTGCCGGCTTGATCTAGATCAGCGGAGCGTCTGACATTGTACCCCATAAGCCGCGTGAAATTAAAAACATCCCCTCCAATCTGCGCATTCCACAACATACGCGCGCGCCAACCGCCATACCTGAAGTTTACGGGTAATCCAATAGTAACGTCTGGCAGCGTCTGCCCAATGGGTCCCTGCCAAATTCCGCGTTCGTTGCTTTCCAGGATGGGTACACCCCATAAATAGCTAATACCATCCACGACAACCGTAGTCCCCCAAAGGTTTTTCTCAATCCCCTCCATAAACGTATTGCCTTCACCAACAGCAACCACATACCCTTCATCATTAACATTGAACAGGCCTGGATCTACACCTGTAGGAAGTTCATCGAGAGAGGTTAATGCACGGCTCCCGTACAGCGTCCCCAACTCACGGCCTTCATCAAAGTAAAAATCCGAAAATGGACCGCCGGTAAAGCTCCGCATAGGAAGGGCGGTCAATTCCTGATCAAGCATGTCTATTGTGAGGCCAATATCGAGCGTAGCTCGCCTGTTGTGCAACAGTGTTGCGCGTAAGCTAGCTTCCCACGATGTACTTTCGAGGGTACCGCCGTTTTGCCACTGACCGTCCACATTAAAAAAACCAGGTAATGGAGCAAAGAACAATAAGTCTTCGGTTTTACGGTCTTCGTAAAGCAATTCCAGAAAGACACGATCAGCAATGGCAACATCTAGCCCCACTTCCAGCCCGGTAGTTTGCTCCGGACGTAACGCAGTATTCCCAAGCTGGCTACGACCAAGCTCGCTACGAGGTAAATCGATACCTGCTTCGCGTAACAAAGGATATTGGGCGTCAAATTGAGGTCGACCGCCAGCGGTACCATACCCGGCAAAAAGTTTAAACCTGTTAATAGGTATCGTCCATAATCCTTCACGCGCCAGGTCGTACCCGCCTCGTACACGATAATAATGCTGCCAACGCTCGGATGACCCAAATAGAGAATTACCCTCCACGACGTACATGCCATCAAGCGTCAATTTGTTTTTATAGGATATTCCGGCAGCACCAATCCAGACGTCTGCAAGAATTTTTTGACGGCTTTGTCCATTAAATTCAAATGCGGAGTATATCAACGACTCCGGCAACCTGGTCCCGGAAAATCGCGTCTTCCCTTCCGTGCGTTCGTGCCGGTACCCTAGTCTTGCATGCCAGGCAAATGGTCGCGTATCAAACTTGAATCTTGCATCAGCTTCATACATCAACGTTTCAGTCTCCCCTTTCCTGCGAAAGTCCGATGCGCCGGGGGATAAATTGCTTCCCCCAAATACATAATCTTCATCGGAGGCTTCTCGCTGATCTTGCTCCACCCTATCGTACGCAGCTGAGGCTTCCAACGTAAGCCAGTCAACAGGTTGATACAAACCGGCAACGTGTCCAAGTATGCGCGTACGATCGTTTGAAAACTGCGCGTTTTCGTAGATATAAAAAGGATTGTTATACCTTAAAAACGCATCAATACCATTCAAAGCCCCGCCCGTTCTATTGGTGGCTTTCAGATTAGATGCAGGCGTGGCGAGTATTGCTGCTGCAATTGGGTTGAACTCAACCGCGCCTGGAGAAGACACTGTTCCAAGCGGAGAAACGGTAGGCACGTCATTTGAAGAAATCCCGAAGCTGCCCGATCCGGAGAAAGAGAGGTTTCTTAATACGCGGTGATCGACGTTCACACGCGCAGTTTGCCGGCTGAACCCATTCCAGGGCTGGATAATGCCGGCATCGTTCAGATTAGAAAATGATCCGTGGTAGTTGGTCTTTGCATTATTACCGCTGATACCAATGTAATTGGTGTACGCTACCCCTTGTTTAAAAAACTGATCAGCAGCATTGAAGGTGGGATTGGGAAAGGGATTATCGTAAAACGTAACGCCATTAATACCGGAGTCCGTCACGGCATCTAAACCAAACGGAACAACATCACCCTGAAAATTAACAAATTCACCCGTGGGGGAAAGCAGCAAGTTATGCGACTGGTTGATCGGTATGCTTTGCCCCAGGCTATTTAGCCCTATCTCATTGCGCAGCGTAATGCGCATCTGATTTAACGGGACGTCACCCATGCCGCGTTGCGTTTCAATGATCACAACCCCGGCCTGCCCACGAGAGCCGTACTCGGTCGCGCCGGCGATGCCTTTTATCACCTCTACATTCGCCACGTCGATGGCGTCCAAATCAAGCTGATCTGCACTCAGGTAGACGCCATCAACGATGAACAGGGGCTGATTGCTACCCGTGATGGACGTTGCACCACGTAATCGCACAGACCACGCGTCTCCGGGTGTGCCCGAGTTCTTGAGGACCGAGACACCGGCAAGCTCCCCCTGCAATGACGCAACAGGCGAATCTCCCACTGCTTGCGAGAGCGCATCGCGCCGTAATTGGAATCCATTGGCAACAGGAGGTATTGGTGAGCCTACCAACAAGCCAGGGCCAATATTCGGGTTAGGCTCCAGCAAAAAATCATGCGTCTGCACGCCGCGCTCCAGCGTGATCATTCTGCTTGTTTGGTTATATCCAATAAAGGATACCGTTACCTCCAGCTCCTGTCCTTTTGCTAATCGACCAGGAATGGAAAGCTCATACTGTCCGTTCAGGTCGGTTGACCCACCAATGAGCAAGTCATACAGCACCACATTCGCCCCGGGGAGCGGTACGCCGTTTTCATCCACCACCGTTCCATTCACAATTGCACGCTGCGCGTTTGCTATGCCAGGTAGCATCACACCAGACATGAGTAGCAGGCAATACATCACACGTGCCAGCACCAGTTTCATCGTTAATACGCGGGGGTTTGAATTTCAGGGGTAGATATAACCTGCAAATAGCTATGTAACCTGATTTGTACGGATGCTTCAGGAGCATGGCACGGAAAGAGGAGCATAAAACGCGAAGTACTGCCCCAAAACCGTCGGTGGTCACAAAAAAAGAGGCCTCCTCGAAAGGAGACCTCTACGATACAATCAAATTTTGATTGATGCTAATATTAATTCAAAAAAGCCTTACTGATTGCCAAGGATTACCGGAAGGCCGCTTTCGCCCCCACCAACAATCACAGTTTTTGAATTAGGAGAATTAGCAAGCTGCTGCGTGGCTTCGATGCCCTTAAAGCGCAAGAATTCAGGAGACAGGCTCTCGGTGATAATCCGCTGGTATTCAGCCTGACCTGTTGCTTCGATTTTCTTACGCTGCGCTTCGAGGCTGTCTTTTTGCAGCGTGAAGTAGTACCGTTCCACGGCCTGCTCTTCCGTCAATTTCTCTTCGATGGCGCGCTGAATCTGCTCGGGCAGACCAATATTACGAATCAGGATCGCTTCAACTCGTACAAACTGCTCTTCAACGCCAGACTTGACGCGGTCGATCATTTGTTGTTGCAACTCGGTTCTGCGCGATGCATACAGCTCTTCTGGTGTATATTGTCCCACAATTTCGCGAGCAGCACTACGCAGTTCAGGCTGCACGAGCTTTACGTAATAATCCGTGCCATACGTGGTATGCAAACGTGGGAGGGTCGCAGCATCAGGGCGCCAGCGAACGGACACGTCCATGCTAATGGAAAGACCCTCAGATGAAAGCGCCGTAATTGGTTCGAGTTCTTCCTGTACACGCACGTCGTACTTGATCAGGTTTACCCAGGGTGGATGAATGTTTAGTCCTTCCCCGTATGTCTCATCGAGATCGGTACCTGAGAGCACACTATACTTGACGCCGGCCTGACCGGAGCCAATGGTGGTGGTCATACATCCGCCGGCAACAGCTGCGATGATGATAAATAACACCAATCCAAATACCATTCTGGATGCTGCCTGTGTAAGATTGGGATAATTGTTCGCCATAGCGTTTTGAAAACGTCGTAAGTTGAAACTTGGCGCCAGAAAAAACCTGGCAGGGGGTGATACCAGTACTGTGCGCTGCTTAAATAGATCTTCTTGTATTGATCCGCGGGCGACACGCAGTATGCCAGGAAGGGCAATACAATATCAATTACAGTATCAGTCCTTTCTGCATCTGGCCAATCCCGTCTACACATTTTCACACATAAAGGTTCAAATGAGTCGATTTTCATTGTCAAATCAGGGAATCCAACCACATCCCCACCACAGCATAGACTACGAAGGAAGCCACACAGAGGAAGCCACACAGAGCAAGCAACAAGGCTGGCCACAATTCGTTAGAGCGAACACTCCTTTCAAGCTAACTTTCGCACAGTCACACCTTCACAACTCAGATCAAGTCGTTGCAGCAAGAACTACAGCACGCCACTCTGGAAGCACTCACCGAAAAACTGGGGCCCGGACGCGTCCTTCAAAACGTTCACCTCGCCCCGTTTACAACCTTCAAAATTGGTGGGCCGGCAGATTATTACGTTGAGGCTCACACAGCAGACGAACTTTATCAAATTTTGCTGCTGGCACAAACGCACAACATGCCGTATTTCCTGCTCGGCATGGGTGCCAATATCCTGATCGGCGATTACGGTTTTCGCGGGCTCGTTGTACACAACAAAGCACAGGGCATACGCGTGGATCGTGAAAAGCAGCAAGTTTATGCTGAGAGTGGGGCCATTGTTTATCCCAACTTGATCGAAGCAGCCGTTTCAGCCGGCCTCTCCGGGCTCGAACATTACGTCGGCATTCCGTCGACGGTTGGCGGCGCTTTGTGGCAAAACCTCCACTTCCTCTCCCCGCCACCTGAGCGCGAGCGGACCATGTTTATTGAAGAGGTAGTCCATAGCGCCGACATGCTGCTAGAGACGGGTGAGCGGAAGCAGGTTGACCTGGCGTACTTCGACTTTGGCTACGACTACTCGACCCTCCACGTAAAAGAAGACAAAGTGCTCGGAGCTACCTTCCAACTGGAAGAAGGTGATGAAGCGGTTATGCGCAGTATTATGGCAGCCAACTTACAATGGCGGCACGAACGGCATCCTCCGCTAGATACCGAACCAAGTGCCGGCTCCATTTTCAAAAAAATTGAAGGTATTGGCGCCGGCCGGCTTATCGACCAGTGTGGCCTCAAAGGCACCCGCATCGGGGGTATCGAAGTAACCCACCGACACGCAAACATCCTCATAAACCGCGGCAATGGTCTGGCAGCTGACGTCCGCGCAATGATTGCACACATACAGGAGGTGGTAGAAAAGGACACAGGGTACCTCCTGGAACCGGAGATTTTATTTGTAGGCGACTTCGGGGGGATTGGTTAAATGTTGCAGGTTACAGGTTGAAGGTTCTCTACCCCAATCGTAAACTGCAAACCTTCAACCAACAACCTTTACTTTCAACCTTTAACCTTAAACCCATCCATGACGGACTGGCTACATGGCGCCTGGGCGGTCTTTGCGAAAGACGTTCGGCTTGAGTTTCGCAACAAGTATGCGATTAATGCGCTGCTGATGTTTGTGCTTGCGTCTATGCCGTTGGTGTTGTTTGCCATGGGCCAGGAAAACATAGGCATTCGCGAACAGTCGGCGTTGTTGTGGTTGATTATCCTTTTTGCCGGTGCCGTTGGACTTGGGCGTGCGTTCATCAGCGAAGAAGAACGTGGGACCGTACTGATTTTACAGTTGAATACGCGCCCCAGCATGGTGTATGCCGGCAAACTGTTGTTCAACTTCCTGCTCATCTTCAGCGTCAACGTCGTCGCCTTGGTGGCCTTCATCATTTTCTTGCAGCTTGCTGTTGAAATTTGGGGGCTGTTGTTGCTCACGCTCGCCTTGGGCGCCATTGGACTCGCCGGCGCAACCACGCTGCTCGCAGCATTAATCGCCCGCTCGTCAAATCAGGGAGCTGTTTTACCCGTCCTGCTTTTCCCGTTGCTCATTCCGCTACTCATATCGGTGGTCCATGCAACGCAGAGCGCGCTCATCGAACATCTAGGCTGGGACGCCGCAATAAATGACCTCATGGTTCTCATTGGCTTTGCAGGTGTGACGATTACTGCTTCAGTACTGCTGTTCGATTACGTATGGAATGACTGATTGGGGTCAACCTGATAGTCGTTTTGTACCACCAGCAGACCATTTGCGGCGCAACAGGTAAAGTTCAAGGTTTCTTTAAAACAACTGGTCGCGACAAGCCTTAAAGCAATACAGGATACACCCAATACCTGTAGCTCCACACCACAACTCCTCTTTTTGACCCAACTATGTTGATGACTCAAAAACAGCACAAGCGCTTCAATATCATAATGATTGCGGTTGTAGCCTGGTTGACCCTTGTTATTCTGGGTGGTTTTCTGCTCGATATCCCGAAGATGAATATTCTGGAACACACGGCGCGCAATCTCTATTTCCATGTGCCCATGTGGTTTACGATGCTGGCCGCAGCGTTTGTGTCAGGGTATCACTCTTACAAAAATGTCCGTACCAACAAGCTCATACACGACATCAGAGCGTCTGAAGCAGCCAGCCTTGCCGTGCTGTTTGGCATATTAGGCCTGGTTACGGGCAGCATATGGGCACGTTACACGTGGTATGTAGGTACCCCCAAATGGTGGAGCTTTGATCCCAAACAAACCATGGCAGCCATCGGTGTGTTGATTTACGGAGCCTACTTTGTGCTGCGCTCTACCATCGATGATCCACAGAAAAAGGCCCGTATTTCAGCAGTGTACAATCTGTTTGCGACGTCAACACTACCCTTTCTGTTGTATGTCCTGCCGCGGCAATTTGAAAGCCTGCATCCCGGCGCCGAAGGAAATCCCGCGTTTAGCGAAATCACGCACCCCATCATGCGATTGGTCTTTTATCCCGCTGTGATCGGATTCATCGGATTATTTTGGATAATCTACACGCAGCGCGTCCGTCTAAATGTGATAAAGCAACGAACATCCAACGACTGGGATTTATAAAACAACCAGCCCTGCTCCCCTATTTGCCTAGTGCTAAATTAACATGACCATTTACCCGATACTCAACAATGCATCGCAAGATGCGCCGCAAGACGAACCACAGGAAGCAGCCGGCGACGGCCAAGCAACAGCTTATGACAGCACCTGGGCAACAGCTCAGATCCCTGAACAGGGCCCTGTGGGTACGGAGAAAGTCATGCTACAGGAAGACAAATTGTTTGTTGTACTGGCCGTAGTGCTCATCATCTGGGCCGGCATAGCCTATTACCTGTTCAAGACTGAGCGCCAGCTCCTCGCGCTCGAAAAATCGCTTGCGGAACGAAGCCCTGCCCAGGGCATTGCAGAAAGTATCGACGACTGAATCAGCCTGACATCATGAAGCCTAAAAGCATAATCGGCCTCGCCTTTATCCTCGGTTTTATCACCCTCGCGTTTATCAACTTTGGTAGCTCAGTGGGGGGCTACATGGATTTCACAGAAGCCAAAGCAACTGGTGCCAAAGCCCATGTTGTTGGTAAATGGCTGTCTGAAAAACCCGTTGCGTACGACACCAACGCCAACATCTTCAGTTTTTATATGGAAGATGAGAATGGTATCGAGCGCAAAGTCCACTACCTGAACCCCAAGCCGGCCAACTTCGAAGATGCTGAAAAACTCGTCATCGAAGGCCACATGAAAGGTGATGTATTTGTTGCGGATTACATCCTCGTGAAATGCCCGTCCAAATACAATGAAACCAATGTCATGGGTGAACAAGGGCCTGTTTCCTCTTAGTCCACCCGGCTTCTGGTCCCTCCCCAGATGATAAAATACCCATTTGCTGCACTCCTGCTTTTGCTGTTATCCCCCACCCTCGCAATGAGTCAGGATGCAGGACAAAATGCCAATCTCTTACCGCCATGCCCGGACTCGCCCAACTGTGTCCGGGAATCGGTCTCGTTTGGTGTGGTGCCGTCTGAATTGGCGGACCATGTGCTAGCCGTATTTAAAGACATGAAAGCGGAATCCATCGACATCGGTGCGGTGGATCACCATGAAATCAAGGCTGTCTTCAAAATCATGGGCTTCCGTGACGATGTGCATGTCATGATTCTACCCAACCAAGAAGGTGCTATGCTACACATACGTAGTGCCAGTCGCGTGGGCCACAGCGACCTGGGCGTCAATAAGCGTCGGGTGAATAAAATTGTCAAGAAGATAGAAGCGTCTCTAAAAGGCTAAAGTCCCTGGGCTGCCACTAAGCGGTTATCGTTACCGCATCGTCTTTTACGACAAAAGCCAGGTCGGCCAATCGATCAACAATAAAATCCGCTTCACGCAACGCTTCTTTGGGATTTGTCGTTGCAATGCCAATCACGTGAGCCCCTGCAGCTTTTCCAGCTTTGATCCCCGCCGGCGAATCTTCGATAACCACACACGCTGAAGCATCCATGCCCAGTCCCTTTGCTGCTTTGAGGTAAGGCTCGGGAGCCGGCTTGCCGTTTACTACATCGTCGAATGTTACCAGTACTTCAGGAGTAGGTAGCTCCAGATACGCCAGTTGTTGCCGCACCATTTTGCGAAAAGAACTGGTGGCAATGGCCCACATACCGCGAGGAAGCTTCGGCAACAGCGTCGCAACCCCATCGTGTGCAATTAAGCCCTCCAGGCCACCTACACACAGCGCTTTGAACTGGTCAGCTTCATGTTGCGCATCCAGGTGCGGTGCCACAATGGCGATGGTTTGCACAGGCGGAATACCATGGTGCACCGCCATAATGTGATCAACTGACACCCCGTGCGACTCCGCCCAGGATCGCCAATGCCGCTCGTAAACAGGATCAGAATCGATGAGCACGCCATCGAAGTCAAAAAGAATGCCTTTGGCCCGGATGTTTAGTGTTTCGGCTGCTTGGTTCAATGGCTATCTGGAAGATCAAAGATAAATAAAAGTGGCAATCAGAAAGTACACCGAGAGCCCGATAATGTCATTGCTCGTGGTAATGAAGGGGCCTGTAGCAATAGCCGGATCGATCCCACTCCGGTGCAAAAACAGTGGCACAGTGGTCCCGATGGCCGTAGCAAGCACGATGACGGCAAGCAAGGATAAGCCCGCTGTCAGCGCCAATAACCAGGGATCGGCAATGACGGCTGCGATTCGTTCAGACATCATCGGCAATGCAACTACTGCCAGTGCTAACACAAGCGCCAGCGCCACCCCGTTAATGAGCGCAACGGCAGTTTCTTTGCCAAGCCGGCTAAAAATATCCGTCGTCCAGACTTCCCCCGACGCAAGTCCTTGTACAATAATGGCAGAACTCTGAATACCCACATTGCCGGCGGTTGCCATCATAATCGGGATGAAAGCAGCCAGAACCACAGCTTTATCCAGTGCTTCCTCAAAACCACCAATCACAAAACCTGAGAGGCCAGCACCAACCAGCCCAACCAGCAACCAGGGCAGCCGGCCACGCGTGATACTTAGAATCGAGTCCGTAGGGTCTTCGCCGCCCGTCACCCCACTCATCAACTGGATGTCTTCTTCCGCTTCCTCGCGGATAACATCCACCACATCATCAATCGTAATGCGACCCACCAACACCTGCTCGTCATCCAGTACAGGCAATGCGACGAGATCGTACCGCTCCATTACGCGCGCAACCTCTTCCTGGTCCAGGCTTACATGCACCGACACAAAGTCGGTTTTCATGATCTCAGACACTTTGCGGTGCGCCGCTGAGAGCAGTAATTTTTTCAGCGTGATGAATCCCTCCAGCTTACCTGCAGGATCCACTACGTATACGACGTAGATCTGCTCGATCTCTTCAGCTTCACGTCGTACCTCCTCTGTCACCTCATGAACGGTCCAAGAACTCTGAACGGAGACGTATTCGCGTGCCATCAGACCGCCGGCTGACTCCTCGTCATACGTCAGCAGTTCGCGAACGTCTTCCTCATCCTCCAGTTGTGGAAGTAATTCCTGCACCATCGCATCGGGCAGGTCGGCCATGACGTCTGTAGCGTCATCACTTTCAAGCTCGTCAAGCAATGCGGTAACACGGCTTGTTTGCTCTTCTTCCAGCAACGCGTTTCGGAGCGCGCTATCGAGTTCGGGCAACACATCGCCCCCCTGCTCTACAGGCAGTAGCTCGAACAACTTCTGGGCCGGCTCAAAAGGCAAGTGGCTGATTAGAATGGCCATATCGGCCGGATGTAAATCAGCCACAAGATTGAGCACCATGGCCTGCTGCCCAGCCTCAAGCAACGTCTCGATGTCATCTACCATTTCGGCATCAACATCGAGTACGCCGTCAGCGTATTCTTTATCGTCTTTATGCGTTGATTTCGCCATGGTAATACCGTTCAACGGTGCGCAGGAATTTCTATCCAGATCGCCGACAATGGTAGTTGCACCATGATTATCAGCACATGCATGGAATCAGGGCACAACGTAACCGAAAAAACCTTTAACTTTAAACCAGTAACCTGCAACAACAAACAATTCGTTTGTCTCTACCCACGTAGCTGCTGCGCCAATACTGCAAATTCTTCCGGGGTAAGCTCTTCGGCGCGTTTCTGACGCCAGGCTTCAGGTACTTCACCATTGCACGAGGCAGCCAGCCGGCTCAAGCTGTTGCGCAAGGTTTTTCGGCGTTGGTTAAACGCAGCACGAACTACCTTACGGAGCCATACAGCATCCGTACCCGGCAAAATTTCAGGATCTTTATCAAAAACCAGACGAACTACTGCACTTTCCACATCAGGTTTCGGATAAAAAACGTTTTTTGACACGCGGAACGCCAATTGAGGCGTTGTCAATTGTTGGACGGCTACGCTGAGAATACCGTACGCTTTGGTTCGTGGATGTGCTACCAGCCGTTCTGCCACCTCGCGCTGCATCATCATGACGGCCTCGGCTATGTGGGTATGGGCATCGAGCAGGCTGAATACGACCTGACTCGTCACATAATAGGGTAAATTTCCAATCACATGTATTTTCTGGCCGGCCCTTGCGGCGTGCGATGCCCAATCATACTTCACTACATCAGCGTGATGCACAGGCACCTGCGGCATGGTTTCTTGCAAATGCGCCACCGCGCGATCATCGATCTCAACAGCTTCCAGGCCTGGGTAACGTGCAGCGAGGTGCCCGGTTAATGCCCCTGTACCCGGACCAATTTCCACAACACAGTCCGTTTCATCTGCCTCGAGCAAATCGATGATTTTATCTCTGATGTTGGCATCGCGCAGAAAGTGTTGCCCTAAACTCTTTTTGGGTGCAATGCTCAAGATAGAAAACCGGGAATAACGTGGTAAACAAGTGGCACAGGCTGGGCTAACCTGTTAGCGCATTTTTTTGCGGCGGTTACGCACGTAGTCTTCAAACAGGAATTCGCCCAGGCTATCAAGACTCGCAAAATACGCCCGGCCCTGGTTTGCCAGTGTTAATTCTCTGACAAAGTGTTGCAGCGAAGGATCGCGGGCAATCATAAAGGTGGTGATAGAAACGCCTTCCCGCCGGCAAATTACAGCCTCATCGAGCACTTTATTTACAATCCGACGATCCAGTCCAAATGCGTTGCGGTACATCCGTCCGTTTTCGAAATGACAGCTGGGTTTGCCATCGGTGATCATAAAGATCTGCTTGTTGCGGTTTTTGCGCCGGCGTAGAATATCCCGCGCGCGCTGCAAACCAGCCCGCGTATTGGTGTAGTATGGCCCCACATTCAGGTAAGGCAGGTCCTTAATGGACACTTCCCATGCTTCGTTGCCAAACGCAACGATATCGAGGGAATCTTTGGGATACCGCGTGAGAATCAACTCAGAGAGTGCGAGGGCTGTTTTACGAGCCGGGGTGATCCGATCTTCGCCGTAAAGCACCATCGAGTGCGAGAGATCAATCATGAGCACCGTTGCCATGTTGGTGCGGTAATCGGTTTCGTATACCTGGAAGTCATCTTCGGCCAGATTCCAATCGCCGGCGCCACAACGCCGAAACGAGTTGGACAGTGTGCTGGTCACGTCGAGCAGGCTCACGTCATCGCCAAATTGCCAGTTACGTGTTTCGGGTAAGCGTTCATCGCCCTTGCCAATAAACGGCGTTTTATGGTCGCCACGGCCGGCTTTGCGGAGTTGCTTGAACACCTCTTCCAGCGAACGCGATCGGATAGTACGCTCCGTGCGCGCCGTAATTTTCACAGTGCCATCCTGATCTTCTTTCAGATACCCACGTTTCTTCAACTCATCGATAAAATCGCCCATTCCCATCGATGCGTCGGTCAGGCCGTACTTGTTGTCGAGCTGGGTCATCCAATTTAAGGCTTCGCTGGCATCGCCGGCGGTATGCTGAAGCAACTGTTGAAAGACGTCGAACAGCCTGTCGAAGGTAGACATGCCGGCGCCGTGCTTTTGCTCATCCCACTTAAGAAATCGAAACTCCATGGTTTTCAGCTTTGGATGATGGGGCAAACAACGAAGTTGTTTGCTGTTGAAGGTTACTGGTTGAAGGTTACTGGTTGAAGGTTGAAAGTTCTTGCACTAAAGCACAGCGCTTTCTGGAGGGTGGCTTATCCGCGGTAGGGCTTGGCGAGGAAGCGTTTGGCGCGGTCGTGTGCGCCCGACCAATCGTCGAGTTCGAGCACGTTGTTGTAGTAACGCTCTGCCAACTCACGTTCGCCTTTTGCGTCGTACACCATACCCAGGCGAAGGTATGCGAGTACTTTAAATACGGACGACCCATCACCTTGTTCGGTCAGGCTTTCCAACTGCATTAAATAGGCAAGCGCTACATCAAACCGGTCATATACCATGTGCGTACGGGCAGCATAGTAATAGGCTTGCTCAGCAATAGATTTGCTATAGCCTTGCGTATCCGATTCGTACTTTTGTATGACATTTTCGAAAATAGGCAGTGCGTCGCCCCATCGCCCCCATCGAAAATAGACGCGGCCTTCAAACACGTGGAAAAACGAGTTTTGTGGGTGTTGTTCACGCAACCACTGTACGTGCATTAGACTCTGCCGGTAGCTTCGCTCGTACGTATAGTAAATTTGAAGCAAGAAGTACGCGGCTTCGGTTTGGATGAAGTGCCCTTCCTCCATCGTGCGCGTGAGGTTTTCAATGCCGCGTTCCTTGTTACCTTTCGGCATAAAGATGGTGAATGGACGGACCGCCGGGTACTCTTTCGGGATTACGACCGAAAAGTAATCATAGATGGCTTTACCAAATCCATAATCGGCGTTCTCTTCTTCTTTTTTGGAGATGGCCATCACGTAGTCAAGCGCATTTTTACCATCCATGGCAGCAGCAAACCACTTGCCCCGATTTGATTTGAGCCGGCCACTAAACCCTAGCGCTGCGCCTTTGAAAAACATGGCGTCGAAATCCTTCCTGTTCCGCTTCAACATGCGGTTTGCACGCTTTACAGACTCATCCATCTGCTTGAAGAAGGCTTTGTCGTGCGTCTCAGCCGGCAGGTCGATCATGACGTCCCACCAGATATTCAATCCTTGCAGAAAAGGACCAATCGGATGGTCAGGATACAGCTCTTCGATGGCGTCGAAAGCTGCTGACGCTTCTTCCCGCTCCATGTTGTACAGATGATCCAGACCGATTTTGCCCAGTTCCTGGACGCGCGGATCATCGAGAATAGAGGGATTGACTTCAGCCTCCAGGGTCGGAATTGTAGGAGTGAGGCTTAAAAGTCCAATCAAATAAGACAGGCTCAGCACCAGCATGCGTTGGCTGACTGATGCAATCAATAGCTTCATAGAATGTCGGTAACTATACACCTAGTATACCTGTCTATCGACGCATCTCAAGCAGACAGGTTTCAGCCGGCACCTTTGATTTCAGGTGCCGGCTGATTTAAAGTCAGGGGTACAAATGCCGGGTTCTACGTCTTTATTTCTGGAAATAACGCCGTGTACCGGTATACAGCATGCTGACAAAAAGAATTTTTGCCAGGTCAACAGGGATGAAGCGCAACCAGCCTTTGTCGATGGATTCCATCCATGTTGTATGGCCGGCGATGAAATGCAAGCCGATAACGCCACAGGTAAACATCAACAGCGATCCACAAATCATGGAAAGTGTGCTACCTGAAAGGGAATTCCATCTACGCGACAAGGTGCCGATCAGTGCTGCTGCTAGCGGATATCCCACAAGGTAGCCGGCTGAGGCAGCTGCCACGAGGTATGCCCAACCATAGCCATCGCCGGCAAAAACAGGGAAAAACATCCCGATTGCCAGGTACAGCAACTGTGACAGCAAACCACCCCGCCATCCGAGGTACAAGCCACTGCCGTATACGGCTGCAGTCTGCAAAGTGAACGGAATCTCCCAGAAGTAGATCTTAACCTGTGCACCCAAAATAGTGAGAAGGGCAAAGCCTACAATACCCAACACCTGCACAAGCGTTGACGCCTGTTCCTGGCGCAGCGCATCTACAAAAGAGGTTTTCTGGGCTTCGAGTTGAAAGATGGTTTGCATAAGTACAGCTATTCTAATGTCTGATTTTTTCCGGGGAACGGGTGAATATCAGAAATCACCCGATGTAACACAAGTTACTAAGTGCAAACACATCAATCCTGTCGGATGGCTGTATTTGCTGTTGAAAGTTGCAGGTTACAGGTTGAAGGTTTTTTGGCCTTATTCCATTACGTTTGCTTCAACGTGTAGGACGAACAACGCTACAACATTAATGTGACTGTACTTAGTACTATGACAAGTTGGTAATGTTGTGTAAATGGATCTTTATTTTTGTTTTCCACAAGACGCAAAATCGCAGGCCTAATGGTTTTAAGTCGAGATTTTGCAACGCTGTGGAGGGCAAAAAGAAGGATTCAGAACGCGACAGTATCAGCTTGTCATAGTACTAGTTCTTTGACAAGTTTATAAGGTCGGGTAAAGACGTTTCAGTTTTACTCTTGCATCATCGGTTGTCATGTGCCAATCGACGGTGTCTTGATTACGATTGCGTTCCGTGATCCATGCCGTGACCTCGCGTTCAACATCTTTCAGTGTTGCCAAACGACGATCCAGGCATTGTCTGACCATGGCACTGAACTCAATTTCGACGACATTGAGCCACGAGCCATGAACAGGCGTGTACACAAACTCGACGCGTTCAGCCATCGCTCTGGCTTCAGCAGGCGAATATCGTTCGTAGAAAGAAGCCGCCGAATGGGTATTCAGGTTGTCGCATACTAGGCGAATTTGGCTGACCTTGGGATAAACGTGATCCAACAGATATCGAACGAGCTCAGCAAACTCAAGACGACGCCTTTGAGGTCGAACCCAAGCGTGGCGCCATGCCTTTAATGGTTCAAAAGCCATCAACACACAACAGGACCCATTACGGATATATTCATGGTCATACCGTGCTATCTGGCCTGGTTTCATTGACAAAGGTTCCAGTAAGTCGCCATGGAGCATACAAGGTCGTTCGTCAAGGCAAATTACCGGTTGCATTGGATCATATGGCTGTGCATAAAGCGTGAGTACGGATTCCATCTGTGCAACAAACTGAGCATTTTGCTTCGGCGGAATTACCCATTGCTTTTTGCGATGAGGTTTAAGTTCGTTTTTTTGAGCATTTGCCGCACCGTCTCTCGGCTTACCGGTTCGAGTCCTTCGCGCTGGCAGAGATCGACAAACTGATCGGCTAGTAAACGAACGGTCCAACGAGCTCGTCCTGAAGGTGGCGCTGAACAAGCAAGTGCAATCAAATGTGCTTCAGTAGCTCCCTCAATTTTCGAGGGACGACCTCTGCTTTTGCGTCTAACTCGCAGTGCCCCTTCCATACCTTCGTCGATAAAGCGGCGGCGACCTCGCGCAACTGTTCGGGTGTTGCAGCTTAAGGCAGTTGCAATCCGCTCGTCGGACCAGGCGGGCCCAGCTTCCGATTCATCACAAAGCAGAAGAATATGTGCGTGATTAATCGTGCGAGCATGAGCACGACCGATGCGGACAATCTCCTCAAGGTGAGCGCGCTCACCTTGGGTTAATCTAACTCGTTGTTTTGTAGACATCGTATCTCGTAGTTTGATACAAGAAGTTTACAAAACAAACCGGACTCTATAAACTTGTCAAAGTACTAGGTGGTATTGACAATTAACAGGGAACGCCTCATACGCGCTGAATTTTTGCACAAACGGATGGCGTTGCAAAAGGTCAAGATCGCCTAAACATTTCCTGTAAGTTCGCGTGCGTCCTCGGGGGTATAGTTCAGTCGCGACGCGAGCCACCGTTCTACTTCCGTAACGTCCATCTGTTTTCTGGCAGCATAATCGATGACCTGATCCTGACTAACCAGGCCGGCATTAAAATAGGCCGCATCCGGGTGCGCGAAGTAAATGCCGCATACAGACGAGGCCGGGTACATGGCCAGGCTATCGGTAAGTTTGATGCCCGTATGGTTTTCAACATCCAGCAACTGCCAGATTGTTCGCTTTTCGGTATGATCAGGACACGCCGGATACCCCGGTGCCGGCCGAATACCCTGGTATGCTTCTTTGATCAGGGCATCGCCATCCAGTAACGGACCTGTAGCGTACCCCCAGTAGTCGTGCCGCACGCGCTCGTGCAACCATTCTGCCAGCGCCTCTGCGAGCCGATCAGCGATGGCTTTGACCATAATCAGGTTGTAATCGTCATGATCTGCTTCGAAGCGAGCAATCATGTCTTCGATGCCAAGGCCCGCAGTGACTGCAAACATCCCGATGTAGTCATCCACACCCGAATCGCGCGGCGCCACATAGTCAGCCAGCGACTTGTTGTGCTTCCCCTGCCCTTTTTGCGACTGCTGACGGAGCATGTGAAGCGTTGCTTTCAGAGATGCGCGCGACGCATCCGTATACAGTTCGATGTCATCCGCTACCCGATTAGCAGGAAAAAGCCCCAATACAGCGCGCGCTGTAAGCTTTTTCGCAGCAATAATTTCATCCAGGAGCCGGTTGGCATCTGCATAGACACGCGTTGCTTCCGGACCAATTTCCGGGTGATCGAGCAAGCGGGGAAATTTGCCTTTCAATTCCCAAACGGAAAAGAAGGGCGTCCAGTCGATGTACGAGCGCAGCGTTGCAAGGTCGATATCCTCTAACACGTGTATACCGGGCTGTTTAGGCGCCGGCACGTCTGCATCATACCAATCAAATGCATTCGCACGTGCCGCATCGAGTGACAAGTATACGGTTTTGCGTGCCCGGATGGCATGCTGATCCCTGATCTCAGCATAACTCGCTCGTACGTCAGCAGCAAAATCATTCGCTGCATCCGACATCAGCTCGCTTACTACTTTGACCGAACGCGAAGCATCGAGGACATGTACAACAGGCGATTTGTAGTGCGGCTCAATTTTCACCGCTGTATGCAGCTTCGATGTTGTGGCTCCACCAATGAGGAGTGGCAACGTGTACTCCAGGCGCTCCATTTCTTTGGCTACGTGGATCATCTCATCGAGCGAAGGTGTGATGAGGCCACTTAACCCAATTACGTCCACTTGCTCGGCTTTGGCTGCTTCAAGAATTTTGTCAGCCGGCACCATCACACCGAGGTCAATAACTTCATAGTTGTTACAGGAGAGCACAACCCCGACAATATTTTTACCGATGTCGTGCACATCACCTTTTACGGTCGCCAACAGAATTTTTGAGCGCTGCCGGTCATCCGACTCATCTGTACTCTCCTCGATAAACGGAATGAGGTACGCCACAGCTTTCTTCATCACCCGCGCACTTTTGACCACCTGGGGCAAAAACATTTTGCCGGCGCCAAACAGATCGCCAACGGTCTGCATGCCGGCCATCAACGGCCCTTCGATAATCGAAAGGGGCTTGTCGTACTTCTGGCGTGCCTCTTCGGTATCCTCATCGATATAATCGACAATCCCTTTCACCAGCGCGTGGTGTAAACGTTCTTCAACCGTCCCCTGCCGCCATACCAATTGTGCCTGGGTGTCGGTACCCTTTTTCTGCTGCACATCTTCAGCCATTTCCACCAGACGCTCGGTTGCCTCAGGATGGCGATCGAATAGCACATCTTCGATGGCTTCGAGCAGGTCTTTGGGAATCTCTTCGTAGATCTCAAGCTGGCCGGCGTTTACAATTCCCATGTCCATGCCCGCACGCACGGCGTGGTATAGAAACGCAGCGTGCATGGCTTCGCGGATGCGGTTATTGCCCCGGAAAGAGAACGAAATATTGCTTACCCCACCCGAAACGCTCGTAAGTGGCAATTCTTTTTTGATCCAGGTTGTGGCCCGGATAAAGTCGTATGCGTATTGGTTGTGCTCGGGAATACCCGTGGCCACTGCAAAGATGTTGGGGTCGAAAATGATATCTTGCGGCTTGAAACCCACTTTGCGGGTAAGAATGTCGTAGGCACGCCGGCAAATCTCGATGCGTCGTTCAAAATTGTCGGCCTGTCCCTCTTCGTCGAACGCCATCACGATTACGGCAGCACCGTACTGCCTCACTTTTCGTGCCTGTTCGATAAATACCTCTTCCCCTTCTTTCAGGCTGATGGAGTTGACGATGCCTTTGCCCTGGATGCACTGCAAGCCGGCTTCGATTACCGACCACTTCGAGGAATCAATCACGACCGGCACGCGCGAAATATCAGGCTCCGAGGCAATCAGATTCAGGAAGAGTTGCATCACAGCTTCCGAATCGAGCAGGCCCTCGTCCATGTTTACGTCGATCATCTGCGCGCCGTTTTCTACCTGCTGCCGGGCTACCGATAATGCTTCCTCAAATTTCTCCTCTTTGATTAACCGGGCAAATTTTCTGGAGCCCGTGACATTGGTACGTTCGCCAATGTTAACAAAATTAGTTTCGGGATGCAGCACCAGCGGCTCCAGCCCCGACAATTGCAAATACGGAGAGGGCTCGGGAATTTCGCGCGGCTTTATGTCTGCAACGGCGGCTGCAATAGCACGGATATGTGCAGGCGTAGTACCGCAACATCCGCCCACCATGTTCAGGAATCCGGCCTCAGCATAATTCGCCAGTTGGGTGGCCATAAATTCCGGCGTCTCGTCGTAGCCGCCAAAGGCATTGGGCAAGCCGGCATTCGGATACAGACTCGTTGGCACAGGTGCAATCCCGGACAATGCATCGATGTACGCGCGCATTTGATCAGAACCCAGTGCGCAATTGAGGCCAACGCTCAACAGCGAAGGCATATGCGAAACTGAAATCCAGAAGGCTTCGGTTGTTTGGCCTGATAAGGTACGGCCGCTCTGATCCACGATGGTGCCCGAAATCATCACAGGCAACGTGGTGTTATGGTTGTGGAAGTACTCCTGAATAGCGAACAATGCGGCTTTGCAATTCAGCGTGTCAAAGATCGTTTCAACAAGGAGGATATCCACACCGCCTTCAACAAGTGCTTCTACTTGCTCGTAGTACGCATCGGACAGCTCTTCAAAGGTTGTGGCCCGATACCCGGGCTCATTGACCCTGGGAGAAATGGAAAGCGTTTTACTGGTTGGCCCGACGGCACCGGCTACAAAACGGGGTTTACCGGGCGTTTTGGCCGTCATCGTATCCGCAGCGCGACGGGCAATTTGCGCAGCAGCCACGTTGATATCACGGACAAGATGCGTGGTGTTGTAGTCTGCCTGAGAAACCGACGTTGCGTTAAACGTATTCGTTTCGATAATGTCAGCGCCGGCTTCCAAAAATTCGAGATGGATCTGCTCGATAATGTCTGGCCGCGTCAAAACCAACAAGTCATTGTTGCCTTTCAACAGCGAAGGGTGATCTTTGAACCGGCTCCCCCGGAAGTCTTCCTCTTCGAGTTTATGCTGCTGTATCATGGTACCCATGGCACCATCGAGGACGAGAATCCGCTCTTCGAGCAATTGGTGGAGGGCAGTGACTACGTCAGACATGCATCTCAGAATTTTTTACAGGGTTACGATGGGCAACTGTTCTACAGTAATCAGGCACTTAGGTTTTTACTGGTAGCGCTGCCTATGCGCAATATTGACATTCAACGCGTGTTAGCGGGGCAATTGGTATTCCAAAAGCGTTCATGCGTGAATGTAGGTGAAGCAATGCCGGCAAGAACCAGCGCCATCAACGCTCCAGGAATGACATGACCATAGCGGCAAACGCCTGCGGTGCTTCAGCATGAACCCAGTGGCCGGCATTTGGTAATTCCTCGATCTCAGCAGTTGGAAAGAGTTGCTGAATCTGCGGCACGTCTTTGTTGGTGATGTAGTTGGATCTGCCTCCCTTTACAAAAAGGGCCGGCCCGTTAAACTGCAAGTCCGTTTCGATGCCTTCATTGATGCGCGCGTAGTTTGCATAGATGACATCCAGATTCATTTTCCAACGGTACTGCCCGCTGCCCTGGGATGCCAGGTTTTTCAATAGAAACTGCCGGACACCAACTTCATTAATGTGCTCAGCCAGCGCCGCATCAATTTCCTGGCGCGCACCAAAAGAAGGCAAATCAAGCCCTTTTAATGCATTCAAGATATGCATGTGATGCGGTGGATACGCTCGAGGCGCCATATCAGCAACAATTAAGCGAGACACCAGCGCAGGATGTTTAAGTGCCAACCACATCGCAACCTTCCCCCCCATCGAGTGCCCCAGCACGTGCGCAGTCCCCAGACCTTCTTCGGCAATAAAGGCATAGACGTCCGCCGTCATGCTGGCAAAATCGAACACTGGATCGTGCGGAGAGCGCCCGTGATTCCGTAAATCGAGCGTGTAGACGGTAAACTTCTCGGAAAAGACTTTGCGGCTGAGCGTATGCCAGTTTCCGCTTGCGCCCAGCAAGCCATGTAGAATAATAAGGGGTGGTCCTTCGCCGTATGCCTGGTGGAAAAGCTTCATCGAAATGGTGGATTATCAAACTACAGGGGCTGCGTTGAACCCATGCACCAACAGTCCGATCCCAGGGTGCGGAAAACGTAGCGCGATGGTTAGTCGCTTATTGCAATTGTTAGTCGCTTATTGCATTAGTCGCTTATTGCAAACGCCATTGCTGGCGCTGACGGTGATTGCATGTTGGTCAGGCCACTACCATACGTATAGGGTCCAACAGAAATGGGGAGTTTACCGCGGGGCGATTGCTCACCCACAAGAATTTTCGAAAGTGTGCGTACGCTTGCCAGAGACTGTTCGTAAGCAACCAGCAGCGCTTCTGATTCAGCAAAAGGTGTTACAGCATATGGATTCCCGAGCGTCATGAGGGCAACAGGTTTATCCATATTCACCAGTTCATTGACAAGCTCTTCCTGACCGTCCTGTAAGCCATGATCGCCACTGCCGGATGCAAGGCGGAGATAAAGCACAACCACCACAGCATCAACATCTTCGATATCGTCTTTTAAGTCCGCGATGCTGCGCTCCGACGGGTCATCCTCAAATCGGACATCATTTAAGACAGTCACGCCGGCTCCTATTGAATCTGCAAAAAGATCCATCGCAGCGCGGATACTTGGCGAATTACGACGGTTTGTAATTTGCACGAGCGCAACCTTTTTCGAGTCATCCAGCGGCAGTACCGTGTCGTTTTTTAGCAGCGTCACGGCTTTATCGGCTGTGGCCTGTGCCAGGGGTTCACCACGTGGAATGGCGAGGAGATAATCTAATACAGGCTTTTTGACAAACCGTTTTTTGTGCAGGCCGGCTTTTGCTTTGGCCGTAAGCACCCGGCGCACCGAACGATCGAGCACAGTTTTAGACACCTGGCCGTTGCTCACGGCATCGCGCACCGAGCGCACGGAGCGACGGAAGTCGCTTTTTGTAAGCACCATATCGGCGCCGGCCAGCAAAGGATTGACGGTGCGCTCTTCAAACGAGTAGTCTTCCATCAGCGCCCCCATCCGCACATCATCTGTGATCACGAGTCCGTTAAAACTCAGCGTATCCCGCAAGAGGGTGTGGAGCACGTTGCGGCTGAACGTAGCCGGCAGTGGTTCTTCGTCATATGCAGGAATCCACAAGTGCGCACTCATCACTGCAGTTGGCTCAACTTCTTTGTCGAATACAAACCGATACGGATACAGCTCAATTTCATCCAACGCCTCATGATCGCCGTGGATGGTTCCCATGCTGGTGTGTGTATCGATGTGCGTGTTGCCGTGACCAGGAAAGTGTTTGAGCGTAGTCAACATCCCCAGCGCCTGAGCTTCCTGTACGAAGCTCGAGGCCATGAGCCCAACGAGTGCCGGGTCTTCGCTGTAGGAACGAATGTTAATGATCGGATTAGCCGGATTGTTGTTGACGTCAACAACGGGTGCTAACACCATATTTACGCCTACGGCTTTGCCCTCAATAGCGGTTAACCGGCCGGCAGCAGCGGCAAATACAGGATCACGCGTGGCACCGATGCCCATATTGGAAGGCAATTCGGTGAGATTATTGGAATGCCGGCCCACGCCGCGCTCGTAATCTGCTGTAAAGAAGAGAGGTACACTGGACGCTTCCTGGAGAGAACGCGTGCGCTCGTACACATCCTGCGGATCCATAGCGCGAGAAACGATAAATCCACCCACGTAAAAATCTTCTACAGCTTCCATCGCACGTTCGCGCGCACGCTGGGAAGTACCATCCAGATTAATGATAAACAACTGCCCGATTTTCTCGTCGAGGGAAAGATTTTCCATCATGGAGTCAACCCAGGCCTCTCCATCAGACGGATCGGGTTTGAGCAGACTCAGTACTTCGTCATCGTAATCGTGAAAGAGGCTATCAAGGGCAACATTAAATGCCGTTTGCGCAAGTAATCGATCACTGTCGTCCGTACGCACCTCATCCACGACCCAGCTTTCAGGAGAAAAGCAGCCGGCTCGAAAGAGTATAAAGACAGTAATAAGGACAAGGCTTCCTACCTGGAAGGCGTCCCATCGGGGAATAGTACGGATCCGTTCGATTGTATCTCGGGAGTATTTTTTACAACAACCCGGGTATTTTGTCCACGTTAAAGAACACTGTATAAGATTAACAGAGGTTCCTTATGTGATTGAAAATAACCGATTTGTATGAACTTCACTAATCTAAAAATGCTGCCTTATATTCGGTTCGACTAAACTAGCCAAAGAGTATACCACTTATGAAAACTATGCTACGCCAAGAGTGGCAGCGGTTTGTAGATGCCTTTAAGCAACTGGACAAACAGACTATGTTTGTGCTGACGCTAGCAGGTTTCCTTATAGTAATACAATTCAATCTCGGCAGCCGTAGCTTTTTCCGCAAAGAAATAGCGCCTTTTCTCTTCGATGACATGTGGCATGGGCTTGCTAGCTGGGGCTGGTGGTTTACCATTCAGGGTATAACCGGCTTTGTCGTCCCCGTGTTATGCCTCATTTTCATCTTCAAACGCAAGCCTTCGGAGATTGGCCTCGGGCTGGGCGATTGGAAACTGGCATCAATTCTTGCGCTGTGCTACCTGCCACTTGTTGGTATCGGCACCTGGATTCTTTCCGATAGCGCCTCGTTTCAATCGCATTACCCCCATTACAACCCGGCTGCTTACGACTGGACTGCTTTTTTCATTTATGAGCTCCTCTTTCTCTTCTATTGGGTGGGCTGGGAATATCTCTGGCGCGGGTTCATGCTTTTTGGTATCTCGCACACCTTTGGCATGCAGGCTATTTTATTCAGATGGTCCCGTTTGCAGCGCTGCATGTTGATAAACCGCTGCCAGAGGCCTTGCTGTCTGTTGTGGGTGGTATTGCGCTTGGCGCCCTCGTCTGGCGATGCCGCTCGTTCTGGATTGCCGTGCCTATCCATGCTGCGCAAATGCTTATTCTAGACTTTTGGTGTACCCTGCGGCTACGCACCAAGGTTGAAGGGATTGGGATTGGGGATATGATGGAGGTGTTTCAGAAGTGGCTGGGCGGGTAGTGATGCGTGGCGGACACACTCCACCTAGAACTTCATCTGCATCATGCCAACCGTCATCCCCAGCTTGACTCTGTCTCTATATCACAAATAAGCAGCCTGTCATCCTGGACTTGATTTAGGATCCAGATATCTTTAAAAGGGCTAATTTACCCAATCGTTCTCTGGACACTGGATCAAGTCGCATAGGCGTCAAAGACATCCAACACATAGATATATTTAATAAAGTAGATGCTCAAATACGTTTTTGTGCCAATACTGTAAGCTACATCTTGCGCAATGCAACAAGGATATGAGGCATCGCCTTATACCTGCTAGCGAGCGCGCGTGGGCAATCCCATATGCGCGGCGCGGTGTGCATGGGCGGCTTTTATCGAAGCGTTTTCCCGGACGGAGTTCGGGATGGACTTTGCGACCTGGGATAAAAGCGTGCGTCTTTATTTGATGGGCGGCCTTTTTGGTCCTTTTTGGCCGCGCAAAAAGGACGAACACAACGGTTCTTCAAGGGCTGATTCATCTATTAAATGTCGCGTACGTTCATTTTTTTTATTAAAAAAACAAAACAGGGCCCCAAATAAAACGAACCCCAAAAAAAGGGCACCACCAAATAAAAGCGCCCTTTTATCCCCAATCGCGCATCCCATCCTGACCTTCGATCAGGAAAACGCTTCGATAAAAGTCCTCCGCACATCGCCGCGCATTTGGTGGACATCCTTCGCACACGGCATATTGAAAAAACAGCACCTGAACCCAATAACGTCAGTGTCTTGTGTATTTCTTTCTTGACGCCCATAGGATGCGGTCCGGCATGCCGTGGAGGAAAAAAACGGGTACGGTGTCCCTTTGGGACCGATCGTGTTAGTTGTGATATAGAGACAGAGCTTGACTGGGGACGTCTTGCGAAGGTCGTCGTGAAGCATTCAGATAACACGTGCAATCCCGGTGGATGCCCAATCACGTTGGGCATGACGCGCAAACAATCAGCTTAGATTACCCTCTTGAGAAGGTCGATTCCGGCACGCAAGTGTCTGGATCGGGGTGCGTTCGGGCGTTTGACTGTCTTCAGTGACCGTGGTATACTAATCCAACTCTAGCTATCTCCCACGGTACTCATGGACAAACGCACGTTTCTCAAAACGTCTTCAGCCCTTGTGGCTGGCACATTGCTCACCCCACTGGCTGGGTGCACACCACAAGAAGAAGAAGTTACACCTCCGGTAGCCCGTACAAATTGGGCCGGCAACCTGACGTACAGTACGGATCAGTTACACCTCCCTACTTCTATTGAAGAAGCGCAGGAGCTTGTGCGCAACGCCGAAAAAATTCGCCCGCTCGGCTCCACCCACTGCTTCAACCCAATTGCTGACAGCACCGTGCAGCAGATTTCCGTTGAAGCCATCAACGCCAACATTGCAATCGATACTGAAAAGCAGCAAGTCACAGTAGGTGGCGGGGTTCGGTATGGCGAACTTGCACCGTATCTGCATGAACGGGGCTATGCCATTCACAACCTGGCTTCGCTCCCCCACATTTCGATAGCAGGCGCGTGCGCTACAGCAACACACGGATCGGGTGTGCAAAATGGAAACCTTGCTACCGCTGTACAGGCCATTGAATTTATCGATAGCGATGGTGAACTGGTACAGCTGTCTCGAGCACAAGACGGAGACCGCTTTGCCGGTGCTGTGGTCAATCTGGGTTGCCTAGGACTTGTGACGCGCATCACGCTGGCGATTGAGCCGGCCTTTGACATGACACAGCATGTCTACCTCAACCAGCCGATGGCTGACATGGTGGAGTATTTTGATGCGATCATGGCAAGCGGATACAGCGTGAGCTTTTTTACCGACTATAAAAACCAGGAAAACAACCAGATCTGGCTCAAGCGTAAAGTCACGGAAGACGGTCCGGTGCCGGCTGAGGTAGCATTCTTTAACGGATTGCTGGCAGATCGCGATGTACATCCTGTTCTCCGGCTCTCATCGGAGAGTTGTACACCGCAACAGGGGGTGGCCGGCCCGTGGTTTGAGCGGCTGCCGCACTTCAAAATGGAGTTTACCCCGAGCAGTGGCAAAGAGCTGCAAACCGAGTTTTTTGTTGATCGCCAACATGCGCAAAATGTGCTGGAAGTCTATCTGTCCATGGCGGATGACCTGGCACCCATTCTAATGATCTCAGAAATCCGTACGGCAAAAGCAGATGATCTGTGGATGAGCACTGCTTATGGTCGCGATTCTGTCATTTTCCACTGTACCTGGGAGCAAGACTGGGAAGGGTTACAGGCGCTGCTGCCTAAACTGGAAACCGCCCTCGCGCCATTTGATGCGCGGCCACACTGGGGAAAAAACTTCAGGATGGGTAAAGAGATGCTATCAGCGCTTTATCCCAGGTTTGAAGATTTCCGCGCGCTTGCGATGGAATATGATCCGTCGAGCAAATTCCGAAATCCGTTTATGGATGAGAAGGTATTTGGTGGGTAAGCCGCAATGGGGAATGCTTATTTGATCAGGACAAGTTTTTTCGTTTCAACGCGCTGCCCCGCTTGAATCCGGGCCATGTACACACCTGGTGCCAAGTCCCCGGGCTCCCAATTTATCCTTTGCATGCCCGATGCCATGTCGCCATCACGCAATTGGACTACCTGCCGACCTAGCAAATCGTATACATCAACGATTAATTGCGTGGGTTCATTCAGGAGAATGATGAAGTGAACGTACTCCCGGGCAGGGTGCGGGTACATATCCACTGAACCCAGCGGGTGCGACTCAAGTGCATCCGAACGAGAAGGCTCATTATATAAAAAAGTCCTCATTGATCGCCGGCCCCATACGTTTTGTTCGGGTTGCCACTTGCTGTATAAAGACTTTATCAAATTCCCCTGGCTATCATATGTACTTGTATAAAGGCCATCATTTATCCAGTCTGTACCATCAAACACTTGAACGACCCGCTCCACTTCCAGACCAGCATCAATGTGGGTAAAAATAAGCCTGTTGGTGAATAACCAACCCTCCTCTGGGTGAAAATACGCTCGGGTATCATCAATAGGATTACCCTGATCATTAAATGTTGTAACCGAACGGTTGTACGTCACCCACTCTTGCGTTTCTCTATCCCAGCTTTGAGAGCTAGCTTCTCTATAGTTCTCACCATATACCACCATGCCCTGCCCATTCGCAATCCAACTTGATGTATCAGTGTTGTAATATTCTGATCTGGAAAATACCTGTCGCCCCTGCTCGTCATATTCCTGTGTGTACCGGAAGCTGCTTTTCCATTCCATCGCATCGTAAGACTCCCCTACTTCTTCAACAAGCAACCCATTTTCATACGACATCAAATCTCTCCTGTGTGCCAGCCAACCCCCGTTTACCCAATCCTCATACACGACTTCTACAAGTTCACCGTCTTCGTTCCATCTATTGACACGGCGAGAGGAGTTTCGCCACGAGACATCATCCCAAAATTGCGATACAGATTCGATGTTACGGCCTTGATCATCATTATTGAAGACCACCTGGGTTGACCTTAACCAAGATTCCCCATTCCAATCCTGAAAAACTAGATTTACAGCATACTCTGCTTCATCATAAGCATACTGCTGAGCGGCAACAGGAGTCCAAGCCTCATTTTCCCATACAGAGAATTCCATACGAAGCAAAGCTTGCTCAAAAGCCGGCAGTAACGGCCCTACCAATCGTGTCTTTCCAGTCGCTTCACAAAAGAATTGCTCCAGCGCAGAAAGGCTACCAAATGTGGGCTTTTTTTCGATTTGATGATTCGCCGAGACGGCATACTCTTCTACCAACAATTGCTGCGTTTCAGCACCCGGGATCGGATCACAGGCTTGCCCGGAAACGGGTGCAGTCAATACAAGAGAAAAGATCAAACCGAAAAGACAAAGACGCGCTGGCATAACATCTTATTTCAAATTCCACTTGTTTGCAGCTGACAAATGACACTCCCAAGATAGGTGATTGCAACCTTCTTTGTTTCGAAAGCGATGTTCAGACGTCAAGTACATCAAGAATGTGGTCTTGAACGTCGATTCCGCTCGGCGTTGTTTGATACGCGAATAGAAAGAAAAAGGATCGTACTTCACAAGCAGGTTGCGAAATACGATCCAAATGGTAGGCTCAGAACCGTCTTTACTGAGAAAAAGCGGCTTGCTGATTAATGCCAGTAGATTGAAAGCGCGTCATAGCTAAAATCAATGCCAATACGATCAACGCTGCAACCAGCGATGTGATCACTACAGATTGTACACCTGCCTGTCCAATCGCGATACCTACATAGGCAAAGACAAACACACCGAGGTATACGCGGTCGCGTGTTAAGACGTAACCAACTATGCCGGCAACAAACGTCCCTACGCCAATCATGATCACAGTCCAGAGCACAGGAGCAATGCCAAATCCATCCCAGGCTAAAACATTCAACGCCGCCGCGGTATTAGCGATGGTGGCAACAGACAACCATCCCACATAAACCTGAACCGTAAAAAACAAACCACGAAGTTTTCGATCAGCTGGTTTTCCTCGATGGATGCCCAGCTTGAAATACATCAACCAGGCAGCAATTTCCATTAGTATCAGGACGGGCACGGTCCAAACGACCTGTCCTGTAACTGCAAAAGCCATCCACAGCATGTTTAGTATGCCAGTAGCAATCAGCCATGGACGAGCCTGAATTAATGATCGATTTTGCTGTTGTGTCGGGAGCCACTGATACACTGCCAGTCCAAGTAGCCCGACATAGATAACGGTCCAGACTATTCCAAAAACAAAACCAGCAGGTAAGAAATACTCTACACGCCCCTCAGGCGCAACAGCCGGCCAGGGGCCAAGTACTGCACTGAGTATGGGCGTCCCCAAAATAGTTAGAAATACGATTATTGCTGTAATCCAGCGCATGTCATCATAGGTTTGGTGGTTATTACAGGTATAACACCCCTAAGTATAAATCTTTACCTATGCGAACATCGCGATATGAGATGAACGGCTATTTCTTATCGTTAAGCGGCGGTGCAATTACCGATAAGCACCCGTCTACCACAAATACAACAACGACAACACATGCCCAGGTCCATCAAAACCGTCGTCAAAAGGCATGAATGCATAGTCGAAGAGGAAGCCATTGGAGCCGAGGCCACCGCCGATGGTGATACCCCGCAACGCGTCGTTAGTAACGTAGCCCGCGCGTACGGTGACAAGTTCTACAACCTCTGCTGCTACGCCAAAATGATAGCGCGTAGTTTCTGAAGGGAATACGTGGGAGACTTCACCAGTAAGAAATGCATTGAGCAACACGGTCCCATCTGCCATCGCGAGCACGCGAAAAGGATACAGCGATATGCCGGCCCGTAGCGTGCGAGGTAATTCCGTTGCAATTTCGCTGAGTTCACTCATCTCCCCGATGTTCTGCAGCGCAGCACCGAGCTTTAGGCCTTCGTTGAACAAGTCTGCCTGAAAGCCAAAGTCAAATGCATAGCCCGTTGCATTGTTGGTAAAAATGCGTTCGGACAAATACTTCACACTCGACCCCAGTCGCACGGGCCCAAATGAACGGCCGTATGAAGCACCAACACTTACAAACTGCGCATCAAACACACCATCCGGGCTACCAGGATTTTCACGGGCTTCAATGTCACCGCTATCGAGGGCCGTAAGAAATAACCCTACCCCGCCATTGTTACCCGACCGAAAACGCGCAGCAAGCGAGTAGGTACGTGTTTGCGCCACCCAAATGTGATGGGAGAGTCCGGCTGAATTGGCTGTTGCGGCTGCGAGGCCGGCCGGATTCCAGTACGTTGAAAAAGCATCTTCACTGTTTGAGACCTGCGCATCACCCATCGCGCCGGCAGCTGCATTGGTACCGATGCGTAAAAACGTCAATCCACTATCCTGACCGCTCACCTCGCCAACGAGCATGAACATCAAAACGAATAAAAAAAAGTGCTTCATGACAAACAGGAAATCATGGATGGGACGGATTAGCACACTGCGCACAAATCCATCAATTAAAATCAGAGAAACAGCCGAACAGTCAATACATGCATCGTCCCGGTGGCATACGGTTCGAGTGCAAATGCGTACTCAAACCATGCGCCCAGGCTGCCAAGCGATTGCGCAAGCATAAACCCGGCTGTTGGTCGAATCCCACCGTCTGTATCACCAATACGGTCGATGCCGGCGCGAATCGCAAACGGATCTGCTAATTTATACTCACCGCCAACACGAAACAGGTTTTGTTGCAACTGAAGTTCGTTGGTTTGTACCACTTCTACAGGCTCAAGTCCTACTTCTTCAACAAGCCGGGTGCGATATTCAAAGGTACTCACGCGCGATTCGTATTCAGCCACAACGCTCGCACGGCCATCCAGCAACGTGTATTTCCCGCCGATCCGCAGACGGGTTGGGAAATTGTCGGAGGTGCTTTTACCACCATCAGAGAGCAAGCCTGACGTATCCCAAAGGTACTTGGCCAGCAAGTCATCTGCCACTACGCCGATCCGCAGGTTCCTGGCCACCTGAATGGTCAGCCCTACATCAAGGCCGGCACTATTCACAGGCTCGAGATCGGCAAGATAGTCAGCACGAAACACCTGCAAACCGAGGCCAATACTGGCGCGCTGGCCGAGCTTTAATCCAAAAGCAAGAAACACGGCATATTCATCGGTACTCAGCGTTTCCGTGTGATAGCCACTACTGGAGCGGCCGTCGATATTGCTTACGCCGGCATGAATGAGGCCCACGGCAACACCGGCACTTGGCGGCAGCGCCGAGGCAAACTGCAAAAACTGCAATTCGCGGTCAAACGTCATAAAAGCGACCGATGCTTGCAGGTTTTGCCGGGTGGCAAAGGGGGCAAGCGCAGGATTGTAATACGGGCTTGTATTCCCGCCGGTATCAGCAATCAACGCGTTACTCATCGCCATGCCTCGCGCGCCAAATCCAAGACGCGCAAAAGAGCCGGCTGCCTGCCCGGTTGCTGTGTCAACAAGCAACACGCATAGCAGCAACACCAGCAAACCGGCCTGCGGGCGAACTACGGAGGTATGTTTACGCATATCCATCATTATTCAATCACCAGGATTTTACCTCTGAAGGAATCACTGCCCGCTTCGACAATGTAGAAATAAGGACCGTTGGCAACGCGAAGGCCGTTTTTGTCCAGGCCATCCCAAACGGTTTCTCGAACGCCTGCACCCGCGCCGTTTTCATGGAGGTCACGCACGAGGTTCATCCCAAAGTCAAATATCCGCACCCGCACATCACGCGAGTCGGAGAGTTCATACCGGATGCGCGTTAACCGATCTGCAAAAGGGGAGAAAGGATTTGGATAAGCAAATGAAGCAACATCAGGAATGGCTTCGGTTGGGTTGTCTGTATTCAGCGGCACCTCAACCCGGAAGATGCGCCAGGTTTCTGCATTGTCTGAGCTTTTGAACAAGCCATCGGTAGTACCCACCCACAGGTCTCCGCTGGCTGTAACAGCTACCGAATTCACCTCAACATCTGGCGGCACAACCCGGTCGGGCTGCGAGGGGTCGAAGAAGTCGCGCACCGTCCGCCAGGACTCACCGCCGTCTTTCGTGATAAACAACCCGTTTTCGCCGGCTACGTAAACCGTATCTCCTTTGAACGCAAAGTCAAAAACACGTTCATCGCGTAATACCTGCTCAAACGTTTCGCCACCATCCCGCGTCACAGTAACACCAAAACGCTGCCGCGGGCCTGTGCCATCACTCCCATCCCACGTTGCCATCCAAATCGGATTCCGACGACCCGCGAGCGGTTGCTCTTCAATGGAAATCACCCAGTTGCCCGTTAAGGTTTGTGACGTACCATCGAACCCGAATCGCGACCAGGCACGCTCACCTGAGGGCGTAATGTCGTCTGGTGTTGATCGGTTTACACCGGCAACCGTGCCGGCCCATACGGTACCCGTTTCATCAACAAGCACACTAAAGCCGAGGTAGTTAAAAAAGCCAAGCAAACCGCGACGAGGCTCAATCCTGAAATTGTAGAGTGTATCCGGGTGAATGCTGCTCAGCGAATCGGGCGGCAACACCACGCGATTCCAATTGCGCCCCCCATCGGTTGAATGCCGAATGCCACTTGCCCAGCCGGCCATCCAGACTTCATCACGGACGGGATCGTAGTCGATATCAAACGGAGGGCTCTGTTGCGGCACAATAACAGGTAGAGCGCTCAGCGTCGAGACACCGTAGGTCACCATGTCATCTTCACCACCATCCAACTGTGGGAAACGGTATTGGAACGTACGACCGCCATCTTCCGAAACGAGAAAACCGCCGGCTGATGCGACATTGTTTGAGCCTTCGCGGCTGCTAAAGCCGAGGCCGGCCCAAACAGTAGGGCCTTCGACATCAATAGAAAACACCGTATTTCGCGAACCAAAGAGCGAGTCAGCATCTGCAATAAACCATGTATTGCCGCCATCTGTCGTCAGGTTCAGAAAAGAGCCCACCCATACCGAGTCGCCTTCAGCATGCAGGTTGGCCGTGCTGTTTCGAGAGATGGTAGGGACTCCAGTGGCCTCGAGGCTGGGTACCTGGGCCAGTGCCATGGTTGGCAGGATCAGCACCAGCACCAAAAACCAGGCAGCCCGTTGACCCAAGGGACAAAAATTAAAAAGCATGTTATTCGATGGTAATATCTACGGTAACCACTTCGCTTTGCAGGCCTGAGCGATCGGTAGCCTGGAATGCGAGGGTGTTCACACCGGGTGCGTTGGAACTGGAAATCTGAACGGTAGCCGTGAAGCGGCCATCGCCGGCAACTTCATCGTCACCACCCGCACCATCATCAAACAGTGCAAACGTGGCTTGTGGGTTGATGACATTCCACGCGAGTACCGAACTGACGTTGGCTACCCCTTGCGGGTCAGAGACAACAGCAACGAGTTGGAATGTTGTTGTGCCTTCTGCCGGCCGCACAACCGTTGCGGGGGCCTCAACAGCCTCGATAACGGGTGGATCCTGGACATTAATCAACGTGAAGGTTCCCAAGACACGATTTCCGAGTGTGCCGGCGTCATCCACAGCATACAGTTCGAGGGTATAATCCCCCGTTTCCCCTTCATTGATCTCCTGGGTATAGTTGAGCAGGTACGTACCATCAACCTGCGGCTCCATTTCAAGATTGGTCAAAGGGTCGCTGCCAGCCGTGGGTGGCCGTAGAATGAAGCGTACCGCTGCTACATCGCCATCAGGATCAACAGCTTCTGCTGAGATGCTGAAATCGACGCGGGCCATACCATTTACAACGGTACCCGCGGGTGCAACTCCTAAATCAAGTTGCCTGGGTGTGTACGTGAGGTTGGAAATCTCCGGTGGCCGGCTCAGGGTATCCGTTTGCTCGGGCAAAGAATCGCAGCCCACAGCAAGAATCAGGAAACAGCCCAGCACAAACAGCGCGGACGCATGGGACGCGCGTCGCCTGCCAATATTAAAAAACATGGGTAAACCTGTGTTCACTACAACAAAAAAATCCTAATAAAAAATCTCAAAACAGTAGCAAACTGCGGTCATACCGTGTCCATTTGTGAGAAGAAATCAGAAGCGCGATTGATTGCGAATTCATACGGCAGTTTCAAAAAGAAGATCCTGTGCCCTATGCGCTGTCATGGCATCAAATTACGCGTAAAGGGGCAAAACTGAAACAAAGGAAGAAAATCAAAATGCTCAGAATTGCCAGCGCTTTTCTGCCCGGTGTAAGCTTCTGTGGTTGTAACACGGGCGGATGTTCTACCCTGATGAGGTAGATAATCAGCAGACACCAGACAAACCAGCCGGCGTATCCAAATCCGCCAAACAAATCTCTGTCGTACTGCGACCAAACAGTTACAGAAATGATGCCAAGCAAAAGTGGTGCAATAAGGCGATGATTGCCTTTGAAAACACGCGATAAGTAGAAATAGAGGATGCCCGAAAGAATAAACCAGCCAAGCCGGCCCACCATCTCATTCATCGCAAACAGCGAAGGGAAAAAGTCTTCTACAAAACCAATGGAGCCGGAAACCAGCAGCAACACAATGAAACCCCGCGCTAACCGGGTGTGCCACTTGTGCCCTACCAGCGAAAAAAGAATGTGTCCACCATCCAACTGGCCAACAGGCAGTAAGTTGAGCGCCGTAAAGAAAAGGCCCATCCAGCCGGCAAAGAGCACCGGATAATGGTACATTTCATCCATCGGAGGCACGTTGTCAAAAAACTGGGTCAACATCCAGTAGAGTGGCGTTTGGCCAACAAGGATGGTGAAACTGTTGCCATCGGGTGGCGTCAGGTCCATCGAAAGCCTGGGATATGTCCCAAATTGCTGAACGTAATTTTTGAGCTCTTCATGCCCCTCCAGATCCATGATATACGAAGGATCGGGTAGCGTAGCAAGCGCATATAGCAGGAGCCCCAATGCAACAACGAAGCCGGCAAGCGGTCCGCCAACACCTACGTCAAATAGTTTACGCGTTGTAGGAATCGGCTCTCGAATACGAATCACAGCGCCTAACGTCCCTAAACCGAGCGTGAGGGTTGGAATATAGAAGGGCAGCGAGGTCCGGATACCGTGGTACCGTGCGGCGAAGTAATGCCCAAATTCGTGGACCGTCAGGAAGAGCAGCAGCGAACCGCCAAAACGAAACCCATCCATCAAGAAAGCAGGGTTCAGCAACAACGTCCACGGCTTTGTCGGATCGCCGAGCTCATACAACAAGGTACGCCCCACCCACTGCCCACCGGCAATGATGGTTGACACCAGCGTCAAAATAAATAACAGGGCATGCAGCCAATACCGATCGCGTGGGGCCGGGTTGGATGGTTTACCGGAGTAAGCCCGTGGAGCGGGATCAAGTGCCGGCGTGGATGTTGGATTGGGTTCCAAGGATTCCTGCTCTCCTGATGTCTGTGTAAGCGTATGCTGTGTAATATTGTGGCGTAGTAAATTGCTTCGTAAGCGAACTACCTGCAATATCTATAAACACGAACAGGGGGCAAGCCCCTGTTGCATATTTTGTTACTTGTTTTGTTGCATGTCCTGCAGCTAGCGTGCTGCAAGAATAACGCGCATCCAATGCGTCTGGTATTGCAAATCACCGTAACGCTTCAAGTCCGCTTTTGATGCGCCGCATGGCTTCTTCAAGATCAGACTGCGCGGCCGCATACGAAATGCGCAAACCGTTGGGGGCGCCAAACGCATGGCCGGGCACCAGCGCCACATTGTGTTCTTCCAACAAATAGAAGCAAAGATCCTGGCTGGAATCAATTTTCCGCCCACCGGGCGCCTCTTTGCCGTAATACGCTGAGACTTCAGGAAAAAGGTAGAAGGCACCTTCGGGTTTGGGACAACGGACACCTGGAAGTTTCCGTAGAGCATCCAGCATGAAGTCCCGCCGGCTTCTAAACGCGTCCACCATGGGCTTGAGCTCCCCTTTATCCATCTGCAAAGCAGCAACACCAGCGCGTTGCGTGATACTGCTTGGCGCCGAAGTAAATTGCCCCTGGATTTTGGATGCGGCTTTTACAACGGGTTTAGGGCCGGCCATATAACCAAGTCGCCAGCCCGTCATAGCAAACCCTTTGGAAAAACCATTTACGGTAATGGTCCGCTCTTTCATACCAGGCAACGAAGCAAAAGAAGTATGCTCCGCATCAAAAAGCACGTATTCGTAGATCTCATCAGACAAAATGTACACGTGCTCGTGCCGGCGCATGATGGCAGCAATTGCTTCCAGCTCTTCTCGGTTATATACAGAACCCGTTGGATTCGAAGGCGAGCAAAGAATAAAGATACGCGTGTTAGGGGTAATGGCTGCTTCCAGTGCAGCGGGATCTACCCGATAGTCTTGCTCTACAGTCGTTGGCAAGGCTACAGGCGTGGCGCCGGCAAAACGGGTCATTTCGGGGTAACTTACCCAGTAGGGCGCAGGAATCAATACTTCATCACCGGGACGGCAAAGCGCTGAAATGGCCAGCGCGACGGATTGTTTAGCACCGTTTGAGCATAGAATTTGGTCCGTCCCATAATCCAGGCCGTTGTCCCGCTTAAGCTTTTTCTGGATTTCTTCCCGTAATTCGGGCATCCCCATGTTTTGCGTGTAATGGGTAAAGCCCTCTGTGATGGCCTGTTTGCCGCCATCGGCGATAGGTGCGGGCGTCGCAAAATCAGGCTCGCCGGCACTCAGGCTAATAACGGGTTTGCCCTGCCGGCGTAATTCCATCGCGCGACCGGTCATCGCCAGGGTCGCGGAGGGTTGCATCGATGCAACGCGGGGATTCAATTCTACGTTCAAGGTAGCTTCAGACATGCTCCAAACGGGTTTTAACGTGCGGTAAAAACAGGGCCGGCCAATTGAGCACCCTCGAACAACATGGTTACATTTCGAAGAAGTGCAGTCAACTAAATTTCAGCCGTTACGCTAGCGGTACAAGGGCAAAAACCTTCAACTTGTAACCTGCAACGTTCAACGGCCAACAAATAAATCCAGGAGGATTAAATTGTTGGCTCTCAAATCACCCTGAACTCAGAACTTGCGTTTTTGATCTCACATTTTTGCACGAAGCGCTTCCAAGATGGGCGGGGGCACAAAAGAAGATACATCACCTCCCCAACGATGCACATCACGGACGATTGTTGAACTAATCAGGCCGTATTCTTGCGCCGGCAACAGAAAGACCGTTTCCAGCCCAGGATTTAATTTCCGGTTGGCATCTGCCATGGGGCGCTCGTATTCAAAATCGCTCACCTGGCGTAGCCCGCGCAACAGGGCAACTGCGCCACGTGTATGGGCATGATCAGCTATGAGTCCTTTAAAACTGTGCACCGACACACCATCAAGATGAGCAACACACGCTTCAATCAGCTGGCACCGTTCTTCCGGCTCAAAGAGGGCTTTTTTGGAAGAGTTTACAGCTACGGTAACCTCTATCCGATCAAAAATAGAAAGGCCGCGCTCCAGCAGATCGAGGTGACCAAGGGTGAAAGGATCAAAAGAACCGGGAAACAGGGCGAGACGCATGGCGAAGGCTGGTTAGGTACACACAACAGGTGTGTCTATGGAAAATCACTTTTGGAAGATGGAAACCGTGGTGCGGCCATACGACTTCACGCGCACCACCCGGTCATCTGATTCAAAATTGTGTTGCTGATCGTGTTCCAACGAAAAAATACCACCGGGCTTGAGAAGCGGCCAAACTTTGTCGGGCAGGCGATCAATCCCTTCAAGTGAATACGGTGGATCAGCAAAAATCACATCAAAGGGTGCGCCGCTGTAGGTACGCAAAAAACTGGCAACTTCGGTCTGATAATACACGGTTGCATCATCTACCTCGAGGGCCATGGCATTTTCGCGGCACACCTTCATCACGCGACCATTGGCTTCCACAAAAAAGACCAGATTGGCTCCCCGGCTGATCGCTTCGAGCCCCAACGACCCTGTGCCAGCAAAGAGATCCAGCACCTGGATATCATGAAAGTCCATCCGGCTGGTAAGCAAGTTGAACAGCGATTCGCGGGTACGATCCGTGGTGGGACGGGTCAGATGTCCTTTCGGGGCTTTTAATGTTCTGCTCCGTAGCGAGCCGGCAATGATGCGCATAGGTGGTAGAGCGATCAATCAGAAGAGGTAAGACTGCCTCGTTGTTGTAGGCAAAATTTAAGCGACCAAACGCTTACATCGCAATCCCGATGCAGGGCGCATACGCTTCCGCGGTAAAGTGCATACCGGGCCCTTTTCGATCCAGCGATACAATTTCCATCGGATTGAGTACTTCCGGCGTTTTTTTGAAGATCTCCTGTAAAACAGAGAACACTTCAGCGTCGATATCTTCGCCGTAAATGAACAATTGCCCAACGCCTGCCCGGTCGATATTGAGCCGGCGCAGCAGGGAAAGCGCAAAATAAACGCTATCGGTGGGTGTGCTTGTGTCGGTGTAGTGGCTGTAATGCCAGACAAAATCCTGACACAAGACGTACTCGATGTGGGTTTTGTAGTACCCGATCGCAAGGGCATACGGTGCCTCTGAGCCGGCCACCATGTTCTCATTGCGTGCCATGGCCTCAATCGCATTCGCGGTTCCCCGTGTGCTCAGGTTAAACCGAAAATGCTCGTGCGGCAAGGTCGACAAAATTTCGTGCAACTGTCCGTGGATGCGTTCGTGCACGCCTAACACGTGAAACCACTCAACGACGCGGCCATTATCGAGTTTTTCGGTACGCACGACGTCGGCAGTCAAATGCAGCGGTAGGGGCGGCGTACTAGATGTAAGCAGGGTTGCCTCTTCCTGAAGGCGCCATTTCCGCTCATCTTCGGTCAGATCGACATAGAGCGGTGTAAAAAAAGAAAAGCAATTGCTGGGATGAAACACAACGTTTAGCTCCGTAGCAACGGATTCAGAAAAAACGTCGTTGAGCGCTTCGTTGAGTGTTTCGAGTTGTGCTGCCTGCGCGCCCTCAGAGAGAGAACGCGCCATATTAAAATCAAACTCGCAGCTACCCAGCTTCAAAAGTTTATAGTCGGAACCATTACGTTCGACTTCAGCATAGCGCAGCGTCGACTCGTACAAGTCGACGCCGGCTCGCACAAAAGCTCCCATAGGGTATTCCTCTGCTCCCCTTGTGTCACTTCCAGGCTACTGACCCGGGAGCCACCTGAAAAGCGCAAGGAATGAATTATTCCCAACTTGCTGCATTAAGCAGCGTCACATCCGACATTAATGTGCCAATCGAATCGTCAGAATCCGGGTCTTCCAACAAGTATGTCTTGACGCGGGATGTGTCGTTTGCGGTATATGAAAACATCTTGCCGGTACGCGGCGAATAAATCAGCGAATCGACGTTGAGTTCCATACCGAGCACGCTGTCTCTCTTCATCGTGAACACTGAATCCATTTTTGCATAAAGCAGCAATGAATCAATCGTTGAAGGGAAACGCTCGTATTGTGATTCATACTGAATGGCCACCTGACGCACTTGATCCATGCGTTCACGTGTCATGTCAGTTAATTCTTGCTGGCGTTCGATCGCTTTGTAAGGCTCTGTAATAGAGAGATACAAGAAGTACGATAACGCTGCGATCAAGACCCATAAAAGAATCTGAAGGCCTGTACGAAGGCTACCTGAAGCCATAATTCGATTTACTCCGGGTGGGTTTTGGTGGTACGGTAATTCGTAATAACGCGTTGCGACAGCGATAACATCTCCTGCCTGCAACGGCCAACTGCGTTCAATGCTTTACTATAATTTTATAGTGTGCCCGAATGCAGTGTTCTAGTGTATGCTAGTGTAATCTCGGGGTCATACAGGAATATGAGCGTTGAAAATACTGGCCCCTCCTTCTAAATGCAACTCTCCTCGTGTGGGATACGTGGTTAATTGACAAAACAAAGGTGAACCATGTGAAGTTTGAGGCCCATACCTGCGTGTGGTGTTAGAAAAAAGACCACTTAGCCTTAAGATAGTTGCCCTACCCTAAAATGAACACATCCACCGAAAAATTCACCCGTTTATTAATAAACATCGACCACGTGGCAACCCTGCGAAATGCGCGCAGAGAAGCATTTCCGGACCCTGTACACGCGGCCGTACTTGCCGAAACTGCCGGCGCTGACGGCATTGTCTTCCATCATCGGGTTGATGAACGGCACATCAACGAACGCGATGTTCGGATGTTAAAAGAGGTTGTCAAGACCAAGTTAGATTTTGAACTCTCCATGAATGAGGATATCGTGGCGCTTTGCTGCGAAATTCAACCCCCGCTGGCTACCCTGGTACCCGAAAAAAGAGAAGAAGTCACAACAGAAAGCGGCCTGGACATCGTACGTTATAAAGACCGGATCAAAGCGGTGACCGCGCAGCTGTTCGACGCCGGCATCGAAGAAGTTGCGCTGTTTGTAGACCCAGAACCCGAACAAATTGCAGCTGTTGCGGCAACCGGCGCCAATTGCATCGAGTTACACACGGGTGAATACGCCATTGCGGCGTCTCGTGAAGCACGCATGCACCAACTGCAACGGTTGGCAACAGCAGCCACGCAGGCACACGAAATGGGCATCACGGTACACGCCGGCCATGGACTGGATTACAGCAATTACACGCTATTCAAGCACAATGTACCGTACATCAGCGAAGTTTCGATTGGTTTTGCGGTTATCGCGCGGGCCATGTTTATTGGATTCGAGCAGGCCGTGCGCGAAATGTTACGCATCGTCAAGAGTTGATCCGGTCAAGAACTGAAACGGATAGACGTTGAAAGAGCCAGAATCTTCACCCCGTTAAAACATACTATTTTGAGCAAAAACCCCGATACACCCACCCAGCACCGAAGCGGTTACATCGCCCTCATTGGCAAACCCAACGTGGGCAAAAGTACGCTGATTAATGCGCTGGTCGGGCAAAAAATGTCGATTGTCACGTCCAAGCCGCAAACAACGCGACACAGAGTCCTTGGTATTCATTCAACGGATGACTACCAGGCCATTTTCCTCGACACCCCGGGGGTGCTGGAGCCCAAGTACAAACTGCATGCAGCCATGATGCGCAATGTCCATAGTGCTGCAGAAGACGCCGATGTTATTCTTATGCTGGTTGATGTACGCGAAGACCCTGCGGATGTGATGGATCTGAGTGTGCTCCAGGATAAGCCGGTTTTTCTGGTCATCAACAAAATCGACCTGATTCCCGAAAAAGAAGCACTGCCCCTGGCTCAGGCTTACGCAGAAATGCACAATTTTGAGGGGATAATTCCTATTTCAGCGCTGAAAGGTGCCAACCTTGACAAGCTAAAGTCACTCTTCCTCGAATATCTGCCACCAGGACCTCCTTTCTATCCCAAAGAGATGATCAGCGAGCATCCCGTACGCTTTTTTGTCGCTGAAATCATCCGTGAGAAAATTTTTGAGTATTACAGCAAAGAGATCCCCTACTCCACACAGGTGAATATCACCGTATACAAGGAGCGGGAGAAGAAAAAGGATTTGATCGATGCAGAGATTGTAGTCGAACGCAACTCCCAGAAAGGCATTCTGATCGGCAAAGGCGGCAGTGCACTAAAAAGAGTCGGCTCCGCAGCACGAAAAGACATCGAAGCGATGATCGACCGCGAGGTATTTTTACAACTCCACGTCAAAGTGCGCGAAGGCTGGCGCAACCATGACAACTTGCTCAAGTCCTTCGGGTACGGGAAACAGTAGTTGAATGCCGATTTTCGAATGTCGATTTTATTCCGCTTATTCAAGCAATCAATCGAAAATCGGCATTCGAAAATCGAAAATCCAAACCATCTTATGGCCATTTCTTTTGATACAGAACAAGAACGCGAGGTTTGGGGCGTAATTAATGCCATTAATGAAGCCTGGGTAAATGATCGGGCAGAACAGGTTGCGCTCCATTTGCATCCCGATTGTGTGATGACCTCGCCTGATTTCACGCAATACCTGCGTGGCAAGCAAGCCGTGGTGGATAGCTATGTGGAATACACCAAAATGGCTAGAACCCTCGCGTTTGGCATCGCAAACGCTAGCGTAGATATTTTTGGGGACATGGCGATGGTAAACACAACGTTTGTGATGACCTATCAGGTCAATGGCAAGATCTATCAGAGCGCCGGCCGCGATATCTGGACGTTGAAATACACAAACAACCGCTGGTACGGCATCTGGCGCTCACTTGCGGATATGCACGAAGAAGAAGCGAGTTAACAAACAAATCCGATTTCTTTGTTTTTCGTTGAAAGTTGCAGGTTAAAGGTTTTTTGCCAGGATGCTGCTTAATCTGGCATGTAGAGCCCTTTTTCCAGCTTTTGTTTTGTTGTTTGCTCCAACGTGACGCCTTCTTCAAAATGGTGCAGCTTGAACGTGCGCCGGCGGGGATAGCCTTTGCGAGATGCCAGGAAAAACGGCCCTTGCGCTTCTTTTGTGAGATCTAGCATCTTACGAAAATCCGCATCATCTACCGTAACGTCATACATCTGATGAATAACGTCGCGTAGCCATGCCTCTTCCCCCTGCACCCCTGCCGGCATGTCCAACACCAGATGATCTTCTGACGCCGGCTGTAGAATACTAGCCGGGTCCCATCCCCCATCAACACCATAATGCTGCGTGAAGGCTTCATAGATCTGAATGGTGCCGTTTACCTTGCCTTCATAAGAATGCCCTGCGATGTGGGGCGTCGCAACATCAACAAGTTTCAGCAACTCGGTGTCGATCTCCGGCTCCCCTTCCCATACATCAAGGATGACGGCCCCAAGGTGACCCGTCAGCAGTACCTCTTTGAGTGCAGCATTGGATACAATAGCCCCGCGTGCTGCATTTACCAGCCATGCATCGGGCTTCATGTGCAGTAATTGGGCTTTATCGAGCAGGTGGTAGGTTGCGTGCGGGCCCGCTTTTGTCAACGGCGTGTGCGTTGTCACGATATCCGATTCTGCCAACAGCGTATCGAGCGAAACTACAGGAAAGGGCTGCGATTTGGCGGCCTGATCGTCAAACTGCGGCGGATCATTCACGAGTACACGCATGCCGAGTGCTGGCAGGCGCTCAGCCAGCCGGCCGCCGATGTTGCCGGCTCCCACAATCCCTACCGTTTTGCCCTCCAGTGCCGTCTTTTTGCGTGCAGCAACCGCATAGAGGGCAGAAAGCACGTATTCCACGACAGACTCAGCATTGCACCCTGGCGCATGATAAAACGGCAAATCACGCGATTTCAGGTAGGCTTTATCCACATGATCCGTACCTACGGTGGCAGAAGCAATAAATTGCACAGGGGTACCATCAAGTAACGCAGGGTCGACCCGGGTACCACTGCGAATAAGCAAAATGTCTATATAGTTTAGATCCTTAGCGGTAAGTCGATTCCCTTTACATAACGTAACATTTCCAAGATTCCGAAAGGCATCGGCTGCAAATAGAATTTTTTCTTCAGACAGGATATTAAACATATATATTACATATATTCTTGTTTAGAAGTGTTTTTGATTAGCAACTGGCCATTTAAGAATCTGAAACGGTTTGGCGATATCAAGCCTTTGTAAATGCCGGCCTGTTCTTTGTTCAAAAGATATTCATTGAATTCGAAAGTAATTGACTTGACTCCCACCTTGAGACTCGCCTTGAGCCTCATGCTAGTGAAACAAGCTCCTTAATCTTTCGTTAAGCAGGCTTTCTGAAAAATCGGCATGATATGTGCCATCAAAACTGCTTCATCGCAAATTGTTTGCGGATCCTGCCAAAACGGCATGAGAACGCCAATTTCGATGACTGAAGATGCCCTCAGAAACTTCCCAGTGCAATACCTTGCGTAACCTAGAAATAGATAAAACGCGTACGATCATCTTCACCGCAACCCTCGCTTTGCTGGTGATGGGTTCAACAGGTGCTTTTACCCAGTTGCTCCCAGAAAACGCAGAGCCTTTGTTTGCAACCTCCGTGGAAAACACCCAGGCCGACTCGCTCACTGCGCCTGCTGACTCCACCCTCGAACTGACCTTTGCAAGCACAAAAGAAGAAATCCAGCTGCGGCCATACCAGTTGCCGCTCATCCCGGCTTCTTCTATTGATTCAGAAACGTTGTGGCTTGCACGCTGCATTTACTCAGAAACCAATCGTCCTGAAGAACAGGAATTGATTGCGTGGGTAGTGCGTAATCGTGTCGAATCTACGTACCGTGGCAAAACAACGTATCGGCGTGTTGTACTGGATCCGTACCAGTTCAGCGCATTCAACACAGATGCGCCGAAATCAAGCTACTACCGCTCACTGATGCCAACACACAACCAGGATGGTTGGCAGCGCGCACTGACAATTGCGTACTACGTGCGTCTCGCACGGCCTCATTACCGGCCATTCTCTGCTGAGACATTGCACTTTTACAGCGAACAATCTATGGTTGGCCGCAAAAAACCCGCATGGGCTTATGGCAACCAGCCTATTCAAACGCCCGAGCGCTATGCGCTCGACGAGCGTCGCTTCCGGTTCTACGAGGGCATCTCTTAAGCTTATTTAAGCTTTCGCCCTGCAAAATTAAAACGGGTTTCAGGTATGTCCTGAAACCCGTTTTTGTATAGATACTATTTCGGGGAAGCGATGATACGCCTACCAACCCGTCAGTCGATGGTTAGCGCTTGCCCTATAATCCTACTCCAAGTCGCAGCATGACACCGTTCAAGAGCTGCGTGTCATCTGTGGAGAAGGTACGGCCGGCAATTTGGAATTCACTCCCCGTAAATTCAGAGATACCAAACGTATACTTCATTTCCGGGTAGAGCATAAACACGCCCATATCCAGTTCAATACCAAAGCCGAACCCGCCGGCTACGCTCACGTTGTTCATCCCCTCAATTTCATCGCTGGAGCCCGAAGGAAAGCGCAAAACAGGCCCAACTGTAATGAACGGCGTCAGGATTTCCATATTAAACCGAAAACGGAAATCGAGCGGAATTTCGAACAGGTTGATATTGAAATTATCCCGGAAGTTAGGGTCTGCGTCGTTTGCAAATTCAAAGATGCTGCCGGCAGACATGTACCGCAGGCCTGGACGCAGTGCAAGCGCACCAATGGGCAGGTCGAACCATAGCTCTGCATGCCATCCAGCGGCATTTTCAAAGCTGGAAAGTCCGCCGCCAAGATCTACGTCTGTGAGTTTATTGAAATTATATCCTGCAGAAAATCCGATCTGGGCTTGAGCGACGTGGGTAGTGCAGAGGCCGAAGCCTAAAAAAGCCAGTACAAGAACGGCTACTTTACTGTGTTGCTTATTCATACGATATGCGGCACGCAGGCCTTGTGTTAAGAAAAAATACTGGGCAGGGAAGGTTGCAACCTGATTTTTACTGACGAGTTCTCACTGTGTTCACCCACCAATATTAAGGTACAGTTTCTAACCTGTAGGATGTAAAGGCGCAATAAATCCTTCTGTATCGCGCAATTTCATGTTTATAACCTGCCTGCATAACGCAGGGTACACCAGGTTTGTTACTGGTCCCAAACGGGTAATCCAAAGCAGGCAAAAGCCCGCTTTCACTTACATATTCTAACGACGACATGAAAATCGGCATTACATGCTACCCCGTGTACGGCGGTAGCGGTGTTGTAGCTACAGAACTTGGGATTGCCCTGGCCGCCAGAGGCCATGAAATTCACTTCATTTCTTATGCACTGCCTTTCAGGCTGGGCAAATTGGCCCCTAACATTTTCTTCCACGAAGTAGCCGTTTCGTCGTATCCCCTGTTCGAATATCCGCCGTATGCGCTCACGCTAACGAGTAAAATGGCGAACATTGCGAAACACGAAAAACTAGACCTGCTACACGTCCACTACGCCATTCCACACGCTACAAGCGCAGTACTGGCCCGGCAGATTCTCGCAGAACAGGGGGTCAACATTCCTATCGTTACAACACTGCATGGTACAGACATTACCCTGGTCGGCCGCGATCCATCGTTTGCACCCGTTGTAAACTATTCCATGAATCAGTCGGATGGCGTCACGGCTGTTTCTGATTACTTACGCCAGGAAACCATCAATCATTTTGACATCAAAGGCGATATCGCAGTTATTCCTAATTTTATTGATACAGTGCGATTTCAGCGGCTGGATACCTCGACCCTCAAGCAAGAACTCTGCCCGAAATGTGAAAAGGTACTCGTGCATGTATCTAATTTTCGTCCCATCAAAAACACGCTGCATGTGGTGCAAATCTTTCACAAACTCCGACAGGCCGGCCTTTCGCTCAAATTGCTGCTTGTAGGTGATGGGCCCGATCGCATGCCGGCAGAGCATCTCGCCCGCCAGCTCGGCATTTACAACGAAATCCGGTTCATGGGTAAACAGGAAGCCGTCGAAGAAATCCTCTCTATTGCAGACGTATTCCTTATCCCGAGTGGCTCCGAAACGTTTGGCCTCGCCGCCCTGGAGGCGATGGCCTGTGAAGTACCCGTAGTCGCCAGCGACATCGGCGGCCTCCCTGAACTGGTCAAAGATGGTGAAACGGGTTTCCTCTGCCCTGAAGGTGATATTGAAGCGTTTGCAGAGAAAACCAAACTACTTATTGAAAACGACGATCTGCAACTGAAAATGGGCAAAGCAGCGCGCAAACGGGCTGTTGAGCAATTTGCAAACGAGCGAATTATTCCGCAGTATGAAGCGTTCTACGAGCACACCATCGCTCAGAAGCATGCAAACCGTTCAAACGGCTCGGTTGCAGATTATGCGAAACCTAATCAGTAGGAAGAAAGAGGTTTACTCGGTCAGCGATTACTTGCAGACCTATCTGGAGCGCTACCGGCGTATCCGCCCACTCGATCTGCGCTACGAAGCCCTCAGCCGGCACACCAATTCCATCCCCCTTTACAATAAACAACGATCATGACGCAAACCAGCCTTGATCACCTCTCTATGGAGCACTTACGCACCTCCAACAAAACTGCTACAAGCACCTCATTCACTCGCCTGCGCCAGGTACAAGCAAATAACTATTGAGGGGATTTCGTAAATCTTGTGCTGTATAACAGAACGATAAAAGCCAAAAACCTTCTACCTGTAACGTTCAACCTTTAACAGCACACAGATCAATCCTTCAGGATGTATTTGTTTGCACGTAGGGCGTGCCCCGCCGACAGGGTTGTGCTTTATTAAAAGGGGTAAATAAAAAGGGGACAGCATGGCTGCTGCCCCCCTTGAAGTACCATCTAAGTACAAGCAATTACATATTGAGGGGGGACACAAATCTTGTGCTGTATAACAGAACGATAAAAGCCAAAACCTTCAACCTGTAACTATCAACCTTTAACAGCAAACAGATCAATCCTTCAGGATGTATTTGTTTGCACGTAGAAGTACCATCTAGAAGTACATTCTAGCAGCCGGCCTATTCTCCTACCGGATCCTTGATTTCGAAATACTCCCGCTGCACGTTGAAAAACGGCTGCTTGTACAGGCGTTTTCCCGTCGCTTTGGCGAGTGCATTGGCAAGCGCTGCAGATACAGGCGGCAACGAAGGTTCGCCAAGACCCGTTGGATCGATGCCATTGTCCACAAAGAAGGTTTCGATTTCTTTGGGTGCCTGCGGATTCCGAATCAGTTTGTAACGATTGAAATTACTCTGCTCGGGCACACCATCTTCAAACGACATCGCACTGTACATGGCATGGCCGATCCCATCCACAATGCCACCTTCAATCTGATTGAGTGCGCTGCCCGGATTGATCACAATACCGCAATCTACAGCACACCACACTTTGTGCACCTGCGGCATGTTGTCTTTGATCACCACATCGGCAATTTGGGCCACGTACGAGTTATGGCAGAAATAGGCAGATACACCGCGATACACACCAGGCATTTCCGTGCCCCAGTTGGATTTCTCTTTGATAAGTTTTAGCACGCCGGCGTACCGCTCAGCATCGTAATCATTGCGGCTACCAACAGGGTTGCTCATTGCACGTTCAAACAAAGCAATACGGAAATCGATCGGATCTTTGCCTGCTGCTTCAGCCACTTCGTCCAAGAACATCTGCTCAGCCCCGGCGATGAAGTTCGACCGCGGCGCACGCCAGGCACCCGTCGAGACATTCGACGCCATGGAGAAGTTTTCTGCCAGGTAATTATCTACCGTGCCGGCAGGGAAACGGTTGGCAAACACGGGACTGCCATGTACACCTGCTCCGCGTACGTGGAAACCGATGAGCTCGTTGTTCTCATCAAGCGCCGCACGGTACGTCACCTGATACGCCGGCCGATACGTCCCCTGCGTCATGTCGTCTTCGCGCGAGTAGACAAGCTTAACGGGTACACCCGCTTTCTGCGAGATAACTGCCGCCTCCAAACCAAAGTCACCGCCATATAAACGCCGGCCAAAGCCACCGCCCATACGTGTCATACCGATGGTAATCTGTTCTTCAGGCATCCCCAATAATTTTGACACCGAACCGCGTAGAAACTCCGGTGTCTGAATGGGGCCATGCAACTCCGCGCGATCGGCCGTCACATTCGCAAAGAAGTTCATCGGCTCCATGGTATTGTGCGCGAGGAAAGGCGCAGCATAGGTGCGCTCGATCACTTGCGCAGCGCTGGCAAAGGCTGCTTCGGGATCGCCATCTTTGCGTGCAGGCTCTGTTGTGCCATTTTGCAGTAGATCGGTAAGGCCGGCTTCGTGGTCGGCTGTGCTTTCCAGATCACCTGCAGGCTCCCACGCCACGTTCAGTGCCTTTTTGGCTTTCATCACTTCCCAGGTAGAATTGCCGAGCACGACAATTTTCTCTGGAAATGCGTTGACGTCTGACCATTGCGGCTCAAAACCCTCTGGTGCCACATTAATGGTAAATATGTCGTGGATGCCCGGCATGGCACGCGCCTCCGCGTCATCCATCGATTTCAATTTCATTCCAAACGCCGGCGCATGCTCAATCATGGCGATGAGCATGCCCTCTTGTTTGTAATCAATACCAAAGAGGGGTTGTCCCGTAACAATTTTGGGTGCATCCACATTCTTCTGGCTTGTACCGATGATCGTAAAGTCCTTGGGGTCTTTCAGTGCGACTTCTTCAGGCACCGTCATGCCGGCCGCTGCGGAAGCAACTTCGCCATAGCCCAGCGTTCGCCCGCTTGCTGCATGTGAAATGACGCCAGCAGATGTGGATAGCGACTCGACACTTACATCGAGTTGCTGCGCGGCTGCTTCGAGGAGCATGCGGCGCGCTGTAGCACCGGCCATACGTAAGCCTTTCCATCCCTGGCGAATGGACTGACTTCCCCCCGCAAGCTGGCGGCGAAATTTGTTGGTATCCAGGCCGGCTTGCTCCACCACGACGTTTTCCCAGTTCACATCCAGCTCTTCCGCCACAATCATAGGCATGGCGGTTTTGACGTTCTGGCCAATTTCCGGGTTAGGCGACATGATGGTGACGATACCATCTTCGCTGATTTTAAGGAACGCATTGATGTTGTGCAGGGCAGTTGCGCCGTTAGCCTGCGCAGCGGCAGGGGTAGCGGACCAGTTGAAGCCAAGCATCATGCCGCCGCCGGCGAGGGCGGACGCTTTCAGAAAAGATCTTCTGTTTACAGTTGTTTTCAGTACAGTTGTATTTGTTGTAGCCACGGTCGTGAATCTCTTTACGTTGAAGGATTAGCACAGGAGGATTAACCCAGTACGATTAGCCCATTTTTTCAGCAGCATCTTTGATGGCTGCGCGGATACGGACATAGGTACCGCAGCGACAAATATTGCCATTCATAGCATTTTCGATCTCCTGATCGGTAGGCTCAGGATTTTTGGCAAGGAACGCAGCCGCATTCATAATCTGACCTGCCTGGCAATATCCACATTGCGGCACGTCATGCTCAATCCACGCCGTCTGCAACGGATGGTCACCATGTTCTGAAAGGCCTTCAATGGTTGTGATCGGCTTATCCCCCACCGCAGACACAGGCACAGAGCACGAACGAATGGCAATGCCATCGAGGTGTACCGTGCAAGCGCCGCACTGAGCGATGCCACATCCGAACTTGGTCCCTACAAGGTCCAGATGATCGCGTAAAACCCAAAGCATGGGAGTGTCTGGCGTTACATCAACCTGGAGGGTTTTGCCATTGACGTTGAGATTAAAGTTTGCCATAGTGATTGGATGTTGGAAAAGCGTTGCTCAAAAAAGTTAGCACAGAGTTTAATAAGGTAATAAAGGTGCTATAAACCGGCAAAGTATAGACCCTCAAAATTTACAGGTGTTGCCGGAATAATGCCTCTAATTTGCTTTTTTTACGCGGGTAACGTTAGAGGCCGGCAACTTCTACCAGTGCACGGTTTCATTTTCCGTGGCCCGATATCGATAAGACATACGAATACGTTTCCATTCTTCTTTATTTCGACCAATCGCCCAAGGAAAGCGTTTTGCCCCAATAGCCGCATTTCCATACCAACGAAAAAAAACCATTAGACCACGTTGCAGTGCCTATCGGCACGGAATGGCTTAATCCTTGTTCTTGATATTAAAAACATCACTTTTTGCTTACTTGAACAGCAAGAAAAGGCATATTTCACTGCTCGCAACGCTGCACCAATCTTCTTTGCAATTCTTCTTTGCAATGACGAGCCGACCTGCTGTTTGCATGACAGAAATGCAGAACGTGCAACACCTCTAATCGGTCGAATTCATTACTCTCACACGGCTAGCCGGCCATGCCATGTAAGCTTGAGATTAATTTAAAAAAACCGATACCGCCCATAGGTCCTTCTTAGTAAAAACAATTCTGGGTGCACCGTTTTGGCAAAAGCAGTACAAAACAAAAGCAAAGCAACTCTTCAGGCGGAGTTAAACGCCTTATACAAATCGCAAGCCGTCATTGAATTTAACCTTGACGGAGAAATCCTGTGGGCGAACGAGAATTTCCTCACCGTAATGGGGGTACACCCTTGAAGAAATCCAGGGGCAGCACCACAGCATGTTTGCGGAACCCGAATACGCAAAAAGCGACGAATACAAAGATTTCTGGGCCAAACTGAATGAGGGACAATTTTTCAGCGGTGAGTTCAGACGCCTTGCAAAAGGCGGCAAAGAAGTCTGGGTTCAGGCATCATACAATCCCATCTTAAACAATAGCGGTACCCCAACCAAAGTCGTTAAATTTGCATCCGATATCACTGCTCAAAAACACGAAGCGGCTTACAACAAAGGGCAGATTGAAGCTATCGGTAGATCGCAGGCTGTTATCGAGTTCGACCTCGATGGCAAAATTCTATGGGCGAACGAGAATTTCCTCGCTGTCATGGGGTACACCCTCAAGGAAATCAAAGGCAAGCATCACAGCATGTTTGCTGAACCAGAATATGCCAAAAGCGACGCGTACAAAGACTTCTGGGCCAAACTTAAGAAGGGTGAGTTTTTTAGTGGCGATTTCAGACGCCTCGCAAAAGGGGGCAAAGAAGTCTGGATCAATGCTTCGTATAACCCTATTCTCGATGGCAATGGCAACCCGTTTAAAGTGGTCAAGTTTGCCTCTGACATCACCGAGCAAAAGCACGAAGCGGCCTACAACAAAGGACAGATCGACGCCATTGGTAGGTCACAGGCCGTTATCGAGTTCGACCTCGATGGCAACATCCTTTGGGCAAACGAGAACTTCCTCTCCGTTATGGGCTACAGCCTCGATGAAGTTCAAGGACAACACCACAGCATGTTTGCCGAGCCTTCGTACGCCAACAGCGGCATACCCGACTTTTGGGCAAAACTGAAACAGGGACAGTTCTTCAGTGGAGAATACAGACGTCTGGCAAAAGGAGGCCGAGAAGTCTGGATCAACGCATCGTACAACCCGATTCTCGATGGCCACGGCGATCCATTCAAGGTAGTCAAGTTTGCTTCGGACATCACCGATGAAAAACACGAAGCCGCGTATAATAAAGGGCAGATTGAAGCGATCGGTAGATCGCAAGCCGTGATCGAGTTCGACCTCGACGGAAGAATCCTGTGGGCCAACGAGAACTTCCTCTCCGTTATGGGCTACCGACTTGATGAAATTCAAGGACGTCACCATAGCATGTTTGCTGAGCCAGAATACGCCAACAGCAACGCGTACAGAGAATTCTGGACAAACCTTGCGCGGGGACAGTTCTCTAGTGGAGAATTCAAACGCGTAGCAAAAGGGGGGCGAGAAGTCTGGATCAATGCCTCTTATAACCCAATTCTCGACGGCAATGGCCAACCGTTTAAAGTGGTCAAGTTTGCCTCTGACATCACCGAGGAAAAGCACGAAGCAGCCTACAACAAAGGACAGATCGACGCCCATCGGCAGATCGCAGGCCATCATCGAGTTTGATCTTAATGGTAACATCCAGTGGGCGAACGAAAACTTTCTTACCGTCATGGGCTACAGCCTCGAAGAAATTCAAGGCAAGCACCACAGCATGTTTGCTGAACCTGACTATGCCATGAGTGCTGAGTATCATGATTTTTTGGGCAAAACTACGGCAGGGGCAGTTTTTTAGTGGAGAGTTCAAACGTGTAGCAAAAGGAGGCCGGGAAGTCTGGATCAATGCATCCTACAACCCCATCCTGGATGGTCACGGCGATCCCTTTAAAGTGGTCAAATTTGCCTCGGATATCACCGAGGAAAAGCACGAGGCGGCGTACAATAAAGGACAGATTGACGCCATCGGTAGATCACAGGCTGTGATTGAATTTGACCTGGATGGTAACATCCAGTGGGCGAACGAGAACTTCCTCTCCGTTATGGGCTACCGACTCAATGAAATAAAAGGGCAGCACCATAGCATGTTTGCTGAGCCAGAATATGCCCGAAGTAGCGAATACAAAGACTTCTGGGCAAAACTGGGACAGGGGCAGTTCTTTAGCGGAGAATTCAGACGCCTCGCAAAAGGAGGCCGGGAAGTATGGATCAATGCATCGTACAACCCAATCCTCGACGGCAATGGCCAACCGTTTAAAGTGGTCAAGTTTGCCTCTGACATCACCGAGCAAAAGCACGAAGCAGCCTACAACAAAGGGCAAATTGATGCGATAGGCAGATCAAAAGCCGTCATTGAGTTTGATCTGGATGGCAAGATCCAGTGGGCCAACGAGAATTTCCTCTCCGTCATGGGCTATAGCCTCGAAGAAATCCAGGGGCAACATCATAGTATGTTTGCTGACCCTGATTACGCCAGCAGTGCTGAATACCGTGATTTCTGGGCAAAACTACGCCAGGGCCAGTTCCTCAGTGGCGAATTTGGACGCGTAGGAAAAGGAGGCAAAGAAGTATGGATTCAGGCTTCTTACAACCCGATTTTGGATGTAAACGGCAATCCATTCAGAGTGGTGAAGTTCGCCTCCGACATCACAGACCAGGTGAATAACCGAAAAACCTTCCGTTTGCTGTCGCTTGTTGCAAACGAAACGGACAATTCGGTCATTATCACGAATCCTGAAGGCCTCATTACCTACGTTAATCCGGGATTCACGCGACTTACCGGCTTCCAGGAGCGGGAAGTTATGGGCAAAAAACCAGGCGATGTCTTGCAAGGAAAAAACACCGATCCTTCAACCAAACAACGCATCCGCCAGAAACTGCACGACAGAGAGCCATTCTACGAAGAGATCCTCAACTACGACAAGCAAGGTGTTCCTTACTGGATTTCTCTTGCAATCAATCCCGTATTTGATAGTCACGGCAACCTGGAGCACTTCATTTCAATCCAGGCCAATATTACACCGACAAAAATGGCAGCCCTGGAAAACAACATTGTACTCCAGGGCATAGGCGAATCCACCACCATACTGGAATGGACACCTCAGGGACAACTCCTCCGCTCAAACAAGTATTTTGACCAGTTACTGGATTGTACCCCGGAGCGCGACGCCAAAATGTTGACCAAAAATCTGAAAGACTATTTGTCCACAGGAGACTTCTCCAAAGTATCGATGGGGCATCCAACGGCAGCGAATCTGCAATTCCAGGGTAACAATGATAGAAGTGCCCTGATTGAAGCCATTGTGACGCCCATCTTTGATGCAAACAAAAAGCTTTCAAAGATCATCTCCTTTGGGTCGGATGTTTCTGAGCGTAAAGCGTTGATCAACAATACACGCGAAGCCATGACCAAAATTCTTAACCGAATTAGTGGCATCGTGCATTCGATTAACAAAATCTCCGAGCAAACGAAGCTGATTTCGCTGAACGCAAAAATTGAATCAGCCCGCGCCGGCGAGGCAGGCAAAGCCTTCGTTGTTGTATCCAGCGAAGTGAGTAACCTGGCACAAGACGCAGCCGTTGCAGCGGACAAAATCAACCAGCTCATTCTGGATTCACAGGAACTGGTAGACGGACTATAAAGAGTCACCCCATTCATCCTGCCGGATGAATGGGGTACTGGTTACAGGTTGCTGGTTTCAAGTTGTTGGTTTTCACTATTGATACACGTCCAATTATCTTCAATCTTGTAGCGTGCTCAAAAAAACGTGGGCTTCGGACGCTGTGCCATCTCCTATAATGAAATCATCTTTCCCGTCTTCATTCAGGTCACCTACAGCGAGTCCCCAGGGCGCTCCTAAATCAGACAATAGCGTGCGTGCCATCTGATCTTTTGTACCGAGCAAAATCAACAGCTCGTCATTCCAGTTGCTTACGAGCACATCATCAAAACCATCGCCATTTAAATCTCCTGTTGCAATTTGTTTGGCACCGCTGCCCATGGCAAAAGGGGAGCCGGCTCCTTCAACCAGGTCATGTTCTTCTGCTTGCAAAAAAAGTTGTACAGGCCGGCGGCCATCCGCTGATGCCGCAATCACATCGCGCAAGCCATCCCCGTTCACATCGCCCAATGCAACAGCAAAAGGAGATCTGGATTCGAGAAAAATGGGTTTATGGAAAGTGGCATCCCGCTTCCCCGTACTCAGGGTTACGCCTATTTCACGCGGATTGGGTGTAATGATGTCGGGGAAGCCATCGCCGTTTACATCACCGAGTGCAAATCCGCGATAAGGATCGCCTCCCGTGTTTACCAGGCGGCCGGCTGCATCAAAAGAACCGTTCTTCTGGCCTTCAAAAACCAGTAACCCATTGCCGTTACGGTGATCCACCAGCACGTCGGGATATCCATCGAGATCAATATCGGCAACCTGCGCCATGTGTGGGTGCGGCGCCACATTTACAGGAAACGGCGACGCAGGTGCTTCGCTAAACGTGCCATCACGCTTGCCTTCTAATAACGTGAGGTAATCCGTTTCATGGTTTGCAATAACGAGATCGGGATTGCCATCTCCATTAAAATCAGTCGCACTGATGCTTGTTGGATTTTCACCAACGTCCATCCGCCCCAGCTGACTGAGCGTACCATCCCCATCCCCAACAAACAAGACAAGTTCATGATGCGCCTCGTTAACCACAGCCAGATCGAGATGTCCATCTCCATTCAAATCAACCAGCGTCATAGCAGACTGTCCGTCTGCCAATACAAGACACGTTTTTTCATACACAACGCCGGCAATATCAACGCTTGCGGGTTCACACGGGGGGACAATTGTGAGTGAAAGCAAAAGCAAACCGGTTAAGAAAGACATGCGTGTACCTGGTAGATGAGAAGGTGGCTTCCAGGGTGTGTCTACAATTAGCAGGGAAATCAATGTTTTTGAAGCATATTGTGGCTATCAAGGCGTTTTTCAAGGCGCGATGCAGCGCATCGTGTGAGAAAAAGAACGCAGATAGACGCAATATGGGCAAAAACAAGCTTTTCAAGCTGATTGTAGACACACCCTAGATACGAGACCATTCGACCAGTGATTAGTTGTTCATACACGCACGATACATATAAAAGCAGCCGGCTCCCGTCGACGTATCAACGGGAGCCGGACCGCTCTTTCCTCTATATCACTTGCTTAACAGGAGGAAAACTCGGATCAGGTTCTGAAGAGGTACTGGAATTTGAAGAAGAACTGCCGGCGCGATTCCTGCAAGAAGCGCGAGGCATCTTGCGTCCGGCCCGGGAACGTGTTGTAGTCGTGTGTGGAGCCGATGTAAAAAGCTGAAAACGGATTGATACGGTAGGTCAACAGTGGATCCACTTCGAGGCGCTCGGCAAAGTCGTTGTACTGCACCACCGTGCGGAGGAAAAGCCGGCGTGAGAACTGGTAGTTGGTGCGGACACGCAAGATGTAACCACTAAAGAAGTTTTCGCCTGTGTCGCGGTCTTCGAGACGCGAGTAGCTCAATGTCGGCTCGAAACTCAACCGAGAGGTAGGACGAATGGTAGCAAACGCCGCGTAATTGAAGCTCTTTCCAAGCTCAGGGGCGTCTACATTTCTTGCGATTGCTGTACCCGTTTCAAGTTCAACGCCAAGTTGAATCAGTTCGCTGAAATTGCTCGCCGCAAAGAAGTCCCACTCGTGGATGCCATCAAACTGGGTACCCCGGAAAAGCTCGCGCTCTGCTTCATATCCAATAAAGGCACGCGACTGTGCTTTCATTTGCACAAACATCCCAACAAAACCAAAGTCTTCTTTCTGTACACCGTCGAAATTCCACTCGCGTCCAAAGCCGGCGCGCGGGCTGATCCGGTCGATAAAGTTGATTTTTTCCGGGTAGATGTTGAAGCCATTAAAGAAAGCAACGTCGCGGACATCGTTCTGGCGGATGAAGCCGTTGTCGGCACGGAATGTTGGGCTGAGCTGCTCATAGCCCACTTCAAACCAGTAATGCCGGCCATCGCGCAAGAATTCGAAAGTCATCGCGTGACCGTTGTAGGTCTCACCATCGAGTGCAGCGGTATGGTTGCCGCGATCAAACGTGTCGTCATTGAATCCATCGCTCAGCGTCGGGTCATTGATTTCTTCCGTACGGCTTCCCACCCACTGTGCGTTGATCAGGTACTGGGTGGCGAAGCGCCATGTAGCATCAAGCGCTACGGTTGAACCGCCGCCGCCTTCGTCCTGCCGGCGATCGGTAACGAGGCCACCGATGTACGAGTTATTTTCAAAATTGTGCTTAACACGTACGATATTCGAGAAGCTCTTACCCACGTTGACCAACTGACTATTTTCCTCAAAGGGCATCAACAAGGGTGACGTGTTGTCACGCGCACCGATGTACGCCACGTTGGTTTTACCAAAGCGGCCCGTCATTTTGTTGGCCACAATCGGATCGTTGATCGAACGCGTATAGACCGTCTGTATTTCAGTATCAAAGAGGTCGCTGCCTTCCTGAAAGAAGGGCCGGCGCTCAGGGAAGAACAGTGCAAAGGTAGAGTTGGCGTCGATCTGCGCCACATCCGCTTCAATCTGGCTGAAGTCGGGATTGATGGCAAGGTCGGCGGTAAGGTCGGAAGTGATGCCGTACTTCACGTTGAGGGAAGGGTCGGTGTTGATCCGGCCATTGTCGAAGCCCGAATCGGGGTCATCAAAGTTGTTCAATTCGCTGGCCTGGGTGCCAGTAAAGGCCGGCAGAATTTCGAGGTTGCCGGCAGAGCGTACCCCTTCGATGCCTTCAATCGAACCAAACTGACACGCCCAGCAGGGATTGTCGCGGCTCATGGCTGCCCATGAATACGTATTCCGGCTGTCACGCGGGTGCGTAATCCATACAGTGGCATTCCATTTTTGTACATCGGTCTCGGGGAAACGCAAGCTCCGAAACGGAATTTGCATCTCGACCTGGTAGCCGCTCTCGGTCACGCGACCTTCTGACTTGTAAACGAGGTTAAAGCCAAGGTCTTCATTGTTGCGCGTTACGCGCGTATCACCCTGGATGCCTAACGGATTTGCTGCAATGAAATAGACTTCCTGTGCATCGCCATTGGTGTCGATAGCCAGACCAACGTAGTCGTCTTGCCAAATAGCATCCCGGTCGCTGTAATTAACGCGGATATCAGATGGGTCGTCTTTGATATCAAACGCTACATAGAGGTTTGCATCGTCGTAGGTGAAGTAAGCAGCGATATCGATTGGCGGTCGCGCCTGTTCTTCGGGGAAGGTCTCGGAAAAATTCTCAGCCCGGGCAGCCGTACGCCAGCCGGCTTCGTCGATGACTCCATCAATTTTGATTTCGCCGGCGCGTTTGGAAATGAAGAGGCTTGGCTTAAAAGCCGGCTCGAAGGGGTCATCTGATTCGGGCATCACAACAGGATTTGTAGATGCCAATTGGCCCATTACAGTTGTTGGTGTGGCGGCAATGAAGAAGAGGCCGCAGGCAATAATCAAAGAGCGGAGGGGTAATATCCGTCTGGTCATAGGTCTGGAAGTCTTGGCGAACGTTGCGTTCATGCTGGGTGAATAAAAACAGCAAGTGCTAATATTTTAGCAGAGGCTACGGGGCGTTCTTCTGATTTGTTACAGCCTTTTTTCAGGGCATTCTCTTATACCCTAAACCCGGCACCAAATGCTGCTTTTTTAGCACAAAATCGCCGATTCTCTTCCAGGATTATTTTTCAGCCAGTCCCATCTTCCCGGTATTTTTAACAAAAGATGCGACAGATACGGCCGTCCAAACGGCTTCGAGTACAACAAACGGGTAGTATGCGATCATCCAGGAGGCGAGACATGCCAGGCCGGCACCGACCACATTTAGCCCTGCATACACCCGGCCATTGTTGGTAATTTTGCCTGTTACATTGAGGGCATAGGCAAGCAGTAGAATACCAACGCCGATGCTTCCAATAACCTGGTCCGCCGTCATAAGCTGATAGAAAGGAAATGTTGATTTAAGGTTGCGCGTGTATTGTTTTTCGATCGATAAAGACGCTGGCAATCATTCCATGGAAGCGCCGCCGTATTCGATCAGGAACGGATTGGAAACGCGCTCTCGCCCTACGGTGGTCGCAGGTCCATGACCAGGAAAGATCTGCATGCTGTCTTCAAACGGCATTATTTTCTGGAAAATCGACTGCATGAGTGTTGGTAACGAACCTTGCCAGAGGTCCGTTCGGCCGATGGAATCATAGAAAAGCACATCGCCGGCAATCATAAAACCGTGCTGCTCATCAACAAAACAGATGGAGCCGGGCGAGTGACCGGGCGTGTGCAAAATGGACCACCTGACGCCGCCAAATGTGATCAGGTTATCTTCCGTGAGAAAAGAGGCTGGCGCCGGCGGCGGTGCCATAGCAGTACCAAACATCTGCGCATGCATGGGTGCCTGCGCCAACAAAGGCTCATCAGCAGCATGCATCTGAAAACCCATCCCAAACGCATCGACCATCGCCTGACAACCAAAGATATGATCGACGTGCCCATGAGTTAACAACAAGTGCTTAACCTTGAGGCCTTGAAAAGAAACGTATTGTAGTACTTCCTGCACTTCTGCTTCTTCATAACACGAAGGGTCGATAATCACAGCCTCGCCATTGCTATGGCACACAAAGCAGTTCGTTTGAAAAGGATTGAATGTAAAAGACTTAATATTCATAGCACGCCCATTGAATCCGTTTGGATAATGACCAACCTTGCATTTGGCTAAAGCGTATTGGCATTTGTGCAGCCAAGGACACAGCGTATACCTTTCCTGTTCCCCACACGAACCTGTTGCCATTCCAGTCGTAATTCACGGATGGCAAGTTACGCGTTTTTATTTGGCCTGTTGGTCGCGCTTCTGCTCGCGGTCGATTGGTATGTGTACAAACACTGGAAGGTTTTTTTGAGGACGGCGCCGCGTCTGCGCTGGACACGGCCGGTGTATGTCGTGTTTATGTACATCATGCCGGCAACATTGCCCGCATACTTCTATTTCTCACGCTGGTGGGAAGTCGAGCCAAAATTATTCCGTGCGCTCTTCATCGGCTTTTTTGCCCTCTATTACCTGCCCAAGTTCATCATCGCGCTGGTCTTACTCTTTAAAGACCTCGGCCGGATGGTTTTCTGGCTTTTCCGATGGTTTCAAGACCAACTTGGCGTTTCCGGACGATCTGCCAACACAACGGCTTCCACGGGACATTCGCCGCAACTCGACCTGACTGACATGAAGCGGCTCAGCCGGCGCGAATTCCTGAGCCAAATCGGCTGGAGTGCCAGCACCGTGCCTTACGTGGTGACAGGGTACGGCGTTTTCCGAACACTCTACGATTTTAACCTCCACCGCATCGACGTTCCTCTACCCAATCTGCCGCGTGCATTTGATGGTTTGCGCATTGCGCAGTTGTCCGACATCCACGCCGGCTCCTTTTTTAGCGAGCGGCCCATGCTGGAAGTGGCAGATCTGCTCAATGACATTAAACCCGACATTTTGACCATCACGGGTGATTTTGTCAACAATAACGACGAAGAACTGGCGCGCATTATGCCGGCGCTCAATGCGCTCAATGCGCCACTCGGCGTCTATGGATGTTTGGGCAATCACGACCACTATGCCAATACACCGCGCGTAGTAGCACGCCTTGCAACCACACCCATCAATGTCCTCGTGAACGCGCGGCAAACCATCGAATTGGATGGCGAGCGCCTGCATCTGCTCGGCACCGACAATACCGGCTTTAACCAGCAGTACGCCAACCTGCCAGCGGCATTGGCCGGCATCGAAAACCCGGAAGACATGCACGTGCTCCTGGCACACGATCCGACCTTCTGGGACAATCACGTCCGCCCCCACTTCCCCCAAATCGACCTGATGTTATGCGGCCATACGCATGGCGGTCAGGTTGGCATTGAGTTTGGGCCGCTTCGCTGGAGTCTTGCCCGGTTTATGTACACACGATGGGCCGGCCTCTATTCGGAGCCGGCAAATCAGGCAAACGGCCAGCAATTTCTCTATGTTAACCGCGGCCTTGGCACGGTTGGGCCCCCGCTACGCTTTGGGATCCGCCCGGAGATCACGGAAATTACATTGCGACGGAGTTGAAAAGGCTTGAAACCTTGCCGGATTGTGGGGTAAAATTGTACCATGGTAAAACAGATTCACAGACAGATCTTGCGTATGCTACCCGGCCCATTTTTCGGCTGGCTGGCCACACTTATCTTTCTGCTGATTATGCAATTCCTGATCAGGTACCTGCCTGACCTGGTTGGTCGAGGCTTGCCTGTACACGTCATTTTTGAGATTGTCATCTACAACCTCGCGTACATGGTGGTGCTGGCGGTGCCGATGTCGGTGCTCATTGCCACCCTGATGACATTTGGTAAACTGGCAGAGGCCAACGTCTATACCGTACTGAAAAGCGCCGGTGTCTCCCTCGTGCAGCTCATGTGGCCCGTATTGATTGTGAGCACATTGCTTGCTGCGTTGATGTGGAATTTCAATAGCAACATTTTGCCGGCAGCCAATTACCGCGCCAGTAGTCTTTGGAAGGATATCCGCAAGAAAAAACCTGGCTTTGAGCTCTCGCCAGGTGTTTTTTATAACGGCATCAATGACTACAGTATTCTCGTGCAAGAATTGCCGGCGGAATCAAATGAGATGATCGACGTTGTGATTTTCGATTACACAGGCGGCAATCGTCAGCAAGTTACGATCAAGGCAGAGCGCGGAGAATTGCGGCCCCAGGAGCAGAATAGCACAGTAGAACTCATTCTGCAAAACGGTGAAATGCACCGGATTATCCCAGCCAAAAGTAGAAAAGAAGAACCCCGCTACGAACGCCTAAAATTCAAAGAGCATCGCCTTAGCCTCGACTTATCAGAGCTCAGTTTTGAACGAAGCGATCCGGAAGACGGTTACCGTTCGGATCGCACAATGCCAACGCACCTGATGGTTCGGTATGTTGATTCGCTTAATACGAGCGTTGAAACCCATCGGGAAAAAATACTGGACTCCGGTCTTCGATTTCTGGCTGACTCCACATATGCCATTCCTACAGACATGGCTGTTACGCTGCCCGAACCTGCTGAACCTGGAGCAACAGCGGCCGATGTGCAAAGTGCGCAAACCAAACGGGTTGCACTTAAAGGGTTGACGCGGCCAAAACAAGTTGAGGTATACGAAGCAGCGCTGAACAATGTGCGCGCAGCCCGCACACACGTTGACAACGTAAAACGTAGCATCGAGTGGGAAGCTGAGCGGGCCAATCGGTACCAGGTAGAGATTTATAAGAAATACTCGATTGCTGTTGCATGCATTATTTTTGCCCTGATAGGCATTCCGTTGGGCCTCAGCATGCGTCGTGGCGGCCTTGGTGCCGTCGGGGCCACAGCATTGGGTATTTTCCTTTTTTACTGGGTGACCCTGGTGCAGGGCGAGAAACTGGCTGACCGGGGCAAACTTGAGCCCTGGGTTGGCATGTGGGGCGCCAATATTGTGATGTTAGTTATCGCCAGCCTCCTCATAGCGTTTGTACTGCTTGATTTACGCGCCCGCGCGTGGTTCAGGAAAAAGCCGGCGGCACCAACACAGCCTGCCGAACCTGATGCACTCCCAGAGATCGAGGCCGAAGCCGATATGCAGGTTGAACTCGATCCCCAGCACGAAGCAGAATAAAGCAGATGCTTTACCTTGTCCCCACCCCCATAGGCAACCTGCAAGACATCACAGTTCGCGCACTTGATGTTTTGAAAAGTGTCGATTTGATTGCCTGTGAAGATACCCGTACGTCGTCAAAACTGCTGAACCATTACGACATCCGCGTCCCACGTACAAGTTACCACGACCACAATGAACGCGGTCGGGCACCACAACTTGTCGAAAAGATGCAGGCCGGCCAGCGCGTTGCCCTCATCTCAGATGCCGGCTCACCTGGTATCTCTGACCCCGGATTTTACCTGGTGCGTGCCTGTATTGAGGCCGGCATCAAGGTAGAGGCTTTACCCGGGCCTACAGCTATCATCCCTGCGCTGACCGTAAGCGGCTTGCCATGCGAACGCTTTGTTTATGAAGGTTTCTTACCGGTAAAAAAAGGCAGGCAGACTCGGCTTACACAGCTCGCAGAAGAGCCGCGCACCATGGTTTTCTACGAATCTCCGCATCGCATCCTCAAAACTTTGACTAACTTCGAAACTACGTTTGGCACTGATCGGCCGGCAGCTGTTGTCCGAGAAATCTCCAAAACGTTTGAAGAAGTGCAGCGAGGACCACTCGCGGTGCTAAAAAAATACTTCGCCGAGAAAAATAAGGTGAAGGGTGAGTTCGTTATAGTTGTAGGCGGCAAACGGTGACGCAGGATCTTAATCACCCTGCTAAGAAACCAGCATCTTGAAACCCGCAACTATAAAAGCAGCAATGCGTTGCAACGCGAGCTATTTGGGCATTTGATGCGCTTTTCAACCGGCCAATCAACCGCCCTGTTACCGCCTAAACCCGCCCGAATGGGATGCAGTCCCTGGTCCTGGCATTAATCCTACAGTTCTCCTGTGCGATGAACTGACCAATAATGTGGATGACGATCCACGTTCCCATAGAATCATGAATGTTAACTGGAAACTGACAGAGCGCATTGTAGCAGCGATCGTATTTGTGTGGGCCCTCGTGCTCTATCTCCTGACCGTTGCCCCAACAGCTTCTTTCTGGGACTCGGGTGAGTTTATTGCAATTGCCAACAGACTACAGGTATCCCACCCACCGGGCGCGCCGTTTTACATGCTGGTTGGGCGATTCTTTTCGATGTTTGTACCCACCGAATACATTTCGCTGGCGGTAAACCTCGTTTCCGTGTTTGCAAGCGCCTTTACAGTCCTGTTAACACACCTGATCATTGTCCGCATTGCCAGAGAATGGGCTGGTGATACTCCTTCATTCCATACCAAAATAACGATTCTTGCCGGCGGATTTATTGGTGCACTCACATTTGCCGCTACCGACTCCTTCTGGTTTAATGCAGTAGAAGCCGAGGTTTATGCCCTCTCCATGTTTTTCACTGCCATCGTTGTATGGCTCATCATGAAATGGAGCGAACTGGCACGGCAGGAAGAACTTATTTCTTCAGGCAAACAACATCCTTTTGGGCTCTCAGCCAACCGATACCTGGTCCTTATTGCTTACCTCTTTGGCCTGGCCATTGGTGTCCACCTTCTCAACCTGCTCGCGATCTTCTTCATCGCCCTGATTTTCTACTTTACCGAATTTCACAGGGACGGCGCTGATCGGCAAACCATGTTCCTTGGCATTTTGCTCACGGGTGCTATTTCAACCTTCAGCTTCCTCGCAATTTACCCGGGTATTATTACCTGGCTGCCAGGCTTCGTGGGTAACAGTTTCTCACCGACCTTTACACTGATCATGATTGTGGCCCTGATCGTGTTTGGGGTGTACTACACGCATGCGCGTAACATGCAGGTCACAAACCTGGTGTTTCTTTGCGCAGCAGTAGTATTCATCGGCTATTCCAGCTATGCCCTGATCTTTATCCGGAGTGCCTCCAATCCTCCTATCGACGAGAATGACCCGGAAGATGCTGAATCGATTGTTTCGTATCTGAAACGCGAACAATACGGTTCAACGCCGCTCCTTACGGGTAACACGTACGACAATGCAACGGGACAGATCGACCCAAATGAAGAAGTCCTCTTCCCGCGCCGGCACTCACCAACACCACTGCATATGCAGTATTATGCCCAGTTCGATTCTGATTCAGAGTTTTTCTGGAAGTACCAGGTCAACAACATGTACTTCCGATATTTCCTGTGGAATTTTGTGGGTCGAGCGAGTGATATTCAGGATGCGCCGGCCATCACGGGGCTCTCGTTCATCGACCCCCCGGAATATGGACCGGATCGATACGTGCAATCCCCCAGCGAGCGAGAATCCCGAAACGTATACTTCGCCCTACCGCTGCTGCTTGGCCTATTTGGCGGTGTCTACCACTTCCGACGAGACTGGAAGCGCGCCTTCAGTGTCTTCATCCTGTTCTTTGTGACCGGTATAGGGATTATTCTGTACCTCAATCAAACGCCCTATCAACCCAGGGAACGCGACTACTCCTACGTAGCCAGCTTCTTTGCATTTAGTATATGGGTAGGTATTGGGGCAACGGGAATCCTGCAACTTGTGTTGGAGGCGCTGACTTCCAAAGAAGGGCGCTCGAGGAGCATGATTACCAATACGCTCTATGGCGTTGCTGCCCTGCTTTTCCTTGCTGTGCCACTCTGGATGACACTGCAAAACTACCAGGACCATGACCGTTCAGGTCGCTACATTGCACCAGAGTACGCGTATAACATGCTCATGAGTGTGGAAGATGACGCCATCCTGGTCACCAATGGCGATAACGACACGTTCCCGCTATGGTACTTGCAGGAAGTAGAAGGTGAGCGGCAAGACGTACGCGTAGTAAACATTTCATTGCTGAATACACCCTGGTACATCAAGCAGTTGAAAAACCAGTATTCACGCGACTCTGCTCCCCTCCCCATCTCGATGTCAGATGAGCACATCGAAAACCTGGAAATCATTCCCTGGCAGCCCGAGCAATTAAGTCTCCCGGTAGACGTAACACAAATGTTGCTCGGGGATGAAGTGCCGATTTCTGCCCAGGATACCAGTCTACTGGAATCGCCAATGACGTGGACCTTGCGCGGCCGGCCATACAGCGATCAGTTCAACCTGCTCTACATCTCCGATCAGGCGCTGCTCGACATGTTAATTACCAATGCCAAAAATGGCTGGGAGCGCCCGTTCTACTACGCTGTTACGGTGAGCCAGGATGGCCAACTGGACCTGGAAAACTATTTCCAGCTCGAAGGCCAGGCGTTTCGCGTGGTGCCTATCAAACACAACGAACTGCTAGGCCGAGCCATTCCGAGCATCACAGCAGAAAATCTGCGAAAGTTCAAGCTAACCAACCTGAACAATCCGGAAGTGTATTATGATGAGAACATCCGGCGGATGGTAGATAACTATCGTAATGTGTTTGTGCAGACAGCCCAGACCATGTTTACGCAAGGCGATCGGACTGGCGCTATTGAATTGCTCGATTTCCTGATGGAGAAAATACCGTACGAAGTGATTCCCGGCACGGTGCGTTCTCACCTGATTGTTGCCCGCGCCTACCAGCTTGCGGGAGAACACGACAAAGCCGTTGAGATCTGGCAAAAAGCAGAGCCTCTCGTGTTGGATGACTTGAAATACGCCCGCACGCAAACATCCCTCGACCAAACAGCGCGCTTTATGCAGATGATGCAAATTGGGTATATGGAAGTACGCGATTTCGAAGCAGCAGCTGCGTTCACCAATAAAATCGCCGAAGCCATTGGCGACGAATCGTACCGTAAAACTGCTGCTGAATTTGAAGCAGATAGCCGGCGTATTTTCCCTTCCGCACCGCCGAACGATACAACGGGCGGCAACTAGGGCTTGTCAAAGTACTTAGTACAAGCAATTAAATATTGAGGGGAGGACATAAATCTTGTGCTATATAACAGAAGGATAAAAGCCAAAACCTTCAACTTGTAACTATCAACCTTTAACAGCAAACAGATCAATCCTTCAGGATGTATTTGTTTGCACTTACGGCATACCTGCTAAAATCTGGCAAAGCCGGCGCTGATTCAATACGAATCGGGGCCGGCTTTCGATTTTTATGCCCTTTTGGAAAAATAAAAAAGCCCTTTTTCGGGCTCATTTGATGAATTCAGCGCTTTCTAAAATTTAATTGTAAGAGAATGCTTCATTAAGGTTGACAGATTCACACAATCTCAATATAATAGTACCTTGGCGGGATATTTCCTGTCAAGATTTATTATTACCCTGAACTCTCACCCTTTCAGCCGGGGCGTCCTGCAGTTATTGCTCTTCGGACAGGACGGACGGACACAAATGTTTTAAAAGGAGGCACACCCTATGTCTGCTTACAATGGTATCGTCAAATGGTTTGACGCCAAAAAAGGCTATGGTTTTATAGTACACCCGGAAGACGGAAGCGATATCTTCGTACACTACTCACAGATTCATACGGAAAAACGCTTCAAGACTTTACGGACCGGTGAAACTGTAGATTTTGATTTAGTGGAGGGCCCTAAAGGCCTGCACGCCCATAATGTAGCACCACAGGAGGACGATGATGCTGCAGAATCGCACGAAGAACATGAACAAATTGCCGTAATGATGCCGGAGTAACACCCCCCTCCCACTGTTAACCCATTGCCATCACGCCAACTCATTGTTTTTCCTGCATACAGCACCTATTTTCTCAGGTGTATGGGCGAAGTGCAACCTTTACATGCCAGATGCGTGTACTCAAACTTCCCTTTCATGGTGCTGAATCGTTGAATATTGCGGTAGAAAACCAATGAGTTTTTCTTTTTCCGATGAAGAAATAAAACGTATTGCTGATGTCCTTGGCGTCTCGCCAAAGCGTGACGAAAAGATTGTACGTTTTGACATATCTGATGAGGAAACCGGGCGTAAAATTTTGCTGGAAATCCTGACGGACCTGGATATGCCCGAGCATCTCGCTCAGGGACAACCAAACAATCTGGTTTCTGTTATTACAGCAAATTCGTATTTGCAAATTCAAGGGTGTACCGGCGTTGTCCCAAGCGCAGAGCTTGGAGAAATCTTTTTTGTAGCGCGCCAGCCAGGCCGTATGAGCTGTCTTGTCGTTGAACGAGAAGCGTCTTCCTCCCTCTACGCCCATGTCGACGAACGCCTGCTATCTGCCGATTTTGAGAAACTGCACCCTGAAATGATGATGAGCAGTCTTGCACTTTCGATGACAGAGACGCTGTTTCAAGATCTCGATTAGTAGTGCCTACGCTACCCGCTTCCTCACCCCTCGAGGTCGCTTACACCCATCCTACGCTTTTACTGGACGAGCCAGTACTACACAAACTGGTTGCCCTTGTATGCACCGGTGAGCAATTTACGCTCGAAACCCTCAGCATTGTACTCGGTGACCACCAAACGGTCCGTGAACTCAACGCTTCCTACCTCCAACACGATTACAATACAGATGTCCTTTCTTTTCCTTTCAACGACCCAACAGCTTCAAAAACGGTTGATGGCGAGGTATACATAGACCTGGATACGGCACAGGAGCGCTGTGCAGAATTTGAAGCGACGTTTGAAGAAGAAGCGTATCGCTACATCATCCACGGCCTGCTTCATCTCATGGGGTACCTCGATGACACAGCAGCCGGCAAAAGCCAGATGAAATCACTGGAAGATCGCTACCTGAAGGCGTTGCTCGAATCGTAACGAAATTGCAACAAAACCTCAGCAATCACTTCAATATTTTTTACAAAATCACCTCTAGACAGGAAATTTAGGGCATTGCTGAGTACCCTTACTTTTTAAGGGCGTTTCCCCTCTTTTTTTCTTGATAACATTTTCTTATTGTGTCTTCACCTTGTCTTCAAAATTCCTTTTCACCACATCATGTCAAAGGAGGATTGCTTATGGATACTCAAATCACAGCGCGTCATTTCAGTGCCAGCGAGAAGCTCAAGAATTTTGTTAATACCCGGGTAGGTAAACTTGAGCGTTTCTACGACGGCATCACCGACGCACGTGTAATCCTGAGTAAACACAACGCCGCCGGCGGTTCTAAAATCGCCGAAATCACCGTCAACGTTCGACGAAACTCACTTGTAGCCCAAGAAGAGGCCGTTACATACGAGGAAGCCATCGATCGTTGCGTACGTCGACTTCGTAGACAGATTCTAAAGTATAAAGGAAAACGAAGAGGCTGATCAATCGTCAGGAAGAAAGTGGATTGCTGCTTTACCTCGAAGGCACTGATCCACTTTCTTCGCCCCTCTCTCCTTACACCAGTTTTTTCCCCTTCAACTTACTCACCACCCGCTTCACCGTACCCGCCTTCTGCAGAATATAGAAGTGCACACAGGGCAAATCAGCATTTAACAACTCCTCAGCCTGCCGTAGCGCCCACTCCACACCGATATCGACTACATGTTTAGGGTCGGCCTCCTCCACCTCAGCAGCTAGCGCCTCAGGGATTTCAAGGAAAAACCGCTTGGGTAACATTTGAAGTTGCCGCTTGCTGGTCATGATTTTTAACCCTGGAATAATGGGCACGGTAATCCCCACTTCGCGGCACCGTTCTACAAAACTGAAATAGTGGTCATTGTTGAAGAACATCTGGGTTACCACGTACTCAGCGCCGGCGTCAACTTTTCTTTTCAGGTTCAGAATGTCCCACGTCAGATTGGGCGCCTCAAAATGCTTTTCGGGATACCCAGCTACCCCAACGCAGAAATCGGTAGGCATGCTATCGATAATGTCTTCCAGGAAATCGCCCTGATTCATATCGCGTACCTGCTCAACCAGGTCACACGCATAGTTGTTGAATGAACGAAGAGTATCTGTCCGCTTTTCTGTCTGCATATCATCGCCGCGCAGCGCCATGATATTTTGGATACCGAGGTAATTAAGCTCGATTAACGCATCTTCTGTTTCTTCTCGTGTAAATCCATGGCAAAGCAGATGCGGAACTGGCTCTATATTAAACCGATGTTTTATCGCGGCACAAAGCCCAAGCGTACCTGGCCGCTTGCGTTTCACATGTTTGCGCCACGTTCCGCCCACCATTTCTTCATAGTACACCTGTGCAGAATGGCTGGTCACATCAATAAATGGCGGCTCAAACTCGACCAACTCAGAAACAATTTTCATGATCTGATTTGCCGAACTACCTCGCTTGGGTGGTACAATTTCGAACGAAATAAGCGGCTCAGAAGCGCGGTCGAGTAGTTCTACGATTTTCATTTGGCTGATGTCAAAAGAGAAAAGGCAACTGAAAAAAATTAAGCGGTTCTTGTATTAAGCGATTTAATTTTGTGTAACCTATCTTGCACCTCCTTACCTGCAGGACTTGCTTAGACATGATCCTGACAGGATATGAGACAAGACTCGGTCTCCAAATTTTAAATTGTTGTTACTCCAGCTAGATTTCTGTGTTCGATGATCGCATTTCTTTTTTCTACAGAGCAGGAAGCCCGCCCCTTTCTAAAGACGTACGAACGGGGTCGTTTTGACGGTCTCCCTGAAGGTGAAGTAGTTAGCGATGATCATATATTGGTCACCATTATTGGCGTAGGCAAAATCAAGGCCGCACTGCGCACCGAGCGTTTATTACGATCTGAAAAAAAGATTTCTCGGATCGTGCACCCAGGCACCTGTACCTCATTGAATGATGCATTCAACCTCGGCACATTGGTAGGGGCATCGCAGGTGTTCGAAGGTGATCGCATTGAGTTATCAGCGCCTACCTATCCGCGCATGCCTCTCGAAGTGCCCTTCAGCAAGCTAGAGAAAGGCACGCTCGTTACACAGGATCACACCCCACAGGAAGCCAGTGAACAGTCCTATTGGCAGCGGATTGCCGACATGAGCGATATGACAGGATATGCTGTTGCCTACGTTGCAGCCACTTATGGTAAACCCTGCAACATCGTAAAAGCTGTTACAGGTTACATGTACAAGGAAGATGCGCAGCTCCAGCAAACCCTGGAAAAGGCTCACGATGCCCTGGCTTCTTTCCTTGTGAAAGAAATTCCAGGCTTGCTCGAAAAAGCATAATCGGCTAAAAAACGTGTAGCATAAGGTACACGAGCACACCCGTCACAGATACATAAAGCCAGATGGGGAGCGTCCAGCGGGCGAGTTTTTTATGGTTGGAGAAGCGTTCCTGTGAGGCATAGAAAACGGTGATTAGTGCCATAGGCAGGGAAAAGATCGACAGCACAATGTGAGTAATCAGGATGAAGAAGTAGGTTATTCTGGCAGCGCCGGCACCAGTATAAGGTGTATCTCCCTGAAAGTTGTGATAGGTCAGATAACTCACTAAAAACAGCGCAGAGAATACAAGTGCGGCTACCATGAATCGCTGATGCACTTTAAAATTCTGACGCTTCACATAAATAAATCCGCAGACAAGACACAGGGCACACAACGCATTGAGGGAAGCGTTGACAGCCGGCAAATGTTTGACAAATGCCAGGGTCTGTGCTGAAGGCTCCTTGAAATAGATCAACCAAAACAGAAACGCGATCGCAACCGCGCTAACGGCCAAAATGAGGCGAATTCCACGTTTTGAATCCTGAGATACAGCTTCCATTACAAAATTTATCTACACATGTGATGGACTCAAAGAAGGCGAGAATTGGCATATCCCACGCTCCTTCCCTACATCACAAGATTAACGGCTAACGGCCAGGTCTAGGTGTTACTGCTCAGGCTCAGCACATATGTTGCGATTGCCTGCAACTGATCGTCCCCCAGGTGCCTCATTGGCGGCATCATTCCTGGATATTCTTTTGGCTTCGGGACACCCACTTTGATCAGCGCAGTAAGCTTCTCAATATCAGCGGGTGCTTCTATATTAAGCCACGCATCATCGGTTAGGTCAGGAGCGAAATCCGAGCCTTCTCCTGCAGCACCATGACACGAATAACAAATTGCGATGCCCGTAAAGAGTGCTTTACCTTCAGCAAGAACCGGATCCTCTTCCGATTGCATCGCAGGTTCAGCTTCTGCTACCGAAATCTCAGCAGGCGCATTGCTTGCCGCCGGCGTGCTGCCTTCTCCTGCACATCCTACAAAAAGCACGGCAATAAAAACCAGGATGCTTAGAGTTTTTATCATGTTGGCTTGTATTCGAGTGAGGTATCTAACACAACGCAGTCCCAGGTTCAGGCTGCTTCCTCTTTGGGTACTTGTTTCCTGGCACTGACCAAAACCAGGCCGATGGTTATTGCGAAAAACAAAGCACCGACAACCATGTGTGTAGTATTTAGCACCACTTGCAATGTACTACGCATGGCGTCGAGCTCACTCAAAATAACAAAATAGGCGGCAAAGCCCAGCAAAATTTGCAAGGTCAGTATCCCTGCCAATCCATGCGATAGTTTTGCAACCTGCGTCTTTTCCGGATTGGCGCTTCGAGCCCCTTTAATTGTCATAAATACCAGGGTAAATACCACGGCCGCCCCAAGCATATGGATGCCGGCAAGCACCGGATCAGCGCCATCGCCGCGGTGCCGCAACAACGCCCCGAGAATAATCTGTCCATACAACAAAACAGCAGTCAGGATGGTGAGGCGACGGAAACGCGTTGTCGCGTCTCCTTCTGCCAATACATCGTCTGCCCGAAGCCAGGAGCGCGACGTAAAGAAGGCCATTGAGACGAGCGTCGCAAAAAACAGCTGCGCTGTACAGGCATGCACAACAGCCAGATCCAAAGAAATCCAAACAACACGCAGTCCACCTAAAACGCCCTGCAGAATAACAAGTCCCAGCGCAAACAAACCCACGCGTTTCATCCAGGGACGAGAATCGGCAAAGAACGTCCAAAAGGCAAGAAGCAGCGTGAGTGCCCCCACAATCATGCCCATCAATCGGTGTCCGTGTTCAGCAAGGACAGGAGGAATTTTATACCAGTCGGGGGTTGGATTTATGGGGTCGATAGAATCGAACGTGGTCGGCCAATCGGGTACGGCGAGGCCGGCCTCGATACTCGTAACCACAGCGCCCCATCCCAATAACACAACGGTAAAGCCGAGCGTGACAAGCGTAAAAACGTGGCGGCGACGCATACTCGAAGTTTCAGGTAACGGAACTGCACGAAGAGCCGAACGCATCATATCACAATACCAAAAAAAGCTTCAAAAGCCAGTTGGATGAAGAAAATATTGCACTTTTCCGTGGCAACGAGGCAACCTGGACCCTGTTCCATTTGCTCGGGTTCTTCAACATTTCGTCATCCATCCTCTCGGTTGCCCACAACGCTTTTCAGGACGCTCCCCCAACTGAGCGTGTCTTGCTGCAGCGCGATGCTACAACAGCGATTCGCCATTCATATCGGTTGTCAGATAACCTGTCATGGCTTCGAGGAAAGGTAACATGTTGGCAAATCCCTGTGCGACCTGGCGTTCGAAGTCATCAGAAAGCACGTCTTCGTCGCTATAGAAATGCCGTACGAGAAATTGTTTGTAGTTGAGTAAGTCAATATCAGGGTGCGATTTATCAAAACCTTTCGGAGCCGTTTTTAATTGCTGTCCTTCGAGGCCATCGAAAAACGTTTGAAAGGCTTTATCGCTGAGCACTTCGCGCAATGGATCTGCGTCTGCAGCAATTTGCCGGCGGATATGCAGCAAGTCGTCTTTGTTCGGTCCCCAGAAGCCGCCGCCGATATATGTATTGCCAGGCTCGATGTGAAACGCCATCCCACCCCGCCGTGCTGCACCAGCCCGTTTATACGAACCACCCCAATACACTTTGTAGGGCGTCTTGTCTTTAGAAAAGCGAATGTCCCGATAAATACGATAGAGGGTTTTCCGTGGTGACCGGGGCTCAAGCACATCAAATGCAGCAAGCTCTTGCATAACGTTTTCGGCAAAGCATATTGCCTCGGCATGCGATTGTTCGTAACTCGCGCGATTTGCTTCAAACCATACCCGGGTATTATTCTCCCGCAGCTTCAGCAAAAAATCAAACGTATGCTTTGTGATACAGCCCATGGGTATGCCTCCAGCAGCTTATTCAACCACGTCCATCTGTACGATAGCCGGCTCAATGTCATGCACCTCTACCACAAAATGTACCGAGTCGTTTACCGCCACCCCCTCCAATAGCATCGTATCGCGAACGGCAAAAAACATAGCCATGGGGCCCATATATCCCGGAATATCTCCATGATCGATATTGACGTACGATTTCGACTCGGTGATTACTTTAACTACACCCTGGGCCTCGAAAGACTTGGGAGCAACCTTTTCTTCTTTCTGTGTGCAGGCCGACAGCAAAACAAAAGCCAGCACAAATATCGCTATACAAACGTACTTCATGTGCTCGAGGAGGATGACGTCAAATACGGTGCATCATTGCCAGTTTTACCAGAGAGAAAAATGGCAATGCACAGCTAAAGTACGGCCTTCTGATGGGGAATACTGAGAAGAATACCAGAAACAGGAGAAGAGATAATACGGAGGGGCTTGAAATTGGTGGTCAAACAAAGCTCTTTTGGCTGAGATCCTTTGCGACTAATCTGGAAGAAATCCTTCGCGGTTGAGTTCTGGCTAGATCCTTTGCGACTAATCTGGAAGAAATCCTTCGCGGTTGTTTTTTTGGCTAAGATCCTTTGCGATAATTTGGAAGAGATCCTTCGCGGTCGCTCAGGATACGGCTTTGTCTGTTAGACAAAGCCTAGTTACGGCGATCATGCAGGTCTTCGAACCAGGAAAGCGGAAGCCCTTCCGAGTCGCCATGCGCATAAAAGTAGGTCGCATCAGCATGTTGCACAAACTGATGGCGCTGGTCTTCGCGAATTTCGCGCACGCCTACGGGAATCGTAACCCCTTGCTCAGTTGCCTGACGCCGAAGAATGGTAGGATTGAGGTCCAGATCTGCCGTTTCCTCGGGAAAGAAAAGCCTGTACGCAGTAATCACCACCCATGTCAACATGAAGAACAGGATCGGTACGGCAACAATCGTAAATAAGGTAAACAAAGTCAGCATCGTGTTACGCTGCCCCCATTAACGGATGACCGGGGTGATTGGAATAGTAGATTGTAACAGGTAAATGCAATTGATGCAAGCCAAGAGGAGAAATTTAAACACCTTGTTACAAATGTGACTCAATTTCTCTGGCAGCATCCCATTTACGAGTTGTGCAAGATGGGCCTTGGTTTTATGACCAATCTGTTCAGCCCAAGTTCCACACAAAAAAAGCAGCCCGACATGAACGCTGTGGGGCTGCTTAAAAAACACACAACTGGCGCAGTACGCACAGTTAAAAACAAGACTAGTGATCAGATCCAGCTTCTTCTGTTGTAGTGGCTTCAGCCGGCGCTTCGATCACTTCACCGTTTAAAACCCGCTCCCGCATCATGAGCTCTTCTTCAGCACGCTGTTCATCCATAATGGTCTGCGTACCTACGTTACCAACGTCGCCACGGAATGCAGTATCGAAGAGCGTAAAGGCAAGGAAAACAATCACAAAAATGCAGCCCAGGCCAAGAATCAGCGCATTTACCTTGTTGTCCCATTTCAGGGCCATAAAGAAGGTAACCACAAGTGATGCTTTCGACAGGGCGATGGCCATAGCCAGCGGGAAGTTCAGCGGACCAATGTCGACGTACTTCGCGGTAATAACAGTAAAAATGGTAAGAAACACGAGTCCGCCAAAAACAGCCCACAGGAGTTTAAGTGGGATGATATGATGCTCGTGATGTTCTGCGTGTGCCATGGAGTTATATCCAGATAAAAAGTTGAATCAATTTCGAGTAGTTGCAGCCGGCTCAATTAAATGAGGTACATCAGCGGGAAAAGGAAAATCCAGATGATGTCGACGATGTGCCAGTAAAGTCCGGTCAATTCAACCGGGGTATACCACTCACTCGAAAAATGGCCGAGCTTGGCACGGATGGCAAGCCACGTCATCAAGCCCATTCCCACAAGCACGTGAAACCCGTGAATCCCCGTCATGATGAAGTAGATGCTGAAGAATTGTGGTGCATACGGGATATTATATGCCTCGTATGGCGCGCCGTGCGGATCAAAGTTTGCGCCCGGGAAAATGCCGTGATCAAACTTGGCCGTGTACTCAAAGTACTTCACTATCATAAACACAGTGGCAAAGATCAGCGTCAGGATCAGATTCCAGAACAAGCCTTTCTGGTTGCCTTTCTGAATACAGTGGATCGAAAGTGCTACGGTCAACGAGGAAGCGAGGAGTACAAGCGTGTTCAAGCCCCCCATTCTCCAGTCGAGCAGTTCAGCTGACTGTACAAACACTTCTGGATGCCATACGCGGTATACCGTGTAGGCAACAAACATCCCGCTAAAGAGGAGGATTTCCGTAATCAGGAAAAGCCACATACCCATTTTGGCAGCATCAAATTGCTGCTCGGCAGACACAAAATGGTGCTGCAGATAGTGCGGATGGTCGTGACCGTTGTGATGGTCAGCACCAGCGTGTGCGTCGGCTGTCCCTTCGGTTGCTACAGTTGTTGAAGCCATCAGAAACTGAAATTTATAATGCTATTTATGAAGAAGCCTGTCCTGAGCTCGGCACAGGTGCATCAGGTGTTGGTACACCGGAGGCGCCGTCACCGGCAGAACCGTCACCGCCATCGCGGAAAATATCGTCTACCGCGTCGAAGTCGTAAGGGCCATGGGTTACCACTGGCGGGCTCACGAAGTTGTGCGGATCAGGCGGAGAAGTTGCGTGTGTCCACTCGAGCGTAGCTGCACCCCATGGATTGGATGGTGCAGGCTTGCCTTTCATCAGCGAGTGAATGAAGCAAAAAAGTACGAGGAAGAGGCCAGCGGCCAACACCCAGGATCCGTATGTGGAAAGCTGATGCAGGCTCTGGAATTGTTCGAGATAATCGTAGTAGCGCCGCGGCATACCCTGGCTCCCCAGAATCAGCTGCGGGAAGAAGGTCAGGTTGAAGCCAAAGAAGATCAGGCCACAGGCAATTCGGCCCATCGTTTCGTTATACATCTTACCGGTCATCTTCGGCCACCAGTAGTGTAATGCGCCAATTGCGGCGATCACCGTACCACCCATCATCACATAGTGAAAGTGGCTCACTACGAAGTACGTATCGTGCAGGTGGATATCAATGGCGAGTACACCCAACATGATACCCGTTAGACCACCAATGGTGAACAAGAACAGAAAGGAGAGGGCATATAAAAACGGTGTTTGTAGCCATATCGACCCTTTATACATGGTCACCACCCAGTTACACACCTTCACTCCGGTTGGTATACCAATGAGGTAGGTAATGAGGGAGAAGACAATCGAGGATACAGCAGACTGGCCTGATACAAACATGTGGTGTCCCCAAACCAGGAAGCCAAGGAACGCAATGGCTACCGATGAAAGGGCAACAAACTTGTATCCGTTAATTGGCTGGCGGACAAAAGGTGCAATCAGTTCTGATACCACACCAAACGCCGGCAAAATCATAATGTATACAGCCGGATGCGAGTAGAACCAGAAGAAGTGCTGGTAGAGAATCGGGTCGCCACCGAGTGCTGGATCAAAAATACCGATACCGAGGAAGCGCTCGAAGAAGAGCAGGACCATCGTGATCCCTACAACCGGCGTAGCCAGTACCTGCACAATGCTCACGGCGTACATGCTCCAGGTGAAGAGCGAAAGCCGGTCCCAAGTTAGACCTGGTGCGCGCATTTTGTGGATGGTCACAATGAAGTTGATCCCTGTAAAGATCGAGGCAAATCCGGCCACAAAGACCGCAGAAGTCAGAAACAGTACCGACCCATCACCCTGGCTGGAATAGGGTGTATAGAAGGTCCAACCGGTATCTACATTACCTACAATGAGGCCGCAAAGGACAAGCGCACCACCAGTGAGGTATACATAGTAACTTGCGAGGTTCAGCCTTGGGAAAGCAACGTCTGCTGCACCCAGGTGCATCGGCAATGCAAAGTTACCCAGGATGGCCGGAATCGACGGCACAAGGAACAGGAATACCATCACAATGCCGTGCATGGTAAATACCTGGTTGTAGGCATCCGGCCCCATGATCGTCTCTCCTGGTGTGAGGAGTTCAATGCGCACCAGGAGGGCTAGGGTACCACCAATCAAAAACATGATGGCCAGCGTCACACCGTACATCAAGCCAATACGCTTGTGGTCAACGGTGGAAAGCCAGGACCAAATGGTTTTGTCGTGATTCAGGTAATGCTTCATCGCGCGCGGCGCGGCAACATTGCCTGTATCTGTCGCTGTCGTCTGACTCATTGTTCTATCTTCTCTCTAAGAAATTCTTGGTTACTGCTGCGCTTTGATGTAGGCGATCAAACCGGAAAGCTCGCGTTCACTCAACGTGTTGTAGATTGCCGGCATCTGGTTTTGATACCCTTCTACAATACGAGAACCCGGATTGACGATGGAGTCACGCAAGTAATTATCATCTGCCTCCGCAGTAGTACCATCGGTGAAGTTACGCTGAGCGCCATAGAGTCCCTGGAAGGTTGGACCTACGACTGCAGAGCCGTCAAGCGAGTGACACCCCAGGCAACCGCGCTGGTTGTAGAGTAATTCGCCAAGCTCTGGCAGTGGCATATCATCTGACATACCGCCCCGAGACTCTACCCATTCGTTAAATTCATCTTGTGGCATCACAACCACCTTGGCAAGCATGCCTGAGTGGTCCGTTCCACAATATTCGGTACAAAACAGGTCATATTCGCCTGCCTTGGTCGCTTCAAACCATACTGATGTGTAGCGATTCGGAATCACGTCATGTTTAACACGGAAGGCCGGCACAAACAAGCTGTGCAGCACATCTGCACTACTCATCACGAGGCGAACCGGTTTATCAGCCGGCACGTGCAGGTTACCACCCACCACAAATCCGTTTTCGTACTCAAATTCCCAGTTCCACTTGGCAGCGCGGACCGTGATTTCGTATGCGCCCGGAGGGGCAATACTCATTTTCAAGAACGACTGAAAGCCCCAGGTGAATACAACCATACACAAGATGGTTGGCACAACAATCCAGGTAAGCTCCAGGATTTTGCTTTCGTGTACCCGTTCGGTACGCTCGTTGGCGTGTTTACGGCGATATTTTATCACGAAGTACGTCATCGCCACGATTACAGCAACGAAGATGACAATACTTACGTAGTAGGTGAAGTAAAACAGACTATCAATCTCACCGGCCATGGTAGATGCGTCTACCGGCAGCCAGAGGGTTCCTTTATCTTCCATAATGTTAGTTTAAGTTGGCAACCTGTTGAGGTTACCGTTTTGACCTTCTTTTCGCCAAAGTCCGTATAAGGCAATGCCCAGCACCAAAACGGTAAGTGCACCACCTAATTTCATCAAATTGGTTGCGTGTGCTACATAAGCACTCGCTTCTTTGTCATACTGTAGGCAAAACAGAATAAAAAAATCTGTAGGGGTACCAATTTTGCCCCCAGAGGCTTCCACAAGACTCAGCCTCAAATCACGGGAGCTAAACGATACACCTTGCATGTATCGAGATATCTGTCCTTCGGGTGTCAGGAATGTCAGAATCGGAGGATGGACGTACTGTTGGATTTCTTCAACGTAGTCGTACCTGAATCCGATTGCGTCCGCTAATTGCTGAATCTCCGATTCGTTCCCTGTCAGAAAATGCCAGCCGGAAACGTCAGATTTACCGAGCTTTTCGAGGTATTGCGCTTTTTTAGCACTCGCTGAAGCTGGCGTGTCTTCCGGTGCGATACTGATGGTCAGCACGTCAAATTCTTCGCCGGCCGTCCATTCCATTTCAGCCATCGCAGTTGTGAGCGCATCGAGTACAACATTGCACATCATTGGGCAACTGTGGTACACCATAGCTAGCAGCACAGGTTTTTCGCCGTTCACTACCTCACTGAGCGCAATAGGGCTCCCCTGCTCATCATTAAATACGAGATCAAGTGGGATATACTCGCCGTTTTTCTGATCGAGGCCGGCGCCATCATAAACGGGATCAAGCGTACGGGTCTCCTGGGCTTGCAATGCCGTGGCAGTGCAGAACAGGCTAGCAACACACCAAACAATCAGCCTTGTTATGTGCTTGCGGTATCGACCCATGTGTCACCTAATTATCTTCGGGCTGTAGAACCAGTTCGTCCGTGTAATCACCAGCGGCCTGGTTCTCATACGCTTCATTTACCATCAGGTCAATCGCCTGATCGATCGGAATCTGAAAAACACCAGCTTCGGCATCCACAACGTCGTATTGGGTAAGCGCCGCAGCCGCTGCTGCTTCAACTTCTCGCAGTTCCGGATACTCGTTTGCAGCTGCGCTGTTGGCAAGCGTTTCCTGGCTATTCACTATAGTAATGGTGAACGCAGTACTCACCAGGCCGATCACAATTACAATGGTCACGGCAACAATCGCGAGCACGAGCGGCACACTAATGGACTCTTTCTCCACACCCACGACGCCATGGGCATCGTGGCCCTCGACCTCAGCAAACGCTTCAGCTCCGCCTGGTGCATCCACCATGATGGCTGCTTCGTCTTGTGGATTTATGTCTTTGGATTCAGACATTTTTTTCTTTAATGATCGGGTTTATTAACGCTAACTTTAGATACAAAGGGTAGCAAACCCATGTTGAGTTACGCTCCTTTCATAGCTTAGATCGTCTCTTGCGGTGAAGCCTATATGAATGATATCCTAAAAAAACGGATCAAAACGGGCTTACCCTTTCAAAGATCTAATTTGCCGGCGATCTTTTGCATGTCTGCCGCCTTCCTCATGGAAATAAGCAGCTTGCAAAATAAGAAGCGCCGTAAAATTTTGCTGGATCAGGTGCTGTGAAATCTCAGTGACTCAGCCAGATACGGATCGTTCTGAGGTACGAGGCTGTGCCGGCTCAAACGGTACATCAGCGTGCCAAACAACAAGGCAAACAACCCGATGAAAGCAGTGAAGTCCATCCAGTGAAATCCTGCGTGGCCATTAAGTTGCAAATCGAGTACTGGCATGATCAACCAGTGCAAATCAAACCAGTGCATGATCAGCATGTACACGGCCATAAACGTCAGCAAAGGCAGAATGCGCTTGGTCCAACGAGGCAGCAACACGATGAACGGAATGATAAAGTGCATAACGAGCAGCACTGCACTATGGTATTCCCAACCATGCTCAAGGCGATGCCGGTACCAGATGGTTTCCTCAGGAATGTTACCGTACCAGTACAGCATGTACTGGCTGAATGCGATGTATGCCCAGAAGACCGTAAAGCCAAACATAAATTTGCCCAGGTCCTGGAAATGCTCAACCGTCACAACGCCTTCGAGCATGCCACCTGTTCGCTGAAGGAGGGAAAGCACCAGGATCATCAGCGCCAACGCGCTCAGAAACGAGCCGGCAAAGATGTACACCCCAAAAATCGTAGAGAACCAGTGTGGATCTACCGACATGATCAGGTCGAATCCGGCAAACGAAACCGTGAGTGCAAAGAGCACCAGGCCGATGGCGCTCACCTTCCGAAAACGAGCAGGAATATCGGGCGTAGGCGCCAGATCCTGCTTGAGCGAAAGGGCATAGAGTCGGTATGCAATAAAGGTCCACGCAACAAAGTAGAAGAGCACGCGGGCAAGGAAGAACGGGGTATTTAAATAAGGCTCTTTGCCGGCAACCAGCGCATCATACTTCGGACTCGCAGGATCAAAGAGTTCTGCATGCGTCCAGTGATACAGGTCGTGCATACCCAGTACAACGGGAATGCCGAGCACGGCGAGCATCGGAAACGCCCATATTAATGCTTCGGGCACCCTGCGGACAACTGCGCTCCACCGCGCTTTGGTCAGATGCTGCACAAGGACAAAAAAGAGGCATCCCAGGGTAATCGTCAGACAAAACGACCAGCCTACCAGGTACGAGAAGTAAAACTGCTTCGCATTGGTAGCAGCGCCAGCCATGGTGCCACCCAGCAAGATCACGCCAAGCACCAGCGGCACAGCCCACCAGGCCATACCTCCTGTGAACTGGAATTTTTCTTTTGCCCCATCCCGGGTGGGACGATAGGCATCCCCTAGTAATAAGGGCAGAGAATTTAATTTTGTATCAGCCATGAATCAACTCGTTCAAAAATCCGCGCAGTGCCATGTTGACCAGGTGGTCGGTGGCGCTGTTTAGTTTATATCAATGCCGCGCTACTGTTGGAGGCGCTGCAATTCACTCTCAGGCAGGTCAGATCCCGCAGCGTTCTGGCTGCGCTGTAGTGCTCGGATATAAGCCACAATGGCCCACCGGTCTGCTACTGGAATCTGCGTTGCATACCCCGGCATGGTGCCCGTTGGGGTACCGTTGGAGATAATATCGAAGTAATGTCCATCAGCCATTTCGAAGAAGCGCTCCGTATGGTAGTTCGGCGCCGGCACGTAGCCATAGCCTTTGCCATCGTTCCCGACCATGATGATCCCTCTACCATCACCAGATGCACCATGGCACACCGTGCAGTAGATGTCATATCGTTCCTGCCCCCGCAACAGTACGTCGCGCGTCACAGGAATTGGCATGGTAGCAACAGGCTCTCCGTTGGCATCCATACCCCGGAAAAACGCCTGGTCTTCGTGCAAGAATCCACGAGCAACGGTGCCGGCGACAGGTGGCCGCATCGACATCGTATTCTCAAACATCGTGTTTTTCTGCTGCCCGATAAACTTCGGCTGCCGGTCCATATTTGGATTAATATGAATAGGCGATTTATCTGATTGCATACCACGGCACCCTGTCAGCAACAACAGGAGCGAGGTCAAAAGGGGTAAAGCAATTCTTTTCATCTTTATTCTCGTGTAGACAGCGCGCTGTCCTACATTAATACTTCAGCTTCTTGCGGGCGCTCAGAACCTTCAACTTCTTCTTCATCGCCGTTCGATACCGTACCATGATCCCAAATGGTCTCCAGGTTGGTACCGCCAAGTTTTTTCAGCAATGCTTCCGTTTTCTCCTTGTCAAATTTATCGTCTTCCGACGCAATGAACAGAAAGAATGCATCATCTGTGGCGCGCGCGAAAGAAGGCGAGTAAAAAAGTGGATTGTACGGGCGCGGTAATCCATTGAGTATCAGCATGCCGATAACAGCTGCATAGGCCGAAAACAGCACCGTAAGCTCGAACATCACCGGAATCGACGGCTCAAATGCAAAAAATGGCTTACCACTGATGTTGATCGGGTAATCAACCTGTCCGGTCCACCATTGCAGCCAGATAGCCAATGAAAGCCCTGTGATACCACCAAGCAGGCAGATATAGCCAACTTTCGAGTTACCCAGTCCCATGGCTTTGTCCATACCGTGAATGGGGAAAGGACTGTAGGTATCAAATTTTGTGTACCCAGCTTTGTGTACATCTTCAGCTGCATGCAGCAGTGCTCCGGGGTCGGAGTATTCGGCCAGCACGCCGTATACATCGTCCTTATCAGACTCGTAAATACTCATCGAGGCTTTGGCGGAGCGAAGTAAATTGTTAAGCATAGTGCGCTTTCGTTTAAAGGGCCCTTTTAAAAACGATCGTTTTGGTCTTAGGAACTTGGCGTAACTGTAGGCTCGCCATGATGCGCATGTCCATCACCATGACCATAATGGTGCGGATCAGCTTCAGGCATTACCCCTTTCACCTCTGAAATGGCTACCATCGGTACCCAGCGGAGGAAGAGCAGGAAGAGGGTAAAGAACAGGCCAAATGTCCCAACAAACGTGAGTACGTCTACAAATGTAGGTGTGTAGTAATCCCAGGAGCTCGGCATGTAATCCCGGTGCAGTGAAGTCACCGTAATCACAAAGCGCTCAAACCACATCCCGATGTTCACAACAATCGATGCAAAGAACATGAATGGAATGCTGCGACGAATTTTCTTCACCCAGAAGAACTGCGGGAAGATCAGGTTACAGAACATCATGGTCCAGTAAGCCCAGGCGTATGGTCCCGTCGCGCGGTTAATAAAGGCGTATTGCTCGTACTGAACACCTGAGTACCAGGCGATGAAAAATTCCGTGATGTATGCAAAGCCAACCATGGTACCTGTGAGCAAGATGATGATGTTCATCTTCTCCAGGTGATTGATCGTGATTACATCTTCGAGGCTGTAAATTTTGCGGGCAATAACCATGAGCGTTACTACCATGGCAAAACCCGAGAAAATAGCGCCGGCAACGAAGTACGGCGGGAAGATCGTGGTATGCCAGCCCGGTATCACAGAGACAGCAAAGTCAAACGATACCACCGAGTGTACCGAGAGTACCAGCGGTGTTGCAAGTGCTGCCAAGAGCAAGTAGCACTTCTCGTAATTTCTCCAGTGGCGGTTGGCACCCGTCCATCCCAGTGAAAGGAAACCAAGTACGCGCTGACGCCACACCTTTTTGGTACGGTCACGCAGCGTAGCCAGATCAGGTACAAGTCCTACGTACCAGAAGACGAGAGAAACGAGGAAGTAGCTCGATACAGCAAAAACGTCCCACAGCAGCGGACTTTTGAACTGCGGCCACATTTCCATCTGGTTCGGAATGGGAAGCATCCAATATGCAGCCCAAACACGACCAACGTGAATTCCGGGGAAGACGAGTGCACAAATTACCGCAAAGAGCGTCATCGCCTCTGCAGCACGGTTAATGGACGTCCGCCATTTCTGCCTGAACAGGAAGAGGATAGCAGAAATCAGCGTTCCGGCGTGACCGATACCAACCCAGAATACAAAGTTGACGATGGCCCAACCCCAACCAACCGGGTTGTTAACACCCCAAACCCCGATGCCATTCCAAAACAGATAGGCGATCATGATCAGCAACAGGCCGGCAATACTGCTCGAAATCCCAAATGCTACGTACCATGCAAACGGAGTTTTCTTCTCAGCATGCTTCGACACCATCTCGGTGATGTCGTGAAAAGACAAATCGCCAGTAATCAGCGGAGGATCGGAGTGAAATCCATCTCCACTGTAGGTGGCATCTATATCTGTGGTTGAATTACTCACAACAATTATTGCTCTTGGTTATCAGTAAGCGGGATCGACACCCGCTGGCCCTGGGGCCTCTTGATGTACTGGAATTTGTTAGACGGTTACGCCTTCCAACTCAGGATTCGGATTGCGAACGCGTGCCAGGTATGACGTACGCGGCTTCGTGTTCAACTCAGCCAACATATTGTAGCGGCGATCATTTGCACGCGCCTCGTTTACGGCACTATTCGGATCATTCAGATTACCGAAGACAATTGAACCGGTTGGACAAGACTGCTGACAAGCCGTCAGCACCTCGCCTTCCTGAATTGCACGATCTTCAAGACCTGAGCGAATATTGGCTTTACGGATGCGCTGGATACAGAACGAACATTTTTCCATCACACCACGCGAACGAACCGTCACATTGGGGTTCTGGCCCATCTGTACTTCGATTGGCATCGTCTTCGTCCAGTTGAAGTAGTTGAAGCGACGCACTTTGTATGGGCAGTTATTGGCGCAGTAACGCGTACCAATGCAACGATTGTAAATCATCTGGTTGGTACCATCGGGCGAGTGCACCGTGGCTGCAACCGGGCAAACCTGCTCACATGGGGCATTTTCACAATGCATACATGGAACGGGCTGCGACACCATCATGGGGTTATCTTCGTTGCCTTCTTCGCTCACATAGTAGCGGTCCATCCGGAGCCAGTGCATTTCACGACCACGGCTGACTTCTTCTTTACCTACAACAGGAATGTTGTTTTCTGACTGACAGGCAACAATACATGCATTACATCCGGTACATGCGTTCAAATCGATCACCATGCCCCACTGGTATTCAAAGTACGGGTTGTCTTTGAATGCCGGCTTCGTTTTTGGGTGATTCTCCTCCCACAACGTTGGGTACTCTTCCCAGGGCTCACCGCCAGGCAACGTTTTTACACGCTTGTCCGCAAACAGCGGCTCTGCCTTGTACTCGTCCATGGTTGCCATGCGGTACATTGGGCGGCCTTCAAGGTAGGCGTGGTCCTGGGTGGTAGCCAGCATGTACCGTTCGCCTGTTTTCTCGATATTGCCGGCAGCGCTCATGCGCATGGCCGTAGGCGTCCGTAGCTGGGCTACATTCTGACCAACACCGGTTGAAATAGCACCTTTACCGTACACATCGGTGTAATCGTCCAGGTCGAAAAACCCAGTATTCCGCTCTGGCCGGCGCGACTCGATGTCGCGACCGTATCCCAGGTGAACCGAAACAGAATTATCAGCGTGTCCGGGCACAATCCAGATCGGCATTTCTACCGTATTGTCGTTCACCGTCAACCGGATCACGTCGGCGTAGTGCTGCCCTGTTTCGTACACAACGGAGAGGCCGTAGCGTTCAGCAGTCGCCGGACTCATTACCGCTGCGTTGTCCCAAACAATTTTGCTTACCGAGTCGGGTAACTCCTGGCACCATGCGTTGTTGGCATAGCTGCCATCGAGCACCTTGCTATCAAGCCTGAACACAACTTCAACAGCATCCGCCCCCAACGTCGTCTCAGCACCCGCAACAGTATTTGCAAGCGCAGGCTCAACACGTGCAAAGCCACTTTCAGGCAAGAAGCCGTCGTGAATCACACGATTCCAGCCCGTCTCAAAGTCGCCATTGATCACCGTTTCCCACTGGGCGCGTACGAGATCATAGCCTGAGACATCAAGGCCCGTTGCAAATGCGTTGAGCACTTCCAACTCAGACTTGGAATCAAAAATTGGTGCAATCAGCGGCTGAATAACGGACAGCGTACCGTCATAAGCCCGACCGTCACCCCAAGCTTCGAGGTAATGGCTCTGTGGGATATGCCAGGTACTCAGCTTTGCCGTCTCATCAAAATGTGCACCTACATGGATGCTTGTTTCAACGCGCTGGAGTGCTGCTTCAAAATCGATTTCACCCGGACGGTCGTACACAGGATTTACACCGATCATCAACAGCGCATCCAACGAACCGCTGCTCATATCGGAAACAAGCCGGCGCAATTCATCAGACTGGGGCGCTTTTGTTTCTTCCCCCGTATCCAACAAGACAACCGTGTTGCCTATGTTGTTGAGGGCATTATTAATAGCTGCACAAAGGGCGTGTACTTCAGGAGGCTGTGTATCGCCTGCAAGCACAACACCGCTTGATCCAGCACGACGCAAGTCGCGTGCAATCTGGACCGCATATTCATGATCGACAAAGCGGGCACCTACGCCTTCGACGCCATCAACCTGCAGATGTACAGCAACCGCTGCAGCAAATTCTGCAATATCGCTTGAACGCAAACGCAAACGGTTATCAGCAGATGAGCCCGTTATCGAGTAGTTGCTCTCGATAACGTAAAGCCGGCTCATATCGTCCTGCGCCGAAGTCAGCTTCCGCGAAGCACCAAATCCACGGGAGTTGTGCACAAAGTTGCGATCAACCGGGCTCAAGAAATCTGCATCGAAGCTTACAATCACATCCGCGCGATCAAACTGGTACCAGGGGCGGAGTGCGCGACCATAAGCCATCTGCATCCCCATGCGTACCGCATCATCGCCTTCGGGCACGTACGTGACCCAACGCAGCTGCGGGAAGCGCGCTTCCAACTGGCGACGCAGTGCCACCAGTGTCGGCGAAGAGGAGGCTTCACATAGCACCGCAACCTGGCGCGAACTTGCGTTGCGCCCTAGCTCCTGGCAATACGCGATAAAATCACCCCATGCAGCGTCTGATCCGTTTCGGCGCACCGTTTTGGAACGGTCGGGATCATAAAGATTCAACACCGAGGCCTGCTCGAACGAACCCGATGCACCCAGACTCACCGGGTGATCCGGATTGCCTTCTACCTTTGTAGGCCGGCCTTCGTGACTCTGCACCAGTACGCCTAGCAGGTTGCCACGGAACGGCATGCCTGTAGCATAGTGAAGCGGAATACCAGGGATTATTTCTTCGGGCTTGCGTGCGTACGGCAGGGTAACTTCTTCTGGGCGGCGGCAACCGGCGAGACCCGCCATAGCCATGGATGCGCCCATAAGCTGGATAAATTGCCGACGCGATGGTCCTGAGGGGGGCTCGTCTGCACCCGGCATAAATTCCGGGTCGGCGATTTTCAACATTTCGGGATCCTTCTGCAAATCCGAAGCACTACGCCAGTACTTCAGCTTATCATTCCCGGAATCGTTTGCTTCGGCGTCAACTATCGGTAGCTCTATCATATTCTATCGATGCTGCCCGTCCGGTGTTGACATCCGATCCAGGAACTGCCAACCCGCAACAAGCAACTTAAAACCTATTAATAGTGGCAGGCTGAACAGTTTGTAGGAGGTGTGATACCATCTCGACTGATTCGTTCGATGTTCTTTTCAACAAAATCAGCCGGGTGCACATACCCCATGGTTGTCACTTCCTCGTTGGGACGGAGATACAACTCCGGTTGCCGGTGGCACTCAAGGCACCACCCCATAGAAAGTGGTTCTGCCTGGTACACAACCTCCATCTCATCGATGGCACCATGACACGTCTCACAACCTACGCCATTATTAACGTGTGTGGCGTGACTAAACTGAACATACTCAGGAAGGAAACTGACCTTTACCCACTCAACTGGATTGCCTGTTGCCCAGCTTTCGCGAATGGGCAGCAACTTGAGCGATTCTGTCTTGACCTGTGCATGACAGTTCATACAGGTCTGCGTCGCCGGCAAGTTGGCGATTGCAGACACTTCAACGTTCGTATGACAATAGCGACAATCAAGACCCAACTCATCCACATGAAAGCGGTGACTATAAGGCACAGGTTGATCGGGCGCATACCCAACGTCAATAAATTCTGGGGAAAAATAATACCAGACCAAAGCAACCGTCAGGACTCCACCTAGTGTTGCGCCAATGAGGGAAAGCGCGGGGAGTCCATTTGCTTTTTTAGGGAAGATCTGAGCCATTCCTGTCTATGCTAAATTAGGGCGATTTTCTAATGTAAGAAGTGACGAATTTATGCCACTCGAACCGATACATCAAGGTATTTAGTTTGAATCCCGAGTAAAAAGGAAGCGGCTCGTTATAGTTTCACGCCCGCACCAAACTCATAAAACATTCACTCTACCTGCGAGGCGCTTAGAAATTTCTGTTCCAAGATTTGCTGCACATTATGAAGAGTCGTTAAAACCCAACGCCAGATTTACGTCATTCCAGCGTATTTCGGCAGATTATGCCCATCCAGGTTTCCTGTACCCATGCGATACTGCCGGCTGCAATCCGGGGATATTCCCGGCAGACAGCAGCACAACATCCGAGGAACGCATTTCGAAATTCCCGAAGGATGCAGAAAAACTTGCCTGCTCAGAATCCCAAACCTTGACTCAAACTTCACCGTCTGGCGCCAGAATTTGGCGCCTGGCACTATACCGAAAACGCCATGTAAGCAGTACTGCTGCAGTTGCCAGTCCTAACACCAGCCCCCACCACAATCCGGCCGCCCCCCAATCTGTCAAAAAAGCAAGCGACATGCCTACACTCAAGCCCACCAGCCAATACGAAAAAAAGCAAATAAACATTGGGGTTTTGGTATCCTTTAATCCGCGCAATGCGCCCAGCGCAGCCACCTGCACGCCATCGAATACCTGGAACACCGCAGCAATACCAAGCAGCGATACAGCAAGGGTGATGACCTCGGCATTTTCTGGCACATTTAGATCAAGGTACAGCCCAATTAAAGGGCGAGGGATTACCCAAAAGAGTATTGCGGCGAAGCTCATAAAAAGAAATGCAAGAAACAAGGCAACATTACCGGCACGGCGCGCGCCATCATAATCTTTCTTACCAATAGATTGCCCTACCCGCACCGATGCGGCAATCCCAATCCCCATCGGTACCATGAACGTGTATGCCGCACATTGAATTGCCACCTGATGTGAGGCCAACGCAACTGTACCAATCAATCCCATGGTGAGCGAAGTAATGGAAAACAAGCCGGCCTCGATGCCATGCGAAATTCCCATCGGCCACCCCACGCGGAACACCTCTTTCATGGTAGGCACATGGATGCGTGACAGGCCAGAAAACACATTGTATTTCCGAAAATTCGGCGCAAACCTGGTGTAACAGGCTATCGTGATAAACATTGCCCAATACACGATGGTACTTGCCAATCCCGTCCCCTCCAGACCCAGTTCAGGAAATCCCCATTTACCAAACATCAATACGTAGTTGGCCAATGCGTTTACACCGAGCCCCATGAACGTAATCAAGGTCACCGGCAGGGGCCGCGACACGCCTTCGACCAGGCTACGCAATGCGCCAAACCACAAAAAAGGCAGTAACCCCCAAAGAATGGCATCAAGGTATTGGCCTGTCAGCACGACGGTATCTGGGTCCTGCCCCATGGCAAGCAACATGGGCTCAATTTTCCACATGATGAGCATTGGGACGACGGCCAGCATCAAACCAACCCGCAACCCTTCTCGCACACTGAGGCTGATGGCGCCCTCATCCCCTGCCCCATGCGCCTGGGAAACAAGCGGCCCCACGGCAAAGACAACACCAAGGGTTACGATCGCGAGCACAAAAAAGATGGTATTCCCCAACGCAACCCCTGCCAGAGCTTCAACGCCGAGCCGGCCTACCATCACCGTATCTACAAACCCCATCGACATTTGCCCCAACTGCGACCCAATCACGGGGGCTGCCAGTCGCAACGTATGCCTGACTTCTGTTAGATATGCTGCTCTTGCATGTAGACGCAACGGCCCTCTCCAAAAAAAATTTAAAAACAGGTGGGTGTACTCCTTGCTTCATGTACATAAGGTGTGTGCAAGGTAGTAATAGGTCAACGCGACAGTCGGAACGTACCTGTATTCCGCCGAAATTTCTTGTACTACAATACAGGTTCACCCCGGCTGTCGCGTTCGACTCGACGGTATACTCGATTCTCACCATCCCGTTCTTCCCCAATTTTTTTCTTCGTAACTTGCAGCCCCGCATTCAATTTCACCCACTAATTCTGTCGCTAGTGGATTTCAGTCTATCGAAATGGACGTTTGTGCATGCTGTTTTTTGTTTGGCTGCTGCAAGCGTTGTTGGTGTCGCAGGGGATTTGCGCATACTACTCATCGCCGGCTTACTCTCTTTTGGCTATTTCCTTTGGCGAGGTAGCGCCGCCTGGACGCCCCACGGTGGCTTCGGTCGCGCCAATGCCATTACCCTCGCCCGCTTGCTGGCCGGCTTAAGCCTCTGTTTCCTCGGTAGCACCACCTCCAGCGGCGTGCTGGTTTTTGTACTCGCGCTGTTGGTCCTCATTGTTGATGGACTCGACGGCTGGATGGCGCGCCGGCATAACGAATCATCTGAGTTTGGTGAATACTTCGACAAAGAGACCGACGCGTTCTTCTTGCTGGTATTGTGCTTTGTAGCGTACTTCCAGGAAAAAGCTGGCCTCTGGATCATTTTACCCGGTTTATTGCGATACATCTTTGTGTTTGTACTCGTGGTGATGAAGCCCGGGATCGACAAAGAATACCGCTCACGCATGGCCCGCGTGATTTACGTCACCATGATTATTGCGCTGCTGTCGGTTTTCATCACGCCGGCGTGGTTTTACAGTCCGCTATTAGTGGTGGGCATCACGGGCCTCTTTCTCTCCTTCGCCCATTATTTCCGCTGGCTATTCAGTGTTAGGTCGCCCAAAAAGCCGGCAACGGATACGCGCGTGTTGCTTCGCGCCGGGCTGGCGTTTGTGTTTCTGAATAGCCTGCTGTTTATCCCCTCCTTCATTGCCAATTTTAACACCAGTACGTTTCTGCCCATCCCGGACCCGTCCCAGCCCCTTGCAGCCATGAGTTGGACGCGCGGATGGTACGATTACCTGCTTTATTTTTTCGCCCGGCGCCCAAACCAGGACATCTTCAGGATCTGCGCTGACATGGTGCTGATTGTGACCCTGCTTGTGTGGTGGTCCCGCAGCAACCTGGATAAAAAACGGATCCCTGCCCTGTTTACGGTTGGCTATATCGGATTACTGGTATACGAAGCGTACGACGCGATGGTCTTTCAATTCTTCCATCGCCACGGCATTATTTACGAAGACATCCAATACGTGCTGAACCTGTATTACCTGGCCATCGACGCCTTCTCGCTCGAACACTTGTTCAGCCTCATTTTGGGCGTTACGGCGCTGGTTATTTTCACCTGGTGTCTGCCGCCACTTTTCCGGATGATTCGCGACGCCTTCGCCATTGCGGCCGTACGCAAGTGGACACTGGTATTTAGCGTTTTGTTCTGGCCTGTTTTTGCTGGCGCCTGGTACTGGTACGGCCCGGGCGATGAACGCCCCACAGTGAGGTCAATTGCCGGCAAGATATTTACCAATGCTTCCGAAAGTATTGCGCTGGCCCAAACGATTTCTGCCGTGCAAGATCTGCCAGTAGATCGTGTCTACGAGGGGTATGCGCAATTACCCATGCAGGATCGACCCAACATCTACCTGTTCATGATCGAATCATACGGTCGTATCCTGCAAGACAATCCTCATCTCCGGCCCACATTCGACTCGCTGATGGCAGCTTATGACGCGCAGTTCGCTGCCGCCGGCTGGCATACGGCTAGTCGCTCCAGTACCTCGCCAGTAAGCGGCGGCCTGTCCTGGCTGAGTATGAATTCTGTGTTGTCGGGCATGTTCATGGACAACAAGACGTTTTACACCCGCTACCGAAGCCGAATCGACACCTACCCGCATCTCGTCGATTACTTGAAACGCGAGGGCTATTACACGCTTACGTTGCAGCCCCCCACCAAAGAACGACTGGGCCTCGCCGTAGAAAACCTCTACGCGTTCAATAAAACGGTATACTTCGACGACCTGCATTACACCGGGACGCCGTATAGCATCTGGATTATCCCGGATCAATACAGCCTCGGTTACACCCACGCGCATTATCTACCATTACAAACAGAGCAGCCTTTCTTTTTATTTTTTGAGACCGCCACAACACACGCTCCGTGGTCTAACCTGCCCCCTTATGTTGCAGATTGGCGAACACTCAACACCAAAGTACCGGCACAACCATCAGCAACCGCGGGGCCGGCTTCGCTAGTGGGACAAATGCGCGAATCTTATCAGAATAGGTTTAAGCAGGAAACACCTGAAACCACAGATCTCTACATCGAAAGCATTACGTACGACCTGCAATTACTGACGTCTTATCTCCTCGAAGAAGCGCCAGAAAACAGCGTAGCCATCATTTTGGGTGATCATCAGCCGCCTTTGATTCCGAGTACCAACAACGACACACCGATTCATGTTATCGCCCGAGACACAGCGCTTGTGCAGAAATTTGAAGCGTACGGTTTTAAGCCGGGCATGCGACCTGTCAATCGCGACCCGGACACGTTCACCCATGCCGGCGTGTATTCGATGTTGATCGATGTAATGACCGACACGGCTCCCCTGCCTTCCAACCGGTACCGTCCCGAAGGCATCCCCCCATCTATACTGACCACAGACCGCTAACCTTTGTCTGCCTGCAAGCACCAACAAACGACCACGAGCTTAAAGGGAATAGAGTTAAACCATGTCGCTCCTTAAACCAACCCCCGTCTCCTCGCTCGAGGATGTACGGCAATTTTTTGATGCATTTGCACCACGCAACGTTGAACAACACGGTAACCCTGACAAACTGCTGGATTACCGGGTGTCCCTGCTTGTATCCCATGCGCAGCTAAAACCTTCAGACACGGTACTCGACATCGGATGCGGAAATGGACACCACCTCTTCGCCATGGATGGCGCCTTTCGTTCTGCAACCGGCATCGACCTCGCCCCCGGCATGATCAAGGCAGCATCATTCAGCACCCCTGCAAACGCACACTCCAGTTATACATTTCTTGTAGATGATGCGCACACCTTATCGCATGTGCCATCAGACACGTTTAATGTAGTGTTTTGCGTCGGCGCCCTCGAACACATGCCGCGAAAAAACGATGTACTGTCCGCTGTATTGCGTGTACTGCGTAGCGGGGGCCGTTTTGTCTGCCTCACCCCCAACGAGGGCTTTTTGTGGTATCGCTGGCTTGCGCCCCGGCAAGGCTATGAAACCCGTCATTTGTCGACCGACAAGCGGCTTACCGCTGAAGAAGCCGGCAACGTACTCCAACAGGCCGGGTTTAGTCATACCAACATCGACTACTGGACCTTCATCCCAACCGGCGATATGCCACGCGGGTATGCAGCGCTTTGCAAGGCACTTGATCTGCTCGGACACGTATTTGTGCCTTCATCGCTCCGGAGTGGCCTTGTTCTCTCTGCTATTAAATAGCCTCCTTCCCCAACAACCTGTGTAACAGCGTCTGGGAGGAAACGTCCCAGGACGGAAACTGCTGGCTCCGCGCGAGGCCCCGCTGCCCAAGCGCTACGCGCGCCTGCTGATTCGTGAGCAAACTGGCAAGCACCTCCGTGAGCACATCATATTGAAAAGGTGCAACCAGCTCGCCGGCACCATCCGAAAGGCTCTCGTGTACACCTCCTACATCAAATGCAACGACTGGCGTACCAGCAGCCATCGCCTCGCGAACAGCCATACCAAGCGTTTCAAAAAGAGAGGGCAAGACAAACACATCAGCCTCCCGGTAACAAGCCGGCATCGCTGTGGGTGCTAGCGGCCCTTGCCAGTCAATACGATCCGCTGCCGGCGAAGCGATGATCCGATCAAACAGGACCATTGCATGTGCCTTATCCAGCGTGTCGTCACCCACAAGTTGCCATCTCCACGGTTGCTGCAGGGGGAGTTGATCGAGCACATCCATAAAAGGGCGTAACCCTTTCCCTGGCAACAGGCTTGAAACGGTGAGTAATTTGACTGGTGATGCTGTATTGTGGGGGGGCCGGGGTACACGATGGGCTGCGTCGAGTCCCGGGTAGGCAACCACGATGCGTTCAGGATCGAGGCCGGCTTGTATTAAACAGGTTTGGGAATACTTACTCGTTGTCACAAACAGATCGTAGATCCGTAACGCCTCCAGATCAGGTTTTGCTACTGCTGCATGGCCTGGATCGAAAAACGGCAGGTAATGCACAAGCAATGCCCACTGTGTGTTGCTATCATCCTGTCTACGTATTCGCTGTATTTCCTGCTGTACGGGGAGATGATCGACCAGCAGACTATCAACCAACACCCAGTCGTACGTTCCAGCCCACATCGCTGCCCCCGCATCGGACTGCGCAGCCGAGTATACCACCTGTTGTACATTGCAGTGTGGCCGCAGTGCTTGCACCATTCTGGTGTTGTAGATGTTACCGCCTGTTGGGACATCTTGAATGTCTGGCAATAAAAAAAGCAGATTCATGTTACTTTTTCTCGGGTATTTCGGCTGAGTGGAGGGCGTCACCGAACAAATGAGATCAAAGCAATGCGCTCGTAGTTTCATTTCAGTTGCTGATGGCGTTTCTTGTACGCCGTGCCCTGGAAATGCGCCATCGTTCACAGTTTACGCTTTACCCTAAATCAAACCAAGCCACGCCAAATCGCCCATGCACGCTGCGCCTGCCAAAGGCAAGCAGCCGGCACGCAGTGCAACTGCCAATGCGGGAGTTGTTGATGTATCTGTTGTGATCGTCAACTACAATGTTCGGGAGTTTCTGGAACAGGCCATGCGCTCCGTGGAACGGGCCAGCGCCAACCTGCGCGTTGAGCTGTTTGTGGTCGATAACAACTCGAGCGATGGTTCGGTTGAGATGGTACGCAAACGTTTCCCCGATGCGCATCTCATCTCGAATAAAGAGAATACGGGCTTCAGCAAAGCAAACAACCAGGCCATCCGGCAAGCCAACGGGCGCTATTTGCTCATTTTAAACCCGGACACCATCATCCAGGAAGACACGCTGACTTCCCTCGTGCAATTCATGGATGCACACCCTGATGCCGGCGCAGTGGGCTGTAAAATTCTTAATGCAGACGGTACCTTCGCCCCGGAAAGCCGGCGGGCCTTCCCCACGCCATCCGTTGCTTTTTATCGTATTTCCGGACTAAGCAAACTTTTTCCCAAAAGCCCAAGGTTTGGCAAATACAACCTCAGTTATCTATCGCCCGATGAAAGCTGCGAGGTAGATGCGCTGAGTGGTTCATGTATGTTTGTCAGAAAAGCAGCGCTTTACGAGGATCACCCGTCAGGTCCCTCAAACGGCGCCCCGGAGAAGCCGGAAGCCGGCGCTGGCTTGTTTGATGAAGACTTTTTTATGTACGGGGAAGACCTGGACTGGTGCTACCGCATCCAGCAGGCCGGCTGGAAAATTTACTACACCCCCGAGACGCAGATCATCCATTATAAAGGCGAGAGCACAAAAAAAGGTGACTTGCGGTACGTGTTGCTATTTTATGGCGCCATGCTTCGGTTTGCAGAAAAGCATTTCAAAAATCGCCATTCGTGGTTTTTCAGGCTTTTCCTACGGTGCGGCATCATTGCCCGCGGCACCCTGCACATGATCAGCAACTGGGCCAAACGTAACGGGGGCATCCTTGCAGATTTGGTACTGAGTTTTGGCGTTGTAGCCGGGGCTGGCATTTTGCGTTTTGTATGGGACGGCATGGACTTTCCTACGCTCTTTCTTAGCATCATTGCTCCGCTTTACGCCATCGCCGTCACCTTTGGCATTTCGCTCCAGCGTGGCTACCAACGAAGTCGTTATACACGATTCAGGCCCGTGTTTGCCGCTAATCTGGGCGCCGTCCTGTTTATCGCCGCTGTGTCCTTCTTTGCCAAGGGGCTCGCGTTTTCTCGGGCAGCGCTTCTGCTAGGGTTCTTACTTTGCATTCTCGTGCTCTACATTGCTCGACTGGTGTACTCACATCGAAAACGGCCGGCTCATTTGCTTCGCAGGGCACTCATGGTGGGCGACCAGGAAGAAGCCAGCCGGCTACATACTGCCCTCACAACGCTACCAAAACCGTTAATGGAACTGGCCGGCTTTGTGTCGGATGCCCCGCAATCAGAACACGCTACACGCGACATACAATGGCTGGGCAACTTGCACCATTTACGAGATGTGGTCCGCTTGCAGAAAATTGACGACGTCGTATTTGCATCAAGCCGACTCGCCAACCGAACCATTTTCAGCTTGATTCAGGACCTGAAAGACCTGCCCGTAGAATTTAAAATCTTGAGCGCCGGCCAGGAGCACCTTATTGGCGAGGCGCGCATTGATGCACTTAATGCACCACCCTTGATCGATGCAGAACAGGCCTTCGGGCGTTCGCGGAGCACTTTTCAACGTCGCGCGTTTGAGGTGACCCTGGTATTACTCGGGTTGCTTTGTTATCCCGCGTTGTTTCTTCTTGCCAAAGCAGCCGGCCCCGGGTCGGCGCTACAAAAGCTGGAAATGAAAGCCAGGGATCTACCCAAAGTATTGCGGGGAACGCTATCTTTGGTAGGTTATCGTGCAGAAGAACATAATTTGATACCAAAATCCTGGTACCTTAAGCAAGGGATCTTTACCATTACAGATACCCTCCCCATGGACACCAAATCGGCTGATGCGCTCAATCGCGCGTACTGGCTGTATTACAGCAATCAGTCGATGACGCTCGATTTTGATATCATCATTCGCTGCATCCGGCAATTAAATACGCGAACACCATAGCGTGCCGGCTTGCTACAGACACTGTTGTCTACCGAAGTACTTCAATCAGGAATAGATCGTTACCATAGATAGATCATGGCAGAACAGGCGGCACAGTACCTCCTAGAATTCGAAAAGCCCCTATACGAACTCGAGAAGAAGCTCGATGAAATGCGCACGTTCGACCGGGAAGATTCCAGTGTGGATCTGTCCAAAGAGATCGAAGCGCTGGCAGAGCGCGTCCAATTGCTGCGCGCGTCCATCTACCGGGACTTGACACGCTGGCAACGTGTACTCATCGCCCGCCATCCCCTGCGTCCCTACACAAAAGATTACATCGCAGCGCTCACCGATGATTTCATCGAACTCCACGGCGACCGCGCGTACGCAGACGATCCGGCGATTGTAGGTGGTTTTGCCCGTTTCAAAGGCAAAAAGTTCGGTTTTGAAGATGAAACCGTCATGATTATTGGCCACCAGAAAGGCCGAGACACCAAAAGTCGCAAATACCGTCGCTTCGGCATGCCAAACCCCGAGGGCTACCGCAAAGCCCTGCGCATGATGAAGCTCGCGGCAAAATTCAACAAACCAATTATCACCCTGCTCGACACCCCGGGAGCATTCCCTGGTCTGGAGGCAGAAGAACGCGGCCAGGCAGAAGCTATTGCGCGCAACCTCTTTGAAATGGCGCGTTTTCAGGTCCCCATCATTGTTGTAATCATTGGCGAAGGCGCATCAGGCGGCGCGCTGGGCATTGGCGTAGGCGATCGCATTCTTATGCTCGAAAACTCATGGTACTCCGTTATTTCGCCGGAAAGCTGTTCGTCTATTCTCTGGCGTTCCTGGGATTATAAAGAAGACGCTGCACGTGCACTCAAGCTCACGGCAACCGACCTGATCAAGTTTAGCGTTATCGACGAAATTATTCCTGAGCCACTGGGTGGTGCGCATCGTGACCCACGGGTTACGTTCAGAACCGTAGGCGAATTTATCGGCAAACATTTGAAGGAGCTGAAGAAAATCAAGCCGGCCCAACTGCCTGTGCAACGCCTCGAAAAATTTGATCAGATGGGCGTATTCGACGAGAACAACGCCACCTCCAACGGCCACGCCCCTGCGCCTGTGGGCAAAAAAGTTGCCCAAAAGAAGTAGCACATGGTTACCTACAACTACCAGCACCGGGTACGGTACCGCGAGTGCGATCCGATGGGTGTTGTGTACCACGCACACTACATCGACTACTTTGAAGCCGCGCGGACTGAAGCGCTGCGCGACATGGGTATCGTGTATAAAGAACTGGAGGCCGAAGGCGTACAGATGCCCACCGTTGACCTGGCCGTGAAGTACCACCAGCCGGCCCTCTACGACGACCTGCTCGAAATCCGTGTGATGCTAAAAGACAAACCGGGTGTGCGAATCAGGATTGATTATGAAGTGCGGCGTGTAGGCGAAGAAACCATCCTTACGACGGGCCATGTGACCCTATGTTTTATGGATATCACACGCAAACGTCCGGTGCTGGCACCGACTGCGTTTGCTGAGATGTACGATACTTACGCGCAGTAAAAGGCGCGACACTAATCTTGTACCAGCCATAGTTCAACCAGCAATGTCATCAAGCGCCTTGCCGGCCTATCTTAAGGCCCCCGATCTCGCCGCTCAAATCCATTTGGCTTTGGATGAAGACCTGGGTGGCGGCGACGTTACCACATTGGCAACCATCCCCGCAGACACCAAAGCATCTGCTTCTTTTCTGGCAAAAGAAAGCGGAACGCTCGCCGGCCTCTTCGTCGCACAGGAAGTTTTTCATACGCTTGATGACGCGCTTGAGGTATTTTGGAGTAAGGCTGATGGCGACCCGGTTGAAAAAGGCGAAGTATTCGGCACGGTTGTCGGCGCTGCACACGCCATTCTTTCCGGCGAGCGCCTTGCCCTAAACCTGATGCAACGTATGAGCGGCATAGCCACCGCTACCCACCACATGGTGCACGCCGCTTCGCCGTTTGGGGCTCGTATCCTCGATACCCGAAAAACAGCACCGGGCCTTCGGTTACTCGACAAATGGGCCGTCAAATTAGGAGGTGGCGAAAACCATCGTATCGGACTTTTTGATATGATCCTGATCAAGGACAATCATATCGCAGCCGCCGGCAGCATAGAACTTGCAATCGTTGCAGCACAGCAATTCCGGACAGCAAACAATCCAAACCTGGAAATAGAAGTGGAGACACGCACACTCGATGAAGTTGCCAGAGCGCTTGAAACAGGTGGCATCGACAGATTGTTGTTAGACAATATGGTGGTCGTCGATGGCAAAGCAATCGATACATCCATGCTCGAAGCAGCCGTGAGCCTGGTCGGCGGGCGTTATGCAACCGAGGCATCGGGCAATGTGACGTTGAAGACGGTGCCGGCTATTGCAGCGACGGGTGTTGATTTCATTTCATCGGGCGCCCTCACTCATTCCGTAAAAGCCCTCGACATCTCGCTAAAAATTGCATTGGCTTCTTAGAAGAGCGATAATTAACACCTGTCCTATCAGCAGTCAAAGAAAAAAATAAGTACTGCTTGCCCTCCAGGATCATACGCTGCACACCATGCATCAAGTGCCTGCATGTAACCTATCAGTGCTGCCAGCCGTGGATTTGATCTCCCCCATAATTCTACATACCTGTCAGCCACTTGCTTCACTTCATCTGTAGTAAGCCATGAAGCATTATGCACATCATCGATTCGCCTATCATATTCAAAAGTAATTCGGGACGGCACATCTTGAGGAAATCCTCTAGCCTCAAACAATGTATGCTCGCCTCGAACACCCGCTAACAAACCGAACAAACCATAATCACGCCCTAGATCAATTTCTGAGCATAGATAGGTTTTCAGCTCACCCGTACCCTTTCGATGGTAGACATATGAATGAATATCGCATCCCATAAACTAATCGCGGTTTTCGTTTCACTTTAAGTTCTCTTTAGCCGGCCGCTAAAAACGTCAAGCCGGCAATCAGGAAACAATACATCCATTGGCCCAGCCGAAACCAGTACCCCTTTATCTGCCGCCCAACCACAAGCACAGTAATCAACCAGGCCAACCCGACCGCACCAAAATAAACCGCCATCAAGCGAAGGATAACCTGCTCATTGCCAAACCAATCCGTCCCCCCAATCACCAGCAGCGCAACGGCTGCCAATATCTGATCAACGCTTACCCAGTGCCATCCCGCAAGGGTCTGCACCCACACTTCAAGTGGCTTCCCTTTCCCCTCTGGTTTCAACAGACCTACCTCGCGTCCGCCAACAACAGCGTGTACACTTGCAGCCAGTAAGACCAACAGGCCAGCAAGCAGGGCAATGTAATTCACTATAACCTCCCGTCATCCTATGTTTTTGTTAAACCGGTCGCGCATTGTATCCACTACCGATATTCTTTAGTACATTTACGATTGAAATTCAGTATACCACCGCACAATAGCAACCTGACCGCTATTCGCTGCTCCATTGGTTATGCCGTGGAATTGGACCGGCATTGTTAGTTTTCCACAAGACGCAATCCCGGAGACCCTATTGCATTAGGCCAACCACCTTCAACCTGTATCTTGCAACCTTCAACTGCAAACAGATCAATCCGTCAGGATTTATTTGATTGCATATCCCACCGTGATGACAGAAACCATTGACCAGAAAAAAGGGAGCCTTTCAGAAATTGCACGTTTGTTCTTCAAACTGGGCCTGATTGCCTTTGGTGGCCCTGCTGCACACATTGCGATGATGGAAGATGAGTTTATTACCCGGCGCAAATGGATCACCCGTGAGCACTTTCTCGATTTGATTGGCGCTACCAACCTGATTCCCGGTCCAAACTCCACAGAAATGACCATGCATCTGGGCTATGAGCGTGGTGGATGGGCAGGACTTTTTACAGCCGGCGCCTGTTTCATATTTCCGGCAGCCGTTTTGACCGGTGTTGTTGCCTGGTTTTATGTGCAATATGGCGCACTCCCCCAGGTTGAACCCTTCCTTTATGGTATTAAGCCCGCCGTGATCGCCGTCATCCTTGGCGCTGTCTGGAAACTGGGAAAAAAAGCAGTGAAAGGCTGGCAATTTGCCGTCCTTGGCCTTGCCGTAGCCGTGGCAATTCTCCTGGGTGTTGGGGAGATCGTTGCCCTACTCGTTGGTGGCGTTGTCGGTATGTTGTGGCTGCGTGCAACGGGATACGGAGACAGCGGAACCGCAGGCCGGTTCATTCCCATCCTTTTTCTACAGGACTCAACCGCAGTGGCTGCCGCCAGTGGCGGCGTACTCGCCGCATCAGCCATTTCGTTATGGAAAATTGGCTTTTTCTTTCTGAAGATCGGTGCCATCCTCTATGGCAGCGGATACGTCCTTGTAGCCTTTCTGGAAGGCGGACTCGTTGACGATCTCGGCTGGCTCACCCAGGCGCAACTTCTCGATGCCATTGCGATGGGACAATTTACCCCTGGTCCAGTGCTCACAACCTCTACATTTATCGGGTACTTGCTTGCAGAAACGCCCGGTGCTGTTGTTGCAACGCTGGGTATCTTTCTTCCCTCGTTTATCTTCGTCCTAATCCTCAATCCGATCATCCCACGCCTGCGGCAATCAGCCTGGCTTTCAGCTTTCCTGGATGCTGTTAACGTAGCTGCCGTTGCACTGATGGTCGCTGTGACAATCCTGCTCGGCATGGACACCCTCGTTGACTGGCGTACCTGGCTGATTGCATTGGTTTCAGCTGTACTGGTCCTCCGGTTCAAAATCAACGCCGCCTGGATTGTATTGGGCAGTGCCGTGTTGGGTTGGTTGCTTCGCTTTATTGGCTGAGTATAGAAATGGGTTAGCGCTTTCAAATGAAGAGCGCAGCTTCCTGTTGCGACCCCTTTAGAGACTGTTGAGAAATTTCTTCACATTCTGAGAAAGCGATCTTTTGGTGCTTTTTTGCCTGCTCTCCTCATGCGTAGTCCAACTATGCAATCGTCGAGATATACCAAAAATCACTCAAAATCTCATCTTCCTCAAAACATGAAGAAAAATCTCAACAGTCTCTTAACCTGCAACGTTCAACAGAAAAAATCGATCTAGGATCGGTTTTTTCATTTATTGCAGTGCTTGCAGGCTCTGTAGCCGGCTGCCAATGCCTCAGCCTCTGACGCAAAAAAGACGCGATTTTTACGGAGCATGCGTTTACCGCTCCAGCAGTCGAGGGTGCCGTAAATTTTGAGACGCGCGTTGCCGGCCCACTGAATTTGGCCGTTACGTATGCCGGCAAACACTTCCCGATCCGTCAACGCATCGTGCCGCATCGATATGACCAATTCGTTAAAAAGCGTTACCACTGATGCGGGTGCGAATACCCAATGCATCTTCCGCTGATCGAAAGATCTTACCATCTACATAAACACGGATCGATACCGATCCCCCGCCGCTCTCGCTGCTCCATGCCGAGAGGTATAGTTTATCACCAACCGTCAACTCAATATCGCGAGACCATGGGATGGATTCTATCCCGGTCCCTTTGACTATACTATCTCCATCGATGAACTCAATAATGGCCTCTTGTGCGTCCCCATCTACTTCATAACGAACCGTGCGCACCATATCATCTTCTTCGTTCACACCGGAGTCGCATCCGATTAGACAAACCGAAAAGACGAGTAAAGTGAGTATTTTTTTCATGATCAATCCTTCAATATTAGGTGGTGCGCTATATGCTAGGTACACACCGTTGGTTGAATTACCTACCGACAGCCAGAAGTTGCTCAAGAACTCACAACTACGTTACACTGTGAACCAAACGGCCGGCCGATCGGCTAGAATAGCCTCAAGAAGTGCTAATTACGTACCGATTCCCAAACAACGATGCGTGTTTTGTCTTTTGCTCTTTGATGAGATCGGTGAAAAATGCCACGTAGGCAAACAAAAACATGAAGTGCCCAATGTGCCGTGGCCTGAAGAAAACAGACTCCTGAAAGTTCAGCACAAGAACACCAAAAAACAGCCATTTCCAGACGTTTTTTTTCTCCAGCTTTGAAACGTTGGACATATACGAGAAGGCCATCAACACCAACAAGCCCAACCCGACAATCCCCGTTTGATTGAGTATATCGATATACCCCTGGTGCGACTGATTAGGAATCCAGACAAACTCTTCGAATACCGGAATCAGGTGCATGCTGTCCATAATCCAGAATCCTCCCAAACCCCAGCCGGTGAATATTTTTGATTCAGTCATTCGAATCACGGTAGCCCAGAGGTCAACACGCCCTGTAAAGGTGAGGTCTTTACCGGCAAGTCCAAGTACAGCTGCTGTTATTTGAGGTGCCCAGATGGTAACAATGGCTACAATCGAGATAAAGCCCGCAATCATCGTAAAGGAGAAAAAGCCCGACATATTGCCCATGTTCATTTTTTGGGCGATAAATACAGAAGCCACAATCATGACCAGAAATGCGCCCACAATCATGTTTGTGGTGCTTTGAGCGCCAATCAACGATACAAAGGCAAATGCAAGCAAGGCATAATGCCAGTAATTGACTGCTCGTCCTTTGTTGTATGGGATGATGGCCAGACAAATAATCACGCTAAACAGCGCTACCTGGCCCAGGTTGTTTTTTGTGATGGCCAATCCCCGCCAGGCAGGAAACTCCCATTGAATAGCGCCGGGAATAAATATGACCGAAAGAATGGTGAGGGGTAAGTAGATCGAAAGGATCACCCTGAAATAGCGTAGCGCCACTTCAGACCATCGCATATTGACCATCACAGCCAAACAAATAATAGCCTCCCCAAATAGCGTAATCCACCGTTTGAGGGATACAACGGGGTAATTGGACCACGAAATACTCAACAGCGACCACAACAAAAACAGCGTCAGGAATTTCTCTTTGCGGATAAAATCGAACACTTGCTGCTGCTTGCCGATAAGACTCAAAAAAGAGGCAACAAAAAGCAGCGAGAGCAACTGGTTGATCATGTTAGATCCGCCAATATCTCCGGTTGCGGCGCGCTCTTGCATCGAGGGCTGAAAGGGTAGCGATGTGCCGAAGAAAACAAAAAACAGGTAAATACAAAACGATACCTTGGCCAGCTTTGCCATGCTGGAAGATTCCTCTGACATAATCAAAGGGGTTTGTATCGTTTTCATGCCTGAATACTGGTTTAATTGCCCAAACAGCGGGTCTAATCTCACGGAGCACGTGATGACTGCATGCCTACCTGACGTATCGCAGTAACGCTTTGCCGGCTTTAATTATGGGGCCAAACAGCGTGTATTTGCTATACATCTGACTGCTGTACTTTTCTTTCATTGCACGCAAACACCGCTGCTAATTTTGCTACCTGGCCTTTATTTGGCTGGCTGTTCAGAATTTGGTATGTTTAGTCATTCGCATTCCTTCATCAGGCCTTTCTCATCTGTCCTATGATTGTTGCATAAACGTGGTGAACCATCCGGCGCATGGATCCGGATGCTTGCTTTTCCCCCGCAGAACATCTCGCGCAGACTGTTCAATTCATGCGCGCCCGTATGTTTTTACACGTTTATGATTTAGAGACAATGACTAATTTTGACTTGGGGTGGACCCCATTTTTTGAGGGGGCCTTTTCTTCGTACGACACCGCGCTCTTTGCCCCTGCACGCGTTTTTAGACAGGATCGTCAGCGGTACCTGGTGGTGAATGAAACAGGCGCATATACAGCAACGCTGCTGGGCCGGTTACTACACGACGAAGACGCCGCGCTGCCGGCTGTAGGTGACTGGGTAGTTATACAGGCCTTCGACGCAGAGCAAGCGGTCATCCATGCAACGCTACCTCGTTTTAGCGAATTTGCGCGGAAAGAGGTAGGCCAGAAAACGCGCCGGCAGGTTGTTGCTGCCAATATCAACACGGTCTTTCTCGTAAATGGCCTCGATAATGACTTCAACGTACGCCGCATCGAACGGTATTTGGTACAGGCCGCAGGAAGCGGCGCTCAACCTGTCATCGTCCTCAACAAAGCAGACCTCCGGGACGACCTACCCGCGTGCATCGCGGAGGTACAACGGGTTGCCGGCGCTGTGCCCGTGCTATCCATGAGTGCTACAGAAGATGATGGCACCGATCAGTTACTGGCTTACATTCAACCGGGTGAAACGGTCGCTTTTCTGGGTTCTTCGGGCGTGGGCAAATCATCGATTGTCAATCGGCTCGTCGGTAGGAGTCACCTAAAAACGGGGGCGGTTCGAGAAGATGACAGCCGCGGCCGGCACACAACAAGTCACCGTGAACTTGTACTACTGCCTGACGGTGGACTCGTAATGGACACACCTGGCATGCGCGAGTTGCAACTGTGGGGAGAGGCAGAAGACCTGCAAGCCGTATTCGCCGATATCGACGCATTTGCCCAGCATTGCAAGTTCAGAGACTGTGCCCACCAGACCGAACCAGGTTGCGCCGTACAACAGGCCCTAACGCAGGGCGAATTGGCTACAGATCGCTTTGAAAGCTACCAAAAGCTCAAAAGAGAACTGGCTTACCTTGACCAACGAAAGGACGAAGCCGCAGTCATGCAAGCCCGAAAAAAGGACAAAGCAATGGGCAAGCTCTACAAATCTGTGCAAAAAAATAACCCGAAACGCTTGTAGCGTTTCGGGTTGGTTGAAGGTTGAATGTTCAAGGTTAAAGGTATTTGCCCCATACCTTAAACCTTGAACTTTCAACGTTAAACCTATTTCCCAACCTATTTATCAGCGTTGAGGATGGCGGCTTCGAACGTTTCGAGGGGCTGGGCGCCACTGATCAACTGGCCATTCACAAAGAATACAGGCGTGGAATTCACGCCGTGTTTGATGCCCATTTGTAGCGTAGCATCTACCAGTGAAGAAGCTGCCTGGTATGCTTCGCTTTCGCGATCCGCTGCACAGGCGTTCCACTGGTTCATATTTAAGCCAGCATCTGCTAGATACGCCTGGCTACGTTCAACGATGTTGTCTACGCTAAGCTCAGCCTGATCCTCAAAGTACTTGTCATGCAAGGTCCAGAAAGCATCTGACGACTGGTTAGCAGCACAGAGGGACGCAATTGAAGCGCCACGTGCCCAGGGATGAATGCTTTCCAGCGGGAACTGCAGGTACACCAGGCGCACACTGTCTGCGTGTTTTTCGATCAGTTTGTGCATGGTGTCCGTTGCTCGTGCGCAGTATGGGCATTGGAAGTCGGAGAACTCGACGATCGTAACGGGCGCGTCGGCTGTCCCGCGGAATGGCATATCAGCCACAAAGGTTTGCAAATCTTCGTGAATGGCAACTGCTTTCAGTCGCTCTTCTTCTTTCCGGGCAGCAATTTGCTCAGCGAGTTCTTCTTCAGATTTACTTACATCAAAAGGTCCGCCGGCCAGCAGGAAGAGTTTGCTATCACCATCTGTGATAATGAAGGGCTGCTGTTGCTGGCCGTCGACCACAAAGTTACCCAATTCAACACCCGGTGCACCAAGCTCTTCAAAGTCTCCAATTTCTACGGAGTGGTTTTCAAGCTGTGGGAAAAGCACATACAGATTGGCCTTGATGCGGTCTTTACGCGCCTCTGAATCGTCTACCTGTGCGCAGGCAGACGCAATGGTAAAAAACGTTGTAAAAAGCAGGAGCAGAAGCGTATTTAACGAAAATCTTGTATTCATCGAACGAAACGAGTGGGAGCCCTAAGTACGAACGTAGCAATTCTGTTGGATTGCTGTTGAAAGTTACAGGTTACAAGTTTAAGGTTCTTGGGCCTTATGCCGTTACGTTTACTTTAAGGTGGCTCACGAAGAACCTAACAAAACTTGTGTAACTGTACTTAAGAGGTTGAAAACGGGAAAATTAACGGGTTAACTACTCATTTATACAGCTTTGGGTTCAATGGTGGTTCAGAACACCGTTGATCTAATAAAAAAGGACCTGCGAGTATGCCCGCAGGTCCTTTTAGTGTCATAGGGACTCGTCTTATTTCACAAGCACCACTTTACCGACTTTCATGTAGTCGTTGGCCTGGAAGCGGACCATGTACACCCCGGCTGCCAGTGGCCGGCCGCCATCGTCACTGCCATCCCACACGCTCTGCCAGTAGCCGGCGGGCATCTGATGGTCTTCCATCAGCACACGCACACGCTGCCCTGTGATCGCATATACTTCAATCGACACCTGGCTGTCATCGGCCAACTCGTAGGCAATCGACGTCTGCTGCGTAAACGGATTCGGGTAGATCGAGGTGAGCGCAAAGTCTTCCGGTACTTCCTGCGTAGCGACCAGCTCATCACGCCGGCGCTCGCCGCCGGTCACCTCTGCTGCAATCTCGATCAGCGTCCCTTCTACCCCAAACTCACCACCATTGGGCGAGCCGCCCCACATCTCGGGCGTCACAATCAGGTCGCCGCTCACATAGCCGGCCGCCATGCCTTCGATCACCGTGTTTGTACCCAACAGGTGCGTCACCGTGTCTGCGCCAAAGTCTACCTCGGCTACCAGGATGTCAGTTGCCTCGGGCGTAAAGGCCACAAGGATGCGCTTGTTGCGGTCCACCTTCCACTGCCCGTCTTCAAACACAACTGCAATCAGGTGATCAGCGTTGCCACCACTTGGCGGGTTGGCTGCAAAGCGGGTGTGCACGCTCTCCTCCGAGAACATGATATACCCCGGCCCGGTGCGGCTGTCATGGGCCGCAATGCCCAGGTTCACATCACCGAGCGCCAGCGTCACCGTTGCGCCCGGCGTGCCGCCGTTGATCGTCCAGGTGAAGCTTTCGCTATCGCTGCCGCCGTTGCCATCTGTGGCCGTTACGCTCACGTTGTAGGTGCCGGCGCTGCTTGGCGTGCCGCTAATCTCGGCGCCATCCAGGTTCAGCCCTGAAGGCAAGCCGCTCGCCGCGAAGCTCACCGCATCCCCGTCGCCATCGCTGGCGCTAAGGGTGAGGCTCACCGCCGTATCGACCGTGCTCGTCTGGTTGCCAATCGCGGCCAGCACGGGTGAGCTGTTGCCCGAGGCGCCCATCACCACGATCTCCGTACCTGCTACGCCGAACTCACCGCCATTTGGCGATCCGCCCCACATCTCGGGTGTCATCGACAAGGTCGCCGCTCTCGTAGCCGGCCATCATGCCTTCGATCACCGTTTCGGTGCCTTCGAGGTGATTCACCGTATCAGCGCCAAAGTCTACCTCAGCCACCAGCACGTCGCTAGCCTGCGGCGTGAAGGCAACAAGCGTCTTCTTGTTGCGATCCACTTTCCACTGCCCGCCTTCAAACACAACGGCGATCAGGTGGTCTGCGTTGCCGCTACTTGGCGGCGTGGCAGAGAAGCGGCTGTGCACGCTCTCGGCTGAGTACATGATATAGCCTGTGCCTGTGCGGTCGTCGTGGGCTGCGATGCCCAGGTTCAGATCGCCAAGGGCAATTGTGACCGGCTCCACAGGCGGCTCAACCGGATCGAGTGTGCTTGTGTAGAGCCCGTAGCCGCTGCACTCGGCTGAGAAGATATCCAGGTTGCCGTCATTGTTTACATCAACAAAGGCGAAGTCGAACATGTTGTTAGACCACGGCTTGTCGGCCGCCCCGTAAGGATCGGTGAACGTGCCCGTGGCGTCGTTCTCAAGCAGCAGGAAGGCCCTGAGGTCTTCTGCTTCACACGGCGGGAAGGAGGTATCCACATCCGCTACCCCGATGTCGAGGTCGCCGTCGTGATCAAGGTCGGCTGCGCGCAGGTTGGCGCCGTGGCCGGCGGTGCGCGCCCAGGGCGTGGTGCTCTGGTTGAAGCTGATGCTTGTGTTCGCTGTCACCCCGGTAGATAGGTTGACGTAGTCTGCTGCGTCGTCAACGACGTAGAAGTCGTGCTCGCCGTTATCGTCAAAGTCGCCAATGATGTACATGTAGGCATCGTTTGACGGGACGGTTGAGAAGTTCGAGAAGTTACCTGTGCCGTCGTTGTAGAGCACGTAGATCCCGTCATCGGGATAGGGATCAGCCGGCTGGTTGGCAGAGAGCTTCACGATGTCGTTATCGCCGTCGCCGTCCATATCGATGATGCTGGCCTGCGTGCCGAAGGCGACGTTGATCAGGTTGCCCAGGCGGCTATCGCCTTCGTTGGCAAAGTTACCGGCGCCGTCGTTGATCAGCAGCACATCCTCCGTGGTGCCATCCATGACGTAGTTGGAGAAGTAGAGGTCCGGCGCGCCGTCGCCGTTGACATCACCTGCTGCTACGGCGCAGTACTGAATCGTGCCGATGTCGAGCGCAGGCAGGCGGGCGGCTGATTCATCAGCGAGGCCGAGCCATGTGCCGTTCGAGCTGCCGAGGTTGCGGTAGAACGAGGGCTGATCGCCGAACGTGTTGGCAATGAGCACATCGTCCCAGCCGTCGCCATCAAGGTCGGTGATGATTGCGTCGCGGGCGATGGTTGGCTCAGCGGCAAAGCCGGGCGCGTAGTCGGCGGTGCGATCGACAAGTGTGCCGGCTTCGTTCATCAGCAGCAGATCGGCCCGGGCGCCGGTGCCCATGAAGCCTTCTTTGCGCACCACGATGATGTCGTCGTAGCCGTCTTTGTCCAGATCACCCACAGCGATGTCTTTCTCATCACCGTCGTCGTTGGAGACACTGGAGAGCGAGATGCTGCCCGAGTCGTCGTTGAAATCCAGCCAACTGCCAGCGGCTGCGTTGATGCTCCAGGTGAAGCTGGTGCTTACTGTCGCTTCGCCATCGGTAACACTTACCGTTACATTGGCTGTACCGGCAGAACCTGCTTTAAACCCGCCACTCAACAAACCTGTTGAGGTGCCAATCGTCACGCCATCAGGTAAGCCTGTAGCGCTGTACGTCAGGGCATCGCCGTCCGCATCGGTAGCCATTACTTGCAATGAAGCTGCTTCCCCTTCTGCACCACTCTGATCGCTTACATCAACAATCTCTGGTGCCTGGTTCAACAGCGCATTTACCGTAAGCTTGTCATCTGGGATGGCTTGCTTGGTAATGCCTGGGCCGGCATACTGCGTAGTCAATGACTGTGCACCACCTTTCTCGAAAATTGTAACTTCGATGGCGTGGTACCCTACATCCAGGTTGATTACGCCGGATGCTTCGATCGCGCCATGCAATCCATCATTATCAACAACCATGGTGCCATTGATAAACAGTTGACTGCCATCATCAGACGTGGTGTAGAAGGTGTAGTCGCCGGCTGTTTCGATATTGATATAGCCGCGATGTCGGAAGCCAAAGAAATCATCCTGGTCGCGAGGCGTAATGCCAAAATTATTTACAACGCCCATTTTGCGCGCTACGAGCCCGTCAAAATTGGGTAACGCATCCCAAGAGCCTTCGAAATACTCAAAAGCAACACCGGTATGCAACGTTGCAGGATCGAGAATCGTCCAGGTAAACGAATCCGTCGTTGTGTTTACGGCATCGCTAACTGCAACTTCTACCGTATAGCTGCCAGGCCCCTGCGTCAATGTACCGGTGATCACACCGCTCACGTCCATCGACAGGCCTTCCGGCAGATTGCTTACAGAGAAACCAATCGCATCCGTTTCAGGATCTGTAGCTTCAACTGCAAAGTTGATTGTTGCCCCTGGCATGGTCACTACTTCACCAGGATTTTCGATCTCTGGTGCGCCGCTATAAGGCGAGAGGTAGCCGCCATCGATGACTGCAAGCGTGCCACCAGGTACCTGCCATGCAACAGCGAGGTTGTCACCGCCGCCTCCTTCTTTCTGAAGGGCTTCGATGTAGTAGCGCTCGCCGGCAACCAGTGAAATGGTTGCAGACTGCTGTTCGGGAAACTTGAACCACTCCTGGCTAGAGGACCAGCCCGGCACATTGGCAATCATCGTAGCATTGGCAGGATTGTCATCTGTGCTGAGCCATAGTTCGCCGTTATCGTCCGTGGAAATCCAGAATGTATAATCCCCAGTGATTTGTGGGTAGAGGTAGCCGCGCATCCGGGTACCATACTCATCAAGCCAGTTGGTTGGCGCTTCAAATGAGGCAGGATAGTCTACGCCGGTCGGATTATCCGGGTAATTGGCATTACTCGTCAGCAGGCTGATTTCATTGCCGGCGATACCCGACCACCACTCACGCAGTACGGTCCCTGTAGCACCTCCAGTCACAACCCAGGTGAACGAAATATCAACGCTGCCAAATGCATCAGCAACAGAAACATCTACATCGTAAGAACCAGAAGATCCTTCAGCGAGCGTACCAGAAATCAGGCCTGTGCCGCTATTGATGGAAAGGCCATCAGGCAATCCGGTTGCAGAAAACGTCAACACACCATCATCTGTGGCTTCGATGGTCAGTGAAATCACCGTGCCTTCCGGCGTGACTTGCGTACCCGGGTTCGTGACCATCGGGACGCCTTCCGTTGAAATGTTTACCACGGCCGCTTCTGAAGGTACGCCGTTGGCGTCAATACCGAACAGCATCCAGTACCCCGGCGTCAACACGTTCATGTTACTATGAAACGCGAGATCGTAGTTGCCGGCACCCATATCGGTGAACGGAATGCTAAGGAAGCGCACATCGCTGTTTACACCGTGGGTTGTGGATGACATTTTGACCATGCTAAACTTGGTCAGGCCGGCTGTGGCATTTACCATTGCCGTAGCGCCATTGCGTACACTCACGGGCGCGCTATTGATCACAGGGCGTGTAGCCAGGCTCCCGTCAGCGTTGAACAGGTACGGTGGAGAATAAATCTGCGCATCCTGATGGTTGGCAGCACATCCGGTACCACAAAGTCCGCCGCCACCAACAAAGACGCGGCCGTCGTTCATGAGCAGGGCTACAGAGTGATAATTACGCGGTATTGCCATGTCCGACAACTCCGTCCAAATACCCGTTTCCGGGTCCCACATTTCTGCAGCCAGAACGGTACCATTGTCGCTAAACTTCGTGCCTGAAGTATTACCACCTACGATCAACACTTCGCCCGTAGGCAGCATTACGCCGTTTTGGAATTTACGTGCGTGATGCATCGAAGCAATTTCTGTAACGATCGGCGTCCCACTTGTGATGTCGATGGACATCGCCCGGTTGGTACTCGCGAGGTTGCCCCCTGCGATAGCACCGCCAGCCGTGAGGATTTTGCCCTCCTCATACATGATGGTTGCACCATGTTTTGGATACCAATCGGTAATCTGAGGTCCGGTCTTCACGATGGAACCGGTGCCGGCAACATTGATTTTGTGCATATCCGGCGTTGGACCCGAGTGGAAAACATCGCCATCAGGTGCAACGTGCAGCAGCGGCCACCAGTTGTTTTCATAGTAGCCCGTGTAGTTGAGGATGGGTGCGCTCAGGTTCACGCCTGTCAGCGTGCGCCAGCCATCGTTGTCATTCCATACCTCGGGGAAACTCCCGCCACCACTACCGATCGCGATCATAACTTCTCCGTTTGGCATGCCCACCGCGGTTGGATACCAGCGGCCATTGGCCATGGGCTCCTGCTCGATCCAGGTATCGGTTGTTGGATCGTAGATACTCGTCAGGTTCACCGTATTTCTACCCCCCATAACGAGCAGCCGGCCATCTTCGAGCATCGCGTGGTGCGCACAGAACATATCGTGTGAATTGTGCGGTACCAGCTTAAATTCTTCAGTAACCGGATCCCACGCCGCAGCATAGGTAAATTCAGGCTGTCCACCGGGAAAACCATCTTCTTCGTTGGATGCCCATGTCAGAATCCGACCGTCGGGTAAATGTGCAGCAGATACGGGAATATGCGGCCAATCTAAAACCGGCCCCCATTCACCAAGGGTATTCAGCTCGTTGGCTGCAGCAACACGCAATTGCGATGGGTCGATCTGAAAAGCAGGATACCCTTGCGCTTGCTGTGCCCAGTAAGCATCGCTCTGGGCATGATGGTCATTGCCTTCCTGTGCAAAAGCGGCAGGCACTAAGAAAGGGAGGAAAAGGAGAAGGGATAACGCTCGAAGCGGTTTATCCAGGTTGTATCGATTTAAAAACATACGGCTGCGAGAACAAGGTTGAGGCATGATGCGAGTTCGTGCCATGGCAACACACAGGAAAAACACGGGGGTGGGGAAAACACGCTGAAGATGGGGGAGTGCAATAGCTTCCAATGATAGCTTTACCTTATATAGAATGCTGTTCAGATAACGCCCAAAGCACCTGCTTAAATGGCGCAATTTGCCGTATCGAAATGGATTACCCAATGCGCTTTTGCGTAGGTATTTTGCACACAAAAACTGGCACTCATCACTCGATAACTGACAATTGGACCTCATGGATGCGCACTATCGGAAGCTCGAAAACATGTACCTCTCCGCTCCTTTCAACGACCATTTTTCGCCTGAAATCGTGGTCAAAAAAGGGGAAGCAGAAATTCTGTACGAAGTGAAGCCGGCGTACTTTCATGCAGCATCCGCGGTGCATGGCGCTGTGTATTTCAAGGCGATGGACGATGCCGCATTTTTCGCCGTGAACTCGGTGGTCGAAGATGCTTTTGTACTCACGGTTTCCTTTACAACGTACCTGACGCGGCCAATCAGCACAGGCTATATGCGGGCCACTGGAAAATTAGTGCACCAGTCGCGGCGACTTTTCCTGGCAGAAGCAGTCATTGAAGACGATAGCGGCCGGCAAATTGCACGAGGCAACGGATCCTTCATGCGTAGCCGCATGCCGCTCTCTCCCGACATTGGCTACAAATAAGCGGCTACCTAAAGTAATCGGTTATCGTTGCCAGGATAGACGTTGCAACCAATCGGACTATCGACATAAAACTTTATTTCTTAAAGATTTAAGCAACCCATTACATACAGCGCCACCATGCCCATACTCCGCTCACCCTACGTCCTCGTTGTTCTACTGGTAGTGATTTCGCTCAACACCTCTGCCTGTTTCCTGTTTAGGAAAGCCGGTGACACGCAGCCTTTTGAGACGGTCCATATTCCGGCAGGAGCTTTTATGATGGGAGACGTTTTTGAAGAAGAGAATACCGATGCTATCCCGGTACATCGCGTAATTATGGCGCCCTTTGAAATGGCAAAACATGAAATTACATACGCGGCATATGACACGTTTGCAGTCCAAACAGGCCGGCCCCTTCCCGACGACAACGGGTACGGCCGAGGCAACCGTGCGGTGGTAAATGTTACCTGGCAAGATGCGTATGACTTCTGCGCATTTTATGGCTTCCGACTACCAACCGAAGTAGAATGGGAATACGCGGCACGTGACGCTGGCAAAGCCATACGATTCGCCGGCACCGATAGTCTGGATGCTATTGACGACTATGCCCGGCATATTGATAACAGCGTGTTGTACTCTTTTCAGGTTGGCTCCAAAGCCCCCAACGGACTTGGCCTGCATGACATGAGCGGCAATGTCTATGAATGGATCGGCGACTACTACGAGTTCTACCCCAAAGCCGGCGAAAAACCCGTCTACAAGGACCTGAGCAAAGGCGCCATCCGCATCATACGTGGCGGCAGCTTCAAATCCCCTCCAATCCACACCCAAACCTACTGGCGCTCAGGTACCCTCGCAGATATTCCATCCACGGCCCTGGGCTTCCGCTGCGCACGGTCTCTGCTGGAGTGAGGAGTGAGTGAAGTTTCCCTCGATATTCGGAGTTCCTTGCTCGATATCAGGGGTGTTCAGAAAAAATCTCTAACTAATGTTGGCGCTCATAGCCATTCCAGAAAGAGCTACGCATCTTGTGTAGCAAGGAACTGCTCCCTGGTATAGGTTGCGTACGTTCATTTCTTTTGCTTGCCCAAAAGAAACGAACCAAAGAAAAGGGCACCACCAAATAAAACGCACGCTTTTATCGCCTTTCGCGCAATTCCTCCTGAATTTTATTCAGGAAAACGCTTCGATAAAAGCACCCACCACACATCGCCACGCATTTGGTGGACGTCCGCGCGCTGATTTGCTGAAAACGAATGCATCTTTGGTAGCTACTATTTTTCTGAACACCCCTGACTCGATTTTCGATATTCAAGGAATTTGCCAGCCTAGCAGAGATCCTTCGCATGGCTCAGCACAACAGGAATGGTGCAGATCACCAATCAAAAATCCGAAATCCACAATCATCCCCGCAGGCCGCATCAAAATTGCGCCAACCGACGTTACACCGGCGCATCCACTAATCTCAAGCTTTTTTCTACATGATCGATACGGTAATTTTTGACCTCGGCGGCGTGCTCATTGATTGGAATCCGCGGCATCTGTACCGCAAACTCATGGACGATGAAGCAGAAATGGAGCACTTTCTTGCTACCGTATGTACAGGTGAATGGAATGCACAGCAGGATGCCGGCCGGCCATTTGCTGAGGGTGTGGCCATGTTGAGCACCCAATGGCCCGAGCATAGCGCACTAATCGAGGCATTTCATACCCGCTGGATCGAGATGATCAACGGTCCAATCGAAGGCACTGTGGCACTCATGCAGCAACTCAAAGATAAAGGGATGCCGCTCTATGCACTCACCAACTGGTCGGCAGAGACCTTTCCGTTGGTGCGCCCAGATTTTGAATTCCTCAACTGGTTTCTGGGCATCGTTGTGTCAGGTGAAGAAAAACTGATCAAACCCGACCCCGCATTCTATCAGGTAATGCTCGACCGCTACAACCTCGTGCCTGAGCGGTTGGTGTTTATCGATGACAGTTTGCCGAATATAGAAACAGCACGTAAGATGGGCATCACCGCGCTCCATTTTACGGGTCCGGCGCAACTAGAAAGCGACCTCAAGCAACTCAAATTGCTTTAAGCGGGCAACTTAACCCGCCGCACTTCGATCCGATACCTGTCATGATTGGCGATGTTTTTCCCCACGCCAACATTGCTTTATTATGGATCAAGTTTCCAACGTACTAACAGGGACCTACAACCCGTTGTTGGTTTGTTTGTCCTATCTCGTGGCTACGGTTGCCTCATTCACGGCACTGAGCCTCGTTCGCCGTGTTGCGCGCAGCACAGGCCGGTCACGCTATGTGTGGCTGGGTGTAGGAGCCATAGCGATGGGCATTGGCATCTGGTCGATGCATTTTGTTGGGATGCTTGCATTCCATCTGGAAATGCCCTTTAGCTACAACATCCCCATCACCATCCTCTCCCTGCTGGTCGGCATTGGCGCCTCAGCATTTGCCTTGCATGTTGCTTCACGCGATTCGGTAGAACACAAGAGACTGGTCCTGAGTGGAATGATCATGGGACTGGGCATCGCCGGCATGCATTATACGGGCATGATGGCAATGGAAATGCACGCCACCATCTCTTACGATACAGGTACGTTTATTCTATCGATACTGCTGGCCATTGGGGCGGCCATTGCAGCGCTTTGGCTCGCCTTCCAGCTTTCCAATCTGGAGCAGGACTATTTTGGAAGAAAAATGGGGGCGGCCATGGTTATGGGACTCGCCATTGCCGGCATGCATTATACAGGCATGGCAGCCGCGGTATACACGCCCGACCCCGGGTACACGTACCACGCCCACATCGATAACGGACAAAATTTATGGCTCGCCATCGGCATTGCCATTACAACCCTTTTCCTGCTTGCCGGCACGCTAGCCTCTATTTTCTTCGATTACAAGTTACTCGTACAGAAAGGCATCGAGGAAAGGTTATCCAATCTCGTAGAACAGCGTACCCAGGCACTGTCTGAAACCGTTGAAAAGCTGGAATTAGCCAAAGACGCGGCTGAACAAGCCACCCGCGCAAAAAGCGAGTTTCTGGCTACCATGAGCCATGAAATCCGCACCCCCATGAATGGTGTGATCGGTATGACCAGCTTGTTGCTCGAAGAAGATCTTGAGCAACAGCACAGAGAAATGGTTGAGGTCATCCATCATTCAGGTGATGCGCTCCTCACGGTGATAAACGACATCCTGGACTTCTCTAAAATCGAAGCCGGCAAACTCGAACTGGATACACAGGCCTTCAATACGCGCGATGTATTGGAAGGCGCACTGGAAGTGTTGAGCGTGAGCGCGCAGAAAAAGGGCATTGAACTCATCAGCTCTATTCAGAATGATGTTCCCGCCTACATCATAGGCGATGAAACACGACTACGACAAATCCTTGTCAATCTGCTCGGCAATGCAGTCAAATTCACAACGACAGGTGAAATTGTACTCTCCGCTTCTGCGGGACACGTAGCCGAATCGGACGAAATTATACTGCATATTGCAGTCAGCGATACCGGTATTGGCATTCCACAAGACAAGATCGACAGCCTATTCAACGCATTCTCACAAGCAGATTCTTCCACAACGCGTAAATACGGCGGTACTGGCCTTGGCCTAACCATCTGTGCGCGTCTTATCGAATTAATGGGCGGCAAGGTTTGGGTAGAAAGCGAAGTAGGGATTGGCAGTACCTTCCATTTTAACGTACGTGCACCACTTTCCAATCAGCACCCAAACCAGCAATTTACCGTTTCGCCGTTGCTGGCAGGCAAAAAGGCAGTCCTTGTTTTCCGGAATACAACGCTACGTAGTATCACCGCATCCCTGCTACGTAACTGGCAAATAGAGGTCGCTGATTTCGCGACCTGGAGCGAAGCCCACATGTATCTTCGTTCGCATCATGACAATGACCTGGTTTTGATCGATCAGGCCGGCGGCGTCGATTTAGAAGACGCACTTGACAGCCTCAGACGCGAATGTCCTGATTGCAAGATTTTCCTGGCTAGCGCCTTCAACCACCGCGCACAACTGCCGGCTGTAACCGATTTCCTCATCAAACCAATTAAGGAAAGACATTTGCACAGCGTTTTACTCAAAGCTTACATCCACGAGCATCTGCGCGCCAAACTCACCCTACCGTAAAAATAGGCTGTACCCTACACCGACACGCGCTTTCGTAGCTCCAACGATGCGTCAAATCAGGTGCTCGCTGTATCCATAGGATAAAAGGGGCGCCTCCCCTACCACCGTATATTTTCTCATCCATTATTCACTGCTTATCGATTTTAGCAATGCCCATCAAGTCAATATACAAGCAGATACCTTCTATCCTTCTGCTTCTCTTTCTTAGTGCTCCAGTCCTCTCGTCCTCTGTTCATGCGCAAGCTGTACAAGAAGTCCTTGAAGGCGCCCATAATCCGAATGCGCCTTTCTTTGCACCGCGTACGCAAGGCATGGACTGGACTTCGCTTCAAGATGCGCTCGAGCCACGCGTGGAGGGCCATAGTGCCGTAATCAACGGTAAAATTTACGTGTTTGGCGGTTTTCAAACGCAGGCGATCGTCCCAACCGACCAAAACGAAGTGTATGATATTACCAATAATTCCTGGGCAGCTTTCGCCCCCCTACCTGTGCCGAACACCCACGTGGGCTCTGCTGAGGCAGACGGTAAAGTATGGATTGCCGGCGGCTTCGCGTTAATTGGCTTCATTCAGACTGTCGACATCGTATGGATTTACGATCCAGCTACAAACACATTTTCTGATGGTCCAAGCCTGCCCGCCCCGCGTGCCGGCGGTTTACTGGTGCGTCTCGGACGTAAACTTCACTACATCAGTGGTCTCGAAAACAGAAACGACTCAGTGGGTGATCACTTTGTACTCGACCTGGATGAGCCCGGTGGCCCGCAAACGTGGACGACGGCAGCACCTATGCCCGACCCACGCAACCACTTCAGCGGCGTAGCTCTTGGTGGTAAAATCTACACCATCGGCGGACAGTTCAACCACGATATCGACCCAGTAGACACGAACCTCGTCCACGAATACGATCCGCAAACGGATACCTGGACCAGGAAAGCAGACCTGCCTTACATCCGCTCGCACTTCGAGCCAGGCACCATTGCTGTCGACGGAAAAATCGTGATTGTGGGGGGACGTACAGGAACGCAAAACTGCGTAGATACCATCACGCAATACGACCCGGTTACAAACCAGTGGTCTGAGCTGTTCACGATGCCGGATTGCCTGCTGGCACCTTCTGCAAAGGTAGTTGGCGACCAAATGTATGTCTCACACGGCGGTAACGTCTCAGTGCTGTTCCCAACAACAGCAGCACGCAAACGCGATTTTGATCGTTCTCCCAGCACCACGATGCAGTTCTCTCCGGCGCTGCATACAACAACAATGGCACCCGGCGAAACGGAAACGATCGAGCCCTTGTTATGGACGTTGACAGATGAAGCGGATTACAACATCAGTCTTGCCGGCCTGCCATCGTGGATCAGCAACGTTTCCAAGAATTCAGGTACAGCAGGTATCGCCGGTGATGAAATTGACATCACAATCAATACAGCCGGCCTTGCCCCAGGTGTGTACACGCACATGTTCACAGCAACAGCCAGTGGCTACGACAACGCCACACTAACTGTCCAGGTAACTGTTTCGGGAGATGGCGAAGCGCTGCTGGCCTTCTCACCACCATCGATAGACCTCGGCCAGGTTGCTGCCGGCCAGACACACGCCCAAACGCTGACGCTCACCAATACTGGATCGGGGACAGCAACCTTCTCCCTGTCAGGCGCCGAACTCGTGGCTTCTGCACTTAACCTGAACTACAACGGTGCTGCTGTAGATGTGGTGCTCCGCCCGGAAAGCGGCGTCACCCAGCTTGCGCCTGGTGCTTCCGCATCTGTTGATATGTATATCACGCTATTGGAATCAGGCGATGTGACAGGCTCTGGGAGCTTTCCTTATTTCTCAGACGGTGCGGAGAACAGCGTCGGCCTCAGTTTTTCTGCGACAGGCTCCGGCACCCGCATCGCGCGCATAAACACCGGAAGCACCACAGATATTTCACCGGGCATCTTTGCGCCATGGGATGCTGATGAATACTTCGAGTCAGGCAAAACTTTCTCTAATCCTGACGTAACGCTGATTGATGGCACCCTGGATCAGGAGCCCTATAAAAGTGAACGCAGCGCGCTCACCAACCTGGGAAGCTTCGCCTACCGCATCCCTGTCCCGGCTGCCGGCTACTACATTGCACGCCTGCATTTTGCCGAAACGTTCTTTGGTGCCCCCGGCGGCTCCATCGACTTTATTGGCCGGCGCGTCTTTGACGTAAATCTCGAAGGAGGGCCTGTTGAATTGGAAGACTACGACATTGCAGCAGATGTAGGCCCCGTGACAGCTGCTGTCAAATCATTCACGATGGAAGTTCTGGATGGTGTGCTCGACATCGAGTTTAGCGCATCCGTCGATCAGCCCAAAGTCTCAGCCATCGAGGTATTTCAGATTGACCAAACGGTACAGCAACCGTTGTTTGACGGGTGGAATCTCGTCAGTTTGCCAACTGTACCTGCCAATAACACGCCGGCGAGTATATATGACGACGTCGATCTCGTTCAGCTACCGTTTGCTTTTGTAGGCAACAGCTATGTTGAGCAGTCTAGCATGAGTATGGGCACAGGATACTGGTTGAAGACAGCAGGCAACAATCTGCAGTCACATGCCGGCACCTCCAGCACCGCTACGACAGTATCACTCCAATCGGGCTGGAATATCATCGGCGGCGCAACTTGCGCATCTGCACTATCAGATGCCACGGGTGCGACAAGCCTGCTTATCAATCCAGACGTGTATGGATATAGCGACCAAAATGGGTACAGCCTGGTTGATGTTCTCCAGCCGGGCCAGGGCTACTGGGCCGAAGCGTCAGGCAGCGGTTCGATCACGTTTAACTGTGGCGCCGGCAAAGCGAAAGCGCGTTCAGGCAGAATCGCCAGCGCGCAGGTTGTTGAAGAAGCAGCTACCTTGACGATTGAAGATGCCCGCGGGTATGCACGCACCTTGTACATCGCGGCCAGTGAAGCTACAGAAGGCCAGTTCAGACTGCCACCAACGCCGCCAAACAACCACGTCGATGTACGCTTCCTGAATAGCACAAGCCTGATGGACGCAGATGCGGCAGTTGCCAAAATCCAGTCAATGGAAGCTCCTTTAACCATTACGTTGTCTGGCGACGAACGCGTCAGCGGGGTTGTACTCTCGGTTAACAATGGCGATGACTGGGAAGTTGTTGGCGAACTCCAGCACGGTACCTCTACGACCATAGACACACCGAACCTGGATCGTTTGCTGGTTAGCAAGTACGCGGATGAAGCCACACTACCCGAACTGTTTACGCTGCGCCAGGCTTATCCTAACCCGTTTCAGTCGTCCTTCACCGTTTCATTTGATACGCCTGAAGATGCTGTAACCCGTGTTGAATTGTTTGACATGCTGGGCAAACGCGTGTATGCCAGCCCAAGTGCACCCGTACCGGCTGGTCCACAGCGTACCTTCCGCGTAGATGCACCCAACCTCGCAGCCGGCGCCTACATGTATCGGCTAATCGTTGAGACGCCTTCGGGCAACCACCGTGCAACAGGACAGGTTGTGCTCATTAAATAGGCCGGCTCACCGAGTCCGCTTATTGACCTCGATAGCCTGGACGATGTAGTACAGCAACAGCCCTTCGTCCAGGCTTTCGAGCGAAAGCCAGCGTTTCGATTTACCTGGCCCCCAAAGCCGGCCATAGGCATCTTCCAAACGAACTCCTTTGAAAAAACCTACATCCACACCAGCTTTGGTGGGATGCAGATGGCACAATCCACCGTGTTTGTTTACATAGCTGGTCACATGGGCTTTCCGCCGCTCACGTACCCCATCAAATCCCAGCAGGAATTCCCGAATTTCGAGAAATAGGCCGGCCTGACTCGATGCTATGGCTTTATCAAAATGCACAGCCCGTACGTTCTCCCGTCAATTTGAACTTATCCAACTACTGACCGCCAACGAATAGATTTACAGATCGTGCTACAGTACATCTAGTCTAGATGAACGCCCCAGAATAACAACCTTCAACCTGCAACGTGTAACCTTCAACTCCAAACACTAATACTTCGGACACTTTAAGCGGCAATAGCCCCAAAGGATCGAAGTCGTTCAAAGGCAGGATGTAATTTTAACAACTCAGATTCGAGTCCGAGTTGCAAGAAAATCTGATCCATGAACAGTTCGTTGAACGAGATCTGTTTAATGGAGGCCATTGAAAAGGTGTTACGTTCTTTCTCATACCAGTTCAACCTGGCCACATTGAGTGCCGTAAATGCCGCATTGAAATGGAAATCGAGTTTGTCCTGGCTCCGTGCCTGGCAATCGCACAGTCCGGTGTGCTGCTTCGCATCGCGAAAGATCATTTCGATCTGAAAACGCAAGCTGTAGTACTTGACGATCGTAGCTGCATCGAGCTCAAGGTCGGTTGAAGCTAGAACTACGTACTGCTCAGGCTTATGCCGATTACGTACATAGGCAATACGAAAGTCTTGCTTCATATGTGGGCTGTTGACCAGCGCCGTGTAGAGTTCAATGTTTTCGTCGATTACGCCGACAAAGTCCATGCGGCTGACATCCTTGAGATTGACTTTGCCATCGTAGCGTTTCCTGCGTCCCTTGCGATGGGGCCAGGGGCCCTGAAAAAGGTAACGCAGGTTGGCGTCGCATCTGAGGCGTGTGACCAGATGCCGCTCTTTTAATCGAACGGCTTCAATAAACTCCTTGCGCGCATAAGCGCCGTCAGCAGCCAAATAGCGTATGTTTGAGGGTATATGCTCAAGTTGCTTGATGTAATGCGTCAAACGTCGCGCGCTTTTGGGTGGCGCAGTTTTCGTCTTCGCAAACGCGGGTGTCTGACGTGCCGAAAGCGTATAAGCGTTGCGGGTTGTAACGTCGACCAGTGCAAGCACCGACACCTCCAGACCCGGACGCGCCCTGCGAACTCTCGTATCGAAAAAGCGATCCAGGCCGAAAGTCTTTTTTCCGCTTTTGGGGATGAAACTGGTATCGAGGGCAGCGATAACCTCATCGCCGAGTCGATCTTGCAACAGCATCTGGTTGAGCTGGAGAAAATCGAATGCACGCGCAAAGTGTCGGGCATAGCTCTTTTCCGAATAAGAACCGAAACGGCCCAGATTGCGGAAGTTCATCTTGCCAGGCAGGGCCAGTGTGGTAGTCAATAGCGCGCTCATAAAATCGCGACGGCTTTTGCGGAGGCCGTCCATTTTTGCTAGAATGTCATTGACGTCAGTCATCGGTGTGCTAGCTTGAGTTGGCGGTTTGGTCACTACCAATCTCTTTGTTAGCACACCTTTTTTCAAACTGCGTCAATAATTGTCCGAAGTATTAAACACATCAATCCAAAGAATTGATGTGTTTGCCCTATATCCCATCAAAGTATTTCACCTCCACGCGCTGATAGGCCTCTCCACCGCCAGGAAATCGAGAGAAGATGTCTTGCCAGGCAGCAGACCCAAACACAGCTTCTTTGGTCTGCGCAGCGTGCTCCCTGGAATTCCATCGGATCACCCAAGTAACATTGGCTGCGCCCATATCGTCAAGCGGAGCACCTGAGACCTCAGCATCTCCCTCACCCTTGAGCCAAAATCCAACCACATGCATGTGTTGCCGGATGTGCGGCAATCCGTGGTTCGTAATCCAGGTTTTATAATTATCCAGTTGCTCTGCCGCAATGTGGTAATTACGGACTTCGTATATGTGAGAGGCGGAAGTTGTATGCATGCTCATGGTCCGGTTAGTGATGCTTAGCTGCCTCAGTTTACAAAAATTCAGTTTACCAAATGAGGGTACAGTAGCCAAAGCAAAAGAGGCGCCCCATGCAGGTAGCGCCTCTTTGTAATTGGTTTTGTCAGTTCGACAGAAAGTGCAGACGAGTATAGGGGTTCCTCAAAAGTCCTATGAAGGCAAAAAACCTTCAACCTGTAACCTGCAACTTTCAACCCCAAACACATCAATCCAAAGGATTTATGTGTTTGCCCCTAGATCCGCTCTAACTTGACAGGGTATGTCTTCTCCGCATTCCACTGGCAGACGTAGATATTTTTGTCGTCATCAATACAAACATCGTGGCAATGGAAGAAAATGGGCAGGTCTTGCACCATGAGTTGTAATTGCCCCTGCACATACCGGGGCGCGGTACCACCAGGATTAGAAACAACCCGATCTTCTTTGTCGAGGATGGTCACAAAACCCGACCGGTCTGTGCGGTTCAGGTATTTCAGCCGTGACCAGCAAACGCCGGCATAGAGCATGTCATCATCAATCACGGGCCGGCAAACAAAAGCCCCTGGAAGGAAAATTGTCGACAAATAGGTGCCGTCGAGAGTAAATCGCTTGAAGGCGTTGTGCGCACGCGATGTACACAGCAGCGTTGGCTCGCCTCCCCCACGCGCATCGATACAAACCCCGTGCGCCGTCTGGAACTGATCTTCTCCATCCCCGCGGCCGCCGAACTTCCGAATGAAATTACCGTCCATGTCGTACTGCAATATAAATTGCGAACCGTACCCATCAGCAACGTAAATGTCGCCGTTCGGACCAATTGCCGTTTCTGTAGGGACATAGCGCTGCTCTTCAGTATAAACGCCGATTTCGTGTGGCGTAGGCATCCGCATTACTTCCTGCCCATCAAGCGTGGTTTTCACAACGGTGCCACCGTTGTCCGTGATAAACAAAAACTCTTCCCCACCAGCGTCCCAAAGGGTAAGGCCGTGACCAGATGGAAACGAATCGCCCCAGCTGTTTACCAATTTTCCGGACTTATCATAAATGATGATGTTGTTTTTTGTCTCATCGGTGATCATGATGAGTCGCTTCTGCGAATCCATGACCATCTCGTGGCAATTCTTCACCGGGGTCTGGCCGGCATCAAGACTGCCCCAATACTTGTGCACTTTGTACTTAAAATCACCGTGCCCTACAATCTCACCATCGGCGGCTTTTTTGCTGATAATGTTGACGCTGTAGCCCGGTGCGAGGAAAGCCGCGCCGGCCACAGCCGATGCTTGCTTCACAAAAGTTCTACGGTTGGTGGTTGTTTTTTTCATGGCTGAAAGGGGTCTATAGACGGGTGGTACCATTCCGCGAACGTAATGCGGCACCGAAAATCTTCGACCGAAATATAATCAACGCGTAACTTTCTGCAAGCCACACCGTTTATTTAGACAATTCCCTAATTATCTAAAAACCCAAGCTTTTATGAAAGACAGCTATTGGATTAGGCCCCGGCTCCCCTTGTGCATCTTGCTCCTTTTTACATCGATGACTTTTTTCGCGCAGATGTCAGCCCACGCACAACACACGCCGGCCGGCATCGCAGGTGCCTGGGAAGGGAAACTATCGTTACCGAACGGCGCGTTGCGTCTTGTATTCAACTTGTCAGCGGAAGGCGATGAACTGAAGGCCACCATGGATAGCCCGGATCAGGGTGCGACAGGTATCCCTGTTGCCTCTGCCAGCCTTGACGGCAGCGCACTAACACTTAGCGCCTCAGCCATTGGTGGTGAATACAAAGGTAAGCTCAACGAGGCTGGCGACCAGATGACGGGGACCTGGAGTCAGGGGGGTATGTCGCTCGCGCTGGACATGAAGAAGACAGACAAGCCAACCAAAGCAAATCGCCCACAGGAGCCCCAACGCCCTTTCCCTTATGAGGAAGAAGCCGTGTATTTCGACAACCCAGCCGGCAACGCCCGGCTCGCCGGGACGCTGACTCTCCCATCTACACCCGGTCCGCATCCTGCCGTAATTCTCATATCTGGTTCAGGGCCCCAGGACCGCGATGAAACCATTATGGGACACAAGCCCTTCCTCGTGCTCGCTGATCACCTGACGCGACAGGGTATTGCCGTACTGCGGTACGACGACAGAGGAACTGCAAAATCAACAGGCAATTTTGCTGCTGCAACGTCAGAAGACCTGGCAAATGATGCACAGGCTGCTGTCGATTATTTAAAAGGCAGAGATGAAATTAATGCGGCAAAAATTGGCCTCGCCGGCCACAGCGAAGGTGGTCTCATTGCCCCCATGCTGGCCGTAAAACCCGATAACGTAGCGTTTATTGTAATGCTAGCGGGCCCGGGCCTGTCTGGTGCTGAAATATTGGAGCTGCAAAGTGGTCTGCTCGCAAAAGCTGCCGGCCTGCCAGATACATTGGTTGACCAGCTTGTGCAGACCAATACCCGTCTCTATAGTGTAGCGCTGTCAGCTTCGCCGGAAGCGCTCAAGGAAACGTTACAAACTGAAGTTAAAGCCATCAAGGAGGAATTAGGCCCTACAACAGCCGGCGCGTTGGGGATGGGAAATGAAGCTGCGGAAGCACGCATTGTTGCAGAACTTTCCAGTCCCTGGATGCAGTATTTCTTGTCATATGACCCGGCGCCAATGCTGTCTAAGGTGCAAGTACCGGTCCTCTCTATTATTGGAGACAAGGACCTGCAGGTGCCGGCTCGCGAGAACACAGAGGCCATTCGCAAAGCACTCAAAGCGGGCAATAATCCGCATTATGAAGCGGAAATACTGCCGGGCCTCAATCATCTTTTCCAATCGGCGAAAACAGGAGGCGTGGCTGAATATGGACAGATAGAAGAAACGTTTGCCCCCTCAGCATTGGCTATGGTGAGCGATTGGATCAAGGCACAGGTTGATTAGGAATGCCGATTGATGAGGAATGTCGATTGATGAAGAATGTCGATTTGAAGAATGTCGATTTTCGAGTGCCGAATGTCAATTTATTCACTCCCAAGACTTATCGCTCAATACTCATCTCGTCAGACACAACTTGATTCTGTCTTTATATCATAATTAACATCATCCCTTCAAAAGGGACACCGTGCCCGTTTTTTCCCTCCACGTCATGCCGGACTTGATCCGATATCCAGAGAACGATTGGGTATACACTGGAATGACATGAGCCAGTTGGCAATCAGTAGCACGCTCCCCATTCATCCGCATCAAACGAAAATCAGCATTCGTCAATAGAAAACAAAAAAGGGCAGCAGTTTTCACTGCTGCCCTTTTTGCAAGATCAATCTGGTTGGCTTAGCAACCCAGATCAGCCTGAGACTGCGTGTCATTCACAACGAGGCAATTGCCTGAAGGAATAGATGCAGGTACGTAACGGCTGAGGTTCGGATCGTAGAGACCACCTTCGATGAAGGCAACGAGATCAGAGATTTCGTCCTGCGTCAGGCCGAGTGGCTGGAACTGAGGAGCCAACTGCCCAGCTGGTACTTCAGCGTTCTGTGGTACACCAGCGTTTTTGTACTCAACGATTTCACGTACAGAGCGGAAGTTACCACCGTGGCCGTAGAATGGAGAGTCAACGAGGTTGTAGAGCTGAGGCGTTTTGAACTTGTACTCATCTTCGGCTCTTCCTGTGAAGCTTGCGCGACCCAGGTTAGCTTCTGCCTGAGAGAAGTCACCATAAACACCAGGACCGTCCAGGTTATTCATACCGAGCGCGTAGAAGGTCATAGAGCTCAATGCAGGACCGTTGTGGCAATCAACACAACCCGCTTTGTCAGCAAACAGCATGGCACCACGCTTCTCAGCATCGGTCATTGCGTTTTTGTTGCCACGTAGCCAGAGCTGGAATGGCGCCTGGTTAGAAAGCATCGTACGCTCGAAAGCAGCGATAGCAAGACCGGTGTGCTCCCGATCAATTGGCTGCCCTGGGAAAGCTTCCGCAAACAACGTAGTGTACGTAGGATGCGTTACTGCCAGTGAGCTATCGATAAGCCCCATGCGGTGTACTGCCAGACCACCGATAGCCTGTGTTTCGAGGCCTTCGTAACCAAGTTCGTTGGTTGCGATTGGCGTGCCTGGTGTCCAGCGGTCTTCGGTGCCGGCGTTCGGGCCTGTGGCACCGAACTGTCCGTTCCAGAGGTTAACAATCTGATAAGCGCCGTTCATTGCAGTAGGCGTACGGATTGGCTGTACGTCGAGCTCTTCGAGCGCGTAGTTTGGATCGTTCACACGCTGTGAACCGTCGGTGCCAAATCCGCGACCACCTTCACCAACACCCTGAATGATACCAGCCTGGAAGCCGGCAGCAGCGTGGTGGCAAGAAGCGCAAGAAGCGGAATAGAGTCCTTCAGGACGCGTTGGGTTGGTCAGGAGACCAGTTTCGTGGTACAACAACTGACCCAGCTCAACTTTCTTGGCTGTTACAGGGTTGTTGGGATCCTGAGGAATAGAGGCAAAATCATCGCTATCTGGCAAAACAAAAGCATCCATGCCCTGTGCAGGCGCGGCGGCGGCAAGTGTTTCTTCCAGAAGTTCGTCAAGGCTCGGATCGCTGTCGTCACCTTTGCTAAAGAGATCACAACCTACCAGCAAACCAGACATTACGAGGCACAAAGCCAGGCGCTGAATTTGCCGAAAAGTTTGATGCAGTGATTTGGATGGAATTGCGTCTTGCGGGCCGGAAGTATGCACGTATGCCACCTCAGAAGCCCGAAGATCGTGCTTCGCTGTACTGATCATGTTAGTTCTGCTTGATTTGGTTAATAGCTAGAAAGCAGACGAATCCTTTTTCTTACTATGGAGCACAAGTGGGGGACTGGGATAGAGTCTCTATGCTTGCAGACGCTTAAGAAGCGAACTTTAGAGAATCTTGAGTTGAATCGGCTTTTTGTCGCCGTACCCTATACATCATTCCAACAAAAGGGCACGCCGAATTTTATTACCAGTTCAATTTGAATTCATACTACGATTTTATCTAAAATGAACTTCAACCTGTTATGTAACTTACGTTCTGCTGCTCTGGCTGGAAGTCCACGGGTAGTATCGGTTAAGGAGCTCCCTTATTTAAACTACTTTTCGCGCAACCCATGAGTACTTTCGACGCATTACCACAAGCCGGTTTCACGCATGTGCATTCATCCAAGCGATATTCATCGCAAAAAAGCGCGTTTTGGACGCTATGGGTTGTTATGGCTACATGCGCTCTTACGGCCTGTAATCCGACATCTGAACCAGAACGTCCCAATATTTTGTTCATCTTTACCGATGATCACAGTGCAAATGCGATCAGTGCGTATGGCTCAGTCATCAATGAAACGCCTAATATCGATCGCCTCGCAGCAGAAGGGATGCGTTTTCAAAACTGCTTCGTTACCAACTCGATCTGTGCGCCAAGCCGCGCCACCATCCTGACGGGCACCTACAACCACATCAACGGTCAGATCACTAACGCCGAGACCTTCGATGGCAGTCAGACAACGTTTCCCAAACTGCTGAGGGAAGCCGGCTACCAAACCGCCATGATTGGCAAATGGCACCTCCGCAGCGCCCCAACCGGTTTTGACCACTGGCGCGTGCTAATCGGACAGGGACCATACTACAATCCCCCCATCCGCACAGCAAATGACACCATCCAGTACACGGGCTACACAACCGACATCATTACCGACCTTGCCCTCGAATGGATGCAGGACGACCGCGATCCAGACAAACCCTTTATGTTGATGTACCAGCATAAAGCCCCCCACAGACGCTGGGAGCCCGGCCCAGATCACCTTAGCACCTACAACGGCGTTGATATCCCCGAGCCCCCTACCCTTTTTGATGACTACACCGGCCGCACAACAGCAGCCAGCATCCAAAACATGGAAATCGCGACAAACCTCAGCGCACGGGATCTCAAAATTACACCCCCGCCCAATCTGACGCCAGAGCAACTAGCCCGCTGGCAGGAAGCCTACGACCCCAAAAACGCAGAACTGAGAAATAACCCGTTGCAGGGCGATGACCTCACCCCGCTGGAAATACCAGCGCTACATCAAAGACTATTTGCGCTCCGTTGCTTCCGTAGATGACAATATTGGCCGTATTCTGGACTACCTGGCGTCCTCGGGCCTGGCAGAAAACACCATCGTCATCTACAACTCGGATCAGGGATGGTATCTGGGTGAGCATGGATGGTACGACAAACGATGGATGTACGAGGAATCACTCCGCACACCATTTATTGTCAAATGGCCCGGCTATATCGAACCAGGACAGGTAAACACCGACTTTGTCTCGAATGTCGATTTTGCAGCTACCTTCCTGGACATCGCCGGCGCGGATGTCCCCGCAGACATGCAAGGCCGCAGTCTAAAACCGTTGTTTAAAAACCAGACGCCGGCAGACTGGCGAGAAAGCCACTATTACCAGTATTACGAATATCCGGCCTCCCATTGTGTTCAACGCCACTACGGCGTCCGCACTAAACAGCATAAGCTGATTTACTTCTACCTGCTCGACGAATGGGAGCTCTTTGATCTGGATGCAGATCCAAACGAACTGAATAGTGTTTACGATGACCCCGCGTACGCCAACGTGGTGACCGAGATGAAAGCGGAATTACAACGCCTTCGGGAATTGTACGCTGTGCCTGAAGATACCCGCCCGTCTGGTGAGTGTAACTACGATACGGACAGTTGGGATGGCTACGACGATTGATCCCTAACGCTGGCGCCAAGCGCTAACACATAAATACCCTAAGATTGTTCGTAAACTCCGTTTCGGAAAACCTTCAACCTGTAACCTGCAACTTTCAACAGCAAACCAATCAATCCTATAGGATAGATTGATTTGCTCCTTTTATTTCCTTTATGCGGCCTGAATTTACGGAGCGTGAAGCGCAGTCGCTTGCTTCATCCCTGTACGGCTTGAACGCCACCATCAAAGCGCTGGACAGTTACAGCGACCAAAACTTTCTAGTGAGCACGCCCGATGCACGCTTTGTCCTCAAAATTGCCAATAGCGCTGAGCCCTTCCAGGTACTGGATTTCCAGCAACAGGCACTACAGCACCTCGGCGTGCACGCCTCGCACCTCACGCTCCCATACGTTGTGCCGGCAAAAAAATAGCGCCCTGCTTACCGAAGTTGCTGTAAAAAATGGCGAAGGCCATCACCTGGTCTGGATGGTCAACTTCCTGACCGGCGCGTTCATATCTGACCTCAACGTGCACAGTCCTACCTTGCTGCATAACCTGGGTAGCTTCATGGGAACGCTAGACAAAGCATTGGCCGGCTTTGACCATCCAGGCATGCACCGCACCCTGCAATGGGACCTCAAACACACCCCTAACCTGACGTCAAACCTGACGCACATCAAAGATTCAAACAAAAGAAGTCTGGTTGAACATTTCCTGCGACGATTTGAAGAGCATGTAGCGCCTGTTGCCGACACCCTGCGCCAGTCTGTTATTCACAATGATGCGAATGACAACAATGTGCTGGCCGTCAGCAACTATGAGAATGAATCCATTGGCGGCATCATAGATTTTGGCGACATGGTCTATACCTACACCGTGTGCGAAATTGCGATCGCTATCGCCTATATGATGCTGGGCAAGCCGGCAATTGTCGATGCAGCTATGCCAGTACTCGAGGGATACCAATCCGCGTATCCATTGAAAGCAAACGAACTGGCCGTCTTGTACGACCTGGTTTGTGCCCGGCTTTGCACCAGCGTATGCATGTCGGCACGCGAGCGGAGTCTGGTGCCTGACAACGCATACCTCGCCGTGAGCGAACAACCAGCCTGGGAAGCCCTACATATGTTGCGGCAGATCAATCCCGATGAGATCACCGCACAATTTCTTACGGTATTAGCGTAAACTGTATTAACCTAAATTGTACTATCTTCGCGCGCAGATCGCTAGATGGCAAAAAACTGTATCAAACACGCACGAGCATGAACAGGGAAGAAATTCTTCACGTCCGCAGCAAGCACCTCGGTAAATCCCTCAGCACCTCGTATCAAACCCCGCTCGAAATTGTACGCGGTGAGCAACAATATTTATACAACCAGGAAGGCCGGCAATACTTAGACTGTGTAAACAATGTATGCCACGTAGGGCATTGCCATCCGCATGTGGTACGCGCTGGACAGCAGCAGATGGAAGTACTGAATACCAACACGCGCTACCTCCACGAAAACCTCGCGCTCTACGCGCGCCGGCTTGCCAGCATGTTTCCCGACCCCTTATCGGTTTGCTTTTTTGTTTGCTCGGGTAGTGAGGCAAACGAATTGGCGCTGCGGCTGGCAAGCACCTACACAGGCAGTCGTGAACTCCTCGTCCTCGATGCTGCCTATCATGGAAATACCGGTGCAACGGTGGATATCAGCCCCTACAAATATGAAGGCAAAGGAGGCTACACCCAACGCGATCACGTCACCAAAGTGATGCTACCCGACGGATACCGGGGCCCCTACAAATACAACGATCCGGATATTGCCACAAAATATGCTGCTCACGTAGCTGAAGTTATTCAACACCTCGACGCTGAAAGCCGGCGCCCGGGTGCTTTTATTGCGGAATCGCTCGCTGGCTGCGGCGGCCAGGTTGAATTCCCATCCGGCTATCTCGCTGCTGCCTACGAACACGTACGCGCAGCCGGTGGCGTGTGTATTGCTGATGAAGTGCAGGTTGGGTTTGGTCGCGTCGGTAGTCACTTTTGGGGATTCGAAACGCAAAACGTGGTGCCCGACATCGTGACCATGGGCAAACCCATTGGCAACGGGCACCCGATGGCGGCCGTCATCACCACGCCGGCTATTGCGGATGCTTTTGCAAACGGCATGGAATACTTCAACACCTTTGGCGGCAATCCCGTCTCTTGTGCTGTTGGTCTTGCCGTGCTGGATGTTATTGCGAATGAAGGATTACAGCAGCAAGCCTGGCAGGTGGGCAACAGCCTCAAAAAACAATTAAACGCGTTAAAAGAAAAACACACGCTGATCGGTGATGTCCGCGGACGCGGGCTTTTCCTGGGAATTGAACTGGTTCGGGATCACAACACACTGGAGCCGGCAGATACCGAAACCACGCAAATCGTCGAAATGATGAAAGAGCGTGGCATTTTACTAAGCACCGATGGCCCGTTGCACAACGTGATCAAAATCAAGCCACCCTTGCAATTCAACATGGGTAATGCAAAACACGTGGCGCGTACCCTCGATGAAGTGATGGGTACGTTTGTAGCATAGGCAAAAGCTTCAGGCAGCAACTGGATTGTGCGTGTAGATTTTCTCTGCAATCCGGATCAGATGCGCCATGTCTTCTTCACCGAGACGTTGGGCAAACTCGACGTTCATCGCGTCTATTTCCGCATCAATTTTTGCAAGCAACTCTTTGCCGGCATCCGTAATCCAGTGCAAACTTTGCCGTCGATCCTGCTCGGATCGCTCACGCCGCACCCAGCCCTTGTTTACAAGCTGGTCCATCAGCCGCGTCACATCGGGTGCCGGATCGATCATGCGTTCGATAATGTCGCACCGCGGATAGCCTTCATCCGTCGCCCCACGTAGAATACGAAGGACATTGTAGTAGTTGAAATTCAACTCATACTTCTTAAAGATAGTATCCGATTGCCGACGCACGTGCACCGCAGCAACCATCAATGCAAGCGATGATTCGTGTGCAGCGCTTTGAAAATCGACATTTTGCTTCAGCTTATCTTTGAGTGGAATACGCATGGCAGCAGGGTACATCAGGCAAGAAAACGCACCAATGCCGGCTGAGCCGGCAGGGCGAACAGGTATTTATTGTTACACAAATTCAGGTTTATGTGTTCCAACACAAAAACACTGCCCTATACACCATCGCAGTTCGCCTACACTTTCCCTTGCTACCAAATCCTCAGGCAAAACGAATCACAGCGTACAAGCACTATATTTTCCTTAACCCAATGGTCACCACTTGACTTGTCATGGGTATGTTTATTGTACAGAAAATGTGCTTTGCCCATAAACGCAGCATTGTTGCTTAAACATCTTCTGGTGTACTGTTTTGGCAACACGTCGGCTACGAACGCATTAAAATACCATGCCCTCCCCGCTCTATCTTGCCTAAGATCTTGAAAATCAATCCCTTCCGCTACATCCTGCTGTTTACCATCGCCTGTATCGCCTGGGGATGTGACAGTACGTCTACCCCACCAGAACCCGTAAACTTACTGGATTATGTGGGTGAATCGCCCCTGCCTTTTTCAGACCAGTTGATTGCCTGTGCAGGCGGTGGCGCGGAAGATGTGGTCAAACAACCAGGTACACCCGTTTCTGTGTATTATTACCCCATCGAAGGTGCTACGAACTTTCGGTACTTTGAAACAACAGACATCAACCTGGACCCTGCTGATTTATCTCTGTACACGGAGGTCCAACTCGAAGACCAACCCTTCTTTAACGGCTATTTACGCAGGTTTCTAAATGTCCCACTCACAACCGAGAAATGGGCACGCGTTGTGTATGAAACGGGTGATAGCCTGCATGTATCGAATGCCATTCGTCTGAAATACCCGGTACTGCCAACAACCTACGACAGCAGCAAAGTAATCGTTGACACCAATGGTGTGAACCCAACATTTAGCTGGCCCGAACACGACAATCCATTGGATGTAATTTACTTCCAGGTGATATCTGACCGTAACGGTAACCTCCTTTCTGGCACGTATACCTTTGACAAGACATTCACCTTTTATAACCTGGATAACGTGGTTTTAAACATTCGTGATGTTTCTCCGGCGCCGGCTTTAGATATTGGAGAAACATACAAATTTACACTCATGACGGTGAGCAGTGACAACTGGGTAAATTTGATCGCAGAACGAACCTTTACCACGGAGTAGTTTTCCGTATTCAGATATAAGCCATGCAAACCTTAACCCAACGCGCCCGCTTTTTTTTCACAGCTGCATTTTTTCTGCTGTTTACCAGCCAGGTAACCCAGGCCCAGTCTATCAACACGTTCTACGATGACGTGGACGCCTTTATGGCAGCGAACGTCGAGAACGGCCTGATCGCGTATGCCTCCATTAAAGAAAATCCGGCACAACTCGACGCCCTACTCGACCAAATTGCGACGCTAGATCGTGGCAGTCTTTCTGCTGCCGATGAAAAAGCGTATCTGATCAACGCGTACAACGTGCTCGTTATCAAAAACATTATTGACCATTATCCAACCCAATCGCCAACCGCAGAAAACGGATTTTTTGACCGCGACAAATTCAAAGTAAGCGGCAACACGCAAACCCTGGATGGCCTTGAGAAAGGCGACTTGTTTATCAAATATCCAGATGCACGCCTACACTTCGTGCTCGTATGTGCTGCTATTGGATGCCCGCAGATTATTCAAGATGCGTACCGCGGCGACAAACTGGACATGCAGTTGGAAAACCGCACGCGGATCACACTCAACTCTGATTTTTATGTCAACGTTGAGCCATCAGGAGACAAAGTAAATGTATCTGAACTGTTCTCCTGGTACGAAAAAGACTTTACTGTAGATGGTCTTTCCGTTGTGGCTTACATCAACCAGTATCGTGAAAACCCGATTCAAGAAGATGCCAAAGTAGGCTTTATCACCTATGACTGGCAGTTGAACGATGACAAAACCAAAGGGATGACAGGCAGTCTGGATCCATCAGAAATCAACCTGACCAACACACTGTTGCCGGGCCAGAATCTGCAGGCATTCACGCCTTCTACGTTGCTGCTTCCGGGCCAGGTTGACGTAAAGGTATTCAACAATCTCTACACGCAAACTGCTTTTTTTGATAACGGTGGTTCGCGGGTTGATACGGATCGCTGGACGTTTTTCACGAGCATTATTTCGTTCCAGGTGGGTGTATCGTCGCGCCTGAACCTGGGCATCGATCTATACCCTAAAGCAGTACGGGTGGATGACCCGGGCAGCTCACCGCTGTCTGTTCTCCAGTTCTCTACGAACAACAACGCCAACGCCGCACTCGCTGCCATTGCCCCTAAAATTAAATTCAACCCACTCAAAAACGTACCGAATCTGGCCGCACAGGTGGCGTTGTATCTGCCGCTGAGTTCGGACCTTGAAGGTTCACAGAGCGGCCGGCCATTCCTCGACTACGACGACACACAGGTGTGGGCCCAGGCATTCTACGATCTGCCTTTAAATGAAGCCTTGTTGTTCTATCTTGAAGGTGGCGTGTTTTTCAGAAATGACTCTGCTTCGGAAAACGCAAACAACGAATTTGTCTTTCTTTTAAGGGAATCCTGAACTACTTTATAAACGATCGGTTTACAGTGTATGGCCTGACTGAGCTTACGCCTTCTTCGCTGCAGCAAGATGACTCGCTTTTCAGTACCTTGTATACACAGGTGGGTGCTGGAGTCAAGTTTCAGGTCACCCCCGCTTTGAAATTGAAACGCTCGCCACCATTTTCCCCTTTGGCTATAATAAAGGTGCCGGCCAGACGTACAATTTCGGATTCCGATACGTTCGCTAATCCTCTCCAATTACATTGAAACCTTGGCTCAAGCGGTGCCTTGCAGGCTTCTGCTGCTTATTCATCTTGCTTCCGCAAACAGGATTTGCCCAGGAAACGATTGAGCAAATTTCTTTTCGAGGGCTGAAAAAAACCCGGGTATCGTTCGTCAAGCGATTTTTGCAGTCTCGGGTAGGCCAGCCTTACGATCCTGCCATCGCAGAAAGTGACGAACAATCGATTCGTAACCTCCAGCTTTTTTCGTCGGTCGACAGCCGGCTGGTACAGCAAGACGGAAAAACCACGCTCGTCTTTGACGTTGCAGAGTTGATCACGCGCCTGCCTATCACCAACTTTGGCGGTATTACCGACAACTTCTGGCTGCAGATTGGCATGAACGACTTCAATTGGTTAGGCCGTGGCGGTTTTTTGGGCGGGTATTACCAGTACTATGACCGCCACTCCATAAAACTCTTTTCTATGATGCCCTACCTGTTTGGCGAACGGTTAGGGCTCTCTTATATCGTAGGCCGGCAAGCCACAGAGGAGCCGGCATACTTTAGCGATACCACACTCGATTTCGACGTAAATCGTTGGGAAGCCACCGCCCTGTTGCGGTTTGAGATCTTTCGCGATCCAGCAAACCAGCGTGCCCTAATCCTTGAGGGCGGCGGCGGCTACCTGAACGAAACCTATATTCTCGGCGACGGCGCCACGTTCACGTTCCCGCGCCGTACGGTATTCGACAAGTACTTCCTCAAAACGTCGCTCAAGCACCGCAACCTCAATTATTTCTTCCACCATATCGATGGGCATGTTTTGCAAACAACGGTGGAATACGTTGAAACGATTACCAACGGTGACAAATTCTGGAAGTGGTTCAATGACTGGCGCTTTTACTGGCATGTCGGCAAACACGCCAATCCGGCTATGCGCGTCGTTGCCGGCATCTCAAGCAACGATGACTCCCCCTTTGTGCCGTTTGTACTCGACAGCTACTTGAACGTGCGCGGCTCAGGCAATCGCGTTGCGCGCGGGACATCAGAGCTCACCATCAACCTTGAGCATCGCCAAACGATTTACGAACGCGAGGGCTGGGCCCTGGAAGCCGTGGCATTTTTGGACGCTTCTGCCTGGCGTCCTGGTAATGCCCCACTTCGAACCATGTTTGAAGAACAAAATATTGTATCTTTTGCTGGTGGCGGCGGAAGACTTCATCTCCGGCGTATTTACAATTTCTCACTGCGGCTTGATTATGGTATCAATACCTCTGATCCAACAACGCGCGGCTTTGTACTCGGTGTAGGGCAGTACTTTTAAAGACAAACAAAATAATCTTGCAGGATTATTTTGTTTGTGTTGAAGGTTGCAAGTTTTTTGTGTTGAAGGTTGCAAGTTTAAGGTTGAAAGTTGTTTTGCCTTATACAGTTAAATCTTCCCTTACGGGTTGCTGCTCGACCGCGACTTTATCGACATCTTTCGGTCTATACGTATACAATCGCTGATTGAAGACTATGCTCAGGTATTTTACGCTTTCCATTCTGCTCATTTTTGTTTCTCTCCCCGCTGTCGCTCAGCAGGGCCGCATACCCGTTCCTGCTGATAGCGGTATGGTGGTAAGCAGCCATTATCTTGCCTCAGAAGTCGGCAATGAGGTATTGAAAAATGGTGGGAATGCTGTTGATGCAGCCATTGCAACTGCTTTTGCTTTGGCCGTGACATTGCCCTCAGCCGGTAACATTGGCGGCGGTGGTTTTCTTGTATACCATGGCGCCGACGGCTACACAACCTCCTTCAATTTCAGAGAAAAAGCGCCTCTGGCCGCAACAGAAACCATGTTTCTGAATCGGCGAGGTGAAATACACCAAAATTCCAATCACGAAGGGGCCTTATCTGTGGGTGTCCCCGGTACCGTTGCTGGTCTCGCACTGGCGCATGAAAGGCTAGGTAGTAAACCATGGGGAGAACTCGTATCGCCCGCGGTCAAGCTGGCTGCAGAAGGCATGCCTTCAACCTGGGCCATGCAGGGATTTTTGCGCCGGCTCGCGCGCGCACCAAAGGCCTATCCCTCAACCAACAAAGTTTTCCTGAAACCCGGTAATGAAATGTATGAACCGGGAGAAATCTGGAAGCAACCAGACCTCGCCAAAACGTTGGAACGCATCCAGGAGCAGGGCAAAGACGGATTCTACAAAGGCGAAACGGCACGCCTGTTTGCACAATTTATGCGGGCCAACGATGGTTTGATCACCGAAGAAGACCTTGCCCTTTATGAGGCAGAAGAACAGGCGCTTATCCACGGCACCTATCGCGGCTATGATGTATACGCGATGGCACCGCCAAGCTCTGGTGGGGTCGCGCTTGTTGAGATGCTCAATATTCTGGAAGGTTATGACCTGAAATCGCTGGGCCACAATTCTGCCAGTTATGTGCACGTCCTGACGGAAGCCATGCGCCGGGCTTATGCTGACCGAGCATTGCATATTGGTGATCCCAACTTCAATCCCGACATGCCTATTGACCGCCTTACGTCAAAAGAATATGCCAATGCATTACGCGCCACCATCGATATGGATCAGGCATCAGTAAGCGATCCATCGTTGTTTAGCGACCCTTACTATGAAAGTGAAGAAACCACACACTTCTCGGTAGTCGATAAAGACGGTAACGCTGTATCGCTCACCTACACACTCGAGCACAGCTACGGTTCGAAGATGGTTGTCGATGGCGCCGGCTTCCTTTTGAACAATGAAATGGGTGATTTCAACCCCATCCCGGGTCGGACAACAACAAAAGGGTTGATCGGCACGCCACCGAACCTCGTTGCCCCGCAAAAGCGCATGTTATCCAGCATGACGCCAACCATTGTGGCAAAAGATGGCAAACCCGTGTTGGTGATCGGGACTCCAGGTGGACGCACCATCATCAATACTGTTTTACAGGTAATTTTGAATGTGATTGACCACGAGATGTCTGTTGCCAGAGCCATTGAAGCCGGCAGATTCCATCACCAGTGGCTGCCCGATGAAACGAGGGTTGAAGAATACGCCCTGTCGCCTGATACCCAAAAGCTCTACGAGGCACTCGGCCATTCGATTACATTCAGATCATCAATGGGCCGTGCCATGGGCATCTACATCGATTACGACGAAGGGCTTTATTACGGAGCAGCTGATTCCCGCAGCTACGACGGACGTGCGGTTGGGCATTAGGTGCAAACCGATTGGATCGGTTTGTGGTTGAAAGTTGCAGGTTACAGGTTACAGGTTTTTTGCCTGCCCCCTCGTTTACACACGAATCCCTAAGTCGTGTAGACAATTAGCAGGGAAATCAATGTTTTTGAATCAGATTATGTCTATCAAGGCGTTTTTCGAGACCTGATGCAGCGCATCATGCGAGGAAAAGAACGTAGATAGACGCAATCTGAGCGAAAACAGTCTTTTCAAGTTGATTGTCTAAACGACCTAAACACGCCAAGCATCATGAAAACTATTTTTGCGTTGCTGTTTGCCTGTTGTATCTCTAGTACTGCCTGGGCGCAACTGGGCACGGAAACGTCGCGCCAGTCGCTGAAAGATATCCGTGGGTTTTACGTGCAAGTGGATATCGAAGGCAGCGTGGGATTAACCTCAGATGAGAAGCTGAATGCCTCAGCGATCAATCGGCGGGTAAAGCAGCAACTGAGAAATGCCGGCCTGCAGGTTATTGAGCCAACAGAAGTGCTTGATCAACCCATCGAGCCTTATCTCTACCTCCACATCAACATGATTGAGATGGAGCAAGGCCTGGTCCCGTTTTCAACCAGCCTGCAGTTCTATCAGCGAGCCACGCTCGAAAAGAAGCGCAAGAACAACACTTCGATGGTTGTCTGCACCTGGGATACAGGCGCCGTCGGCCTTGTGTCGTACGACAACCTGGATATGATCGCCGAGTCGGCTATCGCCTCTGTCGATGAATTCATCGGCGACTTTAGCTCAGCAAATAGCGAGTGAAGGTTGCAGGTAAAGGCCTAATTAGCGCTCAGCACCTCTCTCGTCATCCCAGACTTGATCCGGATCCAGTGCCCTAAGAAAACGGGGCGATATGGCCATGAGACGTGCTTGCCCAGATCCTTCGGCTTCGCTCAGGATGACGAGAATGGGGTACAGTGCCAGACTGGCAGCGATCCTTCGCACGGCTAGGGATCACGAGGATCGAGCAAATCACCAATCTACATTCACCAATCCACAATCTACAGCTTCTCTTTCAACAAGCCCGTGAGTACCTGCGGGTTGGCCTGGCTTGGGTGGCTTTCATGGCCTGGCCGACAAAAAAGCCCATGAGGCCTGTTTTTCCACTCCGGTAGGCATCTACCTTGTCAGGAAATTTAGCGATGAGTTCGTCGATGACCGTGTTGAGGGCACCGGTATCGCTTACCTGCTTGAGGCCCTTTTCTTCCACGATATCACCAGCGGCAGCACCTGACACAATCATTTCGGCCAGCACTTCTTTGGCTGTACGGTTTGAGATGGTGCCATCGTCCACCAATGCAATAAGCCCGGCCAGGCCGGCACCGTCGAATTTCAGGTCATCCCAGCTCGATTCTTTCAACTCACCGGGTAGTACACTGACAATCCAGGCAGCGGCAGCTTTACCCGACGCGCCGGCAGCAACCGTTTCGTTTGCCAAAGCAGACATCTGCGTATCCGCGGCGAGTACCTCTGCTTCTGTGAGGCTGAGCCCCCAATCATCAACATAGATATCAAACGCTGTAACAGCTTCCGTGCTCACTTCGCCAAGCGTGCTCAGGATATCTTCCCGTGTACGGACAACCACTTCCTGCTGCTGCTTCTTAGCCTTCTTGGACGCACCATTGGTAGGCGCTGCCGTTTTGTTCATCTTTGCCCACGTATCGCGGAGCGTAACCACGCGATTGAAGACCAGCTTGTCAGGCCCGCTATCCTTCTCGTCTGTAATGAATACCCCTGCCGCTCAAACTGGAAATGCACCATGGCATCGGTGTCGGCAAGGCTCGGCTCAACAAAGCTGCCCGTTAAGACTTCTTTAGACGAAGGATTGAGGTTATCCAGATAGCTTCCGCCTTCTTTCACCCGTTCAGGATTAGGCGTAGCAAAAAGCCGGTCGTATAGCCGTACTTCAGCCGGCACGGCATGCGGCGCCGACAGCCAGTGGATGGTGCCTTTCACTTTCTTGTCGGCATTGGCGCCACCACGAATCGATTCAGGATCGTACGAGCAGCGCAGTTCGACAACGTTGCCGGCTTCATCTTTGATCACTTCATCACACTTGATTACATAGGCATAGCGCAACCGCACTTCTTGTCCAGGCGCAAGTCTGAAAAACTTCTTCGAGGGGTTTTCCTTGAAGTCATCCTGCTCCACGTACAACTCTCGGGAGAACGGTACCTTCCGTGTCCCTTCTTTTGGCACATCGTGCGGCCAGTAGGATGCATCGAGCATCTCGATGTTGTCTTCCGGGTAGTTGGTGATTACCACTTTGAGTGGCCGCAACACAGCCATAACCCGGGGCGCTTTGTGGTTCAGATCGTTGCGAATGCTGTATTCCAGTAACGCAATATCTACACGATTTTCAGCTTTGCCGATGCCAATCAGGTCGCAAAACGCCTGAATAGATTCGGGTGTGTAACCTCGCCGGCGCATAGCAGATACCGTGGGCATCCGCGGATCGTCCCAACCATCAACAAACCCTTCGTTCACAAGGCGAAGCAGCTTGCGCTTGCTCACAATGGTGTAATCAAGATTTCTACGTGCAAATTCGTGCTGATGGGGCCGCGGGTGCCAGTCCACGCGCACGTTATCAACCAACCAGTTGTATAACGGTCGGTGTACTTCAAACTCCAGCGTACAGATTGAATGGGTAATGCCTTCGATAGCATCCGATAGCGGATGTGCAAAATCATACAACGGATAGATACACCAGGCATCACCGCTCCGGTAGTGGTGCGCATGTTTGATACGGTACAACACCGGATCCCGCAGGAGCATGTTGTTCGATGCCATATCGATCTTCGCGCGCAGCACGTGGGCACCGTTCGGAAATTCGCCGGCACGCATGCGGGCAAAGAGATCCAGGTTTTCTTCTACCGATCGGTCGCGGTACTTGCTGTGCACACCGGGTTCGGTAACCGTGCCGCGGTGCGCTCTGATTTCTTCTTCCGTTTCGCTATCCACATACGCTTTGCCCTGTTCGATCAGATCCACGGCAAATCCGTAGAGTTTTTCGAAATAATCGGAGGCAAAAAAGAGCTTGTCCTTGAAATCAAATCCGAGCCATTGTATGTCGCGTTTGATGGACTCGACGTATTCCATCTCTTCGGTATCGGGATTCGTATCGTCGAAGCGGAGATGTGCGATGCCGCCCTCGTAATCCCGGGCAATACCAAAATTGAGGCACACAGAACTGGCGTGTCCGATGTGCATGTATCCGTTAGGCTCTGGGGGAAAGCGGGTAACTACAGCCCCACCGTTTTTTCCTTCTGCCAGGTCCTTGTCGATGATCGCCCGCAAGAAATTGGGGCCGGCGGTTCGCTCGACGGTATTCAGTTCTTCAGGTTTTGAAGCAGCCACGTGCTTTACTTGTTTTCAATTCTGGTCTTCCGTTTATGGCTATTAAAACGGAAAACAGCCAACAGAAAACCGTAAAACTAATTCATAAATAATCGAGGCATTTGTTGCCCCGCTTCGTCCTGGATCTTTTCGATATCGGTATCTGCAAACCATCCCTCATCCGCTTCCCGCAACTCGCCAGATTCGTCTACGCGCTTGTAATCGTCGATACCCGTTACCCAAACCAGGTTTTTCTTGATTCCGGGTGCCACTTCGGTGTCCGGCGAAAAGTCGCTCACGGTGCCTTCAACCGCACCTAGCAGCTGACCGTGTTGATTGTACAGGTGAACCCTGACACGATCTCCAAGCTTAAACTTTTCTCCCATGATCATTTGTTTGCGATCAATTTTGGTTATCAGAAGATTCGGGAAACTTCAAGATACCCTTTACACGCCTTTGTTATATACACGTTCGCCAGAAATCAGATTATCAAGACGTGATTTTTTCTAGCGCGACGTAGGACGTGCTCGGTGGCTAAATGGATCCCATTTCATAGCGCATAAAATATTTTTCACAAAACCCTTGATATTTTCAGAAAATTTTATACAATGTCTTACAAACTACCCAGTACCACCACAACTGAAAGTTTTCGGGTCTGCAGTTTTTAGTTCCTGACTTCCTGGTACCGCTTTTCCTATCTCTACGACAGTATTGACGGCGATACCAGCATCACCACATCAAGCCGGGAAGCTGTTATCCAAGACGTTCTTTGCCTCCCAAGCGATCATGTTTTATTCAACGCTCCGTGCTTTGCTGCTCGTGGGTGCCCTTGGCCTCACTACGCTTGCACCTACCCTTTTCCCACCCGACGTATCCGGCGTCTGGAAAATTAACTTCGAAAACGAAGCGGCTACCGAGACCGTCATGGTTTCGCTTGCACAACAAGATTCGCTTGTTACAGGCCATTACCTCGGCTATTTCTCAGTAGCGCAACTCGCCGGCAGCATGAGCGGCAAAGACATCGCCTTTTCTTACGACATCGACGGTACGATCATCAACCATTTTGGGCGCCTGACGGGCAATACCATTTCAGGATCATACCACGCCGGCGATTACGAGCAGGGCAACTTCAAAGCCACGCGCGTTAGATAATCAAATTATCCGGTTGTAAAGCCATTCAGGCAGGATTTTTAACACCCAGGCAATCAATCGCCATCGTCGCGTGATGTATACGTGCGTCTTCCCCTTCTCCATGGCGCGTATTATTTGCTGGGCAGCTTTTTCTGGTGGTGCTACCCAAAACAGCCCCTCCCCTTTCGCCATTGCCGTATCCACAAATCCTGGCTGTACATCCAGCACCTTTATGGGAGTTTTAACTTGACAAATCGATGGCGTATGGCGTCCAGGTAATGGCTCGCAAATGCTTTTGTCGCGCCATATGCCGGCGCATCACCGTTTCCCCGAATAGCTGCAATAGAGGAAAGGCCGATCAGTGTTCCGTGCCCCCGCTGCTCAAGATGTTTT
>CBDHHF010000014.1:0-594403 GCA_965263205.1 Rhodothermales bacterium
CAAAGGTCTTCCAGAGCCTGGTGGAATTTCGGGAAGCACACCGAAAGGCGCAGGAAGCGTTTACTAAAAAGCAGGAAGCAGCGCCTGCACCAGTAGAAGAAACGGACGTTGATCCACTGGCGGAGCTGCCCCCTCTACCAGAGCTGGACCTGCCCCCAACACCTTACCGACGCCTGCAATGGTTTCGCCGGGAAGACGCTGGGGTCTTCTTCGGCCGGGGAAAAGAAACGCGCGAGTTGTACAAGGCGCTAAGCGAGCAGTGGTGCGACCCGATTGTGCTCTTCTTTGGCGAGAGTGGCGTAGGCAAGTCGTCTTTACTGGCAGCCGGCGTACGCCCAAGGCTCGAATCCAGCCACAGCGTGCATTACATCCGGCGCGACCGCTCGCTGGGCCTCGCCGGTTCACTGGCGCAGGTGCTCGAAACAAGCATGGAGAAGATCGCTGAAGCGTGGAAGGCGCAGGAGCGCCGGCAAGGCAGGCCGATGATCGTGATTCTGGACCAGGTCGAAGAGCTGTATACACGCCCCATCGAACGAGAAGGGTGCCACCGAGGACGATGAACTGCAGGAACTCCTGCGGCGCATTGCAAAGCCTGTTTGCTGATCCATCTGCGCACCGGCCCCGTGGACGCCTGGTACTCTCGTTCCGCAAAGAATGGGTGGCCGACATCGAGGCGCGGCTCATCGAGGCTTCACTACCATTCCACAAGCTGTTCCTGGAGCGGCTGGGCCTTCAGGGTGTGCTGGAAGTCGCCCGAGGTCCCGCAAGCAGCGAGCGGTTGCGGAAGAAGTATAACCTGAGTATCGAAGAAGACCTGCCCGAGATCATCGCAGCAAGCCTGCTCAAGGACCGCCAATCGCCGGTGGCGCCTACGCTGTCGATCCTGCTGGCAAAGATGTGGGAGCAGGTAAAGAACGACCCCTCGCCGGCGTTTACGAAGGACCTGTACCTGGACTTAGCGCAGCAGGGGCTACTGCTGAGCGATTTCCTCGACGAGCAGCTGGAAGTGCTGCATACATGGAACGCCGAGGCGGTGGAATCGGGCCTGGCGCTGGACATGCTGAATCATCACACAACGGACCTGGGCACAGCCGAGACGCGGCTCCACCCGGATCTGGTGGCGCGCTATCCCCACCGACCTGATGTGCTAGAGGCGCTGCTACTTGAGAGCCAGGCGGCCTACCTGCTCGTGGGCAGCGAGGTAAAAGACGAAGGCGGTACAGAACTACCGGCGACACGCCTGGCGCACGATACCCTGGCCCCGCTGATCCGGCAGCGCTACAAGGACTCGGACCGCCCGGGGCAACGCGCCGAGCGGGTGCTGCAAAGCCGGGTCACAGACTGGCGAAATGGCCGGGAAGGAGCGGCACTTGATGAAGCAGGCCTGGCGGAAGTCGAGCAAGGCCTGCCCGGCATGCGATCCTGGAACGAAACGGAATCGCGCCTGGTGGCGGCGAGCCAGCAGGCCCGGCAGCGGCGCCGGATGCAGCAGTATGCCCTTTATGGAGCAGGAGTACTGGTGATAGGGATTTTAGGATGGGTGTACCAGTACACGAATCGTCATAATGTTTGCAATACCGCCGGCACCCAGTCTGAATGGTGCCGCGCCTGTATCGATAACGGGGGTGAATGGAGCGCAGCCGGTGATGACATGTCCATCTATTGCGAGGCAGCGCGATTTGCTTTGCCGGATATCACTGAAGATTTCGTAGAGATTCCAGCCGGCACGTTCATGATGGGTTCAGACGTTGGAGATGAGAGCCCGGTGCATGAGGTCAGAATTACAGCGCCTTTTTTGATGAGCAAAACGGAGGTAACGCAGGCCTGGTGGTACGTGGTGATGGGCAACAATCCGAGTTACCGTAAGGGCGCCGATCTTCCGGTCGAGCAGGTCAGTTGGCAAGATGTTCAGGCTTTTCTGGATAGCCTGAACGTCTTGTCGGGTTGCGATGGATGCTACCGTTTACCGACGGAGGCAGAATGGGAGTATGCAGCCCGGGCCGGAACGAGTACAGCATACAGTTTTGGAGATGATGCGAGCGATCTTGGTGAATATGGCTGGTATTTAGAGAACAGTGGCGGTGGCACTCAGCGTGTAGGAACGAAATCCCCAAATCGGTGGGGATTGTATGATATGCATGGGAACATATCGGAATGGGTTCAGGATTGGTATTGGCCCTACCCGCACAGTTCAGTGACCGATCCAACCGGCCCAGAATCTGGCTCGTTCCGGGTGATTCGCGGCGGTAGCTTGGGCGGCAACGCCGGGAGCGCTCGCTCGGCGGATCGCAATTTCTGGAGGCCTGACGACCGCAGTCTCGGCGTCGGTTTTCGTGTATTGAGGACTTACCCTTAATTCTTTTACCCTTTGTCCCTTGTCAGGCAAGCCCTGCAGACGTGAGGCAAGCCGAAGCGAAGCCGGCGCCGAGCAGCCGAAAGGGCGCGGGTGGGACCAAACCGCCCGTAGGGCGGCGACTGGCGATTTTTTTTCAGGAACATGCAATTTTGCCTGTCCTTTGTTAGAAATTCGGCGTGAGTCTTCGTTAACATATAGATCCGATGCACATACGCGTATTCACCCTCCGATTTGACGACCTGCTTGGCGGCTTCGACGATGCGCCGTTGCAGGATTTCATCAGGGATAAAGAGGTGATGGCCATTCGAGATCACTTTTTTGTCCGGGAAGGGCATCCCTTTCTGGCTTTGGTCGTCACCTATAGCCTGGTGCGACCACCGGATCCTTCAGCCAACGAAAAAAGAGGAAAGAAAGCCAGGGAAGCGGCCTGGCGCTCCATGCTCAGCCCGGAGGATTACCCGCTCTTCAACACGCTGCGCGACTGGCGCGCCGAGCGCTGCAAGCAGGACGGAATTCCACCTTACGTGATCTGCACCAACAAACAACTGGCGGCGATGGTGAAGCAGATGCCGCAGAGCCTCGCCGGGCTTGGTGAGATTGAGGGTAAGGACCATGTCCAGGGGAGCGTCCTGCGCCGGCTCAGGCCGGCCAAATAACAATAACCCGTCGCGTTTGGTAGGCCGCTGGCTCGACGAAGGCGGCGGGCTTTTTTGTCAGGTATCGCTGCTTATTACCTTTCTCCGATCAAAAAGCCGCTTGTTCTTTTTTGGTTCAATGTCTAACATCCTACTTCTGACGTAGAAGTACCCCATATTTTTTAAGATGGCCGACATCTTTATTTCATACAAGCGAGAAGACCGGGTATGGGCAGAGGCGCTATCCAGAGGCTTGGAGCGTCAAGGTTGGACGACGTGGTGGGATACGCGTCTGGCTGCAGGTGAAAGCTTCGACAAGGTGATCGAGAGGCAACTGGATGCAGCGAAATGCGTGATTGTACTCTGGTCGAAGGCGTCTGTAGAAAGCAAATGGGTTATCGCCGAGGCAGGAGAAGGTCTAGAGCGCGAGATCATCGTGCCGGTATTCATAGAGGAAGCGCGTCCCCCTCTGGTATTCCGAAGAATTCATACGGCACGTTTGATAGGCTGGAAGAAAAGCGGAGAGGAAGCAATGTTTGTGCGTCTGATAGCGGACGTAAGCCGTATTTTGGGGCCGTCGCCAAAGGAGCAAGAAGCTAAGAAAGCGCGCGAAAAGGAAAAACGGCAGGTGCAAGAGCGCGTGAAAGCAGAGCAGGCTGAACAGTTGCGAAAGCAAGCGCTCGAAGAAGCAAGGCGTAAACAGGAAGCAGAACGTGAGGATAAACGTCTGGCCCGGGAACAGAATGAGCGTAAAGAGGAAGGCAAGCCTGTCACGAAGCCTCCTACCAGATTTGTTCAGGAGCCAGTCAGGACTGGTAAACAGCCCGGGACTGAAGCGAGGCCGGTCATGCCGAACCATCAACCATTGCGGCGTGCTGCCTTGTGGGCTGGTGGTGTTCTAGGACTTGTCCTCATCCTCTATTTCGTTCAGCAGGGGTTTAAGCCTGCCCCAGCCACGCTTCCGGCAGATTCGGGGCAATCAGGTGACAATGAAATAACGCGGCAGGGCATCGAGTTTGTTCTGATTGAAGAAGGATCGTTTCAGATGGGGTCGGATAGTGGAGATTCAGACGAAAAGCCGATCCATGAAGTACGCATTAGCAGCCCGTTCTATCTGGGGAAATACGAAATAACGCAGGCGCACTGGAAGGCAGTAATGGAGTCGACTCCGAGCAGATTTGAGGGAGCAGACCGGCCGGTCGAACGTGTATCGTGGAACGATGTGCAGGATTTTATCCGGCAGTTGAACGACCGGGAGAACTGCGACAACTGTTACCGACTGCCCACGGAAGCGGAGTGGGAGTACGCTGCCCGTGCCGGTACGACTACGGCCTATTCGTTCGGCGATAGTGACGCAGAGCTGGGCAATTATGCGTGGTATTCAGTAAACAGCAATGGAGAGACGCACCCGGTCGGTCAGAAACAACCCAATCCGTGGGGCCTCTACGACATGCACGGCAACGTATGGGAGTGGGTAGCGGATTGGTATGGACCTTATTCCAGCGGAGCGCAGCTCACCGATCCTAAAGGTCTGAACTCAGGCTCGAACCGGGTGATTCGCGGCGGTAGCTGGATCAACGACGCCGGGCATCTTAGCGCCCGCTCGGCGTATCGCTAGCCTGATTCCATGGGGCGACCCCGACGCCCGCATCCACGTCGGTTTTCGTGTATTGAGGACTATCCCTTGATGGGCTCTATTACCCTTTGTCTCTTAGCCGGCAAGCCCTGCAGGCGCGAAGAAGCCGAAGCGAAGCCGGCGCTAAGCAGCCGAAAGGGTGTGCGGGGGATTCAGACCGCCCGAAGGGCGGACACGTTTAAATTCACTATCGTTCGAAGGCAAAAAAGCAGTGTTAGCCCAATTGTTAGCGCAGCCTGCGTCGAACTAAGTGCTACCCAGCGTAAAAACAAGTGTTACGTGACTCCGCATAATACTACCAGGCCTATAAAACCCACAAAAACAACCACTTCCCAAACTCATGCGTAACCCTAGGCGTAAAACGTAGCGACACTCCTACCCGGGGAGCATTTAAATTTTACATAAAAGGCGTAGCTCATTGCACTGCAACAGGCTACGCCTTTTTTATTTGCAGAAAATCCAAAAAAATTTAGAACCGAACCAGATCAAAATAAGCGGTTCACACCGGCACTTCTCTACAAAACGTCTCGCCATAACCACGCATTGCGCCAGATAAATCGTTATTGGTCATCTACCGCGCAAAACGGTCCTTTAACTGCACAACACACCCACCCCGATGTCCCATCAAAAGCATTGTTTTTCTACGGCTAAAGTAATACACTACTAACAAGCCGGATTCCTATTGCAAGCACCTTCTCCCTTGCCAGCCTCTTCTATTTCTGATCCGGTGCGCTCCCCGTTGCCTCTCTTTTTCACCCTCTCCCCCATGATGTTCATTTGGCCTGGCCGTGTCTGGCCAAGGCCCTAAAACACAACTATCCTTATGTTAAAAAATATTTCTTTGTTTGCTTTAATGATGGTATTTGCGGTTGGCTGCGCGGATCCAATCAGCGTAACGGAGTCGGAAGCACCCGCTGTACAATCAGAACGTGGAAGATTCATGCCGCCAGATGGCGCGCGTTTCCCCGATCAGACCATCGCAGCCTTTGTGGTTGACCAGGTCGACCAAACCGGTGAGTTTTCCGTGTTGCTCGAAGCGGTAAGCCGCGCCGGCCTCGTAGATGCACTCACAACCAACAAGCCACTCACGGTATTTGCACCAACCAACGATGCATTTATCAAGCTCCTTGGTGACCTGGGTGTTGGTAGTCTTGATGAACTCATTGACGTTATTGGAATCGATGGGTTGACCGATGTGCTCCTGTACCACATCGTTTCTGGCCGCGCCACAGCTGAGGTTGTGCTTGGCTCCAGTTCATTAACAACGCTTCAAGGTGGATCACTTGTGCCTGGCCTCGGCGACAGTGGTGCATTTCTAACCGATGAAAACGGACGGACTTCAAACATTCTGGCGGTTAATTTCCTGCCTCGTAATGGTGTTGTTCATGTTATCGACACAGTCGTCCTGCCGTAAGGTATCGTATGCTTCAGGCGTGGCGGGCTTTGGAAGAGGCTTACTGCAATAAAACCTGAAACATGCTGTTAAACAGCGCCGGTGAATCCTCGATTCACCGGTTTTTTTGTACCCCCAAACTACGATCCTGACGTACGTCCGGCTCCCCTCCAGTTCATGCTTTGTAACTATAGCACGCTCGGATCTGTATAGAAACTATACACAATTTATCGTAACGGATCGTCCCCCTCTTTACCGACCTTGAGGCCATGAAGTCACCTCGACACCCACTTACGCTGACCTTCATTATCTGTATGCTAGTTGCATACGCCATCCCCCTCCGTGCGCAGGAAAACGTGGAACGCGTATCTTTGCCCGGTACTGAAATCAGATCACTGAAATCCACACATACAGGTGAGCAGTACAACATCTACGTCCACCCCGTAGGCAACGCCGGCCCCGACGCACACTACCCTGTTGTATTCATCCTCGATGCCCAGTGGGACTTCCCGATGATCACCGGCATTTATGGTGGGCTCAACTACGACGAGTTTGTACCCAACGTTATTCTGGTGGGCATCACCTACAGCGGAGACAACCCGGATTACGGCAGCCTCCGTGCGATGGATATGACACCTACGTCGATGGCCAACGTCCCGGGTTCAGGCAGGGCGCCACAGTTTTTGTCGTTTATCAAAGACGAGTTGATTCCTTTTGTTGAGGCTGAATACAACGCAGATCCCACCGGCCGCACGTTAATGGGCAGTTCGTACGGCGGCTTATTTACCGTGTACGCGCTCCTCCATGAACCAGACTTGTTCGCACGCTATGTTGCCCCAAGCAGCGCCTTTCATTGGGATAATGGGGTCATCTTTAAATATGAAGAAGCACTGGCGCAGAAGCGATCTGACTTACCGATCAAGCTCTACATGACAGCCGGCGAACAGGAAGGCGCCGGCATGATCGATCCTATGTTCAAGCTTAAAAAGGTCCTGGATAGCCGCAACTACCCCAGTCTCAAGGTAGATGCCACGGTGGTGCAAGGCGCCCGGCACTCCAGCGTCAAGCCTGAATCATTTATGCGAGGGATGCGCTACGTCTTTGCCCCGGACACCCTTCAGCTCGCGTCGGAATTGCTGGCGCCTGTTGTTGGCAAATACAAGCTTGATATTCCAGAGCCTGAGGAAATTATTCTTTCAATCACCCAGGAAGGCAACCAGCTTTTTGCTGAGTCACAATGGGACTGGGGGAAGATAGAACTCTTTGCTGAATCTGAGACGACGTTTTTCTTCGAGCAATTTAATGGACGCATTATGATTGAGCGAAATGGGGATGAGGCAATCAAGGAGTTGAAAATTGATTTGGGCAGTGTGTTGACGGCGCGTCGAATAGAGGAATAGATTGGAATGTCGATTGCCGATTGCCGAATGTGTTTGAAACGGTGGCATTCCCAATCGAGGTTAGCCTGAATTCCATTGTAATTGTCTTAGGTAGCCCCTAGGGAATTACCCTCTTGAGAGGGTCGGCCATGATTTATCATGGGCGGGGTGTGTCTGCTGCTGGTAAATAGCGGCCTCCCTTATCTGGATACCGGATCAAGTCCGGCATGACGTGGAAAGCAGGGCTATGCCTGAATCAAAAATCCCATCGAACATCGACACTCGACAATCCTCATCCGGATCAAGTCCGGCATGACGTAGAAGGGATAGCAATCTCCCAAACACATTCGACACTCGGCAATCGACATTCGGCACTCCTTTAGCCCGCCAGCGGTAGCGTTCGCTTCTCCTGCGCACTCCGATACGCCGTATCCACAATCTGCTGCCCTATCCTTGCGATTTCTGGCGACAGCGGGCCATCAACGGGGCGGTTGTTTTTGATGCAGTCGATGAAATACGGGATGGCGGCGCTTTGTTCGTAGGGGATTTTGTCTACTGCGATGGCCTCGCCGGCCGGGTTTTCGCGCGTTTGTACCCGGATGGTTTCCTCGTAGTCGTAGCTGCTGATGGTGCCGTCGCTGCCTTTTAGTACAAAGCCGCACTTGGGTTGGGGCTGGAGGGTCCAGGGATCGGTGAAGGTGCCCCAGCGGGTTTCGAATTTTGAGAGGCCGCTGGCGTAGCGGCAGATGGTGATGCTGTGCTCGTCTACTTCCAACCCCGCCGTCTCGTCCCACATACACGTGACTTCGACGGGTTTGGCGCCGGCGTGATACCAGGTACCCAGCGTCGTGCCGTACCCAAGATAATCTAACAGCGATCCCCCACCGCGTGACTTTTTGTAGAACCAGCTGTCAGCCTTCATTTCCGTTGTAGGCTCCACCTCAATTTTATCCGCGCCATGGTACAGTGGCCCGCGATTGCCGTCGTAGAAGTGTACTTCCTGCAGCGTACCAATGCGGCCTTCATCGACCAATCTTTTTGCGGTGATATGCGAGGGATACCAGCGGAGCGGCCAGTTGATCGCCAACTGTTTGCCGGTGCCGGCCATTGCTGCAATCATGCGGTCCGCTTCCTCCAACGTCGCGGCAAACGGTTTTTCCATGAGGATGTGCGCGTTGTACGGCGCCACGTATTCCGTCCATTCAGCGTGCTCAGAAGCAGCCGGACACAAAATCACCAGGTCCGGCTTCGTTTGCTCCAGACATGCTTTGTAATCGGTAAATACCTGATCATCCGACAAACCAAACTGCTGCTGGGCATTTTCCATACGTGCCGGCTGCAGGTCTGAAATGCCTACTATTTCTGCGTTTGGGTGATCATAGACTTCGCGAAGCAAATCGCCCATGTGAAAGTGATCGAAGTTGATGCCGGCTACGCGCATAGAACTCGGGGATAAAGGTTGACAAGGACTGGCGTGGTAATATAGAATGGCCTTTTATTACTCTCAAGCGTTCCGTTATATTGCTAAAGCTTCTACCCACCCTGCTGTTTTATATCTAATTAGTACGCGTTATGAAAACGATTGCCTGCTTCCTCTGTTTGTTTATTTTCGCCGTCACCTTTTCCCCAATGCCGGCGACGGCCCAGGATGACCAGGACCGCTTCCAAAAAATCACATTGGCAGGCGGATTAAATGAACCGATGGAGCTCGCTGTCTTGCCTGACGGCCGTGTCTTATTCGTAGAGCGCATTGGTGGCATCAAGATGTATGATCCCAGCACGGAAGCTACCGATTTGCTCCTCACCCTCAACGTGCACTATGGTCACGAGGATGGATTACTCGGCCTTACCCTCGATCCCAATTTTGTGCAAAACAGCTGGCTCTACCTGTTCTATTCGCCAGCCGATGAGGAGCCTCGACAGCGGGTATCACGGTTCACCTTTACAGGGACAACCATAGACTTATCGAGTGAAAAGGTATTGATCGAAATACCAACCCAGCGCGTTGAGTGCTGCCACTCGGCCGGCTCCCTTGCGTTCGGCCCCAACGGTAACCTGTTTATTGCAGTCGGCGACAACACCAATCCGCACAATCCCGGCTATTACAACTCGATTGATGAACGCGAAGGCCGCGCATACTGGGATGCGCAACGGACTTCCGGTAACTCACAAGACTTGCGCGGCAAAATTTTGCGCATCACGCCGCAAGCTGATGGCAGCTACACCATTCCGGATGGCAACCTGTTTGCAAAAGACGGCGAAGAAGGCCGGCCCGAAATCTATGTCATGGGATGCCGCAACCCCTACCGCATTGGCGTCGACCAAAAAACAGGCGCGGTATTCTGGGGAGACGTGGGGCAGAACACCATCAACAACCCTGAACGTGGCCCGATCAGCTACGATGAGTTTAACATGGCCACCGAGGCCGGCTTCTTTGGCTGGCCCTACTTTGCTGGCGACAACGGCGCCTATGCCGACTTCGACTTCGAGACCGAAGAAATTGGCCCCTTTGCTGATCCCCAGGCCCCGATCAATGATTCACCAAACAATACCGGTGCCCAAACCCTCCCTCCCGCCCAGCCGGCATTGATCTGGTATTCTTACGGGGAGTCTGAACTGTTTGACCACCTGAAAACCGGTGGAAAATCGCCGGTCGGCGGACCTACGTATTACTCCGATCTCTACCCAACCCAGTACGACACGTCCAACCCTGCACCGTGGATTCAGGCGCAACTTGACGCCGGCAATACCCTGACCTTCCCGGACCGCAGTTTCCCAAGCACCTACGATGGCAAACTGTTCATCGCAGAATGGATGCGTGATTGGGTAAACATGGTCACATTTGACGACAACGGAGCACTCAGCGAGATTACCCCGTTCTTGCCCAATGAAACGTTTAGCCACCCCATCGAGCTGGAATTTGGTCCGGATGGTGCGTTGTACATGTTGGAGTATGGCCCGTTCTGGTTTGCCCAGCATCCGGAAGCAAAGCTGGTTCGGATAGAATACGTCCGTGGTAATCGCCCACCCGTTGCACGGATCGAAGTAGATCAATCCATAGGGGCAGCGCCTTTAACTGCGCAGTTCTCCGCCAGGGCATCGTATGATTTGGACGAAGATGATGTATTGTCTTATGCTTGGCAATTCGATACGGATGCTACATCAACCCAATCCGATGCAACCCACACGTTTGATGCGCCGGGTGTGTATGCAGTCACGCTAGCAGTGACAGATAGCGAAGGCGAGACAACGCGTGTTGAGCAAACCATCAAAGTGGGTAATGAGATGCCGGCGATCTCGCTAGAAGTAGCCGGCAACCAATCGTTTTATTGGTCGGACCAATCTATCGCATACCAGGTGCATGTTGACGACAAAGAAGATGGCTCGCTGGCAGATGGCGGAATATCCCCCGACGATGTTGTTGTTACCATTGGGGCAACCGACATGGCGCCCGATGTCACCATGCTTGCGCAGGACCATGCCAACGCAGTAAACTCTTACATCCCCGACGGTTTGAAACTGATAAACGACAACGGCTGCAAAGCCTGTCACGCCATCGCGGAAGCATCGGTTGGCCCCAGTTATTCAGACATTGCAGATAGATATCAGGACGGCGATGCGGAAGTGGTAGAAATGCTCGTTGGCAAAGTGATTGAAGGCGGCAGCGGGACCTGGGGGGATCGGATTATGTCGGCCCACCCGCAGCTTGCGCGGGAAGATGTTACGGAGATGATCCAGTATGTGCTTAGCCTGTCTGAGCCGGCACCCGCCGCCGAGCGTATGCCCGTTGCAGGGAATTTAAAGCCAAAATCGACAGACGAGCTCGTATTCAATGTGACGTACCGCGACCGGGGTGGCGATACGATGGAATCGTTGACCGCCCAGTCACAATTTCTGTTACGCAACGCCCGCATGAAAGCCGTTCGCAGCGACGACTACCACGAGGCATCGAAATTCAACAGTGAAGTAGTACGCTTCCTCGCGTCGGGTGGCTATATCACGTTTGAAGATATCGATCTGACCAACATCGCCGGCATCACTGCTGTGCTGTCGCTTTACAAAGTCTCGGCAACACTTGAGGCACGATCGGGAAGCGTTCATGGTCCGCTGCTAGGCAAGGCGCAACTTGAGCCGACCTACACTGAACGAGCCGTTGGTGCAACCGTTGGTGGCGCCAATGCAACGTCGTTCACGATGGCATTCGAACCTGCCGTATCTGGCCGGCATGATGTCTACCTGATTTTCAAGGTAGGCGAGGGCGAAAATTATGCTTCCAGCACAGCGATCATGGAGTGGATCCAATTTGACAGGTAAGCAGGACGCCTGTCTGTCGAGATATTTCATAACACAAGCATGTAGATAATTCTTCCAACACAGCGCAGATTTAACAGACAATATGCGCGTAAAAGCGTATCATGAATAATCACTCTGATGCATGTTTCCCGGAGAAGCTATGTCAAGGCTCGAGCTTCGTCCCTTACGCATTCACGATCGTAAGCGATCAAGTCACTAAACCATGGGATTGTGTTATGAAAAACGCCACTACCCTCGTACTCCTTCTGTTTTTAACCGCACCTCTTGCAAGCGCACAAGAATGTCCAACGTATGAAGCGCTGCCGGCTTCTGTGCAAGCTGTGTTTTCAACAAACAAACATGTTGCATCGGCAAATGCATATGCAGTGCTCGCTGCCAGCGCTCTCTCCGCTGATGAAAAACGAACGTGCATAGCCGGCGAATCTGCGCGTGCCGCTGAAAAGATCAGTGCAGACGGGCCCTTTTATTCATCAATTGACGAGCTATGGATTAACGATGCATGGGAGCCGGCTTCAAAGTCAGAATATGAATACAACGAAGACTTTCGCCTGACAGATAATGTCTTCTTCAGATGGAATGCCGCTACGCAGGATTTCAGAGAGCAAACAGCCAGGTATTACACCTATGATGCCAATGGCAACCTGGCAGAACTGCTGACGCAAACCTGGCTAGGAGGCACGTTTGTAAATCAATACCTGTCAGTCTCTGAACGAGATGATTTTGGAAATCAAACCAGACTTGAGCGATCTGACTGGTTGAATGGCGCCTGGCAAACGCGCTTCCTTGCTGAAGCTGTTGTGGTCGATGGCCTGATCACCGAAAGAACAACCCAATCGTTTAATTCGGATGGCACATTGAACAATTCTCAGTTCTTTACCTTTACGCACGACACAGAGGGCCGTGTAACCGTTGAATTACAAGAGCAATGGAACGAGAATACGCAATCCTGGGAGCCGGCCGCAAGAGACCTGACTTCTTACGGAGACATGACTGAAGTCACCCGGTATCAAGTTATCAGAGATGGTGATTGGGTTGACGCCACGGTAACCACAACTACCTACAACGATCAGGGGCAGGAATTGGAAGTAGCCATTGTGGGCATGATTGATGACATCCGTGGCAACCGTTTCCTGTTTTCCTACAATGATGCCGGCTATCTCTTGGGGATTATATCACAAGCTGGAGACGGTGCAGGCGGTTGGATCAATGAGTCGCGGCAGTCGGCTGTACTTGATGAAGACGGTGATACACAGGTATTGTTGATTGAGCAATACGAAGGCAACGCGTGGGTGAACCTGGCGCGGTCGACGTTCAGCTACGAGCCCAATGAAACCGCAACCGGCGTCGAAGATGCGTTGCCCGGTGGCGTAACGTCATTCGACATTTACCCCTACCCGGCTCAGGATAAAGTGAACGTTGAATTGCAGCTCTCGCAAGCAGCAGACATACAGATCGAAGTATTCGATATTCTCGGCCGGCGTGTTGAAGCACTAGCAACGGGCGCAGTACCTTCCGGCGTGCAGCAGTTCTCCTGGTTGCCGAACAACGCGACAGCCGGCCTCTACTTTGTACGCCTCTCTGTAGATGGTGCTGTTGAGACCAAGCCTATTATGCTGGTTAAATAGCGCCTCGCAGAAATAAAATCAAGGAATGAAATTACATGCAGAAGCCCGCTATGGTAGTACCATAGCGGGCTTTCGAATGAACCGCGATAGTGCTAATTAAAAGAACTATAACACATAGACATTCCCATTTTCCCTGTATTTGCGGAAGAGTACTGCTTCAGCTCGATCGTGTATGTACCGGTTTGCCCCGCGGTAAACTCAACCAATTCCCAGTTGTTTTTACTAGACGTAGATGTTGCAACAGAACTGTTGGATCCTGGTGGGAACACTCGAAGATCAACATCCATGTTTGGTCGGCCCGGGTCACCGGCATTGATACGCCCAATAACATAATTCGGATCAACAAGCCACGAGACGGAAACACGATATTTTTGCCCCTGCTGTGCATTAAATGATAAGTGACGTGCTGGACTCGAAGAACCTCTGGCTGTTGTATTCCAAACATCTGAGGCATCGACACTACTTCTAGCGTAAGAATGACAAGAAACAGCCTTCCCAGCGAATGCGCCAAAGTTGATCACACCTACGCCATCTCTGTCTGCCAATACACGATTATTCGAATTCGTGTGCGTTGTACCGGTGGCAGACCTTACAGCACGTAGCATCATGAGCGCCTTCATGGTTGGCGCATAAGAAACACCTGGAGAATAACCTGCATAGTCCGCGGCGGCACCTGCAGCAATTGGTGATGCAGCGCTAGTGCCTGACCAGTTGCCCCACGGGCTAGGGATGTTTGTCCCAGGAGCAGCAATATCTGGTTTATTGACACCTGTATTCGGGACGACGTTTGACGAAGATGAGGTGTTCATAGCACCAGTAGCAGGATCCCAGTTACCAACGGCAATTACGTTGTACCCTGCAGCTTTGTCATTAATATTTCCCTGTCCATCATTGCCAGCGGCAACGAACGTGGCTACACCTGTATCATACACAGCCTCATCTGTTGCCTTGCTTTCGCCGTTATAACGGTTCGAATTGGCACCCCAACTGTGATTCGCAATTTTGACAGCAGGAAATCCTGCGGGTAATGTCGTTGGAGGCCGATACCAGTCGGAGCCACAAAGTACTTTTGCTTCTCGTGAAGTTTGTCCAATGGTCCAAGCAACTTTGTAAGGATGATCGGTGGATTCTGGTGCAATGTCACTGGGATTGTAGTAGCGAGATGCGGGCAGTGAGCTGCTCGTCTCAAAACAACCAGCATCACGCATATAGATCCCTACCTCAGGGCGATCACGCCACCAGCTACCAACACCAATTGCATCGAGCGCAGTCGCCATGTTTGCATTGGTCGTGCTTGCTGGATAAGGGTCGTTTCCAAAAGTGTGATCATGAAAAACATCGATGCTCGTAATCAATTCGCCATGATTCAACACAAGATCAAGGATCTGCTCTTTGGTCATGTCAATACGTGCCCATCCAGACAAATGATCGAAAGATTCGTGGATTCCGTGCTCAGGATCATCTTCAGGGACTTCAACTCCCACTTGTTCTAAAAACGCCAACAACTCTGCTTCGCGTTGTCTCAATTTACTCTGGCGAATTTCGTGTAGTTCATTAAGATGGCCTTCAAATAAACCATGCGCCTCATCGGCAGTCACAGTCTCGCCGTTTACCACAAAATTATCTTCAGAAGCTTCGGTACTTCCAAAAGTTAATTCCATGGTAAAGTCTTCATGGTCAACAACGTGGTCTTCGCCATCCAGCATAACGACTACATCGATTGTAGCATCATCTGCTACAAAATATGGATCACCATCCTTCGCCTCGAGAATGTGGCGAAGTTCTTCATGAATAAGCGTAAGTTCGTCCCAGTGTTCATGGGTGTAATCAGCAATGTTTAATGCATGGATTTCAGGCGATACCCCGCCAGTTGGTTGCTGGCAACCAGATGTACTAGCTAACAAGATTAAGCTTAAAATCACACTTGAGAAAACCTGAAATAAACGTGGATTGGTGGATGTAGGGAGACCCTTATTCGCTTTCGAAAAAAGCCATTCTCCCATTGATGAATAATACATAGCAATAGAGTTAGATTGTTTACTTAACTAAGGATTTAACGTGCTACAAGGAGAATCAGCCACATAATCATTTGCTTACGAAATCAAATGACGGAGTGTAGTTTGGATTTTGCCGGCAAGGCTAAGTCTTCCTTCGCTAACTATACAACATTCCTTAGAAGATTGGCTCAAGACCAGATCTAAAAACGCACGATTAAAGACCAAAAAGACATGATTTACTGCTTTCGAGACTCGACGTGATATATCTTAATTTCGTATCACAGAAGACATTTTGGACATACCCAATAGCCATTTATCACATAAAGAAGTATGCTTTTCAAGACATCTATTTTTAACTGATTAATTACTTAATACAAGTTTTCCCTGCGTAATAAAAAGCAGTTAATCGAACAACGCTCACCATTTCTTCACCCCTATAGTTTACAAAAAAGGGCGTGATCTATTGCTTCCAAATAGATCACGCCCAAAATCAAGGACACAAGTTTAACTGCACCGAAACGTGGGAGCTTAGTTCACTGCTAATTTCGCCGAAAGCTGCTCAAGCGCTTCTACAGTTAATCGCTTGTTTGGCGTTCTTCGCAACGCGGTTTGCAAGACGTCTTTAGCCTCTTCCAATTGTCCCATTTCAATCAGCATTTCTCCCAGCATTTCATGACTCGGCTTGGGTGGACTTGGTGGACCAAACCCAAAAGACATGTCATTTTCAATTGCAACTGCTTTTTTCATCAAAGCAAGCGCATCGTCTTGTTCTCCAGCGGCGAACCAGATCTGCGCTTCGAGTTGCATCAACTGGATCGCCGGCTTCATGCGTGGTTCGTGATCTTCCGCAAACCCTTGTTCATCCCAATAATCAAAAATTGACTCGAGCGGCAGCGCCGCCGCTTTGTGTGCTGCTCGCGCTCCCTCAATGTCGCCTTTTGCCAATGCAACAAAACCGTCCATGACTAACAGGTCGAATGTTGCACGGTAATCATCACCCACGTCTGCTTTGTTCAGGGCAATATCGCTGTCCCACTCGCCGGTATCAAACAGGTAGAGTGCTCGCTGCCACCCGTAGTGGTAGTTTGCACCTTTTCCTTTCATCTCTTCATTCGCGATGTTTTGCTGGCAGCGCGTCATAATGGCATGCGCCTCATCACGATTGCCTTCCTGGAGATATCCATACATCAACCACGCGGCGTAGTGTCCGCAGCCAGAAATAGCCTGCCCCTTCTTAGCGCGTCGTTCATTTAGGATATCCAATGCCCGAACGTTGGCGCTGATAACACCATCCCAATCTCCCAGGGCCAGAAAAATATGCGTCGTCATGTGTTGAGCATGGCCGGCATTCGGGGCAATGTCTGCATATGCGTGGGCAGCATCCAGACCTAACGGTGCATGGATGGGGTCATCCGTGGAATGGATCAGGTAATGCGCCACACCAGGATGGTTTGGATACTGCACAAAAAACTTCTGCATGAGGGCAGCAGATTGCATGTATAACCCAAAATCACGGCCTTCGTGCGCAGTACCCAAAATAGAGAGCGCGTATTGGGCAGCTACCTCTACGTTGTCTGGATACTTCTTGTGCAGGCCGGCCAGAAACGCAGCATAGCGATCGTCCCGATCGTGTTTTTCTCCTTCGCCAAAGAGAATATCGGCCGCGGCGAGCAAATCGCGCGTCAGCTCAGAGCCGGCTTTTTCCTGACGAGCCGCCGGTGTTAGCGCATACGTATTTAGAATGGCCAACGCCTTCTCCCGATCTTGCTCCATCCAAATCGGATGATTGTGTGTCATTGCTTCTCCCCAATAGGCAAGTGCAAAATCCGGGTCGATGGTCCGCGCCTCTTTAAAATCTGCAGCCGCATCGCTGTATTCAAAATTGTGCAATTGCGCGAGGCCATGCAAAAAGGCCTGCTGAGCTTCCGGTGCCCCCTGGTTGTCGAGCACGACATGTCCTACGTCGCTCAGGTCAACAGCCGGTTGGGCGAGCGCAAGATGAGAAATAAAAAGCTGACCCAAAATCAACAATCCAGCGCTATACACCTGTATACTTTTAAATAACATAATTTTTCGGTTAGCCATAGAAACAAGACACGATTTTAATAGGCAAAGATACGCACAAACCAATCGCAATGCGTCGGTCAAAAACCGCCTATAGTTTATATAACACAAACAACTTAATTTGGCCTCTCGCTTTACCCCACCAGCAACCTCCACACGAAGGTCCAATACATGATTACCCGCCTGATCACGTTGTTCTTACTCTGCCTGTGCGTTACCAGTGTAAGCCAGGCCCAACTCCTTACACGTGCAGAACAAACCAATTACGAGGAGACAAGCCGGTATGCAGACGTTATGGCTTTTGTTGAAGCTGTTGCAGCCTCCTCCCCCAAACTGCATGCCACTACATTCGGTTACTCGTTTGAAGGTCGGGCGTTACCGCTGGTTGTGGTGGGTGATGTAGCAAATGCGTCTGCTGAGGCAGTACATGCAACGAACAAAACCCGTGTATTTGTTCAGGCCAACATCCACGCCGGCGAAGTGTGTGGCAAAGAGGCGATGCTCATGATGTTACGCGATATCGCCGGCGGCGCGCATGAAGCATGGTTTGATTCCCTGGTCTTGCTTGTAGCACCAATCTACAATGCAGATGGGAACGAGCGGGTCACCCTTACAAACAGAGGACGTCAGCACGGCCCTGTTGCCGGCATGGGGCAACGGCCTAATGCGCAAAACTATGACCTCAACAGGGACCATATGAAGCTGGACTCCCCCGAAGCCCGGTCGCTTGTTCGCCTTTTCAACACCTACGATCCACACGTGATCATCGATCTCCATACAACCAATGGCACGCGGCACGGCTATCACCTGACCTATGCGCAACCTATGCATCCCAATACCGACAGTCGTATTGATCAGTTTTTGCGCGAAGCCTGGTTACCCGCGGCCAATACCTACGTGAAGGAGACAACGGGTTGGGCATCAGAATACTACGGCAACGCAAGAACGCGAAATGTTGCGACGCCTGAATGGCGTACCTTCGATTACCGGCCACGGTTCAACAACAACTATGCTGGCCTGCGCAACCGGTTTGGCATTCTCAGCGAAGCCTACTCGTATGCAACATTTGAGGATCGGGTGATGGTAACCCTCCGTTTTGTGGAAGGGGTCATTAGATTTGCCGCCAATCACGCGACACAAATTCAAGAAATTGCAGAAGCCGCAGACCAGACCGATCTAGCCGGCCATGAATTGGCATTACGTGCTGTACCCCATAATGCGGGACCGATTGAAATCCTGATGGGCGAGGCCACAGAAGTCAGAAATCCCTATTCCGGTGCGCTGATGCTCGAACGGAAAGACATACAAAATCCCGTAATGATGGCGGATTACGGTACGTTTACACCTTCGGAAACTGTAGCGATGCCAGCGGTTTATTTCATCCCCCCTACCGCAAAAGCTGTTATCCATAAACTGCTTGATCATGGCGTTGCGATGGAAACACTACAAGAGGCACAAACCCTCGATGTAGAAGCGTTTCGTATCGATTCAAGTGCAGTTTCTCCCCGCGCATTCCAGCAGCACAATCAACGCACACTTTTTGGTGCTTATGAAACGAAAGAAACAACGCTGCCGGCGGGATCCATCGTGGTCTCTACCAACCAACCTTTAGGCCGACTGGCTTTTTCGTTGCTGGAGCCTCGCTCGGATGATGGTCTGCTCAATTGGAATGTACTCGACGATATGATTGAAGCAAGTCATACCTATCCTATCTATCGCAGGTTACCCGAGTGATCTGACAGGTTTTAGATATTCGTTACTGATTTGTGATACATGTCGCACCAGGGGGTTCTAGGTTGCGCTTATCTCGTTACACACATACTAACCCTTTGTGCCATGTTCAAAATGTCACCCAAGCTGCTGTTGTTGGCCGGCCTCAGCATGCTCATTTTCATCGCCTGCCAGGAAGTTACTCCCGTAGAAAGTGACGACTTAGCAACAGCATCCCGAGCAAATCAGGCCAGAAATGGCCAGATCGGCCGCATAGTCGTTGCCAACCGAAACGCCGGCAACATCTCTGTCATCAACGCAGCATCTGATATAGTTGAAGGCACATATGCCTTGCCAGGCGACAACGCTGAGCCGATGTACGTTGTATGGAGCCAAGCAACAAACCGTGTATTTGTTGGTGACCGGGCCAACAATGCAGTTGTTGTCTTTGATGGTAAAGATTTTTCCGTTGTCGGTAGTGTACCTGCAGGAAACGGCGTTTTTCATATGTGGGCTGATGTCAAGGCTGCCAGTCAACTGTGGGTCAACAACGACATTGACAACACCACAACAGTGATCGATCCCGTTTCGTTGAAGGTACTTGCAACGGTGCCTACGCCCGCTGACCTCGTCGCACGCGGCGGGAAGCCACACGACGTTCTGCTCTCCCCAGAGGGCGATTATGCTTATGTATCCATACTGGGTATCGAGGGAGAAAACGACTATGTCGTTCAGTACAGTACGTCGACGTTCAAAGAAACTGCTCGAGCGCCCGTGGGACAAGATCCACACCTTTCAGCTACGTTTGCCGACAATAACTTGTATGTACCGTGTCAGAATAGCGATGTCGTAATTGTCCTGGACCGCAAGTCGCTTGCATATGTCAAATCGATTGACGTGCCAGGCGCGCATGGTGCCGGCATGCCGTTTAACGGTACTACGTTTTACACCACAAACCTGCCTAATGGCGGTACAGATGGACTTTACGCCATCGATACGGCAAGCGGCTCGGTTAGTAACCTGATCAGCACACCTTTCCCCGTACCGCATAACATTGCGCTTGCACCAAACCTTAACGCTGCTCCAAAGCCCCAGAAACTCTACATCACGCATTCCGGCGCAACGGCGAAAACTGTCAGCGTGTTTAATGTATCTGGCCCTGCTCCCAAATTTGTAACGACAATCGAAACAGACCTAAATCCTTTTGGGATTGCCTTTATTCGATAATTGCCAGCTATACCTCAGTAGTTCCTTTCGTCCGGCTTGCCCCAGGTAGGCCGGGCGTTTTGTCACCCTTAGAGACTGTTGAGAAATTTCTTCACATTCTGAGAAAGCGATCTTTTGGTGCTTTTTTGCCTGCTCTCCTCATGCGTAGTCCAACTATGCAATCGTCGAGATATACCAAAAATCACTCAAAATTTACTGACGTCAGTCCCACGATAAATCGTGGTCGTGTCATCTTCCTTAAAACATGAAGAAAAATCTCAACAGTCTCTTAGCATCTAAAACCGTAAAAAATACTTCACCGATCGTTGATTCGACTAAATCTACGGCTGCTCAATGAGCAGAAGTACATCTTCTTGAATGGCCTTTTGTGCTGTGTATTTGCTGTAACTCCAGCCACGCCACCCATCGTTGTCGTGTGCATGCCAGTACTGGGATATTCGATCTACAACCACGTTGTGGACATTTTCGGGTAGTACCGGCAATAAGGCAATGGCACCTGGCATAGCGTCCGTCCCCATTTCGATGATGCTCTCGCTATCATAGCGTGCTCCCATCATTGCACGATTGAGGTTGCTGTTTACAATTATGGCATTTGGATTTAGCACGTTCAGGCCCAAGACCATACAAACGCCAGCCAACGCAGCTCCTCGGACAAACCGCAACGGATACCCTCGCAACGTGGTCCATCCGAACCAAGCCAACACGATGGCAATCCAAACCATAAACACGCTGGAGTAGAACCTGAGATTGGTTACACCAAACGCATCAGTATACAACCACATCCGCTGTCCGGCTGATACCAGCAATAAAAGAAGCAGTACAACTTGCGCGCCGGCCAGTGCATGAAATTGCCTGACCTGCGATCGCGAAATTGGCCTGAAATAGTGTTGCAACCCCATCAACAGCGGCAATGAGAGCGTCACAACAGCCACCAATTCAAAAAAACCACGACGCGTGTAATACTTGAGCGCGCCACGCGTTTGGTACTGACCTGACTGAGCTGCTTCCGCCTGGATGTATTCAATCCCTCCAAACAAGTACCCCACTTGCATCACGACAAAGGTGAAAAACATAAGGTTGATGAGACCCAGTATTATGCCGATCTCCATCATCGATAGTTCGAACCGCTCTGATCCTACAGGAGACGAGCGCTTCCCTATAGCCACAAGTGTTCCATAGAGAAACGTAGCTGAAATAAACGCCAGGATGGTCACGCGAAAAACCAATTCCACGCCCCCTGTTACCTCAACGTCGAAAGCACCAAGCAACAGTTCATAAAATTGGTCATCAGCCTGAGAAAGCAAGAGGCCATAAATCGCCAGCCAAGGCATAGCAAAAGCAACGCCGCGTATACTGGAGCGCGCAGTCTGTCGATTGATTTGCGGCGGTAATGCTGTCCAATCTACGTGCGCCCGCAGGTACCCTGGCATATCAGCGACCGCTCGAATTCCGGTACGCAGTACCCCAGAGGGTACCCTATTTCGAAAAGGTGTTGGAGCGAGTAATTTGATCTGCCTGTCTTCCATAATGAGACAGCCAAGTGTAACACAGGCAATGACCGTAGCAATGTTCAAAAACAAATCTTCTCGCCAGGCAAGACATAGCGAAAGCATACAAAATAGTATAAACAAATAATGACGAGATTTACCCGACTGAGCCGTCTTTTCCTGGAGCATATAAACCAATATGCTCAACAAAACGCCCCATAGCGCGATGCCCAGCCCCCAGCCGGTATCTGCAATCATAAAGTGACCTAAAAGACCCGCTGCCCCTGCCCCCAATAAGATTTGCAACCCTTGTGTTTTTTCCGCTGCCATGTGAAATGCCAATTAGTCTGTTGATGATCTAACATGGGGAGCAATCATTACACAAAGCACTTTACAATACAAAGCATACAAAAGTTGCAAAACTTATATTTCCCATCACATAATCCATCAAAAGCGTAGTACAGCAAACAGAAGCAGCAACGTCACAATCGTGGCAACAGCCGTCCGAAAACTATTCCAGCGAATCCAGCGCGTTTCGAATACCTGGCGAGCATCGTGCAACGCCGGCGCATCCATAGCATCGAGTTCTTGCGCCTGCAGCTGGTTGTTAAGCGGCACATTGATCGTGGCCGTAGGCAACTGCACACCCAGCAAATACAGCGCTACAGCACCGAAGACGAGCAAGCGATCTGTGCCTTCCAATCCGGCATAAGCAACCCAGGCAGATGCAAGGATTGCCAACACAGATCCAACCCAGATCAACATAAATCCAGGGTGATTATCCTGAATGACTCGATCTATTACTTTAAATCCCTTCAAGAACCCGTGGTCATTGAGTTTCTGAAGGCCAGGCATGACAATCATGCTGAATGCCAGCAAAAAGCCGGCAACAAGTGCGCATAAAAACAGGGCAAGCGCAAGGGTGAGTTGGTGGACTTCCATGGTACGTTCCTTTTTTTGTAGATGAATATAGGATTTGGATTACTTATGAGCCCTCCACCCGGTGAGCGGAGGGCTCTGTTTGTTTCAATGGATTATCCCCAGGCGCCACTGGCTGCCGCTTCGCGGGCGTATGTAGCAAAGTCTTTGGGCGGCCGGCCCAATGCCTCCTGAATACCATGGGTGAGGTGCGCATTACGTCCGTCGAGTACCGTTGTGAACAGGTAATCCATCATCCACACCACTTCTTTGGGCGCTCCCGAGGCTTTGGCACCTTCAATGAATGCGTCATGCGGGATCTGCACGTACTGGATTTGCCGGCCTGTAACTTCAGAAATTGTATCCGCGACATCGGCAAACGTCATCATCCTGGGGCCCGTCACTTCGTATACTTTGCCGGCATGTCCGGGCTGCGTGAGTGCGGCAACGGCGACTTCCGCGATGTCGTCGACATCAACAAACGGTTCGGGGACATCGCCAACAGGGAGCGTAATTTGTCCGGAATGGATCATACCGGCAAATGCACCCTCCGAGAAGTTCTGGTTGAACCAGCTTGCGCGCACCACGGTTGTATCCACGCCGCTGTCCTGTACAATTTTCTCGCATGCCTGCGCCTCTGCTTCACCGCGTCCAGATAGTATCACAAACCGCTCAACACCTCGCTGTTTGGCCAGGTTCACGAATGCCTGAATGGCATCACTCGCTCCCGGCACAGCCAGGTCCGGTGCATAGTTGATGTAAACAACGCTGACATCTTTGAGACAGGCTTCCCAGGAGGCTTCGTTATCCCAGTCGAATGCCGGCGTTGCCGTGCGAGACCCCACGCGGGTAGGTACGCCCATTTCTTTCAGGCGGGCGACAATGCGACGGCCCGTTTTACCCGTACCGCCGAGAACGAGGGTGAGTGATCCTGTTGATGTATTGAAATTGGTATCCATTGCTTGATTCTGTTTGGTGTTAGATTACAAGCAACAGAATAGCAGTGAATCGCAGGGGATTTCTCGACACCCGCTGCCAATTTTTTGACAGCGCGCGCCAATTTCACTTTTTGGTAGTCTGCAGACGGTATGATCGGGGCGTTTGGCCGGCCCACCGCTTAAATGCGCGCGTAAAGGCACTCTGCTCAGCATAGCCAGTCATAAACGCCACTTCCGTCAGGGAATAGTCGGTTTGCTGCAGCAAGCGCTCAGCCAGTTGCCTGCGGGAAGTATCTACAAGCGCCTGGAACGAATAGCCCTGCTCAGCAAGCCGGCGCTGCAGCGTGCGGCCACTCATCCCAAGCTCGCCCGCGACAGCTGAAATAGCGGGCACCCCTTCACTCAACGACTTGGAGACCTGGATGCGGACGCGCCGATCAAGCGCCGTATCATCTTCAAATTTAGCCAGTTCAGCTTCCAGGTGCGTGTCAAAAAAATTCGCGATGCTTTCGTCCCCCACTTTATTGGGCGTCTTTAGTGCATCATACGAAACCAGCAAAGCATCCCTTGTGGCGTCGAAGTGCACGGGACAACCGAAGTACGCTTCGTGATCATCTGTTTGGTCCGGCGCAGCGTGTTTGAAGTACACCGAGAGTGGATTGAAATGCTTTGAGGAGACTTCCCTGCTGATTGCTGCAATGGCTGCAATGGTGGCCTCGTTGGAAATGCGGAGCCCTAGCCGGCGTTCGCCGTCTCGATTCAGATCCACGTACATACCGGCGTCCACCTGTTCGTGGGTATAGGTAGAAACGCTTGTTAGCACGCGTGCATAGCGCGCGGCACGATCATAGGAGCCGTGTAGAGTTGTAGCAGACTTATACGCCAGTCCAAACGCACCATAGTCGCTGCATCGCATGGCACCGCCGGCACGCAACGATAGGGTTGTCGGATTTCCATCAGCCCCTGCAATGCGTTCGAGAAACGCGTAATATTCCGTATCAGAGACCATCAGCGCCGGATCAACCGGCGCACCGGGCTCGATGCCAATCGAACGTAACATGGCATCTTTATCTACTCCGTCATCGACGATCCCCAGAACTTTGCTGGCAAATAGTGCAGTTATTTGTCCCATGGCAAGAAAATAACAAAGGCAGGACCAGCATGCACGTTCGCCAGACTATTTTCGACACACCAAGTCAACCTATCCTGGGTCAACTTTCGAAATACGCATTGAGCGTTTCAAAAAACTCATTGCGTACCTGCACACCATCTATCGAACGGTAATAGGTGATCGGCCGGCTGCCATTTTCTGGCGATGTTGTTAGTGTCACGGTTTCTGTCCACTCAGGGTGCAGCATTGCACCAATCAGGGCGAGGTCCCAAATCCAGCGCGCATCACGCAAGCCGTCGAGATGGTTATACCAGCGGTCTACGAGGTATTTGCCAAGATCATGTTTGTGACGGAGCCGGTTCTCCGTTTCCTCATACGTAAACTCCATGCCGAGTGCCACGCTGTGCGGCATCACATTCATTTCCACATCCGACTTCAACATAATGTCGAGCGCCTGTACGTCCATAACGCTGTTGAAATCCGTCTCGTCCATGAGGCCCGTTTCAAAATCTATATTTGTCCCAAGCCAGTACAACGAAATGCGGGATTCAATAGACGGGTCGATGTAGATGGCAGACGCGACGTTGGTGAGTGCACCCAACGCAATCACCGTCAATTTGTCACCCTCCGGCATGGCCTTGGCCTGCTTGATGATCTCATACGCGGCGGCAGAATGCTGGGCTTTGTCGCCCCAATCGAACATGCGCGCTACACCGCCTCGCCTCAATTTCACAGGGTGCTTCAGATAGCCAACCAGTACCGCATTTACCCGGTGGCTATTCTCCATCGACTGCGGCACGGCCCAGTGACTTGTTTGCCATTGCGTGGCATTCAAGGCCGTGATATTCCAGGATGGCTCAATCAACGCGCGGGCTACGGCGAAAAGGTCATCAATTTCATTACCCGTATCGGCATCGAGGATGACAGGAATTTGGGCGTAGACGCGGGCAGGGAAGGCCATCAACAATAAAGAAGCCAACAACCCAACGAAGAACGTAGCACTTTTTTTCTGCATGACGCTATGAGGCTTGGTGGGAGATGCTCAACCGTCCCCAATATAGCGTATATAACGCAGACCGTTGGTCCAAAGCCGCACCTCCTGCAGGCGCTGCCTATTTTGCGCGAAAATTGAAGGCGATGCCAAAATCAACACCACCGTTCAAAACATCGTATCCGGCCATCAATATGGTTGAGCCGAAGTTTCCAGCGAGCCCTAGCGGGAAGCTAGGGTCATAGTCAACGTTATTTTCAGCCTGGCTCACAAGCAATCCAAACCCAAAAGCCGGCTGTATTGGTGCATTAAACGTATCCACAAATCCGACAACCCGGCCAAGGAAATACTCCGTCTCAGTTTTCGAGCGTTCCAACACCGCGCCGTTCACCGCTACCTGCAGCAGGACGCCACCGCTCGGATGCACATAGCCTGTCATCAATCCGATGGGAGTGTGGGATGAATTGCCAAAGTACCCAACCGTCCCCCCAACAACAGCCACAGCGGCAACCGCTGCAACGCCAGCAATGGCTGCCGGCATCAGATCGCCCTCATCTTCCTCCTCGTCGTCATCATCGGACTTGTTTTTTCGCCCAGAAAGAATACCGCCTTTTTCTTCGTCTGCATCATTATCTGCACGGCTTCCCCGGTCTGTAGTACGTCGCGTGCTGCTACCGGAGCGGTCACCTCGACCAACGTTACTGCCACGGGAAGCAGTTGCGCGCGTGTCAGCGCCAGCTATACGCCGGGGAAACGGCCGGCCGCCGTAGAACGGGAAGTCAATCCAAATCGAAATATTGGGCCGGTAAACGGTCCGACGGACAGGTTGCCGACCGGCTGCCGGCTCATTGGCACTCACCAATCCCATATCTTCGAAGTGAACAAACGCGATCTCTGCAATGCGCACATCGCCCAGTTCAAATCCTTTTTCGAAATACGACCGGGCCGTAGGTGCGTCGGTATCTGCAAAAAAAGTAGCCCAATCCAGGCTACCGAGTTCGACAGCTACATAACCTGGTGAAGCCTGGCTCATCAAGCTGTCGTGTGCAAGCGTTAATAACGTGGCCGGCGCACCATCCACAACAACCTCAGCTTGCAGGACGATGGATTCAATCAGCACGTCGCCTTGCAGCGCATCAAACGCGACTTGTTCGCCATCCAGATACACAAATTCGCCCGGTGTCCAGGTCACCGTGTAACTAAACGTGGGGACGTCGTCGTCTATGCCGTAGCTATACCCTACGTTGAGTTCATTGATTAGCGGAACCACTTCGGCAGCATTTAAGAGTGAATCTGTTGCTACCTGTTCATAGGCACTGTGTGGCCAGTTGATGATACTTACAGAACCGTACTGCTGTGTTTGATCAGCACGTTGTGCGTTGAGTTGGAGTGGGGTGAAATATATAAACAGAAATACAAAGCCCAGAAGTCGGACAACGAGTTTCGATGATGTCATAGCGTTTGTTTTTTGCGGGCTGCATGATATTAGACGCTACGAAACAGCCATCGGTTACATCACAGATCTACTCCGTGTTTTGGGATTTCGGATTCTGGTGTTTTAGGAGTTGTGTTTATAGATGTTTAACGAGCCCTGACTATCGTACGGATTAGCAAAGAAGGAGAACTACTTTACTGCATCTATTTCCAAGCCACGAAAAAACAAAATCCCGAGAACACGTGAACCCGAAACCTACATCCCATCCGTGAATTGCGAGGCATTTTTGTCGTAGCCGGTCAATTCGACGTAGCCTCTGCCGACAATGGGCTGGCTGCCGGCGGTCCCTTCGATTTGTACAGCACCCTCCCAGTACCGGACAGCAAGATCCAACTCCTGGTCATTCATATAGGGTGTGATTTGAAGATCCAGTTGCGCTTCTGGAATTTGGAGCCGCCACTGTGATGGATAAATCCCGCCGTGTTCGCTTTGCCATGTATCGAGCACGGTTAATTCAACTGCCGCCGGCTCGAGCTCTCGTTTGGAGCCATCCTTTTCGACAATCACCCCGTGGGCATATGGGGTACTGCTTTCCGCTTCGTTTCGCACATTGAAGTACATCACATCGCGACCATCATCGAGATGCATCGAGAACCAGTCCCACCCTACCTGGCCGGCACTGAGCAAACTTGTACTCCATTCACGGTCCATCCAGCTCAATCCCGCTACATCGTACGCTTTTTCATCAATGGTGATGGTACCCTCGGTCTGCATGCGTGTCATGGAATAGTAATACGACGCATTGCCATACCCCGTCCCTTTTACGCTGTACCCACGGTCACCCTGGAGCACCAATGGTTTTACAAGATCCATAGTAAAGTCGATTGCAACGCCATCCTCAGCGGCTTTCACGCGCATAGGAGGCATTTCATCACCGACCTGCGACGCCTCCCAGTCATCCAGCCATACACGAAACGGCGCGGATTCTGCGCCGGCGAGGCCGGCAGCGCCTCGACTAAACCGTTCAAACGCATAAAACGCCTCCCGCTCGATATCACTTACAGCCAGGTGCGCAAAATAGAGTTGCCTTGTCCGCCAGGATGAATCATCCGTTGTAACCAGCCCTGTATCGGGTGGCGCAAGCGCGTTGCGGAAGATGGTAAACTGGTAGCCAAACCGCTGACCATCTTGGGTGGCGAGATTGCCCGTGTAGTACCACCATTCTAGTTTGTAGTCGGGATGCGCTCCATGGTCAGCAGGAAATGTAATGGGGATGGGCCCAAGGGCGCGACTGTATCCCGTTGTGTCACCAGCCATTGCCTGCCCGATGCCGACCGACGCTCCCAGCGGGGCCGGCTCTGAACCCAGCAACAACACGCCGGCTATGAGCGCAAAAAACAGCACCGTGATGGTAATTAGGACTTTATTCATAAGGTAGCTCCCGGATATCTCAGCTCCATGTGCAATGCCGCTTCACATCACTCCTCACGTAACGCGAGGGAGGGATTTGCCTGGGCCATACGCCAGGCTGGATAAATGGCAGCCAGTAGCGCCGCAATGAGTGCTAACACCAGCGCCTGAATCAATACCTCGGGCGCTACTTGCACCTGCATGGTCCATCCAAACGAACGCTTGTTGATCACAAAAATCAGGACGCCGGCAAGAATCAATCCCAGCGGCAATGCCAGTAAACCGGAGAATAACCCCATCAATCCCGATTGCAGCGTAATGTAGCGCCACACCTGCCGCGGGGTGACACCCGTAGCCCGCAACACGGCCAATTCTTTCGCGCGCTCCAATTGAAGCGCCATTAACGCACTCAATATGCCGATAAACGCGACGCCTATCGCCAGCAGCCGTAACACGTTGGTGATGGTAAAGGTGCGATCGAACACGTCCATGGACAACGCGCGCAGCGTTTGGTTGGCGCGAATCAGCACTTCCTGGTTTTCGCCCACCAGCGTACGTAGCTGGGAAATAGCCGCCGCCGGCTCGACGCCCTCCTTCAGGTACAGCGCCATGGTTGATACGCCAGCCGCGCCAAAATTTTGCTCAAACGCACTTCGGTCTATTAATGCCGTCCCCAGATCCGAGCCATAATCGAAGTACACACCCGCAATTTCAAACAGTTGTTCGCCTCGATTCGTATCCAGCGTAAGCACATCGCCTTCATGCAGGTTGTACTTATACGAAAGCGGCTCCGAAATAATAATTGCCCCCGACGAGATAAACGCCGGCCAGATATCGTCAGCATCACCTTCTTTGAATGCAAACGAAGCCAGGCTTGCCGGCGCCAAATCGAACGTAACCAAATCAATGATGCCCACGTTCGAACTTGCCCGCGTCTGAAACCCCGTACTCGATGATGCAATGATATCTGCTGCAGCAAACCGTTCAACCAGTCCATCATCCAGCGTGGCATCGACGCGGCGCATCACGAGGCTAGGAGGTGAAACATAGATATCTGCCTGCAACGATTGGTCGAGCCATACGGTTACCGTCTGCCTGAAGCTGCTCACCATCACCCCAACGCCAATGGTTGCAGCAATAGCCACCATCAACGCTGCAATGGCGACAGAAGTGCGACTAAGTGACGTGCGAATGCCGCTAGCTGCCATGCGGCCGGTCATCCCAAACATGAAGGCCAATACAGGTCGCACCCAATGCGCCATGCGATCCACCACCACCGGAATCAGCAGTGCATAACCGATAAGCACAAGAAACAGGGCGCCATAACTCACGGCAATGTTGCGCCCCGGAGCAGCCAACAGCAACGTCCCCACCACGCCAAGCAACAGGCCAATGATGGCAACGCGAGGCATCTGGCTTTTGAATTTGGTCTCTTCTAAAGATCGACGCAGCACAGTCCCGGGCGACGAAGCGGTTGCCTCGCGCGCCGGCGCGATGGCGGCAAACAGTGTCGCGCCAACACCAAGCAAGACGCCTTTTAACAGGGTCATCGGCCCAAGCGCAATGTCGCGCACAGAAAGCACGTAGTAGAGATCGTTGATTGTTTGCGTAACCAGTTGCACCAGGCTCTGGCCAAGCACAATGCCCAGCAACAAACCGAGCACAGTACCCACAATGGCGATAAAAACGGCTTCGCCCAGGATCAGACGAAAAATTTCGTTGCGCGTCACCCCAAGCGTGCGCAGCCGGCCAATCAACCAGCGGCGCTGCACAACAGAAAAGGTCATCGTGTTGTAGACGAGAAACATGCCGACGATAATCGAAAGCATGCTCAGCGCTGTCAGGTTGAGCTCAAAGGCACGGGTCATCTGGGCTACGGTGGAGCTCCGTGCAGATGAACGTACGAGTTGTACACCACCGGGTAAGGCACTTTCCAGGCGGGTTTGCAGGGCCGTGCCGGCATCGGTATCAGGAATCAGCAAATCGATATGGCTGATGGTGCCCTGCATACGAAAGAGCGCTTGTGCTGTGGCGATGTCGACCACCATCAGGTCCGCCATGGCCTGCGCGCTACGCTCGTCGTCAGCTTGCAATACCCCCGCGAGGGTCAGCACCGCCGTTTGTCCACCAGCAATCACGGAAAGGGTATCCCCAATTTCCACCTCGAAAGCGCGGGCGGTTGCTTCAGCAAGCAAGCAGGTATTAGGACGGGCCATAAATGATGGAAGATCGACGCCGGCATCCTGGTTGGTGTACGCCCGAAAGGGCCCTTCTGCGAGCGCGTCCACACCCAAAATTTGTAACGTGCGCGTAAGATCTTTGGCTACGCGTACAAATCCTTCAACAACCGGTGCAGCATCCCGCATCCCCCCTACCCGCAAGTCACGGTAGACTTGCTCGTCAAGATTCCCTGTGGCAGCAACAATTTGATGTGTCGCTTTCCCCGTAACCCGTTCGCTGGACAGCGAAAAAGCACGACGCGCGCTTTCGTTGGCAAGATCGATAGACACAACCAGTGCAACACCTAACGCCACGCCCAATACAGAAAGGCCTATCAACCACGGGTGACGCCCCATGTAGCGGAAGCTGGACTTGGATAACAGATTCCTCGTGCTCAACGTGCCAACCGATTGTTTAGGAGATTTATCATTCGACCAGTGCTGCACCTGTGGTTGACGACACAATGCGGCCCCCTTGCAGGGTAAACACGCGATCAGCCAGGGCGGCCATGGATCGGTCGTGCGTAGCTACGAGGGTTGTTTTCCCCATACCGCGCACCAGCGTATCAAACAGGTTGAGCACCTGGTCTGCAGTCTCGTCATCGAGATTGCCTGTCGGCTCATCAGCCAGAATCAACATGGGATCATGCGCCAACGCACGGGCAATGGCAACACGTTGCTGTTCGCCACCCGACAATCGATCAGGATAGCTGTCCATGCGATCTCCTAATCCGACCTGCTCAAGAAAGCCCAACGCCTCAGCAATGTCTTTTTTTGTGAGCCGCTTGTTCAGATCCAATGGAAGGAGCACGTTTTCCTCAACGGTAAGTGTTGGAATGAGGTTAAACGTTTGAAACACAAAGCCAATGTGTTCACGGCGGAAGAGGGTGCGTTCCTGCTCCGAAAGGGTGGTCAGGTTAGTCCCCCCGATGGTCACTGCGCCGGCACTCGGAATATCGATACCGCTAAGTAAATTCAGCAGTGTGCTTTTGCCCGAACCGCTACGCCCAAACATAACAATGAAATCGCCCTTCTTGATTTCAAAGTTCACGTCTTCAAGCACACGACGCGTGTTGCCCCCTTCTTCAAAGGACTTGGTAAGATTTTGCACATCCACAAGGGGGCGTTGCTCCATGATTTCGAAAGGCTGGTTCACCATGAAAGATTCGACGATAGGAAACGCCGGGCGAACGGATAGTTCCGTCTATACCGACGCATTTAATAAGCAGTAGCGCAACACCGTTGTCCCTGCCTCGAATTGATACACGCAACAAGCCTTCCGTGTACAATTCGAGTATTCGATAGGCGCCATTGTATCATAACTTGTGTCGATGGAATGACCTATCTTGAGAACGTTTCCACCGATAGCACACGACGCACACCCGCCATGGCAGCCAAAGACTGGCACAAAATCCAGGCACTTTTTGAAGAAGCCCTATCCCTGGAAGGGCCGGCACGGGATGCCCTTTTGGCATCAACAGAAGACACGCAGATCCGACAGGAACTACAAGCCCTGCTTTCTTCACACGAGGATAGTCAGGCGCTCGCTATTGAGTCGCGTTTTACTGTGGAGGGCACAGGGAATGGGGACATCACACCACGCATGCCGCAAGCAGATACCGGCCCCTATCTACTGGAAAAGCTGATTGGTGAAGGCGGCATGGGTGAAGTGTACCTGGCATCACGTAATGACAGGTTATTCGAGAAAAAGGTAGCCATCAAGCTGATTCGTCAGGGCATACAGGCCCCAGAGATCATCAAACGATTTCGAACGGAGCGTCAGATTCTGGCGCAACTCGAACATCCCAACATCGCACGCCTAATCGATGGTGGCGAAACGTCAGATGGCCGGCCCTATCTTGTCATGGAGTATGTAGCAGGGCAACCGTTGCTGCAATACGCGCAACGTCAGAAATTGTCCATAGACGCGCAGCTGAAGCTTTTTTTGCAAGTATGCGAAGCCGTTCAGTATGCGCATTTGAATCTGATCGTACACCGAGATCTCAAACCCTCCAACATCTTAATCACAGCTTCAGGCGACATTAAACTACTCGATTTTGGTATCGCCAAGTTGCTTGATCCAGCACACCATCCCCAAACTATAGCGGTCACGCATGCCAACATGCAGATGATGACACCCGACTACGCAGCCCCTGAGCAGGTAACGGGTGATACCATTACAACCGCCACCGATGTGTATGCGCTTGGTGTTGTGCTGTATGAGTTATTGAGTGGCAATAAACCCTACTCACTCGCCGGCAAAGCTGCTGCTGCCATCGAGCGTATTATTTGCACAGAAGATCCTGTCCGTCCAAGCCAGGCAATGCGTGGAACTGAACACGAAGGTAAACGCCAGCAGACGCTGACAGGTGACCTCGACAATATTGTGCTGAAGGCCCTTCAAAAGGAACCACAGCGGCGGTACGCAACGGTAGATGCACTGGCCAGCGACATCAAAGCATACTTACGCGGCTTGCCTGTATCAGCACGTGCCGACACCATTCGATACCGCGTCAAGAAGTTCGTGCGACGCAATCGGTTGGCCGTAGGAGCAGCTGCTGCCGTTTTCTTGCTGGTGCTCGGATTTGGGGTTGTCATGTCGTTTGTGGCCAACCATGTATCTACCCAGGCAGATGCACTGGCGGCACAGCGTGACAGGTCGTCGCAGGTCACAGCCATGTTGATCGATTTGTACCGGACAACCAACCCGAGGGAAAATACCATCGATAAAAAAACGGCGGCCGCGATGCTGGAAGCCGGCCAGCAGCGTATTTTGACCCTGGAAGACCAACCGGAAGTTCAAATCGAGTTCTATGATGTGCTAGGCCGCTCATACGCCAATCTTGACCTGTTTCAACCAGCACTTGAAATGGCTGAGGCTGCACACCAGATTGCGCTTGCTACGCATGGCGAAAACCATCCCACAACTGCGCGAACCATGGCACGTGTTGCAGATGGGTTCCGATTAACCGGACAGCCACAACAATCCCTAACGTACTACCACAATGCGCTGGCCCTTCAGCGCAAACTCCTGGCATCCGATGATCCGGCTCTGCTAACTACCATGCTCGGCACGGCAAATATGTTGCGGAGCACACAACAAGAAGATGCAGCCATGCGGCTGGCAAAAGAAGTAGATGAACGCACGCTAGCCACCGGAGAATCCATCCACAGAGCGCAAGCGCTGGAACTCATCGGCATGCTTCACATGATCGCCCAAGAACCAACGCCAGCATTGGCCTCATACCAGGAAGCCATTAGCATGTACGGCGCACTCTTGCCGGAGGATCATCTCGATTATTTGCGGGCAGAAACAAGACTTGCCAAAGCATACATCGCGTTGAACATGCCTGACCGGGCCAAACCGCTCCTGCAGCATGCTTTGGAGAAAAGTCGAGAACAGCTCGGACCTGACCACTCAGAAGTATCGCGCATATTAACAGCAATAGCGCAGCAGCATAGTAAAGAGGGCAATTATAGCGCCATGGAAGCCATTTACCGCGATATATTGCAAGCACGTATTCGCGACATTGGGGCAAGCCATTTTATTACGGGTCGGATGCATGTAGACGTTGGCCACAGCCTACTGCTGCAGGAGAAGTATGCTGAAGCAGAATACCACCTGCTTGAAGGCATGAACATTCGCGAAGCTGCGGGCGTTTCCGCAACCGATGCACGTGCCTTGCTCGTGGAATTGTATGAAGCCACCAGGCAACCAGAGCAAGCAGCGAAGTATCGGATCCCACAAAATGGGATATAATATCTGACACCTACCCATGCCCACTGAATACCAGGGTTATGCAATACAATTAGGGTTATGCAATCATCTGGACAGGTAACCATGTGGTTACAGGAGTTGTCTGGCGGCCATCCGGAGGCGCTCGACAAACTCCATGACTTATTGTACCGAGAGTTGCGGGATATCGCGCGCAACCAGTTGCGGAACGAGCGAGCAGACCATACACTGAATCCCACTGCACTTGTCAACGAAGCCTATCTCAAACTTGCGCAACAGGAGAAACTGAATGCGAACCAGCGCACTCGCTTTTTTGCAATCGCCGGCACAACCATGCGCAGAATCCTGGTTGATTATGCACGCGCCAAAAAGAGTAAAAAACGAGGCGAAGGTAAACCACACGTCAAACTGGACGACGCCATACCGTACTTGTCCGTACGCGAATCTGAAGAAATTATCGCCCTGGAATCGGCTCTCGACCAGTTAACAACCATCAACGAACGCGCTACTAAAATTATCGAGTATCGTTTCTACTGCGGATTAACGCTCGCAGAAACGGCCGGCCTGCTGGGCGTATCTACAAAAACGGTGCAGCGCGACTGGCTTTTTGCCCGCGCATGGCTTCGGAAAGAAGTAAATGAGTCAATTTTGTAGATTATCAGCTCATGAACGCCCACCCGATTGATATGACGGTATGAAGGTCCTGATTTTTGGTGCTACTGGAATGGTTGGCTATGGTGTACTACTGGAACTGATCGATAGTCCATCGGTCGAGCGTATCCTGAGTATAGGCCGGCGTACATTGGACATCGAAAACCCCAAACTGCAGCAGATTGTCCATACAGACTTCGAGAACTTTGAAGGCCTCGCGGATCAACTCAATGGTTTTGACGCCTGTATGTGGTGCCTGGGGATTTCATCAGCCGGATTATCAGAGGAAAAATACCGAACGATTACCTACGCCTATACCATGGCAGCTGCGGAACTCCTGTACCGGCTCAATCCGGCGATGCGCTTTTGTTTTGTATCGGGAGAGGGTGCAGATAGCACAGCCAGCGGTCGTTCGATGTGGGCGCGGGTGAAGGGGATGACCGAAAATGCGCTGATTGGAATGGGATTCCAGGAAGTCATCATATTCCGTCCGGGCTTTATCAAAGCACAACGGGGCAGTCAGCCAAGAGGAGCGTTGTACAAAGCGATGTATGCCATCTTCGGGTTACTTTCTCCTGTTTTTCGCCTGATGGGCGCTGCCACCTCAACCACAGAAATGGGGAAAGCCATGATCGCAGCGGCACAGGGTAAAGCAGAGAAGCAAATCTTGCGATCAAGCGATATCAATGCGCTGGCAGCAAAGGCTGCATGAAAGGCTTATGACGCCCGCAAAGCAGCCGGCACTTCGTTGATCCACCCTACCTGGTGCGTACCCCATAAACCGATGCAAATGGCTTCTGCTGCATCGTGCCGTAATGATGTCGGCTTCTTCGCACCTGACCACTGAATGATTTGCCGCGCCAGCCGGTCAGCATGTTTTTTCGCATCTTTGCCACTTCGTTGATGACGGGATAACAACAATAGTTTTCGCCATGCACCTGCGTGCAACTGTAGTACCTTGAGTCCCCTCCGTTCGCCTTCCGCGATCCACGGCATCGCGATATCACCACCTCCTTCGATGACCAATACCTCAACATCTGTTGCTTCGCGAAGAATGGCATCCGCCGCACGCCGAAGCCGGCCGCGCGACCCAAAGTTTCGCGATCGATACCACACCAGTTTCCCATCCCGCCCATACAAGGCAAGCCCCGTTTTAAGGCCAAGATCTACAGCAAGCAGGGACATGGGAGGTTACTGGTTACTGGTTACTGGTTACTGGTTACTGGTTACTGGAATGTACACTTCGATATTCGAAATTCCTTGCTCGGTGTTCGACATTCACCCGTCTACCAGAAATCACCAATCAGAAATCCACAATCCACAACAAAAAAGGAGCTGATCCTAAAACCAGCTCCTGTTGAAATCTAGATAATGCCTTCCCGCCATAGCCACCCGATCAACTCGTCTTCGAGCCTGTATTGTTCGCTCCAAAAGCGGGATAGCTCGATGCCGTTCAGGCGAACCATACCACCGCTGCGGGCAAGATACTGGAGTCGCTCAAAACGAACAGGTGCCATGCAGTCATCATCGTAAATCTGCAAGCGCTGTGGCGGTGGAGTCTTCCAGTACACCTTGTTAATCGGTTTAACGCGGATGACTAATTTTTGGCATTCGCCGTTTTCATCTGCGTGAACCTGGGCCTGAAACTGATAATTCAGGGTTTGCTCATACCCATTTGCGGGCACCTGATGCATTTTCAGTCCAGCAGTTCCTGAGCAGGATGTTAGCAGGAATACGGGTAGTAAAAATAAGCTTTGGATTACTCTTGATGATATGCGCATGGTACACTAATTAGTCAAATAATAGAGTGGTCCGGAAATATTCGGCAACACGAAGCGTGTACATCATTTATTTTAGTACGGGTGATGTATCCCAGGGATCCCCTGCAGATTGGCGTTCAGCGGATCACATTCGTAGTTTCTACTACCCTACAATCCTCGCTTTGCCCCCCATCCGCAGATACAATCCATCACGGATGGCAGAAAACATCGTCTGTTAGATGATCTGTTAGATGCCCTGTTAAATGAATCGCCCTCAGATTTTGTACCGTTTTTTGATTGTTGTAGTGCTCCTTGCCGGCTGCAACCGCCCCGACCTCAGTGATCCGGCGGTACAGGAAACACTCCGTAATGCAGAGAACCAGGGACTTGCCTATCTGGAAGAAAATCGGCTAGACGATGCCGCGGAGGCCTTTGAAACCGTAATCACACTCAATCCAGGCGATGCAGCCGGCCACGCCAACCTGGGCATCGTGCACCTGCGACGAGGCAACTATGCGCAAGCCGAAACCGCGCTGAACGCAGCGCGTGCGCGATCCAGCGACGATCCGAACATCCTCCTGACACTTGCAACCGTCTATCAGCAAACGGATCGCATTGCTGACGCCCGGGACGTACTCGAAGCTTCACTCCAGGCAAACCCCGGTCATGTTTCTACGCTGTACAGACGCGCGCAGCTTTTCAGCGATACCCCCGACGACAATGCTACGTTTATTGCGAACCTGCAAGAAGTTGTCGCCAATGCGCCAGCGAATGTTGTCCCCCGTTTCTTTCTCGTCGAAGCACTCAGCAACGGATATTTTTTCCCCGAAGCCCTCGAAGCATTGATGGCGCTTCAGCAACAACTCCCCACGATACCTGGCGAAGCCCAGCCGTATTTTGATGAAGCTGCTTTTGCGTTTCAACAACAAGACACCTCCACAGCACGCTCCACAAGTCGCATTTTTCACAACCTGATGAAGGCAACGCCTTATTACCAAACCAGCCTGCGGCTGCTGGGTATTCGTACCGATTTGGCAGCAGGTAATCCGGTAGTCTCTCAACCCGTGTTAACAGCTGCAGCTTCTGCTGGTGAGTCCGCCTTTATCCTCGACACAATGCAGTTTACTGATGCGTCTGAAGGTGCCGGCTTGGTTACTGATGGCTCGCAACTCATCGACATGGTGCTGTTTGACGTTGATGGTGATAACGAAACAGACCTTGTCACCCTGACTGCCGATGCAGACCAGCAAACGCGTATCAGGCTTTTTCAGAGTCGATTTGGGCGTTTCTCGGATATCAGTGGGGAAGCCGGCCTCGGTATCCAAACAACGGACGCGCGCGCACTGCTCGTAGCTGATTTAAACAACGATACCTTTCTCGACCTGTTCGTTTCACAGGACGGCCCTGACATCCTCTTCTCGAATACAGGCACAGGTACGTTTGAGTCGACTAGTCCCGACGGCCTTGACGCTACAGATGTACGGGTGCTCACGGCGGTAGACGTTGATCACGACGGCGACCTGGATGTCCTCGCCGGCACAGCTACCGCCGACGAAGTATTCAGAAATAACGCCGACGGCACATTTACCGCGATGGGCAACGCAAGCGCGTTAAGCGGCGCTGCTTCTGATCCAACAACCGATATCGATTTTGGAGACTTTGACGACGATGGGGACATCGACTTGCTCTTTAGCCGGCAAAGCGGCCTCTACCTGTATTCAAGCGCGCAGCAAGGCGTTTTTTCGTTGATCGATGACGGCCCATGGGCAAACCATGCTGCTCCGCGCTCTACAGCGGTTGGCGACTTCAACAACGACGGCTTTCTAGATATTGTCAGTGCCTATGCTGATGGCGTACATCTTTACACCAATGAGGGCGCAGGTACATTTGCCTCTAGCCTATCCCTTCCGGCAGCACCAAACACCAGCGCCCTTACCGCCATTGACGCGGACAATGACGGATTGCTTGACCTGCTTATTGCCGGCCCGACACTGGAATTACTGCACAACACAGGAAGCAACCTTTCCATTCCCGACGACAGCTTGCTCCCGAACATAGCTGCATCTGCCGTTGCTTATACGGATTACAACAACGACCGGGACCTTGATCTTTTTCTAAACACCGCCGCTGGTGTTGTGCTTTTGCGAAATGATGGTGGGAATCAGAACCGTATGGTTTCCGTGCAAACACGCGGCCTCGTTACCAACAATAGCAAGAACAACTATTTCAGCATCGGTGCCAAGGTTGAGGTGCGTGCCGGCGACCTCTACCAAATGCAGGTTGTAAGCGAACCTGTCACCTACTTTGGCCTCGGCAAACGTCTGCAGGCTGATGTGATCCGCATTGTGTTCACAAACGGCGTCCCACAAAACATCTTTAGCCCGGGTACGGATCAAGACATTATTGAGCAGCAAATCCTCAAAGGATCTTGTCCGTTTTTATACACCTGGAATGGTACAGGCTACACGTTTGCCACCGACCTCTTGTGGCGCAGCGCGTTAGGTATGCCGCTAGGGATCATGGCAGGTGGTGAAACGGCGTATGCCCCAGCCATTCCGGCAGAAGACTACGTACTTATTCCTCAAGTGCTTGTCCCTAAAGATGGCGCGTATGCCATCAAGGTCACGGGTGAACTGTGGGAAACCCCATACATCGATGAGATCAAATTGCTGCTTGTCGATCACCCGGCTTCGCAACCCATCAGAATCGATGAACAATTTGGGCCGGCGCCTGCCGGTGAGCTACCGCTCCATCTCCTCGCACGTACGGTGTCTGTAGAAGCGCACATTGCAGGTGCCGGCTCCGTTACCGCTGCACTCCAGGCGGCAGATCAACAATTTGTACCGCTCACAAAGGCAACACGCTACCAGGGCCTGATGCAAACGCAAACGCTTGAGTTAACCCCAACCGAGACACTTGACGGTGAAGCGGCTGTACTCTATCTCAAGGGCTGGATCTTCCCCACCGACGCGAGCATCAACGTCGCTATGGCACAATCGGCCGCTCATAGCGCGATGCTGCCACGCGTGCAAGTACGCGACCAAACCGGCAAGTGGGTGACCGTGCTACCAGCTGTTGGCTTTCCAATGGGAAAAAACAAAACGGTACGAATCGATCTGCGAGGAAAGTTTTTGAGTGAGGACCGGTCGGTTCGTATTGTGAGTAACATGCAGATTTACTGGGACCATGCCTTTTTTGCAGAGGAGGTGCCGGCGCAAGGCGCTAGGTCTCAAGTCAGCCGCACCACGCTATCGGTGGCCACAGCAGACTTACACTACAGGGGATTCTCGCGCATGTACCGTACGTCTCCCTTTGGCCCCCACTTGTTTGATCACGACAGCGTTTTCACCGCACCACGGTGGCAAGACTTAGAAGGCCGCTACACCCGCTACGGGGATGTTGCCCCCCTGCTCAAATCAACCAATGATCAGTATGTGATCATGAATGCCGGCGATGCAATGGCAATTACGTTTGATGCCGCCGCCGCGCCGCCACTTGCTGAGGGTTGGACGCGCTCCTTCATTTTGTACACCAACGGTTGGCTAAAAGACGGCGACCTGAATACCGCAGCCGGCCGGCAGGTGGAGCCATTGCCCTTTGTAGGCATGTCTACCTATCCCTATGGTTCTTCAGAGGCCTACCCGATGACGCCGGCCAACCAGGCCTATCACAACACCTACAACACACGTGTGGTAACAAAGGATAGCTTCAGAAATCAACTCAAGCCGTGAGGTTGCGCGTGAGTGTAAACAGGTGTCTAGGTAGTATGAAAACCTATTATGTTTACATCTGGCCAGTAATCACGCGTGTCTTGTACGTCGGCATGACAAATAATTTGATGCATCGTCTTGGGTCAGCACCAGTCAGGATTAAACCCTACGAAGCTTTACAGCTCGATATTGTGTTCACGACTTGTTTACTTTGAATGTTAGCTCGATTGTGCAGATGCGCCATTACACGTGAGAAAAGGTTTTGAAACGGTGGAAAAGGAAGAAAATTGCGCTGATTGAATCGTCGAATCCCAATTGGCGAGATCTGAGTGAAGGTTGGGACGCATAGCTTGCCCAGATCCTTCGCTTCGCTCAGGATGACATGTTGCGAAGAACATGCGTATTCCTATAAGCCTCTTTTATGTCATCCTGAGCCATGCGAAGGATCTCTCCAAGAATAGGCTGATCCCTCGTATGGTCAGTACGAAGTATAGACGGACAGCATAGTCAAGAGATTCTTCGCAAGGCTCAGAATGACGTGCCCGAAGCCGATCTCTTCAGGCCTCCCACAGAAGACTATCCCATTCCAGATGCTCAACCACAAAAAAAGCGGCAGACTCGTTGAGCCTGCCGCTTTCAAGTGTAATGACTAACCGGATACCACCCTAGTTATATCCAGGGTTCTGAACCAGAGATGGGTTACGGTTCATTTCATCCCTTGGGATTGGGACAAAGTAGTTTTTGTCATCCCATGCGGTGTCCTGGATGTTGATAACGTTGTACTCGTAGCGGTACGTATTATTCACCAGAAGCTCGCCATCAGGATCGAGGAAGCCTTCAACGCGCATACCGAAGTTGCAGCATTCGTAGACTTCAGGAGCAATCATCCAGCGACGTACATCGAAGTAGCGATGGCCTTCAAAAGCCAACTCAACTTCGCGCTCATCCTGGATGTGCTCCAGCACCGAACGGGTACCATCGCCTCCCGGAGGTACATCAGGCATGCCAACGCGGGCGCGAACCTGGTTGAGCGCCATTAGCGCATCACCTTCCTGCCCCATCAGCGCAGATGCTTCTGCGTAGTTCAACAGGATTTCCGCGTACCGGATGTGGACCCATGGGTTGAACGCACGTTCAGCATCAGGCACAATGTTATCATCCAGGAATTTGGCCATGTTATAGCCAGATTTTGTACCGTTCCAGTTCTGGATTGGACCTTCGCGGGTGTCGAGGCCTGGACGGAAAGAGCCGTCAGCTTGCTCGTACCAACCGGTCTGGATAACACCACGTGGATCAGAGTCTGCAGCACCTCCTGAACGTGGTCTCCAAACGCGACCGTTGTACAGGATATTCGCATGCATACGCGGATCGCGGTTTGCATACGGTGCAGCAGCATGGTCGGGATTGTCCCAGCTAAACTCAGAACCGTCAGCCATTTCATAGGCATCAACGTGGTTCTGGATTGGTGTATCGCCAGACCATGAACTGTACCCGTTCGGGCTATTCCACAGCGAGTGGTTGTGTGCATCAGTACCGTCGCCACTGAAGAAGCGGGCCCAGATCATACCAGAGCCAGAACCGGCAACGATCAGATCGTGGTACGCATCAGCTGAAGGTGCATCCGTGAGGCTGTACATGTTCAGATCCATCACAGCCTGTGCAGCGTCTTTGGCTTCCTGCAAGCGCGTCATCTGGTCGCCACTCATAAATCCGGTTTCAGGCATGCCTGACGGGTTCATGTTGTAGAGGTCAGATGCAGCATACAGTTTCACACGTGAAATAAGCGCAAGCGCTGCACCTTTATCAGCAGCACCTGGCCGGCGAGCTGAGGTGGAAAGTGCATTAGCTGCTGCGGTGAGATCTGCGATGATGAAATCGTAGGTCTCTTCGAAGGTGTTACGCGGGATCTGGTATTGCTCCAGATCACCACCCAGTTCAAACGGTGTCTCCGTAATGGGTACACCACCGTAGAGCTTCCACAGGTTGTGGTAGAAGTAGCCGCGCAGGTAGCGGGCTTCACCAAGCAACGTCGCCTTTTCGTCTGCAGCGATGGCATCGCCGGCTTCGACGTTAACGATAAACGTGTTCAGGTCACGCAGCGAAGAATAAACCCGCTGCCAGTTGTGACTTTCGTACGTGTTGTTGCTGTTATTCCATACACCGCGGTTATCGGGTGTAAGGGTAGACTTCAGGTTGGCGTCCGTGAAGTTACTGTGGGTGTATTTGGTTTCATCTACAGCAGAACCACTGAGCATCGGGTTACCAAACCCGTAGCCAATCGAGCTGTAAATTTGATTCAAATACGCTTTTGTGAGCGCGGCATCCTGCCAGACTGCTTCACTTGTTAACTCATCAGGGGGATCGAGATTCAAACTGTCACACCCTGCGAACAAGAGCAGGCCACCGAGCATGGCGGATAATATGAATGTGTTCTTTCTCATGATTATTAATATTTCGGTTCTTTATATATGCGATACACGCTATAGCTATGAAGCAACTACTTAAAAGCCTACCTGGATGCCCAGCGTAAAGGCTTTCTCGTTCGGATATTCTTGACCACCTCTATTTCTCAATTCAGGGTCAAAGATCTCCAATGGAGAAAATGTAAGCAGGTTACGACCACTAAGGTAGACGAGTACCTGATCCATTCCACCAAGCTGATTCAAGAACCGAGCTGGCAAATTATAGCCAATCCGAGCTGTTTTCAGGCGGAGATATTTAGCATCTTCGAGGAAGAAGTCATTGAGCTGGCTTGCCCAGTATGGATCCTGGCGGTTCCATGCGCGCGGCATGGTACCATCTGGATTTTCGGGTGTCCAGCGGTCTTCGGTGTGTGCCTGGAAGTAGTTTCCAAACTCACCTACGGCACCTGAGATCACGCGCTGCTTGACGCCAGAAGCGCCCTGCCACAACATGCTCAAGTCGAAGTCGCCGATGGTGGCGCCAATGTTGAAGGCACCAATTACATCAGGTGTACCGTTTTCATCGATACGAACACGGTCGTCACCGTTGATTACGCCGTCTTCGTTGAAGTCGAGGAATTTAACATCACCCGGACGTGCACCTGGCCATGCCGGCGCGGCGTCGATTTCTGCCTGGTCGCGGTAAACGCCGTCAGTCAGGTAGTAGAGTCCAGTATTCCATGGACGGCCTGTGTTTGCCTGGTGGGGCAGCACGCCAGCCGGCTCATCAAAGAACTCCACTTCGTCGCGGGCAATTGAGATGTTGGCACCACCACGGATGCGAACGTTCGACGAGATCTGCTCAGAGAACGAAAGCTCGGCTTCAAAACCTTTGCTTCGTACCTGTGCAATGTTCTCACGCGGCAGCGAGAAGCCGGCCGTCTGTGGCACAGCCACGTTGCGGAACCAGAGGATGTCGTCGCGGAAGTGGTTGAAGTACGTCAACTCAAACGCAACACGCTCGTCGAAAATACCACCCTGAAGACCTACGTCAAACTGCGTCGCGACTTCCCAGGTAATGTCTTCGTTTGGTACACGGGTTGGTGAAATACGGGGTCCAAGACCATCACCAAACACAAAGCCGGCACCGCTAAACCCGAAGGTAGACAAGAACTGGTAAGGCTCGATCCGGTCATTACCCGTCTGGCCGTAAGCAGCACGGAGCTTCAAGCGATCAAAGAAATCACCCGTGGCATCTCTGAACCAGTCTTCCTGCGCGATACGCCAACCGACGGACATCGATGGAAAGAAACCGAACCGATCATCTTCAGGGAAGATGTACGAACCATCGTAACGTGCTACAAGCTCAACCAGGTATTTCTGGCGGAAGTTGTAGTTCACACGACCGAAGAAGTTGAGACGGGCAGCATGGTCACTGTTACCCGAAAGATTCTGCTCACCATTACCACCGGCAAAGAGCTCTGTGATCTGGTCGCTTAGGAAGAAGCGACGGAACAGGAAGAGTTCATTGCTTTCAGAAGACTGGTACTCTGTACCAAGCAGCAGGCTTGCTGTGTGATCACTTCCCAGGTTTGGCTCATAGAGCGACGTGGCCCGAAGGAGGATATCCTCTGCAGCGAGGTCGGTCTGGGTCAAACGTGGATCAGGTACACCTTCCGAGGTAGCGATGAGTGCTGATTCACCGGGGCAGCCGGCTTCACAGTTATACAGGGTCCACGGTTGCTGCCAACGTTTGTAGTCTTCAAATGTGCGGTCATAGGCAACAGTACCTTCAACACTCCAGCCCTGTACCTGTGGGATATCTACCCCGAGGGTCAAGCTACTCTGGAAGTAGTAGGTTTTTTGTGTTGTCAAAACCAGTTTCGTTAGAAACAACCGGGTTTACCCCGTTTTCCTGCGCAGGACCAGGGAGTCCGTTTGGCCAGAAAGCCGGCTCGTTGGGCTTGCCACGCTGCAAGAGTTCCCAGGCGGCACGGTCGGCACTACGGGTCCATGCTGGACGGTCGCGATTTTCAAGGCGGCCATGCAGGTTGAAAGCAAGGTTGATGTTATCCGTAATGTCTCCATCAATATTACTACGGAAACCCAACTGCTCATATCCTACACCTGTATTTACAAGAATACCCTCTTCTGTAAGCCCTTCCAGCGATACACGATAACGAACGGTTTCGCTACCACCTGTAACCGAGGCGTTTGCAGAAAGCTCACGGGCAAAATCTTTGAGCGCCACGTCATACCAGTCGGTATTAAACACATCCCAGCGGCCGTCAATATCGCCTCTGGTTGCATCAATTTGCTCACTGGTAAATCGTTCAGGGTTGCCACGAGATACGTCGATCTCATTCAGCATCGTCATGTATGTGGCCGCGTCAGCCATTTCAGGAATTACGGCGGGTGTTGCGTAGCTGCGTTCAACATTCACGCTAACCCGAGCTTTACCCGGACGTCCCTGCTTCGTTCTTACGAGGATTACCCCGTTGGCAGCACGCGATCCGTAGATAGCAGCCGATGCATCTTTCAGTACCGATACACTTTCGATATCTGAAGGATTAAGACGGGCGAGTCCGCCCTGGCGGCCTGGCACCCCATCGATAACAATAAGCGGCGCGTTGTCGCCCAGCGTAGAGGTACCGCGGATCAATAAGTTCGAGTTATCGCGGCCTGGTGAACCGTTGGCTGTTACACCAATCAGACCAGCAACGGTACCCTGAAGCGACTGGCTCAGGTTGGTACTTGGAATCTGCTCGAGAGCTTCACCAGAAATCTGGCTTACAGATCCCGTTGTTGTAGCGACTGTTTGGGTACCATACGGTACACTTACAATTACTTCATCGAGCGAGGTAACGCTTCTCTGCAGCGGAATACTGATTTCGGAACGTCCGTCGATGGGCACCTCTTCGAGCACATACCCTACAAAGGATAACAAGAGCGTATCCTGAGCAGACGGTGCATCGATATTAAATTCACCATTCAATCGGGTAGCCGTACCGATTGTGGTCCCCTTTACGATGATGTTAACACCAGGTAGCGAACTGCCATCTTCAGCATCGATTACTTCACCAGTAACCATGTGCTGTGCGGTAGCAGGCACAGCTGACAGACCAATAATGACTACAAATGCAGCCAAAAAGGCACTAATCTGTTTGCGCGACTGGCCGAGCAGGGATAAATGTCCCCACAGACCAATTCGCCCATTGTTGGGTGAAAAAGTGGTTTGGGTAGATTTTCGCATGATAAGTAAGCGTTTGGCTCGTTATTTCATGAAATAGCGAATGAGCACGTGGTACAGGAAAAAGCAACGGCATAGCAGAAGCTCTCCCCATCCTGGTAGGGAGTGAAAAGCAAATCCAGGACAAGCTTACTTAAAGAGCCTGTTTGAGGGATCAAAACAGGCTTCCACGCCGGCAAATGCGCCAGCGCTTCGGGTCTTTGGTGGACTTCAGTGGCAAACTACTTTGCGTGGCGCACAATCGGGATTGATGGATGCTCGAGATAGCGCGGCAAATTACCAACTCTCATCAAAGTGACTTGCCATCCCTGTGTAGGGCAGTATGCATCATACCGCAATGCATTCAACCGGAGTCAACCTTTCACGAGTATTTCGATTTCAAGTATAATTGTTAACGCTAACATTATCAACAGATTAAGTAATCCACCCATTTTTTATGCCCTAACACCGACGCCAAACGAAGCTTAATCTGTATACAGCGTGCTAAGATTACTTATAAGATTACTTAGAAACCCGACGAGCGATAAGCAACGATCGGTGCACCGTTGATGCCAAATAAAATGGTACCATCGCGTGCCACCAGACTCCGTACAGCACCACGCACCGCAAAGCCTGATGCATCCTGCGGGACGTATTCGAACTGCCCATTGCCATCACCACGGAGCAGCATACCATAGCTGGCATCGTACCGACCAAGTCGAATTTGCCCATCATCCGTATTGCCGGCCATGAGCAGATCCATTGCCCCATCGTCGTCGTAATCGAACGCCAATACGGCATGGATGGAGGAGAATTGAACCTCGATAGGTAAAGGAGATTGTTTGAATGTCCCGTCTTCGCCACCAAGAAAAAGCATAGTCTCCATGTGATTTGCTTCAAGCCTGGTGGCAAGCCCTAACCGCTCGCTTCCAAAGAGTCCAACCGTCTGCACCCCGGCAAACTGACTGTAGCTGCGAAACTGTCCTGCCACGTTGGGCAACTGGCGCCGGAGTTCATCCAGCGTCAGAAACGGGTACGCTACTCCCTGGACATAAAAATCCAGCAAAGGATCTATGGCGCCGTCGTTGTTGAAATCAGCAAAGTAAAGGGATGCCGGCGTCTCCGGACCGGCTTTCATCTCTGAGTTACGCCCCATATTACCCGCGACCAAATCCATGATTCCGTCATTGTTAAGATCAGTAAGGGTGAGCGTATTCCACAGCCCAGAAAAACGAGCCTCAAAATACTGGTCGGTTACATCTTGCAATTGGTTTTCAGCAAACGTGTACACCGATAGCGGCATCCATAAGCCGGCGACAACTAATTCGGGAGATCCATCGCCATCGAGGTCGTGCCAGATCGCATCCCGCACCATACCGAGTCTCACATCGACTACCACTTCAAACGCGCCATCGCCCCTATTTAGCAATACATAGCTGGCCGGCGATTCAGGATACCGTCCAGGCACGACACCACCGCCCACAAAAAGATCGTCAAATCCATCCCCATTCACATCTGCAGATGTAACAGCCGCTGAACTCATGAGCATATCAGCCGGCAATGCATCCGGTACATGGGAGAGCCGGCCAGTACCATCGTTCAAGTACAGTCTGTCTTGCAAGGCTGCATCCGCTGGACCGAAGGCATGGTAGCCACCGCTTGCAACATACAGGTCAGGCGCGCCATCGTTGTTCGCATCAAAAAAAGTGCACCGCTGTATCATGGCTTGCAGATGCTTTACTAAAGGGCGCCGCATTCCCCCGCCCCATTTGGCCGCTTTGGCGCCCCAAATATAAGCGCCCAGCTTGCCCCACACCCCCTCCAACAAAAACGTCGCTCATCCCATTGCCATTCACATCAGCAACAGCCATCGGTGGACCTGATTCAGAAAGCGGGTGGTCAATTAACGGTTGCCGGCTGAAGTCATCCAGCGCTGCATCCATACGATGCGTTTGTTGGAGAGGTGATTGTATCTCGGTAAACAGAGGTGCGGTTGCTGCCGGGGGGGCATAACGTCCCGTAGCAGTTTCCTGGCTTAATTCAAGATGTTGATTTGTGGCTACATTCTGCTGCACACTCACTCGCCCATCAGGCCAGATAACGTGCAGTGAATCGATACGGGTATGGCTACCCAGGCCAAAATGAAGCCGGCGCGTTACACTCGACAAATAGCCCCGGCTTGGCATCTGCTCCACGTATTGGGCTTCTCCATCTATAAATACAACAACCCGTGCACCAAGCCCTTCTGTATTTGCTCCATCTCCTCGAAGGGTAAGTTGTAAATAACTTTGGCCCAAATCAGCAGCACGATTCTCAAACACGGAGGCCGGCTGATTGATGTTGTTCAACACCAGGTCTAAATCACCATCATTGTCCAGGTCTGCATAGACTGCGCCGGCACTCCGATGGGAAAGACGCAACCCCCAATCAGTCGAGACATTTTCAAACTGAATACCATCTACATTGCGGAATGCGTAATTGTACATCGGTGAAGCCGGCACGAGTCCCATCAGATAGGCGATATCGTTGGGCGTGAGGTTTTGCTCCTTGCTGGCTACGTAGGCATTTTTGAAGGCCAGGAAGTCGTGATCCAGGGTATCGTAGAGGTAGCCGTTTGTCACAAACAGGTCTTTGCGCCCATCGTTGTCAAAATCGGCAAGCAACGGCGTCCAACTCCAATCGGTTTGCGCGACGCCCGCGAACATACCGATTTCGCTGAAGGTCCCGTTGCCGTTATTAAGTTGGAGCGTGTTGCGCAGGTACTGGTGATGAAATCCGGACGCGACCATGAGGTCAAATAGCCGGCGATCGTTGGGCATAAACTGCGTCTTTTGCCGCAGATTTTCTTCTGCCAGCATATCCAGCACAAAAATCTCAGCCCATCCATCGTTGTTGATGTCTGCGATGTCGATACCCATGGAGGCGTGCGACGTATGGCGGATGCGGGTGCCTAGTTCATCCCGGAAAGTACCGTCGCCGTTGTTCATATACAGAAAATCGGGCGCGTTGTAATCGTTGCCCACATATAAATCAGGCCAGCCGTCTTTGTCGATATCAGCAATGCCGGCCCCGAGGCCATAAGTAAGCGATGAACTGAACAGGCCGGCGGCGCGGGTAACATCAGCAAACTGTCCATTTTCTTGTTGATAGAGGCGCACACCGGTAACTGGATCGTCTTTCAACATTTCCTGCCGTGCGGCTTCAGCATCAAGGCGTGGAATGTTTTTTACGTTATGTGTCAGGAGAAAGAGATCCAGATCGCCATCGCGGTCGTAGTCGAAGAAGTAGCCCTGGTTGCTAGAGTGTGGGTTTGTAAGCCCGTAGGCCGTTGTCTGATCTTCAAACTGTGGAATGCCGTCTGCATTATTACCCACATTGATGAGCAGTTGGTCGACGCGCCGCTCCAAAGGCAAATCGCCGGAATAACACGCGTAAATATCGAGCCGGCCGTCGCCGTTTACGTCGGCAATGGTGACGCCGGTTTTCCACGTGTTTACTCTACCACCAACGCCTGAAACTGTCGTTACTTCGTCAAACTGCCATCCCCCTCGGTTGAGATAGAGTTTGTTGTAGGACATGTTGCCACTGAAGTACAGATCCTCCAATCCATCACCGTTCAAGTCGCCAACAGCAACGCCTCCGCCATTGGAGAAGTATTCGAACAGCAACAGATTTCTGTTCGGGGTAGGATGTTCAGCCAACGTATTGGCAAAATCAATCCCGTCAGCCGCCGCATTGCGCTGCACAAAGAGCGGCGCTTGTGGTTCAGAGGTCGCCGCTTCATGCGATGTATCGGAGGAACAGCCGATTAAAAGGGCAAAGCACAAGAATACCAAATGGAGTCGAACGTGCATCGGGGAGGCGAACGGAAAAACTATGGGTGAGGCGGTGGTTGCGCTCGCTCATGCTACGTTTTGTGGCGGACAATAGCCAGTCCGTCAATTATTGCCCTCCGTATATCGCGCCGGCGCGTCACGCTTGTGCTCCCTGCATCTTTGAGTTGCCAACTGCTCGCGTAGCAGGAACGCCACCCCTTGCCGCCCTCCGAACACCGCCTCTCCCATACCCCTCATTTCACAACACCATAGACACATTACGCATGCCCCAAGAGCTCGAACCAAAATTCCTCAATCAAAAAAGCCCCAAGAGTCATGTAATCACATGATTTTGGGAGGCAACATGCATTTTGCTGTCCCCACTGTTCATCCAATTTCGCTTAGCAAAACGGAGACCTGCTGCGTGATCCACAAAAAATCCAGACTTGATTGCACAGTTCCAGGCCCATCTGCTCTATAAAGCAGTAAGTCAAACTATTTTTTTCAATCAAAACAACATTGACCATGAACAACGTACGCGAAAACAACACAAACGCCCGCGACATGTTTACGCACCTGCAGCAGCTTGCTGCATCATCCAATGCCATGGAAGCCAACGTAGTTGTAGCCAGCGGCGTGGATGCAAAGGTTGAGCATCTGGCTCGCACCAATCCCTGTATCCCGTGTCTTACGGATGCTCCAAGTCAGACATCTTAGTTCGATTAGCGTTCTTTTCAATCTCCCAGGCCCTGGCTGTATTCCAGGGCCTGGACATTAATCCTGCCTGCAATGCCTACACAAGTACCTCTCAAACACCTCCGCGTATCGCCTCAGTATGCAATCTATCGGCTCGAAAAAGAACAGCTTGTTGTGTTATACAGCACGACCGGGTCATTGCTCATCTCAGGCATGAATGAATGGAATATTTTTGCACTGTTGGACCGCCCCAACGCCCCCTGGATTTCTGAAGATGAATTGTTCAGCCTGTCAGAAGCGCAGCAATTAATCGTTGCTGATTTTTTGAAAAAAGATATGCTATGCTACTTCAACCTGTCAGAAATGCCTACACATGGAACTGTACACACCAGCGTATAGATTTTGGTATGCCCTCAAAGGCAAAGATGCTGAAAAAACACGGTACGCCCCTCTGCTTTCGTTGATACCACTTGGAGCGTGCAAACCTTCCAGCCTGCACGATCAACTGCAGCGCTACGGCTATGTATTCACAACACAAGAAAAAGCAAACCTCTGGCTTATTGTTACACCGACTTTAACGGACCCGGAGCTGGCTACGCTTTCTGAAGATGCACGCCGCTTGCGTAAACACATCGTCGTGTATAAAGCAACGGGGACCAGGGCGACGTACATGTTCTTCTCTCCAGATTCAGCATGCTGGTCTTGCTTTGAACGCCGTCGCCGCATGCTGGATGGACCAGCAACCTTACTCCATCAGAAGCTACCCGGTCTACAATCGATCAGCGAGCCGGCTATGTTCACAGCATCATCGCTACAATTTGCCGATGCCTGGCTGACGTATGCAATCGAATGCTTTTTTCGAGCGGATGACAGAACGGAACTATCCGGTAAAGTCAATACGCTCGATCTAAAGTCGCTGCAGATTTCCAGCGACATCATTCCGCGATCTGCTCAGTGCTCGATGTGCGCTTCCTCAGAACGTCAATCAATTGGCACACAGCAAGCACCAGACCTGGACACACACAAAATCATGACCTAGGCTTAAGTAAAACTCCTATGCAAGCTTTGCTCAGAAAACAGCGCTCTCTGGATGCTGCCTATAAGAAATTATCGCCTTTTGTGAACGTCAACACAGGTATCGTTGAATGGGTGCGCCCACTGGAAACGCCTTATGCAAAAGATACTTTTTCAATTTATATCGCAAAGCACCCTTTATCGAGCACCATTGTGTCCTATCGTGATTTGCTCAAGCACTCAGCCACAACCAGCTCTGCAATTGGCGAAACGCCGGATTTAGCAAAAAAACTTGCCCTATGTGAGGCTTTTGAACGTTGGTCATGCGTAAGCCAGGGGAATGAAGTGGCTATTCAAGCAAGCGCCAAAAGTTTAGGCGACAAAGCCATCCTGCCGGCAGACCTCCACTGTTTTTCGGAACGCCAGTATGAAAACAGATTGGCAATAAACAAACACGAACAAACGGGGGGCGGGTATATACCAGAGCGTTTGCCAGAAGATAAAGCGGTGTTCTGGTGTCCTGTCTTTGACATGGTTAACAAAACCTGGAAATATGCCCTAAAATCTTCGTGTTTTTTTGGGTACAACGATAGCGGACACCACTACGCGCTGGCTGATAGCAGAGGTGTTGCAGCCGGCCCCAATCGTGAGTTCTGTGTGTGGCAGGCAATCCTTGAACTGATAGAAACCGATGCTGGTGCCATTTGGAACGCCAACCGTTTGCTGTGTCCCGAGGTTGATATTGCTTCTTTTGATGATGCGTATCTGAACACGTTGCTAAGCGTGCATGACGACTTAGGCAGAGATGTATGGGCGATGGATATTTCGATGGATATTGCCGGCGTAACCGTCATCGTCGTGATTTCCTGTGAACGATCAACAGGACGCATAATAAAGGGCTTTGGTACCCACCCCATTGCAGCAAAAGCATTAAGAAAAGCCATCATGGAGTGCTGTCAAATGCTGCCTAACGTTGTGGAGTATACAGACAAAGAATCTGGCGATAAAAGTAGCGCACAACATGTATTACAACCGGCGCCGGCAATCTATGTAGATGCATCCCCACATTTCCGTCCGACGCCTGAAAAGAAAAAACGTACCGTTCACGATTACCCCCTAAGCCCCAGCGTTCGCACCATTCATGACCTCGTCAGTGCACTCCAGCAACAGGGTATCACACCGTACATGCAAAACGTTTCTCGCCCCGAGATCAACTTATGTGTTATGCGTGTTTTTGCTCCTGGTATGAGGCCATGGTTTCCACGTACACGCAGCGGCCGGCTTTTCGATGTACCCGTTCGATTAAATCTGCAATCGGAACGATTAAGTGAAAAAGATTTATTTTCCTATTCCTATCGAGAAATAAATCTTAATCTTGTAAAAAGATTTTACGCATTTAATTTTTTACTGATGCCCCCAAAGACGTGTTGCTGGCGGTAACCTGATCACTTGGTTACCTTACACAAAAAGGCACGCGTATACATTATCGAATTGACGCGATTACTTCCGAACCGCGTACAAGCTGCCTTTCAAATAGAAGTGGAATATTTCTGGGAGATGTGATCCCAACATTGTCTTTTTGTTGTATATAAAGTATCTGATGTAGTCCAAAACAGTTGTACAAAATACTGTTGACTATTCACGCTATCTTGAAGCATAGCACAGGCCTGCATTGCCCCCCTCCATAAGTTTCCCTGTATCAATGCATTACGTACGATTTATTTTTGCAGTCTTCTTAACGGCCTGCTTTTTTACACAATTCGCCGGCGCACAATTAATGCCTGTTGAGCAATTTGATCGTCCCATCAATAATGAAGACCTCCCTTCTGCTTCTATTCGAGCGCTGTTTCAGGATTCACAGGGTTATATCTGGATTGCCACTACAACTGCTCTTTTGCTTTACGATGGTAGCGAATTATACGATCTAAAACATAACCCCAATGACAGTACATCCATCTCCGATTCTTGGATAAATACACACAGCATCATTGAACACGCGGGATATGTCTGGATCGCGACAAGGAATGGACTCAACAGATACGATCGTGACACAAAAGAATTCAAACGATACTTCACCAATACCAATGGCTCTAGCGAGCAATGTTCATATAATATGACCACCCTTGCACCAAAAGACGCACAATCGCTTTGGCTTGGCACAAGACAAAACGGTCTTTGCGCCTTCAATTTTATTACAAATGAAGTTCAAGCTTTCAAGTCTGACAGTACAAATGCACAATCAATAAGCTCAAATTTCATTACTTCAATTCAACCGGCAGGACCCAATAAAGTGTGGTTAGGCACCAACAACGGACTTAATTTTTTGGACACACAATCAGGTCACGCAATTAGATTTTTAGAGAAGCAAAACGATACAAGTCTAGACGATCAATCTTCACATATCCAGGCTCTTTTACTCCAATCCAACAAGCTATGGATTGGTACAGAAGAAGGCGGTGTGCTACAACTAGACACCACAAGCCATGAAATCACGTCACCCTTTTCAGACGAAACGGCTAGAACTGATGTGCTAGATTTACACCTGGACAGTTCTCAAAATCTTTGGATTGCATTCTTTGATCAGGGCCTTTGCAAATTATCCAAAGACAGCGAAACGCTTCAGTGTTATGATCACAACCCTGGCAACTCGTTTTCGCTTATAGATGGCCGGGTTTCAGCACTTATGGAAGACAAAGAAAAACAGTTGTGGGTGGGCACTTGGGGTGGCATTAGTAAATCGTGTAACAATCCAGGATTTGAAACTATACCTTTTTATGCAACCGAATCATTTGTCCCCCAGCCCTCTGTTAGCGCCATTTTAGAATATGACGATACAACTATATTACTCGGAGGGATCGAGGTTGGGCTCTTTCGTGCGCAACATAAACCCACAACACAAACTGCACAATCTACAGCACAACAACTGTTCACTTCGGGAATCCGATCTATCACCCAGGATAAAAAAAATGTTTGGCTGACTGTCTCAGGAGAGGGTATAACATTATATGATCCTACTTTAAGAAAAGAGGTCTTTGACTTCCCATACAACTCCTTGGATAGTAGCGGCATCGGAGGTGCATGGACGTATGACCTACATATTGACAAACAGCAAACGTTATGGGTTAGCACCCACACTAATGGTCTCAACAAGCTTGTTGATTTTCCTCGCAAACGCTTCACAAAGTATAATGCGGAGAATAAAAAACTGAGTAGCAGTTCCATCTGGAAAATCTATGAAGCATCAGACGGCTTCTTATGGTTAGGCACACTAGATACAGGGCTGATAAAGTTTAATCCAAAGAATGAAACATATTCATCTTACTTCTTTGACCCGGCCGCAACAGTGCAGTTAGCTGAGAATTCTGTCAGTCATATCTCTCCCGACAATAAAGGGGCCCTATGGATCTCTTCCGTAAATGGCTTGCACAGATTTAATCCTGATACAGAAGCGTTTAAAACCTACAGGGATGAATTATCAAATCCCCAGGTTTTTTGTGCACTGACAGATCCTCAACATCGAACCTGGATTGCAACACGAAATGGCTTAACCGTTTTTGATGAACCCAACGATCAGTTTATAAAACTCTACCAACAAAATGGGTTGCCCAGTCACACATTCTTCCCTGATGCCTGCCACATAGGAGAATCAGGTCGATTTTATTTTGGCACCGAGGCCGGTTTACTCACCTTCATGCCCGAAAACATTACACTTGATGTACCAGATGAACATAACGTTGTCGTTACAGCATTCGAACTCAACAACGCACCCCAGCGCCTGGAACCAGATCTGGCGCTGGACTACAATGAAAACACCCTAAGTTTTCGGGTGGCCGCACTTTCATACGTCGATAGTGAAAAAAACGAAGTTTCGTACAGACTGTTAGGGTTTGATCCCACCTGGCGGCCTGTCGAAGGCCCTGTTATACAATTTACCGGCCTTCCATCCAATGATTATACACTCGAAATCAAAGCAAAAAACAGCTTTGGACGAGAAGGGAAAAATACATATTCAACAGCATTTTCAATTGCGCCACCCTTCTGGCGCACTACCTGGTTTTGGTTACTCATGATCTTCCTTGTGGGTGCAATCGTCTACACAGGATTCCGGATACGCCTTAATTATGAATTAGGGCTTACCCAACGTTCTCACGCAGCAGCGCTAAAACTCGAAAAACTCCGTAATGACCTGGCAGCTGATTTTCATGACGGCGTAGGAGGCAGCCTTGGGAGCCTGGGCATCGAAATGGGATTGTTAGCCAATCAAGAAGATGTCCCTTCGGGTATCAAATCAAAACTACACCATTTTATCAGCAAGCTGAATCGGATTTCAGAATTACGTCGGGAGATGAGTTGGGTAATCAATACAAAGAATGATACACTGTCCCATTTGATCGATCGTATCCGCCAGGTAGCGTTTGATATTATTCCCAAAGAAATCCTCGAATTGGATCTCCCGACGGTGTCTCCAGCTATCACAATGCCAATGGAGACCCGCCGGCAATTATTCTTTTTGATGAAAGAAGCCATGCACAACGCCGTAAATCACGCAAGCGCTTCAAAAATTGAGGTTTCAATTATTGAAAGAAAAGATGGCTATTCATTTTACGTAAAGGATAACGGCACAGGATTCGACGCCGAAACAATAACACGCGGGAACGGACTGGATAACATGGCACAACGTGCTGCAGCAGTTGAATGGTACACTAGAGTTCCTTCAGAACGAACCCGCCGGCACAATCGTCAAGCTTGCGGTAAATATGGACGGTTTCAGCTATAACAAAACGTAGCTAAACATATTAACTTTTAACTGCGGCTTTTCTAATTCCTTTCACGCCGCCTTTCAACCAATATTTGCTGCCATTCTGGTATAGATCTCAGCAAATCGAAACCAAGAGAAATCATGTACACACCCATGGTTTATGCATCAGCAACGTCAACCACCAATTACGTCTCACCTGCATCTGATCTACCCGAGACGCCAACAAACGACAAGTTGCTAAACGTCTGCCTTGTTGAAGACAATGAAACATACCGAGAGAGTATCGAACACCTTATCAAATCGGTACCAACGCTCTATCATGCCGGCAGCTTCCCAAACTGTGAAGCATTGCTAAGGAAAAATGCCACATTCAAAGAGGACAGGTACCCGGACGTAATTTTACTCGACATTACGTTTCAGCGTACAGGCAAACGAGAAAGGCTGTCTGGTATCGAGGGCCTGGAAGCCATCAGAAAGAAGCTCCCCCGTGTCCCTATAGTAATGCTCACCGATCACGATGAGGCAAGCTATATCTTCAATGCACTGCAACGCGGCGCATCCGGCTATCTGCACAAGTCCTCCGGTGTCCAGGAAATCATTGATGCCATCTATATGGCTGATCGGGGAGGCATGGTGATTCCACCAGTTATTGCCGCTAAAATGCGCGTGCTCTTCCAGGGTGTAGACGTAACCAGCGAAAAAGCGCTCACTAAAAGAGAAATGGAAATTGTAGAGCTGATGGCAAAAGGCCTGTCAAGAAAAGACATTGCTGAAGCGCTATACATTAGCCCCAATACGGTTGACTCGCACCTGAACAAAATCTACCAGAAATTACACGTGTCTACCGGCACAGAAGCCATCGCAAAAATTTACGGCGCAAAGTCGCCCATCGATTCCTGATCTGCACCCATAGCATGAATCAGAAAAAGCCGGGACCGCATGTAGCTATCCCGGCTTTTTTGTTAACGCTGTACTGACTCACCCTTTAGCCATCCAGACAGAAGCCGGCTTCATCAGCATTCCGGTGATTAGTGCGGATACTATTCACAATCGCACGATCATGCGAAACAAGCCGAACCACGTAACCACAAGGCTGCATGCCGTTTGTATCCAGCGACCAGCTATCGCCGACTACGGTTGTCTGCACCGAACCACTTGAAGGCATCGTGGCGTTTGGACCGACATCCGAAGGCAATACAGCAATACTGTAGCCGCCGAAGTTCGCGTCGCGCGCCTTAAAGGTGCCCGAGATGATGTCGTCAACCTGGAATTTGCCGCAGTTGCCGGCGCCGCTAGTAATGTCGATTTCAGCCGATGGCCCCGTGTTATCCAGCTGAATCACATGAATTGCGACACCCTGCAGCACGGTGCCCGTTGGATCAAACACCTCCAACCGTACTTCATGCTGTTCATCACCCGACGAATTCCACCAGGCAAGTGTGCTCGTGATGTTCTGCTGGTGGCCCGGGAATGTGAACATGCCAGATACATCAGCTTCGTGCCAGGAAGCAATACCATTCAGGTTTGTGATCAGGAATCGGTTGGTTACCGGGGCCCAGGCCGCAGCACCCACTTCCCGCACGCTCACACGGTATTTGTAATTCTGGAACTGCGGCCCCTGCAAGACAACGCGCCCGCCAAAGGGGCAGGGCCGGCCGAGGTTATCTGCCGCCAATCCATTCAGGGCGAACAGCGCATCGGGTGTCGTCTCACCTGTCACGTCATTGATCATTTCAACGGGAATTCCCCCCATAATCGAAATGTACGCACCCGGCTCGCTGATATCTGGTCCCGGTGCAATGTGAATCGTCGTCTCTTCCCGGTTGCCCCATGTAGGTACGTAGTTTGGATTCGTTGGATCAGGCGGCTGATTCCATGACAGGATCGCCCGGATGCCGGCCAACCGTGGCCCTTCTTCGCATGGCTGGCGGTACATGGAAAGATCGATTGGCAGTGTCACAGCATACTCCAGGCCTTCGTCGGGAATCGCATCGTAATCGTAGACCTTTACGGATGCGGTGCCCAGGTATTTCTCATACGTACCATTGTTATTGAAGTCGCCCCAGAACGACACATATTCTGTACTGCCGGCGGTGCAAGGCCCGCCGCTGTAGCCGGCGGAGCGCTTCACACGGAATGTACCAACAAGCAAGTCCTCATTCGGGTAGAGGCCCACGCATTCCAGTTCTTCATAGGTGGTATTGCCGTCAACATCAGGTGGTGGTAAAATAATGTCACTGATGTCAATATCCAGCGACCCGAGCGGACTGTTCGCATACGCCAGATCTACAGGCAAGTCGCTGGAAATGTTGATCAGCTTCTGGACCTCCTGAAACGCAAATCGCGAAGGCTGCACGTCAAGGTTCGCGTATTTGTCTGCCAGCTCTGCTACGGTTAGCGCAACCGGTGTCTTGAGTTTGAGTTGTTGTGCAGCATCGACTTGCTCCAGGAGTGCACTTGGAATATCGATTTTTGCCGCCTCAAACAGTCCTGGCACAGTGATGAACTTAAAGGGATCAGTCAGGAGATGGGTATCGTGTACATCGCCCCAAACCGGCATGAAGTTCGGATCATTGGGTGCGGGTGCGTTATTCCAAGACAAGATAGCCCGGCAAAGTACAACACCGGTGAAGGAGCAGAATCGGCGCATACCGTCTACCGGCAGCGAAACCGCATACTCCAGGCGCTCGGTACCAACCGTTCCTTCTGGAATGTTGTAAGCCCGAAAGCTCACAAGGCCCTGGTCTTCCCAGGAAGTGCCATTGTCAAACGAAAGGTAAAAACGAACATACTCGGGCGAGCCGGCCGAGCAAATGTCGCCACTGTATCCAAAAGGCTGATTTATATAAATAACTGCTTCAAGGCGATCGTATTTAGGATCAAATCCTACACAGCCGATTTCTTCATACTTGGTGTTTTGCTGAATGGCCTGGACAAGTTTGAGGCCACATTCCGCATTGGTACCGAAATAGTTAGGATTGGTTAACAACAATTGCCGGAATTGCGATCTTCCGACTTCGAGTTCTGACTTTTTCATGACTTGATAGAGATTAGATGGATAAAGAGGTGTCATCTCCACAGTCGAAAAGCAGGCAAAAAACCTGACATGAGAAATCGTTTCTTAATACCAATGCGATGGCTGATCGGCCTGACTGTTATAGGCTGGCAAGGGATTGCTCCGGTGCCGGCAGCAGGTCAGGCGCAGGTTCACGCTTACAGCGCTATCGGCCTTTCTTTCAGCGTGCCCGAGCATTGGCAACATGACGGGCTACAGACAACGTCTAAAGCGGCGTTTATCAAGCAATTTGGGTGGATTTATGACAAGCCCGACAAAGATGACATCTGGAATGCCGTGGGGAGATTTTCGAGTGTAGAAGTCGACTCAACCCGGCTGCCGGCAGCTGATGCGTATGTGATCCACAACCTCACCATTTTTGTCAACCGCGCCAATACGCTGTACAAACAGTGGCTTTGCCGGCAGCACAGGCTCAACCTCTTCCAAACCAAACCACTGGTAAAGGAGGACGCACGACTGCTCGCACAAAGGCAATTGCCGGCAGTTGACTTACCCGATGGATTAACGCGTACAAAGGGCCAATCGTACGAGTATCAATCACATCATCAGCAGCTCAATAAGCCCCGGGTAACAACGCTTGGACATGTCTTTGCCTTTGTTCATCAGGCACGGTGTTTCGAAATTAAAATTGAGAGTACCTCCGTTTCGACTGCCATGCAGGCTGCAGTGCAGCAGCGTATTCTTGACACCTTCGAAATCCACCCGTTTTGACGGTAGTTGAGGGGATGGGTTTGACCCGAAAAACGCCGTTACTAAAAAAACCCGTCGGGTCTCCAAGACCCAACGGGTTTTCAGCTAACAGGCTACAGCGCGCCCTCTTCAGGCGCCAAACATACCGCCCTACTTAAGCAGCGACATGAGCCGCGTTACCTGCGCATCAGGTGTAGCCAGACGATAAACGTACATGCCACTAGGCAGATCACTGGCTTCAAACGTCATCTCATGATTCCCAGCTTCCAGCGTACCACTGACCAGCGTAGACACCAGCCTTCCCGTCATGTCATACACCTGCAAATTAACCTGCGCTGACGATGCCAAACCAAAACGAATGGTTGTCTGCGGGTTAAATGGGTTTGGATAGTTACCGTACAGGGTAAACGACTTGTCTGCCGCAGTCATTTCCAACACATCAGTTTTCAGGTTGGCCTCTGTAGTAAAGCCAAGCTCAGGCGGCAAACTCAGGTATTTAGCGACAAAGATATCACGTGCCCCCAGATTCAAGAGCAGTTCGTCATTCGGATCCAACGGACCAAATACCGTATTGCCCTGGTAGCCACCCGTGACGATGATTTCGCCGTCTTTGGTCATCGCACCAGATCTTAATGGGGCTGGATCAGGTTCTACCCACTGGAATACGCCGCTGGCAGAATAACACGCAAAGTACATATCAGCATCACCGGGCGAGTTGAGCGTAGTTTCCCGACTGGTGCCAAAACCATACGTTGCGCTATCTCGAAAATTGCCCATCACGCAGCTCTGACTGCCTTCTCCGTATCCTACATCGGTGGTAAAGTCAACGTCGTCATCCTGATAAATTTCGTTTACCCACTGTAATTCTCCAGCGCGATTGTATCGGGCGACAAACAAGTTGCGGAATGCCATTTCTGACAATTGCTGTGTAGCACCATCCGTAGAGCCGAATGTGGCTGTTTCACTGAACGTACCAACAACTACGGTTTTTCCTTTTTTGGTTACAAGGGCGCGTCCCTGATCAAACGAGGCGCCTCCCATATTTACAACCCAAATGGGTTTACCAGCAGGATTCAGGCGCGCCAGAAAGGCATCACTCAGTCCCTCGGTGAGTACCACAGTTTCGAACTTGGTATTCTTTCCAAAGACGCCGCGATCGTAAATATGCCCGGTAATATAGATGTTGTTTTTGTGATCCAGGTCGATTGAGGTACCGGTATCTGATCCCAGTGCACTACCTGCTGTGCGCCCCCATTCAAGGTCACCGTTGGTGTCAAATTTGACCACAAACAAGTCGTTGTCCAACTCACCGCCTTCACTGAGCAATTCAACAGCCGGCGTCATGCCTTCAGCGCCGAAGATGATGTTTGTGCGATAATATCCAATTGTATAACTGCCACCATATTCATCTACCACGATATCACGGGCGCCATTCTGCTCGTTGATCCCGCCTGAACGCACCCACTCAAACGCCCCCGTGTAGCTGAACTTGGCAATAAATGCATCCGTCGCGTTGAAACCAGAATCAAGCGTAGTCTCATTGGGCTCGCCGGCACCAAACGTGTGCACGCTACCGTTCTCAACTTCTCCGGCAATATATACATTGCCCGCAGGATCGCTGTCGATACTGAAGATGCGGAGATTAAAGCCATCCGACTGAATGGTGGTTACCCAGTCTACCGCACCGTCATGCGTATAGCGCGCCACGTAATTGCGCCCAGCAACCAGCGTATCTTTTCGTTCGCCGGCACCAAAAAGGGTGCGGCCATTAATATCGCCGGCGTGGTAAATGTAATTATCATCTGCGCTTACCGCTGTACCGCGTTCTTCATTGATGCTCTGCGCAGCCACGGCCCACTCAATTTCCTGTGCCAGGGCATTTGTAGTGGCAAGCCCAAACAAAAACAGACTTGCGATAAACAGTTTCGTTGTATAGGTCTTCATATTCCTTAGCTATATATTCCTTAGCAATGGTTGTGTCGATGTAGCAAATGTTTCTTCCGAATTGCGTTCTGACATCCTCACATGCGCAAAAGAATTAAAAAGCACGCAGCACAAATCACGTATAAAAGCGAGAATACACCTTTAGTAGTAGCGCTATGGGTTCAGGGTATCCTCGTGCTTCTCGAGATAGCCCTGAAACGACTGCATTGTCTGAATCCGGCGCTCAAAGTAGCCGGCTTTGCCAAAGACGGCCAGCACAACATCACGAATCCAAAACACTGGATAAAACAACAAAACGACCAGGCGCCACCAGTAAAACATTAATTCGTCTTCTGTCGGCTCGTTGCGTTTAGGTACACGGAGCCAGTACCGGCCCTGCTTGTCTGGCCGGATTAACTTGCCGCTCGCATCGCGGACGTTGTCCTTGTCATCGATATAGAAATAGGTCTTACTCATAGCCATCAGGAAAAAGAGGTGCGGGGTTGCCTCTATATGTTCTACGAACACCCTGTTTTTTTCCATTTTCGAAGCAAAATTTCAGACTTTTTTTGAAGGCATGACAAAGAAAGCACTTCCATAATATTTATGTAAAAATGAAAGGGCTTCCCACCTGAAACTTTATCTTCCCCAATCGTACTAAGGGGCGTAAATCAAGCATACAGATCCGTAAATCTGCATTGCTTAAGTTCTTTAAAAACAATAACTCGCTAAGGTACATTAATGGTAAAAATCACATTACCCAGAGCCAAGCGTCCTGTATTTTTTCGGACAATAGTTGGCAAATAAATCATTTAGCGGTTTACATATATTTTTCTTAAGAAAAAAGCTTCGTCGGGGGACCCCGGCGAAGCTTTTTCTGTTTACGTACCATCCTCCTCTTCAGTTATAGGCAAATCAGCCGATACCCCTTGTAACTTGCCTGTTCTCCCCCCTCGCAACAGGCTCCCCCCATACCGGACAAGGGATTGGATTTTCAGACACTTGCAAACGCTGAAATCCCCATTTATTCCTCTCCAACTCTAGGAAAGAACGTATGAAAAAGCTTATTTCATCGCTATGCGTATGCATGGCCCTTTTGATATCTGGTTGTGGCACCCTGAAGCACGGCAGTACGCAAAACATCGACATCTCCAGTAACCCGGTGGGTGCCGAGGTGACAGTGAACGGCACCGAACATGGCGTAACTCCGGTAACTGTAGAACTACCGCGTAGAAACAACCACACAATCAGCGTTAGCCTCGCCGGCTATGAGAATTTTCAGATTATCGTAGATCGCAAATGGTCCAAGTGGGCCATCGGCAACCTGCTCCTTGGTGGCCCTATTGGGCTCATTATCGATCACTCTACGGGTGGCATGTACCGGCTCGACCATTCGCAAATTGTTGCGCAACTCGAAAGCCGGGGCATGGCAGATGTGAAAGTTGACGACAACACCGTCTATGTTACCGTCGCGATGGAAGCCCAGGATGACTGGGAATACATTGGTACGCTGGCAACTGACGAAGAAGTATCAGCGCAATAAATGCCTGCTGATGTACCCTGAACTTCAAAAAAAGCCGGCTCCGCTAACAGGGCCGGCTTTTTTGTATCTATAGATTTCGTGCACGAGATGCTACAACTCGCTGACAAACGATTCGATCATGTCAGCAATAGGAAGCGTCGAGCCAGGCGACAGGATACGGCCGGCCAACACGTGGTTGCTGCGGTCTTCCACCTCTTCGATGGCTTCCAGCATTTTCTTTTCAGAGCCAAATCGCGCAAACGTTGTTTCTATTTCTTCAGCGCTGACGACCTGATCATTGGGTGAATAAATAAACAGCGAAGGAACGTTTATCTGCTCCAACTCCATGTTCTTCACGTGATCAAGCAGGCGCATCATTTCCAGAATGGCCACCGAAGGATATTGCGTACTCCAGTATTTACCATGATCCTCGTTAGCTGGCTCCCACTGGTAGGTGTCTCCCTGAATGGCGTGCAAAATCTGTTTACCCCAGGGCCATAAGACTACCCCTGCGCCAGGTGCACGCACCCAGTAATTAGGCGATATGAGTACAAGCCCTGCCAGGTTAGCCGTGTCTTCTTGTGCAGCTAACCAGGTAGCAAGGGTACCGCCGGTAGAAGTGCCGATGATAATTACCTTTTCACCGATCTGACGCCCGATTTCAAGTGCTTCGTGTGCATCATTGAGCCAATCATTGACCGAAGCTTCTCCCATCGCTTCCCACGAACGACCATGTCCTGTCAAACGCGTATAAAACAAGTTTGCGCCAAGGCGCTGCGCCAGGGTGTCAGAAAGGGGCGCTGTTTCTTGTCGGGTCGCTGAGAATCCATGGATGTACACTAGCGAATACGGCGTTTTCTGCTGTTCTGCAGCTGCCCAAACAATTTGCTTCTCGGCCCCTTCGATCAAGTCATTATAGCCGGCTTCCGCCAATTCCAGCTGATCATCCAGCTCAGCACCAAAAGACTTTGACCGGATGGTTGTATCCACGGGCTTCTGCCGGCCTGCAAAAATGAAGGCCGCCAGCAACACGCCAGCGCCTATAAGTGCATTTCTCAGCTTATTGGATTTTTGCTTTTCAGACACGGCAACGTCAGACATAGGGGATTAACAGAAAAGGGTGGGTAGGGTAACATATCGGTGCGAAAGCAGGCAACACAATATATCCTGCTTTTAATACAACAGATCTGCCGCCAATGACTAATTAATAGTAACATGCGAACTTCCCGTTTGCTATCCGCCACCGGTAGTGCGGTGTGGTTTTTGCCCATCAGCAATTATGTATTAGAAAACCATGAAAGATCCGATTTAGCTGTTGTCTGGAACGACTCATTTTCGATTGCACCTCTACACTGTATCCAGGCTTTGTCTGAAAAACCCCAAGTTCGTATAGACAACGCCGTATCCTGAGCAAATGCAAAGGATCTAACAAAGCAGCACTGAATGTTCAGGCACTGCTTAATTAGTGTTCTAAGATTTCTACCCTTGTCGACCTATGAATTTCTCTCTGACTGAAGATCAGCAAATGCTCCGCGATGAAATCATCAATTTCGCGAAGCAAGAACTGAATAAAGATATTATCGAGCGTGACAGAGCCCAGGAATTTCCTAAAGACCTCTGGCTCAAATGTGGCGAAATGGGACTGCAAGGTCTACCTGTACCGGAAGAATACGGTGGTGCCGGCCTTGATGCCCTCTCAACAGCTATTGCACTTGATGCTCTGGGCTATGGCTGTCAAGATGGCGGCCTTTCATTTTCCATCTGTGCGCACCTGCTTGCCTGTGTGATTCCTATCATCAACCACGGCACCGAAGAGCAGAAGCAAAAGTACTTACCGCGCCTGAGCAATGGCACCCTGATCGCTGTAAACGCGATGTCCGAGCCGGGTTCGGGTTCTGACGCGTACAACATGAAATCCCGCGCGATCAAAGATGGCAATGGTTACCGAATCAACGGTACAAAAATCTGGAGCACCAATGGCCCGGTAGCCGACCTTGCAATTCTGTATGCCGTAACGGATCCGGAGAAAGGATATTACGGTGGTACGTCGGTATTTCTGGTAGAGAAAGAAACGGAAGGGTTTTCGCCAGGACAGAAATTTGAAAAAATGGGGCTGCGCACGTCACCGATCGGTGAGATTGTCCTGGAAGATATGTGGCTGCCCGAAGAGGCCCTGCTGGGCGGCGAAGGCGCCGGCACCACCATCTTCACCCAATCCATGGAATGGGAGCGCGTTGTGATTGGCGCCAAACACTGCGGCACCATGCAACGCTTAATGGAAAAATCGATTGATTACGCGCAAGAGCGCGAAGCTTTCGGCCAGAAAATCAGTTCGTACGAAGCTGTATCCAACAAAATTGTAGACATGCAGGTGCGCCTGGAAGCTTCTCGGCTCCTTTCCTACAACGCAGCCACCCGCCTCGACAAAGCCCGCGACGTTGCTATCGATGCCTGCATGACAAAAGTTTTTGTTAGCGAAGCACTCGTACAAACCGCAATGGATACCGTGCAGATTTTTGGGGGCAACGGCTTCACAACCGATTACGAAGTAGAACGCTCCCTCCGCGACTCAATCGGCGGCAAAATCTACTCCGGCACCAACGAAATCCAACGCAACATCCTCGCCAAGTGGCTTGGCCTGTAGGCTAGTTGCAAGTTACAGGTTACAGGTTACAGGTTGAAGGTTATGAACCTGCAACTTGCAACCTGTAACCTGCAACCAGCCATCCGAACTGAAATCAACTCCAGACGTTCTAGGACACCTTACGGAATTTAGCAGCAGCTTAGACAGAAATGAACATAGCAGTTTGTGTTAAACAAACACCGGATACAACAACGCAGATAAATATTAGTGATCAGAAATCAGTTGTTGAAGACGGAATCCAGTGGATCATCAATCCTTACGACGAATTTGCCATTGAGGAAGCCATTAAGCTTACGGAGCAGCATGGCGGCGAAGTAACAATTATCGCCCTCGGGCCGGCGCGCGTCGAAAAAACCATCCGCGAAGCCCTCGCCATGGGTGCACACAAAGCGATTCGTGTCAATGCGGAAGCTATTCCAGACGATCCCGGCGTAACGGCGTCTGCCCTGGCAAATGTCCTGAAAAACGGCAACTACGACTTGATTTTCACGGGCCGTCAGGCAATCGATGATGACCATGCCCAGGTGCCGTCGCGCATTGCACAGCAGCTTGGCCTGCCTTGCGCCAGCGTCATTGTTTCGCTTGAAATTGATGGTAACAATGCCACAGCGCTTCGGGAAGTAGAAGGCGGTCACGAGCGCGTGTCGTTTTCACTGCCGGCCGTCATCGGGGCAAATCGTCACCTGAATGAACCGCGGTATCGCTCGATGCGTGGCATCATGCAAGCCAAGCGGATTCCCATCGAAGTCGTGGAAGCAGACCTTCCAGCGCCACAGCTTGTTGTTACGTCGCTCTCGTATCCACCCGAAAAAGGAGAGCGCAAACTGTTCACGGACGGCGCTACCGACGCTGCCACGGTGGTACAGTTATTACGCGACGAAGCCCAGGTTATTTAAGAAATTGGAGTCATCTGGCCACGCCGGGACTCCCTATACATAGATTGTTGAGATAAAAAATGTCAATACTAGTTGTTTCTGATATCCAGCAAGGTGCACTGCGGTCTGTAAATGCTGAAGTCTATACAGCAGCCGTTGCCCTGGGCAACGACCTCGGCATGTCCGTTGAAACCCTGATGCTTGGTGAAGGCAGCCTCGCACCACACGCTGAAACAGCCGGCACCTATGGCGTTTCCAAGACGTTGCTTGTTGAAAATGCTGCACTGGCCCAATTCAGTCCAGATGCGTATGCCAGCGTGATTGCGCAGGCCATCAAAGACACGGGCGCTGAAATTGTGCTGATGGGTGCTACGTTTACAGGAAAAGACGTTATGGCACGTGTTGCACAGGTACTGGAAGTAGGCCTGGCGCAAGACTGCGTCGCGATGCGTGTTGATGGAGACACTGTGCTGTTCAAGCGCCCGATGTACGCTGGCAAAGCGTATGCTGAAGTGCAACTGACAAGCACCCCGCAATTGGCAACCATCCGCCCCAAATCGTACAAGCCAGCGGAAAATCCAGTTTCCGCCGCGACAGAATCACTGGCCATTGATGTGCCGGCACCCAAGGTAGTTGTAAACGCATACGAAGGCAGCAGCAACGGCGCACTCGATGTGACGGAAGCTGACATCATTGTTAGCGGTGGACGCGGTCTGCAGAGCGCTGACAACTGGAATATCATCGAAGACCTTGCCGATCTGCTTGGCGCTGCAACAGGCTGCAGCCGGCCTGTATCGGATGATGGCTGGCGGCCACACGAGGAGCATATTGGCCAGACAGGCAAAACGGTGTCGCCCGATCTCTACATCGCATGCGGCATTTCTGGTGCCATCCAGCACGTAGCCGGCGTATCGTCTTCAAAGTACATTGTAGCCATCAACAAAGACCCGGAAGCACCTATTTTCAAGGTTGCTGACTATGGAATTGTTGGGGATGTATTCGATGTGCTACCAGCTTTCACCGAAGAAGTGCGTAAGTTGAAAGCGCAAGACTAAGGGCTTAATACACCATACTGCTACGTTTAACGGCGGAATGTTCAGTTGTCATAGTACCTGAATATTTCGCCGTTTGCTTTTCCCATAACACTGCGTACATACGCATTGGCGGCTTTGGCCATAGGGATTGGGTTGTGGCCGGGGAAGTAATCCGCATATTTCTCAGCAGAGTCTTCGACCAATCCCAACGAAACCACATTCAAACGATGCCCGTTGGTCATTTCCAGCGCAGCCGCTTTCACAAAGCTGTGGATTGCGCCATTCACCATGGCTGCGCTCGCCGTCATCACCACAGGATCGTCTGCTAGAATTCCTGTTGATAGCGTAAACGAGCCACCGGGCTTAAGGAATGCCCGCCCAATCCGTACCAGGTTCACCTGTCCCATGAGTTTGCTGCGGAAGCCGATGTAATAGTCTTCTTCCGCCAAATCATCAAACGCAGCCCACTTGGCCTCACCGGCGATGCAAATAATTGCGTCCAGCTTGCCTGTTTGAGTGAACATCGCCTTAATCGAAGTCGCATCCGTCAAATCAACCGTGACATCGCCAGATGAACGGCCGGCTACCAACACCTCATGGGCACCTGCAAACGTATCGACAACATGCCGGCCAATGGTACCATTTCCACCAACAACCAGAATTTTCATGAACTGCGCCCCGTGTTTGCGCCCTGTGTTTGCGCCCTGTGTTATTGCCTAATTGCGAGATGAACCAAAGCCGGTCAATCTTTCATCTTATCGAGAATCAACTCGGCCAGATCGTATACCATCACCTGCTCCTCTTTCCCTTCCGCCGTAACCCCGTCGCGCAGCATCGTCAGACAAAACGGGCAGTTAGCCGCAACTGCTGATGCCCCTGTATCCAACACCTCTTCCACGCGTTCTTTGTTGATACGCTTCTCGCCCGGCTCGTCCTCTTTGAACATCTGCGCGCCGCCGGCGCCGCAGCAAAGACCTTTGCTCTTGCAGCGCTTCATTTCTACCAGTTCAACATCAAGCGCTTCCAGCAACGCCCGTGGCGCTTCATACACACCATTCACGCGTCCCAAATAACACGAATCGTGGTAGGTAATCCGTTTGCCTTTAAACGAGCCGCCGCCTTCCAGCTTCAACCGGCCAGTGTTGATCAGTTCCTGCAGCAGTTGTGTGTGGTGTACCACCTCGTACGATCCACCCAACGCCGGGTATTCGTTCTTGATGGTATTGAAGCAATGCGGGCAGGCAGTCACAATTTTTTTGATGCCGTAGCCATTGAGTACTTCGATGTTCTGCAACGCAGCCATCTGAAATACAAACTCGTTACCCGCCCGACGTGCAGGGTCGCCGGTGCACGATTCTTCGTTGCCCAGAATTGCGTAGTTCATGCCTACAGCGTTCAATATTTCGGCAAACGCACGGGTCACTTTTTGCGCGCGCGCATCAAAACTGCCGGCACAACCCACCCAGAACAACACATCGATTTCTTTGCCTGCCGCGGCAACATCGGCCATGATTGGCACTTTACTCATAAGCTCATCCTTTTCGGTCAATTAGCCCCTAATCTTCGCGGGCCCATCCATCGCGCGGATCTGCAACAGCCCATACCGCACCGTTGTTTTCAACGCTAGTAAACATAGGAATCCAGTCTGCCGGCCCCTTCGACTCCGTCAAAATCTCGTACCGACGCAACGCCAAAATCGGCTCCATCGGATTGATCATTACAGGGCAGGCTTCTACACATGCCTGGCACGTTGTGCATGCATGTAATTCTTCTGATGAGATATAATCAAACAGCGACTTTCCATCATCAAATGCTGCCACATCCTGGCTTTCGGATGCAGATATCCCGCGTGCCACTTCATCGGTTCGGTCGCGGATATCCATCATAATTTTCCGGGGCGACAGCTTTTTACCTGTCAGATTAGCAGGGCACTGCTCCGTACAGCGGCCACATTCCGTGCAGGAATATGCATCCAGCAGATTTTTCCAGCTCAAGCCAGTAATATCTTTTGCCCCAAACTCTGGCAGTTCAGCGCCCATGTCTACTTCACTTTCCTCAACAAGCCCCATCATGCTTTTGACTTCGTTCATGATTTCGGGCATGTTCTCCATTTCACCACGTGGCTTCAGCCGGCTGTAGTACACATTGAAGAAGGCAAGCACGATATGTAAGTGCTTTGAAATTGGCAGATAGTTCAGGAAAGCCAACACCGTGAGAATGTGTAGCCACCATCCAAAACGCTCAACCATCACCAGGCTTTCTTGAGAAAGCCCCCCAAACAACATCGGGCCAAGCCAGCTGCTTACGGCCAGTGTACCCGTATCAGGATAATGGGCGGGATCAAGCTTTTGCAGTAATACATCTGCACCGTTCATGCATACGATACCAGCAATGAGGACCAGTTCGCCTACAAGAATCAGCACCCCGTCGCGGGCCGGCCAGCCTTGCATTTCAGGCTTGGTAAAGCGCGCCGGCTTCACCAGTGTGCGGCGGAGCAGGAAGATGATCGTAGCAAAAAATGCGAAGAATGTCAGCACTTCGATGGTGCTGATCACAAAGGTGTAGAATCCACCAAGCGCTGGCGCAAACGCCCGGTGTGCGCCTGTAATACCATCAAAGAAAATCTCCAGCAACTCAATCTGCGTGATCAGAAACGCCGCATAGATGGAGAAGTGCATCAACGCCGGCCCCCACTGCTTGAACATTTTCTTCTGACCAAACGCGATAAGCAAGACGTTTTTGATCCGCTCGCCAGTGTCTCCCGAAATCTCCTCAGGCGTGCCGAGAGCTATTTTCTTTTTGATTTGCAAAAACTGCCAGGCGGCAAAAACAAGCGCCCCACCGGCAATTACGATAAATAGAATTTGTTGAATCATCACAACACCCGTCAACCGTCAGCAACTGAGGACCCGCGTCCTACGCACCATCCGGTGGATTGATCATACTGCCTAGTTGATATTGTAGATACCGCACGTTTAAAAATCGGCGCAGCACACGTTTTTCCCTGAAAGCAACCCATGGCCGGCCCGTCAGATCCAATCTGATGAAAGTTAGAAAAATACATAAGCCGGTATATTTTTGTAGTAGCATGAAAGTAGCATTTTACGTATTTCTTTCCCACTCAGCCATAATTATTCACCATTCCTGAAAGGAGTATGTTTGGCGGCATTGAAGCTGGAGGCACCAAGTTTGTCTGCGCAGTAGGTAATGGTCCCGATGAATTGAAAGAAGTTGTACGCTTCCCAACCACATCCCCGGAAGAAACGATCGGGCGGGCCATAGACTTTTTTAGCAAATACAATGATGAACTGGCGGCCATTGGCATCGCCTCGTTCGGCCCTGTTGATCCCAATCCCAAATCGCCTACCTACGGCTACATCACCAGCACGCCAAAACCGGGCTGGGCCAATACGGACCTCGCCGGCGAAATCCACAAAGCCCTAAACCAACCGTTTGTCTTTGACACGGATGTAAACGGAGCTGCGCTGGGTGAATATAAATGGGGCGCAGGGCGCGATGTGGATTCTGTGCTCTACCTGACCGTAGGTACAGGTATCGGCGGGGGTGCCATTTTAAATGGCCAGCGCTTGCATGGATTGCTACACCCCGAAATGGGCCACCTGATGGTCCCGCGTGCACCAGGCGATACGTTTCCCGGCATTTGTCCCTACCATGGCGATTGCCTGGAGGGTATGGCCACGGGACCAGCGCTGAAAGCGCGTTGGGGTACCTCTGCAGAGAATCTACCACCTGATCATGAAGCCTGGGACATCGAAGCCTGGTACCTCGCGATGGCATTGGTGAACTACATTCTGATTCTCTCTCCACATCTCATCATAATGGGTGGTGGCGTCATGGAGCAAAAGCAGCTCTTCCCCAAGATTCGCAAACTTGTGCAGGATAAGTTGAACGGTTACGTGGCTACGCCGGCTATCACAAGCGATATAAATACGTATATTGTACCGCCAGCCTTGGGCAATCAGGCCGGCGTACTTGGCTCTATTGCACTGGCCCAGGAAGCGCTCTAATGCGGCACACTACATGCGAATTTACCCGAGAAGGGAACGCATAATTTGTGTTCAGGGTATCTCTCCCCTACTTCACTCGCTGAAACACAACGATTAACTGCGCAACGCATGGCATAGCGATACAATTACAGCATTTTTATAGTTGATGCCTGTCTTTCAGCCATGATTCAAGAACAAAGTCGGTTCTACCAGCGCCTGCTGTTTTTTTGTGACGCAGCGCTTGTTATTGTAGGATGGATTACTGCGTACTTCATCAGGTTTGAGCTGCTTACCCCACCCGAATGGCTGCCGCTCGAACGTTATTTGAGCTTCCTCCCCTGGGTGTTGCTGATCACCATGATGGTGTTCACCTTCTCAGGGTTGTATGCGCCGGATCGCGCCCAACGCCTTACCCGACTCATCTTTTCTGTTGCCAAATCTGTTGGTATTGTGCTGCTTTGCGTAGCAGCATCCCTTTCTTTTTACCGCGAGTTCTATTTCTCCCGGCTTCACATGATTCTTTTTGGCGCCATCATGCCTACACTTATGATCGGGCTGCGCGTCATCACCTTTTACACCCTGTATCGGGCTCGGGTCAGCGGACGAAACGTGCGCAGGGTGTTGATCATTGGCGCTGGCAAGGCCGGCCGGCAACTCCAATCGTCTTTCAAGCAGTATCCCTGGATGGGCCTTGAAGTTGTTGGATTCCTGGATGATGAGCGGCAAAACGAACCCGATGTACTCGGGACAACATCCACTGCGCTGCAGGTGGTTGATGATTTTGCAGAAAAAGAAACGCCGATCGACTACGTCTACATTGCACTCCCGCTCAAAGCGATCGAAAAAGTAACGCAAATTGTAGATGAGCTTTCCAGGAGACTTACACACGTATGCCTCGTCCCTGATCTATTCCAGTTCAACCTCCTCAATAGCCGCATCACAGATGTGGACGGCTTGCCGGTCCTTCATATCCTCGATGAAGCCCCGATGGAGTACAGACACTTTGTAAAACGGGCCATCGATGTTGTATTCTCAAGCCTCTTTTTGCTGGTGATTTCACCTGTTTTACTGGTCATCGCAATCGTCGTCAAGCTTTCGTCACCCGGGCCGGTATTCTACAAACAAGAACGCATGGGACTGAACGGACAGAAGTTTGATATCTTGAAGTTTAGAACGATGCCTGTAAATGCGGAGAATGCTTCGGGGCCCGTGTGGGCAAAAGCCGGCGAAAAACGTGCAACCCGCGCAGGTGCGTTTCTGCGCAGAACATCACTGGATGAACTCCCGCAATTTCTGAATGTGCTGAAAGGCGATATGTCCGTGGTAGGCCCGCGCCCCGAGCGCCCCGTGTTTATTGAGAACTTCAAACAGCAAGTCCCCCGCTACATGTTGCGCCACAAAATGAAAGCCGGCATCACCGGCTGGGCCCAAATCAACGGCTGGCGCGGCAACACATCCATTGAAAAGCGCATTGAATACGACCTGTATTACATCCAGAACTGGTCCATCAAGCTGGATCTGAAGATTATGTGGTTGACCCTCTGGAAAGGATTCGTGAGCGAAAACGCGTACTAGGTACAAACAAATCAATCCGACTGGATTGATTTGTTTTTGGTTGAAGGTTGCAGGTTAAAGGTTTAAAGTTCACGGATTATAGCCTTCGACATTCGAAATTCCTTGCTCGATATCAGGGGTGTTCAGAAAAATAGTAGCTAGCAAAGATGCATTCGTTTTAAGCAAATTAGCGCGCGGACGTCCACCAAATGCGTGGCGATGTGTGGTGGATGCTTTTATCGAAGCGTTTTCCTGAATAAAATTCAGGAGGATCTGCGCGAAAGGAGATAAAAGCGCGCGTTTTATTTGGTGGTGCCCTTTTCTTTGGTTCGTTTCTTTTGGGGCCCTGTTTTGTTTTCGGGTAAAAGAAATGAACGAACGCAGTCTCTACAATGGAGCAGTTGCTTGCTGCACAAGATGCGGATCTCTTGCTGGAATGGCCATGAGCGCCAACATTGGATAAAAATTTTTTCTGAACACCCCTTGCTCGATATTCGATATTCAAAGGCAATGTGCAAGCCTACCAGAGATCCTTCGCAGGGCTCAGGATGACGGGATTAGAGCAGATCAGCAATCCGCAATCCACATTCAGCAATCCAGCAATCACAAAGAATCCGCAATCCCTCAGGATCGACTCCTTTACTTGGCGATATAACAGCCCATCCGACACTGGTAATCGATTTAGGCTTCTGCATTGATTCAACTCACCAACGTTTCGCTGGCATTTGGTGGTCAGCAAATCCTTGATAGTCTGACGTGGACAATTAAGTCCAATCAATCTATTGGACTCATAGGCCCCAATGGCGCGGGAAAGTCTACGTTGTTGCGGGCCCTGGCCGGCCGGCAGGATATTGACGACGGTAACATCGCCATCACAGGGGGACACACCATCGGTTACCTGGAGCAGAACGTGCAGGAAATGCCATCGGATCGTTCGATCAAAGAAGAGGCGCTCCACGCATTTGCAGAAGTCCTGTCGTTACAGGCAGAGGAAGTGCGTATTACGCAAGAACTGGATACCCGCGATGACCACGAGGATCCAGCCTACCAGCGGCTCCTGGGAGAACTGCAATCGATTCACGATCAACTGCTATCCCACGAAGCACACCGAATCGAAGACCAGACCGAAGCCATTCTGACAGGGCTAGGGTTTGACGCAGAGGACCTGGATCGGCCACTCCAAACGTTTTCCGGGGGCTGGCGTATGCGCGTGGCGCTTGCAAAGCTGCTGCTTCAAAAGCCCAATTTTTTGCTCCTTGATGAGCCAACCAACCACCTCGACATCGACAGCATTGACTGGCTGGAACGGTACCTCAAGTCGTACAGCGGCACGGTGGTGATTGTATCACACGATCGCTATTTCCTTGACCGGATGGTCTCTACAACAGCGGAACTGTACAGCGGCAACATTACTGAATACGCCGGCAACTACACATTTTATCTGCAAGACCGCGTAGCACGCAGAGAATTGCAGCGCGCCTCATACGAGAATCAGCAAAAACACATTGCAGAAACCGAGCGGTTCATTACCCGCTTCCGTGCAAAGGCAAGTAAAGCGCGTCAGGTACAGAGTCGCGTAAAAATGCTCGAACGCCTGGAGCGGATTCCACCGCCCCCCGATGAGCAATCAGCTATTACCTTTCGTTTTCCCGAAGCAGAACCATCCGGGCGAACGGTATTGGAGCTTTCTACCTTTTCCAAACACTACGACACCGACGAAGGCCGCATCCAGGTATTTGACAAAACACGGCCCATTGCTATCGAGCGTGGTGACAAAATTGCGTTGACAGGAAAAAACGGCGCCGGCAAATCGACGCTTGCCCGTATTATCAATGGCACCGAAGTGTTTGAAGGCGACCGGACCCTTGGCTACAAAGTCAACCAGACCTTCTTCGCGCAGCACCAGGCAGATGCGCTAGACCTCAAACATACGCTACTCGATGCCATGCACGAGGTCTCGCGCGGCCATAGCGAAACCGAATTGCGTACGGTCCTGGGCGCCTTCTTATTCACGGGTGATGACGTATTCAAACCTGTTGGCGTGCTTTCGGGCGGCGAGAAAAGCCGCGTCGCATTAGCACGAACCCTGCTTGTGCCGGCGAACTTCCTGATTCTCGATGAGCCGACCAACCACCTCGACATTCAGTCTATCAATGTCCTCATCGAAGCCCTGCAACAATACAACGGCAGCTTCATCGTCGTAAGCCACGATCGCCACTTCCTGGATCAGATTGTAAACAAAGTATGGCGCGTAGAAGACGGCGGTGTACGTGAATACATCGGCAACTACACCGATTACCAATGGCAGATCGAACACGGTACCGCAAGCAAGCAGCAACATGCTGCCGCAACTAAAACCGTAGAACAGAAAGAAGCGTCGAAAAAGCGTTCAGGTGGCCCCAAAACCAAAGAGCAAAAACGGCGCGAAGCTGAGGAGCGAAATTTGCGTTATCAGGCAGCCTTGCAGAATGCCGACATTGAGGGTTCTTACACTACCCCATCTCAACTCAAAAAGGCACACGCATCGCTGGAATTTACCATAGAAACCAAAGAGGCTGCGTTGAAACAGTTGGAGGCCGACCTGGCAAATCCCGACCTTTATAATGACCAGGAAAAAGCGACAGAAATGTCGACCAACTACCAGATGCTAAAAGACGAGCTGGCAGCCATGTACACGGAGTGGGAGCAAATGGCTGAAGTATTGGCTGAAATCTCTGAATAATCAGGGAGCCACAAGCGAGCTATCTTTTAAGGCATCTTCTATCCGATATAGTTCGGTTGGAATCAAAATTTCGGGTGGTACCTCTTCACCGTTTACATACTTCATGATGGTTTGCACGGTCGTTCGAGCAATTTTATCGGGATATTGCACAGCGTCTCCGTAAATTTTGCCTTCGAGTACTGCCTGCCGGCCCTCGGGTTGTCCATCGACACTGATGACTACCACCTCATCTTCCCGGCCGGCTTCCTCAAGCGCTGCTACAGCACCCAATGCCGACGGGTCGTTGATGGCAAAAATACCTTTCAGATTGGGATGTGCTTGAAGCATATCCTGGGCTGCGCGATACGAAATCGCCTTCTCGGCACCACCGGGCAGGCGTGATACAACGTCGAGCTTGATTCCGGTAGCAGCTTCCTGTTCAGCCAACTCATCCATAAAACCGCGAGTACGCAAAATGACAGACTCTACTTCTGCAAAATCGAGGATACCAATTTCGCCACTTGCGCCAAGGCCTTCAACCATAGCTTTACCCGCAACCCGGCCGGCCTGGTAGTTATCGGTAGCGATGTGTGAAACCACTTCTACGCCTTCGGCCAACACAGCGATATCGGCCGTGAATACAGGAATGCCGGCTTCATTGGCTTCAGCGATGGACGTACCAATCGATTTTGAGTTGATCGGTGTCAAAACGATCACATCTACTCCCTGCACGATGAAGTCTGAGACCTGGTTTTTCTGTTTGCTGATGTCATAATCGCCAGAAACAACGACGGTCTTGTACCCAAACTTTTCAGCTTCATCTGCAATGGTTTCACCAAGGAGTTTGAAAAACGGATTGGTGGCCGTCATGATGGAAACGCCAATGACAGGTTGCTCTGGCGTACCATCCTGCTCCTGGGCACAACCTCCCCCGATCAAAGGCATCAACAGAAAAAGAATAAAGAGAAGACGGGTACCTGAAAAAGATTGCATGACGGTACAAAGGAGGCTGATTAAGTGTCAATAGTGAGTGCAACGCGTACACAGTATCCTGAGAATACAAAAATCGACACACATGTGGGTTTCAGGCTCGGGGTTTCGTGCTTCCGGGAGTTCGTACGTTCGAGTCGCGCAGTTTATGCTGAGGCATCTAAATGACAGGGCGCTAATCTTTGAGGAACGAAAATCCGGAAGCACGAAACCCTGGAAGCACAAAAGGAAAAGAACTGTCGCTTGTAGTAAGCCTCCTAGCTAAATGCACAGTATTCTGGACAACCGGCATACGCAAAAGGGAAGATTTACGTGTATTATAGACATGGCCTGCCATTTGTTAAGATGTGTCTGTAACGAATCGGGATTATGTGTGCATCACGTGTATCCGTGTGTATTATTAACAGTCCTGCGGTGCAAACATCAACAGGAGGCCGTGGGTAACACCCCAGGTCCTGCAGCACAAATAAGTACGATGCAATATATATCAGTGTAATTTATCCATTCATGCACAGCTTCCAGACATTGCCTAGTCTTTCTACATATTCGCATACTGCAGCCGGCCTTGGCCGCCTGTTTTGTCTCGCCGCGTTGTTGCTGCTACTCGTTCCGATGCAACACGTACAGGCACAGATTTTCAAAATTCCGCATCCCGACACAACCATTGGCAATGCCTTCGGCTCATCGGTGGCCATTGATGGTAACCGTGCACTTGTAGGTGCCAGTGCTGAACGCACGTGTGGCCCTAATGCCGGCGCAGCGTATATCTTCGAACGGGACTCAACGGAAGGGACCTGGTCGCAGGTTGCACGGCTTACACCGCGAGATTGTGTGATAGGTGATTTCTTTGGTCGCTCACTTTCCATCAGTGGTGATCGTGCCGTTGTTGCCGCCTCCGGCGCATTTCCCAGCCGAGACGCCTCTAATGCGGCGTATGTCTTTGAGCGTGATTCCACATCGGGTGAATGGGAAGAAGTATCCAAAATCAGACACAACAGCGACGTTGAAGAAGGATCGTTTGCCGCGTCGGTATCCCTGGACGGCGACCGTTTGCTGATTGCTACTTCAGGTGATCCCATTCGGCATGAGTACAGCGGCGCCGCGTATATCTACGAACGTACCAATGCCGGCCAATGGAAGCAGACCGCCCGACTCGCAGGCAGTGGGTCCCGCGCCTACGGCGTATTTGGTGGCTCCGGTGCACTTGATGGCGACTACGCTGTAGTAACCGCTTCGATGTACTATAAAGAGAAGCCGGGCTCCCTGTACATCTTCGAACGCGACCCCAACACCAACCGCTGGTCCGAGATCAAGCGCATCGGCGGTATCGATGACATATTTATAAGTGTTGCGCTGGATGACAAGTATATTCTTGCAGGAGAAAGCCTCGACGGCAGCAAGAAGTCGGGGATTGCCACGCTTTACGAACGCAGTGAAGAAGGTGAATGGGGGTTAAAGCAAATTATCAAGCCCAACGTACCGTATAAATCAGGTGCGTTTGGTTCGACGGTTTCGTTTGATGGCCGGACGGCATTGATCGCCGGTTATGATGAACAACTCGGGAAAAACTTCAACATAGACCGGGTTGTTTATGAATTTCGATACAGCGAAGCCCTTGATGAATGGAAGCAACGTAGAATTTTTGACGTCGGTGCTGTAGATTTTGGGACTGCTATCGCTGCAGGAGGCGGATTTGCCGTGATCGGACAGGTTTCCGATCAGCAGCCAGGTGCTGCTTACGTGGTGCGAATCCGCTAATCGCTCTCACTGTTTACCCCCTGAGGACGTGCTGCCCCCACAGCATTAAGCCCGGATAAAAGCCCATTTTTTTGAATAACGAGACTCAACCAGTGTGCTCGTCTCAAAACGATACGCTTTGTAATTTTTCAAACCGCCCTTTTTGGCCAAATTTTAGAGGATTTATGTCGGCCCACATCTTGGCATATACTTTGATATGTAGTGGCAAACCCACTCATATGCTGCATATCAAAGCCGCGTATAAAAGAGGTTCACGGCGGGGGAATCAGGAGCAAACCGCCATGAATACCGCACACGGAGCTAACGCTCTTCTATCGCTTCGCGGCAAAAACTTGAGCCCGATCCGGTTTCCACGGCACCTCCAGACTGGAATCGGGCTATTTTTTTTCTCTGATAGCAGCACACACCACCACAGCCGGGTTGACTACCACATGAAGCAATCTGCTTCACTTATGCTAACCAGAACGCGTAACGACATCAATTTTTTTAGCCCGGGCAGTGTAGCATGAAGTTATTCCAGGCGGTTTTTATCGTAACCACGCTGATTCTCCTTAATCTCCCCTCTTATACATCAGAAGAGGCTACATCAACTGTTACCCCATCTATTGAAGCCACAGAATCTGTGCTGCCGGCCACACCAGGCTTTGCCACATTACCAGCAGATTCCCTTCAAAAAAGATTTGAGCGCGCCGTATGGAATAATGACACCCAGACACAGCGCGCGCTGTTGACAGAAGGAGTGGATATCAACCACATCAACAAACAAGATGGATACGCTGCATTACACTGGGCTGTTGAACGCCGGCTGACACAAACCGTCAGGCTTTTGCTAAAAAATGGCGCTGACATTGATCTTTTCACAAGTAACGCCATCGGAAACGACCGTACTGCGTTGCACATCGCTGCTGAGTTAGGACACGCAGATATCGTTAGCATCCTCCTTGAATCAGGAGCCGATATCCACAAGAAAACTAACTTTGGCGAGTCTGCGCTGCACGGCGTCCGGCTTTTTGTTAAAGATCAGGAAGTGGTGAAGCAACTCCTTGAGCATGGTGCCGATGTCAATGCTGTTACAGCTTTTGGTGCCACACCGCTGCACGCTGCGGCGCTTCTTGGCGCATCAGGTATTGTAGATTTGCTAATCAGTGAAGGCGCCGCTATTGATCAACCGAACAAGCGCGGCATGACGCCACTACACCATGCGGCACAGCAAGGCCACGTTGATGTGATACAGAAACTTGTTGAAGCCTCAGCTGATCTGGAAGCAAAAACGAGAACAGGTGATACTGCAATGCACCTGGCAGCGAAGAAAGGACATTCCGATGTTATTCAGGCGCTACTCAATGAAGGAGCCAACCCACTTTCACTCAACAAGTTTAGCAAGTCGCCGCTCACCGAAGCACGGGCGCGCTCGTATGATCAAGTTGTCCAGCTCCTCACCGACGCCTCAGACAACGGCGAAACGGAAGGGTAAAAATTCCTGGGATCTTGTAGATCCTACCCGGCCTCTCTCACAAACAAATCACGCGCGTCCGGGCAGTTTTTGTATTTCTTCTTATACCGCCTGACTCACTGCCGGGTAGTTCTCCAGCAATTTGCGCACGCCGATAATTTCCCAGAGATCGTGACTGCGATGTACGGGTGAACTTGCAGCATAGCTTGGCCGGCAGTAAATCACTTCTTCCCCAGCTTCATCCGCGATGCATGCTGCGAGATACAACAATCCATTTTCCAGGCTCTGGCGTATATCGCCTTTCTTGATCGCGAGACTGGTAACATAAAAGGCCGTCTGCTCTTCTACCTGCGCAAAGATATCTGAAGAATGGCCATGGAAATAATCGAGCTGCCCAACATGGCCGAGTACATCGTTGTGTGCCTTGATGGAACCAAAGCGCTCGTCTACCGGGTGCTGCTCAACTTCAAAGAAGGGTAATCTATCTGTAGTTTTCATCGTCTTGTTCAGGCTTAAGTCGTAATGCACAACGCCCCGCTGGACGGGTGCTATAAACATGAGACAGTCATGTACTTGCCTAAACAATATCTACGGACGATTTGGCTCAATGCTGCGCACTTTACAATACTTTACATCCACCAGATAATCCTTAACATCCTCCAGTTCCGCCCTGCTACCTCTGAAGGAGTAGCCGCTTACGATTCGATCATCCGCTCCACGGTTTCCAGCAATTCCACAATGGAGAACGGCTTGCGCAGGAAACCGTCAAAGCCCGCTCTATCGATAAGCTCGCGCTGGTCCATCGCGGTTGTACTGGCCGCCACCGCGATTGCAGGAATGCGGGTGTATTGCGGCCGGCGACGTAGTTCTCGCAACACATCCACACCTGTACGGCCTCCTTGCAGATGCACATCAAGCATAAGCAAGTCGTACTGCATGGTATCAGCCTGTTTGAGCAGGTCGTCTGTATTGGGTACAATGGTGAGATCGTAGTAAGGTTGGAGCAACGATCGGACGAGCCGCTGCGTTTCACTGTTGGTCTCCCCGACGAGCACTTTATGTCGGGTAATAGCTGCCTGTCCATTCCCATTCTCATGAATGAGAATTTCTTCGCCGGCGGTATCCCCTGCATCATGTGTCGCGCCATTGGAGAGAGGCTCACCAACGGGTTGCGGCGCGGGTTCAGCTGCTGGAGCAGCTTCCGTTGATGCCGGCTCGGGAGTCACAGGCTCTGTTACAACTGGCGCTACAACGGGCTACAACGGGCTGCCACGATTGGCTCAGGCTGAGCAGCAGGCGGCTCCAGCGAGGCAATGGCTTCTGCCACCTCTGTGAGTTGCTGTACCTGCTCTGCCTGTACAGGTGCCTCACCACGTAGCGCTTCGTCGACAACCGGGATCGTATCGTCAACGCCGGCTGCTTCAGCCAACCGGAAGCGCACTTCGATCATCGGATCGCCATCTTCATCAGCCCGCACAGCCATGCCACCGGACATGGCTTCTGCAAGGCGCTTGATCAGCGAAAGCTCAAGGCCAGATTTTTTCTCGAGAATGGTTGCTTCGCCGGCGCGAAACACATTTTCAAGAGTCAACAAATGACCGGGCTTAAGCACAGGGCCCAGGTGCCTAATCTCTACAATGCCTACATCGTCCTGCTCGATCATATCGAGCGTAATAATCCGCGATTCGGCCCATTCGAGCAGATTGCGCATCAGGATTTCAAAAAGACGATGGACCAATACCTTATCGACCATCACGCGGAGTTGATCATCGCGGTAGTTGATCTGAAAGCGCGGTCCTTCTTCACGGCGAAGCGGCGCCAACATTTCGACAGTGCTTTCAAGCACAGATTCGAGCGACACGCTTCGCTTCAGCAAATCGTGCGCGTCTTTATCAGCATTTCCAAACGTGACAACGGCGTTGATGTAGTACATCAAGCGATTGCCGGCGTATTCCATCAGTCGTGCCAACGTTGCGTTGGGTACCTCGTCGGCATTGGACACCAGCGCATCTGCAATTTTGATCGCATCAGCAATCGCATGCTGGCTTTCTTCTTTCTGGCAGGGATGTAGCGCCGATTTGACATCTACCAGGTTAACGGCACCATCGAACGCACGGACAAATTTACTGTCAACAGCTTTGAGCAGCGAGATATCCATACAGGTGACCAGGTACCCTTCGAGCGAGCCATCAGGCCGGCGAATGGGCACGCTCGATTCCTGCATCCATCGGTAGATGCCATCATTGCGACGCAAGCGGTACATACAGCCCATCGGCTCCCACTTCTCAAAGTCGCGGCTGTAGTATGCCAGGTATTTACGGTAATCTTCCGGATGAACAGCTTTGCCCCATCCCTTGCCTTCGAGTTGTTCAAAGGGTAATCCGGTAAAATCACGAACCTTTTTATTGACATACTTGCACGCCCGATCAGTACTCAACATCCAAACCTGAAATGGCATCCGATCGGTGAGCCGGCGCCAATCAACTTCGCCCGGCTTTTTAGCTCGAGGCGGCGGTGCATGGGCCCCAATGGGCTCAGGCAGACGCTCTGGCAAAGGTGGACGTGGCTCTGACGAAACGTTTTGCTGATGAATCACGGGACGCAATATACCCGCAGCATCAACAGGTGCTGGCGTCGCTGTAACAGGTTCAGGAATTGGCGTCTCTGCCACAGGTTCGGGCACAGGCTCCACTGCTGGCTCAATGACCGGCGCTACGGGTTCGGCAATGGGCTCAGCCGGAATAATGGGCTCAGCCGGAATGACGGGTTCAGGCGTTTCCATCACAGGCACCTCCGGCTCCGGTGCAGGTGGTGCTGCAACAGGTTCCGGCGTAATGATGGGCTCAGATGCCACAACGGGTTCAGCAACAACAGCGGGTGGCGGTGCACTCGCGGCTGAAGAACCCATACCGGTAAACTCAATATCTGGACGCATCACGGAGTAAATGATCTCACGCTCAGCATCTACAGAAGCGTCCCAGACAAACCTGCGATACCCATCAAATTTACTCATATGCCGCATGCTCAAACGCGACACAGCTTCGCCTTTCTGCAGCGTATAAAATTGATCGTGTACGCGTTCACGATCTTCCTGGTGGATAAAATTCAGGAAATGCTGCGTATCCAGTTCATCGGTTGCAAAACCCAGTTCGCGCGCAAGTCCAGGGCTAACCTGTTTGTAACACCCATCGAACCCTATCGAAGCAACAAGCTTGTTGGGATTGTCAAACAGCTTGTTGAACTTCTCCAACGTCATGCCAGGCACATTTGCAGTGGCTGGTGCAGGTTGTGCAGGCGGCGCGGGAGCTGCCGGTGCCGGCTCAGGTGTAGTAGCCTCTGCTTCTACAAGGCTCGGTACGGATACGGGTGGCTCGAGAGGAGGCCCAGAAACAGGAGGCTCGGGCACCAACGGATCCGCTAATGGCTGATCCGTAAGGGGTGCATCGGGAATGGAATCCCCCGTAGCCTCAGGTCGAGGCTTGGGAAGGTTCTCAGCAAAAATCTCGAGTCCAACTTCCGTTTCAGGTAAAATGTCTGGCCGCGTACGGATGTTATTTTGCATACCGCTGGGTGCCGGACTAATAATGTCGGATGTATCAAACGATGCATCTGCTGTGCGGTCCGCCAGGCGATCTACGGGCGGCACAGCCGGCGTAATGGAAGCCACAGGCGATGCTTTTACAGCTGCCTGTGTGCGCAGTGTTTTGAGCTGCGATTGTGCAGCAGCCAGGTCAGCCTCGGCAATTTGCCGGCTACGTTCACTTTCTTTGAGTGCGTTTTCAGCAAGCCGACGCGATGCTTCGCTTTCTGTCAGCGCCTCTTCAGCCTCATGCCACGACTCCTGCGCTTTTTGCATCGCCATCTCCGTGTTTTTATGCGCCGTGATATCGATAATCTCTACGGCGAAACACGTAATTTTGTCTTCTGCATCATGTACCGGAGAAACGCTAAACAAGCCCCACAGGACCGTGCCATCTCGGCGAATGAAACGTTTCTCTTTCTGGTAGAATTCTATATCGCCACTGATCATGTCACGCGCATAGGCATTGTCCATGCTGCGGTCATCTTCATGAATCAGTTTTTCGATAGGAATTTTGAGCAGCGTTTTCTCGGGATATCCAACCCAGCGCACGAAAGCCGTATTTGCTTCCAGAATTCGCTTGTTCGGAATCATCAAGACTTTGCCCACCGCTGCACTCTTGAACAACGTTGTGTAACGTGCACGGTTAGCCTGTACAGATTCCTGGCTATGTTTGAGCGCAGTGACATCTTGAATAGTGCCAACCAACATCTCTACGGCGCCCTGTTTGTTTACAATTGGCCGGCCCTTGTTGAAAATCCACTTCACGCTCCCGTCAGGCATGATCAGCCGGTACTCTACGGTGTACTGCTTCTTTTCGGTCAACCCATATTGAATAGAACGTTGTAGCGTCTGTACATCTTCCGTATGGCACTGGTCTAGAAATTCTTGCATCGACGGCGCCTGGGGGGTAATCGGAAAGCCGTAGATGGCAAATACGCCATTGGACCAAATCATCCGCTGGTTGGAAGGATAAAACTCCCAAAAACCAAAATGTCCCAGCTCTTCAGACTCAGCAAGGCGAATTTTTATTTCTTCGAGTTGGTCGACGACCTGCTTGAGTCCTTCTGTACGTTTTTCAACAACAGAATTCAGGTGTTTTTGCTGTTCGGTTTGTTGATCAGCGAGATCCGTTTGCCGCTTGATAAGCATCGCCATGGCCACCATGGTAAAGATGGCCATCAATCGGTTCATCAAACCGCTCATCTCGGCATAGTCTTCACCGAGGAAAAAAGCCAGGACGGTGGCAATACCGCAGGTGGCGCTAAACCACATGACGTCAGCCGGCTTCAATACCCACATCAAAACGATAAGGCCAATTACATATGGGACACCACCAAAGACGCCAAAGGGTACGAGGCAATCAATTATAAAAATGGCTCCGAGGACGCCATAGCTCAGATAGAGCGAAAATTTGCTTTCAGGTTGAGGTGTTTTCATGATCTCCCTCCAATACGTGGTGTAAGGGACATCGCAAGGTCTAAGGGGATTGAGGCGATCAGGTGTGAAGTGTTACGCGCCTCTTTCCTAGTGGAAGAGGGATACAGGTACAAAGAACTTGCAATTTCAAGAGGTGTACTTGGAACGACCAGCGGATAGGATTCCCGGTTGGTCTTGCTTTGTATGTTAACACGCACGAAGGGGTCAAGTTGATCCGCTCGGAATGCAAACTCCGAGGGACTATTTTCTGTTAAACAAACATCATCATTTGGGCGTTGTGCCGCGTGCATTGCAAAGACGTACTTCCATTCTCATTAAAAAAACGCAAAACGCGTTTTTACAGCCATTTACCCATGGTTCTATAGATACAATATTCGCTCCGAATGCCGGGCAACACGGAAGGAAACACCGGGTGAGGTGGAGGGAATCAATGGTATTTTCTTATTCAGTGCCGGCATGGGAAGCTGTACGCCATGCACACTGATTCATCAGGACCTGGGCATTTCTTTGATATAAAGATCCCGCTGAGGAAACGGAATTTCGATGCCGGCATCATTGAGTTGCTCGTACAAGCTCCGGTTTATCCGATTGACAATTTGTTCGCGCTTATCTGGTGCTGTAATCCAGCAACGCAATTCGAAGTCGAGTGCCGAATCGCCAAAGCCGGCAAAATGCACAGCTGGCGCAGGATGCATAGCAAGCAATTCTTCACCCGCTGCAACAGCCAGCAGTGCGCGCTCAACGTCATCAATTGCTACGCCATACGCCACACCGATAGGGATGCGCAGCCGTTGCTTCACCGTTGGGCCACCGCTTTCGTTTACAATTTTAGAATTGGCGATGATAGAGTTAGGGATGATGATTTCAACCATGTCATTTGTTAACACGCGCGTGCTCCGCAACCCAATCCGGGTTACGCGGCCTCGCTCGGTGCCGTCCAGTACAATGAAATCGCCAATTTTATAGGGCGAGTCAGCCAAAATCGAAAGGCCGGCAAACAAGTTAGCAAAGGTATCCTGCGCTGCCAGACCGATGCCCAGGCCCACGATACCAGCAGAAGCCAGCCAGCCGCTGATGTTTATATCCCAGGAAATCAGAATCAGATAACTACCGAGCGCAAAAATGAGCACTTTGGCCGCAATGTCGAACAGAGGCACCGTAGCCTTCTGAATCATCCGCGACTGCTTGTTTTCACTGGTCGCGGTAATCAACGTACGCGAAAGGCGGAGCGCAGCAAATAACCAGATGAGTACAATAATTGTGATGATGGCCCGCCGGCCAATCGCCACCATGCCACTTTCGGATCCCAATACACTCAGCGCCAGCATGACGCCGAGCAATGCAACCGTTCGAAAAATAGGTTTGTGCAGCACGTCGATGATTTTGTCATCAACTTCTGAACGGGTGCGTCCTGTCAGCGAACGAATGGCACGCCCGCAGATCACATCTACAATTTTTGCCAGAATGAACGAAGCCACCACAATGACAACGGCCTGCAGCCGAACATCTGTGATATACGTATCAAGAAACGTCTGGAGTGCTTGCATGGTGAGGCACTGAAGATTTAGGCGATCACTTGCTTCGAAAGAAGCGTGTTAGCCCTGTGGGTTGTGGGTTGTGGGGTAATGTTGAAGAATATAGTGCGTCTTAATCGAAGCGAAAAATCGAGGGCGTTACGCGCTACCAGGCATCGTTGTCGCCATCAATGACGCGCCACATGTACCAGCTTGCGATAGATCGGTACGGACGCCACCGTTCACCGAATGCATCGATGGCTTTGGGTTTGGGTAACGCTTCGTGGTTGTAAATCTGTTGAAACGCTTTCCGAATCACCAGGTCAGTGGTTGGCAAAATATCTGGCCGGCCCATATTAAACATGAGGAGCATTTCCACAGTCCAGCGTCCAATACCGTGCACCGCAGAAAGTCGTTCAATAATTTCCTGGTCTGATAGATGTGCCAGGGCAGCCATTTCAGGCACGGTACCCTCCAGCGTTTTCTGGGCCAGGTCGCGAACATACCTGATTTTTTGTTTTGACATGCCGGCACCTCGATAGGCCTCATCGGCAATGACCAGGGTACGGTCGGGCGTGGGAGCTTTGCCATCAAACAGCGCCAAGACACGCCCAAAGATGGCGTTTGCAGAAGCCGTAGAGAGTTGCTGGAAAATGATGGTCTTGAAAAGCGACTCGAAGGGGCTTTGCAATGAAGTTATGGTCATCGTGCAGGGACCATACGCTTCTATGATTTCCCCCATGCGGGGATCTGCAGACGCAAGTGCTGCTTCCGCAGCTTTGACGTCGAAGGGTAGTTCCATAAAAATCAGCCTTCTGGTTACGGATTGCAGCCGGCGCCGATGGATCTAGGCGGCCGGCCGCAACCTGTAACGCACAAGCTGCAACTACGATCAAATAGCGCCTGACATCAAAAATACAGGGCTTCTGTCGAATGCCCGGTAGCGGGGGCGCAGGCGATCCGGGTGGTAGTATTTCTCGATATCTACCACTTTTTTTGTGCCAATGATTACATCGATAGGCACGTTGTCGTAGACGCCGTTGCGTACACAAACGAGCCGGCCTGACGTACCTTTCTGGACAAGCTCAAGCGCGAGCGTTCCGTATGCCATCGGCACAATCGAATCGAGTGCATCGGGATCACCACAGCGAACCATATACCCCAAACGCTGATTAACCACGTTGATCGCCCGGCCGTTGTTATACTTGGGCGAAAACTCTTTCAGCGCAGCGGCCACTTTGTCGCCGATACCACCGAGTTTTTTGTGTCCAAACTGATCGGCTTCCTCTCCCAGGAACGACATGCTCTCTTCGCCGTCAAGTTTGGCGCCTTCAGAAACCAGCACAACCGAGTAGTTACTCGGGTTACGCTTGCGGTCGTAGACCATAAGCTCGGTCAGGTGCTCCATGTTTGCCGGATATTCGGGAATCACGCAGCGGTCAGCAGCGCCGGCCATCGTCGGGAGTACAGCGGTAAAGCCTGCGTAACGGCCAAACACTTCGATCACCAGGAAACGCTCGTGTGAGCCGGCGGATGTTCGTAGCTGATGCGTCAGCTCAATCGTTCGCGTCACACACGTGCCAAAGCCGATGCAATAATCGGTACCCGGTACGTCGTTATCCATCGTTTTCGGAATGGCTACTACTTTCACGCCTTGCTCGTGCAGGCGATACCCATAGCTCAACGTATCGTCCCCACCGATGGGAATGAGGTAGTCGATACCCAGGAATTCCAAATTCTTGATTACGTCTTCGGTGATATCATTCACCTCATCCGTATATTTGTCCTTCAGATGGTCGGGGACAACATCTTTGGGCAGGGTGCTCGGACGGGTACGCGAGGAGTGCAAGAATGTACCACCAGTACGGCCGGCACGATTAACGTTTTCTACCGTCAGTTCGACGATATTCTCGCTGTTATCTGCGTCTTTGTCTGGCACAAAATCTACCAAACCGGCCCAGCCACGACGGATACCAATTACCCTGTAACCTTCCTGTATAGCTCGAATTGTCACACCCCGAATAGCGGGGTTTAGTCCGGGCACGTCCCCCCCTCCGGTAAGAATGCCTATCGTTCCCTTATAACGCGCCATAATGTCAAATTACCTCCATGTTTTACTTCTCTATGTGTTTCTATCCTTAACGGTGCCGGGCTTTTTCTGATATGCATCAGCCTATACACCGATTGGTTTCGCCATGGGATGCTACTCGACAAAAGCGTAGCCGTCTAAGTATGCGAACGTCCCGAGCAGAATACCTAAAAAGTTTTTTGCAGGAAACCTTGTAGTGCGTCTATCAATGAAAAAGACATTAAATCTACGCCCCGATCATAAACAACTATCGGAAGCGTTGTCACTGCATCCAGATATCCTGATTTAATATTACCCTACTGTTATCCTCGTTTTATATGAAGATTACCATTAAAAGCCTGGCCGGACTTCTCTTTCTATGCCTCACGTTCACCGGCTATGAATCGCGCGCCCAGGATGCACCTGGCTCAACAGATGATATGATCTATCTGGAAACACCTGCCAACACGGCCAGCCTGACACCAGAATTGGTAAAAAGCAGCAACGGTCAGATTCTCTTGAGTTGGACGGCACGTAACGCCGACGGCGGTACAACGTTGCACACCTCGTCGTTTTTTAATGAAGCCTGGACACCGGCAAAAAAAATAGCAACGGGTAATAACTGGTTTGTAAACTGGGCGGACTTCCCAACGATGGCGGCGCATCATTCAGATTATCAGGCGGCCAGCTTTCTCACAAAGAGCGGAAATAGCACATATAACTATGACGTGCGGCTTTCGGTGACCAAAGACGGCGGTAACACCTGGCTGCCAGGATTTATACCGCACAGGGATGGCGTTCAAGCAGAACATGGCTTTGTCTCACTCCTCCCATGGGAAGAAGAACAGTTTAAAGCGATATGGCTTGATGGACGTAATACAGGAGGTGGGCATCACGGTGGAGTTGGACGCGCCATGACACTACGCAGCGCCGTGTTTGATGCTGAAGGCACCCTTTCTGAAGAACACGAACTGGACAACAGAGTCTGCGATTGCTGTCAGACAGCCGCAGTTCGAACGGGGCCGGCTAGCGCCCTTATCGCCTACAGAGACCGATCACAGGATGAGATCCGCGATATTGCGGTGGTGCGATATGCTAATGGGTCCTGGTCCTCTCCCGAGGTAATTCATGCGGATGGTTGGCAAATAGCGGGTTGCCCGGTTAATGGCCCAGCCCTGGACGCGTACGAGCAGACTGTTGCCATGACCTGGTTTACAGCAGCTCAAGACAGTCCACGCGTCAGGTTTTCTGTTTCCCTGGATACCGGCAAAATCGTTTGGAATGCCTATTCAGATTTCAGACAAGAAGCCAGCCGGACGCGTAGGTGTTTCATTGCTCGACGCACGTAGTGCAATTGTGACCTGGTTACAACCAACAAGCGATGGCGCAGCTGATATCATGATGCAACAAATTACCTGGACTCCCAAAGGCGTACTCACACAGTACGAACCAATGGTGATTACACAGACGCGTGCGAGCCGGCAAAGTGGCTTTCCCCGGGTTGTATCAGATGATGATAATATCGTCCTCGCGTGGACGGCAATTGACGAAACAGGTCAAACGCGCGTGCGCACTGCGATGCTTAAAAAATCGTCTGCCTTGCTCCAAACAGTGCGTTGAGAAATCAATGCCTTTTTGCTTATTGATTAAGCATAGCATAGTACTCGTTTGCATCGTCAACGGCTTGCGTAACGAGCTCGCGCAGTAGCGTTTCATCAATGCCAAACTGGCTGGCCCCAACTTCAATCAATTTGCCTGAACCATCGTCTACTTCGCTATCGCGAATTAGCGACACCAGTTGTACAGCTTCTTCCACGTGATGCTCGCCGCCCCAGGTGTGATGTCCGGAAATGGCATCTATCAGGTATTGCGGTAAACCCCACGACTCTGCAACAATCTCCCCTACCTCGGTGTGATCAAAGCCTAATGCATCGTGCTCAAGTTCTTCAAGTGAACTTAGCGGATCGTTTTGCCACGCCAAATAAACCTTGAGGTACTCCCCTTTCTTTTGCATCGCTAACAAAGGGATCCCCATGTCTTGTAGCAGGCCGGCCGTAAAGGCTTCAATTTCCGTTATCGGGTGCATGTGATTTGCCAGGAGCTTGGCCAAACACGCACGGCGTGCGGCTGTAGCCCAGAAGGAGGCATAGTCAAAGCCTGCTTCTCCTTTCTGCGGAAACACAGCACTGACGGCAACCGAAAGCACAATAGATTCCAATCGTGACCGACCAAGAAGACTTACGGCATGGCCAACGTGTCCAACCCGTTTGGAGAGACCAAATGCTGCAGAGTTCACCGTACGAAGCACCTTGACACTAAGCCCCGGATCTCGCTCTACTTTAAACTCAATTTCGCGGATATCTGAATCCGGGCTCCGCAACAAACTGAGTACTTCCATCACGGCTGAAGGAAAACTGGGTAGCTCGGCATCACCAAACAACTCCCGAATAACCTCTTTCGGGTCACGTTTCTGTCGTCTGAGAAATCTTAACATGGTAAGCGGGATTATTCGGCGCGACGGGCCAGTTTATTGCTAAAAATTGAAAGCAAGCCTCCGAGCATGATATAGCTGATGAGGACTTGGATCATCGAGATTACCTGGGCTGCGGTGGAAGCCGGCAACACATCGCCGTATCCCAATGTGGTCATGGTTACGATGCTGAAGTAAATCGGCATAAACCAGGTCTCTTCATGCATCCCGTAGCTGATTTCGACCTGCGTATAGAGGCCGGCAAAAATCATCGCCAAGACCCCGATAATCGCCAACCAACGGCCTACGCTACGGCCACAATCACTGGTGAACCACCACACGTAGTAGACATAAGCAGATAGCTTACTGCTCTCGCGAAATTCTTTGATATAGTTCTGATCCATCGCAAAACGACGCAGCAAGTATGCACCTGCAAAATCAACCCCACGCATATCGGTGCCTACCCAATCGGCAGAACTGAATTCGGTGATGCCATTCAAGTTGGCATCGCGCAGATCAGCCCCCGTGAACGCTGCTTTATGCACCTTGCATTTTGAGATATCTGCATGTTGCAGATTGGCACTGGTCAAATCGGCACGCTCCAGCGTTGCTTCCCGAATACGGGCCGAATCCATAATTGCGCAACGCAAATCTGCTTCGGAAAGGTCTGATTTTGTAAGCGTGGCCTGCGAAAGGTTTGTATTGAACAATCGCGCCTTTTTTAGCTGGGCCATGCCAAGGCCGGCGCGTGTCAGGTTTGCTTCTTCCAGATTGGCACCTGACAAGTTGGCGCCTGTTAATTCGCTCCCTTCCAGATTTGCGTGGATGAGATTTGCGCCACTCAAATTCGTTTTAAAGAGGCGTGCAAGAGAAAGGTTTGTCCCTTGCAGATCAGCACCAGATAAATCGATGCCTGATAGATTTACGCCACTCAAGTCCTCGTGAGATAAATCAGCGCCGCGTAGATCTGTAATTCCGTTGGCAAATCCTGGGCCTTCACGGAGGTTGGCTACCAACTCTTCTTTTTTATATCGGGTTTCAGTTGATTCCATACGATTTTAGCGGGGTTGGTCTAACACGAAATTCTTCTCAGGATGGGCGCATTCAGGTATTGTGCAACGTGGGGAAACCAGCACAAAACAATACTTGGCCTTTCGTGAGAAAAGGTGCACGCTCTGCGCTAGTATCGGAGGATAGCCGGCAAAGGTTAACCAGCCTAACGAGGAATTCTTAGTCTTTTAGCTGTTTCTAAATCATTATGACTGTAATATGGCAGACTCGAGCAATCAAAAAAGTGCCATCCAGCTTAAAAGCTCGTATATTGTGGGGCTGATGGTTTGTACTTCTGGTTTGTACTTCATTTCTGATTTTGTATGGAGACTCCCTCAATCAAGGGATTTACACAGGTAGAAGGGGCAATGCATCCCCAAGAGCGAATGATTGCCATTCGTTCAAAACATACCTCTATGCGCATTGGTATTCCGCGTGAGATTTCGAACGAGGAACGCCGTGTAGCATTAACCCCCGGTGGCGTACAAACGCTTGCTGCAAATGGTCATCAGGTCTACCTCGAAAAAGGCGCAGGGGCATTAGCCCACTTCAAAAACAAAGAATATGCAGATGCGGGTGCGACCATTGTCGAAAACCCGGAAGATCTGTTTAGCACTTGTAACCTGATCGTCAAAGTAGGTCCGCCCAGTATCGATGAACTGGACCTCTTACAGGAAAAGCAGATCCTCTTCTCAGCCCTCCATCTGGGTAGCGCAACCTCCGATATTCTGAGTAAGCTCACATCCTTGAGTATCACGGGTATTGGATTCGAATTTATCCGAGACGCCGACAATACGTTTCCGATTGTCCGTACCATGCATGAAATTATGGGTGCGCTGTCTGTACAGATCGCTGCGCGGTATCTGGAGAGCGACGAGGGCGGTCAGGGGGTGATGCTGGGGGGCATATCGGGTGTACCGCCTTCCACGGTGCTCATTCTCGGTGCCAGTGTCATCGGCGAGTGGGCCGCGCGCGCTGCCCTGGGATATGGCGCGCATGTGATCGTGCTCGACAATGACTTAACGGCCCTACGTTCGATGGAGCACCTGCTAAACCGGCGTATTTTCACGGCGATGGCGTCTGAACACTATGTGCGCGAGTCTGTCCGCTCAGCTGATGTTGTCATTGGCGCAGCGATGTCCTCGGGCCATCGGGCCCCCATGCTGGTTACAGAAGACATGGTATCAACCATGCGCCCTGGCTCTGTGATCGTGGATGTTGTGATCGACCAGGGAGGCTGTATAGAAACGAGCCGACCAACAACGCACTCCTCTCCCATCTTCAGGCAATACGACGTGATTCATTATTGCGTCCCCAACATGCCATCAAACGCTGCCCGTACGGCAACGTATGCATTGACTAACGTCCTGGTGCCTTATCTGCTACAAATCGGCGAAGTAGGCAACATGAATGAAGCGCTTTGGCGAAACGTAGGCCTCCGAAATGGTACCTACGCCTACCGCCGGCACATCACAAAGAAGACCCTTTCGACCATGTTCGGCATGCCACATCGCGACATCGAGCTCCTGATCGCGTCCGGCATATAATGCGAAAAATAAATCTTGTGGATTTATTTTTTCGTTGTTGAACGTTGCAGGTAGAAAGTTAACGGTTTTGTTTTCAGGCTTGAGGCACCAATCACATAGGATTAAAAACCTTTAGCCTTAAACTTGTACCCTTCAACAGATTTACCTGCAGCCGCATCAAGTCAGCCAGGCCGGCGCAAAAAAGAGGATGCAATCTTTTCCCCATGTTAAGCGTTCAGCTAATTCAGTACATTCATACTGATACAAAACGCCAGAATTGAAGCGGCTCGCGCCATTTAACATGAAATACGTCTTTGCTCTCTGCCTCGCTTTCTTGATCGCCCTCCCAATCAAGGCACAGGAAATGACGGTCGAGGAATATGAACCGCGTTCAACCCTTGTTGTACCAGAAAACCCGGTAACGCAATCTAAATTCCCGTTTGTGGATGTACATAGTCACCATTGGGGTGCGCCTGACATGGACGAAGCTGGCGTAGCCAAGCTCATCCGCGAGATGGACGACATGAACATGGCCGTGGCCGTCAACCTGAGCGGTCGCAGCGGCGAACTACTTAAAGCTGCTGTCGAAAACATGAACGGTCGCTATCCGGGCCGCTTTATTCAGTTTGCAAACATCGATTTTAACAAAATTGACGATCCAGACTTCGGCATCAAGGCCGCTGCGCAACTCGAAGAAGACGTAAAAAATGGCGCACAGGGCTTAAAAATCTTCAAAAACCTGGGCATGTTCACCCACTACGAAAACGGTGAACGATTTCAGACCGACGATCCGCAGATGGACCATGTCTGGGCTAAGTGTGGCGAATTGGGGATTCCTGTGCTGATTCACACCGGCGAACCATCTCCATTCTATGAACCACACGACAAGTTCAATGAGCGGTGGCTCGAGTTGAAGATGTTTCCTCGCCGTAAGCGCCCACCGGAGTCGTTCCCGACATGGGAAGTGCAGATGGCTGAGCAGCACAATGTATTTCGCAAACACCCGAATACCATTTTCATCAATGCGCATCTCGGATGGATGGGCAATAATCTCGACAGGCTTGGTGAACTAATGGATGAGATGCCCAATATGTACACGGAACTGGGCGCCGTACTCGCCGAGTTGGGCCGGCAACCCAAGCGCATGCGCGCGAATTCCTCATCAACTACCAGGATCGCGTGCTGATGGGCAAAGACTCATGGAAGCCAGAGGAATACCATGTTTACTTCCGGACATTTGAAACGGACGATGAGTACTTCAAATATTATCGCAAACGGCACGCGCATTGGCGCTTGTACGGCCTCGACTTGCCTGACGAGACCCTCAAACACATCTATTACAAAAACGCATTAAAAATCATCCCGGGCATGGATGCATCACTGTTTCCCGATTGATGGCAACAGGCTGACTCCCATGCCTACTTCGGCATCAAATTTGGATATAAATTGACTACCAACGGCCCTGCCGATTCCCTACAAGACCCTCTACAAGCTGCATTCCCGACAGCTTGACGTTACGCAGCCTCAATCCAACCAACCACATTAGCCATGCGCTCTATCAAGCTCGCTGCTCTTTTGTTTTTCAGTATTAGCCTTGCAATCCCTGCACAAGCACAGATCTCGCTGGAACTGGAAACAGCTTTTGACAATCTGTTCTTCTCACGTCCCGTCGATATTCAACACGCCGGCGACGGCACCAACCGGCTTTTTGTTGTCGAACAGCATTCAGGCAAAATCATCGTGTTTGACAACGACCAGAACGTCTCCACATCCGATACTTTCCTCGACCTGACGGTAAACACGGGCAACGAAGAAGGCCTGCTCGGCCTGGCGTTTCATCCAGACTATGCAAACAACGGGCATTTCTTTGTTTACTACTCTACCTCCAGCCCACGGCGGTCGGTCATTTCACGCTTTACGGTTGATGCAAACAACCCGAACGCGGCTGATCCTGCAAGTGAGCTGATCATCATGGAAATTAACCAGCCATTCAGCAATCACAACGGTGGACAGTTGGCTTTCAGTCCACTTGATGGCTACCTGTACATTGGCCTCGGCGACGGTGGCGATGGCGGCGATCCGGAGGAAAACGGTGAAGATCCGAAAACGCTGCTTGGCTCTATGCTACGCATCGATGTAAACAATGCCACAGAGAATGCGCGCTATGCCATTCCGCCAGACAACCCATTTGTCGGCAATGTGGAAGATTTTCGCGAAGAGATTTTTGCCTATGGCCTACGCAATCCGTGGCGATTCAGCATTGATCCTGAAACCGGCACCATTTGGGCCGGCGATGTGGGCCAGGGTGCACGCGAAGAAATTGATATTATCGAAAAAGGAAAACACTACGGCTGGGACATTATGGAAGCCAGTCTGTGTTTCGAACCCCGCAACAACTGCGTCACAACCGACCTCGAGCCGCCTGTGTGGGAATACAACCGCAACGAAGGCATCTCGGTAACCGGTGGCCACGTCTACCGCGGTTCTCGTGTACCGGAAATTGACGGCAAGTACATCTACGCAGATTACGTCACCGGTCGCATTTGGGCGCTTACTGTTGCTGAAGATGATACAACCAACGTTGAAATAGCACGTGCTACATTCAACATTCCTGCGTTTGGGGTAAGCGAAAATGGCGAGTTGTTCATCGCCGGCTTTAATGGCAAACTCCACCGCTTCGTCGAAACGCAGTCAACGGCGACGGAAGACCCTGCTGTACCTCAGGCACAGCACAAACTCGGTGTCAACTTCCCGAACCCGGCTTCTGGCGAAACAACCATACCGTTCACGCTTGCAGCGCCGGGCAATGTAGAATTGGCTGTGTTTGATTTGCTGGGTCGCAGAGTGAGCGTCCTGGCTGAAGGCACGTTTCCTGCCGGCGAACATACAGCGCTCTGGAATGGCAAAACGAGTGCAGAAACCGATCTACCCGGCGGGCCTTACTTCTACAGCTTGCGCGTAGATGCAGCCGTGGTACAAACGCGGTTGCTAACCCTCGTGAAATAAGCTGGGTAAGATATACCTAAGGAGATGAAGCGCGTGCTAATGGTGTTTAGTCAGCGAAACACCATTAGCTAAATTAAATGTCTCTATCGCGTGATCGCGAAGAAAGCGACTCATCAGCATCTTCCAGATCGAACGAATCGATGTCGCTGAGAATGTCAGCAGGAGAACGGAAGACCTCTTCGATTTCTTCGACGGAGGCTTCTGTTTCTTCCACTTCGTTAAGCAACGTATCCAACTGAAAGGTAATCGCCTCGGGATCGCGGAGGGTAAGGGATTGTTCGTGGATGTACTTGATTACATCTTCGATGGTCGCAAGCTGTTCTTCGATGATTTCGAGGTTTTCCTTGCTTTTCTTGAATCGATCGAGTCGTTGCTCCAGAATACGGAGCCGGCGCTTTTTGATGGCCTTGACGCGCGGTGACTGCTCATCCAACTCAGAACGCACTTCCTGAATGTCGCGCGCTATTTCTTTTTCAGCCCCACTCCGTACCGAGTCCTCGTAGCGCTCTTTCTGGTAGAGCAGCTTGATGTACGACTCAATCAGGCCATTAATTTTCTTCAGGTGACTTTCAAGCAATCCCTGCGAGGCGTAGCTCATTTTGCGGTAATTGCTCTGAATATCCTTCTCTATTTTACGCAGGCGCGCGTAGCGGCGCTGGCTGTATTTGGTTAGCCGGCCATAGATCTCTTTCTGCGAAGGCGGCTTGGAGCGCTCTTTGGCACGCTGCGAACGGATGAGCTTCTTGAAACGGTCCTGGCGCGGCACAATACCGAGGTACATCAATTCCGAAGCAGCAGCAAGAATCAGGATGATGTTAAACAGCGGACCCGTCCCAGGCATTCCGCTCAGAAAAAAAGCGGAAAGCATGGCCATAATAAGGAATCCCAGATTCCAGGGATTCAGGAATGCTTCTTTGGTATAATTAATATCTGCGTCGTTCATGCCCTCAAGAGCAACTGATTCGGACGGTATGGTCTTCCCTTTCCCAGGTGAAGTTACTGCTTTTTCCGTGGAATGCGACCGATTGTCTTCTCGGGCAACTCCTTTTCAGGGGGTGCCTCCGTAGATTCTCCCTCTTCTACCCCGGCGTCCTCAACCTCATCACCAGCAGCACGCGTTTCATGCTTTACTGAGGAGGTTTCATTTTGTTTTTTCTTAACATCTGCAAGCCCCATTTGCAGCTTGATCTGGCGAACCAGTTCCTGTGCACGGAGCTTCTGTAATTCCGCATCGGACTGCGCGATTTTATCCGGTGCGATTTTGTCCGGTGCGGTTGCGTCAACATCACTCCCTTCGGCGGCGGGCTCTGCGTCTACCTGACCAGATTCCGAAAGGGCCATCTCTAGACGCGCCTCTTCACGGATCGTATCCATGGCGAGGCGATCTACCATCTCTTCATGCGTCCGGGCAATCTCATCGCCCGGGGCATTTTCGATATTCTTCATGGCTTCAGCAACTTTATCTTGCCGCTGAGCCGATCGCAACTGCGTTTTCAATTTCTTGAGTGCCCGCAGGTGCTCTTTCTCTGCCTCTTTGATTCGCTTGTATTCTTCCGGTGTCATGGTGCCTTGGTACAGAACCTTAAAAGAGGATAATCAAAGGGGGTTATTCTGTCTGGGTACGCTGTTTACCGATGGTTTTGGCACCCTGCTCAGCTTCCTGCTCAGGAAGTTCTACAGCCGGCGATTCCGTTTTGGTGCCTTCATCGCCACCGCCAACACCCATTTCAAGCTTGAATTGCTTGACAATTTCTGAAGCCCGAATATTTTCTGCATCTTCTTCAATACGCAGCGCTTCTACGTCAAACGAGTCGAGCGCCATCTCAATGCGTGCTTCGTTGCGCGCAGCTTGTTCATTCACACGTTGAATCATTTCGTCGTGCGTCTGATCGAGTCCGCCTACTTCGAACTGCTCCATGGCATCTGCAACTTTAGACTGCCATTTTGAACGTTCGTGTGCACGCAGTGCTTCTTTGGCTTCCTGAATCTTGCGATCCTTTTCGCGCATAAATGCTTTTTTAACCTGCAGCGCTTTGTCGTAGGCAGCAGAAGCATACTTGAGCTGCTCTTTGGTGCGGCTAAGCGTATCACGCCCTTTCTCGAGCTGCATGGCGTAGCGCTCAGCGAGATCATCGCGGCCGGCAGAGATGCTCGCTTTAATTTTGGAGGTAATATCGGTTACTTCGCGCTCTGTACGGCGTACTTCTTTCTGAAGCAAAACAACATTGGCCTTAACGGTCGCGATGTTTTCATTCATCTTCGGCACCTGATCATTCAGCTCCCGAATGTTCTGCTCGAGGATAAGACGAGGATCTTCCATCGCAGAGATTGCGCCGCCAAAAACTGACTTAATCCATCGCGAAAATCGTTTCCAAATTGACATGGGTAGGTTGGGATTGTTATCGAAGCTTAATGCGTAAGAGGAATATAGCTGTTCTGCATGTAACGAGCATCAGCCGTTGAAAGATGCACTTCGCTTTGTAGAAAACAGCAGTGGGGCCGAATTTATATACCTCACGCGGTATTTTAATGATATTCGATTGTATTGTAAACAAAAAGAAGGACTGATTTTGTCTATGCTTCTTTTTTTCAACGAGACTACACAGCAGAAGATCTCGCTTACCTGCCACTCCACCCGTTCATCGTGTAGCGTTCGTACAACAAAGGTAGCGAGGCACGTGCTTCCGCCCCCACGGTAAACGCTGTTTGTACGTTCTCTATCAGACGCTTTTTGTCGACTTCTCCATTCGAAAACAACGTTGCCAGTGGCTCACCTTCGGCAACTTGCTCGCCCTGCTTTGCCGCAAGCGTCAACCCCGCCAATGGATCAACCGCATCCTCCTTTTTCAGCCGGCCGGCGCCAAGGGCCAACGCTACTTCGCCAATAGCAAGCGCATCAATTGTATGTATGTAGCCGTCCATGCCCACCGGTGCCGGTACCGTGATCACATGCGCAGGATGTGGACGTGTGCCACGCTCCACTACATTTGTATCGCCACCCTGTGCATCCACCATGGCCAAAAACTTCTCAAGCGCTGCCCCAGACGCAATGGCTTCTTTTGCCTTTGTGTAACCTTCCTCGGGTGAATTGGCCTTTTTGCCGAGGCAAATCATTTCGCCAGCCAGCGTCAGGGTAAGTTGCATGAGATCTTCAATCCATTCACCACGCAAACACGCAATGCTCTCCGCCATTTCAGGCCAGTTCCCTACCGCATACCCAAGCGGCTGATCCATGTTGGTCAACCACGCGACGGTCGGCTTGCCAAATTCCTCGCCGATCTGCACCAGCAGTTCTGCAAGTGGACGAGCATCCGCAGGCGTTTTCATAAATGCACCCGCACCGAATTTCACATCAAGCACAAGGCCATCAATGCCGGCAGCAATTTTCTTGCTCATAATCGACGGCGCAATGAAAGAGCGGTTGGCTACCGTCGCCGTGACATCGCGGAGCGCATACATCTTGCGATCTGCCGGCGCTATTTCTGCCGTTTGCCCAATCATCACTAGCCCAAGTTTTTCCAATTGGGCTTTGTAAGCCGCGATATCCAGTTGCACATTAAAACCCGGGATGCTCTCCAACTTATCCAGCGTCCCTCCACTATGACGCAAGCCACGCCCGGAAATCATCGGTACGGGCACACCGCACGCTGCCACAACAGGCGCAAGAATCAACGACACTTTATCCCCTACCCCACCTGTTGAATGTTTGTCCACCTTTGTACCAGGGATAGCTGACAGGTCTATTACGGCACCCGAGTACAGCATCGCGTGGGTTAATGCCTGGGTTTCAGCGGCATCGAGTCCATTCAGAAAAGCCGCCATGAGGAATGCACTCATCTGATAGTCGGGCAGTGCGCCGGTCGTATAAGCATCGATAAGCCGTTTGATTTCACCTGATGCAAGTTGCTGCCCATCTCGTTTCCGGGCAATCAGAGCGACTGGATCAAATTCCATAGGAAGCTGGAGCGTTTGAATAAGCGGGACGTAGGCGCTGGCCGACATCCAACACTTGCGGAAGATCTCTATCAGTACGCTTTGTGCAGCGTGCCGGCCTTAGGGTAGCTTCAAAATTGCATGCATGCAAAAAGGCGACCCGTATCACAGATCGCCTTCGAAAATTTGCACAGATTCCGGTCCTTACTTCTTTTTGCCGTAACGACGCTGGAATTTCTCTACACGGCCGGCGGTATCAACGTACTGACGGCGACCCGTGTAGAACGGATGGTTGGTAGAATCTACCTCTGATACATACTCCTCTGTACCCATCGTAGACTTGGTTTCGATGATGGTGCCATCAGCAAGTCTTACCTTAACGATGTTGTATTCAGGATGGATCTCGTTTTTCATGTTCGCTAGGCCCATACGGGCGTCAAATTTTTCAGAGTCGTTTGGTACTCGCAAGGAAATCACAGGTTTCCGTCACCCGAGACCAGGCCGGCGCATCAGGATTTCTTGATATCCTCTTCTAATTGCTCCACACTATCGCGCAATTCGGCGGCTCGCTCAAACTGCAGATTTTCAGCAGCTTCAAGCATTTCTTTCTTCATCTGCTTAACCAAATCCTGTTTTTGTTCTTTTGTGAGATACTTCACAACGGGATCTGCAGCAATGGAAGGCTTCGATTCGCCAAACCGGTACGACTGGTGGCCTTCCCCTTCGCCCCGTTCTTCGGCAATGAGGGTACCCTGCATGATGTCGTCTTTCGACTTCGTCACTGTTCGTGGTGTAATGCCGTGCTCTTCGTTGTATGCAAGCTGAATGGCCCGGCGACGCTCTGTTTCATCCATCATGCGTTGCATCGAGCCCGTAATTTTGTCTGCATACATAATGATGCGGCCATTGGCGTTACGGGCAGCGCGGCCGGCAGTCTGGATTAACGACCGATCACTGCGCAGGAAGCCTTCTTTATCCGCATCGATAATGGCCACTAACGACACTTCCGGCAAATCAAGGCCCTCACGTAAAAGGTTCACCCCGATCAATACATCAAAGACTCCCAGCCGCAAATCGCGAAGGATTTCGACGCGCTCCAGGGCATCGATATCAGAGTGCAGGTAACGAACCTGGATGCCAAACGACTCGAGGTAATCCGCGAGGTCCTCTGCCATCCGCTTGGTAAGCGTGGTTACCAGCGTCCGCTCTTTCCGGTTGATGCATAACCTGATTTCTTCCATCAAGTCATCCACCTGCCCTTTAGATGGACGGATGGTCACTTCGGGGTCAGGGATACCCGTCGGCCGGATGACCTGCTCCACAAAGACGCCGGCGCTCTTTTCGAGTTCATAATCTCCCGGTGTTGCTGTCACAAAAATGACCTGGTTGTGCTTCGCCTCATACTCCTCAAACGTCATCGGCCGGTTATCAAGCGCTGAGGGCAATCGGAAGCCATGCTCAACCAGCGTGAGTTTGCGTGCACGGTCGCCATTGTACATTGCCCGTACCTGCGGCACGGTTACGTGGCTCTCATCAATAACCAGCAGCATGTCTTCCGGGAAATAATCAAAAAGACAATACGGTCGCTCACCCGGTTTCAGTCCAGATAAATGGCGAGAGTAATTCTCTACACCCGAACAATACCCTACTTCCCGAAGCATCTCAATATCGAACATTGTGCGCTGCTCAAGGCGCTGCGCCTCGAGGACACTGCCATTCTCGCGCATCACAGCCAGACGCCAACGTAATTCTTCTTCAATCGATGCAATCGCTGTTGACAACTGCTCTTCGGGCGTTACGAAAATTTTTGCGGGATACACCGTGAGCAGTTTCATCTCTTCGATTGTCTGGCCAGTTAAGGGCTCAAAACTGCTAATCTTCTCAATTTCATCACCCCAAAACTCGATGCGGTACGCCGTTTCTTCCAGATAGGCAGGAAAGACCTCAACCACATCGCCGCGCACGCGAAATACGCCAGGTTCAAACGCGATGTCATTACGGGTATAGAAAATGCGCGTGAGCTTCTTCAGAAAATCATTACGCTCAATCTCATCGCCGACCTGCACCTGCGCAATCTGCGATTTATACTCTTTCGGCGAACCAAGGCCGTAGATGCACGATACGCTGGCCACAACGATCACATCGGGCCGGCCCGATACCAGTGCGCTTGTAGCACGCAACCGCAAGCGATCAATTTTCTCGTTGATCGACATGTCCTTTTCGATATACGTATCCGAATGGACGATATAGGCTTCTGGCTGGTAATAGTCGTAGTACGAGATGAAAAACTCGACAGCGTTGTTCGGGAAGAATTGTTTGAACTCTGCGTAGAGCTGAGCCGCCAGCGTTTTGTTGTGACTCATCACCAGCGTCGGCCGGTTCAGGTTTTGAATAACGTGGCTCACGGTGAACGTTTTGCCCGTCCCGGTTGCTCCTAACAACGTCTGGTAACCGTCCCCTCTTTTGAGGCCTTCCGTAAGCTCCTCAATCGCCCGTGGCTGATCGCCCATAGGCTTAAACGGAGAATCTAGTGCAAATCGTTTTTCCGACAATCCTTCAGGCATAGTAAACGGTTTGATGGGGCGTTTTTTGAACCGACTGTACATGTCTTTTCCTGAAATACATCCCGTGAATTTTGGCAAAACATCAAGAATAAAGGGACGTAGAGACGAACCTTGTGTTCCTTCACAGTGCCATGAAAAACCCACCTAAATTACGTACATTACACCGACCAAATCATCCGATCGAAGACGCATGGACGTAAGGGCAAACATTGAATCTCAGTGGCCGCAATTGAATGAGGGTCTTGCCGAAGGCAAACCAGGTATCGACAACTGCCTGGGTTTCTTCGAACAGATTGTAGTGACCCATCCCCAGCAAGTCATCAGGTGGTGCCCGTCAGTATTAGCGAAATCGGAATTGCTGGAATACGAGGTCGGTATCGTTTCCTGCTTAGCCCTTGAAGGGTTTGCCCTCTCAATGTTCTCGCAGCATGATAAAGCCCTTCCGCTGCTCAACAGGGCACTCAAACTGGTGGAGCCCCTGGACATGCCCATCCTCGCCGGCAAAATCACGGGTTCTATCGCGAATGTGCACACCAGCCTCGGCGACCTCAGCAAAGCACTGGCTTACGGCAACCGTACCCTCGACTTCCTGAAACAATCGGGTAACAAAGAGCAAGAAGGCTGGGTGCTCCACGGCTTCGGCATGGGCTTCGAAGAAATTGGTCAGCTGGAACAGGCTCAGCAGTACTATGAGCAAAGTCTGGCCATCTTTAAAGACCTGGGCTACCAGCCGGGTATTGCCAGAGCGCTCACGGGGATCGGCAGCATCTACCAAAAACGAGGCTTATACGAAAAAGCACTGCCGTTTCATACCGAGAGCCTTGAGCGCTTTAGAAAAGCGGATAACCAGCTTGGTGAAGCGCGAGCACTCAATGATCTTGGAAGTATTGCACTCGAGCAAGGGGACACAGACAAAGCCTTGGCATTGCACACGCAAAGCCTCCAAATCAGGCGCTCGATTAAGCACCGGCAATCGGAAAGCACGAGCCTGCTAAACATTGGCAAAACCTACACAGCGAAAGGCGCTTTTGCAGAAGCCATCACCCATCTGACAACCGCGCTCGACATATCGAAAGAGGTGAATACAAAAACGCGCGAGGTGCAAATACACGAGGCCCTCGCTGCTGCCTTTGAAAAAGCCGGCCAATTGCAAGAAGCGCTTTATCACTATCGCCTCTACAATGAACTCAAGGAAATCATGTTCAGTGAAGAGCTGAACATAAAGTTTGCTACCATCGAGGTATCGCACGAATTGGACCGTGCTGAGAAAGAGGCAGAAATTGAACGACTGAAAAATGTGGAATTACGCGAGAAAAACCAGCAATTGGAGCAATTGCTGGAGGAGCTAAAAACCACGCAATCCCAGCTTATTCAAACCGAAAAACTTGTATCGCTCGGCAACCTGACCGCCGGCATTGCACACGAACTCAAAAACCCACTCAACTTCGTCAACAATTTCGCAGAACTTTCTGTTGAGTTGATGGATGAGCTGGATGAGGCAATCGAGGACTACACTGCCGAAGGCAAAAACCAGTTGCCCGAAGAAATCGATGATTTACTCGCCACGTTAAAGTTCAATACCGGCAAAGTTAACGAACATGGCAAGCGAGCGGACAGAATTGTGCGCAGTATGCTCGAACATGCCGGCGGTAGAGCCGGCGAAAAAGAACCCCTGGCCATCAACGACCTGCTTAAAGACTACAGCAAACTCGCCTTTCACGGCATGCGCGCAGCTGATCGCTCGTTTAAAGTTAACCTGGTCCATCGCTTTACGCCTGATAGCCCGATCATTTACGGGGTTTCACAAGACCTTGGGCGGGTATTTCTCAATCTGCTCAACAATGCATTCTATACAACACAGAAAAAGAGTACCAGAGGACTGCCAGACTACACGCCAACCGTAACTATCGAAACCCGACAAGAGGCTGACTTCTTGTCGATCCGCATCGAAGACAACGGTGAAGGGATCCCCAAAGAACACCGGCAGCGTATCTTTGAACCCTTCTTTACGTCCAAACCTTCGGGTTCAGGCACAGGGCTAGGGTTATTCCTGAGTTATGAAATTATTGTTCAAGGGCATGCCGGAGAGCTTTTAGTTGAAAGCGAAAGTGGAAAAGGTTCTATATTTATCGTTAACCTACCATTAAGGCAGCAGTAATTGAGAACCTTCCACGAAAGCACACATTACACCAACAGCCTTTTTAGACCACATCTTTTTAATACCAAGGTTTTATGGAGCAAGCTAGTTTAAATGTCCTGGTTGTGGATGATGAAGAGGATATTCAATGGCTCTTTAAACAACAATTTCGTAGAGAAATTCGTTCTGGCCAGGTCAAATTTCACTTTGCGCTATCTGGAGAAGAGGCCCTCAATTACATGAAGGGTGGAGCAAGCGCACACGTTGTGCTTGTGTTTTCAGACATCAACATGCCAGGCATGACGGGGCTTGAGTTACTCAAAGAGCTTCGGGCTTCGTACAGTAATTTACCTGTACACATGATTACAGCGTATGGGGATGATCGCAATTACCAAACGGCCATGCAGTACGGCGCAGCCGGCTACATGACCAAACCCATCGATTTTGCAGAACTTAAATCTACCGTGCAGGCGCTATTGAATTAAACATGTCTGACGCAACAAAAATACTCGTTGTAGATGATGAGCCGGATTTGGCGGTTCTTGTCAGGCAAAAGTTCAGAAAGCATATTCGTGATGGCATTTATACCTTCGCCATAGCCGGCGATGGCATAGAGGCCCTGGCCCAACTCGAAAACGACGCGGAAATTGAAATTGTCCTGACAGACATCAACATGCCCCGCATGGACGGCCTCACCCTGCTCAGCAAAATCTCACAACTCGACCGGCAGTTACAGGCTGTGGTGGTCTCCGCATATGGAGACCTGGGTAATATTCGTATGGCCATGAATCGGGGTTCGTTTGATTTCCTGATGAAGCCAATCGACCTGTACGATCTTGAAATTACCATCAACAAGGCGAAAGAGACCGTTGAGCAGCGAAAAAAGGCTGCACGCGTCCGGGAAACGTTTGGTCGCTACCTGTCCGATGAAGTGGTAGCTACGCTCCTGTCTAAACCCGATGCATTGAAACTTGGCGGCGACAAACGCAAGGTCACGATCCTCATGTCAGACCTGCGTGGGTTCTCCATTATTTCAGAGCACCTCCCGCCCGAACAAGTTGTGGAAGTGCTCAATATTTATTTGGGCAAGATGGCTGACATCATTGGCAAACACAATGGCACGATCGACGAGTTCATCGGTGATGCCATACTCGTGATTTTTGGCGGCTTGCTCCCCAAAGAAGATGATGCAGCGCGTGCTGTAGCGTGTGCAGTCGACATGCAAAACGCCATGCAGGAAGTTAACGACACGCTCATCAAGAATGGACTGCCTACACTGGAGATGGGTATAGGCATTAATACGGGTGAAGTCGTGGTTGGCAACATTGGTTCACAGACCCGCGCCAAGTATGGCGTTGTGGGCAGCCATGTCAATCTTACAGCACGCATTGAGTCGTACACCGTTGGCGGGCAGATCCTGATTTCTGATGGCACGCGTCAGGAATTGGGCGACCTCGTGAATCTTGGCCGCGAGATGAAGCTCTCAGCGAAAGGCTACGCCAAGCCAATCAACATTTATGAAGTGGAAGGCCTGGGCGCCCCTTACAACATTACATTGCCCTCTGCAAAAGAAGTACTACATCCACTCACCAAACCGGTTGCGTTTGCCTATAGCAAGCTAGACGGCAAACACATGACAGGTACCATGGCATCGGGTGAGATCATAGCGCTCTCCTCGTCTATGGCTGAAATTCGTTCAGAAGAAGTGTTAGAGCCCTTGACAAATATTCGGCTCGACGTACAGCTTACCAACGAAGCCGGCTCCGACATATCTGGCGACCTGTACGCTAAAGCCATGCATAACACACCAGACAGCGACACCATCAAGATTCGCTTCACGGCTGTCCCAGAAGACATCGCTGAAGCCATCCGGCAACTCTGCATGTAAGCAGATGCTTCACTATATCTTGGAATTGAGCTTTTTTCCCCCTAATTTCGCACCGATCTCTTTCATCGCTCTGGTTAACTGTTTTTAGCGCTGGTATACGCTCCTATGTCTATCGAAATCTTGGTCGTAGATGACGAACCGGATTTACAGTTACTCATCCGCCAGAAATTCAGAAAACGCATCCGCGCCGGAGAATGGACCTTTCATTTTGCCCACAACGGATTCGAAGCCCTCGACCAACTCGACGCTTTTCCTGATATCAGTCTCATTCTCACGGATATCAACATGCCGGGGATGGATGGGCTGACGCTGCTTGACAAACTCTCAGAACGCGAAGGCACATTCAAAGCTGTGGTGATTTCAGCCTACGGTGACATGAGTAATATCCGCACGGCGATGAACCGTGGCGCATTCGACTTTATCACCAAGCCTGTCGACTTTGAAGATCTCGAAATAACCATCGAAAAAACGCTACGTGAGGTTGGTGCGTTTCGCGATGCGTTACAGTCTAAGCAGGCATTACAGCTTTTGCAAAAAGAGCTGGCCGTTGCAGCCCGTATTCAGGAGGCGTTCACGCCGCAAAAAGCACTACAAACTGATCGGGTAGATATACAGGCCTTCCTGGAGCCGGCGCAGGAAGTAGGCGGCGACTTTTTCGACTTCTTCCGGCTCGATGTCCACCGCATCGGACTCGTCATTGGAGATGTCTCCGGCAAAGGCGTATCAGCTGCGCTATTTATGGCAATAACAAAAACATTGTTAAAAGCCATTGCAATGGATGGGCGGAGTCCTGAAGCCTGCATGACATTTGTCAATACCCTGCTTTATCCCCAAAGCCTGGCCGAAGTTTTTGTCACCAGTTGTTACGGTATTTTCGATACCACAACGGGCGAGTTTTCGTATACCACAACAGGACATTTCCCCCCTTATATCCTGCGCAAAAATGGCAAAGTAGAAGCACTCGAACCAATCCGGAGTGTTGGCCTTTGCATGATGAAGTCGTTTAAGTATACCGCACAAACCACAACACTGGCACCAGGGGACGGCCTCTTCATGTACACAGATGGCCTCAATGAAGCAACCCGAAGCGACGGTGCCCAATTTGAAGAAGACAAAATTGAAGCAACTCTCGCAGAAATTATCCAACCGGGTACGCAAGCATCCGCCGCAGCGCGTATCGAACATGTAGCCAACGCTGTAAAAGCCTTTACCCAGGGCGCCCCACAATCGGATGATTTGACGCTGCTCACCCTGCTCTACAAGTAATTTTACCAATTGCGTCCTACGCCGATCATTTAGATACTGGGCGCTGCAATCTTCTCAAGGCGACGACATTGATTAAGCGAAAGCGTAACTACACGGGTAACACTGGATTTATTGCCTGTTAAGGTGATCGCTTATCTTTAAGCAGTTCGTTTAGCACGCTACCCCACCTTACAAATCCAAATCTTTACACTAGTATGGCAACAACAACGCTTACTCCTACAACTCCTGAAGCACTGAATGAATTATTTGGCCGAGGCCAGCAGCTAGGTTTTGAAAAAGGAAACGGTGATTTCACGATTGCAAGGCTTACGTCGCCACAAGCTGAGGCAACCGTTTCCGTTTATGCCGGCCACGTGCTTTCGTATACACCAACGGGTCAAGAGCCAGTATTATGGGTGAGCGATAAAGCCGTTTATGCTGAAGGTAAGGCGATACGTGGTGGTGTTCCTGTCATCTGGCCATGGTTTGGCCCGCATGCGTCAAATCCCGATAAACCCAGTCATGGATTTGCTCGAAAAAACTACTGGGAAGTCTTCTCCACGCGAATCATTAATAATGAAATCCCCCAACTACGGCTTACATTACAGGACGATGCAGCTTCGTACGCGCTATGGCCGCATCCTTTCCGACTGGAGTTGATCATCACCCTTTCGGATGCACTGAGCATCGACCTGCAAATTGTCAATACTGGCAAAGGTCCTTTTGATTGCGGCGGTGCCCTGCACACCTACTTCAATGTGAGCCATATTGATAACGTGGCCATTCATGGCCTCGATGGCCGGCCCTACATCGATCAGTTGGCGAACCACCAAACTAAACACCAACGGGGGGCGATCACGTTTGCTGCAGAAACGGATAACATCTATTTTAACACAAAAGACACCTGCCGGCTGGAAGACCCCGGGTTTGCGCGGACAGTTATTGTAGAAAAACGTGGGAGTGCATCAACGGTTGTTTGGAATCCGTGGATCGACAAAGCACAACGCATGGCGGACTTTGACGACGAAGAGTACCTAAGCATGTTGTGCATCGAAACGGCCAACGCCGGCCCAGACGTAATCACGCTAAATCCGGGCGGTGAACATACCCTGGGAACTACCATTCGCGTAGTTGGCAGCACGTCCTAAGCCAAAGAATTACATTTCCTGACACGCAGTTGGCAAAAAAAACCGCTTGGGTAGAAGAATCCAGAGAACCGACGATATTCGTCTAAATTTTTCGTTCTCTGAAATAAGCGTTCCTTATCTTTCAGGTTTCCGACGCGTGTACACGCGTGCGTTTTATCCACGGCGTAGTTGGTAGCTGAATGTCTGAAGAAAAAGATGTCCTCGCGCACGAGGTACCTGAAAGACTACTTATAGCAGATTGGGATGATATTTTGCCTCGGGTGCAACTCTGGGCAAATCATTTCCATCGACGCTACCTGCGCCATATTCGCGCGGCGCCTACTCCTGAAGATTTGGTACAGGAAGCCGTGGTCAAGCTCTATGCGGGTCAGCGAAAGCTGCCAGATCACGTGCCTTTGCTAACCGTAATTATCAATAATATCCAGAGTGATATTTGGAATTTCCTGACCAAGGAAGGGTATACGCGCAAAGACAGCAAAGGAAAGGGACGTAAAGGCTGGGGACGACATATTGGGCTGGAGGAATGGATGCAAGATTTTGATCAACGCACCACACCCCCACAGGCCGAACTCAACGGTTTGCACGACGCTATAAAGGCAAAGGTCAGCAATGACAAAGAACTTACTCAGATGGTTGAACTGCTTTTTGAAGACCCATTACTCAAACCAAGGGACCTCGCCAGGTTGATGGGTATGTCGATCAAAAACGTCAACAATGCACAGAAACGCCTCAGGCGCCGGCTCAAAAGCCTGCGAAATTCGCTGGAGAAATCATAACGCTCCCATCCATTTTCCGGTTAATTGCTCTCATGGCCAAAAAATCTAATTCTGGACGCGGCTCGAAAGAGGACCTGCAAAAAAATGCAGCGTGGCTCGAGCATCGCCTTGAGGGTACCATGCTCGACCTCGAGGCCCTCTCTGCCATGCCCATCGATGATGTGCAGGCTGAATTAAAAGCCATCAAAAAAGACCAGAAAGACCTGGTCAAAGCCATCAACGAGAAGCTCCCTGCCGGCGCTTCCATTCCTGTACCCAAAACGCCAACAAAAAAACGCCGCAAACCACAAGCTACCAAAGCAGCAGATCGGCAGCCTGCGGTTTCTCAACCAACACGGCGACCATCCCGACTTGTCAGCTTTCGCGGAGCCTTGGTGTTATCACTGCTGATTATTGCTTCGGCTATTATCATCCCGCAGTTTATCAAAAATCTGCAAGAGGATAAGATGGAGCCGGCCAAAGCCGTCGAAGAAGAAAAAACCGAAGCCCCTGAGCGTTCGCCAACCTGGATCGTCGGGCCGGCTGTTGATGAGTTGATTCGCGGCGTTAAGTATACGATCGAAGGTCTTGAGCAGGTTGTCATCCACGCCCCACTGCCAACCAACCCGGGTGACTTGCAGGCTAGCTTCAAAATGCGCATGACGGTTGATAGCGACGGCAAAGTCGTACGCCTCGAGCCCATGTCGAGCGAGGCTGCACCATTCGAGCCCATGGTGATGGATTCACTCCTGCACTGGCGTTTCAGCGCCATCGCAGCCAGCGACTCGGTGAACAATGCCATTGTGACCATCGAGTATGTGCCGGAGTAGGTGGACTTACGGAAGTAGATTAAATCCGATTATAACGCAAAAACGGCCAGAGCTTCTGGCCGTTTTTGTTTATATATCTATTATGTGATTTACCAATTATTACCCTCCTCCCCCCACGTCATCCCGGCCTCCGAGCCGGGACCCAGAAAAATAACTACCTAATTCTCCTCTGCATGCAAAGCATGATCGCGTAACGCCTGCCTTTCTAATTTTGCTCTAAATGCAGGATTGTAAAACTGAAGGCCCCTGACAGACTTTGGATTGTGAAACCAAGCCTGATCGTATATTCCTAACTCTGTCCTCAGTGCATTTTCAAGGTTCTCAGCTTTAACTTTAACCTGCTTTTGTAGCGCAGCGTTTACCTCAAAATTATCTTCCTGCAGAGGCTCTCTTAAAGAATATCTCAAAAAATAAATCGCTTTGATTGAAGCACCACTCAATAAAATAGCATGCTTGGAATCCCAATTCTCAAGCTTCTTTAAGAAATCGCGCCATTCATCTCGTCCAAGATCAGCAGAACTGAGTTTTTTTAGAAAAGTACTCACTATTTCATAAAGCTGCGGATAAAGGACTAATCTTCTCCGATAAAGATGTTCACTATACTTTTCCTGTAATTGTTTTTTCGATACAAGAAAAGAAACACCAGCTGAAACCAAAATACCTGTCAAACTAAAAAGACCGGATATTAAAATAATCTCCATTGGCTCTAATTCCGTGATCAACGTGGGCAAGACAAATTTTAGGCAATAACTTAATAACGTTTTCGTAAAGTCAGTCCCTAAAGTTACTCTAATCGCCCATTCTCTGTCCGAAAGCCTCGATATCAATATGAGTCCTCGCCCAGAGATCCATAGGCGCCAAGGAATGATGGGTTAAATTATTATTTTATACTTAAGTGCTCCAATGAACAGTCATCCTCAACTTGATTGGGGATCCATACAGCGATACAATCAGCCTCAATAGCCCTTTCCGTTCTCTGGATACCGGATCAAGTCCGGCATGACGTGGCTTCTCATAGCATAAAAGGTGCTGGTCGAAACAGGCTGAATTATTAAATATTTGAGTACCCCGTCCTTGGCGCGTATGGGCTCAGAGACCGGGATGACGTCAAAGAAAATATGGGCGTGGAGCCGGCTTAGCCGCAACACTTAGCAGCACTATGCGACAAACATAAAACGCCGGCCACTCTTTGATCGAATGGCCGGCGTTTGTTTGGTGTCTATTCAAACCCCAATATCTTGGGGATAATTTTCAATGGATCAGGCAGCTCGCAGGATGGTGCTTTCTGAAGCGAGCATCACATCGAGTGCCAGGACCAGCTTCCACACTTCGGTATGGATTTGCTGCTGGGCCATTGTAAGTTCATCAAAATCCGTCCCGAGCTCGCCATCAAACGACTTGCGGAGCCCAAGGGAGAGATCAAAGAGCGAGTCTTTCAGCGCGGTAGGAACCGGACGCGCGTCGTGATCGAGTTCTGCCTGGATAATCTGCAAGCGAAGCAACAGTACGCCCATTACAGGCGGTGCGCCGGCTTCTGCCTCCAGCATTAAGGCGGCAGACTGTACCTGGACTTCTGGCACTCGGTCTAGCGAAGAGAATCCGAACAGTAGGCAAAAAATGAGCAACAGTGGTAACAACAAAATCCCTTTGGAAATTTGCATCGGGATATCACCTATCGAAATGAAACAGAAACAACATGTTACTTCCTAGACAAGCAGTAACACCCAGATATTCTAGTAACTCGACAGATTTTGCCCTGCCTTCACCCATTCATATCATATTCAACAAAAGGCCTGCTTGTGCAAGCTAGCGCACTACAAAAGTTGCGCCGGGCTCCTTATGCGGATCCATGTTGACCATGAGAATTTCTACGGAAAGCGTCTCGACAGACTCTATGCCATCGCGGTAGACAACGCCTTCAAACACAGCATCTCCAATGTTCACCTCGCGTTGTGATACAGCATCATCAAACACGATTACTCCTCTGCACGATACTGGCTTTCCGGGAATTTCAATCGTTTCTGCGTAACCAACACCGGGAACACCGGCTAATGTGGCAGCACGCAGTTCTGGAATCGTTTCGACCAGACTCATTGCTTTTAAGACTTGGGTTGAAGAAAAGGAGCTGTTCTGCTCTTCTGGGGGGATGTGCTTTTAAGTCGTTACGAAAGGATAAACCCGCGGTTCCTACATCCGTTATTTTTTTCGACAAAATTGCCCCTAAGCCTACTTTATTTCCCAATTACCCGTCAATATCCGTTATTTTTTGCCAGCAAGACACCCTACAATATGTAGTCATATTACCCGACACCACTTTCCAAACCACAAGTACATAAAAAGCCCTGTACGAGGACGATGCCTGGTACAGGGCGCTTCAGTATTCCTGTTATTAAGTCGTTTAGCCCTGGCGGCCAAATGCCAAAATCAGCTTCAAATGCGTCATTAGTGTTGGCAGCAGATGCATTTTGGTAAGCCGCTCTGCCGGCGTAGATGACAGATCAAACGGACTAATCCGCTCAACCCAAAGAATCATCTTGTTGCGTGTATGCTCTTCACTTGGAAACTGGTTCTCAGGGAAGTGCCCAAGATAAAACTCGCGCATTTCCTGAAGGCGTTGATAGGCTGCTTCATTGGCGTCGAGCAGCGATGTATCGCGTTGCGTAATCATCGCACCACCAATGAGGTAATCGCGATAAGCAAACGGCAAATCAAGTACCGTAGGCGATACGGCGGCACCTACAACGTTTTCCTGACGGAGGCCTACTTCGGCTGCACGCGCCGTAGCGGTCGAGACAAGGCACAAGGTTTCTTCAGCAACTTTTTCTGGATCAGCTTTGGGCATAAACTCCAGAGAAATGCGCGCGAGATCCTGGGTAGTGCCGAGCACCCCCAGGGTAGTGAACGCAGTGAATCGCGATATGCGCCCCTGGACTTGTTGATCTGCCTCAGACATATAGGCCAGCATCAGACTATTCTATAATTTTTAAACGTGATAATTATTCGATGGGAGACGTACCCGTATCTTCATTGCCACCGATGGAGTCGCGCATCCGGGTATCAGCCTGGATATTCTTCAGGTTATAATAATCCATAACCCCGAGATTGCCAGAGCGGAACGCTTCCGAGATAGCTTGCGGAATCTGCGCTTCAGCTGCAACAAGGCGTGCACGCTGGGCAACAACCGCTGCGCTCATTTCTTGCTCTTTAGCAACAGCAGCAGCTCTACGCTCTTCTGCTTTAGCCCGGGCTACTTTCAGGTCAGCTTCTGCCTGATCCGTCTGCAGCTTGGCCCCAATGTTTTCTCCTACATCAACGTCGGCAATATCAATGGAGAGAATTTCAAATGCCGTTCCAGAATCAAGACCTTTGGAAAGAACTACCTTAGAAATGGAATCAGGATTTTCCAACACCTCTTTGTGTGTATTGGAAGAACCAATGGTTGATACTATACCCTCACCAACACGAGCGATAATTGTTTCTTCGCCGGCACCACCAACAAGTCTGTCGATATTGGCGCGTACCGTTACACGGGCAATGGCGCGCACCTGAATCCCATCTTTAGCAACAGCTGAAACCGCTGGCGTTTCGATAACTTTAGGGTTTACAGATACTTGAACAGCTTCGAACACATCGCGACCTGCAAGGTCGATGGCTGTGGCTCGTTCAAAATCCAGATCGATGTTAGCTTTGTCTGCCGAGATGAGTGCATTAACTACTTGCTGCACCCTGCCGCCGGCAAGGTAGTGGGCTTCAAGTTTCTCTGCGGGCACATGAATGCCGGCTTTGTGTGCAGTAATCAAAGGCTTTACAATCCGCACCGGCGGGACTTTACGCAGGCGCATCCCCAACAGGTCTTTGAATGGATTGAGCCGAACACCCGAGAATACTGCTGTTATCCAGAGATTGATCGGGATGAAATAAAGCAGGATGATCGCAAAAAAAATAACGAATAAAATGGTGAGGATACTTCCACCTGCAAGCAACTCTTCCATAAAACTTCCTTGGGGGATGGGTTAATTGTCTTCTTTTCTATAGTCGCCACTCTGCCCGCCCGTTTTTGCCAACAGATGAACATCAGTGATGCGAATGCCTTTGGTAACAGACTTACACATATCGTATACGGTAAGCGCTGCGACGGATACGGCAGTGAGCGCCTCCATTTCGACACCCGTACTGCCTAGCGTTTTCGTAAACGCTTTAATATCTACTGCAAAATCGGTTTCTTCGAGGGTAAGTACAACATCGACACCTTTCAGCGCGACATCGTGGCATAAGGGAATGAGTTTGCTGGTTTGCTTTGCACCCATGATGCCGGCAATCTGCGCGATAGAAAGGACATCTCCCTTGCGCACCTTGTTTTCCTGGATCATCTGGAAAACAGTCTCACCCACAAGAACGCGTCCACTGGCCACAGCAGTTCTTACCGATGCAGGTTTTTCTGCAATATCAACCATCTTTACACCTCCTGTTGGGTCCAAGTGTGTGAATGTTGGTCCATTTGCCATAGTTATTAATGCATCAATCGATTTTTGCGGTACAACGTCGAATCATGAAGATAACGGCGGGCATGAGACAAGCGCAAAATAATGTTGCGCTTTCGTCTTGTATATACGAATACCTGTGATTCGTTGCCGGGTTCGGCACCTGATACTTTTTATTCACCCCGTTTTTTCTCTACCCACAGGGTTACGGGACCATCATTTACCAACTGCACGTCCATCATGGCGCCAAAGACACCGGAAGGAACTGGCCGATTGATGTAGCCGGCCATTTCATCGATAAATCCTTCATACAATGGAATTGCCTTTTCTGGCCGCGCTGACGCTACAAAGGAAGGCCGGTTACCTTTAGCTGTATTGCCATACAATGTAAACTGTGAGACAACCAGCACGTCGCCCCCCACATCGAGTACCGACTTGTTCATCTTTCCTTCTTCATCCGAAAAAATGCGCAGATTAGCACACTTTTTGGCTACCCATTCCATTTCTGCCTGGGTATCAGTAACGTGCACACCCAGCAAAATCAGTAGCCCTTGCTGAATAGCCCCCACCACCTCGCTGTCAATCGTGACAGATGCGTTTTTCACGCGCTGTATCAATGCAACCACTACCAGCCCCCCTAAGCAGTATGGTGATCTTTGAGGAAGTTCAAAAAGCCTTGCAATGCCTTACCGCGATGACTGATGCTGTTTTTTAACTCAGGCGACATCTCCGCAAACGTCTGCTCGTAACCATCGGGTACAAACAGTGGGTCATACCCGAACCCGCCGGTGCCTACTTCATGATCAAGGATGCGACCTTCACACACACCTTCAAAATAGTGCACCGTTTCTCCATCAGCATACGCCATAACGGTTCGAAAGCGCGCTGTACGGTTCGTGGCACCTTTTAATTCTTTACAAAGCAGGGCGCGATTGGCCACGGCATTCCCCTCTTCGCCAGCGTAGCGGGCAGAGTAAACGCCAGGCCGGCCATCCAGTGCGTCGACCTCCAGGCCGGTATCATCAGCAAGTGCCGGCATCTTGAAGTGCGCAAGGGAAGCCAACGCCTTCTTTTTAGCATTCCCCTCAAGAGTATCAGCATCCTCGATAACATCCGGCACTTCCGGGAAATCTGTAAGCGAATAAATTTCTACTGACAGGGCTGAAAGCAACGCTTCGATTTCGCGTTTCTTGCCTTTGTTTTTTGTAGCAATGACCAACTGCATATGAAAGGTCTGAAAGTTGATGAATAGCGCTGCTATTGTAGCACCAGTCCCATCATAAGGTCCGCTTCTTGCGCCTTTAATCCACCTTTTTTGCGCCCCATGTACATTTTCCAGGCACAATATTTGGTCTTTTCTCGCTTTCGCCGATATTATTTTTCAATGGCGGAAAACTTCCCTGTTTATCAAGAGTATATGAGCTTCTTGATTACGCCCAACTGGTTTTTACCTTGCTGGGCCTCGCAAATTTAGCAACCTCAAACTTTTAGGAGTTTACTGTTTTGGCAGTTGGTATTAAAGTAAGAGATAACGAGTCAATTGACCGCGCCCTGCGCCGCTTCAAACGTGCTGTTAACCGTAGCCGCGTACTTCGCATGTACCGCGCCAACATGGCATATACGAAGCCTTCTGAAGAGCGCCGTGTAGCACGCGAAAAAGCTGCCCGTGCTTCAAGAAAACGCTCGCGCCAGTACTAGACCTCTCTCGACAAGACTTCTCGTCCCGCTACGGTGATCTTTCTACACAGGATCACCGTTTTCGTCGTTTCTACTATTTGCTAGCTTTCTTCTTTAGCTAGATATTCTCTATTAGATATCAAGGGCTTTCGCAAGCAGCGCTTCCTGCTCTTTCTGGTGTACTTTCGAACTCCCTGTAGCCGTACTTGCCCTGGCAGCCCTTCCCTTGTACTGGATAAACTTGCCGCAGTCTCCATGGATAGCGCGTAGTTTATCGTCGAAACGCTCCTTAATGAAGGTCCAGGCACCCATATTTCGGGGTTCCTCCTGTACCCAGCATACGCTCTCAGCACCTTTATAACGCTCCAATTCTGCCATAATTTGTGCTTCGGGCACGGGATAGAATTGCTCTACCCGCGTGATGGCAACGTGTGGCTTCTTCTCAGGTGCTTTTTCCAATGCATCGACAAGATCAAAATACACCTTGCCGCTACAGAAGAGATGGCGTTTCACCTGTGCGGGATCCACAGAAGCAGGGATGATCTCGCGGAGTTTACCAACTGTAAACTCTTCCGGTGCCGAAACAACACCTGGATGACGCAACAAACTCTTCGGCGACATAACCACCAGCGGCCGGCCAACAGAGTTTTTCACTTGACGACGCAAGGCGTGGAAGTAGTTAGCCGGCGACGTAAAGTTACATACAGTCATGTTCTTCTCGGCGCACAACTGCAAGAAGCGCTCAAGACGCGCAGAAGAGTGCTCCGGCCCCTGTCCTTCATAGCCATGCGGCAGTAGCAAGACCAACCGGTTCTGCTGTCCCCACTTCTTCCATGAAGCAGAGAGGAATTGATCAAAAATGATTTGAGCACCGTTAGCAAAATCGCCAAACTGCGCCTCCCACATCACCAATGCATTTGGCTGCTCAAGAGAATAGCCATACTCAAATCCACTTGCGGCATATTCTGAGAGGAAGCTATCATAAACCAACAACGGCTTCTGATCGCCCGGACGCAGGTTATTCAGCGGGATATACTCCTCGCCGTTTTCCTGGTCGTAGAGGACCGCATGGCGATGACTGAAGGTACCACGACGCGAATCCTGGCCGGCAAGTCTCACAATCGAGCCGTCCAACAACAACGTCCCAAACGCAAACGCCTCACCCATCGCCCAGTCTACTTTGCCGTCTGCATACTGCTTCGCACGGCGCTCAAACTGACGCAGCAATTTTTTGTGGGCCGCAAAATCTTCAGGAATTGCCAGCAGCTTCTCAGCAATAAGATCGATGTGCTCGCGTGGCGCCTCCGTTGGTGCAATAATTTCCTCAAGCGGCTCAGACTCTTCACGAATCTGGATTTCTTTGCCTTTTTCAGCTTCATGCACTGCACGGACCCGCTCAAACGCCTCTTGCAGGTGCGAACGGTAATCATCCAGCATCGCCTCTGCTTCAGTCGGCTCCATTTCACCGCGGCGCATCAACAGCTCTGTGTAAAGCTTACGCACAGAGCGTTTGGCTTCAATTTTCTTATAGAGCACAGGCTGCGTGTAGGTTGGCTCATCTCCTTCGTTGTGTCCGTGGACGCGGTAAGTAATCAGGTCGATCACCACGTCTTTGTTGAACACCTGACGGAAATCGAGCGCAAGACGCATCACGCGAACACAAGACTCGGGATCGTCTCCGTTTACATGGAAGATGGGCGCCTGAATCATCCGGGCAACATCGGTTGCATAGGTAGAACTGCGCGCGTCTTTGGAATTTGTCGTAAAACCGATCTGGTTGTTGATCACCAGGTGGATTGTACCACCGGTGGTGTAGCCACGCAATTGGCTCAGGTTGAGTGTTTCTGCAACAACGCCCTGGCCGGCAAATGCGGCATCACCGTGAATCAGAAGTGGCACCACGCCATCTTTGTAATCACCCCCCGGTGCCTCGGCGTTTTCAAGGCGCATTTTATCCTGCTTCGCGCGAACAATGCCCTCAACAACCGGATTAACCGCTTCGAGGTGACTTGGGTTGGATGCCAATGTAATATTGACTTCAGCACCACTTGGAGACACGTGCGTTGCGCGCGCACCCAGGTGGTACTTCACATCACCAGAACCCAACGACGTTTTAGGATCAATGCTACCTTCAAATTCGGAGAAGATAACTTCGTAGGGCTTGCTCAAAATGTTAGCCAACACATTGAGCCGGCCACGATGCGCCATACCGATGACAACCTCTTTCACTTCCTGATCGGCCGCATCACACAGCATGGCGTCGATCATTGGAATCATCGTCTCACTACCTTCCAGCGAGAAACGCTTATGGCCAATGTATTTGGTATGCAAAAAGCGCTCGAACGCCTCTGCAGCATTAAGCCGCTGCAAAATGCGGCGTTTAGTTTGATGCGGCAGCGGATCTGAAGCGCGTACGGGCTCGATGCGCTCCTGCAACCAACGCTTCTCGATCGGATCCGAAATGTGCATGAACTCGACACCAATCTTCCGACTGTACGTTTCACGCAGTACTTCGAGAATCTCACGGAGCGGCAAAATATCAGAGCCCCCCAAACCACCCGTAATGAACTCGCGATCGAGATCCCAGATGGTCAGGCCATAAGACGCGGGATCCAGTTCCGAATGGTGTTTCCAGTCGTACCCAAGCGGGTTCACGTCTGCCTGCAAGTGTGCACGCACGCGGCATGCACGAATCAACTGCAACACACCGGCCTGTTTACGGATAACTTCCAACTCCTGGTCGGAGCCGGCGCCGCCCGCCATTTGCGACGTTGAATCAGCCGAAAGCGAATAGGGCTGATACGGCACTTTCAGACTGGCAAAAATGTCGTTATAGAAATTGTGTTTGCCCAGCAACAACTCGCTAACGTATGCGAGAAATGCCCCACTCTCCGCCCCCTGGATCACACGGTGATCGTAGGTGGACGTGATGGACATGACTTCTGAAATACCGAGCTTCTTGATCACATCGGGTGGTACAGCCTGGTACTCAGGAGGGTAACCGATTGCACCAACACCAATGATCGCACCTTGTCCGGGCATGAGGCGTGGTACGCTAAGAGCGGTACCAATCATACCGGGATTGGTAAGGGAAACTGTGGTCCCCTGGAAATCTGCAATTTGCAGCTTGCCATCGCGTGCGCGCACGACGAGATCGTTGTAGATCCCGTGTAACTGCACAAACGTCATTTGATCGGCAGCTTTGATATTAGGGACGAGCAATGTTCGACGGCCGCGTCGCTCAACATCAATCGCAAGACCGAGATTGACGTTTTTAGGCACAACGTGCTGCAGCTTACCCTCTTCATGCGTTACTGTCGAGTTCAGGTTGCTGTATTTTTTCAGGCCTTGAACGATGGCGTATGCAACAACATGGGTAAACGATACTTTGTATCCCCCGACATAGCGCTGATAATCGTTGATCAACTTCCTGTTCTCAGCCAATAGCCTAACAGGAATTTGCCGCACCGAAGTTGCCGTCGGGACACCAAGGCTGGCCTCCATGTTTTCGACAATTTTGGCGCCGGCGCCGCGTAGCGGGTGCAGCTCAACGTCTTCACGTCCGGAAGCTGAAGCAGAAGCCGGGTGAATCGGATCCGTAATGGCTCCGTCTCCGCCCGTCGGCATAGCAGGAAGCGCTACCGCACTTGCATCTGCAGGCTCCTGCACGCGCGCGGAGCGTGCTGCGACAAATGATTCAGAAGGCTGATAATCAGCAAAGAAATCCTGCCAGCTTTCGCTAACGCTCTTCGGATCTTTGAGATATTGTTTATATATCTCCTCGATGTATCCGGTATTGTATCCTAACGCACTCACAGTTGTGTATTTATTTGTCAGGGGGTCGGACGTGTTTATTCGTACGATAACGACCCTGTTTAGGTAAGGATTCCAGGATATCTATTTTTACACCGACATCCTCGAAAATTCTCTTACACAATAAAAACTTAAGGTCTTTCCTTTATAAAAGATGTGCGAAATTAAAAGTATCCCAAAGTAGTGGCATTTGTGAAAATTAATCAGCAGAACGCGCACGTAACTTGATTACGTTTTCGATATGGTATGTATGAGGGAAAAGATCTACCGGCTGTACGGCCTCTATTTCATAGATATCGCCCATCATGTTTAGATCGCGCACTTGCGTCTGCGGATTACAACTCACGTACACAAAGCGTGCCGGCCGAAGTTCTGCAATTTGCGCTACCACTTTGGGATGCATGCCGGCGCGGGGCGGGTCAACAATAAGCACGTCTGGTTTGCCATGTTTTTGGACAAACTCAGGCGTAAAGATCCGGCGCATATCGCCATCCAGGAAGGTACAATTTGTAATATTGTTGAGGCGGGCATTGGCGTGCGCATTTTCGATAGCTTCGGGGACGAGTTCTACCCCTACCACATGCTTGACATGCGGAGCCATAAAAATTGAAATGGTGCCGGCGCCACAGTAAAGATCATAGACGAGGTCTTCCGGCCCCGCTTCAGCAAAATCACGCGCAACTTCGTACAGGCGCTCCGCCTGCACCGTGTTCGTTTGAAAAAACGCACCCGGACCAATTTCGAACGTAAAGCCACCAATTTGATCACGGATGAGCCCATCACCAAATCCAATGTGATGCTCCTCGCCAATCGCAACCTGCGCTAACCCTGTGTGAATGGTGTTGAGAAACGTTGTGACTTCAGGAAAACTTGCCTGCACGTACTCGGTCATGCGCGCAAAACGGTCCTCATCGAAACCATTCGTTACAACATTCACCATCAAGTCGCCCGTCCGCTTCCCGGTGCGCACCACGAGGTTGCGCAAATAACCAACGTGCTTGCGTACATCCCAGCAATCCCACCGCTCAGCTTTGGCCAATTGCCGAAAGCCATTAACAAGCCGTACGGACACATCAGCCGGCAAATAACAAGTTTGCAAGTCGATCACCCGATTAAAGCGCCCTGGTGCATGCATGCCCAGCGCAAAGGAGGTGTCAAATTTCTTATCGCTTGCAATCTCTTCCGATGTCAACCAGCGCGAAGAGCTAAACGTGTACTCCATCTTGTTGCGATAGTGAAAAACATCATCAGCTCCAATGATTGGGCTCACGTCTACATTGTCGATCCCTCCCTGGAATTGCAAAGCCTCGAGCACACTCTGGCGCTTGGCATCAAGCTGGGCTTCATACTGCACATGCTGCCATTTACAGCCGCCACAACTGCCAAAATACTGGCATGTTGGATCGGTGCGCAATGGACTGGGAGAAACAACCTCGAGCAGACGGGCCTCGGCAAATTTCTTCTTTTTGCGCACAACTTTGGCAAGCACCTTGTCGCCCGGCACTGCACCGGGCACAAAAACTACGTACCCATTGAGCCGTGTGAGAGATTTTCCACGATCTGCAAATTTTTCGATCGTCAGTGTTAACTCGTCGCCTTTTCGCAAAGTGATTCCGGGGATTTAGATTGGACCGCTAGGGCCTGACTACAAACGAAGCACTAGGAGACTTAGGATCGACGCGTTTTGTTGCAATGTTGTGCATCCGCGTTGCGGATACTTTGCCTTCTTTCTCAACCAGGAGGTTGTACATGGCAACGTGTTGCTCCGCGGCATAGCCGGCCAGCGCATGCAACAACGCTGCAGCAGTTCTCGGATCGCGCTTGATCATAGACTTCAACTCAGGACGAAAAAAGCCAAATACGCTCGTCTCCGTAACCGCCTGTGCGGTCTCAAACCGCCTAAAATCGCCAAGCAACGCCAGATGGCCAAAAATCTCAGCATCCCCTATCTGCTGCGATTCGTGCAAGTTGCCTTCCTCATCTTCCGTCAACAAGCGCACGCGCCCACTTTGAACGATATAGATGCCCAAACCCGGGTCGCGCTCGCGATAAATGTATTCATCCCGCTTGTATTCACGCACATGGAGCGCCTCAGCCAGGCTTCGGATGGTACCCCGATTAAAGTTTGCAAATAGTCCAACCGACCGCAGCGATTGTGCAATGGTTTGCGTACGAATATCCAGTTGTGGCCGAAAGGCACGCCGGTACAGGCGCTCCAACCATTCCCGAAAGCCTTTCAAGGTCCGTTGGGTAGATTCAAATTGCGGCATTGATTTCCTGCCTAAAAGGTATGTCCGATACCAAAGTGGAGGCGGGATTCCTTGAACGCATTATCAAGAAACGCTCCGCGCAGGGCTGGATCGTGGACGCGGTAGGCGAGATCCAATCGTAATATCAAATAATCCCAGGCGAGCCGCAAGCCGAAACCGGTACCGACGCCAATTTCTTTGTAGAATGAGGAGAATTTAAAGTGACCGGCTTCGTCACCAGGATTTCGCGGGCCGAACCACACATTGCCGGCGTCGCCATACAATGCAAGGATCCAATCCGCTGCAAGCACTTCGCGCAACACCGTACTGCGCAACTCAAGACTAGCTTCCAGCTTGATGTCTCCCCCCAAAATGCTGTTATTCTCTGCTAACAAGCCACTGGTTGTATCCGCCCGCGTTCGTCCTGGCCCAAGCCCTCGAAGTCCCCATCCGCGCACACTCGAAGCCCCACCGCTGTAAAAACGCCTGTCGAACGGGACCAGATCAGCCTGTCCTGTTGGATGTGCGATACCCCCAACCAGCTTCCAGGCCAACACAGAATTTTGGCTAATGGGTTTGTATTGTCGCATGTCAGCGGAAAGACGCGCGTATTGGCGGTAAATCAGACTGTTATCCGAGTTATCGCTTCGCAACAATGAAAGTCCTGGTATCTTGCCCTCCAGTGAGTCGGGCGAGTACACAAACCGGTCGAGGAAGAATGGGAAATTACCCCCTATTTCCAACGCCCCTTCGTAACTGTAGCCCTGCTCCCTCCGCAAAGGATTTACATTCGCAGCACGCCGGGTAAAGCGTAATGCACTGTTGATTTGCGGCTCAGTGTAATCTTCGAGGATTTGCGCAAACTGAACAGGATCATCTATCGACTCCAGGATACTGCCGAGGAAGTTATTGCGGAAGCCATTCAAGGTGTCCGGATTACTCAGCGAGAGGTCAAACAAATCCAGGTACGATACCAATGTTGGGCTCTGTTGCATTTCGAGCCGGAGCCGTGCGCTCCCCCTGCCTCGAATCACAAAACTGAGTTCTTCGCGACGCGCTGTCAAAAAAGATAGCGAGACCTGCGTGCGTGCGTCGTACAGGTCGAATACCTCATCCAATCGCTTGAAAGGCGCGATGAGATAAGGCAGCGTCAATGCTGTTGAAATTTCAGCCTGTGCAGAGGTAAAGAATGTGGTATCAATATCAGCAGCGATCGACCCCGTCGTGCTCATGCGAAAACTCTCGCCGTTTCCAAGAAGGTTTACATTCTCATACGACACCCCCAGCCCTGTGCCCAATTCGTTCTCTGAACCAGAGAGGACTCCGTTTCGCTGGAGCATAAACGCTTCAAATCGCATCTGATGCCGTTCGCGAGTCTCAAGTAATACGCGATGCGGCAATTGAAAACTACTATCTGCCGCATCACGCGTCGTATCGTTCCATTGCGGATCGATCCGGGACAAGACAAAGATGCCCTTTGCTTCAAGCCGGCGCTTTGTAGAGAGCAATTTGGACTGATCGTACCACTCGCCGGGCTCAAACTGGAGACTGCTCGCAAGAAGATCGCCTTTCAGCTTCCGATCTCCCTGAATAGAAGCCGTTACCGAACCGCCCTCACTGGCAGCGTCTGCCGGATCTGCGCTATGTAGCGCGAGTTGCTTTTCTGCAACCTGCTCTGGACCGTTTACATCAAAGTGAATGTCGCCAAACCGATACCGATCGCCCGGACGCACGCGAAACGTAACGTCAAAAGAGTCGGGATTGTGATCGGTGATGATGGCGCGGACCGAATCGCGCGTAACAGCAGCAAAACCCTCTTCTCGCAAAAACTCGAGAATACGCCGGCGCTCTTCGTGCAACAACACCTCTGAATACCATTGCCCTTGCGGCTTAAACGCGAGCGGATCTTCACCAGGCAGCACATCGCGATGCAACAACGATCCTTTGGCCAGACGATCTTCCTGATCAGGATCCAGATTGTTTACATCAAACCGAACATCTTTCACAAACGTGGGAGGTCCTTGTGCAATCAAAAACGACACCTCCAGCCGCTTGTTTGCCGTCGTATCAACCCGTGCTTCTACCTGCGCGCGCCGGAAACCCGATTGCTGGTAGTAGACTTGCAATCGCTGGACATCCTGTTCAAGTACAACTTTGTCCAGGTATGCTGGCGGCTCGCCGGTCGCTTTGAGTGCACTTCCAATTTTATTACCAAAAAGCCCGGAATCACCAATCCTGTACAGCCACAACCACCAATTAAAACCAGGTACAAGCAAGAAACGCCGGTTCGCTTTTGTACGCACGCGTGCTTCCAGCTGCTTTTTATTGAAAATGCGGTTGCCTTTGAACCGAACCTTGGATATGAGTAACGGGCGCTCAGTAAACGCAGCGTCTTCATCGGCAGACTGTGCCAGCGTGGGTATCGTGGTGCAGAAGAGCAGACAGCATATAGCTATGCGAAACCATGGGGTATGGTTAGATGCAAAGCTTCTAATAGCGTATAGAGCAGATAACACGAACCCAGGAGTGCTAGGAGCAGCGCGCCACGTATGGGAATAGCAGGCTGTTTATTCAGCGGGGAATTGACTACTCGTCTTCAAAGAAGAAATCATCGTGAGAAGTAGGGAAATCCGGCCAGATCTCCTCGATACTCTCATACGGCTCTCCATCATCTTCTATAAGGAGAAGATTTTCCACTACTTCGATGGGGGCGCCAGTTCGGTCGGCATAATCGATCAACTCCTCTTTATTTGCCGGCCATGGCGCGTCTTCCAAGTAGGAGGCCAATTCAAGAGTCCAGTACATGGCAGACGACTGAATTTTTAATTCTCATTGACAGTTATTGATTACCAGAATCCCTGTTCATCAGGTGTTCGCAGAACTATAGTACACCCTTGGGACAAAAGCAAGCGAATTCCTTGAACCCCAATTATCAGCGATAAATGCGGTTGAGTAGAACAGGGCAATAAAAACGTGGGCACGCGTTACCCTGCAAAGGGGTTCCCGCAATAACCCACATTAATGAGAATTGTCGACCGTATAAGGGGAGACTAAAAGAATGGCTACAGCTTTTTGCCGGCAAACCAGGCAAATGCGTCCAATTAGTCCAGAGAGCTCGTATTTGCTTCTAGCTCAGCGAACATTTCCTGGTACTGCTCAGGCGTCATGCTTGGCAGGAAGAGGTAAATTGGATTGTATGGTTTACGCGTTTTGCTATCGCGCACTTCATAGTGCAAATGTGGCGCAGTAGATAGACCGGTGTTGCCACTCATGCCAATCTGTTCGCCGCGTTTAACCTTTTTGCCGCGCTTTATACCTTTGGGTATTTCGTTAAGATGCCCATATACGGTATAATAACCCGTCGCAGGATGCTGCACTTTGACGTATGTCCCGAGACCTGCGCTCTTGCCTGTCTCCAGAATCACACCATCTCCTGTTGCATGGACAGGTGATCCGATGGGAAGTAGAATGTCAATACCAGCGTGCATTCTACGAACTTTAAGTAGCGGGTGGAAGCGCATGCCAAAGCCTGATGTCACGCGACCATTAGCCGGCAGGATAGCAGGCATCTGCACAAGCCAATCGCTACGTTTCTCAGCGAGAGAAGCCAATTCCCGATAGCTCTGGTTTTGCAGGCTTACCTTGCGCTCCAGTTCATCAAGCAGTTCGGCCGTTGCTTTCAACTGATCCGTTGTGTTTGGGCTAAACCTATCGAAATGCTCGTATGTATCGCTTCCCCCAACACCCATCATCAACACGTCTTCAGGAATAGGGTCTGCCTGAAGAATTGTACGATACAGGTTTTGATCTGACTGCGAGAGCATCGACAATTCAGCCGAAAAGTCCCGCATGCGTTCTCTGACGTGTGTAAGCTGTTCCTGAAGGACAGCGTTCTCTTCAATAAGCGCGAGCTCCTGCGGGGTACCAATAACCTTATCCATCCCCCAGCTGATAACCCCTGCGAGGACCAGAGACACCAGCAAAACCAAAGCCGAACGCTTTATGATGCGCGAACGCTTGGGTTTAAGCTCAACAAAAGAGAATGTATTCTCGTCGTAGTAGTAATATCTATTCTTTGCCATAAGAGCAACTCTTATCCCACCTAATACTTCAAACCAACAAAGGCTCATTTACAGGGCATGTTCAGCACATACCACTTTGGCCTGGCAAAGCATACACGGAGGTAAAATTCAAAGATTCAGTAACTAACAGCACCCGAAGGAGTAGATGCAAGAATACTTTCCGATACAATATATGACTTATATCGACAAGTTACTTATATCCTTTCAAACTTGTGTATGGCTGAACTATGTGGGGGATAGTCCACGAATACCTAGGGGTAGCTATTGCGTCACAGAAATTAATTCTATGCTTGTGTCCTAACTAACGGCAAGGGAATATAAAAGAGCGGGGTGCGCTTGTCAACAGCTAGTCTCATCTTGCGACACGAAAGCAGGCAATAACCATCAATTCGTGGTATTTGTGAAACTTATCACAAAATTTTTGCCAAATTTGCACTCAGTTTCTAAGACAATATCGTCCCGTCTCTCTATAACCCTGAAGGTTCAGCCATTTTTTTCCTAAAAAAGAAGAAAGACCGCAAAACGGCCTACTCGTTGTCTAGTTCCAAATATTCGAGTCCCCGGTTCGGATGACCAGATTTATTTTTCTGGATCTGATCCGCCAGGCGCTGGGAGAAAATTTCTGCTGGATCGTAGCCGTAATGTCTCAAAATATGATTCATTGCGATCACTTCGCAGATTACGGTGATATTCTTACCCGGTGTTATCGGGACCTTCACCATGGGGAGTTCCACACCTAATATTGGATGTGTGTCATCGACCACGCTAATCCGTGTGTAATCCTCCTCGGGATCCCACAATTGCATATTGACAACCACTTCGATCCGTTTTTGAAAACGAATGGCACGGATGCCAAACATGGCGCGTACATCTACCAGCCCAAGGCCGCGCACCTCCATGAAGTGCTGCACAAGATCGGTGCCGGCACCTATAAGCAGGTTTTCACCGCGGCGTGTTGCGACCACAACGTCATCCGCCACCAACCGGTGCCCACGCTCCACAAGGTCCAGGGCAACTTCGCTTTTCCCAATGCCGGCCTTGCCCACAATCAACAATCCAACACCATACACATCTACCAACGAACCATGTACGGGCTTTTGCCAGGCAAAATGATCGTTCAATAAGTCGCCCAAAAGCGACATAAAACGTGTAGTAGGCGTTGGGGTACGGTATACAGGAATCCCTGCCTCTGTTGCCATCGCCACCAACTCGTCCTCAAGCTCGTTGTTTTCGGTGAGGAAGATACAGGGTAACGCAAATTGCACGAGGTTGCGAAATGCCTGTTTTCGGTCAGCTGGATCGAGATGCCGCAGGTACTGACTTTCTGTATTGCCCAGGATTTGCACACGCTGGAACGTGAACAGTCCGATATAGCCTGCCAGGGCCAATCCAGGCCGGTGCAGGTCTTGCTCGGTAACTTTACGCTCTTCGACCTCTACCTCATTCAGCGCCTCAACCTCGACCTTTGAACGTTCGCGCAGCAATCCGACCAGGGCCGCAACGCTCACAAATTCTTTTTTAAATGCTTTTGATTTCTGACGCATGACGGTACGAGCCTGACTTAGGGGACTTCAACCGTTTCCAGCACGCTTGTCACAATTTCTTCTGTCGAAATCTCTTCGGCCTCTGCTTCATAGGTTGGTGCAATGCGATGCCGCAAAACATCGTTGGCGATCGAACGAACATCTTCCGGCGTTACATAGGCGCGATGTTGCAAGAAAGCATGCGCGCGGGCGGCCAGATTGAGATTAATCGTAGCACGCGGTGATGCACCAAATTCGATCAGCGGCTCGAGCTTGTTCAGCTTGTATTTCCCCGGTTCTCGCGTTGCAACAACCAGATCAACAATATACCGCTCTACACGCTCGTCGATATACAGCTCGTTTAGCACTTTGCGGGCGGAGATAATTTGCGCCGGCTGAATAATGGTGCGGATCTGTGGCCGCTCTCCCGTACGCGCCATCCGGCGCATAATTTCTAACTCTTCGTCTCGCGATGGGTAGCCTACTTTGATTTTCATCATGAACCGGTCTACCTGCGCTTCGGGTAATGGGTATGTACCTTCCTGCTCAATAGGGTTCTGCGTAGCCAGTACCAAAAACGGTTCTTCAAGTGGGTACGTGGTATCGCCAATGGTTACCTGCCGCTCCTGCATACTCTCCAGCAACGCACTTTGCACTTTAGCCGGCGATCGGTTTATCTCGTCTGCAAGAATGATATTGGCAAAAATCGGCCCCTTCTTAATAGAGAAGCTACCTTCTCGCTGGTTAAAGATGAGCGTTCCAAGGAGGTCTGCCGGCAACAGATCAGGCGTAAACTGAATGCGTTGAAACTGCGCATTGATGGCCTGCGCCAGCGAGCTAACCGTGAGTGTTTTCGCAAGCCCCGGCACCCCTTCGAGTAACACGTGACCATCGCCCAGCAATCCGATGAGCAAGCGCTCTATCATATAACGCTGTCCGACAACAACGCGACCAATTTCACTAACAAGCTCCTCTACAAATGCGCTTTCTTTAGCAATGCGCTCGTTTACAACAGCAAGATCAAACTGGGCCATAGACTTGGAGGATCAAAAAACTAGGAGGATCAAAAAACTAGAAGGATCAAATGACGAGGAAGATCAAATTCGATGCTATAATGTGGCGCTCATACGCAGATACAAGGGCGTAAGATCTCTGCAATCAGTCTGAACATAAGTATTTTCGACAAAAATAGACGCAATCTAATCGTATCCCCATAAAATGGGCAATTACAGTATCAGAATCCGCGGTTTCCTCTGAAAACGCGCCTGCAGCTGTTCCTCGATCTGGCCTATCAAATTTGTCAGGGCTAGTGGCAAACCGACCAGCAGCAGATACCCGCCCCTGCCCGTCATACAAGCACCATAGATACCGTCTGCGCTCATATGCTCAGCCAGCGACACAATATCATCAATAGCTTCGCTCGTCCCCTGCCACTCATTACTAAGAGACGAATGAGAAATAAACAGGAGCCCCCCAAGTTTTTGCCAGTCTTCACCCCGGATAGCCCCTATCATTGACTGTACGCGCTTATTCTCATTCACCAGGTGACGCACAATGGTCCGATATTTTGCCGGCAAGGTATCGAGGACACGCGGCAAATCCAGGTGATCCACATCGCGGAAAGATCCATATGAATCAAACGGCGTGTCTTTCAACAGCGTCAGCGCTTCCTGCCCGGCAATGCCACAAGCACGATAAAAGTCTACACTTTTTGGCGTCACCTGCTCAGCTTCAATGAGTGCCCAGCTCAGCTTGTCACGGGTAGGCACATCAAAAGGTATAAGCTCCTCTGTCATCGTATCAATGACACACAGCATACCCGGCGATGCTTGCAAGGCAACCATTACAAAGGCCTTGCTGAACTCTGCATCAATAGCATCCTGAATCAAGTCGCGCAGGACAACAACAAGATCATCAGGCAGACTTTTGTGCTGTGCTGCATAAATTGCTTTAGCTATAGCAACAGCAAGCGCCGACAAAAATGCCTCATAACATCCTGCAGGTATCGAACTAACGATAGCAACGTCCCAAAAAGTATCTACCGGCGCATATTTTTGCAGGACATTTTCCACGACACGCCGCCATCCCGTCGGCCCTTTATCCTCGTCTATCAGTACCTCATCTTCCCCGGGTATCCAGGCCGCGCTAACAATTTGCGATTCACGGGCCGTAGACGGACGGATAACGACGGTAACCAATTGCGCCAAACTTCGCACAATTGCAAATCCATCGTAATAACTACTGTGCTGTGCAAGCAATCCGATGCCGCCAAAAGCAAATCCGTCGGATGTTTTCTCAACACCTACTTCCCCAAACTGACGGACAAGCAATCCTTTTGCAACGGCGTGCAATGCCTCCGGCGTTGCCACGTCGGTAACACCCAAAATACGCAGTGCAGCGCCTTTTTGAGAGAAAATATGCGCCGAACCTGTGGGCTGGGGGCCTTTTGAATCAGCGTCCGTCATGTTAATTACCAGGCCGTGTCTGAACGTTAAGTCCTACTGTTTCAATTCCTTGGCATTCGCCCAGGACACAGCTTTTACTCTGTTAATGTTGTGTTTTTTGGCAAAGCCTATTTAGCGATAGCATACAGACGCTGCCGAATCCGAGCAATCTACACAAGCAAGTCCCCTTTTTCGACCTGATATCCTCTCAAAAAGTCAGCAGTGGCAAGCCGCTTGCGGCCTTCCGCCTGCACCTGCAACAACTCAACCGCTCCCTCCCCGCAGGCTACAACAAGGGCATTGTCTGTTTTCAAAATCTCTCCGGGCTTCCCCTGGCCGGCGACAGGCTTTGTTTTAAAAACTTTTAGCATGTGCGCACCGTGCGTGGTCCAGGCTCCAGGATAAGGTGAGAGACCGCGTACGTGATTATGCACATCACCTGCTGACAACGTCCAGTCTATGTTGCAGTCTTCTTTAAAAATTTTAGGAGCCCGCGTGGCAAGTGTATCATCTTGCGTAAACGTGGACACGTCACCTGCTTCGATCATTTGTACCGTATCCAGTACAGCCTCAGCGCCCAGAATCATCATGCGATCATGCACTTCGCCGGCTGTTTCATCCGGTCCAATGGGCATGCCTCGCTGCAGGATCATGTTGCCGGTATCTACCTTCTTTTCCAGGAAAAATGTGGTAACCCCTGTTCGGTCATCACCGGCCATAACGGCTCTATTTATCGGCGCCGCGCCACGGTACCGGGGCAAAACGGAACCATGCAGGTTAAATGCGCCCTTTTTAGCGGCGGTATATACGGCTGGCGGCAAAATCCGAAAGGCAACAACCACAATGATATCGGGCTCCAATGCTACAACAGCCTCGGCAAATGCGGGGTCTTTGACGTTTTCGGGCTGCAGAATTGTATCAATACCTGCATCAACCGCTGCTGTTTTAACAGGCGTGAAACTCATTTTCTGCCCTCTACCTCGCCGGCGATCTGGTCCTGTAACAACGGCTACAGGCTTGAAGCCGGCTTCAACCAACCGCTCCAGTGACGGCACAGCAAATCCGGCTGTACCCATAAAAATAATCCTTGGTGACACGTAGCTATCTCATGTTAATCCCCGCACGCGTTGCAACAGCAGGGGGCTCAAAACTATAACGTCAAAAAAGCAAGAATGCGCAAAAACAGATAAGGTGCCCAACGGTTCAATCCCGGGCACCTTTTGTCATGTAATGTTGTCTTGTTTACGCGCGCTGAACAGCCTATCGAATCGCAGAGCGAGCATTCCAGGTTGGCACCATTAGCTTAAAATTGCCTGTGCCGTTTTTGTCCAGGAAGAAGAAGCTCCGACCGATGCGTTTGTAGTGCCACACTTCATAGGGCTGCCGAAACGACTGATCTGCGCTGTTGCTATCTACGGCATCCGGCTCACCGTAGAGAACAAGCGTGTGTCCACGGTCTGTTTCCCAGCCGCTGTTGCTGTTGGCCGTATAATGCCGGTTTGCAAAGTCGATCCGGTAATAATACTCTTCCATGCGCTCGTTAGCGGGCGTATCAGGTGTCGGGTCGCGCTTTTCCCAGAACGCAATAAATCGTTCACGCCGCTCTTGCTTGGTATCGCCATCACGGATGCTGCGCAATTCTTTTGGCTTGGCAATGTAGCGAAGCTGCGCAATGGCCATATCTATATCGCGTCCCTGGTATTCAGCCTGATCCACCCAATCCATCATAATCGCCCGTTCAGCTGCAGCAAGCGGGTTACCTTCAGCATCTTCAGCAATCACCCGGACCAGATATTCACCAGCCTCATACCCTTCAACCGGGATATTAAGCACAACTGGATTACGGCCGGCTTCCAAATTGAGCGACTGTGTGTTGCTAAACGAAATTTCTCCCTGTGAAGCATCAGCTCGCCAGCGGCGGAACAGCCAACGCAAAACGGGCAAGCCGCGACTGTTTGGTGTGCGAATCACCTCGCGCTTGATGTTTACGGCCTGCGGCGCATCCGCATAGAGCTCGTAAAACACGCTAAAACTTGGGTTATTGACGACCAAACGATCCTGAACAACTGGCGCGGTATTAATAAATACGCGATCCTGGACAACCGGGTAGATGGTATGTGTCTGGACATCAAACCCATTGACCAGGATTAGATCACTCAGGCTGACCGACTCCGTAAAATCCCGAACTTCGGTCACCAATTCTTTGCGATATACCTCTTCTGATGCAAGATCTTGCAGACGGATTTCAACAAGATATGCGCCAGGGTCGAGTGTGAGAGCGTTTGTAGAATACGCAATGTGCTGACTCGACTGCGTATTACCAAACTGTAGTACGCTCACATTGTCTTCCCAAACGTGGTTTTCGACCATTTGCTGTTTGCGGTTGTCTTCATCGACAGCAAACACAGAAGCGGTCACTTCGTATCGAGCGGTAAAGGCTTCACCTGTTTTGAGAAATCGTAGCCCGGCGTGTGGAATGGCAGTAAAAATATCCAGGCGGGATTGATCTGGAGCCTCTTCGTGCTGTACGCTCACCACATCAACAGCAAACCCTCCAGGGTCCTGTTGAGCGTACGTCTGTTGTGTGCCGGCAAACAGCAAGCACAACAGTAACAATGCAACTGTACTTCTTGAAAATAGCATTGTGGTGGCGAAATCAATCACGGTGCTTCCGCACCGGCAAAGTAGTTACAACGCTTTGGCATCCTAACGTTTAAGAGTTGCAAATATTTTGCCATCTCTTAAAAAAGTGAGATACCGAGGATAATATCAGCACTTAGAACAAAGAGTACAGCGCTTACACATCAGACCGTTGAATTTTGCACATGAATGGTCTGAGGAAGAAAGCGAATGGCTTTGTTAAGCAACCGTTACAATATCACCCTCCTTTCAGGTAAATATCTCGTCGGAAGCTAACACATATTAACAGGCAAATCAGTGCATTTTTTTTGGGACAAAGCCGAAATACACATCAATACAAGCTAATTGTGGCCTTTTTCAGGGTAGATATGCTTACCCTGCTTACTCGAACAGTGCGTTCACAAACCGCCGGCTATCAAAGATCTGCAAATCATCAATCCCCTCGCCAACACCGATATACTTGACCGGAATCTGGAATTCGTGCGAGATGCCAATCACAATCCCGCCTTTCGCCGTACCGTCGAGCTTTGTCAGAATGAGACCCGTTACGTCGACGCTTTTGGTAAATTCCTCAGCCTGCCGGATGGCATTCTGTCCGGTTGAAGCATCGAGTACGAGGAGGACTTCATGCGGTGCACCATCGACCTGGCGATCCATTACGCGCTTGATTTTCGACAACTCGTCCATCAACCCGCCTTTGGTATGGAGCCGGCCGGCTGTATCAATGAGGGCAACTTCGCTGTTACGTCCCTTGGCAGATGCAATGGTATCAAAAGCCACGGCTGCCGGATCTGCACCGTGCCCCTGCTTAATAATCGGCACATCAGCACGATTCGCCCATATTTCCAACTGCTCTGTTGCAGCTGCGCGGAACGTATCAGCCGCTCCAAGCACAACATCTTTGCCCGCCATTTTGTAGCGATGGGCCATTTTGCCAATACTGGTCGTTTTCCCTACCCCATTCACCCCTACAACCATGATCACATGGGGGCGATTCGGGAAAGGGGCATCAAAGTCGGCCGGCCGGTGCTCCTCGTTGCCAATGACCAGATCCGCAATTTCGGCGCGAATCATACCGGTCAACTCTTTCGAAGAAACGTATTTATCCTGCGCAACGCGCGCCTGTACGCGCTTGATCACTTCAAGCGTTGTATTGACACCAACATCGCTGGTAACAAGTGCCTCTTCCAGGTTATCAAGGACCTCGTCATCAACGGTATCTTTCCCACGAATGGCCCGCCCAATCTTCCCCAGAAAACTTGTACGTGTTTTCTCTAACCCCTCTTCAAGGCGCTCCTGCTCTTTAGCTTTGAATCGATCAAAAAGTCCCATTATACCCTGATTTACGCAATTAAGCGGACAAAAAACGATTCCTCTGATACCTGACTCAGGGGTTTAGGTTCTGATCCCAAGTCTTACCAATTGCGTAAAACGTCCGTTCTGCCAAAGAAGTGCAAGCAGCTAGACTGAGGTACTGACGGGAGGATAAGCAATTTCTGCGTTGGCGCCGTCTGAGCCGGCGTCTTCTTCTATTTCATCGGGCTCACGCATCAAGCGCATGTATCTGAATACGTAGAGGACAAATGAGTAGACATACAGGCCGGCGGTAATCCAGATCGCCATGTTCATAATTGGCGGATCGGCGCGCAGTATCGCCCCGAGCACCGTAAGGGCCAGCATGAAGACGGCAACTTTCCCCCACCACAGGCTCATCAGGACGCGCTGGAGTTTACGGGTAGCCAGTGTACTGCCCCATACAATCAGGATATCGCGTACCAGCAGCAGCACAAGAAACCACAGGGGTAAACTGCCCCGAATGGTAAGCGCACATACAACAGCGACCGCAGCTATTTTATCTGCCAGGGGATCAAGCACTTTGCCCCACTCAGAAACTGTTTTGGACCATCGCGCTACCGTGCCATCAAACCAGTCGGTGCAAAGCGCAGCAAATACGAGCCCCAAAATCCAGGCAACAGATCCATCTTTGATGATCAGATACGTGATGGGGATCACCAAAACAAGCCGGGCAAGACTCAGCATATTAGCCAGCGTCCAGAACTTGCCTAGGACCTTGTATGCAGGCTGGGTAATATTCTTGGATTTTGGCATAGCTACTACTACAATAACGTGAATGCCACATTTCGGGAATGAACGCCCAATGGCACAATTGGTTTGGCTCCCTTACGAGCTTGCAAATCCAAAAGTTTGACAGGCAATGGAAGCACAATCGAACTTCCAGATGCACCAGCAGGCGCTGCGCGTCACCGAATCAGGTAACGATGACTGGCTAACTAGGTACGTTAAAATCGTCACACAAGAATGTAGAACCGAAGAATTTTCGCAACTCAACAGCGATTTAAAATTACGACAACAGTTTGTTTTTTATCCCTTTACAGCTCCCAGGGTTAGCCCTGAGATCAAATATCGACTCAGTAGCAGGAAAAGCGCAACGACCGGAATCGACACAAGCAGCGAACCCGCCGCATACAGGCCCCACTGTGTGGTCAGTGTGCTTTGGAAGAGTTTCAATCCCAGCGGCAGGGTAAACATCTCAGAATCTTGCAGCACCACGTTGGCAACGACGTATTCGTTCCAGGCCGTCATAAACGAGAACAAGGCGGTAATCACCAGCGCCGGCGCAGCGAGCGGAAAAATTACCTGGTAAAACGCCTGCCAGGGTGAACACCCGTCGATTTGCGCAGCCTCTTCCAATGCTATCGGGATGGTATCGTAGTACCCTTTCATCTGCCACACACAAAACGGCAAAGCCGTCGCTGTATAGATGACGATAATCCCTAAAAACGTGTTGAGTAGCTGTAAATTGATCAGCATCACGTACATCGGCAATAGCAACATCGTAGCCGGAAACATCTGCGTAATCAGCAAACCACTCAAAATCGACTTCTTCCCGCGAAATCGGTAGCGGGATAATGCATAGCCGGCTGTAGAAGCCAGTGCTACCCCGGTAACGGTGACCACCAGCGACACAAAAAAAGAATTCCCCAACCACTGCAAAAATCCCGTTTCAAAGAGAAGCTCGCGGTAGTTATCGAGCGAAGCACCTTCCGGGATGAAAGCCAGCGATGTCGATAACAACTGATCACCAGGACGCAGCGAAATAGTAATAATGCGCGTCACGGGATAAATCGACAGGAACGCAAAAAATCCCAGTACGAGGTACGTCCCAATTTTTCCAGCTAACCCTTTCAAAACAGCGAGTATTTTTTATTCAAGGAAACGATTTGCAAACCCATCAATCCTGCCGGATTGCTGTGTTTGCAGTTGAAAGTTACTGGTTAAAAGTTGAAAGTTATTTTGGCTTTATATCATCAAGTTTGCTTGCACGGGCTTACGATAAATTCAGCAAAAATCATGTGACTGTGCTTTGTATCACAGGGCTAGTACACGGACTCTGTGGCCTTCGTGCGATTCAAGAAAATTTGCGTGAACGTAAACAGGATGACAAAAATAACCATCGATAGCGCTGCTGCCCAGCCGAAGCGATACATCGAAAAGGCCGCCTCATAAACAAACGACACCAAAATGTGCGTCTGGTCGTTGGGCTCACCGCCATTAGAGACCAGCCAAACCACGTTGATATTGTTGAATGTCCAAATCATGCCCAGCGTGATGGCGGGAATCATTGCCGGCTTGAGCAACGGCACCGTTACGTTCCAGAACTGGCTCCACTTGGAAGCCCCATCCACTTCAGCGGCTTCATACAACTCAGCCGGCACCGATTGCAACGCACCAAGCGCGACCACCATCATAAACGGGAAGCCCAGCCATACATTGGTTAAAATCACAGCAAGGAATGCCTCAAAAGGCGATGTCAGCCACTCGATGGCCGGCATATTCAGGTAGCGCGTCAACACAAGGTTAATTGCTCCGAACTCGTAGTTGAACATGCCCCGCCAGGTGAGCGCGGTGATGTACTGCGGCAATGCCCAGGGCAAAATCAGCAAAATACGCCAGGCCGGCTTGCCGGCGACAAATTTTTGGTGGAGTAACACTGCCAGAAAAACGCCAATGGAAACGTGAAACACGATGTTCACGCTGGTCCAGATAAACGTCTTCATCAAAATATTCCAGAACCGGGGTTCAGCAAACACAGCAGCGTACTGCTGAAAACCTATTACTTCCCAATCTCGAATATGATAGATGTTCATGTTCGAGAGCGAGATCCGCACATTCTCAAAGAAGGGGTAGGCAACCACAACGAGCATAATCAAGATCGTGGGCCCAAGCAGGGCCATCAAAAACAGGCGATCTTTTTGGTTTGCTGCCATATGGCGTTTCGTTTCTCTCGTAAAACCTTAACGTGCCGGCCTACAGAAATGTATCCGCAATCCGCTTCTCAACTTCCTCCTGCATCAACCGGGCACCTTCTTCTGCAGTGCTTGCACCGTTCATAATTAGCTGATAGGGACCGCGCATGCCATCCCAAATCTGCCGCATCTGCGGCTCAATAGGCATCGGCAGTCCAACCTCAACCTGGTGTAGCGAAGATCGCAGCACCACGCTGGCCTGGATAACAGAGTCCTGCCGCACGGTATCGATGGTTGGAATCGATGCGATGTTGCGCGCCATGTCGGCCTGCATCTCTGCATTGGTCAAAAAATGCAGCACATCCCGAACATAAGGCATTTGCTCGTCGGATACATTTACGTTCACCGAATAGCCCTTCGAAGCGACAAGCGGCGCAGTCCAGTTTCCTGTGGCAGACATTATCGGCAAGCGCGCGAGGCCGTAGTCAATGCCGGCATCTCCGTAGCCGGCCCAGGCCCAGGGGCCGTTAATAATAGCGGCTGCGCGGCGCTCTTTAAACAGCGTCTCCGCAATATTGTAATCGCTTTCGCGAGGAATCACCTGGTATTTATCGCGTAGATCAAGAATAAACTGGATGGCATTGACGGTCGCTTCGTTATCGAGCGTCGGATTGCCGGCTTCATCCATCACCCATCCCCCGTAGCCCGTCAGGAAAGGCATGAAGAAAAAGGGCTCCACATAATTCCAGGTTAATCCGTACTGGTCGATTTTACCATCGCCATCGACGTCTTTGGTGAGCGCCTGCAGCATTTCGATCATTTCATCGGTTGTTGCCGGCGGCTCTGGCATCATTTCCCTGTTATAGACAAAGGTCAGGTGGTTACCCACCTGGTCTGCAATCATCCACGGCTTGTCGCGCCAGGAAATCACGCCATCAGCATTGAATTGCGCCAGGTAGTCTGCCGAAAGAATCTCATCGATTGGTTGGATCGACTCTGTGAGGGCAAAAATAGAGAGGTTATCAGCCGGCCCATACACCAATTCGGGTCCCTTACCGCCAACCGAAGCCACAATAAACAGGTTGCGCAGCTCTTCCGTCTCTTTATAGAGTGCCTCTACATAGCGATCGGGATGCGCTTCATTGTAGGCTGCGATGGCTTCGTTGAAAAAATCGCGCTCCGCATCATTTTTCTGGTGCCAGATGCGGATGCGTACGCGATCATCTTCAGGCTGGCATCCCGCCAGAAACAGCACGCTCATCAAGCAGATGAAAACAAAGCGCTTCCGGGCAACGCCGGCTGTACATCGGACTACTGGATACATACTTCTTTCCCTGAATGGTCTGCTGCATAAGATATGCACAGCGAGGTAAAAATGGATAGCTAATATTCTGGTAAAAAGGAATGCCGGAAAAAGTTGATTCCCCCACTCGCATATTAATTGTAATCTTGTATTTTCAAATGAAACCAGCACATGTACACACCACATCAACCAAACGCGTTATGAAAGTAGCCATCCACAACTGGATGCGGGCTGAGTCGCTAGAGACTACACTCGCACGGATATCAAAACTTGGATATGATTATATAGAAATCCAGGGCGAACCAGGTATGTATGATACCAAAGAAGTCAACGCACTGCTCAAGAAGTACAACATCGCCTGCTTTGGCTCGGTAACGCTTATGCTTGAACAGCGGAATCTGCTCGCCAAAGACGAAGCACAGCGTGCCATGTCGGTGCAGTACGTCAAGGACATCATCACGATGGTGAAAGAGTTGGGGGGACAGATGGTCTCCGTGGTACCCGGTACGGTGGGCAAAATCATTCCTGACGGTACACCCGAACAGGAATGGCAATGGGCCATCGAGACGCTACAAGCGTGCTATGAGCACTCGGAAGCAGCCGGCATCAAAATCGGCATCGAGCCCATCAACCGGTTTGAGACCTACTTCATCAACCGTGCAGACCAGGCGCTTGCCCTCGCAAAAGAGGTGGGCCCCAACTGTGGCGTATGCCTCGACATCTTCCACATGAATATCGAGGAAGAAAATTACTACGATGCCATCACGCGCGCCGGTGACCGAATTGTGAACTTCCACATCGCCGACAACAACCGCAAAGCACCGGGCATGGGCACGCTCGACTGGAAAAAGGTAATTGACACGCTCAAGAGCACAGGATACGATGGGCCAGTTTCCGTTGAATTTGCAGCGCCTGTTGACCGTACGCCGGCAAACCCGCACCCGGGTAGCATCGACACCAACCCGGAAGGGCTGTCGGATGAGCAGAAGAAATTCCTGGAAGACCACGGCAGTGCCGCTGTTACGGAAGAGTTCTACACGTTCCTCACCAAAAAATCCATCGATACGATCCGCCCCCTCTTATGAAAATAGCAGATGTAGCGTCGTACTGGCTAAGCGTCCCTATTCCCGCCAACCGCCAGTGGCGGTCTGATTACGGGCATCTTTCCCAGTTCGACATGTGCCTGGTTGTTGTTACTACTGAAGATGGGCGCAAAGGCCTCGGCGAAGCCAAAGCTGCCGTTGGCGCTACAGGCGTTTGCGCCTCCATCGTGGCCTGTATCGAGCATGAACTCAAGCCCCACCTGATTGGCAAAGACATTCACAACATAACGGAGATTTGGGAGCGGCTCTACAGCGGCTCGCGTGATCACTACGCACTGGCACGGGGGCGTGGCTTCCCGATCCTGGGCAATCGGGGCACTACGATTTCAGCCATGAGCGGCATCGATATGGCGTTGTGGGATTTGAAAGGTCAATACCTCGACGCTCCCGTAGTATCGTTACTGGGTGGCGCCTGCCGGCCAACCATGCCTGCGTACGCCAGCGGCGGCTGGGCAGATGCAAAGATGCGCTATTGGCGATCAACTCAAAGGCTACTGCGATAAAGGATTCGATGCGCTGTCAAAATGCGCGTGGGCGTCATGGACGACACGGTCGATGCAAGCATTAAGCGGGTTGCTGCTGCGCGCAAGGCCCTGGGCGATGATATAAAAATTATGGCTGACGCCCATGGTACTTTCAGCGTACCCGAAGCACGGCGGTTCTGCAAAGCCATCGAGCCGTACAATTTGTACTGGATGGAAGAGCCTGTGAGTCCGGATAACAAACATGGTTGTGCGAGTGTACGCGACTACACGCATACTCCCATCGCAGCCGGCGAAAGTGAATTTACCCGATTCGATTTCAAAGAGTTGATCGAAACAGGCGCTGCTGATGTATTGCAACCCGATGCAGCCATTGTGGGCGGCATCACGGAAGGCATTAAAATCAGTGCACTTGCCAGCACGTATCAACTGGAACTCGCACCCCACTGCTGGGGATCAGCGATTTCATTTATGGCCGGCGTGCACCTTGCTTTTGCCTCCGCCAGCGCTGTACTCATCGAGTTCTCCCTCGGCGGCAACCCGTTGATGTACGAGCTTTGCAATGAGCCCCCCGATGTACAAGACGGGACCGTTCGCGCCCCAGTACGACCAGGCCTCGGCTTGACCCTTAATTGGGATTTTGTCGAAAAGTACGCCAAACACCCTTAGCCCTATCCATACTGGAATCACAAAATCTACTCGCCACTAAAAACAGGTTTTGCCATGTCTAAAAAAATCACCAGCATTAATCACATTACGCTGATTGTTGACAACCTCGAAGAAACCGCGCGTTTTTACGAGCATGAGTTGGGTCTCGAACCCCTGGCTGCTTTTTTGTTCGATTATCCGACAGCCTTTTTCAAAATCAATGACACGCAGCAGTTGCACCTTTCAGAATGGGAAGATGCAACATCGTTCCGGGCGCATGTGGCGTTAAACACACCCGACTTCAACCACATCTTCCATCGCAGCAAAGAGCTGGGCATTATCGACATCAAGCCATGGGGTCGCGTACGGCGGCTACCAGACGGCGCGATGCAGATGTTCATCCGCGACCCTGCCGGCAACCTGGTTGAAATTGTATCAAGCAAAGAGGAGGAGATCGACCCGGCTATTTTTGAAGACGAGTTGTACAAAGAAGGCATCTACGTATCAGGACGTAACGATTTCAGAGGCTACAAAAGCGAAAACGCAACGTTACACCATGGCGAGTGAATCCACCCCAAACGTACTGCTTCTCGAAACCGTAGCAACGCCGGCTGATTCGTTGCTACGGTCGAACAGCAATGTCATTTTTGCGGCCACGCCCGACAGCGGCGAATCGCACATCGAAGGCCGTCCCATTCACGCCATCGTCACCCGTGGTAAAGGAAAGGTAAATGCCGCTCTCATCGACGCTTGCAACGGCCTCCAGTTGATTGCCCGATGCGGCGTGGGACTGGACAACATCGACGTTGCGCATGCCTCCTCGCGCGGGATCAAGGTGGTCAATGCGCCAGGCGTTAACGCCGCCACCGTGGCAGAGCACGCCCTTTCACTCATGCTCATGCTGCAGCGAAAAATGACTGTGGCAACGCAAGAAGTGAAAGCCGGCAATTGGATGTATCGCACGTCGTATGATGGCGATGACCTGCGCGGCAAGCGCCTCGGTATTGCCGGCTTTGGCAACATCGGCCAGCGCGTTGCAAAACTGGCTGATGCATTTGGTATGGATGTGCAATTCTGGGATGTGGCGGAGATCGACAGTCCGTTTACCCAGGTTTCGTTTGATACGCTGATTGAAACTTCGCAGGTCATCAGCATCCACCTGCCTTTGCTGGATAGCACGCGTCAGCTTTTTTCGAAAGATGTATTGCAGCGCGCCAAAAATCATCCTGTGCTGATCAACACAGCGCGCGGTGGGCTCATCAAAGACGATGACCTGTTGCTGGCACTACAAGAGGGATGGTTATCCGGATTTGGCAGCGACGTACTTGAGGTGGGCACGCCGCCAGCCGGCTACCCGCTGCTGCAACTGGATAATGTGCTCGTTACGCCGCACAGCGCAAGCCTGACCCAAACCACGTACGCAGAGATGTGCACGCTTTCAGTACAAAATGCACTGGATATCCTGTCCGGCAAATCAATAAATGAGCGGTATATTTTCAACCGTCACTCACTTTAGTACCAGTTACTCTACCAAAAGACATCAACACACCTTTTCACTCGCGCTCTACCTCGAGCACAACGCCAGCGAGTGGCGGTAGCATCAACCGATTGTCTGCGACGACAGGCTCTTCTCCTATGGCCTTTGTTGTAAAGACAATAGCCATTGACTTGCCGGCTAACGCTTCCACTCCCGACACATCCAGTTCCTGCGCCGTATCGCTACGATTCATCGCCACAACATACACGTTATCCTGCCACGTACGGGTGAATGCAAAGCTATTTGCCTCATCATCAGCGAGTGCTGTTACCTGGCTACCATACCTTAGCACATCATGACGTTGGCGCAACGCAATGACGGCCTTGTAGAACGCAAAAATATCTGCATCAAACCCTACGGCATCCGTATTACGTGGCCGATTGCGCGGTTCAGCTTCCTGGTCGGCGTACGTCATCTCTTCCCAAACCATCGGCATGCGGTCATCGGGATCATCCGCGCCCCACATGCCGGCTTCGGTGCCGTAGTAGATCATCGGAGCACCCAACGTGGTCATCTGCATCAAGGCCACCAGTTTCTGAATGTCGCGCTCTTGCTTCGTTGGGTTTGCGCACATCGTACGGACTCGTACCAGCGCGGCGATACGTCGTGGTCGTAATCATAGCGCTCGGGAATGGCGTACTGCGGCTTTGCGTTTACAATCATCGATGCCAACCGATCCGTATCGTGTGAATCGATCAGGTTTTGCATGGCAAACTGCATGGGCACGGGAAACTCCTGCCGGCGATCATCGATCAGCTGCATAAATTCTGAGGCAGAGAGCAGGTTGTCGATCAGAAATCCTTTTACGGGAAACGCAAAGGCATGGTAATTCATGGTTGCAGAGAATCCACCTTCCTGCAAGAAATCGCTGGCTTCGTGCCATACCTCGGAAACGGTATAGGCGTCCGGATTTAGTGTCCTTACATGCGCGTTCCAATCGGCCCAGAACTTTATTGGCACATCCGGAGCAACATCCAGTCGCCAGCCATCGATGCCATCCGCTGGATCACCATCGCCATTCGGGTCCATCCAGCGACTCGTTGCATCAAAAACATACTGCTTGGGACCCGGATGAAGATCCGTGCTATCGGGTGTGTCGGCAAACAGCGGCAGTGTCTCAACGCCCCACCAGCCCTCATAAGCAAACTCATTTTCTGGCGTGTTCGGGTCGTCGAAAGACTGGATGATATACCAGTCTTTGTATGGTGAGGCCTCCTGGTTTCTTCTGATGTCGTCGAACGCAAAGAAATCGCGACCGGTGTGATTCCACACGCCATCGATGATGACCCGCATGTCGCGAGCATGGGCGCCAGCCACAAGATCAAAGAAGAGCTGATCTGCAGCCGTCATGTGCCAGGTTTCAGGGTCGCTCGTCTCTTGCGCCATGAGTGCAAAATCGCCGGCCGGGTCTGGGCCAAAGTGTGGATCGATGTGGTGAAACGTGTTGCCGTCGTATTTGTGCAAGGAGCGCGCGTAAAACACGGGATTAAAGTACAGCGTGTTGATCCCTAGCGTCTTGAGATAATCGAGTTTATCGATTACCCCTTGCAAGTCGCCGCCATACCTGCGGTCGAATACACCATCTTCATAGAAGTCATCTCCTCGCTCAATTTCCCAGGCATCGCGCGCATACCAGTCGCCCGTCCATGGGGAAATCCGCCACGAATCCGGTACATTTTCCGGATATTCGAGCGACTCGCGATCCGGGTCATTTGTTGGATCCCCGTTCCGAAAACGCGTGGGGAAAATCTGATAGAATACCGCATCAGCTGCCCATGCTGGTGACGACGGGCTGTTGGAAACGGGCTTTTCACTATTCGTCGGGCCACCATTACAGGCAGCGAGGAGCAGGACAAGGCTGGCATACAAAACGCCGGCCAATTTGCTATTCGCGTTCATATAAGAAACTCTAATGGTCAATAATTTTCTATCCAACTACGCGTTATCCTCATCGCTAGCGCGTTTCCGCAAGTCATCGTAAAGCGTGAAGGTTTTCACCTTGTGCGCAATTTCGAGCGCCCGCTTGATCCGCGTTTCTTCCCGCTTGGCGCTGTTTACATGGTGGGCCAGGCCGCGCCGTTTGCCGGGTGTAAACGAGAAAAAGCGTGCTGCTGCGTCTTCATCCATGGCAAGTACTTCTTCAAACTCTTCCCCCAATTCAACATAATCAGGATCAGGATCGGGCTCGACAGTAAGCACCAGCTCATCGCCAGGTACAATCCCAAGTTCTTTGAGCAAGGCAATGCCAAAGAAAATGAAGTACATCCCATCTTTGTTGTTCTGCACAGCGCGGCGAATGGTTTTACCTTTAAGCTGCACAATTACACGCCGGCTACCGGTTTCGATAATGGCATCAGCAATCTCGGCCGGTACCGGGGCATAGTGTTGCTTTAAAAAGCCCGTATCAGACTTCAACAACGGCGCAATAAATTCATGGACACGTGAAGTATGCATAACACTAAACGACAGGTCTCAATGCAATAGGGTTTGCCTGAAAATTCAGTTCTGCTTTGTCAGATCCTTCGCATTCGCTCAGGATACGGCTTTGTCTCTGCTAATTTGGGATTTTTCAGACAAAGCCTACTTAATCCGGACCACTTCGCTGGGTACAAAACCTATATGGTCTGCTATAGCAACAAGCTCTTCCCCTCGCTGCAACGTAACAGGTCTTGTGTACACCATCCAGTGATCTCCTGGCTCCTCGCCGCGTTTTACAACCTGGTATCCAATGGATGCACCAAGTGTAGGGGTACGCAGCATAATTTCAGTCCCCTGGCGAATCGCCCTTGGGGTGGCTGTTACCGGCTGGATACCATTTGGCCAAACACGGGCAATATGCTCGTGTTCAGGCACCATCCCATTGTCATCTATGGCGGCGATCCAGCGATCATGCTCCTGGCGTAGCTCCGCCAGCTTTGCCACGTACGCCGGATCAGCAGCGAGGTTGTTGATTTCATGCGGGTCGTTGACCGTATCGAACAATTCTTCCAATGGTTTTGCCGGCCTGAACCATTGCATTTGGATTTCATTGAGTGTCCCCTCGTCGCGCATCCGCAACAGCTCTTGCATCAATGGCATTTGTTCACGATACGCTACAGGTAGGTAAAAACCACGCTCCGGCATATGGTTGCGGAGGTATTTAAATCGTTTGTCGCGCACGGCCCGAATCAAATCATATTTACCGTCAAAACGATCACCGGCACCATGCACGTACGACCGTGGCGTCTCTGCTTTGTAAGGGCCAAGAAAAGCCTGTCCCTGCCCTTCAAGATAAGCCGGCGGCTCCATCCCGGCCAGTGATAAAATGGTCGGTTTGAAGTCGATAAAGCTGATCAACTGGTCGTCTACTTCGCCGGCCCGCACCTGGTTGGGAAAACGGATGATCAATAGGCACGCGCATCCCTGAATCATAAAGCAGTCGCTTCATACGAGGCAGGGGACCACCATGATCAGCGTACCAGAAAATCACGGTATTCTCCAGTTCGCCGGCAGCTTCCAACTCCGCCAATATCCCACCCACTTGCTGATCCATGATCTTGATATTGGAATACATACGCCGGATATCCGTCCGCACAACATCCGTGTCCGGGTAATAGGGAGGAATCGGCACATCCAGGTCAGCATCCACCCACAACGAATCTTCCGCTCTCGCCCAGATTTGAGACTCGTGGGTTACGCCCAGATTAAAAATGGCAAAGAAAGGCTGATCCGGGTCGGGACGATGCTTCCAATGTGCGTTGTTGCTTGATTCATCCCAGGCGGTCAGCGTCTTTTTAAACTGGTAATCTTCTTTGGCATTATTTGTCGCATAGTAGCCCAGCATCCGCATGTATTCGCTGTGCATTTTCACGCCGGCAGCGGGTAGGGCTTCATAAGGCACCACACCTTCGGGCAAAAACTTGGCGTTCCCGCCCGTCCGCATATGCTGAGCACCAATAGCATTTTGATACATGCCGGTGGCAAGCGCAGCACGAGAAGGCGCACAAACCCCCGAGGGCGAAAACACGTGCGTGTAACGCACCCCTTCAGCGGCAAGCCGGCTCAGATTTGGTGTTTCTATGGTTGAGTCACCAAACGCAGGGATGTAGGGCCCCAGGTCTTCTGCAACAATCCAGACAATATTAGGCGGTCGCGCTGTATCGTTTTCCTGCGCAAGAACAGGGAAGACAGCAAGAAAAGAGCCAACGATACAGACAAGCAGGGCAGAACAATAGCGTTTCATGGGATCGAACAGGTGGATGGGTTGAGCATCCACAAGAATACTGAACACAGGCAACACTTGCAGCAGGTAACACTGGCTCCTTTGAATTATTTAAAGGCCGCCTCTACCACAGCGCCCGCGGGTTGGGCAGCAAGAAAATCCAGCCCTAAAAACTGTGCTACGGTACTTGCAATCTGATTCTGGTAGAGTTTGCACCCATCTACCTCCCCTGCCGGCGGGGTATCCGGCCCCAGAAAAGCCATCCAGATCTGCTCAGCACCCCTGATATCCGTCCCATGGCTCCGCCAGGTATCCAGCGGAAACGTGCCTCTACCATGATCGGTAGTGATAACAAAGGTTGTTTTATCGCGATAAACCGGATCTGCCTGAACATACGCCCATAGTGCGGCAATAAATGTATCGGTTTGCAGTGCAGAGTGCAGGTAATGGTCATAGGCTCCATCGTGCGCAAAATCATCGGTTTCGCCGTAGGCGATGTACACCAATCGAGGGTGGTATTTTCGAATGTATTCAAGCGCATAATGATGGGTGAACGCATCGAGCCGCACGGTTGCCCAGGGACTGGGAATCTCTGCCTGAAGTGTGTTCAAAAACTGCTCGCGTGGTGACAAAGCACCATGTGCTGCTGATTCAAACCCTGCATTCACTGGCACGCCACTTCGTTCTTCATTGATGATATAAGGAAAGACATCCCATGAAGCGAACGCAGCAACCCGGTCTTTAAAGGCTGGCTGGGTATTCACAAATTCCAATACCGTGCGATTCTTGTTCGGTACTTTGTCATTGCTGGTGATCGCTGAATCCGCTTTACCGGTCAGAATCTCGTTGTATCCTGGATAGGAAAACACCTGATTATTTGTTAGATCAACCTCACAATCAAGCGACCGATTGCCGTAAAGTTGCCCATGTGTTGCAATCTCTGACCAGAAGAACGGCATTAGGGTACGCCGGCGCAGATCCGCATCGCCAACAAAAAATTGCCGAGATAGCGCTTCTGGATCACGCACATATATTTTGTTACCCACGAGGGCTTCATCTGCACCAGAAAACAACTCTTGCCAGCGCAATCCATCGAGCGTAATCAAAAAAACGTGTTCTGTTTGCCGGCCTTCCTCCTGAGCAAACACAGGTTGCACACCTGCCAAAGAAATCAAAATGGCTATGTATACAAAAGCAGTAAATCGCATAGTAGCATGAGCTTAAGGGTAAGAGATAGCGGGAGCGCTCCTGGTAGGGAAGCAACAGAAAAGGTACGGTCCAGCGCACTGCATCGGATAATTAAATAAAAAACTACATAACAACTTGCTTTGAGAGTAATTAGCACATATATTACACATGTCACATTACATATAATGTGTGCACTGCTATTTTGGCTTATTAAATAACAACCATGGAAAACGAACACAATTTATCGCCAAACGAGAAGTCACTTCTGAAACTGTTGCAAGATCATGGGCTGCGGTTTTCGCAGGACATGGAAGGGCAAGACATACGGGATTCTGTTGCCCGTGAGATTAAAGACTTTTTCCATCGCGTTACATCTGAAGGCCTTTCCAAACTTTTTGATGCATTGCACCAGAAAGGACATGTGCTAAAAGATAACCAGGGATGGTACAAGTTGGTCGCTCAGGATTCGTACACAGACGTAGCCATCGTGGGCAGCATTACTGCAGGTCACCTGCGTGAGGCCATTCACGATGAGTTGGGTTTTGTACGGTTTGCCGGCAAGCTTTGCAACGTACATCAGCTGTTTGCCTTTCAGGTCGACGGTGACTCGATGATCGGCGATGAAATTTACAACGGCGATTGCGTGCTCCTGCGCAACGTTGAAGTACGTGATGGACAGATTGGAGCGGTTATCGTAAACGGTGAGACAACACTGAAACGCATTTACCGTGATGCTGGCGCCCTCCGCCTTGTCCCGAGCAACCCCATTTATGACACGATTCACATTCCTGTCAGCGAATCAGATTCATTTCGGATTCTGGGCCGGCTGGAAGCAGTCATAAATCATTCAGACGGGGATGTTCGGTGGTATTCCTCACGGCAGTCAATCACCGAGATCAATCTCTTTTTAAATTGATCGTAGCTCTATGAATTGATAATGGCACAAGAAACACTAAATGCAATTCCAACCAGTACGAATGGTAATCATGTAAAAACTGCCTTCCGTACCGCCCCGCCCCCGAACGGGAAAGCAAAGAAGTTCGGGTCGAGCATCAACAAGCGCGAAATGCCTGCGCTCGACTGGATCCACATCATCTTTCTTTTCTATTCGGGGGCACACAATGCCGTTAATGCCTGGAACCGGGCAGATAACGGCCTTTTTTTCGTCTTCGTCCTTGTAGGGATCTTGAGCGTTGAGCTCATGCTTTGGTCCATTTACAAGTACTGGAAGGCCGGACATCTAGTTGGCAAAATGCTGCGTATTGGAAAATATGCCGGCATGCTTGCCATGTTCTATGCAACGGCAGGTATTCTCGCGCAGGCGCAAACAGGCACCGCGAGCGACTGGCTGACCATCTACTACCAGTGGATTTTGCCCAGTTCGGCGCCAGCCATGTTCTTTTTTGCATTCTGGATACAGAGTGTAGATCCTATTATGATGGCTGAACGAGATACAACCGCGTACTCTTATCTTGCCGCAATAGAAGAGAAAAAAGAAAAACTAGATGCCCGTCGTATGGTGCTTGATGAGCAGCGTAGCCGTAGAAAGCTTCGTTCGCACGTTATGCGCAAAAAGATCTCGGCACTTTGGAAAGAATCGGAAAGCCGGCGCACCCGGTCTACCCTGCAGCGCTCATCTATGACAGAAATGCCACTGCTGCTTGAAGAAGTGGGCGTCTCCATCAAAGAAGCGAACGCACAGCCGCGATTCAGATTCTTGAACAGAAAGTATGATCAGCCCAAACAGCTGCCGGCTTCAACCTCAACCCATAAATCTCAGTCGCTTAAAGACCACATTGAAGTAAAAAAATAACGGGCAGGAGTGATATCAAAAGCTCTGTAAGTTCCCGTACATCGGTTACAGATGATGTTGTTGATAAACCCAAACCCAAAAAGAAACGGAAGCCGTCAAGGAAGCTCAAAGATGTACCTTGTAAGAATCCAGAATGCCCAAACATGCTAACTGGCCGGCAACGCGATTACTGCTCAGACTCCTGTAAGCAGAAAATCTATCGCAAACGGAAAACGGCACGCGCAAAACGTAATTCGTCTTCTTCCTGATAACCTGAGGCGGATTTCCTTTAATTACCTTTCAAAGAACTCGATCTATTTACAAGATAAAAACAGGGTATGTCACGGCTGTGTCATACCCTGTTTTTTATTTATACATCCTTTTCGGGGAGCACGTACACGGCGCATTGACGCATGTCAAAAACCGTTCAAATTACATCACGGCTGCCTCCAAGAGCCTGATTGTCCCCCGGTCGGCATCCACTTCTGCTGAGACACCAACAGGAATGGTGAACTTGTTTTTTATGTGGCCAATCATGGCTCCGGTATACGCAGGAATGCCAAGCGGCTTAATGTGCTGATCGATAACCTCGTTCAAGGTAAATGAACTGTATCCGCTATCAGCTTTGCAATCCGTGCAGGCCCCAAAAACAAACCCACTGATTTTATCGAGCACGCCGGCGAGCTTTAATTGGGTCATCATGCGATCTACGCGATAGACAGCTTCACCAATGTCTTCTAAAAAGAGGATATGATTCTCCCAGTCTGGCAGCGCATTTGAGCCCAGTATTGCGGTTAATACCGTTAGATTCCCCCCTACTAGCCGGCCACTTGCTTTACCTCCGTGGATTGTACGCGTTCTATATGCTACCGGCGCAAGACTATCTGCTTCATCGACCGGATTGCTGTAACGCACCTGCGCACCATTAAACACAAGTTCTTTCAGGTAATCTGCTGAAAAAGTATTCCAGATAGAATTGCCGTTCGGCCCGTGGAACGTCACCAATCCCGTTCGTGCATACATAGCGAGGAGCAAGGCCGTGATATCGCTGTAGCCAAGGAAGACTTTGGGGTTTTGCTGGATTACGTCATAGTCTAGATGATCAAGCACACGCGCACTTCCCCATCCACCATGAAGCGCAAAAATACCATCAACCGCATCGTCAGCAAACATACGATTCAGATCTGCTGCTCTGTTCTCGTCAGTGCCGGCGAAGTATCCCCAACGGTCCATGACGTGTTCACCAAGCTTCATCTTCAAGCCCAACACATCCAACGTCTCCTCTATAATGTCAAGCCGTACCGTCTCGTAAGTGATACCCGCTGGACTAACCAGTCCAATCGTATCCCCTGCTGCCAATGCTTTCGGTTTCATGATCGCTTTTGATTCATCTGCCCAATGTTTTTCTGCTATACCACTAGCAACAGATACACCTAACATGGACGTTTTTATGAAAGACCGCCTTGACGCACTCATAGTTTGCCTTCGTTTTCTCTTCTATACACGTTAATGATTGCATCACATGTTAAAAGGCAATTGGTCATTAGTCAACAGTAAATGAGCGGTGCCCCATTGAGGCACCGCTCTGCGTTTCTCCTTAATATGTTGCTACAATCTTTACCGGGTCAGCACCAGTTGCTTCGTGGCTATTTGTCGCCCCGTCGTGAGGCGGGCAAAGTACACGCCCGGAGCAACGGCTTTCGGGCGCCAAGTGGCTTGATAACGGCCGGCCAATTTGTTTTCATCAACCAGTGTTTTTACGCGCCGGCCAAGCAGATCAAAAATCTCCAAGCGCACATTTCCGGAGGTGTCAATGGCATACGGTATTGTCGTTGTTAGCGCAAATGGATTGGGATAGTTCGGATCCAACCCAAAGGTGATGTCATCTGCTACCACATCTTCAGAACCGACATAGACAGCCCCAAAAGGCAGCGAAGGTAACTCAGGCAGTTCAAAATCTACAGGTTCACCATTGTTTGCAATGAACACCGCTGTCTCGTACGGGGCAAGGGTTACAGAAAATCCATCCAACTCGTCCACAAAAGACGAATCAGCTTTTGAATGTTGATGGATGTTGGGGGGATAGCTATGGCGATTGCATCGTTCCTATACCGTATCAATTGGCATTCTAAATTCGATAATCGAAACCATCTCCATTCTTCAGTACGCTTTTATCACGGGCGAAACACTCCGGGTATCTGCCGTTGTCAGCACCAGGAAATACAGGCCGGCAGGCTGATGGCGGCCTGCATCATCCCGACCATCCCAGCTGACTTCAAAATAGCCGGCGGGTTGCGTGGCTTCAGACAAGAGATTTACAACGCTACGCCCACGCACATCGTAAATACTTGCCGACAAACCGGCAACGCTTTCCAGTTCACCGGCAAAAACTACCGCCTCATAAAAAGGATTAGGGTAGGGAGCACGGAGTGAGACAGCGTGTGTTTGTGTTGGCAACAGCGGAGAAGTGCTGGTCAGTACGGACTGGAGATCAAACACAGATACGGTACCGGTATCAATACCATTGCTGCCATCGCGCCAGCTTCCCACAAAAGCATGACTTCCAGCTACATCTATTGCGTTGCCCATTTCACTACCAGATAAATTATCTGAAGGTAGCAATTGGCCAGCCTGCTCCCAGGACTCCCCCAACAACTCAAACACATACCCGGCTCCTGCCTCCGTACCAACCGCATCGTTGCCCGGTGCACCAACAAGCGCAAACAGCGTTTCAGAACGCGACACTTTTACAGCATCACCAAAAAAGGAATTTGCAGATGCATCAGCTGCCTGTAATTTTTCGATCTCAACAAAACTGCGGTTCTCCCCCCTAAATAGGTAAGCTGCACCGGCGTCAACAGCCTGTGTATCGTGGGCGCGAGCACCAACGAGAATGTGAGCATCTCCCAATGAAACAGCCGCACCAAACTGATCCAAAAATGCCCCATCACTAGCTTGCAGTTTTGCATATGGCAGCCATAACACGCCACGATTCTCGAACACATAAACAGCACCCGAGCCGGCCACATCCCCATCAGCGAGTGCTGCTCCCACAACTGCAAACCTGCTATTGATATCGACTGCGGTACCGAAGAAGTCACCGCTCGTACCATCACCCGCGGTCAATTTGGGTAGCTGAAACCACAAACCATCCGACTGCTGAAAAATGTATGCAGCCCCCGAGCTGTTGCCCAGATCGTCAGCACCGCGCGCGCCGATAATGAGATACGGGGTAGTTAATGCAATTGCATACCCAAACGCATCATTGGCCGCGGCATCATCGGCTGTAAGTTTCTGTAAGAATTGCCACCCGTCGTTGCTACGTACATACACGTAAACAGCGCCGGCGTTATCTGCTTGTTCATCGTCCCCCAATGCGCCGATCACGGCAACATTGCCCTCGATGTCGAGCGCGAAGCCAAAGCCATCAGCAACAGCTCCTTCAGGAGGCGTTACTTTTTGCGCAAACGTCCATTCCCCACCCAATTGCTCATAAAAATACACAGCGCCGGCGTCTTCAGCAGCAGCATCGTGGGTGTTTGCACCAACAAGAAGTGTTGAACCACTCTGTGCGATGGAGACACCAAATTGATCGCCAGCAGCTCCGTCAGGTGGGGCTATTTTTGTGGCAGATTGCGCGGCAGTTGTCTGTGTAAGACACCCCAAAGCAATCAACAACCAACCAGCAAAGGCAAGTAAGCCAAAGACTGCAAAATCGTTAGACCTGCACTTCCTCGTCTTCCCAGTTTTCGATAGCGTCGAGAATGGTCTCCACAATCTTGTCTTCGTCAATGGTTTTGACAATTTTGCCTTTTTTGAACAGATGGGCGCGGCCACGACCGCAAGCTACACCCAGGTCTGCGCCAGCAGCTTCACCGGGGCCATTTACAGCGCATCCCATCAAAGCCACATTGAGGTCTTTTTCAAATTTTCGAGCTTTAACCGCCTGCTCGACATCTTCAGCAATTTTGAAGAGGTCAACTTCAAGCCGGCCGCACGTTGGACAGGCAATAATGTTAACACCTGGCCGGCCAAGACGCAAAGACTTGAGGATTTGATGGGCAACCTCAACCTCATTCACAGATTCGGCTGTCAACGATACGCGAATGGTATCGCCAATTCCTTCAGCAAGCAATGCACCAATGCCAATTGAGCTTTTGATGGTACCAGAGCTAATCGTACCCGATTCTGTAACGCCAAGATGCAAGGGGAAGTCGGTCCGCTCAGCCAGCAATTTGTACGCCTGAATCATGAAAAACACGTCGGAGTGTTTTACAGAGATAATCAGGTCTTCAAAGCCGTTTGCGGCACAAATCTCGATGTGACGCATGGCGCTTTCATAAAGCGCCTCTGGCTGGGGATACCCGTATTTATCGAGGATATCCCGTTCCAGCGATCCTGAGTTCACACCAATACGAATAGGAATACCCGCTTCTTTCGCCGCAAGCAATACTTCGCGCTCCCACTCGGGCTTACCAATGTTGCCTGGATTGATGCGCACTTTGGCAATGCCGGCCTCGATGGCCTTAAGCGCGTATTGATAATTAAAATGGATGTCTGCAACGATGGGTACACTTGCCCCGTCGACAATATCTTTTAACGCATCTGCATCTTCCGGGCGCGGTACAGCAACGCGCACGATATCAGCACCTGCCGCGGCAAGTCCTTCAATTTCCGAAAGGCATGTTTCTACGTCATGCGTTTTCGAGACGGTCATGGACTGAACAGATACCGGGGCTCCGCCGCCAACCTGAACATTACCAACCTGAACGGGACGTGAATATCGACGCGGTCTTTCCATTTTATTTATAACTGATAGTCTTACGCAGCTCTTGCTAGTCTGCTAGGAATAACGTAGTGGAGTAACGTGAAGGTGTTGCGACTGGTTTTAAGCCGGCATACCTGCGAATTGATTTCACAAACAGATACCCGGCAATATCGTCAAATAACCAGTAATCCAACATCCCACACAGGGAATTAACAAACAGTGTCCCGGTACGCTTCAAGTGGGACGCGATAGCACCCGTACTAACGCTTCCTTTCTACCACAAGTTGCGCTAGCTAAGGCAAATCATCAGCAGCTACAGCGGGATCTGCCCAACCAATCTCAGCAATGAGCGGACGATGGTCAGAATAATCCAATGGCGGTATGTTGGCGCTGTATACTTCCCAGTGTGGTGAAACCAGGATGTGGTCAATTTTGGCCAATGGAAAGCGTACATGATAAGATGTTTCGAAGAGGGTGCCGCGGTGGGCATGTACATCTTGCAACCCCTCCTGTAAATGGTTGAATGCCCAGTTGTGCGGGGTGCTGTTAAAATCGCCCGCAAGAATGACAGGCACCTGTTCTTCATTCAGCATCTGCTTGATACGGGCAGCTTCCCAGGCCCTGTACTCAAACGCTTCCCGGTATTGCCTGAAATAAAACAACCAGAAACGCGGACTCATCGGGCTCATGTTTTCTTCGAGCCAGGGCTTCTTTGAACCAAAGGTGCGCAGGTGGACATTATAGAACACGCCAGGCCGGCCGGCCCACTCAAACTCCATCCGCATAAACGACATCGCCTCGTATCCTTCGTCGTTAATTTTGACACGGTTTTTAGCCGTTTGCACCAGCTTGTCTTTGCGCGTCCAAACAGGCTTAAAGGTTGAAGGCACATCGTGGTGGTTATGCGCTACCGTTTGAAACCCAAGCGAATCCAGCTTATTTGCTACATAAGGCAGATTACGAATGCGGAGTTCTTGACCGCGGTAGTGAACAAGAAATTCTTGCAATCCAAGAATATCGGGATACAACAACCCGAGCACCTCTCCCAACTTCCGCGCCTGCTCTGCCTGCGAAAAAATCTCAAAGTGCCCCAGGTTATACGAGGCGATACGTAACGCAGGTGGTGCGTCTTCCGGCGGACTCAGGGTACTACCAAGCGCAGCAAAACGGGACAAGACAAGAGCGACAAAACAAAGGTGAAGGATGAACATCCCCCATTGCTTGAGCATCGCAAAGACGGGCGTAGCCAGAAGAATCAGGATGCTGAAAAGAGGAAGAGCAACAGCAAAGAGCTGGGGCCACCAAAACGTTCGAGGATCGACATATCGCCCGAGATAGCCGGCAGCAAAGAAGCACAGAATCAGCGCATCAAAAACAAGAAAAGCAATCCACAAAAATCGGCGCACAAAAACCCTTATCGTTTAGCTTACTTCCGACTTGCCTCGTAAAGGATTTTTTTCTCGGCAGGCGTCAGCGCCTCGTATCCCTCAGCGCTAATTTTGTCCAAAATACGATCTACCTCGTCTTCTTTGGACGATTCGATTACTTCGACATCAACTTCAGTACGGCGCCAGGTGCGCTCGCGTGTTGGTTGCTTTTTGGGTGGTGTTGGTTCGCCTGCGTCGTTTTTGGATGCAAGCCAGTTTTCAATTTTACGCAGCATGCCTTCGCGCTCGCCAGAGCTACTGGAAGAGCTACTACGGCCACTGCCTCTAAAGAAGTAGCCGGCCCAACTGGACAGATCTACACCGGAAGCTTCGGCTTTCGCAAACAAAAACCCAAACAAAACGCCTCCCCAGTGTGCCCCAACAGCAGTTCCTTTGATAAAAAGCAGGTCGATAACGAGGAATCCAAGCACCACATACAAGAGGCGCACGGTACCAAGAAAGAGCAGCCCGATGCTTTTGTAGGGATGCAAAATAGCCATCGTCATCATGATGCCGAGCACGGAAGCTGAAGCACCGTGTACGTAAACAACAGCATCGGGAGAGCCAGCACCAAAACCAGGTGCCAGTCCCTGAAGCACAATCGAGAGGATACCGCCACCGATGCCGGCAATAATGTAAACAGCAAGCAATCGATGCGAACCATGCAGCTCTTCATAGTCGCGGCCAATCCAAACAAGCCATAGCATATTAAATGTAATATGCAGAATGCCACCCAGGTCAGTCCCGAGGTGCAGGAAGTTGTATGTGATCAACTGCCACGGCTGATACACAAAGGTCATGGCATCAGCTTGCAGCGCGAGGTGCTTTTCAAACAGCACCTGCATAGGTGTAAAATGCTGCAACAACAGAAACCAAAGCACATAAATGACGACATTGATAGTCAACAGCGCCCGAATGGCTGGCGGCTGCATTCTATACCATGTATTGAGCTGATTCACTGGTTGATCGTCTTTAAAAAGTTCTGATACGCGGCACACGTCTATGCCGGCGCAGGAAAAGTGCTCCAGATGCTTTTGCTTATCCGGGTGCAGGATAAGTACACAAACCTGTATTTACTACACCTAAAAAAGGCTTTGGTTTACCGAAATCTGTCGGTTTTACAACTTATATCAAAAAAGCATTCGGCTTTCTGGCTTGATCGGCAGTTTGCCGCGCCAATATTGCATCAAAATAAAACCAAAAACCATGCCGCCGAGGTGCGCAAAATGCGCTGTCCCCGATGCAGCGCCTGTAAATCCACCAAAGATGGCAAACAAGCCGAGGCCCAGCACAAACCACTTGGCTTTTATCGGGAAAGGAAGAAATAACAGGAAGAATTTCATTGTTGGGAAACATCATCCCAAATGCTAGCAAAATCCCGTAAACACCACCCGAAGCACCTACGGTGTAGTAGCCCATGCCAACCGAGGTAGCCAGTTGGATCAAACCAGCAACCGACGACACACACAAAATAGAAAATGGCAAACCGCCGCGACCCCCAGGCATTCTCCAGTTGCACGCCAAACATCCAGAGTGCAAACATATAAAACAGGATATGGGTCAGATCGCCGTGCAGGAAACCATAGGTCAACAATTGCCAGGGCCAGAAATCGCCCGTGGCACGGAGTCCCTGGCTGGTAAGAATCTGATCGGGTGCACCAATTGGCCACAAGGCAAACCATTCGCGCAAAAACATGGCGATGGGACTATCCGCCGGGTTCTGGGCAAGAAAAAACAGACCGTTGATAATCAACAGATTCTTGAGAACCGGTGGAAAGACAGAAAAATTGCTTACTGGCCGAATAGAATTGGAATACATCTAGCTACTTTTTGTGCGCACACATTCGGGTGTTACGTCCCATGTGATGATGGGTTACATGGGCCGGCAGGTCCTACAAATACGCCCCTAAAGAGCGTTAAAAACACAATTCAGCAGCACACTGCTCAAAAACACTGCCCGATAATACATCTGGACAAAAACCATACGGCCGCCAATTACACATTGACAGCCTGAAAACGAAACTGTCCTACATACGGTATCGTTCCAAGCGCAACGCTATATAATGAAGAAATACTGTGATTCTTTTTGTATCTGACATGCATTTTGGACGTGGCAATGTTGCTACCGAAAAAAAGCATGAAGCTGCCCTAATCGATTGTTTACGCCATTTTGAATCGGAGATCGAACACCTATTCCTTGTAGGCGACGTCTATGATCAATATATCGAGTATCCCAACCTGATCCCGAGGGGCATTGCGCGTTTCCAAGGACTCCTGGCTGCATGGACAGATGCCGGCCGGCCCGTCACGTACCTCACAGGCAACCACGACCCCTGGCACATCAGCTATTTCCAGGAGGAGCTTGGTGTTAACCTGATCTTCGACAGCTATTCCGAACCTCTGCAGGGCAAACACGTTTATTTGAATCACGGTGATATCATTGCATCTCGATTTCCACTAAACACCCTGTTAAAGCAGGCGCTGCAGCATCCAGTACCCGTTTTTTTGTACCGCACGCTGCTCCCGTCCGATGCCGGATACAGGCTGGCCCGCTGGGTAAATCGACGCATTCACTCCGATGTAATTGATGAAGAGGTTGTAATCCAACTGCGCCAGCATGCCGGCACATTATTGGCAGAAAAACACGACCTTGTCGTCATGGGACACAGTCACCACGCTGAATTAACCCCCATGCCAGGCGGCTTCTATATGAATACGGGCTGCTGGCGGCTCCATCGGACCTTCGGATGTATGCAAAACGGCACCGTTTCGCTTTTTACGTGGAATGATGACGCACAGGAACCGGAGTTACAGGAAACGGCATCCTTTATGCAACAACCCGAAACTTCTCCCTAAACCGATTGTCTTGCATTAGAGCAACTTTTTTTCGCATTTTTCCAACATTCTCAAGCTTAGCCGGGTGAGGCAAACGCTATGTCTGAAGAATGGTCCTATTCGGACGAAGAACTGAAACGTTATTTTAACGATCCTTCTAGCCGCCGGCAACCCGCCGCTGCTACGGTAGAACATTCCAACGATTTCTACCGCGATCCCAGCGAACCGCAACCACCCCCGCCAAAGAAAGGCATACGTGGCTTCTTCATGCGAACGTTCGGTGACAAAAAGAAAGCCGACGCAGCCTTTGCGTTGTCTATCATCACGGGCCTCGGCCTGCTGGGCTTTCTTGCCATTGTGGGGTTCCTGATTTCGCTTGGCGAAGACGACCTGCCATCGCTCCAACAGCTTGAAAACCCCGACCTGCAGCTTGCCACGGTAGCGTACACAGCCGATGGCAAAGAACTGGCACGTTACGCCTACCAGAACCGCTCCTCCGTAGCGTATGAAGACATTTCACCCAATGTCATCAATGCACTGGTTGCCACAGAAGATCACCGTTTTCACAGCCATTGGGGTATCGATCTCTTCCGCTTTTTCGTTTCAGCTGCAAAAACCGTATTGGGCGATGTGCAGGGCGGCTCAACCATCACCATGCAGTTGGCCCGTAACCTGTACAACAAAGAAATTGGTAAACAGCAGACCATCTCGCGTAAACTTAAAGAGATGCTCACAGCCGTGCAGCTCGAACGAAGGTACACCAAGCGTGAAATCATCGAGATGTACCTGAACACGGTTGAATTTGGCAACAATGCATTCGGCATAGAAGCCGCTGCACGCACCTTCTTCAGTGTCAGTTCAACCGAACTCGACACATTGCAGAGTGCCACGTTGATTGGCATGTTGAAAGGGATCACGATGTATAACCCGATCCGAAACCCCAATCTTTCGCGTCAGCGTCGTAATGTTGTGCTCGGCCAGATGGTGAAAAACGATTATCTTAGCCAGGCCTATCTCGACGAGAACCGCGAAACGCCTATCGAAACCGAGTATAGCTCGAGTGAAATTACTGCCGGCTTTGCCCCCTACTTCGCGGAGCACGTTCGTCAGTGGTTGGGTGAATGGGGCAAAGAAACCGGGCACGACATCTATGCCCAGGGCCTCATTGTTCACACCACCCTCGATACACGGATGCAAGAGATTGCGTCTGAGGTTGTCGAGCGGCAAATGAATGGTCTGCAAAACGTGGTCGATTATGAGTGGAGCCGGCAACGGTTCTATGGGGCGCCATACAACAGAGACATGGCAGTCTACCAGGACATAGAAGATGAGTACGAGCCGTTTTCTGAATTTTGGCGACTAAAAGCAGATACCTTGCGCCTCTATGTGCAGGAAACGGAGGCTTTCCGGGTCCTACGAAATGAAATTGGTGGCGATGCAGCGATCGATTCCCTGATGAAAGACGAAGAATTCGTCGCGCAGTTTAAGGCAGACAAAACGCGCCTTGAGGCCGGCATGCTTTCCGTTGATCCAAGAACAGGGTATGTCAAAGCCTGGGTTGGCGGTCGCAACCTTGAAGATGACTGGTACGATCACGTATCCAAAGCACGCCGGCAACCCGGCTCAACCTTCAAACCATTTGCCTACATTGCTGCTGTAGATAACGGGTATTCTCCCGACTTCATGCTTCCTGACAGCTCCATTTATTGGGCAGATGACCAGGGTAACGAATGGCAAGCCAAGAACTCCGGTGAAGAGGGTTCAGGACTGATGCTCACGCTGCGTGAAGGACTGAAACAGTCGAAAAACACGATTACCGCTCGCCTCGTCCTCAGAATTGGTGCCCCAACGCTTGCATTTTATGCACGTCGCATGGGGATTAAGAGCCCAATGAACGAGGTGCCTTCACTTGCACTTGGTACCAGTAACGTCACGCTTCAGGAACTCACCACAGCGTACAGCACGCTTGCAAACTCGGGCATCAAGCACGAACCAACGGTCATTACACGTATTGAGGACCGCCTGGGTAACGTGTTATATGAAGCCCGACCACGTCCGGAAGAAGCCCTGAACGAACAGACGGCCCTGAAAGGTATTGACATGTTGCGCGACGTCATCCAGGCCGGCGGGACAGGCATCCGCGTTCGTACGCAGTACAGCCTGTACGAGTACGACCTGGCCGGCAAAACGGGTACAACACAGAACAGTGCAGATTGCTGGTTCATGCTGATGCATCCCGAACTGGTAACCGGCGCCTGGGTCGGATTCAACGACCAACGCGTCACCTTCCGTACGGATTGGTGGGGGCAGGGTGCACACAGTGCGCTTCACCTGGTTGGAGATTTCACGCGCAAAGTCGCAGATGAAGAGAAGCTTAGCAAGGTATCTTTCCCGCTACCTATTGACTATAGCACGCCAAACACGGACATTAATGGTATCCAGGGAAACCAGGGAGGGAAGGTTAACTGGTAACCATACACACGAATTTTGTGTAGACGAGACCGCCAGTGTGCGACGCATTGTCGTAATTACTGGAATGGCATGTGCTGCTTCTCCATTAGAACCTATTCTGTTTAGTCTGGCACAGTGAAAATTCTGCATACCGCCGACATCCACTTCGGCAGTAACGCTTACGGACGCATTGATGCGGCCACGGGATTAAATTCCCGCCTCATGGATTTCAAAAAGTCTTTTGACTTTTTGGTACAGCGTGGGCTAGATGAGGACATCGACCTCTTCCTGTTCGCGGGCGATGCATACCGTACAGCAGATCCTACCCCCACGCAGCAAAAAGCCTTTGCGGCATGCCTCAAGCCCATTGCTGACCGGGGCATTCCTATTGTCATGATCGTTGGCAACCACGATCACCCCATTTCCTACGGCAAGGCTTCTGCGCTTGATATCTATCCGTATCTCAGCGGCGATGTTCACCTCTTCAACAGACCAGACTTCAAGGTCATCGAAACCAAAAGCGGCCCGCTACAATTTATCGCCCTGCCCTGGCCCATTCGGAGCATGCTGCTGACAAAAGAAGAGTATCGCAGCAAATCGCCAACGGAAATCCGGGCATTTATCGAAGAGAAGTACATCAACTTTGTGCAGGTTGCTACACGAGAAATGGACCCGGCTTTGCCTACGGTGATGTCGGCACATCTGTCGGTCCACGGGGCAGAGCTTTCGGGCTCTGAGCAAACCAGCCTGATTGCCCATGAACCAAAATTCTCCGTGGGCCAACTCGCGCTACCGCCAATCGATTACATTGCGCTTGGGCATATTCACAAATTCCAGGACCGCAACGCCGGCGAAAAGCCTCCTGTGGTTTACTCTGGTAGCATTGAGTGTATTTCTTTTAAGGAATGGGCCTACCCTAAAGGGTTTGTCTTGGTAGATATCGAAGGTACGGGGGCCAATAAAACAACGTCGTTTTCTTTTGTAGAAACGCCGGCGAGGCCGTTTGTAGCCATAGAGGTAGACGCGCGTGAAGCAGAAGATCCAATGGCACTCATTTTGAATACCATAGCCGAACACAACCTGCACGACGCCGTTGTGCGTGTGCGGTACCAGGTTATGGAAGATGCGGCTACGGACATCGACAGCCAACAAATCCGGGCTGCTTTATCCGAGGCAAATAACATAGCCTCAATAGAACGTATCATTGTGCCCGAAGAACGCCAACGACGTACAGTTGTCACCCGTGAGTCTTCTCTTGAAGAAGCCATGGATCGGTACATAGCGCAGCACGACAACCTCGTGCCGCTTAAACAAACACTGATCGAAAAGGCACTTGAACTAGAAGAAAGATACGAGCTTCAACGCCAAAATCACGCTTAATCAACAATAACGTCCTCGATCAAACTTCTCCACAAAGCACGTATTGTAACGATGCACTATTGATAACGATTATGAAAATACAGCAGTAACCGACATTTATCTTTTACACTAACTTTTGACCCAAGACGCTCGACAACACCAAAACAAGTACAATGAACCTCGATAGTATTACCGTCATCCCTCCACGCAAGGAAGGCACCCTCACCGGAAGTGAGCCTATCGCTGTATGGCCAATTGTTGAAGCTGCGCTAGATCTGATTGAGGCTGAAGAAACGACGCGTGACGCAGCAAAAATAGCTATCGCAAGCAGCGATGGTTGTGTGGTACTCGCTAACTATCTGAATAGCGAAGCCAAAAGAGTCCACAAAATGGTCTACGATTTCAAGGTGCCGCTTATCGTACTGGCAGCTGAAATGGCGCGAAATGATGATGGCGCAGATTCAATTTATGATCCGGAAGAAGGCGCGATTTATTTCGAGACGGACACCGACCAATTTTCCTTCCACGTATACAAAGATTGGACAGTGGACTGGGTAGCCGTTGCTGATGAAGTGATCAAAGGATATGAGTGGACCGGCAACGAAAACCAGACCTGGGCACTCGATTTACTGCTCGCCTATCTTGAAATCGACCTGGACCCCTTCACAGGAGATCCTGACGAGGCTGCCTAAAAGCAGAAATTTAGGTTCGGAGCAAAAAAACCGTCAACCTTCAACTTTAATACTTCGGACAATTATTGACGCAGTTTGAAAAAATTGCTAACAAAGAGATTGGTAGTGACCAAACCGCCAACTCAAGCTAGCACACCGATGACTGACGTCAATGACATTCTAGCAAAAATGGACGGCCTCCGCAAAAGCCGTCGCGATTTTATGAGCGCGCTATTGACTACCACACTGGCCCTGCCTGGCAAGATGAACTTCCGCAATCTGGGCCGGTTCGGTCCTTATTCGGAAAAGAGCTATGCTCGACACTTTGCGCGTGCATTCGATTTTCTCCAGCTCAACCAGATGCTACTGCAAGATCGACTTGGCGACGAGGTTATCGCTGCCCTCGATACCAGCTTTCATTCCCAAGAGCGGGAAAAAGACTTTCGGCCTGGATCGCTTTTTCGATACGAGGGTCCGCAAGGCGCGTCAGGGATCTAGAGGTGTCGGTGCTTGCACTGTTGACGTTGCAACGCGCAATGCCTATACGCTTTCGGCACGCCAGACGCCGCGTTTCCCCGAAGACGAAAACTGCGCCCCCCAAAAGCGAGCGACGTTTGATCGCATTACATCAAGCAACTTGAGCATTTACCCTCAAGCATACGCTATTTGGCTGCTGACGGCGCTTATGCGCGCACAGGAATTCATTGAAGCCGTTCGATTAAAAGAGCGGCATCTGGTCACGCGCCTGCAGATGCGACGCCAACCTGCGTTATCTCTTTCAGGGCCCCTGGCCCCATCGCAAAGGGACGCAGGAAACGCTACGATGGCAAAGTCAATCTCAAGTGATGTCAGCCGCATGGACTTGTCGGCGTACCATGGAAGACAATGAAGACATTGAGCCTACACGGCGCTGGTCAACAGCCCCATATGAAGCAAGACTTTCGTATTGCCTACGTGCGTAACCGGCATAAACCAGAGCAGTACGTGGTGCTAGCTTCAACCGACCTTAAGCTCGATGCGCAAAAGATTGTCAACTACTACAGTCTTGCGTTTTCAGATCGAAATGATCTTTCGTTGATGCGAAGCAGCATACCGGACTGTGCGATTGCCAAGCCCGTAGCCAAAGCAAACTCGATTTCCATTTCAATGCCGCATTTGACGGCGCTCAATGTAGCCAGGTTGAACTGGTATGAGAAAGAACGTAACACCTTTTCTATGGCCTCCATCAAACAGATCTCGTTCAACGAACTGTTCATGGATCAGATTTTCTTGCAACTCGGACTCGAATCTGAGTTGTTAAAATTACATCCTGCCTTTGAACGACTTCGATCCTTTGGGGCTATTGCCGCTTAAAGTGTCCGAAGTATTAAACTTGAAACCTTCAGCTGCAAACACATCAATCCTCAAGATTTATGTGTTTGCCCCAGCATCTATTGGCCGGCGTCAAGCGTTTCTGCAGTTGATTCAGCCGTAGTCAAGGTACAGTTATTCTTGATTCTCCCTGACAACACCTCCCCCACATCTTGCCGGTGCGAAGTTCGCGATCCGTCGGTATAGACGATATCTATACGATTGATTTCAGCACACGCGATGCTGTCGTTGTACCATACATTCTCGAACTGGTACTCCTTTGTCCCATCATGCACAGAAATGGGACCAAAACGCCGCAACCGCTTGGTTGATGTCCCGGAGTTTAGTCCTCGTGCTTTAATCCCATCTTCGTCGAACGGGGTAATGGAAAATGTAACTTCGCGTACAGCCCGTGTTGAATCGAGGTGCTCGAAGGCGTAGTAAATTGATATGCCTCCCGCCGAGTTAGGTGGATGTATGGCAAAATCGGTAACCAGAAAGTCTTTGCCGGCGCGTTCCGCAACCAGTTGCATGTCTTCCGTAGCCGTATTAACCGCTGAAGCCTCATGCATGGCAGCAAGCTGCTTTTTCAGCGCACCGGCACCTTCCCCTTCATCGACAAACAATCGCATCACCCATCCTTCAATCCCCTGATACCGGACCTTCCAATAAGCACCATTAAAATCGGCAGCCACCAGCGGCGTACTGGCCGGTAACACGCGTACTACACGGCCATCGGGGGAAGGACGCGAGCGTAAACTGGCTTCCATGTTCGTAACCAACACAACACTTTCAGACGCAACGTCAGTCGACTGATGCAACTGCACCAATGACTCGGTCTCAGCCAACGCCGCATTCACTTCTTGCAGGTGTTGCTGTAAAGCCGTACGTACGATTTCCAGACTATCCCGCTTTTGCTCCAACTGCTGCAGTTCAGGTACTTGCCCCAGTACCTCCTGTGTTGAAAGTCCAGACACTGTATAAAATAGCAACACTAAAAATGCACACCGGGCCAGGGTGTTTGACAACAAATACCTTCTCATCATTTGTATTCAATCCTTGGGTACATTAGGGCAAATAACGCGAAGGGGGGCTTGCTAAGAGCGTTATTAATACGCTGATACCGGCGCAGCTTGCATACAACTGCACCAATGGAGAACGTGTTCATACAAGTTCTGTACCGTTAAAAATGTGCTTCCGGTACGTGGTGCTGTGTGTGGAATAACAAAAACATGTATGAACACCAATTGTTAGTCATCTCGAACACCACACTTCTCAGACGGCTGCCGGACTGGCTTTATTCCCTTTAACGAAAAGATAACAGCAATTTGTAGCAGGAACAGGCCTGAAAGGCCATGCAGAGCGAGGGGATAGTTAAGTAAACGTAAGGGTCGACCAGAACGCGACAGGTGGACTAAAAAATATACAACGAAGGTTTTGGGGATCTCGTGTTTTTGGGTTTTGGGGATTTCGTCATGCACAGCTTGGCGATCAGGTGGTGCCTGGTATCCTAATTGAGCATCAAATGCACTTCTTATCCTTGCCAAACGCGCATTTTCTGTCTCTCAAAATCAGCGGCAACCTGTTTTGCAAGATCCGCATCTTCAAAAACACCAAATACGGCAGAGCCCGAACCAGACATGGCGGCATATCCCGCACCTGCCCCTAGTAGCTGCGCTTTGACAGCAGCGATTGCCGGATACCTGGCGAACACTGTAGTCTCAAAATCATTCACCAGGTGCCGGCGCCACATAGCGAGATCATTGGATGTAACCAGCGCGCGCAGGTCTGGGCGGTTCTGCGCATTGGGCGTGATGCCGCCGTAAGCTTCCGCTGTACCAACGTGCACAGGTGGCACAACAACGACAAGCACATAGGGAAACGTATAAGGCGCCTCGTCAGCCATTTGGAGTGGCGTGAGTATTTCACCAATGCCTGTTGCGTGCATTGGTTGATCTTCCAAAAAGAATGGAACATCAGCCCCTAATCCTGCTGCAATCGTGTGTAAGGTTTTTTTGTCAGCGCCGGCGTCCCACAAACTATTCAGGAGTAACAAGGTGTGCGCCGCGTCACTTGAACCACCACCGAGCCCCGCTCCGTAGGGTAGCAGCTTTTCCAAATGTAATGATGCCCCCTGCTCACTTCCCGTTGCTTCGCACAAAAGTCGGGCAGCGCGCACGCACAGGTTATCATCAGAAGTAGGAAGCTGGGGATCAGAACACGTAAATTGCCAGGCGTCGTTTTGTGATACGCGGAGCACATCATGCCAGGCGATAGGGATAAATACCGTCTCGATATCGTGGTATCCATCAGCTCTTTTTTGCAATACGTGGAGCCCCAGATTGAGCTTGGCCGGCGCACGTTGTTCAAGAATCAATTGTTTACCTCACGCGTTAAGGTGTGGCCTGATTTTTTCAGGCTCCCTGTTTCCGGCACTGTTACTTATAATGGTGCTTTTTGGCTCCATAGCCGGCTTTGTGACGATAAATTGCTATAAATTGCTATGCGATGCGATAAATCGTAATTTACCGCGCCCCAACCCTGCCAAACCACGTTTTAGTTTAAGCCATCTCAACGCACGTCGCCTATTTACCTCTGCTACGATTCCTAGTTTATCCTATAAAACCCGTTCTCACACGGTGTATGTTGTACAAAAAGCAGATGGTTTTCAGAATCCTCATCCTGGCACTGCTCCTCCCGCTCTCGGCTAATGCCCAGAATCGCACGGGAGGCAGAATCAACGATCCTGGCCGGATCAACCCTTTCCAGCAACTACAGCAGCAGTTTGCAAATGCGGCTGCCACCGTTAGTGGACTCCTCGTCATGGAAGGTGCGGTGGACATGGATGCCTATATCGTTGGTCCTGGCGATCAGTTTAGCCTTTCACTGGGCGGCTCCAGTCCGCTACAATTAATTGCGCCTGTTTCTGCAGAAGGCCAATTACAGTTATTCGATGTTGGTAGCATTCCGGCGGCGGGCAAAACGTTGCGCGAAGTAGTGGACCTTGCGACCGAAACGTTGAGTGTCCAGTATGCGAACATCGCTGTCAACGTGAGTTTGCAGTTGCCGAGACGATTTTACGTGCACCTCGCCGGCGCTGTACCCGAACCCGGCCGTTACCTGATGCTTCCCCTTGCGCGACTGGACGATGCCGTGCAACAGGCTTTTGCCCCGCAGGCTACCGCCCGCCCAGACCCTACAGCCGGCGGCGAAGTCCGTATTGTCGGCTCCGCTGCATCGGAGATCCCTGCAACACAGGCGGGCTACAATCCTTCGCTTCGCAATATCAAAATCATGCATAGCGATGGTTCAAGCTCTAACTTCGACCTGTTTCGCTACTATATCGAAGGCAATCTTGCGCACAATCCCTATCTGAAGGACGGAGACGTTATCAGTCTGGCAACATACGATGAACGAAACGCTATCCTCGTGACAGGCGGCGTGGCCTCGCCTGGAAAAATAGAATATCGTGCCGGCGACACCGTACTGGATATCATCAATTTTGTAACCAATGAGTCTGATCTGGTGAGCCTCGATCGCGTCCGCCTCACACGGCGCAACAAAGGAGTCGTTGAGCCGCCGGTTGACCTTAATCTCCAGGATTTACTAAACGGCACCCTGACGCCACCAACATTGATGCCGGGCGATCACATAAACGTACAGATTCCAGAAGTAGCGGAAGCTGCCATTTACGGGTTTGTCAACTATCCGGGCACGTTTCCCATTGAGAATGCGAAGACCACGTTGCGCGAACTGGTTACACTGGCCGGCGGCCTCAAGCCCGAGGCAAGCCTTCGTGCAGCCTATCTAGAGCGCCGGCAATCGCAAGCTCGCAAGCCTGGCAGCGAAACAAGCGACCTGGATTTCTTCGAGCGCACCTACTTTAGAAAATCACTGGCCCAAAACAGCATATCGATCAATATCGAATCAGCGCTACAACCAGATGCTGAAGATGTGATTCTGTACAGCGGCGATGTGGTTGTTTTCCCACGCGATGAGCAAACCATCCACGTGGTGGGCAATGTGTTAAAGCCGGGTTATATCCCCTTCACGCCTGGCAAGCCGGCATCGTACTACGTCCAGTTGGCCGGCGGCGAAGGACCACTTACCACGGGCAGCTACGTATTTGAAGCCGGCAGCGGCAAGGTGTATACAAACACCAATCACATTGTGAAGCCCGGCGACACCGTATTTATCAACCGGCAGTCTATCGCTGACACCCCCGAGTTGCAAGCCTTGCTGTTACAGAACGAAGTTTCTGCCCGGCAAACCCGCATTGCCAGAACGCAAACGATCATTACAGGCATCACGGCCCTCGTGAGCGTAGTGAACACGTTTTTGCTCATTCGCGACCGCCTAAACAATTAGGCTTTGTCTGAAAACCCCGAATTAGCAGAGACAAAGCCGTATCCTGAGCGAATGCGAAGGATCTAATAAAGCAGCACTGAATTTTCAAACGAACCCTAATTGCTGACGCGCTGCACGCTGTATTGCAAATGAACCAACAGAACAGCGCGCTGTAGCCCTGCATGCAGCAGGAACCACTATTGAACGAAGGAACGTCCAAATACACCATGGAAACGGCTGAATCCGCAGAAAACGAAAAAGTAATTGCCCGGCTTTGGGAATACGTCGGCACGCTGTTCAGGTGGCGAAGGACCATCATCGGCATCACCGGGCTCGTCGCCATTTTGTCGATTGTCTTGAGCCTGTTGATGACCAACTGGTACGCCGCATCAGCGCGCTTGCTATCGCCTGAATCCAGTGGCACCAACCCGCTTTCTGCAGCCCTTGCCAGCAACCTGGCATCAGCGGCTTCCGCATTCCTCGGCGGAGGAAATGGCGACTACCTCCGGTATAAAACCATCCTTTCCAGCCGCACCATGTATGAGCGGGTTGTCGATGAATTTGACCTGGTATCGGTATACGAAACGGAAGAAAGCCTGTCGCCACGCGATGCAGCCATTCGAATCCTCGCTGAAAACACTGCCTATCCAATCGACGAAGAAGATGAGTACCTGTCGGTTGTTGTGCTCGATACAGATCCGCAACGCGCAGCGGACATGGCAAACTATATTGTCAGCCAGTTGAATGTGCGCAACAGCGAATTGGCATCCCAGGACGCCGGCAACTACCGCCGCTTTGTCGAAGCACGGTACAAAGAGACCTTATCCAGGCTAGATTCACTCAAAGACAAAACGCAAGCGTTCCAGGAAGCAAACCAGGTTTTCAACCTCGAGTCTCAAGCAACGGCCTTCCTTGAGCAAGTAGCGAGTTTGCGTGCAGAATCATACGCGCTCGAAATCGAATACGAGGCACTAAAACAGCAATACGGCACCGAAAATCCCCGCGTCCGTGCTGCGCGGAATGCGATGGAAACAGCAAATCGCAAAGGAGATGAAGTACTCGCCGGCGGTGGCGAGGTGCTACCTGTTGCCCGCGGTGATTTCCCCGAGGTCATGCGCACCTATGTTGAACTCGAACAAGAAATGCGTATCCAGAAAAGCATCCTGGAAATTATTGCGCCCATGTTTGAGCAAGCCCGTTTCCAGGAAGAACGGAAATATGAAGCAGTGCAAGTTGTCGACAAAGCCGTTGCCCCTATCGATAAAGCCAAACCCAAGCGTTCGCTGATTGTGATTGGCGCCACGCTCTCCGGTTTTTTGCTCAGCCTTCTGTTTGTGCTCGTCATGGACTGGTGGCAGCGTAAAGGTGGCTACATTTTGCAACGGATCGGCGAAGAAGCCCGCAAAGGCGCATAAGCAGCGGTGCTCTGATGCAATACTCACCGCAACTCCCTCCTCAATATTCGCCATGGATCATGCGGCTGTGGCGACTGGGGTCCTGGCTCTTAGGGCTTGGACTGGTTGCCGGCGTCGCGTTCATTTTATATCTCACGTGGCACGTTGAAGAATACGTTGCGCTGTTTCTTGTTGTCCCCATCGGACTGTTCGCCATTCCTTTCCTGCTCAAGCGACCGGACATCTTCCTTTATGCCGCCCTCGCCGGCTTTGTCGCGATCACGAGCCGGCAGGCAGGTGTTCAACTCACCGAGGTCATCTATGGCCTGATTTTCCTCGGCTTTCTTGTTTACTGGTATTTTGTGGAGCTATTTCTGAAAGAGAGCCGGCTCATCTATACAAAAACCGATTGGGCACTCTTTCTCTTTTTGAGTTATGCCTTCCTCTCCGCTTCCTGGGCCATCCTCTTTGGCGCTAAGCTTAGCGTCATTTTCGGCGAAGTGTTGATTTTGATCATGATGGCGTTCTACTTCCCCATCGCCACCCTGATCAGGAAAAACCCGGAGAAAATAAAATACATCCTGCTGATTCTGGCATGGATCGGCCTGTTTGTATCGATTAGAAATATATTAGAGTACCGGTCGGACCTCTCAGCAGCTGAAAAACTGTATCACGTTTTGTCCGGACGCGTGGCCCTGAATGAGGTACTACTCATGATGCCGGCACTCGGTGCGCTCACCTTCCTGCTCTATGCCAGGGAATGGCGTCACCGCATTGTGATTGCCGGCCTCTTCATCCTCTTCTTTGCCTGCCTGATTGTAACCCAAAGCCGTGGCTACTGGATGGCGTTTTTCCTCGGCGCATTTGCCCTGTTCATGCTCACTGACATTCGGCGGAAAGTCAGCATCATGGCTTTGTTTGTCTCGGGCATTGCCGGCTTTATCACCATTGGATTCATCGTATTCCCAGCCTACGCGCCTCTTGTATTGACCGGCATGATTGAGCGTTTTGCTTCACTCGGCACGGCAATTACCTCAGACCTTTCGCTGGTAAACCGTTTTTATGAATCCATGGCGGTGTGGGAATACATCAAAGCCAATCCAATTTTGGGGTACGGCATCGGGACACCCTACGAGTACTTCAACATTATCAGCGATCACAACCGGGTTTGGGCCTTTATCCACAATGGGTACCTGGGGATGTGGTACAAATACGGCATCATCGGACTGTCACTGCTGCTCTACTTCTGGTTTAGCAGCATCTGGCATGGCATACAGTTATTCAGAACGCGTACCTTGCCCACCCTCTACCGGGTTACCGCCCTTGCCTGCACCGTTTGCCTGATTGGAGAAACGCTGGTTGCAAACACGTCAACGCCGTTTCAGAGCGAAGATCCAACGCTGATGATCACCATGATGGCTGCCATGATCGCGGGATTGCGGATGGCGAGCCCGCAGGACACGAAGCCAGTTCCTGCAGCGGATAAACCTGGCGCGTGACATGGCGAAAAGCCTGATAAAGAATATCACGTGGCTCGGGTTTGGTAGTGCAGCGGTACGTCCCATATGGTTCATCTTCATCGTGTATGTGGTATACGACACCATTGGGACAAGTGAATACGGATTGCTCACGGGTGCGCTTTCCCTTATGGCGATACTGGCCGGCATTGCCAGTCTTGGCACTTCACAACTCACCATCCGCGAGGTTGCACGCGACAATGCGCAAGCCAGCCAATACCTGACAAATTTTTTGCCCCTCAGGCTACTGCTGGGTGTTTTGTGCCTGGCACTGGGGCTTGCCATCAGCCAGTGGCTCACAGACCAGAAGGCCCTATCTGACGCAACCAGAGATCAGTACATGCTGGCTTATGCGTTTGCCGGCTGCTACGCCCTGGCCCTTAACCTCACCGAATTCTGCCGCAGCTTCTACCGGGCCCACGAAACGCTACGCGATGAAGCCATCTCAATCATTATCGAGAAAGTATTGACCGTCGGTCTCGGCACGCTCGTATTATTACGCTGGCCATCTGCTGCGGGCGCGTTAGCAGGGATTGCAACGGGCATGGGGGTTACCTTCTTGCTTAACCTTGCCTGGGTTGGCCACAAGTTTGCAACATTTAGCCCACGGTGGTTTGATCGCGCTTTTATCCGCAAAGGCCTAAAAACGGCACTCCCGCTTGGCCTGGTGAGTATTTTTGTGTTGATCTATTTCCGAACAGACAGCGTTATGCTTCAGGCCATTCAGGGCGAGGAAGCTACGGGGCAATACGGGATTGCATTCCGCGTGCTCGAGGCACTCCTGCTTTTCCCGGGTATCATCGTTGCCGTTTTACTTCCGCGGCTCTCTACCCTTTTTGCCGGTGAGGTGAGTCCTGAATTCAATCGTTTGCTCAACAAAAGCATCTGGATATTAGCCGGCTTTGGTTTCGCGGTTGCGATCACGTTGAGCCTGGCGGCACCGTTTATCGTAGGCTTACTGGAAGAAGGGCCGGCCGCCCTCCCGGCAACCAACGCGTTGCGCATCCTGGTGTGGACCTTCCCTTTTTCGAGTGTGAACTACCTGTATAGCACTGCGTTAACCGCTGCTGACGATCAACGCGCGCTGGCGTGGATACTTGGTGGTGCAGTACTTTTCAATATTTCCTTGAACGCTGCGCTTATTCCTACACAATCGCTCTATGGTGCCAGTTTTGCTACGTTGCTAACACAACTTGTAGTGATGCTGGCCATGATAATCCGGTATCGCAGCCGGCGCACCCTCAACGCGTAACCCAACCCTGAAATCCAGGCAGTAACGAAAGCTTATGACAAACGAGCTATCCGCAAATCCCCCAAAGAAAAACATCTGGCGGTCTATTCGCGGCCGGGCCATCAACTGGTATGTTGATACCTACAATGCATTGCGAGGCGGCAAGCAAAGCGTGCAAGCAACATCTGGAATTTCAGCGTTTGAAGAGATTCAGCTTCATGCAACGAGGCGCTCTGATATTAACGAGCATCTCGCAATGCTCTTCGCCGAAACCATTCGGATGCAACCCCGACTGATTGTCGAGATGGGTGTCCGTGGTGGTGAAAGTACGTTTGCGTTTGAGCGAGCAGCCAAATTTTCCGATGCAACACTCCTCAGCATCGACATCGACAACTGCGAGAACGCATCCAGCTACCCACACTGGCATTTTTTGCAAGCTGACGACATTGCGTTTTCCAAAGAATTCCCAGCCTGGTGCAAAGGGCAGGGATTGGAGCCACGTGTGGAAGTCATGTTTATCGACACCAGCCATTTCTACGACCATACGGTGCAAGAAATTGAGCACTGGTTTCCGTACCTGGCTGACCACGCCCTCGTCTTTTTCCACGACACCAACATGCAGGACATTTACCGCCGGCGGGATGGTTCACTGGGCCGAGGCTGGCAAAACGAACGCGGCGTGATCCGTGCCATTGAAGATTACTTCAACAAGACGTTCGACGAGACGCGTGATTTTGTTCATGTGGAGCCCGGCTGGATCATCAGGCACTACGCGCACAACAGTGGGATGACGGTGCTTGAGCGTCTTGCAAAAACAGAAGCCCCGTAACACCAACCTATTTACTGCGCACCGGCACGGTTCGATGGACGTTTCAGTCATTATTGTGAGCTACAACACCTACGCCTTGACGTACGAGGCTGTAGCTTCTGCTTTTGACGCAACGCCGGCACTGGATATCGAAGTCATCGTAATCGACAATAACTCGCCGGATGGAAGCGCTGAAAAACTCAAGGCTGCCTTTGCTGATCGCGAATTAAACCTGACCATCGTACACAACAAAGAAAACGCAGGATTCTCAGCGGCCAACAACCAGGGCACAGCGCTTTCCCAGGGTAAGTACCTCTTCTTCCTCAATCCAGATACAGTTGTCCACCAAGGTGCCATCAACGCACTTGTTGATTTTTTGAAGCAGCATCCCAGTGCCGGCGCCGTGGGGCCACATGTGCTCAACACAGATGGTACGGATCAGGTGAGCGTAGCCTATTTCACAAACGCCTGGCGCATTCTCAAACATCATTTACCGCTGCTTGATGTATTGGCCGGTGCAACAGAAGCCAAGTATCCCCGCGAAACCAAACCGGTAGAGGTTGTCAAGGGATGCGCTATTATGCTCGACCGGGATACCCTTGCAGCAGTGGGCGGCTGGGACGAGCGCTATTTCATGTACTCGGAAGAGACAGAGCTTTGCCTTGCCCTGCACAACGCCGGCCACACCAATTACTTTGTTAAAGAAGCAACGATTACCCACCACGGTGGCCAAAGCTCCATGGCGTATTATGCTGAGCAGCAAGTGGTGCAACAGCGGAGCGCGCTGCAGTTTTTACGGCAACACCATAATTTAGCAACGCGGATTGTACATCGGCTGAGCGGCCTTGTCGGCTTTGGCGCGCGCGCCATTATTTTCCCGGTGGTTGCTCTTTTAAGGCCGTCGCAAGCTGAAGGGTACAAACGGCGCGGTGAAGCTGCCGGCCGGCTCTTCCGCTGGTTTTTGCTTGAATACGCTTAACCTATCGTAGTATCGCCCCATGTCCACCAAACCCGTCTTTTATTTCACCCGCATGTTGCCTGCATACCGTCTGCCGATTATGGAGCGGCTGAACGAGCGACTTGACGGTCGGCTCGTGGTTTGCCATGGCCAACCGCCAAATGGCAACCCGGTGCTCATGAAAGATATTCAGGGCGAATTTAAACGGGAAATACTTACAAACTACTGGTTTCGGGATACCACAGCGCACCTGCAGTTCTATCACAAGGTGTTTGCCAAACACGATGCACCTTCGGTGGTACTGGCAGAGGAATCGCCCCGATCGATTATGCTGCCGGGCCTGCTGCGCCGTGCCCGCAAAGTAGGCGCCGGACGCGTCTTGTGGGGGATTTTCTATTCTGTACATCGTCCATTCTCAGCAAAACACAGACTGCAGCGTTATCGCATTGCGATGGCAAATCGGGTAGAGGCTTGTGCCTGTTACGCAAAACAATCGCGTACCTACCTCAAGCCACATGTGCCCGAAGAAAAGCTGTTTGTTGCGCAAAACACAATGGATACGGATACGCTGTTTGCCCTGCGACAAACCCTCCAAACAGAAGGCAAAACGGCTGTCCGCAATCGACTTGGCATACCTGCTGATCACCACGTGTTTGTGTTTGTCGCGCAACTGGTTGCCCGCAAGGGTACCCGCGAGCTTATCGAGATTTTTGAACGCTATCAGGCTGAACATCCAGCCAGCCTCATTGTCATGGGTGGCGGACCAGAGCGCGAGAACATGGAAGCACTCGTCGCTGAGAAGCAGTTGAGTCATGTACAGTTTTTAGGCTCGGTGCCAGATTTGCACGATTCTGCGCCCTACATTTTTGCTGCTGATGTCATGTTACAGCCTGGCTATGTTGGCCTCGTAGTAAATCATGCGTTTGCTCTGGGCGTGCCCGTTGTTACGCAGGAGGCCCCCGGTAACTTGCCGTTTCATGGCCCGGAAGTAGAGTCCATCGAACATGGCAGTAACGGGATGATTGTGGCGCGTGACAACTCGGAAGCGATGCAATCGGCACTCAAACGCGTCATCCATGAGCAGCAGGCGTTTTCACACGCAGCAACTACGTATGCAGAAACCAGACTTACACTCGATAATCTGGTTGATGGCCTGATTGCTGCCATTGAACACGCAGAGCAAACAAAAAAGGGTTGATATGCGCGTCGTGGTTCATGATTTTGGCGGCTATGCCTTCCCGGTGCAACTCAGCGAATCACTTCAACATCTTGGTTATGAAGTGATTCACATGTATTGTGATTCACACCAAACCACACCGCCCGGCGTGTCACAGGATGCTGCATCTGCCGGCTTGAACCTGCAAGCTATCACGCTGCCTGAACCACTCAACAAATACAATCTGGTCAAACGATGGCAGCAAGAGCGATTGTACGGCCGGCTCGCTGCTGAACAAATTGCAGCGCTGCGTCCCGATGTTATGCTCTCAGCCAACACACCGCTTGATGCACAGGTAACCATTCAACGCACCTGCAAAAAACTACAAATCCCTTTTATCTTTTGGCTGCAAGATCTGATCAGCGTGGCGACAAACCAGATTCTGAGCAAAAAAATCCCGGTTGCCGGCCGGCTCGTTGGGGCACTGTACACATCACTCGAAAAAAAATTATTGCAACAGAGTGACGCCATTGTGGCAATCACCGATGGGTTTGCTCCGCAGCTCAACGCATGGGGCATCACCCCTAAAAAAGTAACCACCATTCCCAACTGGGCCCCAATCGACCAGTTACCTGTCACCCCAAAAAGGAATTCATGGGCGCAACGTGAAGGGTTGGATGATAAGTTTTGCTTCATGTACACCGGTACACTGGGCATGAAGCACAACCCGGCGTTTTTGCTCGAACTGGCTAAAGCATTTCGCCAGGATCCTGCGGTGCGTGTCGTGGTGATTTCCCAGGGTAAGGGAGAAAGATGGCTGCGCGAACAAAAGCAGGCGCTACACCTAGAAAATCTCCTCCTATACCCGTATCAATCCAAAGCCGCATTACCCGATGTGCTTGGTACAGCTGATGTGTTGGTTGCGCTACTGGATAGTAACGCCGGCGCATTTTCGGTCCCCTCCAAAGTACTCACCTATCTCTGCGCGCAACGCCCCCTGCTCCTGGCCCTGCCCAAAGACAACCTCGCGGCTACACAAGTTGACCAGATCAAAGCCGGCCTGGTACATGGCAGCAACGATATTCCAGGGTTTATTACCAAAGCACAGACACTTTGCGCTGATCCTGCGCAACGAAAAAAGATGGGCGACAACGCGCGCGCGTATGCAGAAGAGACGTTTGCGATTCAAACAATCGCCCACAACTTTGCAAATGTATTGGCCAGCGTAACGGCATAAAATATTACCTTCGTTAAATCGGCCCGGCCCTGAAACCTGGACGTTGAGCAGGAATAAGCAATAAGGCAACCCGTTGATGATCCCCCTCTCCTGGAATCGGATGCTCAAAGCGCCATGACCCTATTCTTTCGCACATCGCTAGCCTTGTTGCTGTTGATGCCGGCCGCTCATCTGGCCGCGCAAGATGTAGCAGACATCCCGGCATACCAGGTGATTTTCGACGATTTTCGTTATCAGTCGACAGGTTATCCGGATCCGCCCGGCGAAACCAACCTGTTTGGCGGTAATCCATGGGTGAACCGCTCGGGTGAGGCCGGCTACACCGGAAACGCGTGGTATTATTACAACTGGCGCTGGCAAGAAAACGAAGGGCGTATCCATCCCGACGGCAACATCTCCCTTAACAAGGCCTGGCCGTACAGCGTAAAACTATCGGCCATTGATGGCTACACGCGCGACACGTCTGTCCGCAGCAATGTACCTGTGCAAATGGAGTCGGGCTTTACTTTCGACAAAGGAACGTGGGCCATCAACGTCAAACTGGCCGACCTTGAATCCATTCGCTACTTCACCCAGGCCTTTTGGATCATCTCACCGCTGGCCACAACACCTGAGTTTGGTAACATCAGGTCGTGGGTTGAATTCAATCACGAATGGCAGAACTGGTTTTCGGTCAATTATGCGCCGCGTACCAACAACGGCTCCATTGACCTGTTGACGGATGACATTTGGGCAGCCAACAACGATTGGGTCATCCGGCAAGGGTACACAGGCAGTGTTTTTGAATCAGAAGCCCTACCCTCGTCGAGTCACCGTACCTACATGGCCAATGGGCTGCGGATGTACGAACGCAATGCACTCTCACTCGAGACTGGAGAAACGGCTGGCGGTGTTTCGATGCGTAATCCGCTTTTGCCGGCTGCCGATGCGTTTTCCTGTTACCGATCTACCAAGGGCATCATCACGCATATCGACGATCCTGCAACCTGTATGGGCGCGTTAAAACAAGACCTGAACGGTGACGTGATTCCATGGGTGCAATTGATGATCCGGTATGATGGCGAAGAAGTTGTGTACAGTGCGCTAGCCAGTACGGCCAGCGTAGGGTTCACCTACATGGAATCGCGGGCCACGCTGAACCAAACGGCACTGCCGCTAAAAGTGAACCTCGGTATGCACACACCAAACTCCGAAATTGCCCTGCTCCCTGGCGAAGAGACCACCATGGAAATCGATTGGTTCTACTACAGTCCTAACACGGAACTCACACCATGGAACGTACAGGACGATGTTACAACCTTTCGCGCACAGGATTGGTCGCGCGTCAACCTAGAAAGCATACCATTACATCCGCCACCCTCCATCCCGTGGCAGATAGCTGATCTCAAAGCTCCCGATAAAGCAGACCCCAACTGGCTTGTCACCCCTACCCTGCGGCAATCGAACGGGATACAGATTCAGTGGAATTACAGAACCAAGTCGAGTACGGAGCTTTTCTTTTCAGAATGGTCGGGCTGGCAGAACGGGGACTTCACCTTTGATCTTGAACCGCGACCTGATGAGATAGAGCTCGATGTCCGCGTCATCGACCGGCATGCAACGGATTATGCAGATCGCGTATTCTGGGCCAACACCTCGTGCACCCGCTTCAACTACGTCACAAGCGAGCGCTCCGATTGCACGGGTGGCCCACAGGAAGACTCGCCGTTTTCTTTTGATCAGCGTCCACGCCGGCTGCTGTTAGATGAAAACTACCCCAACCCCGTGCAAGACCACACCACGTTCCGCTTCGGCATTCCTGATTCATCGCGGGTGCTGTTGTTGATCTACGATGCAACAGGGCGGGAAGTGGACAGAATCCTCGACAGCCAATTTGGTGCCGGATACCACACGTTTCGGTGGGAGGTGCCGGAGTTGGCAGCCGGCACATACTTTTACCACATCATCACAGATGAAGCCTCGCTCACCCGCACGCTGACGCTAGTCAAGTAGGACTATACCTTGACAAACGTATATTCCTCCCCCCGTCCGGTGACGTAAGCTATTTTATAACCGGCGTCATTGAGTGCCTGAATCGCCTGCCTGGTATCCTCTGGTTTGAATCCATGCATCCGGTGGTGGAATTCCACCAGGAATTGTTTTACAGGAATTTCTGAGGCGAGCACATCTTTTATGACGTCGTATTCACTCCCCTCAATGTCGATTTTTAATACATCGATGTGGTCATGCCCCAATTCAGTCATCAAGGTAGCCAGCCGCCGAACCTGAACGGTGACCGGTGCTCTGCTTGAGGCGCCAACCTCGCCTTTTTCCATCGAGTACGATACAAAGCCGGCTTCGTCCGGTGGGAAAAAGGTCGCTTCGCCATCATAGTCGGCCAGCCCCACCTCATGCAGCTTAAATTCAGAAGGAAGTGTTTGTGTACCTAACCAATCGCGAGAGGCCGGCGTCGGATCGAATGCGTTGATGGTTACGCCGAAACGTGCAATTAAATCACGATCAAACGAAATGTCGTCACCAACGCCCACCGAGTAGACAACCGCATTTTGTTTGAGCCAGGCTGTGCAAACCGGCCATGCGCCATTCAGACTCCCCCCGATGCCTCCAATCATTTCAACGGGTACCCTGACCTGCTTTCGGTGGTAGATGTCTTTGCCTGCCACAGACCGCAATAGCCATTTTATGCGCCGCAACCTATCTTTCAACTGCTCCGACATGAATCCAAAAAGGGATTTGTTCGTGAATGGGCAAGAAAGATACTTTTTTTGTAGCTCATCAGCATACCTTTCAGTCGTATTGTGTATTTCTGATGCCCCACCCTTGTACGCATTACCATGAAGAAGCGGGTTTGTGTTGCTGGTTATTTCCCACCACCGATTACGGGCCAAACCATGGCCACGCAGCGGCTTGCCGATTTGCTTATGCCCGTCGCAGCTGTTGATCAGGTAAATTTGAACGAAAAGGCAGCCAATAAAATAGAAACAGCAGCCTCTTTTCAATCAAAGAAAGTTCGCCAGTACATCACGGGTGGAAAAAAACTAAAGGCGTACGTCCAAGAGCACACGGAAAGCACGCTGCTTTGGACCTCCATTTCGCCGCAATCGCTGGGCCACATACGCGACTTACTCACCGTCTTTCCCGGCATCAAACAAAGCCACCGTGTCCTCGCCCTGTCACACTGGGGCAACTTCGACCGGCTATTTAAGCAACCCACAACACGTTTCACAGCCAGTGTTTTGATGAATTGGCTAGACGGCCTCGTTTTCCTCAACAAACAGTTGGCAGAACATTGCGCGGCTTGGATTCCAGAACAAAAACGTTTCGTCATTCCCAATACAATCGACGACGCGGTTTGCGCCAGTGTTGCAGAGCTTGAAGACAAACGAACGGCAAAAGGACCTGAATCGCGCTTACGCATACTCTTTTTGAGTAACATGATCGAGTCCAAGGGCTACCTGGATTTGCTTGAGGCGCTTATTGTGCTCAAAACGCTGGGTATTCCCTTTCGCGCCCAATATGCCGGCCGTTGGGTTCAGCCTGAGGACGAAGAAGCGTTCAAAAACGCCCTCGCCTACAACCAATTGGCTGCAGATGTAACCCACCTGGGACCCGTTAGCGATCGCAAAAAAATTAAAGCACTTCACCTTTGGGCGGATGTGTTGGTACTACCAACGTATTACCCTACAGAAGCACAACCCCTGGTACTCCTTGAAGCGATGAACGCGGGCACTCCCGTGATTTCCACGGCACACTCGGGTATTCCTGAAATGGTTAAAGACGGGCGAGAAGGCTTTCTGGTACCACCTCAATCTCCCCAGGCAATAGCCCATGCATTGGAAAAACTGACAAATGTCACAACCTGGCTACAATTTTCCAGAAATGCCGAAATGCGCTTTTTGAGGTCATATAGCCCTAAAATTGTACGATCTATGTGGAAAGAGGCCTTGCATATCCCCTGATATGTACCCTAAAAAATACAGGTTGTAACCTTCTTTTTTTCTGGCGCGTACTTATGCATGTGATCCCAATAGAACGGATTACCGCACATTAACTTTATCTATCCGAACCCATGAGCAAGCATCGTTACTCCTTCCTATTTGCCTTGCTGGCTGTCCTCTCCCTCGCGCCGGCCAACACCCTTCTCGCTCAAGAAGCTGATACCACCGATTATCAGGCTGAGCGTCACGTGATTGAATCTGCCCTCGGTACCATGGTCAAGGTCATCCGGACGGCCACGTTCAGAGAGAATGGCAGTTCGGTACAATCTGAACTACACGATCTTGCCGCGCGCCTCAATGCTGTTAACCAGTCCTTGCCGGCTGTCTCCATGACTGCTGCAGCACGTGCAAGCGCCATCGACGGACAAGAAACAGCCAAGGCAAACAGCCTTGATCCTGACGATCCTCAACCTACATCAGTTTCCGACTTAAAAGCGCTCGAAAACACACTCCTGGAGCTCTCGGACCAGATCCGCGACATCCGTCGCACATTGCAGGCAGAAGATGAAATGGTATTGGCAGAGCAACTTGCGCCCGTTGAATCGGGTATCGACAACGCAGTTGTGCAAACCCGCCGACTCATTTTTGCTGAAGATACTGAGCCAGCCATCGCAGACGCTGAAATGGAGCGTTCTTCGGATGACCCCTGGTTGCGCCCGGGCTCGTATCGCAACGGTCGGAAAACCGGATCAGTCGAAGACAGCGACGATGATGTCTTGATGGCCGACATCCACGACGAAGTCATGGAAGATGTCCGCACCAGCCTCTCGCATGCCCGAGACGCTGTTGAAGAAGCGCGCTATGAAACTTCTTACACCACGTACCGCTACCGCAAACACCGTGCGGACTCGCCCTTCGATGACTTTGATTACTCAGCAGCTTACGTGGGCGAGTTTTACAACCGCTGGCCCTATGGTGAAACCGCGCTGTATCGCCCGATTCCTGCCATCCGATACAACCGCGTAGAAGGGCTCGTACTTGGCGCTCGCCTGCTACCGCTTGAGTGGGGCGACTGGGAAAACGCAAAGCTCTACGGACAGGCGAGTTATGCCTTTGCAATCAAAGACGTTCGCTACGAGATTGGCGCTGAAGTTCGCCCCTTCCCATACATGGACGACGATTTTGAATTCAAAGTGGGCGTTTCGTACCGCGACAATACCGCAACCAACGACATCTGGAAAGTGAGCTGGGTTGAAAACAGCATTGCGGCGTTGCTTTTTGAATACGATTTCCTCGATTACTACAACGTACAGGGCTTCTCGGCTTACGCCACCCAGCGCCTGTCACCATATGCGCAGATCAGCGCCGGGTACCGGTCTGAAGATTACAGCAGCCTCGCAAAAGAAGCCAACTGGTCACTCTTTGGCGGTCGTGACTTCCGTTTCAATCCGCCAGTTAACGAAGGGCGCATGAACTCAGTTGCTATTGCCTTCGAAGGCGGTCAGCTTTCAGGGCTGCACAGCGTACCACGCGGTTCAGCCTTCCGGTTCGACGCTGAATTTGGCGAAGGCTTTGGCGGCGACTTCAACTTCTCCCGCTATCTGGGTGATGTGCGTTTCTACATTCCGTTCGGTTACGGCAGCAGCCTCGGCTTCCGCTTCCGTGGCGGTTATGCCTCAGATGATGCACCATTGCAGAAACTGTTCACCATTGGTGGCATTGGCTCTGTCCGGGCATATCCGCAGAACGCGTTCTTCGGCACCCGCATGGCATTGGGCAACGTGGAGTACACCATCGCAAGCATCTCCCCGCTTGATGATATTTTCTCCGACGTACAGCTCTTCGGCTTCGGTGACGCCGGCTGGGTGAACAACAACGGCACCAACACCTTCGATATTGACGATATTCTGCCGGCAGCCGGCGTAGGTGTCAGCTTCGCTGATCGCGCGGTGCGCCTGGAGCTGGCCTGGCCGCTCAAAGAAATCGGTGGTGAAAAAGATCCGACCTTGTGGCTTCGTCTCTCGCCAACATTCTAGTGCTTCATCGCATTAAAAAGCCGCAGTAGAATCCGTTCTGCTGCGGCTTTTTTTGTTAGGTCATCTTTTCCTACTAGAGGTTTATTCAGTCAAAAGCCTAAAAACAAAACATTCATAGATTGATAATTATATGCGTTACTTTTTGCAGCGATTTCTCTCTATAGAATAATTTATATTTCATATACAGAGATTGGTTATATCCAATTGACCTATTTGATTAAAACACCTAATTCAGTACATCCCGAGTTACACATCAGTTTATTCCCTCTATAGTCCAGATATGCGGAGCGATTTTGTAGAAAAGGTACTCAACAAGCTATTTAAGTCAGAATTACTCAGTACACGTAGTCAGATCTTGGTGATTTGTGGTGGTTCATCAGAAAAAGCCCTGTTTAAGAAAATGGGCTTTTCCAGTGTTGTCATCTCCAATCTGGACGAACGCATGAAACCTGGTCAATTTGCGCCTTTTGAGTGGAGTTTCCAGGATGCCCACGAGTTAACCTTTGATAACAATTCTTATGATTGGGTTTTAGTATCTGATGGCCTTCATCACTGCTCTCTGCCACACAAAGCCCTATCTGAAATGTACCGCGTAGCAAAGGTAGGTATCATTGTCTTTGAATCTCGCGACAGCTTTATCATGCGTTTTGCAAATAAGCTAGGCCTGTCCCCTGAATATGAACTAGAAGCAGTGATTGATCACGATTTCAAATACGGAGGACTCAATAACACGCACATCCCCAACTTTATTTATCGGTGGACAGAAAGAGACTTTCAAAAAACGCTTCAGTCGTTCGACCCCACAGGCCGGATAACATTTCAATTTGAATATGGCCTGAGTTTACCCTACGGCGCAGCGGGATTCAAAAAGACTAACTTGAAGTTCATCGTCCTTAAAATTGCAAGCCCACTTTTGAAAGTGTTTACATTGCTTTTCAAAAGACAATGCAATCTTTTCAGTATGATAGCGCTCAAACCTACCATACCGGAAGAGCTTTGGCCCTGGCTATCGGTCGAGAATGAAGAGATTGTGTTTAACAAATCTTACGCACATGAGCACTTCAAAGTGAATCAATCACAAGAAGTATCGGCTTAACATTGTACGCGCCTTCAAGTCAAATCGGACTTGATCCGGTATCCAGGGAGCCTTGCCATTCTGCAGGTGGGTGGTGTTAGGCAGCGCGGCAACACACCCCTGTCCGACTTCCACATGCGTTCTGTCGGACTGTCCCCGCTCGAGCGGGGAATTTCACTGGTGTTTTAGTGGTTGCCAAGCCTGAAGAGATTCTTCGCGGGGCTCAGGATGACATGATTGAAGCAGATCAACAATCCTCAATCAGCAATCCGCATTCAGGGGTGTTAACAAGAATATCTCATTCTTTCTGAACCAAGCTCCTCAGATTGTTTCTGAACCATTTGCGGGCTTCAGGTTCTTCGGTAACATCAAGCGTTAAGGCATAGATGAGTTCTTTAAAAAACTGGATCTTAGCCATTTTATAGGACGTGATGCCATTGCGCTTCTTATAGATCAAGACGAGCATGGCTGCAATCATCGTGAAGTAGAGCATCACCTGAATCGCATTTTCATCATTACAGACGAAGTGTGTCAAGTTCATCTCTTGCTTCATGAAGCGAAACAGGACCTCGATATCCCAACGTTTGCGATAAGCCTGGGCAATTGTCGAAGCAGGCAAATGCCACAAATTGGTGATAAAACAAAGGATTTCATCACTTTCCTCGATCCGGTACTGAATCAAGCGCAGCTTCGTTTCAACAAGGCTATAACCACTTTCATACAGATAGACTGTGCTATCCTGAATCAACGTTAATCCCGTAGGATCTGGCTCGGACTGGCCGTGGGATTCAAGAAGTTGATAGCGCGGCTCACTGCTTGAGCGCGCCACGAACCCGATGCCCGCCTCTTCGAATGCGCTAAAGCTCTGGCGATTTTTGAGCCCTTTGTCGAAGACTACAATTTCCTCCTCGCTGTGGCTGGCATGCTCAATTGCTTCTTTCAGGGCAACTTCTTCACTGAGGTGTCCCTGATCTCTGTGAAAATGCATCTGAATCAAAAAGTCGTCGCGTAATTCAGTGGTCAGTTTGACTTGCGTTTTGCCTTTTTTCGTATTGCCAACACGCATTCCTTCCAGCAGATGGGAGAAGGTGGCAATCATGGTCGAATCGTAGCGCTTGAGGTGATAACCCTCAAGCGATTTCTCTGCGTAGAGGGCAAAGGCTTGCTCATAAACGGCTTCATAAAGGCGGCGACAATAACGTAGATCTAACTTGATCAACCGATTGCGGATACCTACCCAGGTAGCTTTATCTGCCTCAAATGCAGGATATAAGGCTTTGAAGTAGGGATCGCGGGAGTTCTCTTCCATCACGCGTAAGCTCAAACGCTCACTCTGTAACAGACTATAAAGCACCAACTTGAATACAGCTTCGGCTTTGAGTTTCTGCACCCACTTGTCCACCCTAAGCTCTTGGGCTAATTGCTCAAGGAGCGATGCTGGAATCATCGCAAGTAGATCCGGTACACTGACGCCCTTCAGTAATCGTTTTGATTTTTTGGCCATTATCAGTACTGGCTAAGATCCAAAAAATCAAAGAACGGGGTTTTTACTCAATTTTGTTAACACCCCTGATCCGCATTCAGCAATCAACCGCGTTTAAACGCCGGTTGACCCGAAGCCGCCAGCGCCGCGTTCGGTTTCGTCCAGGGTATCGCGTTCGTCCCAGGCAACCTGAGCGTGGGTGGCAATTACCATTTGGGCGATGCGCTCACCACGCTGGATGGCGAAGGCTTCTTTGCCGTGGTTTATCAGAATAACCTTACATTCTCCACGGTAATCGCTATCGATAGTACCGGGGCTGTTGAGCACCGTAATTTTGTGCTTCACAGCGAGTCCGCTTCGGGGGCGCACCTGGGCTTCGTAGCCTGGCGGGAGGGCGATTTGCAATCCGGTTGGGACCAACACCACTTCGCCGGGTCCAATCATCATTGGCTCGGATTCAGGCACGGCAGCACGGAGGTCCATGCCGGCGCTTTGCGGGGTAGCGTAAAAAGGTAAGTCGAGCCCCTCCGCATGGGGCAGACGCTTCAAAGGCACACGAATGGGCTCCTGCATCGCAATCAAATTTAGGCTAACAGATCAATCATTATTGAAAAACGGCTTCCAAACTTCGTCAGCCGGCTTCGGTGTTGCAAGGCTCACACCGATGAGTGCCAGAATAGACAACGCAACCGCCGGATAAGTTGCCTCCTGCAGGTACGGGCTCCACGAGGTGAAGTACGCTTGATCAGACAGATAGAATGTCCAGAGCAACGTAATAAAACTCCCCACCAGGATACTGGCAATCGCGCCCTGCCAGGTGGCGCGCTTCCAGAGGAAAGCTGCCATTAATGGCGGTGTGATGGCAGCGCCATAAATCAAATACGCGGTGTAAGCTGCATCGAGGATCGTAGGGAACTGCTCAACAAGCAAGTAGGCTGCAAGACCCAGAGCAAGCACAAACACGCGGCCCAGACGCACAACGTTTTTCTCGCTCAGGTCAGGGTTCACAAAACGCTGCCATACGTCGCGTGTAAGGTTGGTCGCTGGCACGAGTAAGAAGGAGTCCGCCGTCGAAACTATCACCGCCATCATTGTGGCAACCAGCACCATGCCGAGCACCAGCGGTAACGCCTGGCCTGCAGCAGCTGGGATGATGTTTTCAGTGCCGGCGCGTCCCTCTTCAAACAGATTGGTGATCAAACCCTGATCCACAGCGACGCTGCCCACAAGCCCAAAGAACTGAAAACTCGATTCGAGGATAATCACCCCAATCACCCAAAAGAAAACAGCTTTCTGCGCCTGCCCACTGTCCTCAGCACTGAAAATACGCTGGTACATGTTGGCATCGCCAAGCAGCAAAAGCATGGTGGGTATCAGGAATGAGAAGGCGATGATTGGCCCAGAGTTCACATTCTCGCGTTCATCCGCCCAGTTGCCAAATACCGACCATTTGCCCGAGTCTTCCGCTGCGTCCATCACCACATCGAGTCCACCAACCTGGTAGAGCAGGAAACCAAGTCCAATAAGCACACCACCTGTCATCAGGACGCCATTCACCACATCTGTATACACCACCGATAACATGCCGGCGAGTACGGTGTAGAGAATTGCAAAGATTGCCGTAATCAGGATGCCTTGCTCAATTGTAATCAGGCCATCTGTCATGATGGCAATCACACGCCCGCCCCCCTTAAATTGGTATGAGACGATCGTCAGGTAAGCGATAACCGTAATAAGGGTTGCCAATACGCGAGATGCTTTGCCGTAGCGCGCCTCAAAGATATCAGGTACCGTAACCTGGCCGAAGTTGCGGATACGGCGCGCAATGAAATACACGATGATAATCCCAACCCAGGCGCCGACGCTATACCATAAACTTGCTAACCCATTTCGATAGCCGAGGCCGGCGCCGCCAAAAAGCGAGCCGTTCCCATCCAGGTGGCCAGCAGGGTACCAACGAGGATATACCAGGGCAAGGTACGGCCGGCAACCATAAAGTCGTCGCTGGAATTGACAACCTTACTTTTATAAACACCTACGCCCAGCAACGCAAACAAATAAACCAGCGTGGCGAGGATATACGGATTGCTAAATAGCTCACCAAATAGCGACATGATTTCCTGTGATAAAGACGTTTAAAACTTGGTGGGAATTTTTTAGCGCTATGGAAGGGCTTTTTTCACCAGAAGTGTGCAACCAATCGCGCAGCTCCGCTGTAATCTACAGCCCAAAATTGAAATTGGTCATTTTGGGAGCCCAATTGGGGTCATTACAATGCGGTAATCAGCACTAATTCTAACAGTTCTGAACGCTAATAGCCAGATATAGGCACTAAATTCTTAAAGTGCCTCCGTTCGCTTAGCGCATCACGGTGCCGGCTGCGTATTGAACCCCGCAACGTTAATCAAATAAAATGTCAGAACAACAAACCTTACGACTGATCTCTGAAGTCGACGAACACGGACAGCGCACAAACAACTGCGGCGAGTTACGCGAAGCAAACGTTGGAGAAAATGTTATCCTGAAAGGCTGGGTCGATACCCGCCGTGATCTGGGTGGCGTTATTTTCATCGATTTGCGCGACCGCCATGGACTTACACAAATTGTATTCTCCCCTCAGGATAATGAGAATGCACACGTAAAAGCTGAGAATTTGCGCACCGAAGACGTCGTTTCAATCGAAGGTGTTGTTCGGCCACGCTCTGCAGAAACGGTCAATTCAAAGCTGCCAACCGGCGCGATCGAAATTAGCGTGCAGAGCCTCTTCATTCTGAACACTTCGCAGCCTGTACCTTTCCCGGTTTCTTCGCACGAAGAAAAACGCAAGCTGGCCAACGAAGAATTGCGCCTCCGGTATCGTTACCTGGACTTGCGCCGGCCTGAGTTGCTCGAAAAACTGGTGATGCGGCACAAAATCTACCAGACCACACGGAGCGTTTTTGTACGCAACAGCTTCCTCGAGGTAGAAACACCCGTACTGATGAAGTCGACGCCGGAAGGCGCGCGCGACTTCCTGGTGCCAAGCCGCGTGCACGCCGGCCAATTCTATGCACTCCCACAATCGCCGCAAACATACAAACAAATCCTGATGATAGCCGGCTTCGACCGCTATTTCCAGATTGTAAAGTGTTTCCGCGACGAGGACCTGCGTGCCGACCGTCAACCTGAGTTTACGCAGGTGGACGTGGAAATGTCGTTTGCAACCGAAGAGCTCATTTACGGCCTCATCGAAGATCTGATGACATCGCTGTTTAGCGAAATTAAAGGGGTAGATCTGCCGGTGCCGTTCCCACGGATATCCTACGCAGAAGCTATCCAAAAGTATGGCAGCGACAAACCCGACCTCCGGTTTGGCCTTGAGATCCACGACATCAGTAACGCTTTTGAAGGCTCAGGCTTTCGCGTCTTCGACAACCTGCTGGAAACAGGTGGTAAAATTGTTGCGATCAAGGTACCTGGCGAAGGCGACCGTGGCCGTGGCGCCATGGACCGGCTTGACAAAGACGTTGTTCGTAAACGTATCGGAGCCGGTGGTCTCGTTTATTTCAAACTTCCTTCAGATGGCGGCGCAACACACTCGTCTGTTAAGGCAGAGGTACTACCATCTGAGTTTGTTGATAAAGCCATTGCACAGGTCGACGCCAAGTCAGGCGATCTCGTGCTTGTATTGGCCGGCAAAGATCCTGAAGTTTTCGAACAAATGGGTACCCTGCGCCTCCACATGGCCAAAGAACTCGACTTGATTCCTGAAGGTGGAGAAGGTCCCTGGAATTTCCTCTGGGTTACCGACTTCCCGCTGCTCGAGTGGGATGAAGATGGTCAGCGTTTCCACGCGATGCATCATCCATTCACCTCGCCGCTGCCGGAGGACTTTGACAAAATGTTCGATGACCCCGGTTCGGTTCGTGCCCGTGCATACGACCTCGTTTTGAACGGATACGAAATTGGCGGTGGCTCTATCAGGATTCACAGCCGGGAAATCCAGAACCAGATGTTCAAGTTGCTCGACATCCAGGAAGAAGAGGCAAGCCGGCGCTTTGGCTTCTTGCTCGAAGCGCTCGAATACGGCGCCCCACCCCACGGCGGCATCGCGATGGGCCTCGACCGCATTGCCATGTTGATGTCGGGTACAGATAACATCCGCGACGTGATTGCCTTCCCGAAAACGCAGTCTGCGCAGGAATTGATGGTGTCGTCTCCAGATGTTGTGGATGACCATCAACTCAATGATCTGCACATACGGGTTGAAATGCCTGAAAAAGACGACTAGGAAAAAGGGGTAAATCTTAAAAAGATTTACCCCTTTTTAGTTGAAGGTTGCAAGTTGAAGGTTAAAGGTGGTTGTTGGTTGCGGATCTGTGGCTGGCTGATTGCTGAATTCGGATTGCTGAATTCGGATTGCTGATCTGTATCACCTATGTCATCCTGAGCCCCGCGAAGGATCTCTTCAGGCCTGGCAACCCCTTTCAGCAAACCAATCCCTGCTTGAGCGGGGACAGTCCGGCAGAACGCATGTAGATGTCGGACAGGCGTGTGTCATCTTGCTGCAAAAAGGCACTCAACTCCAGAATGGCAAGGTCTCCTGGATACCGGATCAAGTCCGACATGACGTGGGCGAGCTGGTCTTATTTCATCAGGGTAACGCTGCGGGCGGATTTGAAGTGCTCACCTATGGCCTGGATAATGTAGATACCACTAGGAAGGTTACTGCCGTTTAGCGTAAATGTATGCGAGGTTTCAGCAGCAAATGCACGATCAGCCAATACCTGCACGCGAGCGCCTACGAGGTTATAGACAGCTACCGTTACGTGTTGCTCACGCGCAAGTGTCAGAGTGAATTGCGACGTTGGATTAAAAGGGTTTGGATAAGGAGCGCCGAAATAGAAGGCACCGTCCAGATCGATAAATGCATGTTGCTCGAGGCTTCGCGCAAATTGGCCGTCAAAATCGATCTGTTTGAGCCGAAACGTATGCCAACCGGGCTTCAGGCCATCTACAGAGAACGTATAGTCAGCAGCCTCCAGCGTTGTCCCATGTCCGCGTACAAAACCGAGCGTCTCAAATCCATCTGGCGTTTCGTGCTCAACTTCAAAGCCGGCGTTATTTGTTTCACTGGCCGTGCGCCAGGCAAGTAGCACCTCATCATCAACAACGGTCGCATCAAAGGCTACAAGATCGACCGGTAACTGCGTCGCCTGCAATGCCAGATCAACTTGAATGCGTGCGGTCGTTACATCATTCCGGTCATCGGTGATCTGGAATCCCGTATTTGCAAACGTGGCAAGGAGCGTTTCGATGGTAGCATCTGGATTGGCTGCTTTTAAGATCGCCCAGGCACCTGCTACGTGCGGTGCAGAGAACGAGGTGCCGGCGCTACTTGCAAAACCGCCACCCGGAACTGAGGTGGTGATATCCTGCCCTGGAGCGAGGAAATCGAGAAATGTAGCGCTGCTTGAAAAGCTGGCAATATTGTCATTGGTTGTGGTTGCGCCAACGCTGATGGCATTTGAGAGGCACGCTGGTGATACCAGTCCATCAGAGAGGCCGCTATTTCCGGCGGCGGCAATGACAGCAATACCTTCTTCGTGCAACATATCGATAAGGATGCGCATCGCTGGATTGACTTCATCGCAGGTAGCAACATCAGTATAGTGACCGCCACCAAGGCTCAGATTTACCGCAGCAATATTCAACGAGTCGCGCTGCTGGTACACGTAGTCGAGCGCTGCAACCTGATCTGACACCCAGGAACGTACACACGGTGCTTCACCGCAGTAATTTTCGAATCGAGAGAATACCTGCAATGCCAGGATATCGGCGTCTCTGGCGACACCGGAAAACGCATCTGAACGGCCAGCGACGATCCCAGCAACTCGCGTCCCGTGGCTACATCCTTCGATCGCTGGATCGCAGTTGATAGCTACGCCGGCGCCATACGCGCGCTCTTCTTCACCCGGACACAGGCTAACGGACACAAAGTTACTACTGGTGCTCTCATAGGCTGACGAAAAACACGCCTCGCCGGCCAATTTCCCTTCAAGAAACGGGTGCGCACCATCTACCCCTGAATCGACCACAGCGATTACCTGGCCGGCACCTGAACCGCCGTACTCCCACGCCGCGGCAGCACCAATTGCCGCCGTGCTCTCTTCCAGTTGCACACCATGGTGCTCATCTTCCTGAATAAATTCCACAGCCGGTGACGCAATCAATTGCTGCAACCCATCAGCCGTTGCCTGCGCGGCGATAAACGGGATATGTGAGTAGGTGCGTACGTTATGCAGGCCATCCACAGTGGCTAGCAAATGCCCCTGAGCTTCCGCAATGGTACCGATACCGGTTAATTTCCCTGCACCCGATGGCGGATTAAGCTGGACAATTAAAGGGACAACACCGTCTGCCTGCGCTTTCTGCAGGAGCGCAGCATGGCGTTGATGAGCGGGTAAAGTATTGATGGAGGGCGGTATGGACTGGGCGATAGCAACAGAGATGATGCAACAAGAGAAGACACCACCTGCTAAGACCCACACAAGGATAGCCCACACAGGGATAGCCCGCACAAAGGGGACACGCATCCGAATACCGGGTTACTTCCTGAAAACCAGTGGGGATGCGTTGGGCTGGCGCTTGCCTATGGCCAAGGGTGGTGGCGATGGAGGGGAAAACACAGCCGGCACATCCTTAAAGAAGCATCGACTTCGATCGGACACACTTAATTAATGCAGCGGGTAGTACCAACAAAAAAGTGTATACAAAAAAATGCCCGGTCTCCAGTGGGACCGGGCATGCTTACTGATCAGGGAATATCGACTATCCCCAAAACTTGTACTGCCGTTTATTTCAACAGCGTTACCGTCTGTGACTGGTTGAAGAACTCACCAACCGCACGGATAAAGTAGCGACCGCTAGGCAGGTTGTTCGCTTCAAACGTGAACTGGTGTGCTTCGCTTGGTGACAGTGTACCCTGATAGAGGGTCTGTACGTGCCGGCCAAGCATGTCGTACACGGCAATGTTTACGTCCTGCTCGCGCGCAATAGTCATCGTGAACTGCGTCTGCGGGTTGAACGGATCGGGATATGGTTTCTGTAGTTCAGCAGCACCAACAAGTGCGATGTTGGCTGAAACTGACTCGGTGTATGCAAAGGTACCGTCGAAGTCAATCTGCTTGAGGCGGAAATTGTGGCTACCTGTTGGCAGGTTGCGCGTGCGGAACGTGTAACGCTGTCTTTCGGTGGTTGTACCACGGCCGGCTACAAAACCAATGTTTGTGTACTCACCGTTAACAAGCTGCTGAATTTCGAAACCAGCGTTGTTGGTTTCACTAGCCGTTTCCCAGTGCAAGACCGCGCGGCGATCCTGTACGAGTGACGTAAAAGAAGTCAGTTCAACGGGCAGACGACCAGCGGGGATGTCCGTGTACTGTACCGTCATCGTGAACTTCGAGTCCGCCAAATCGCCAAACGAGTTGTTAGGGAAAATGAATGACCCCGTATTGGTCATCGTGACAACCGTTTCTGAGTCGGCGTTCTCAAGAATTACTGTAACCCAGCTTTCGAGGTCCCAGCTTACAGTGACCTGGTTGGTAACGTCACCATCCTCTTTTTTGAGTTCGAGGATGTGCGTCTTCGTAAGGTTTTTGTCGGTTGCCTGCCCCCCGCGAATATCGCGTTCCGTATATTCGAGATCGGTTGAACGCTGGAAGCGAGCTTCAAGACCTACGGGCCAGGGTGGAAGGCTCCGATTCTCACCCAGTGCAGCATCACTGTCGTAAGCATCTGTCGCACGGACATCAAGGCCAAAAAATACCTGATCCGATTTGCCGGCAGCACTGAATGTTAATCCAAATTCAATTTGTGGTGTGGAGCCAGGCTGCGCAGCCGCAAGCTGGACCGAAAAGAATGCGATAAGGCAGAATGATAGAAATCTTGACATGGTTGTGAATCGATTTCGATGAAACATCGAGCGCTTTGTGAATGAAGTTGCGTATTGAGATTGGTGAGGAAAATTCATGCGCAGCGTTTCGGTTCAGCCCGCAAAGGGGTCGGTTTGCCTGGATTAGCCCAGTGGATGAACCGGTGCGTTACATCAGTACTGAATTAATGAACTATTAACGCTGCACCCGAATACAGAAAGTACAAACATTTACAGGCGAAGCTATGGTGTTTTCGCTCACAGGCGCGGGTGTTTTTACGCACGCACGCCATAGGTTTTAACGCACAGAAACCGGCGCTTTTAACACGAATAACACACGACATTCCAATAAAGAACCGTGGAACGACAACTTCTAGACATTTCCCCTACGCAAATCAATTGGGCTGCCTGGGAAACGCTGATCGAAAGGAATGGCATTACAATCGACCGTCCCTTCGCCTCGTCCCATCCAACACACGCATCAATCATTTATCCGATAGATTATGGCTATGTAAACGATACGTTGAGCACGGATGGAGAAGAGGTGGATATCTTCTGTGGCTCAGCCAACAATAAACTCGTTGCAATCATCCAGACTGCGGATTTCAGGAAAGGTGACCGCGAAATCAAGTTGATCTACAACTGCACCCCGGCAGAGATCTACCTGGTCAACGGGTTTATTAACTATGATCAGAAACTGATGCAGGGCCGGCTGACGATGCGCCAGGAGATGAAGGTGTTGTGGGAGAAAAGTTGATTGCTGAATGTAGATCGAAGAATGCTGATCTGCACTAACCCCGTCGTCGTGCGCCCTACGAAGGATCTCTTCTAGCCTGGCACCGGGTTTGAATATCGAATATCGAACAAGGAACCAGGGGTGTTCAGAAAAATAGTAGCTAGCAGAGATGCATTTGTTTTCAACAAATCAGCGCGTGGATGTCCACCAAATGCGTGGCGATGTGCGGTGGGTGCTTTTATCGAAGCGTTTTCCTGAATAAAATTCAGGAGGATCTGCGCGTAAGGAGATAAAAGCGCGCGTTTTATTTGGTGGTGCCCTTTTCTTTGGTTCGTTTCTTTTGGGGCCCTGTTTTGTTTTCGGGTAAAAGAAATGAACGTACGCAACCTACACCAGGGAACAGTAGCTTACTGCACAAGATGTGTATTCCTTGCTGGAATGGCCATGAGCGCCAACATTGGATAAAGATTTTTTCTGAACACCCCTGACAAGGAACACCGATTTTCGAAGTTACTTTTTATGCAGCAATCAAAGCCCAGCTGGCGAATCCATCCAATTTAGGTTCAAAAAACGACTTTTGGGGTTTATATGAAATTCCTGTAAGGCAATAGAACCAAAAAAGAATTGCGGCGTTTTACGCATCCCAACAAAATGATTCCGTAGCTCAGTTGGTAGAGCATCTGACTTTTAATCAGAGGGTCCCAGGTTCGAGCCCTGGCGGAATCACAAGAAATGCCGAATTACGAATGCCGAGTGCCGAATTTTTAATTCGAAACTCGGCATTCGACATTCGGCACTTCAGATATCCCCTCGCCCGGGTGGCGGAATTGGTAGACGCGCCGTCTTGAGGGGGCGGTGGCCGCAAGGCCGTGCTGGTTCGATTCCAGTCCCGGGCACATCGAAGAAACCCCTAAGCAACGGACTGTTCTTAGGGGTTTTTGCTTTTCTGCTATCGCTGGGCAATTCCTCCCTCCTGTTCTCCTCCTTTTTTCTTTTTCCGATTGAACTTAATACGAAGCGTCGCTCGCGGCTTAACCATAGCCATGTAAAACATCGAACAGGACGTTTCGGTGACGTTGTGGTATTGGCTTAGACCAACAATGCCAAGATGGCGCGCTCTGGGACTAAAATCAAACGTCAGACTTACCTGCCTGTCCGATGGTGTCGGAGGGCAATACGCTCTGTAGAAAGGACTCTCATAGGGATGGCGCTCATAGTCTGGTGAAGCATTTTCTGAATAATGATTGGATTGCAAATACGGAGCGGTTGCCATGTCTGTAGAGCGACAACCTGTGCTCCACATTCCAAAAAAGAAAATCACTAAAACACGAGTGTATACATGGATTTGTGTCATATCGATGAGCCAGTATATTGATACAGATGACCACTCCGAAGTCCACAGAATCAGGACTTCGGCAATGTGTACGAGATTTGCTAAAGTGGACGGAGGGGCTCAAACCTGGTCGGTGAACTGCATTCCTGTACAGAGCGCAATAGCTCAACGAAGCTTCTGAAGCCAAGGGTACTGCGGCTTGTATTTCTGCACTGCTAATTCTGCGCTGCTATTTCTGCACTCACCTGACTTTTGATTTGCACGCAGGGTGAAGCGGAGAACAGATAATGATTGGACGTTCGTCTTTCGTGTTGAATTGCCAGACTAATAAATCATCATCAACTTTTTTGCACGTTGCTGAAAAAAGCTTCTTGATTGTCTGCACGCCCTAACAGTTAACGTATTCATAAAACTGAAATCAATCACCTAATTCAGCCAATTATGACAACGTTACTTGTACAATGCGCATAAATACAAATAGCCCCGTCTGGCTGGACGAGGCTATTGACAATAAAGAAATGGCTAATCCGCAGCTAACTCGCTAAAGTCTTAATTAACCCGCTTCGCCAGCGCTGTTTGTCCCCCCTGAAACAAGGTCAATTGTGTGGCTTTGCCTCCTTCATCTACATCGAAGGCGATCTGCGCGTCGACTACCTTCAGGAAGAATTTGGTCTCTGTTTCGGCGTATACCTCAAACCGGGGCTGTCCGGTTGCCTGGACATACAACTGCCTGCCGGCCTGCGTGACGGTTATTTTGAACGCCGGACTGATTGCATATTCACCAACATAGCCGGCAAGGACATCTGCTGCCACATCTATTTCCTGACCTATTGCAGGGTCCACTTCAACTCCCAGTTCAGCCAATTTCTCTTTGGCGTTTTCGTTTCGTGGATTCAATGCCAGCGATTTCTCATAATTCGCAATGGCCTGCTGTTTATTGCCGCCTTCCATGTACGCTTCCCCAAGGCTATCCCAGGTATTAAAGGCTTCAGGATACGTCTCCGTATTGAGCTCAAAAACGACGATAGCTGCATCCGTATTCCCTTGCTGCAGTAACGCATAGCCAAGGCCATTCATGCGCTGTTCAGAAAACTCGTAGGCGTTCTGTTGATCAGCATACAGCTTCCGATATCGCTTTACCGCAGCATCTACACCCTTAGACTGGATAACTTCTGACATTTCCATATCGATGGGCTTCTTTGGCATTTCGGCCTGAAAGTCATAAAGGACATTAAAGATCTGGTTGCTGATGCCTTCCAGGTCTGCACCTCCCGTGTTGTTGAGTAAAACAACAAGGTGCCCATCTTCCGGTGCACGTTCGATGATTGTATTAAAACCATTGATTCCGCCTCCATGCCCAATGATAAGCGCTTTCTTTTTTCCTTTACCAAAGGCTCGATCATCCTCTATCCCCCAGCCATATCCATACCGGTTCATGTAAGGGGTAAACATTTTCTCTTTCAAGTCAGCGGATAAGACATCCTCCGTATACAATGCGCGATCCCACAAATAGAGGTCTTCTACGGTCGAATACAGAGAGCCGGCTGCATAAGGCAGTGACATATCCAAATAAGGTGCGGTTACATAGCCATTTGCCCCTCGATTATACCCTGCTGCCCGCTTTTTCAAGATAGCATCGTGCGTATCATAACCCGAGTGCTTCATATTGAGCGGATCAAAGATATAGGCCTGTAGTGCATCAGCATACGACATGCCCGTCACCTTTTCGATGATCACGCCAAGCAGGAAATAGCCGGAATTGTTGTAACGCCACGTGCTGCCAGGCTCAAATTCCAGCGGCAAACCGGAGAATGTCTCGACAAACGCCGTCGGTGAATAAGGATCGCGAAATTGCTCGCCAAATTCGGGTAATCCCGTATAACTTGGGATGCCAGAGGTGTGCACCAATAGATGATGGATGCTCACTTTGTTTGCAACCTCTTCGGGATAATCGGAGAGGTGTTTACTGATCAGATCGTCTGTGGACAGCTTCCCCTCGGCTTCGAGCTGCAAAATTAATGCTGCGGTAAATTGCTTGGTGATAGAGCCCAACCTGAAGCGCGTATCCGCTTCATTTGGCATATCCCATTCCATGTTGGCAAGGCCATAGCCTTTTTTGAAAATGACCTTCCCTTTCTCGGCAACAAGCACGGACCCGTTGAACAAGCCATAGTCATGGTACGCTTCGACGAGCTTGTCGATTTGGGCGGCCTTCTTTTGCGCATTGACCGGCGCGACAAAGAATACGACTGCAAAGCACAGCACAAACAGGCGGAGTACAGGGGCAATTTGGATAGACATTGGCGCTGGGGTGATTGCGTGAAACCTACCCTTGCTGCCTACGCAACATCCACGTAGCAGTTACAAGTGACCGCTATTTGACCGCAGCAATTAAAAGAAGAACAGTCCGCGACCGTATGGCAAGAACGGCCAGGGAATCCCAACGATGACAACAAGCAAACACAACCCGATCCAGATCAGCAGTAACTTGTGTTTGCGCGCAGGATCAGTCTCTCTTTTTGAACGGGCAACGCCTACATGCCCCAATGCAATGGCGATAAGCATGATCACAAAATGCTCCGCGACAAAGAAGCGCACCGAAGCATTTGCCATTGTTTCAGCCATGTTGCCGAACGCTGCCTGCATGAGCGGACTAACGAAGAAATAAAGCGCCAGCCCAAGAATGAATTGGATATTCAGCGCCCAGAAAAGTACAAGAGCTGCGTTTTTGTCTGTGCTTGTATATGTCCCTTTCTTCATACCACCGATGCTTCTGAAAAGAATCAGTACCATGCTTATCAACAATATCCAGCGGATCCAGGAATGCAATCCCAGCACAACAGTGTACATAATCTGACCACAGTTTAGTTAACGTTCAGCCCAATATACTACGGGAGACTCATTAAATGACTGCTTCAAGAACATTTAAAGACATGCGCACGCCAGTCTCTGGTTTTATTTGATGGCAGACCTTTTTATTATGCTCACAACGCTCTTTCTGTTTATCTGCTTTCGTTACCATGAATAGTCGCCTTGCGCTTATCGTCTTCCCCCTTATGCTGATTGCCTACACCGGCTGCAGCGAAGCGACATCAGATGCTACGTGGGTCCAGTCGGAACAAGCCGCTCTGATCACGAGCGCCACATTCATTTATGAAACGGCGCCTTTTCCCTCTGCACACGCGTCAACCATCGTTGAAACACCTATCGGAATGGCCGCGGCATGGTTTGGTGGCACCGAGGAACGCGACCCTGATGTCGGCATTTGGTTTTCGCGCCTAACAGCATCAGGATGGTCGACGCCGGTAGAAGTTGCAAACGGTGTGCAAGCAGATGGCACCCGCTACCCCACCTGGAACCCGGTTCTCTTCCAGGCACCCGACGGCCCGCTGTTGCTGTTTTACAAAGCCGGACCAAGCCCCAGTACATGGTGGGGACTCGTGCGTATTTCTGAAGATAATGGGGAATCATGGTCGCAAGAAACTCGCCTCCCCCATGGTATTCTCGGCCCAATTCGCGCAAAACCCGTGCTGATGCCAGACACAACGCTTCTCGCGGGCTCAAGTACCGAGCACGATGGTTGGGTAGTACACATGGAGCGCCTGCTTAATCCGGGTACAAACAGTATGTGGACCGCGGATTACCTCGCAGATTCGACATCGTGGGAGAAAACACCCAACCTCAATGATCCCGAAATCATGGGGGCTATCCAACCTACCATTCTGGCCCATAGCCCGGAGCGCATTCAGATCCTGTGCCGATCTGTGCAAGGTGTAATCACAGAAGCCTGGTCCAAAGACGGCGGAAGGACCTGGGATACTATGGAAGAAACGTTGTTACCTAATCCAAGTGCAGGGATTGATGCCCTACGATTGCAAGACGGTCGCTTTCTCCTAATCTACAACCCCACGCGCAAAGGCCGGCAAAAACTTGGCCTGGCGGTATCCGATGATGGGGAGCAATGGACTTCGGTGAAGCTTTTAGAAAATGAGGCCGGCGAGTACTCCTACCCCGCCATGGTACAGGCTAGCGATGGACAAGTGCATATCACGTATACCTGGCGCCGCGAGAAAATTAAACACGTTGTCGTCGATCCATCGATTATACCATAACACGCAAGGGCCGAACCTGCGCATGAGCGACGCAGATCCGGCCCTTTGGCCCCACGGAGACACTATTTAATCGCAGTACCTTACCAGGAAACCCTGTCCCAAGTCTCGATCATTTTTACTGCTTGCTGAGCCAATTCAGTGAGATCTACATTATCTGTTGCCTGTGAACCTTCAATGCTCACCACACGCTCCTGATTGGCCAGGGCACGAGTGTACCCTGCATCAAGCTCCACGGCTGCCTTATATGCTCGTTCAGCGGCCCTGATAAATCCTTTGTTTTCAAGCGCCATTCCCAGGTTATTATGAAATACAGGCACCTGATCATTCAACTCAATCGCACGTGCCATTAAAGGCAACGCATCATCAAATTTCTGCTCACCAATCAGAAGATAGGCGAGGTTGTTCATCGCCCATGCATCCTCACGATTCGTGGTTAGTGCTTTCCTGTATGCAATTTCTGCTTTAGATACCTCACCTAGCTGATGCAGCGCACGGCCTTTAATTCTGTAAGCATCGCGTGCTGACGGATCGATGGCCAAAACCTTTTCAATAGCATAAAGGCTCTTCTCCGGCTCCTGCTGCGCCATGTAGGTCCGCCCCAGATTTACCCAGCTCTTGATATGTTGAGGATCGATGGACGAAGATTTTTCAAGCGCCGTAGCAGCTTGCGCCAGGTTACCGGCGCGATGTGCAGACAGGCCAAGCATATAATATCCCCACGCATTTTTAGGCTTTTGCTGTGTGTAGCGCGTAAAGAGCTCGACGGCTTCCGAGTAATTACGATCCAGAAAGGCGGCTTCAGCCTGCTTGTATGTCACCTTGCGCGTTGTATCAACTACTTGTGGTCTCACCGCTATCACTTCAACGTCTTCCATAACGGGCGTGGATTCCACTGAAATGGCAACGGCCGGCGTGACGTTGACTGTTTCAGACGCCGTATCCAACGCCACAGTTTGGGTTGGCGCCAACGAAACACGTTCTTCCTCAATCACACCGTATTTACCCTCGCACCCAAGGGCGAGAAAAATCATAGCGATAAATCCCCCCACTGTAAGACTTGCAATAATTCGGGCTTTGCTTTTTACACTGATAGACATGGTTGTCCTCCTTTTGGTTTGTTTTGCTTGCGGCCCTGCGGCCAGGTAACTCACTGATTACAAGCAAGGGGCCAAATCCCAAAGGGAAACACAACTACACCCCACAAACCATTGCGGTGCAACAACTTACCAGCTTTATACTTTCTTCTGTTTGGTCCTCAAAACGTGGACCTGTGTCCGTAAGGACACAGGTTTCAAATTGTCGATGTGTCCATTTGGACATACCTGTATCTGTTAAGCTGCAAGCCTATTTGAGAAGGGGTTTGAGAAAGCGTCCTGTGTGGCTTCCTGCCACTTCAGCAACCGCTTCAGGCCGGCCGGCTGCCACGACATGCCCGCCTTTGTGTCCCCCCTCCGGTCCGAGGTCAACCACCCAATCAGCTGTTTTGATAACATCAAGGTTGTGTTCAATGACAACGACAGAATGGCCGGCATCAACAAGACTGCTCAAGGCCTGCAATAGTCGGTCGATGTCGGCAAAATGCAGCCCTGTGGTAGGTTCATCCAGAATATAAAAGAGATGTTTGCCCCGTTTCACTTTCCCTAGCTCTGCAGCCAGCTTCACCCGCTGCGCTTCCCCTCCCGAAAGTACAGGAGCTGGATGCCCAATTTTCAAGTATCCCAGCCCAAGATCATTGAGCACGCCTAACTTTCGACGAATCAACCGTTGGTCAGCAAAAAAAGCCACGCCTTCCTCTATCGACATCTCAAGGACATCTGCGATGGTTTTGCCATTCCAAACAATTTCCAGCGTGTCAGCATTGTATCGAGCACCTTTGCACGTAGGACATTGCACTTCTACATCAGGCATAAAAGAAAGCTTGGTGGTGATTGTCCCCTCGCCACTACATTGCTCGCACCGCCCGCCCTTTACGTTGAAACTGAAACGAGATGCGGTATAGCCTCGCTGGACTGCTTCATCTGTACCAGCAAATAACTTTCTGATGTTGTCATAAATCCCGATATATGTAGCCGGGTTACTCCGCGATGATCGGCCAATTGGGCTTTGGTCGATATGAATTACATCATCGATATCCTCATGGCCCGCAATATTTCGATACGAGCCTGGCAATACACGGCTATCGTGCAGCCGGGCAATTAGAATTTTGTAAAGCGTTTCATGGAGAAATGAACTCTTGCCAGAGCCGGAAGCCCCGGTAAGACATGTCAGAGCTCCCAGAGGAATGTCGATATCAATATCTTGAAGGTTGTTATGCCGGCACCCAGTTACCTTAACCCAGCCGTGGTTTATGGCACGCCGTTGCTTGGGCACAACAATCTCACGCGTGCCGGCCAGGTAGCTGCCGGTAATGGATGCTTTGTCAGCCATCAATTCGTTTGGCGTACCCAAAGCAACGACGGTACCGCCGTGCACACCTGGCCCCGGACCAATTTCGATGCAGTAATCTGCTCCCCTGATTGTGTCTTCATCGTGCTCAACCACAATTACCGTATTGCCAACATCGACCAGCTTCCGCAGTGTATTGATCATGCGCGTGTTATCTTTGGGATGCAAGCCGATGCTCGGTTCATCGAGTACGTACAACATGCCCATCAACCCGCTGCCGATTTGGGTAGATAGCCGAATACGTTGGGATTCGCCACCCGATAAGGTGCCGGCCCGACGCTCCAAACTCAGGTAATCGAGTCCGATCCCCACAAGCAATTGGAGCCTGCCGATGATTTCTCGAAGCAACACCTCTGCTACTGCTTGTTTCTCAGGTGGAGGTTTAACATGTTCCAGAAAAGCAATCGCTTCATGAAAATGGGTCCGGCAAAGATCAGGTAAACTCTTACCGGCAATTGTGACCATTTCGCGTACGCGTTTCAAGCGGCCACCTTTACAATCAGGGCAATCGTAGGTCACCATTATTTTATCCAGGTAATCTTCCATCCACGTGTTGGCATCTCCCTGTTTGCGATACCTGTGATAATGCTGCTCGATCTCATTTATAAAACCCCGAAACCGAAAATCACGCCCCTCATAGTGCTGGCCTGTTTTTGCCTCAGGCGGCACCTTTATGGTAAGATGTTCTGATTCACCTCCATAGAATAGTATATCTACCGTTTGCTCTGACAATTCCGCAAACGGTGTATCGAGCGAAAAGCCATGTTGCTTGGAGAGGGTGTACAAAATCCTCCCGTTCCAATTACCAGGATTATATTCGCGGGTAACGATCGCGCCTTCCCGAAGTGAAAGACTTGTATCCGGCACCAATAGTTTTTTGTGTACCCGTTTGCCTGTGCCAAGTCCGGAGCAGGTCACGCATGCACCTGCGGGGTCATTGAAGGTGAAGTCGCTATGCTGCAGGGTGAGGCTAATAATCCGGTGCGACGCACAACCAAAGCCGGCAAAGAATGCACGCTCATCTGCTTTAGAAACCCCTTCTTTCAGCGCGAAAGAAAGTAATCCATCACCCAGCTCCCGTGCATTATTCAAGGCTGCAATGACACGCCGATCTATTCCCTTTTCGATGATGAACTGATCAACAATTGCTTCGATATGATGATCTACTGCTTCATCAAGTTCGATCTCCTCACCAAGATCGACCAATTCCCCATCGATGGCTGCCCGCCTGTACCCATGATGCCTGATTTGCTCGAGCAGAAGACCCCACTCTTCTCCCCAAACCTTGCCAACAGGAGCACGCACGTCAACCACTGCACCAGCCGGCAGCGAAAACATGTGCTCCAGTATTTGTTGTGGGGTGCGGGTGACAATAGGCGCTGCGCACCAGGGACAATGTGCCTCCCCCATACTGGCATAGAGCATACGTAGGTAGTCCTGTATATCCGTCATGGTCCCGACGGTACTTCGCGGGTTTTTACCAACCGTTTTTTGGTCGATGGAAATGACGGGCGACAAGCCGTTTACAAAGTCTACATCTGGCTTTTTGAGTTGCGATACAAAACGACGTGCATATGCCGACATAGAACTCATCAGCCGGCGCTGTCCTTCGGCGTAGATGGTCTCGAATGCCAATGAAGACTTGCCCGAACCACTTACCCCCGTAATAACCACTAACTGATCTCGTGGTATATCAACGTCGATGTTTTTGAGGTTATTCTCGCGCGCTCCTCGTACCGACAGTGTAGTGCGGTTCTTTAAACGATCAGGCTTCATGATACAGATAGGCCGGCTCTTCGAGGTGGTGACGACTTTTCTTGGTTAACAGGAGCTCAGCAGCCAGTTTTTCGAGTATACCTTGCGTAACAAGCCATTCGCATGCTGCCTCCAGGTGCCACGGATACAGTTGACCGTATGCAAAGTGGTTTGACAACTCGGAAAGTGAAACCACGCGCTGCTGTTTCTTCAAAAAGCGCAGCACAGGTGTCATATGTTCTTCACCATGGTCTTTCAACCATGCCTCGCCTGTTTCCAGGGCATTCGTTGTTGCTGTTGGTTCAGGGCCAGCAACCAATAAATCGGAATAGGTGGATTTAAAAAGTGCCGGCTCAAGTTCGAGTGCCCTGTGCATGGCATGCGTTTCACAAATCTCGCCCGACATCACAACATGGGCGGCGGCAAGTGCGTGGGAAGCGTCTAGCAATGCCTGCCATGTTCGTTTGTTGTCTTGCTTTATGTCCAGCAGCCGCCGCGCATGCCTGAGTTGGTACATGACCCAGCACGTCATGACCAGCACTTCTTTCTGCTGATCTTTTACTGCCATGCTGTTTGCATCCTCAAACCAGTCGCGGATGCTTTCATCTGCACAGTAAATCAGGGTTCGTGCTGCAAAAAAGTTATACGAAAAGGCGGTTCGTGAAGCACCTTCGACCATCCGTTTGAACCGAGCACGTGGAATGAGTTCAGCCCACAGGTTTATATCCTGCTCAACCAGGATTCGCCAAATACGATGATCTTCCCCGTCACTTTTTTGCCGCCGACTCACACCATCCGCTTCCACTATCCACAACCCAATCCCGTCTTTACGCCAAATGGTATCTTCATTAAGCGAGCCGATCTGCACAACGGCAAGGACCCACCGATCCTCCTTGATGCGCGCGACAAATGCATCGCGCGCATCAAGGTATTGCTGTAATTTTGATTGGATATCTTCCATTACTGCACTTAGTCTCTATGTTGACTGTTATAGTACGTTGACTGTTGTCATACGTTGAAGATTGTCGATACTACTGAAACCTGCCTGTCATTTATATGATACGAACGGGGCTATGACATCAATACGACATAGGCCAAAAATAAAGAAGTAGACGGATCCACATTACGGTAGCGTTTGTGGCACAACAACCAACCGCCGACTAAACGTTTGTGCACCGGTTTCTAGCGCAATGGTAATGCGCGCCAGATAAACACCTGCTGTTACCCCTGAGAGATGAAGGCTAACCTGATTTTGGCCGCTATCACGAAACGCTTTGTGACTAAATCGATGCCGGCCGGCCATATCGTAGAGCACAACTGATACTTGTGCTGCTGTTGGCAAGTCTACGGGCAAGTAAACAACGTTAGATGCAGGATTGGGGTAAAACGGCTTTACATCTAACGCAGCAGGTATGCTAATCGACAATGTTCGATCAGGAACAGGAGTTGCCTTGTTTGGACTAAATAATATGCGGAAGCTCTCGTCGGGGCCTACGCCTTCCGGGGTGTAACTTGCGTCTGTTGTTAACAATAGCCGGTCTACAATCAGACCGTCTTCACGCATCCAGAGCTCAATCAGTTGCTCACCAGTCTCCGTTATATTGACTTGAGCCCGCCGGCCTTCATTTTTGCGGTTGTGCCAAATCCAATCATCAGCAGATGCATCCACCCGAGTATACCCTATCAGACTGGCTGAAGTAGTCGTTCCAGCATACAGCGTCCCACCTCCAACTTGCGGAGCCATACGAATCCAGATGTAGTACGTACCTGTAGTTGTAACGTAAATCGGGTAGTGCAACCCTGCATTTTGTGATTGGATGTCTACCGTGATTTTGTCGCCATTGTCGGGCAAAGGCTGCATCGCTTCCGCAACCGTGTTATTCAATGTCACGTGCTGTGGTATCCATACATCACCCGTGCTCGTGTTGGGCGTGCTAGTGGTATGATGTTCAGCCTCCATCACAACCATGCCGGCAACTTCAACAAAGGTGCCCAGGGGTTCATCATCATTTGACAGCATCAGCTGCACACCAGTTTCAGAGGTGAGTCCTACGTTGTCGGTAACCTGCAGCGAAACGTAATAACTGCCCGCAGCCTGAAATGTATACACCGGATGCTGAATGGATGCGGTTTCACCATCCCCGAAGTCCCACTGCCAGCTAACCACTTCACCGTCTGTATCGGTGCTCTCATCCAGGAATGTGACTGTTAATCCGTCGATGATAAACGTAAATGCTGCATCAGGGGGATGTGTAGCAGGCATATCATCCAATACAATGGTTTGGCTAACGCTTGCAGAAAGCCCCTCATCATCAGTAACGGTTAGCTGCACCTGATAGGTGCCGGCCTGATCGTAAGTATGCACCACACTGGGTAACGTAGCCACCGCCCCATCACCAAATTCCCAAAGCCACGCAACGATAACCCCATCATCCGAACTGGTATCGTCAAAGGTTACCGACAGGCCATCCATAACATAGTCAAAAGCCGGCAATGGAGGCTCGGGTTGATCTGGCTGCACAACAACAATTTCCATCGTTAGCGATGCTGTTAACCCCGCATCGTCTTCCACAGTAAGCGTAACGGGATACGTGCCGGCCTCAGCATAGGTGTACGCAGGATGTTGGACCGTTGATTGTCCCCCCTCACCAAACGTCCACAACCACGATACCAGCATTCCATCATCAGTACTGCGGTCTTCAAACTGAGCACTCAACCCGTCGGTTGTATAGCTAAAGTCTGCAACGGGTGGCTCTTGCGGCGGAGCTGGTGCCTCAACGCTTACAAGGTTAGAAGCTGTATCACTGAGGCCGGCGGCATTGGTTACGGTCAGTAAAACAGTATACGCTCCCGAAGCTGCATACGTGTGTATGGGGTGTTGTACGTCAGACGTTGCCCCATCGCCAAAACTCCAGGACCATGCAATTACGTCATTTGCATCTGTGCTTGTATCCATGAACGTGACTTCCAGTCCGTCAGCTTCATAGCTAAAGCCAGCATCTGGAGGCGTTGCAGGGAGATCATCACCACAGACTGCTGTATGCCTCGGGTGTACAAAACTCTGCGCGCCGACATCTTCAATCGAGGCTGTTGTGACTGCAAACCCACACTCATCGGAAGCATCAGCCAGGTAGGTACCCGGTGAAAGGGTTTCTATGTCAAATGCTGACGTACTGCAATTGCCGAGGTTATCCCAACAAACAGCCACCGTCCCATCACCAACAAAAGATGCCTCGATAACGGTATTGCTGTAGGTAAACGGATCAGGTGAACCAGCATCGAGGTCACGCACGAAGCCGGCGTCCCCTTTGTTGACAAGCAAATTGTTTTCCCATGTGATACGCTCGCTGGCATAAGGAAACGATCGACACGTCGGACATCCGGTTTTGAGCATCAATCCCTTTACGTCATCGGCTGTTGTGTACACGGTGTTGTTTTTAATCAGCACATCGCGCGAATCAGCAGCGGCAAGACCAACACTGATCCCACAGCCAATATGATCAGCGTCGCGGGTGTTAAACACCACGTTGTTTTCAACGCGCCCGTTGTCGCTAATGTACTCAACGAAAATGCCCCGCCCTGTGTCGCGTGCACTCAACGAAGACGTAATATCATAGGTGTGGTTTTCGATATCGAGCCAAAGCCCAAAACCGTTGTTGTCGGCAGAATAAAAAGCATCAACTTGCAGGTCGCGCGTAAAAGAAAACTTGGTACCTCCTCCGCCCCAGCAATTGTCATATCCTTTCCAGCCGTTGGCTGTTGATGCAGACTGGTTTACGATTAGTGCATCTACCCAGTCATTTATTTGCCAACCGGAGGTTGTGGAGAACGACGCGTCTGCCCGCACCCGCCAGCCATTTTGACCGTGACCGGCAGCTTCCACGTTTGTCATGGTTACGTCGTCTGCACCAAAAACGAGGATACCGGCGCCGGCGGAATGTTTGACGCTGATATTCTCCAGCACATGCCCACTCCCCTCAATCTGTAGCACACCGTCATCGGGCATTGAGGTACCATACCAGATATTTAGATCCCTGAGGGTTACGCCACTGCTGGCTCCGGTCAATTTGAGGGCATAGGCATGCGTAGCGCCTTCAATTGCCTGCAGGTTGTCATCGCCCGCGTGCGGTTGTAACCATACCTCGTTCGCATCTCCATCAAAATAGAACGTACCTGCAACCACTTCGGCTTTCGATAAGACCTCATCCAGTCGTACGCCGCTTTGCCAAAACCCACGGGTGTTACAGCGCCGACCGTCCATACCAACATCATCTGTGAGGTTGTTACAAAACGCTGTACCCTGAAATGAAGTCCCCCACGACCAAGGCGCCACGTACTTCCCTTCTGCTGCCTGCAGCGCCGGCGGCGTAGCACCGTATAAAAATACACCGGGTGCAGCACCCTGCAAGGTCAGGTTATCGTGTACGATATTGACCTGTTCGCGATAGATGCCGGGCTCCAGGGTTACGATATCCCCGTCGCTAACAAGCGCCTGCATTACATGGTTAATTGTTCGGCAAGGTGCCGCTTCGGTACAGGACTGGGCATCGTCTCCGCCTGGCGCAACCCAAAACTGTTGTTGCAGGGCGTACCCTTGCAGTGGGGTAATTCCGAAAGCTAAAGCGGTAAAAAGGGAAACGAGCAGATAGTGTGTCGATCTCATGGCAACATTCCTTGTTAATTGAATACTGCCTGATAGACACCAGATGCTGCCTACGCATATTGTTTATACCCACAAAGGACACATTTTAGCGGGATTGTGGGCAAATTTGTAATTACAGCGGAAAGAATTACATGACTCCATCCAGGACGGCATGAAGCGATGATGAAGAGTTGAAAGAATTGGTGTAAATGCCTGCCGGCATTTTTACAAAATTAGTGCATACCACAGGCGCAGTAAACGCCCGTTCAATACGCCATTAGAGACGGCGCGATTGCCGGCGCACCGGTTGGAAAAACGCCAGAAATCCGATGAGGAATACAAAGGCGAGGAGCGCGAATAGTGCCATAACGGCCAGGGGATGTTGCCCGAAATCCGGGCAGATTCGAGGGTATATCTGGTGAAGATCGGACGAAGAAATGATGGATTCAGTTTCCGTCAACCCCTCTAGAAACCCCGATATGCACAAATTAGCACAGTCACAGGATAGTTCAGCAACAAACACCACACTTTGAACACACTTTTGGCATGCGCCTTTTCGCCGCGCCTGTCACGGCCAACCACTGTCGCGTTGAAATGCCGTGTCCCCATTGCCAAAACCCTCGCCGTCATTTAACACCCTGCCGGTAATTGAGCACGTGCGCCGGCGCTACCAGATTTCCTGGTGGGTGGCATAGACCTTGCAAAGACGTGTCTCGCCCTGCATCATGCAGTGCACTGTTCTTTTTTCAAGATCTGATAGTGAAGTCACGGAAGCAGTCTGTGCAGAGGAGATCTTTTAACATCCTTCGCCTTTCTTACGGAAACGGATCCCGACTGGGCATGAAGCACAGTTGCCAAACTTTTATGACACTTTCGGCACATTACATTTTGGTAACAGCTTATATTACGAGCATGCCCTTCCGAGGCCCCTTTCCTCACTCGCTTTTCGTAAAGCTTTAATCCCTTTTCCTTGTATGAGACCGAGTAGTACAAACTCATGGGGCACTGCATTTAGCCTGGCCTTGGCTATTCTCGCTTTTCTTTTCATTTTCCTCTCCGTTGCCATCTTAGGCTTTGGAGGTTGAGCGGGGGATAACGTGTGATGCCGGTTTTGATTCAGGTTACGGATACCTAGACGTGTTTACTATCAGTATTTAAGAACGCTATTGTCTCTGATCTAATAAATTATATTCCAGGTGAACGGGCCAATGTGTCTGTAGCCTGAATCAAAACGACTTGGCTGCTACGCTCAGATCTGAAGCATTAATTCGCGTAGCCGTTGTACGACAATTGGACAAAATAGAAGGGATGGTGTATCAGGCCGACAATCCGTCGCCGCTTGCGTTACTTTCCTGCTCCCAACTCTCCGGGATCTGTCCGCCGAGATCGCGTATGCGTTTCTTCACTTGTTCGATGCGTTTCTGATGCGCGGGGTCGCCCGTATTATCTGCGCGCAACATATCGAGAGCCTCAATATACTGATCGATGGCTCGCTCGCGTTTCCCACTACCTTCGTCCTTCTGCGCACGCTCTACCAGCAACAAACTCCGATCGCGCTCCAGCCGCTTCCGCCACCGCATCTCGTTGGTCTTGCCCAACTGCGTCTTGTATTTATCAACCGCCTCGGTCAACTGATTGATGTACTGCCCTTTTGCGTCGGTTGGTGCTTTCTTGGCCTGCGAAATTGCTACTTTGAATAGCTGCTCGATGTGTTGATGCGTGATGGTCCGTTCCGCGCTATAAATGCGGGCCACAAGCTCTTGTGGCGAAGGCTTCAGGTTGACCAGTCCCTTTTCGTAGTAAGGAATAAGATCGCGTAACTGCTCGATCGCCTGCTTGCCGTTTGCAAGACGCGTATCGATCTCCTTTGCACGCCGCATTACGTGCAAGTTTTCGTTCAAAACCCGCGTAGCATTGAGCACGCGCATTTTGACATCGGATTCACATTTTTGGCACAGACCGTCTTTGGATATTTTGAGGAGCCACCCAGATTTTCCGCACCATTTGCAGTTTCGCATGGGCCAGAGAATTGCCGTTCAAGCGCTATTAATGTCGATTTATATCCCGATTCGCTTCTACCAAAAAAAGAGTGTTGGCAGGCATGCGTCAGACTTTCGACTGGAATATGTACTCATGTGTTACCCGACAGTTGCACGATTAATTCACATGAACAAAATTAACTGTCAAAATTTTCCTACTCCAGACGCATGCAAGACACGTTACAGTGTCGTGGAATTAAATGTCAAATGTTATCCAGCAAAATCAGGGTATCTTTTAGCGCAATCTGCCTGGATAAAAGCATGCTATTCTCACGAGCAATGGCTGCGTTTGATTGACCAAGCCGGCCAATCTCGAAACGATACGAATACCCTCAAAACACCGATCGGCGAATCTTGAAGCAATTGTAACGGCGAAACTGGGCTAAAAAATGGCTTTTATTCGTCGGCATGCTTGTTGCAAGTACCTGACTTGCCTTGATGAGGCACCCTCCATCCTACTTATGAGCCCCCTTTGTTCTTCACTCGGTGAACTCGCATCACCTTATAGATAAGGAGTGGGCTACGTGATTATACCCCAACAAAACGACTCAAACGGATCTTTGGTACGACGCATCCGCGTACTGGTCATCGATCGACACCCCGCCATTGGTGACGCGTTTTCCAGCCTGTTGAAACGCACAGACGACATGATCTTCTGTGGTCAGGCAATTTCAGCTTCCGAAGCATACGACCACATCAACATTGCTAAACCCGATGTGGTCATCATTTCCCTGTCCCTCGACGATGCGTATGGACTTGACTTGTGCATGCAACTCGTTGCACAACTGCCGAATCTGCACATTCTCATTTTCTCTCAATATGACGAAAAGATTTTTGCAGAACGTGCCATTGAAGCCGGCGCGATGGGCTACATCATGAAACGCATGGACATGCAAGATGTCCTGGAAGGCATCCGCAGTGTCATGCGTAATGAAACGTTCCTGAGCACCTCAATGACAGCGCGCTTGCTCAACAAAATTACCAAGGGCGCTGCGGCTGTAAAAACAGAGGCGATGGACCTGCTAACGCATAGAGAGTTGGCCGTGTTACTCATGATGGGTGAAGGCGCAAGTCCGCAAGAAATGGCAGATCGGCTTAAACTCGACCGTAAAACTGTTGAAACGCATCGACGCAGGGTGAAAGAGAAGCTGAATTTTGAAAGTGTATCGGCGCTTTTGCACTTTGCAACCCAGTGGCGCCATGCGCAAGGTATGCTTACCCCGCATGAAAGCGGTACAGACACAGGTACAACCATTAAGGTTCAGAAACCGGTCATAAGCTCTTCTTAACCAACGGAGCACTATGAAAGCGTAAAAAAATTGCCGCTATGTGATCCACTTTTTTACAAAAGTGCACATATGAGAAAAGCTGAGCAGTTGTCCGATGGACGCTGCTCTTCTTTTTTGACCCTACAAATTTGCATACCCATGAAACGTACTTTTTTCTACACCCGGTTTCTCCTACTCGCCGGCCTGTTGATCTTCACAGGATGCGACTCCAATGACGAAGACGATATTGAAGATATCACCGGCTCTTTTGACATCCAGGTTACTGGCGATGTCATGCAATCATTGAGTGGCAGCCAGGCTGCTTTTGGCGCCATTACGGATGGTCAAACGGGCATATCCGGCTTCGGTATGACGTTCGGAGCTACCGGCACAGCAGCGCAAAGTCTCTCGATTACGCGCAAAGGTTCACGCCCCGGTAACGGCGGGCATAGCATCGCCAATGTTAACGTAGACACCGAATTCGAAACCCTCAGCGACGATGCCTTTTTTGGGATTTTCTCTACAGGTACAGACGTGTTCTATTCTTCCGGTGGCACGCTTACGATAACGGAATCAACCGACAGACGCATCGAAGGCAGCATTTCAATGACTGGAAGAAGTGTTTTACCAAACGCTACGGCGGAGATCACGGTATCAGGTAATTTTGTGGCAGTCGGATTAGATCTCGGCACACAGTAATTGCACAAGCATTGCGATGGACGCGCGAGGCGGTGGCAGCTTGTTGCTTACCGCCTCGTTCCATATCTAGAGGCAGTTATTCATCAAGTAATGCCTCTATTTTGGCATATTGCTCAAGCAGCGAAGCCTCAAACCATCGGAGGTCTTGTAAAGCTGACGTTGCAGCACCATCTCCGGTATACAAGATTTCAATAATGCGGCTTACGGTGCTATCGTGGATTTCATGCAAGCCGGCCAGCTCTGTCATTGCTGCAACCAACTCAAAATCCATATGAATGGTGGCCTGGGTAGCCAGTGCTGTTTCCCAGGCTGAGTCTAGTAGGCGGGCCGGCCGCAACTGGATATTCCCTTCACCAAACACCAACAACGAGTCTGATGTCAGTTCCAGGCGAACAGGACGAGCGCCAACCCGGGCATAGTATTGCGTGTCGCTCGATTTTATCACCTCAATGTCTTCAAACATGACATGTGGGTTGTTTGCAAACATTCGCTTCAACACATCTTCCATTTCGCTCGCCGTACGCACCGAAATCGACCGCTCCACCAGGTTAGCCCCGCCAATCCGATGCCTGCCCGATGTCAGGGCTTCTACCAGTGGCTCATGGTATGCCAGCGCCTTACTTACCGCCTCTTTGTTCTGGGCAACCTCATGACGTATGGTTTCAAGTACTTTATTCACCTTTGCCTTTGTATCCCGGTGCACCCGCCAGTCATCCAACGCCAACGCAAAAAGAACACTAAAAATGATGGCCCCAACGTCAATTAAAATCGACTTCCATGACCGAGGCGATCCTACACCGATGGGTTGGTTCTTTAACATCGTTTAAGATTTAAGATTTAAGGAGAACTTCGATATTCAAAAGGAATACGCAAGTCTACCAGAGATCCTTCGCAAGGCTCAGGATAACAAGAATGAAGCAGGTCAATCAAAAATCCACAATCAAAAATCCACAATCAAAAATCCACAATCAAAAATCCACAATCAAAAATCCACAATCAAAAATCCACAATCAAAAATCCACAATCAAAAATCCACAATCAAAAATCCACAATCAAAAATCCACAATCAAAAATCAAAAATCCCAATCAATCAAAAATCCACAATCAAAAATCACAAATGTGTCCAGCCCCGGTTAACGGCAATGTTTTGGCCGGTGATGGCACGGCTTGCATTCGAGGCGAGAAACAGCGCGGTTTCGGCGATTTCTTCGGGTTCGATCAAGGTAGGAATACATTGGCTCTCAAAAATGCGTGCTTTCACGTCTTCGTTAACGTACAGCCGAAGTTGCTTCTCTGTCATCACCCAGCCTGGTGAAAGCGTATTGACCCGGATGTGGTCGGGGCCAAGTTCTCTTGCAAGCGAGCGCGACATCGCGACAATAGCGCCTTTTGCTGTCACATAGGCCGACAAGCCGGCTTCGCCTAATTGGAAAGTCACAGATCCAAAATTGATCACCGAAGCATCGCGTCCTTTCATAAAGGGTACGGCTTGCTGTGTGCAAAGATACGCTGCCCGCAAATTCACCGCAGTGAGCTGATCCCAACGTTCCATGGTCGTCTCCAGCAGTGGCACACGCGAGTCTTGCGCGGCATTGTTTAGCAGTACCTTGATGTAAGGGTGTATTGCACCTATGCGTTGAATCCAGGCGACCACGTCATCTTCAACTGTCAAATCGACCCGGGTAAACCTGACGTTATCGCCTAATGAAGTCGCAAGGGCTTTGCCGGCTTCTTCCTGAATATCACAAAAAAAGACGTGCGCATCCTGTGCCGCAAACGCCCGCACCAGCGCCTCGCCTATACCGGTTGCCCCTCCGGTAATCACTACGCATTGTCCGGATAAATCCTCGTAGGTTGGCGTCGTCATGGATGGATGGATTAGATGACCAAAACTGTGGGTTTCGACAAAATAGTAACTGCCGATGTACTTAAAAGCAATATCGGTTTACCGGCGTCGTATTGGGGAGGCCGCCAGAAAATCTGCTTCAATTCAGTCCAAAACAACGAAATGCCCGACAACTTGCCGGGCATTTCGTTTCAACGGTCAATCTTGCGAAGGTCAATCTTGCGAATACCATTCAGTGAGGCTGTCTAGCCACTTCGGTCTAGCTACTTCTGTCTAACCATTGTAGTACGACTGCAACGCCAGGATTGTATATGCAGCTACACGCTCCGAGCGCTGGCGATATAACATTTCGTGGGCTTTCTCAATGGCTTTTTCGTCACCAATTTCGATCAAAGCTGCAATCGCCATCATCCGCATCGGGACTGACTTGTGGAACAGGTGCACATCGAGAAGGGCCGGCACAGAACTCTGTAAATCAACCCGGTCTCCGTAATTCACTTCAAAATGAAGGATATGACGAATGTCCTGCGCGGTCACGTGCTTGTAATTTGCCCCTTTGAGCGAAATCTCACGCTCCACTTCACCCCACCAGGCAGCATCTCGCTCAAGTGTCGGTGTAGCCACATAATTGTTTACAGCCGGGAAGATCTCGTCATCCTCTTCCAGAAACATGGTAGCATCAAAAGTTGTCGGCATGCCTTCGATGAGCGAAGTGCTTTGCTGCGCGCTTGCGGTAAATACAAAAGCAAACGTAAGTAAAAAGAGAGAGAGAAAACGTCTATGTAATGACTTCATTGTCTTAGTCGGATTAAGGGTTTTTGTCTGATCCAACGAGCTTGTTTCAGATCTAAATCAGATGCGCCACGATCTTTCACGCGCTGTTGGTTTCGCCTGTGATACCCTCCTCCGTGTTAAAACACACAAGGATTTTCGCCCCTTTTACATCCCTTTTACATGCTTATCATCCCCTAAATAATTAAAGCATTCTCTTAATCTCGACAGCTGAGGTCCAAGGTTTTATAAGACGCTTTAGAAGGACTTGTTATCAAGTCAGATTGGCCGTTGCCCCAACCACGAGGCGGTAGAGCAAGTTGGATAGCTGCTCCAATTCGGCGTCTTCCCAACGATCTCCAAAAACATAGGATGCCTGCTTGATGAAGGTTGCCCGCGCTTCTTCTAACCTCGTGCGGCCGGCATCTGTTAAAACGACAAAAGCCAACCTTGCATCTCGTGGATCCGCCTCCCTTGTTACGAGGCCAAGCTTCTCCATGGGTGCCACCATGCGTGTTACAGTCGATGCGCTGATGTGTAAACGACGAGCCAATGCGACCCGTGCGAGTCGATGTCGCGCAGCCTGATCAAGGTGCATCAATAAAAAGAATTCGTTCACCGATAAGCCATGGACTGCGGAGAATTCACCCGCCAGCCTGGCTTTGATTTCATCTGCAGCTTGTAACAACCGCAGGGTATTAATGGCGCTTATATCATTCATGGCGATAAATTTAAACCAAAGTACTTGCAAGTGCAAGTATATTGCAAGATATTAGCACAGATATTAATCCACACTCCAACACATAACGATGGACCACGAACTCATATTTTCGCTATCAGGATTGCTTGCCATGGTCGGGTGGGTATCACTGCTTTTTTCGCCCATGATCCCCAAGTGGTCAGACAGGATTGCCGGCCGAATCATCCCGCTCGTCCTTTCCGCTGGTTACGTCATCATCCTCTTCTTCTTTTCAACGCCATCCGACGGCGGGTTCAGTAGCTTTGCAGATGTGACAAAGCTGTTTGCTAATCCGGAAGCCTTGATGGCAGGGTGGATTCACTATTTGGCCTTCGACCTTTTTGTAGGTGCCTGGATTTGTCGTACAGGCCGGCATGACGGCATCAAATTCTGGCTTGTTGCACTGTGTTTACCCGTCACGTTTATGCTCGGGCCGGCTGGTTTCCTCCTGTTTACGGCAGTTCGCCGCAGCAACCACTGGATAACTGCGCGAAAAAAGTAAGCCTGTACGCAAACACGTATTGCTACTCGCGCCGCAAACTTTCTACAGGATTAGCCGTGGCCACATGATAGGTTTGGTAGCTTACGGTCAACAAAGCGAGTACGATCTCGAAGCATCGGTTTGTCCCGTGCTATGCCCGGGGGCAGCGGGACCATCAGGTTTTACTTTCCAGGAGTTTGAGTTGCTGAATGGCGTAGGCGTGATTCTGATCGGCTGCTTTTCTCAGCCAGTAGCGGGCTTTTTCGAAGTTAATTTCAACACCCCGTCCTTCCTGATACATGGTGGCAAACAAGTATTGGGCATCTTTATTTCCCTGGCTTGCTGCGTCTGAAATCCAGAATACAGCTTCTTCATCTTCACTGGCCGTTAAGGCAAAGAAGCCGAGAATGTACTTTGCTGTGGGTTCACCTTTTTCTGCTGCTGCGCGCCAGTGGCGAAATGCGGCTTCAGGGTTATCGTCGTACAACACATTGCCCAATAATACTTGCGCGCGTACATCCCCTTTCTTCAAGGCTACGCGTGATATGTCTGCAGCCTTATCTAATTTCCCATCGCTGGCTGCTTTTTGTGCGAGCCTGTACAGCTCGTGTGGCTCCAGCGTTTCGTAGTTCTTGGTGCAGCCCCCGAGGAGCAAAAGGCAAATCGCGACCGGCGCGAATCGTTTTGCGAATTTCATTGTATTCCCGTTGCGTGGGGGGCAACAGGTTAGGTAAAAGCGATTGCTATCTGATTACGCAAGAATGCTGCCTAACTTGGGCAAGTGCGAAAATTCACCAAAAAAAGAGGGCAGCACCGTTTGATTCAGCGAATTGTGTTGTTTACAATCCGCCGGCTCAAAATAAATCTCCCAAACAATCTCCCGATCAATCTCCCATTGAAACGGAGAGCTCCCCTAGCGTGCTAAACGAAACGCGGGCCTGCTGACCGGCCGTGATTATCGGGTTGTCGTATAATCCGCCTGTGATCACAATATCACCGGCACGCAGCATTTTGCCCTGCGCGGGCAACGCATTGGCGATCCACACCAGCGCATCAAACGGTGATGTCCCCATAATTTGACTGCCGGCTCCCATCGCAGCCTCTACATCATCTACAAATACGGTTGCTGTTTCAGCAGCAACATCGATGGCATCCATCGGCATGCGCGTTTCGGTGAGTATTACGCCGGCATGCGACAGGTTCGCCGCCACCATATGGTCCATTGTGGGTTCGTTTCCATCATCACTGGCAACAATACGCACGTCGATCAACTCAATAGCGCCAGCCACTGCTTCCACAGCCGCACGGACGGCTTCCGGGCTATGTGTGGTGCCGGCCAGGTCTTCGCCAATGATAAACGCAATTTCCGCCTCCACCATCAAATCGCCGGCCACATAGGTAGCTGCTGACACTTCAGCTCCATCCGCCAGGCTATCCGAGCGGAGGATGTATGCAAACGACGGATCAGGATCTGCATCCGGATTTGTCAAACGGGTGCCGCCCATTTTCCATCCTACCAATTGCTCCCCTGCAGCTTCCTGGATGCCAAGCGCTGCCATTTGCACGATATACGCGTCTTCGCGGTCCATGTCAGGTACCATCGAAAGTACGTTGGTGGTGCGTGCCTGGTGGCGGGCCTGCACCAATTCGCCGGCGAGCGTTGCCCCTAGTTGTTCAAACGGAGCCTCTGCTCCCATAGATGTAGCAGGCATTTCATCGGCACGTTCACAGCCGATGCCGAGGACGATGCCAAGGACGAATACGCCCATTGCTAAGACTGACAGCTTGAAGTTTTGCATAATGCTCTGTTTATCCTGTAATCACGTTACAAAAATTGTGGGGCAAAAGGCAGGTTTTAGGGAAATTAACCTACAGACAATTGCGTCCGTTGAACTATCGCCTGCACCCATTAAATGTATATATTTGGGTTGTTCTCCCGAACTCTTTCTACACATCACGCTGCACTCACGGGGAACGCTCAGGCACAGGTAGCACACGCGCTCGTACAGATGTCGGAACGAATTCTACCGACATGATTACCATGCGCACCTGCATTTCCAGTAAAGTACTACCAGGCCTGCCGGATATTCAACACATCCTCCCGGTGCGTGCCTCAAAAGGTATTCCTCTCCATGGGTACTCCACAATACGACCAGGCAGATCTGCTGTCTGTGAAGGCACATGATTTTGTCGACACGCTGCCTGTAGAGGCCAGACTGTTTTTATTGCTCATGCAAGTTGGCGAAAGCCAGGAACGCCTTGCGCGTATCGATGAGTTGCTCTCCTTACACGATATTCGATGGGATGAGATGATTCAGCTTGCACGTAGACATGGGGGTATCCCGCTGTTCTACCGCGCGCTCAAAGACAAACATCATTCGCTGGTCCCTAAAAACGTAAAAACCCGGTTGCAGAATGATTTTCACAGCATTGGGCTGTTGATCACCATGCAAACCCGGGTGATGGAGAAACTCATTGCAGACTTTGAATCGGTAAACATGCCGATTCTGTTCTTCAAAGGCATACAGCTGGCTACTGAAGCATACGGGAATCCTATTTGGCGAAAACCAGGCGACCTTGACGTGCTCCTGCACGAAGTGCACTACGCGCCGGCCCGGGAGCGGCTACAAGAACTCGGATTTGACACGCGCATGTCTGCCGCCGAGGAGCGAGAGCAACTCGAACGACAGCAGCAGCTTACGTTTTACGGCAAAACGGTCGATGTAGATGTGCACTTCTCGCTTCAGCAACGCTCCTTCCTGAAAATGTCGTACGCCTCTACATTCGACAGTCAGGATGTTTGGAAACGTGCCCGACATACTGACCTCAACGGGACAAAAATCCCAAGCCTTGCGCCAGAAGATCAATTCTGTCTGCTATGTGTGCACAGCGCAAAACATGGCTGGTTTCGGATGTACATGCTCACCGACATTGCAGCGTACATGACCAATGTCTCGTTGAACTGGCAGAAAATTGTAATCCGCGCCAAACGCATAAAGGCCGAGCGTATGCTCAGCCTTAACATCCTGTTGGTACATCGCTTGTTTCAGCTCCCCATCCCGGCTCCTGTTCGCAGGTTGATCGAAAAAGACAGCAGTTTGCTGCCACTTACAGATCAGATTATGCAGCGGTTGTTTGATGAAGATGCAGAAGAGAAGCCTTTTCAGTTCCACCGCATCCAGGCCGGCCTTTTCCCTCGCTGGTCAGAAAAAGCGATGTACCTGGGCTATGTAACCGCTGAGCACTGGAAACGTCGCTGGTCACGCCGCCCCGTCCGATAACTGATCCTTCACAGGAAGTCAAACACGTATCAGGAAGCCGACGAAGTAGATTCTTTGCCGGCTACTTTCCTTTTCCGCCGGCCTTTGCGTGGCTTAGTCGGCTTTTTCTCTGGTGCGGCCAGTTCGATTGCCTCCTCTTCTTTTGCAGGTAGCTCCTGTCGGTCCGTACGCATTTTATCAGCCCACGACGTTGCATACATACCGCCTTGCGCAAGCAACGCCTCGTGCGTGCCCGCTTCGATCACGCGACCTTCATCCATCACATAAATTTTGTCGGCGCGCATGGCAGTACTCAATCGATGGGTCACAACCAGCGTGGTACGATCTTTTGCAAGTTCAAAAAATCGATCCAACCAACGCGACTCAGCCCACGGATCCATCGCACTCGTTGGTTCATCCAACAGAAGTATTGAGGCTTTCCTGTAGAACGCACGGGCAAGAGCAACACGTTGCCATTGGCCTCCGCTCAAGTCGACGCCTCCACTAAATCGCTTGTCAAGCAGCGTATCATATCCTGCGGGTAGCACCGACAACATACTGTCAACACCACTCGCTTCAGCGGCAAGCTTCACGCGGTCACGATCCATTTCAGCTCGGATATCACCCAGTGCGATGGTTTCAGCAAGCGTACCGGCGTAATTGACCCAGTATTGGAAAAGCACGGTGATTTCCTGCAACAGCGCCTGGTGGGGTACATCCCGGATGTCCACCCCGTTTAGTTTGATGCTTCCTTTCTCAGGGTCATAGAATCGACAGAGCATTTTGATTAACGTACTCTTGCCGGCACCGTTTGGACCAAGGATCGCAATCGTCTCACCAGCGGGAATATGTAGGTTAAAGTTTTCTAATGCTAACTGCTCACTACCAGGATACCGAAAGTCGACGCCCGAGATATCAACGCTGTAAGGGGCAGCCGGCATCTCGGCTTTTGCCTTCGTCGTCTGCATCACAGGTTTGATATCCAGAAAATTGAAGAGGTGTTCGAGGAATAACATGCTCGTATACACACGCCCTACCCCTTGCAACAAGGTTCGCATCAGCGACTGCCCCTTCTGGAATGCCTGATAGAATAGCGCCAGATCACCAAGGGTAGCACGCCCCTGAATGGCGCGGACCAGCATCCACCCCATCACACCACCTGTCACTAAAAAGGCAGAGCTGCCGGCTGTGGCCTGGGCAATGCCCTGCTTTTTCATCAACTTGAGTTGTGCCTTGCGCAGTGTTGTCCGGAGCGCATTAAAACGTGCCCGAAAGTGTGCGCTCAATTTGAAAATGCGCACTTCATACGCATAGTACCGATTGGTCAGAATCCAGTCATAATACTGTGTTCTGCGGCGCTTCTCCGTTGTATCTTTCCACCAGGCGTGATGCAGCAAGTTATGCCGAATCACAACCCATAGCGCCGGCAAGGTGCTAACAAACAACGCAATCGGCAACCAAATGCCGTATGGTATAATGAGCGCAGCAATAGCTACAAGCGTGATGCTGTGCTGGATAATTTGCCCAAGGCTTTCCAACAGGGCCAGCGAGTCTTTGTCAGCCTGGCTGTTGGCGCGTTCCATTTCGTCGAAATACGCCGGCGACTCGTAAAATTCGAGATCCACCCGAGCAGCCTGCTCGTGTACCTGCGCTTTGATATAATCTTGTAGCAGCTCATCCTGTGCAGCGCGTACCCATGCAATTGCGCCTTGCAGTAACTGGGTAAGCAGCATCACCCCACCTAACCAGGCCAGTGGTGGTGCCATCGACCACAACGCGGTAGCGGTATCAGCAGCACCAATCACAAGCGCAATTTGGTCAACCAGGATTTTGGAGAGGTAAACGATGAGTGCCGGCAACACCCCCTGGATCAACAGCAAGCCGGCCCATACCAGGGTCCAGCGTCCCGTCGCTTTCCGAATAAGATGGAGCGCACGGACAAAGAGTATCCACTTCTTCGAGAGCGTGGCTTTATTCAGTGTAGGCATAGTTCAGGTAGGCTTCGTTCAGGCTAGCCTTTGGCCAGTCATGCAAATGGGCACACTATGTTGCGAACTGCCGGGCCGCTCAGATAAGGGATAGGCAGAAAAGAGACAGGGAGCTGGTTCAAAGAGCGGGCACAGGCGCAACGTCTGCGCGTATCGCTGCTACCAACGCAGGAAGCGCATCAAGTGCACGTGGCCGGAGCAGTTTCCGGATAGCAACACGTTGGCTCAGCAAACCGCTTTGTTGTAAATGGGTGGCCGAGGCGCCCTCGTTCCCGAGGTAGTGCAGGGCATAAGCGTGTCTGATCATTTCGATACAGGCATCGCGAGGTACCATCGGCGAAATAGAAATGCCGGCGGTCTCATCTTCATGAAAGTCGAGAACGTAAATCCGCTTGAGCGGCAGAGGTACACGCGCAAACTGCTGTGGCGTATCGCGTAACCGCTTTACCGATGCTTCAGAGTTTTTGGGGAGTCGTTCCGGGTCTTCATCCAACGATGCGGTAACCGCTTCTGGCCAGAGTCGCAATTGCGGGATACCGGGATACGCGATCATCTCGCCTGATTCATTTGGCTCGAGGACGAGTAAGTCATCCGTAACCAGCGCGTGTCCTTGCCCATACAACGCAGCAGCTGTAGTCGACTTGCCGGCCCCCTTGTAGCCAACAAACGCCACGGCAACATCATCAATTGCTACAGCACTTGCGTGCAGTGTTAGCATGTTTCGTTGATGCAGAATCAATCCCAAGCCGGCGCTTTGTACGGCCTGATGAATCAACGATCGTTGTGCATGGGGCACGGGGTGCAACGTTATTTGCCGGCCATCGTGGATTCGCATAACCCCAAGGTCAGCCCAGACAAACCATATGGTCTCCCCTTCCACTTCCACAAAACCGGCAGCGGCTCTTGGATCTTCCAGCCAGTGATCTGGCAAAACATCCAATAATATGTCTACATCGGTACCCTGGGCCGAGTCAGCAACGTCCATAAAAGGGACCTGCGACCTGATATTGAGTCCGAATGCACTATAATTCTGAAATGGGGGGCGCTGATCTGGATCAGCGATATGAACATGTTCTAGCAAGCTTTATCCTTGGCCTTGAGGTGCTTCATACCAGTAAATGATGCATCAAACTATCGTAAGAAGGCCTCATGTAGATGAACTACAAAAACCTCCCTCCGTATCGACGCATCATATTGTGCTTCAGCAGCATGCGAACATGCCGATGAAGCGTTTTGATTTCCAATTGCAGATGACGTTTCCCAAGTTTCTACGCCATAGTAGACACCATACTGCACGGTGAAATCACCCGTTACTGAAATCAGCCATTGCTACAGAAAGGAGACTGGCAACCAGTGCTGTTTCCCTGTCCATCGCTGTTGGCATTGTTTGAGTTTTGTGTCAGTTCAGCCACATCACCGTAATCGATTACGGCAGGCGCCTGATACTGCTTTCTTTCTTGTTTTTCCATATTGAACCTCCAAGAATTTGGCATTGTGAAAGGAATAAGACGGTGACCGGCGAGGCCGGCCAGAGTACAAAGAGGTGAATTACAAACCAGTATGCTGCAACCACAAGGCCAAGGATAAAGCTCGCCAGTGGTACAAGGTGTAATTATCCATGCTTTCCTGTTTAAACTCGGGATGCGTTTCGCGTAACATGTTCAAGTCCACAAACCGGCTAACGCCGCCTGTGTCGTCTTGCATCATTTGTTGTAATTCATTTTTGGCTTTTACAAGGAGACCGTGGTCGAAACTGGGCCCGAGGTTACCTTTATCGGCACGTTTTCGGATCCCTTCCGGTAATATGCCGGCCATTGCGTTGCGCATCACAACGCGCGACCAACCGTCTCTTCTTTTTTGATTTGCAGGCAGCGCCAGACAATATTCCAGCAACCTGCGGTCACAAAAGGGCAACCTCAGTTCAATGCCGGCAGCGGCGGCCGAGGCTTCCCAAACTTCAATAATGCGGTGCATAACGGGGCGCCCAAGCAAATAACAATGCTCTTCTCGCTCCGTCCGTGCCATTGGCCGCTGGCCGCGCAAGTTGCCCTGAATACCAGTCGCAAATCCGGGCTCCAGCATATCGGACCACTGCAGCGTTTTGGTATCGGGCGATTTGCGCTGCGGCAGCTTTTTGGCAGCCTGCCTGGCAATGTTGCGTGCGCCAAGCACAAGCGGCCACTTTTTCACAAGCGGTGCTACTTCGTATTCTCGAAACCACTGCCATGCTACGCCACGCCAGGGCTGGCCCCAGTTCAGTGCGTGGCTGCGCACTTCATGCACGAGCGTTTTCCATTTCCGGGCCCGCGCTAATTCGTGCAAATACCCAATACCGTGTGACAACGTGGTATCCCCATCAAAACCATCGAGAATGACACGCACGCCATCCGCGTTGGCTTGTTGGTACAGATTCCAAAAGAAATACAGGTTGCCGGCCTGGATCGCACTATCCTGATGCCAAAGCATTTCGTTGTAATGCTGGAGCGGACTTAGCTGATCAGCAGCTACCATGCGCGGCATCAGGCGCTCGCCATACTTATCAAGCACCATGTTGATATAGGGCCGCTCGTCGCTTTGCTGCATTTTGTTAAACACAGCGGAATATGTGTACAGCGGTGCATCTTTGCTTACTGCATCCGCCGCTACCGATGTAATGGAAGACGAGTCCAGGCCGCCGCTCAACATCGAGCCGACAGGAAAGGCACTGCGAGTGCGACAGGCAACAGCTTCCTCAAACAGCAAGCGCAGCTCTTCCGCATACGCCTCGTCGCTGTCGTGGCGAATCTCGCGCTCAGGATCGAGCACCCAGTATCGCTGTTGGCGTACTTCATTTCGGTTGACGATCATGCTGTGTGCCGGCGCCAACCTCAAAATATCTTTGTAAAACGTGATTGTAGCATCTGTCTCAACAGGCGCCAGCAAGTGATCAGCTACAGCCAGTTCATTGAGCACGCGTGGCACATCGGGGAGCTCAAGCAATGCCTTTAATTCTGTTGCAAAAGCAAAGAACTGCCGGGGTACGTGGCAATAGTAAAAAGGCTTTAACCCGTAATGATCGCGCGCACAGAAGAGACGTTCACGAGATCCATCCCAAATGGCAAAGGCATACGCACCAATCAAATGAACAGGACAATCTGTGCCCCACTTTCTGTACGCCTGCAGGATGATGTCTTCGTCGGTAACGGTATTGGATAGATTTAAGTCGGCCAACAATTCGCCGCGGTTGTCGATGCGCGCGTCAGAGGTCAACACAACCGAGGCATCAACACTCTTAAGGGGCAGTGTTGCACGGGTAGACTCTTCGGTAGTGTGAAGCATCTGGTGCCCAAGTGCCACAGCCGGCCCATACCACACCCCGCTCCCGTCAGGACCGCGGTGGGCGAGCGTCTTTAGCATATTTTCAAATTGCGTCGGCTGCACAGACTGCCCGTCTTGCTGCAGCATCCCTACTATGGCACTCATATACGTTAAGATTTGACAGTTTCGAGTCGCTCGTAATTTGTTGGCGAACCCGTTCCACCGATGAGAACACGACCGTTTTTTTCGAGCCAGGCGTGGGCGGCAATTCTCTGTTCACCGTCTTTCTTTACCCCGATATGCAAATGGGTAACAATGCCTTTTCGCCGCAAAAACCACTGTAACGCAAGCGCCTGTGGCAAACAGGGCTTTTTACCAACCAGATAGCGACCTACACGCTCAATCGCCCATACCATTTCGGTCTCATAGGCGATCAAATGCATAGTGCGCAACGGATAGCGATCACCCGATGCCTCCATCACACGACGTACTTTGCGGTACGGCAGCAATGCAAGGGATAGGCGTAACATCGCAAGCATAACAAATGCCCCTGTCAGTGATTTTCTAAAATACCAGAGGCGCTGGATTCGACTACGCATTTGCAGGTACAATTACGCGGATCAGATTCCGCTTTTCCATATCCATAAGAAAGCGTAGCAAGTCTTCTCGTAGCGCTGCTTCTGGCACTTCATACAGTGCGATCATTTCTTGCAGAATTGCGTCGATGCTGCGCGGGGTTTTTATCAGGGTCCAAATGGTGGTTCCTACATCATTCAACCCGAAATAGCGCCCAGTCTGGATGTTAAGCAATACCGCCTCACCTTCAAGATCTGCCATCATGAGGTTGTCGTTTGCTTCTACCATGTCTTTTAAGTCCATCATGAGATTGTCGTTTTCAAGCGTTGTCCATTCGCGAAAGAAATGCCGTTCTGATTAGCCAACTGGTTTGCAGTCGGCGCCTTAGTCAAAGGAGGGCATCACAAGTTCGCGTTCATCCTCTTTTTCGGGTCGTCGTTGTTTTGGTGCGTTGGCAACAGGCTCTAGCACGGAGTGCACCGCACCGTCGCCACTCCATTTACCGCGGGGGACACGCTCACCAATTTGATCTGATAGCCGGCGACGAATCAGCTTCACGCTACGTTGTACATTCAGGTAGCCAAGCCAGCGCAACACAAGACCAATCGAGCAGGCAATCCCTACCGCAAAAAGCACCCCCCATACAGGGTCTACCAGCGAAAGTCCAATAGCTGCTACCGCCATACCGCCATGGATCAAATAGAGTGTTGCCACGGCCAGCTTGGTTGAGAACCGCTTGCGATGTACTAGCCGGTGATGAATGTGGTCTTTGTCAGGGGCAAATGGCGAAGCGCCTTTTATAAAGCGGCGCGTAAATGCAAGTACCGTATCGACCAATGGATATCCAATACACAGCGCCATCACCAGTACAGCCAGCAATGGATGTGCATGGGTGGTGCCTTGCAAGGCGTACGTAGCCACCATAAAGCCCAGGAAAAGGCTACCCGTATCTCCCAGAAAAATGGAAGCCGGATTGAAGTTGAACACCAGAAAGCCAACCAATGCGCCGGCCATCGCAATGGCTACGGGCACCAGGCTCACATCGCCATGCAGGGCAAAAATGGCAGCAAGGCTACAAAAACTAATCAGCGATATACCAGAGGCCAGGCCATCCAGTCCATCCACCAGGTTGACGGCATTCATGACGCCCAAATACCAGAGTATCGTTAGAGGCAAACCCAGCGCTGCCTGCAGGTAGGGGTCTGAATCGAGAAACGGGATTTCGGGCACAATGACCCGGAAGCCGGCGAGGTACATACCGTACGCAACAACCAGCTGGAACAGGAATTTCTTTTTAAACCCGAGGCCGTAGGCATCGTCGTACAACCCTGTGAGCGCAATGGTAAGCGCCCCCAGTAGCAGTGCCCAAGAAAATGGATGCGCGGTTGCCCCCAATGGCATATTCAGGCCGGCGCCGTTGTACATCAAGTAAAAAATGCCTAGAAGAAACGTGAGAATCACCGCAATACCACCAGCGCGCGGTGTGGCTTTTATATGAACCGTTCGCTGACCACCCGGCAAATCGACCCACTTATTGCGTTTCGCAAACCGGGCAACCATTGGTGTCAGGAAGAGAGATGAAACAAAGGCCAGGGCAAAGCCCATCGCCAGGACAAAGAAGTTCATGGAGATCTTTTGTCTCTATAGATTAAACGCAGAACGCGTGGAGAGTAGCGAAGTCAGGTTGGCAGAACCCCCATAGCGAGAAATGTTGGGGAGCGATGGCCCGCAGGCCATATGATGAGATACTCTGCCAGTACAGTACAAGAAAAAGCTCCGTTTCAGAAGCTGGAAATCAGGCATGAACCAAAAGGCATGCCGGTCAGATTTCAATCGGAGGTGACCCGATGTTAGCCGGCAACAACATTCCAATCCATTGCCTTTTGTTCGTCTTCGTGCATTATCGCAGCAATACGGGAAAACGAAGAATTACCCTGAAATAACAAAAATTCGCATCGAGAAAGTAAGTACATATCGATGATGCTGGACTCAAGGATTTCAACGGATTTTTTGTGATCGTTATTTCGTACGGACCACTGATGAATTCCCCCACACGACACCTGCGGCAAGTCTTTCGGATACACCCGGACATTAGGCAAGGTTTGCTGCAATTCCTGCTGCAATGATATGTTATCCGTCGAAAGAAAGACGTGGGTGGTATCCCCAGCCACGTAGCGCACCCGCGCAATAAGGTCTCTTATTTCTGCATCCGGCTTTTTATCTGTAGACCGGACGTGGACCCCGACGGCCTGTCCCCCGTTGAGCTGAACTTCCAGGAATTCATCTATACGATTCGCAAGCGGTTCTTTAAGGACGAGATTTTTTCTTACAGTCTGCTTCGAAAAGGACGGTATGTAATCCACATAAAAAACGACGTCTTTTTTTATCCGCCGCGACATGTCGCCCCCAAAGGGTAGCACACGGTCATCGAATAACATCCAGGGCCGGCGCGGCAATTCTGTCCGCTCATGGTGCTTAACGCGCCAGTGTCTGTACAGGGTACGCAGTTTGTTTTTTGGTAGCCGATGAAAAGGAATCCGGGAATGCTCCGGAGTATCCAGTTTATCAAACAGCTGGTACGTACCCGACGTTATATCCTGCCCCGCCATGTTCGGATAAGAACTCAGTAATTCCTTGTTTGGAATGTCGTCGTAGGTAGCAACATGGGCTACATCTCTCAACGCAAAATAATCGCTGAAGAAGTTGTACCCTTCGGGCATAATTACGCCATCCGCCCAGTCCACCAGAAGCGTGCGTTGCGTATCGCGTGCGTACTCTATTGCAGCGCAGAGGGTCGAAATTCTGTTACCAAGCCCAGCGCATCCTTTTACAATGAGGTATTTCTTTGACATTACAAGAATGGCACTAAAAAGAAGTGACCGTTAAAGAAGTGGTCGTTAAAGAAGCGTATGGTCGTTGGCCGCTGCACCTGCAGGAAATAATCCTATTGACAGCCTTCTGCTGCCGGCATGCACGTTACCAGGCCTACGATATATTGAAGGATAAGGGAGGCGTCAAAAGCGGTGATGGTGCCATCACCAGAAACATCAGCTGCAATGGTACCGGCTGGTTCCAATGTTTGATAATTGATGAGATGCTGCAAAATGGCGGCAGCGTCGTATGCTGATATGAGACCGTCGCCGCTGGTATCACCAAGTGCGTATACATCCGCTGATCGGATGGCGTACGTGACACTGGCTATAGCCGGCATGGCTACAGCGCTGTCTTCGTTTTCCAGCAAATCGACCATCGCATTCTGAATGCGCGATGATGCAGCACTAGCTTCCCAAACAGTCGAAGCCAGCTTCACACGCCGCGGGCGCTCAAATGTGAGTTTGACCGATTCATCAAACCGCGTTGTTCTAATTGCAGCTACATTTTCCTGCAAGGTTGAAACTGCCGGTACCCATTCCCCATCGACGAAAAAGTCGACGCTGGCATCAGACACATCCTGGGTAACATCAGCGAGAAAAAGCGGGATCGTCTCCCATAGCTCGCTTACCTGATCGCTGCTATTCGACGTAACCGTTGATGTTATCGTCAAACCAGATGATTCCAACTCAAAGGTACGCTCATATGCCACGTCACCGGTAATGGCATTGTCTGGCGCGCTGAGTCCGCTATCGTGCTGCCCGATGGCACCGGAGACCGTTATGCGGGCAGACTGATTACCGTCGATCGTTGTCTGCACTTCAGGCATGCGATGCCTGGCAGAACTGAACGGTTGACCGCTCGCGTTCATCCCGGAGATGGCGTGCACGGCCCACGTATCCCAACCCGTTGCACCAGTCCATTGGTCCGCATCATCGTTTTGTGTACCACGCGAGCGCCCCATAATTACGGAGCCTGTAGGTGCCGTCCAGAAAGCCGACAAACTTCCACCCGACAATCCTGGCACGCTGCCGGCCCACTGGGCTACCGTAGAGCCTGTATGAATGATGGCGCCGTAGGTATCAAATCGCGCGATCACAAACGCATCACCAAACTGCTCAATAAAGTTCTCTTCGCGTAAAAATGGCACTTCGGTTTCTGGTGCGTTGCCGGCTTCCAGGGCTTGCATGGCGTCATAGAACCCAGGCTTGTACAATATTGCTGCCGCTGCCAATCCGCGTATCCAGTGCTCAGCACGCCAGACTCCAGGCGTATTGGTAGAAGGCTCCATCCAGGCCCAAATGTGCTCTGCTTCCGTATCCGTATTCCTTTTTAAGAATGACTGCTCAATTTGTGTACGCATTGTTGCCTCAGATGGAACGCCTTGCTCGTACCACTCGGGTAACACGCGTCCCGTCCAAACGAGATAATGTGACTCGCTGGATAACATGGCCATGGCATGGTCGCGTTGATAGGCATACCATTGATCGTTGGCGCTGCCGTTTGACGTGCCAGTATTGAAATGCGAAGGGCTAAAAAAGTGACCTGTTGGCTCCGGTAACGTCTGATATGCTTTGAGCTGGGCTGATTTTCCAACAAAGAGATCGATTTCCGGATCATCGTAAAGCAATGCTGCCCAGACCAGGAAATGATGCATAATGCCTTCATAACTCAAATCAATCCCGTCGTTGCCATGCTCATGGTAGTGCCCATCACCAAACATAATTTCTTCAAGCACGAAAAGCGTGCGTTCACGCGCACGAAACCGTAAGTCGTCTGAGTCGATCGCCTCAGCTGTATACCAGAGTGCAGCCAACTGGAAGGCTTCCATATCGGAGCCTCCAGAACCGTAAGGCTGATAGGTCTCCAATCGTTCAAAAAACTTAAGCAGCCCAGTCTCATATGCTTGCTGCACGTCTGGTTCAAGCAGGTCTTTCATCACATAGTACACGTAGCCGTATTTGGCAAGGTAGCCGCCTACGTAGTCACTACGGCGATTCACGACATTGGCCTCAAGCTCCTGATCGGTCATCATCATGTCAACCGCCGCAGCAACAAAAGCCCTTAGTTTAATGGCCTGGTTGTCGAAATACGGATTGCCGGGATAGTCCCAGGTAGTCCACCATGCTGTATTAATGGGATCCAGAAACCCACTATTGCGGCCGGCTCGCATATACACCTGCCCATTTTGCTCGATCGAAGAAAGCACAAAATGTGACGCATCGACGCGAATCCCCGTCATATCCAATGTTGCCTGCCGGCCAAAATCTTCCAACAGAATCCACGTCGCATGCAGCTGGTCCATGTTTGTAAAAAAGCTGTCTTCATAAACAACCGGCTCCAACGCGACCTCAAAATCAGCTTCCGTTAGCGTAGCGAGATAATTTCGCAAGGTAACTTGATAATCGTGATCCTGTGGGATTTGCGCGTGTACAGATTCAGTAGCCAACAAGAAGATGCATATCCAAATGGTGGCTGCCAATACGCGACGAAAAGCCATAAACTATCGGGAGGAAATGAAGAAAAGCAGGATTCCTGAATGGTAGAAAAGGCCGAACAATTAACGCTGGGGGAATTTTATCAGGAAAGTGTATGCACTTGGTTTATCGGCGATAAGCGCCACAACTTAAATGTTGGGCTAGCCGGCATGCCATGGTTCGTCAAGGCTAAAGCAGCGCGTAGCATCGGCGTGTCGTAGCGCAATAAAGCGCGACATATTCGACGAGTAGGTGCCGGCGAAATACCTGGCACGCGCGCAAACTTCGACATCTAGCAAGAGCTGGAGGACAGACGTATACGGGTCATCAAATTGCTCTTTTAACAATTCTGTGGAGTGCCCAACAGCTGTTGGCGCGCACGTGGTGTACACGCGAATATCCAGGCCGCGGTTGGCAATGTGTTGTTTGGCTTCTTCGATCGAGGCATACGAATCAGAACACACAAACAACGCTTTCATTTCGGGATACCGCACGACCAACCGATCAACATAATCCGAAGCCTCTATCCGCTCAGACTCGGATTGCCCCTTTTGTTCACCAACTTTGTCGCCCCGTCGAATGTGACATGCTGCATACGCTTCTGGCAACCCAAGCGATGCAACACGCGCATCGAGTTCTTGGCGGACAGTAGGCTGAAACTGATAGATGCGAGTGGTTATGCGTTTTTTATTTTCGAAAACCTGTCCTTTGCACAGACCACGCGCAGGTATATCAACCTGCTCATAAGGATAGGCCCGAATCCGATTCCAAAGCTTAAGGTCGCTTCTATAATGCAATTCAAACTGGCGCTGTGACCTGGCCGGCTCAGGGATTTCCCAAAAGCGCATGAAGTAATCTTCCCACCCTTTGGCTGCACGATACAGGAACGCGTCAGCGTTGATAACCAACCCCGTATCCGTATCCATACAATAGATCGCAGCATTAATCATGTTGTTGACTTCCGAGAAGAAACCACGCTGAGTAAGCCCATAAATAAGCAGCTTGCTATTTCTGTTAGCAAACAACTTACCCGCCGCCGGGGCATCGGATCGTGCAGGGCTCACCACGCGATAGAGATCATACAGACCATAGCGATCAGGATACCTCCCCATCAGCTGATTTTTAACTTCGTTGGCCTGCCGGCGCGTAAACCGCCAGGTCCGCTTCAATAGCTTGGGCATAAACAACTACTGCGCAAAAGTAAGCGCATCCTGGTTGATTTCTTCGAGCATGCGATGCCACGCATGGCAGCCTGTATTCTGGGTATAGTGTTCGGTAAAGGCGCGCCGGCCATTCAGGCCTAGCTGCCAGCACCGGTCCTGCCGCTCTTCGAGGAAAAGCAGGGTTTTTGCGATGACATCTGGGGTCTTCTCCACGTGCCGCACCGGATCGATAACAACGCCGGCGTCTTCCTGGAGAATGATTTCACCCGAATCGGAAGCCTCGGGGCCAATCATCAACACAGGCTTACCTGATGCCATGATGCCGTATAACTTGCTTGGCACCGCAACGCCGACCATTTCGCTCTTCAGCGTCAATAAATGAACGTCTGCCAATGCCAGAGAAAAGCGTAGTTGCTCACGCGGGAAATAATCCAGATAGGCGTAATTGCGGATGTGTTTTCTTGCGGCAAACGACTCGATATGCGCACGCTGCGGTCCACTGCCAACAAAAAGGAAAAAGAAACGGGGATGGTCTTTTAACTGCTCCATCGTGAGTAACAACTCGTCGAATTGATGCGCCAGGCCGGCATTGCCTGAATACATCACGACAAATTTGTCTTCCAGATGCAGGGCTTTAACAAGCGGATTTTCCTCTTTCGAAATAGGGATAAACTCTTCAACTTTATCCCAAAGGGGAATGGTGAACAGCCGCTCATCTGCCACGCCTTTTCTAAGCAGGCGTTGCTTCATGTACGCACCCAGATCAACCACAAACGCTGCATTTTTATAACCGAAGTCGTTGAGACGATGCAAAAGCATCGCAGGAATACCGGATGGTCGAAGCATCCCCAGGACTTCTTCTGCGTCGGGATGTAAATCCATCGACCAGATCCCATACGCCTGGCCTTTCATCTTATACATCACCCCTCCTAAAACGGATAGCAGCGGCGGCGTTGTGAGGTAGATGATGTAATCGTACCGACGTGCAAACAAGATGAAGAAAAAAACACGTACGTAGAACGAAGCGTAATCCAGTAACCTCACCAGGGTTGATGCACGCCCGCGACTCATGGTTCTGGTACGATGAATCCTTACCCCGTTCCGTACTTCTTCGCGTGGCGCATTGAGCATGCCTGTACCGTAGCGCCCCTGGCTACAAATCACGTTGACGTGATGGCCCGATGCGGCCAGGTACTCGGCAAGGTCCGTTAATTTTTGTCCGGTTGCAGCGACGTCGGGGTAATAATGCTGGTTGACAAACAGGATAGACTTGTGTGGTGCATACATGGGCATTAATGCGTCTGGCTTAAACGAATCTCCACGGGGGCTAGGGCGTGTAAATGGATCTTTATTTTTGTTTTCCACAAGACGCAAAATCGCAGGCCTAATGGTTTTAAGTCGAGATTTTGCAACGCTGTGGAGGGCAAAAAGAAGGATTCAGAACGCGACAGTATCAGCTTGTCAGAGTACTAGAGCTCGCGGATGATACGGGCGGGATTGCCACCAACCATCGTTCGGGGAGGGACATCCCGGCTTACAACACTGCCGGCGCCAACCACGGCACCTTCGCCAATCTCGACACCTTTCAAAATCAGGCAGTTCATCCCGATAAATACATCATCATGAATGACAACAGGCCGGCTTTTGCCATTGGCCATGTCTTTTTTGCGACCCTCCGGCGTGAGCGGATGAAAGTCGGTGTCAACAATTGTCGTGTTGGCGCCAATTTGCACGCGGTCGCCAATTTCAATCCGGTCGGCAGCCACAATGGTTGTCCCGGTAAACCCGCACTCTTTACCAACCCGAATAACGGCCAGCTTTGAGCGCGTTGAGAAGACAACTGGATGAATGGGCACAAGCGGGTTCGACTCGAGCCAGGAACGCAACACTACCCCATCGCCCAACTCAATCAGGCTTTTGCGGTGACGCTGGATGATTGGCTTGCCGAGTACACGCCAGTTTTTGCCCCAGTCGATGCCATGCATGGCAAAGAACACCCTCAGATAAGGAATGGCGACTGCGCGGCGTACTTCATTCTGTACCCGCCAGGGCATATCGATAATTTTCTGGGCCAGTAGATAGTTCATGTTGGGGATGCGTACTGCATTAAAGAATTGATTAACGATCTGCTAATGAAGAACGGGCTGCTGCAGCGACTGGTACATCGAGACCAGTTGTTTGCCTACCTGCTGCAGGGAAAAATCCTGCCTTATTGCAACAGGGCCGTACTGCCGGCAATGATCTTGAAAAGCCTGACTGCGTAAAATCTCCAGCATAGAAAACGCAAGCGTATCCGGAGTTGGGGAAATGACGTGTCCCAGGTCGTTTTGCGTCACAAAATTTGCCAGTTGCACTTCTTTGGAAATGACAACGGGCAGGCCGGCAGCAATCGCCTCCATCACGGCTACTCCAAAATTCTCCTGGAAAGAAGGGAGCACAAAAAGCGAAGCTTTTGCCAACAACGCGGCCTTTTTTTCCCCTTTTACAAAACCGGGAAATTGAATTTGACCAACACCCAGCGTGCGGGCCCGTGTCTTTAAGGCTTCAACGTATGCTTCCTCCCCGCTACCCGCAATGATCAGCTCAGCCTCTGGCATACCGGCCAATACGTGTGGCCAGGCGTCGATAAGGCATTCGATGTTCTTTTTGGGATGGATGCGAGACAGGAACAGTACCGTCGGCTTTTCAGCGCGTGCAACCTGGGTTGTGGAAGCCGGAAACTCTGCCAACGGCGGCGGCACGATATGACTTCGGCCCGAAAAATCGATCCCGTGGCGCGCGGCTTCATCACATTCGGCGTGCGTTGTAAAGTGGATAGCCGGCGCTTCTTGCAAACTCGGGCCATCCAACCTCCGAAAATATTGCTGCTTCATCCATGCCCGGCGGTGCGTAAATGTATACCGGGAGAGCGTCCCAAAAGGGCGCAACACAACCGGCCACCTGCGCTTCACGCACAACCTCAGGGCCAATGAACTAATTGGATTAAACAAACCGTGCACGTGAATAGCATCGTATCGCTCTCCATTGCGCCCAAGCCAGCGGTGAAGCGCCGGCGAAAATACCATGGCACCTTTGCCTGCACTTGGAAAAAATGTATACGATGCACGGGATGCTTGCGCCTCCAACCAGGCTTTATCAGCACTGCTCACGGAAGGAGCAGCAACCGACACCGCGACACCACACGTCTGAGCAGCACGGGCATATCCCACCCACGATTGGGTTGGCCCACCAAATGCCCGCGACAGGGAAGGCATTACATGCAGGACGCTAAGTTTTTCATCACACATCTTCCACCTCACTCTTTTATGTGCTCTTTACACCAGGCACCCAAAGCAATGAGCAGCCACAGTCGGCTCCATGAAACCGTCTTCCCGCCCTGCATAAAGGTCTGCCAATATCCCTGAATTGTGCCACCATTAAACACGGTAAGGTCAGCCAAGACACTCAGATTATCTTCGCACAACTGGCGCAAAGGCCCCCGCATCCATTCATCAAAAGGCAAAATGAATCCTTGTTTGGGGCGATGTATCACCTCTTCCGGCAGCAAATCGCCAACCGCTTCAACCAGGAGGCGCTTGGGTGTATTGCCGGGCGCTTTGATTGTATCCGATACGCCCATCACGTACGAAACAAGCTCATGATCTAGAAAAGGAACGCGTACTTCGAGTGCATTGGCCATGCTCATCTGATCCGTATCGCGCAATAACACATCATGCATGTATGTCCGAGCCTCAGCAAACGAAATCCGCGAAAGAAGCGGCATGTCTGCGTGGTGATCCAGCGACGTGGAGAGTAGCGCTGTATAGGGATCCTCATACCCTTGTTGCTGGCGTAATAACGAAGCAACCTGCTCCTCTGAAAAACACTCGCGCCCCAGTGGATACACCTCTGCAAGTGACCCGTTTGATACCATGAGGCGTTTGAGTTTTTGCGTTGCAATGGACGGGCGCATTGCATACAACATGCGCGCAAACTGTGCCCTGAAAAGTTGCGGAAACCACTGCCAAAGGAATAATGCACGCTGCTGCATGACGATGCGATTAAACAGACTGTAGCCGGCAAATAGCTCATCACCGCCCAATCCGGATAATGCCACCGTAAGGCCGGCTTCTTTTACGGCCTTAGACACAACATAGGTGTTGATCCCATCCCCCGAAGGCTGATCCTGCGTCGCCAGAGCATCGGGAATTTGCTCCAGGAGTTGCTCATAGCTCAGCTTAACTTCGGTATGTTGTGTGTTAAAGCGTTTCGCTACCAGCCTGGCATAATGCCCATCCTCAAATGCAGGATTATCAAATGCCACCGAAAACGTGTGGACACGATCCTGTTGCATGCGGCTCATCAATCCCACGACAATGGAAGAGTCGATGCCCCCGGACAAAAATGCGCCAAGCGGTACGTCGCTAACAAGCCGACGCTCAATGGCCCGGGAAAGCCTTTGATAGATTTCTTTCTTTGCAGCACTTTCGCCATGATAACGCGCGCCGGTACTCGCATCATCGAGCAAGTGCCAAAATCTTTTGATCCGAATCGCTTCGGGCGTCACGATCATGCTGTGCCCCGGCAATAACATCTTGATACCCTCAATCAGGGTATCAGGCGCCGGCACAGATTGATAGGTAAGATAAAACGGAAGAATGTCCTGGTTCAATTTGCGATCAACAAGCCGGCTCGCCAACAGCGTGCGCACTTCCGAAGCAAACAGCAGCGCCCCTTCTCGTGTTCGCGCATAGTACAGCGGCTTGATGCCCATCCGGTCGCGCGCCAAAAACACTTTTCGATTTTTGGAATCGTATATGGCAAACGCGAACATGCCATTTAGATGGTTTACACACGCATCCCCCCAGGCCAGATAAGCCTGCAGGATCACCTCAGTGTCCGTTTTTGAGCGAAACGAATAGCCGGCATCGCGCAACTGATCGCGTAACTCAGCATAATTATACACTTCGCCATTGAACACGATGGCATACCGACCATCGACGGTCCACATGGGTTGCCGGCCTTCGGATGTTAGATCCAAAATGCTCAAGCGCCGGTGTCCTAAAGCAACCCAGCCATCAGAAAATTCGCCTTTGTCGTTGGGTCCACGGTGCTGCATGGCCCCAACCATGCGATGAATGCCCACCTGCATTTTGGAAGGCCGCGCACCTATAATTCCTGCTATTCCACACATGGTATCACACTGTTATAACTCAATCCTATGAGTAGCCAGTAGTAAAGCCCTGCTCCCCCAAAAGAGAAGAATACCATCTCGCCGGTATTTGCCAATAAACAGGCAAGCAAAATGGCCAAGTAAGGGCCGGATGCCTTTTGCAAAGCCGGCCAAAGAAGGGTGAACAGAAGCACGATGAGAAGTGAGGCCCCAATGAGACCTGTTTCTTCGAGAACTGCGGAGGGCAAAAATCCTTTTTCAACTGGAAATCCAGTTGGAATACCCAGGAATCCTGTTGACAAGGATACCCAGTCATCTACATTTGATGGCACACCAAAACCGATACCTGTCAGTGGTTGCGCCTGAAAATTGGTCATTTGCCGTTGCACCATGGCAGTGCGTACCTGAAACGACAACGACTCAGCAGTTTCGGATTGTTTGAGTAAAAACTGCTGCAGCTTTTCGTCAATTACGGATCCCTGGGCAACAAGTATTACTGCCATCACCACGCCGCCCAGCAATTTCACGGGTACCGACACACGCGCTGCTCTTGTCCGTCGCCTTACAGGCCGGCGCATCCAGCGTACAACACTTGCTCCCGCTACACTCAACATGTACATCAGGAGGGCTGTACGGGACTGGGACGCATAGATGGCAAACAACCCGGCAAACAATGCCAGCACGTGTACCATCGACCGTTGCTCAGATCGAACCAGCCACAAAGTCAGGGCTGCAGCAAATGGCGCCATAATGGGCCCCATGGTTTGCGGATGGTTCAGAATGCCTTGAAATCCGCGCCCATTTGTAAAAAAGCCAGCCGGCAGAACGTAGTACGGCAGACTCACCGCAAGGATGAGCACAAAGAATGAAAAGAACCAGGAAAACCAGTACGGCTGCGCGTTACGCGTTCTGTAAAAGCAGGTGATAATGGTAACGGCTCCAATGAAAAAAGCTACAGCCTTGAATATCGAAATAGCCGGCAATCGACTCGAAACAGCCGATAAAATCACAATGACAACTGCGTAAAGCAGCAGCAGCATATTCACGTTAAACGGCCATTTTTTGTTGATCAAAATGGTGTCGAGCGTGATTCTGCCGAAGGCACTAAACAACACAAGCCAACGCAGCGATGCCCCCTGCCCCCAGAAATAGAAAATGCCCGGGTTCAAGTTGAGCAGCAAAAACATGATCGTGAGTGCCTGGAGGCTTTCCTTTGCGCCACGCCACGCATAAACTGCAAGCCCCAACATAACCAGCGAAATCAGCGCAGGTACCACTTTTAGTACAGCAAGAATGCTGGCAATAAGCAGACAAGGCTTCAGTAACACCTCGGGACGTACCCCTACGTGCGGCGGTATCGTTGCTTCAACCTGATTCATACAGACACGTGTTATGAACCTACATGGGTCCAGGTACCGTTTCTCACCGAATGAGCAGTCCGCCGTGCCAGCGCCCTGCGCTTTAGCAGCGCAATGCCACTGACCAATGTTTGCGCCCAACGCTCTGGTGTAAATTGCCGCGCCAACGTGTGACTCCGTGCCCCCATCTCCTCGAGCACTTCCGGGGAAGCAGCCGCTAAACGACGCATACCTTCCGCCAGATGTGCAGCATGTTCGCTTTCAAACAGATATCCATTGTACCCATCTTGCAACAGGTGTACGGCGGCGCCGCATGCTGTCGAACACAACAAAGGCAATCCTGCTGCAGCCGCTTCCTGCAGCACAACACCCCAGGGCTCCTTACGGCTTGGTAAAATGAAGGCCTGTGCCGATTTCATTAGCGCCGGCAACGCATCGGGCTGCACAAAACCGCGATCTTCTACGCCCTCAACCCCTTGCAAACGCGTTTTGTGTGTGCCCGTACCCGCACAAATCAACTTCCACGGATTGATCGTATGTTTCCTGTACTCCTGGTACGCATCGATCAATACATCTATCCCTTTTTCATTGCTGTAGCGTCCAACATACAAGAACGCAGGGATTGTCTTGGCCTGAACGGGGCCACCCGAAAATTTCTCCCAGTCGCACGCGTAATAGCCTCCCCAACATTGAATCCCATCATAGCCAAGGTAATTGGCAAACTGGCGTTGCCGCTCGCCGGCTACCCATAACGCATCGATAGCCGTATGCAAATACCAGGGCGCCAGGTACTTACTGAACCGTTGGCGCAGGGTACCCTGCCACTGCGTATCGGTGCCGGCAACTACCGGAATATGACGCCGCTTCAGGACCCGCGCTACCTTAAGATAATCCTGATCCATCCAGCCGGGAATGAACACCCCATCTGGATTAAAGGCTTTCAACCGTTCGAAGGATATCTTCCGCCTGCTGGCCTTCTTTGCTATGCAGCTGATCGATCCAGCCGAACGTGTGTCGTTCGTCAAAAGGTGCATCTTTGGCAACGGGCCAGCGGTAAACCAGCAACTCAACGTTAAAGCGGTGTTTGAGTGTTTTAAGGCATGCTGCCATGTAGCCCGAAAGCTCAGAATACAGAATGGCAATCCGCGTGACTGCGGGTTGGACGTGCATGATGTATGGGGTGTTTACAAATGGGGTTTGCCTGACGATTCAGGCACAGTAATTAGACGACGGACTCGATGCCCTCAATCGTTTTTGCAGCAACACGCTGCCACAAATAAGAATTGCGTACGCGCCTGTGACTGGCTTCCCGTTTGCGCGAAAGAGAAATGTTTGAATCGGTCATTGCCGAAATCATAGCCGCCTGCAGGGCCTCTGTTTGACCGGGCGGGATAATCCATCCGTTATCTTCAGCAACCAGGTCGCCGACAGCGCCTACATTTGTAGCAATAATTGCCAGGCCAGATGCCATGGCCTCCAGAATCACTGTGGGCATACCTTCCGCGTAACTTGGACAGACCAATACATCGCCTTTTGCGAGAATGCTGCGTACCTGTTGCTCTTCACGCACCAATCCCCAATACCTAATTCTGTCAGAACGAATTTGTAAATGCGCTGGAATCGGGCCTACGATATCAAATAGAAAATTGAAATCTGGCAGCAATTGTTTGATGGTCGCGTGGAGTTCTTCTATCCCTTTCCTGCGCTCATAACGCCCCATAAAAACAAATCGGAGTCGTTGCGACCGATTGCGCACAGAAGCAGTCAGCCAGTCGTTAGTCACACCATTAGCAGACTCCAGTGCTGTTTTATTGTCGTCGAGTACGTGGCTTATGAGCGGGGTCAGTTTATGTCCCAGCACGAGGACAACATCAGCGAGTTTCAGGTTGGTTCGTACAGAAGGCCGTAACAGCCACTGCTCGAGCCGGGTTTTGAACGTTGCCGGCTTTTGCCACATCTCAAACCCGTGAAAGTTAACGCCTATTTTCGGCATACTGGGATGTTGTAATTTCATCTCCATAGTCTTCCATCCAGAAAATCCCTGGGCGTAGATAAAATCAACATCCAGTCGATGCCGCAACACATCCCAAATGCGTTCGCTGTGTTTATAGGACTCACGGATATAGTGACCGGGTAAACGGCCCGAAGCCGCACGTTTGACGGGCTGGACGCGAATGCGCTGCATCTCTGCTCCAGAAAACAGCGTGTGTAAATCTGGCACAACATCCAGCTCAGCTGGATACGTAAAATAGAGATCAACATCTACGCCGGCCTGGGCGAGGTACTTGGTCAGGTAGTATGTGTGCTTTTGCATTCCTCCCATGACAAAGGGAAAAATGCCATCTGAAAGAAGGGCTATCTGCATAGGTTGGCTTAATTAATCGTTGCGGGTTCGCGTACCTCAATTGCGTCGAGGACGCGCGTTGCGTTCCGCTGCCAGGTATGCTCCTGCATGACTTTGCGATGAAAGGAATCGGCCAGTCGGTTACGCAGGGGGGCGTCGTTGATCAGCCGGCGTAAATGCCGCACCAAATCAAACTCGTTTTCGATCAGTAATCCGTCTACTTCTGCTGTAATGACCTCTCGAACGGGCCCATTACCCGGTGCCACAATGGGTTTTGCCAGTGCGCCATATTCGAAAAGCTTGACTGGCGAACCATACCAGTGTGAATTTGCCAACACAGTGATGTCCATGGCTGCCAGATAATCAAACACCTCGGCGTGAGGTACGCTATCGGTGAATACGACATCGTCAGTAACCGAAAGGCCATGGGCCAGTGCCTGCAACTCGGGCAAAATAGCACCACCACCAACCACCAACAAGGCCACCTTGTACCCCGTCTCTTTGAGTAACTTGGTTGCACGTACCAGTTGATCCACCCCGTGCCATTTAAAAAGCGAGCCCACAAATCCGATGACGGTTTTGCCTTGTAACTGCGGCATCTGGCTAATTTCAGCGACGCGATCAGCATCTGTGGTTATTTTTGCCGGATCAACAGCATTCGGCATCACCGCAAACTTGTCGATAGGCAAACCGTGTTTGTTGACGAAGTAGTTTTTCAACACATGAGAGACAACAACTGCCTTGGTTGTACCCGCCAGTTGCTGCTTCTCTATTTTGACTGCGCGCCGTTCAAAAGCAGATGAAATGGCAAAATGCTCTTTGCGTTCTTCGACGTACGGGGCATTCATTTCGAGCACGTGCGGCACGCCGAACTTCGAGGCCGCGTGTACACCTGACAATTGCAGGCAGCTCGCACGTTCATACACCAGATCGGGTTGAATTTCGTCCAGCTTTTCATAGAGAAAACGCTCAAAAGAAAGATCCTTATTGAGTAACAAATAGTCTTTCAGTGTCTCCCAGCCAAACGAAGGCACCAATCCCTTCAACCATCGCTTCGTTCTAGGCGCTGTTGTTTCGCCCGTTGCTACGGGATCTATCCCTCCCATAATTACAGGAAAGACTTCATGTCCACCCGCCTCAAATGCCGCGATCATTTCCCGCATATGCGTGCCATACCCGGACGGACTGTTTAGTGCCAAATTGGGATGTGGAGAATAGTAAACGATTTTCATGCTGCTGCTCGTCTAGGCCACAACTGGATTTATGCCTTACTAAGTTCTAATCGCGGTTCGATACGCGACATGCGTCTGAAAACAGCGTTTTTCTGCATCAATTCTGTATACGTGCCCTGCGAAGCGATGCGTCCGTTATCCAACATATAAATGGTGTCACAGGCTTTCACGGTATCCAACCTGTGTGCAATCATGATGGTGGTCACTTCGTTAATGGCTGCAGCGATGCCGGCCATAACCGCTTCTTCTGTAATGCCATCGAGTGCGCTTGTTGCCTCATCAAGCACCAGGACCTGGGGCCTACCGTACAACGCGCGCGCTAAACCAATTCGCTGGCGCTGCCCGCCACTCAGCCGGATGCCTCGCTCGCCTACTCTGGTTTGATATCCGTCAGGCAGTTCTTCAACAATGAACGTATCGATGTTGGCGATCCGACATACCTCTTGCACCCGCGCCATGTCGATTACCTCATCAGCTGCGCCAAACGCAATGTTGCGTGCAATGGTATCATCATAAAGGGCCACTTCCTGGGGCACGTAGCCAATTAACCGCTGCCAGGAACGCCGGCTTTCCAAACCGATCTGTTTGCCATCAATAGACAGACTTCCACTACCTGGCTGAAGGAGTCCTGTAATGATGTCTACCAGGGTAGTTTTACCCGAACCTGTTGTGCCCACAAATGCGATGCACTCGTTTTTCCGGATGCTCAGACTGATTTGCTTCAGCGCTTTATCTTCAGCACCAGGGTACTGGAAGCTGATATTCTGAAGATTGATTTCGCGCGAGAAGGTTATGGGTTGTGCATCTTGCTCCGGAAGTAATGCATGAGTCGGCCGCAGCAAGTCGGAATGAATGGTATCCACAATTGGCTTTTGATAGCGGATTTTGGCAAGGGCGCTGTACACCTGCTGTAGCGCCGGCAACAGCCGATAGCCGGCCAATGCGTACAACGACAACAACGGAATGACATCCTGCAACCCGCGACCAGTTGAGAGGAGATAGAGGATAAATACGAGAATAGCGCCAAAAGCCAGGGTCTGTACAAAGTACACGGGAATGACAAAGGAAGCTTCTCGCTTGGGTTCTACTTTACAGAACAACGCAGAAGCTTCAGCAAACCGCTTGGTAAAGAACGTTTCCGTACCGCTCATCTTTACCACTTTGATACCGGCAAACGCCTCACTCGCCGACTTAAAACGTTGCTCGTTAGCAGCAAATCGTATATCTCCCAACCGCGTCAGGTATTTGCGAAGCCCTGTATACATTACAGCGTAAATGCTGCCAAACGCAGCAAACATCATCAATGCCAGCAAAGGGTCCACCAAGACCAGTAGCGCAAAAATCACAAACGCTACAAACGATTTGGCGATAAGCACCGCGAGTGAAAGCAGGAAGCCATTAGCGAGCTCATTTGTCTCGCTAAGAATCTGCTTGGCCATTTGAGAAGTGTTCTGATCAAGGAAAAATCCGTACGGCTGATTCAGATACTTTCTCAACAATCGCGTTGCGATAGAATGCGCACTACTCCAGGCGAATTTGTGCTGCAACCAGAGCGTGAGTACGGTAAGCATGTTGGCCATCGTGAGCAACGTCAGGACCACAAAACCCAATGCAAACAAAAACTGGCGCTCACTACTGAAATCAAAAAAGGTATAAGCCTTCATCAGCCATTTGCTCTCAGCAACGGCATCAGGCTGGGAAACGAGTTGCATGAATGGCATAATCGAGGCAATACCAGCCAATTCAAACAGCCCCATAAACGCAATCACAACCAACAACACACAAAACGTGCGCGCTTCTCGCCGGGTAAGAATGATGCGTAATTTTCTAAAGGTATCTAACATAATGTATCCCTGTCAGCACACGCCCCGCTTCACACCGCAATTGCCATGGTGTCCTTTACCATAGCCGGCCGCATCAGGTATGCCAATTTCTTGTCTATCAGAGGTTTCGATCAGACGTCGTTTAGATATGCAGGGGGCTTACGATCTCGTTATAGCGTCGGCGGTGCCTCGGTGTACGTGATCCACGCAACGGGCACATTGACTTTCACCGCCTGTCGGAGTGCAGCAATCCGAATAACCACATAGGCTTGTCCGCGTTGCTGCAAGACTTCGCCTTTGAGTCCGGCAAAAGGCCCTTCTTTCACCTGGACCATGGCACCTACCGGTGGAAACCACTGCTCCATCAGCGCAAGATGCGATTTATCGGCTTGCGTCAACCGTAATTGCTCCATTTCTTCGGCGCTCATTTCCGCGAGCTTGCCGCTGAATGCCAATGTTCGGACAATGCCTTTCATTTGCAGTACTTGTAGCCGCTCATGTTCTGTGACATGTGCAAAAATGTAGCTTCGAAAGAGAGGCTCCTCGACACGCTTTGTGCGATCTTTCCATTTCCGATCGACTGCAAGCTTGGGCAGAAAAACCTCGATTCCCTGTTCGAGCATGCGCGCCTCGCATTTTTTCTCAGCGCGCGGTGCGGTGTAAAAAACTCGCCAGTTTTGCATAGACATCTACGTAGCTATTGGGAGCAAGAATGCTACAATTGTGAACCGACATTAATTTTTGACACGGCTCCGCCACATCAGTCACATGCCTTGAAGCGACATGGTGCTGATGAACCAGATTTGGCTATTGAGCACGGGCTAAGAATGCTTAGAAGAGAACACGTAGCCGGTCCAGATTCGGGACCTGATTACATGCCGGTACAGATGTGTTTTGCCTGACAAGACGATCCCGAACGGGATGCCTGAAAAGCCGGCGGGATGCCATCGCCTCGCTATACGCTTTGCCGGCCAACGTACCTCAAAAGAAGAATGGTGATAGAGGTAAATTTAATGCTGCGAAAGCGTTGTTTTAACAGTTCTTTCAGCACAGCATACTGGCCTGCTATTTCAAGGCAGCGCTACACTAAAAAAGACGCCGAAACAGGGGGGAAATGGCACCTGGTGATATGCTTTGTACTGCGTGTCGTTTTTGCGTAAAAAACAGAGATTAGAGCGCAAAAACGTAACGGTAAGCAGTGTATTTACAAAACGTTACGACTGAAGAACTGCTTCAGCCTGGGGTTGATAAGAGTAGTGATTTGTATAACGATAATACTTGTATTTAGTTCTAGATCCGTAGGGGCCCGTCGGATTAAATTCATTTAATAATACACCCAAAACCCGACCGCCAGTTTTTTGTAATTCATGCATACCCTGATGCAAGTCTTCTGACCGGGTTTTCCCGGCTGCAGCAACAACCACTGTGCCGTCGCACATGGCTGACAACATCAAGGGATCGGAGACTAACATAAACGGCGGCGAATCCAAAATGACCATATCAAACAGCCTTTTCAATTCGTGGATTAGTTGCGGCATCTCTTTCGAGGCCACCACATCTGCGGCATTGTCTGTCGGCGCACCGGCCGTCAGAACATACAGGTTATCGATGTGCCCCAGCGCCCTGCGAAATTGCAGTTTGCGCTGATTGATCATGTGCGTAATACCGGGCTCAGGTTCGATGCCTAGCTTGGCATGAATGGAGGGCCGGCGAAGGTCTGTATCTACAATCACGGTTCGCTGGCCAGCCTGCGCACTCGCAATCGCCAGATTCAGCGCAGTAATGCTTTTGCCTTCTTCAGGATTGGGGCTCGTGACAAGCACACTTTGTACCGCCGACTCCCCCTGGACACCAAGAATGTTCATGCGAACGCGGCGGTAGGCATCTACCACAAAAGACGAAGCCGGCTGCAGCGAAATCAGGCAGCTGTCGTTCAGGTATCCGTTATGCTCAACCAGTTTTACGCCGCGGTACTGCTGCTTTACAAAGGCGCGCATGCTGGGAATCACCCCAAGCAATACGTAGCCGAGTTTGCGCACATCGTCGGGCGTTACCATGGTATTTTTGTAGAGTTGCTGACGGATAACCGCGAGCCCTAATCCAACAAGGAGACCAATCAACGCGCCAAGAATGAGGTTCTTGGGTTTATTGGGAAACTCAGGCTGAAACGGCAAAGCTGCCTGCCGTACAATTTCTGCATACCCTTGCTCGGATTCCTCAGAAATGCGTACATCTTCAAGCTTTTCACTCAGTAACAAAAATGCGCGCTCCGTCGTGTCAATTTGCCGCTGCAATTGCGTGAGCCGAATCGTTTGTGAAGGCAGGCCTTGTAGCTGTTGCTGGAACGTAGCCAGGTGCTTGTTGACGACATCAACCCGTGCATTCAACCGGCCAATTTCCAGATCTTCGTTGGCCAAGTCGCGGCGTAGCCGGCCAAATGCTGCCAGCGTACCATCCGGTTCACCAGCCGAAGCTTCGCCAAAAGTTACCACTTGCTGGACATACTGCTCGGTGAGCGCCACCAGTTCGTTTTGTAACCGCATAATTTCATTTTTATGCGTGATAATATCGGCAGGCTGTCCGGCACCGGTCATGGAACGCAGTTGCGGATTCTGGCGATAAATCTGCTCGAGTATGCCTTCTTCTTCTGCAATGCGAGCCTGTACATCCTCAATTTTTGCCGGCACATTTGCTGAGACCTGAGCCACTAGTTGCGGCTGCATTGTCTGGATAGACGCCAACAAATCTTCCCGTACCACCTGACGCATCCGGATGTCAAGGATAATTTCATCCCGCAAAGCCTCCAGTTCTGCTACCTGAGACACCAGATTGGCCGTACCATCAGCAAGGGTTATGCCTCGGTTGCGGTCCATAAACTGACGCAGTTGTTCTTCAAGCGCGTTGAGCTCATCCTTTCGCTTATTTGCTTCTGTTTCCAGAAAGAAGCGCGTAGCGGCCAGCCGGCTCCGGCTGCGCCCAAGGGCATGGTCCACAAACTCGGCAGCATACAAATCAGCCAATAGACGTGCTTCGCCGGGATCAGCAGAAACAGCAGAAATCCGTAGCACATCTTCTACAGGTTCGCGGCTCACCGCAATTTGGTATTGAATCACTTCAGCCAATTGTTCAACATCAAGGCCAGCAGCAAGAAGGGGCAGCGACTGGCCTGTTTCAGGATCATGTCCCAATTCCTGCAGGCGCGCACTCACACGACGCGACACGCCTAAAGAGCGTTGCAAGACGTACACTTCGGTATCAACCGAACGACTGGAAGACCCATTTGAATGCGGCCTGGCCTCCAGTGCGTCTTTGAGATCGGGTGCTACACGTTTATCTACTAACACCAGGCTATGCGCGCGATATGCGGGGACACGGGTGTACGTGTAAAGTATGGTAGCCGCCATTACCAGCAGGAACGCGCCAGTAATCAACCAGCGGCCGGCATACAGCAGGTTAACCAGTTCGCGAAACTGAGACTCTTCAACAACAGGCTCGGGACCATAACCAGGAAACGTGCCACCATTTTCGGGGAGCATTTCGCCTTCAAAAGACGCCTGGTTGGTGTAAATGGGCAGGTAATTCGGATCTGAATCTTGGTATTGCATAATCGGAGGCTTTCAACCCTGCGGCATGCCATCAGGATTTCGCAGGCGCACAAGGGCCGGCGTGTGCGCAGCAGACTGTTTACTTCGTGCTCGTTAATGCAGCAATAGCATCCACAAAGAAACGTGGACGATTACTTGGTTATAAGAATTGTCTAGATGTCAATCTTCGATCCAAAAAAAGCGAATCACTGGTGAATTGACGGCAGAATCAGTTACAGAATAGATTGGAACATGCGAATGACGTGCGTCGCGCTGATTCTGAAACAAAGATACAAAAAGGAGTCCCCTGACCCTAACACTTAATGCAAATATTGTGTTTGGAAATCATGTCAAATATGTCACGCTGGGGGTTAAAGGTTTAATGTTGAAAGTTAAAGGTGTTTGGCGGGAGCGTCGCATTAAAATCTAAACCACTCCCACCAAACCTCCGATTACCTCTAACTTTCAATCATTAACCTTTAACTCATAACCTTGGGTTGCGGCGTAAACAGTTTATAGAGTACGGGCACAACGATGAGCGTTAAAGCTGTTGAAGCAATCAGCCCCCCGATGATCACCCAACCCATAGGGCTCCACATCGTAGAGTTCGTGAGTGTGAGGGGCAGCAGGCCGCCAATGGTAGTCAACGAGGTAAGCAAAATCGGACTAAAGCGCGTTTCGCCGGCTTCGATCACCGCCTCGATCACCGATTTGCCCGATGCTATTAACTTGTTGGCGTAATCGACCAGTATAATCGAGTTGTTTACCACAATGCCTACCAGGCTTGTCAGGCCAATGAATGCTGAGAAGCTGAACGTAAACCCGGTAATCAACAGCGCAGGAATTGAACCGATAATTGCCAGTGGCACAGCCACAATGATGATAAGCGGCTGACTGAACGATCGGAATTGGAGGACAAGTACGCCGAGGATTCCCAGCAACGCCACCACCAGCGCGGAAGCCATCCCGGCAAAGCTCTCCTGCTGCGCCTCCTGCTTCCCAGCCACGTAATAACGGTATCCAACAGGCCACTCGTACGCCTCCACTTCGTCCAGAATTTGAGCCGTCAGCTCAAAATCAGAATAGCCTTCTTGCACGTACGATGTCACCGTCGCTGTGCGCTCAAGATTGAAGTGGTCGATCTGTGTTGGCACAGCTTCAAGTTCAACGTCAGCAACCTGGCGGAGCGGGATGCTCGCGCCCATGAAGGACGTCACCGAAATACGGTCGAAGTCTTCCATACCCGGCCGGCCATCAAGGGGCAAACGGGCAACAATGTTATGTTCGTCACCACTCGGATCGCGGAAGGTACCAACAGGGAGGCCGGCCATGCTCGCACGTACCGTGCGGTCGATTTCTACAAGCGGAATGCCCAGCAAGCCGGCTTTGTCCCGGTTAATCCGCACATGCAGATCCGTTTTGTTTGCGCGAAGCGGGTTGTTGACATTTTCTGTGCCCTCAGTAGCCAACATAATCCGTTCGAGGTCGCCGGCAATCCGCTTGATCTCTTCATTGTCGGGTCCGATTACCTTGATGGCAATGGGAGCTTCAATCGGCGGACCGTTTTCCAGTTCGAGAATATCGATGTCCACCCCGGTCACCTCAGCAAACTCGGCTTTCAGGTTTCGAATCAAGCCGGGTACTTTATCCAGACTTTCCACAGATACGAGCACCTGCCCGATGTTACTTTTCTTTCCACGCGGCAACACGTTGTAATAGAACCGCGGATTGTCGTTGCCGATGTTCGCAGCATAGCCTACCACTTCGTCATGTCCGTCCAGGATCTCCTCTACATGGCGAACAGCTGCATCGGTATGATCGAGCGTTGCACCGTCGGCCATTTCAATGTTTATGTAGAAGAGTGGCTTCTCGGCTTTGGGAAAAAGGGAAACACCAACCAGAGGGAAAAGCATCAAACTTCCAGCAAAAACGGTAAATGCGACAGCCAGGACTACGATGGGGCGTTTTATTGCACCACGCAGCAACCTGCGGTAAGGGCCTTCAACCAGCCGCTTGAGGATGTTTTGTAAGACAGGCTGCCGCTTTGTTTTTTCCTCATTCCTGAGCAGCCGGCTTGCCAGGAACGGCGTCATCGTCAGGGAAACGAACAGCGAAGCAACCAGCGCAAAAATCACCGTCATTGGCATGCTGCGAATGTAATCACCACTGTCATTCTGAATGAGGACAATTGGCAAGAAGGAAAGCACCGTCGTGACAGTAGCTGCCATAATCGCCCAGCCAACTTCCTTGGTCCCTTTTAACGCAGCTTCAAATCCATTCAGTCCCTGCTTGCGATACCGCGCCACATTTTCGGTTACTACAATGGCATTATCTACCAGTAGACCAAGCGCTACCACCAATCCAACAATCGACATCTGCTGGATGCCATAACCGGAGAAATCGAGCCAACCAATGGCAATCAAAATGGAGATCGGAATTGCCAGTACAACGATTCCCGAGGCGCGTATGCCCAACGCAAGGAGAATAACCAGTCCGACTAGCAATACCCCTTGAAACAAGTTATTGAAGAATCCATTGACGCGTTCGGTTACACCGATGGACTGATCAAATACTGTTGCCATTTCGACGCCTTCCGGCAACTGGGCCCCGAAAGAAACAAGCGCTTCATCAAGGCCGGCTTTTACATCGTAGATGTTCGTCCCCGTGCGTTGTGCAACGGTTACAAACACACTGCGCTGCCCATTGTAGCGGCCGCGATGGGTAGCGTCTTCATAGTCAAACGCAACATCTGCAATGTCGCCCAGATACACGACGCGCTGCCCATTGGTCGCAACGATGGTCTGCCGGATGTCATCGAGTGACTCATAGTCGCCGCTGGTTTGAATATTGAACCGGCGCGCACCAAGGTCTACGCTTCCTCCCGGAATGTTCTGGCTACTGGCCTGCACGGATCCAATGATCTGATCCATCGAGATGCCCATCTCTTTCATTTTCTCCAGATCCAGCGAAATCCGCACTTCCGTCTCTGGGAATGCCCAGATATCTGCCTGCATCACACCTGAAACACGTTCAAACTGGCGCTCCAGTTTTTCAGCCTCTTTCTCCAGGATGGTATAACTCACATCTTCCGACATCAATGCAATTTGCATGATGATGACGTCGGCGGTTGAGAACTTGAGCGTTTCGATGGCAAGGATGCCGGCCGGCAAATCGTCGCGAATACCATTGACCGCCTGAACCACCTCGTCGTAGGTATCATCAGGATCTTCACTGGCCAGAAATTCGACGACGATGTCACCCAGTCCATTCTGCGCAGTCGACTGGATTTCTTTCAAGTCGTCCAGCGCATTAACAGCTTCTTCGATCGGATCGATAACAAGGCTTTCAATATCTTCGGGGCTTGCACCCGGATACACGACCAGGATACGGGTGCCCGGCGCATCGATCGGCGGGTCCTCGGATCGCGGCATGGTCAGGAAGCTCACCAACCCTACGAGGGAAAGGAGCAGCACCATAATGATGGTGAACTGATAATTTTGTATTGCAAGAGCTGGCAGTTTCATATTGCGTTCGCTGCAAAAATGGTCGTTGTGGTGTTTTCTCTAGTTGGATATGCTGCATTACCGGCTGTCCGAGCCGGCTACAGCCTGTTTTTGCGGTACGCTATTCGGTAGCCGGCATGACGCGTACGGGGCCATCTCCTGTGATGAACGACGCGCCTTCGGTGACAATTTTGCCGTAGCCTCCCAAATCACCAGATACGGCAAATTCTGTATCCAACATCCGTTCGATTTGCACTGGAATTTTTCGCGCCTTGTTTTCGGCCTCATCGTACATGTACACAATGCCTTCTTCTCCATTGCCTTCAACCAGCGCCTCGATGGGCAGGAAATACAGCGAGGTGCCACGCGATGGATACACATCCACACGTGCGATGAAACCAGATTTCAGCAGGTTCTGCGGGTCTTTTACCGCAATTTCCACTTCAAACGTACCGCTTAATGGGTCTGCTGCATCCGCCAACTCGGTCACTACGCCTTTGAACTGCTCGTCTGGATAGGCATCAAATGAAAGAGAGGCCGAGTCACCAATGGCGAGTTTTACGATATCCTGATCAGCCAGGCCAACGCGCACCACCCATCCCTCACGGTCGGCCCCAAAGAGGTAGATCGGCTGTCCGGGCCCCACCAGTTCGCCAGCTTCTGCGGTCCGCTTCAAAATGCGTCCACTCGCAGGCGCGTAAATCTCTGCATACTCCCTGTTGAAGCTGGCAATTTTCAAATTGGCCGCAGCAACCTCTAATGCCGTGCGGGCATCTTGCACTTGCTCGAGCGTTGCAACAGAGTCTTTGTACAAACCCTCTGCACGGGCCAAATCGCGCTCAGCTTTCTCTACGCCGCTGTTCGCCTGCACCACCTGGGCGTCGATTTCAGACAGGTTAAGGCGTGCAAGGCGTGCACCTTTTTTTACGCGCCGGCCTTCATCGACATACACCCGGTCGATGTATCCGCCAATTTTGAACGAAAGCCGGACTTCGGCCTTGGTTGCCAGCCGGCCACTCGAACGAATGGGAAGCGCACGCTGCTCCTCGGTTACATCTTGCACAAAAATATTAACAGGTGCGACAGCCGTAGCGGCCGCGCCGGCATCAACATCTTTGCTACATCCTGACACCAGACCTCCTGCCAGGACAACCAGCAGCATCACAGCAGACCAGCTGTGGGTAGCCTGCATTCGAGGTGTACGAAGACGTGAAACGCGATCTATATAATTAACCAGGGTTTTCATGATGGTATGGGTTGGCAATGTATAAGAAGGAGCTGTTACTGGTTTTGGTTCACGGCTACGGCATATTCCAATTCCGCCATGCGGATCAAGACGTCGTATCGCGTGAGATTGAGATTAATTTCGGCTTCAGTAAGCGTTGTACGGGCATCGAGGAAGGTGACCTGATTCGCCATGCCTTCGTCATATCGCCGGGATACTAACCGATAGCCCTCAGATGAAGCAGTCAGGCGCTGCTGCGCTGTTACATACGACTCGCGTGCAACTTCCAGATTGTCGAAGGCTTCCTGCACCTGCAGTTTAATTTGCTGCTGAAGTGCTTCGTGCTGGGTGTTCAGTTTCTGGCTTTCGATACGTGCCTGCTGAATACGGTTGCGGTTCTGAAACCCGTTGAACAATTTCCAGCTAAAGACCACAGACGCCATGTAAAACGATTGGTCGCCGGCAAAGCCGAAGTTAGATCCCTGAATCCCCAGATCCAGTGCGAGCGCAACACCCGGTAAAAGATCACTCCTGGAGATTTTCACGGCTGCATCTGAAGCCCGAATTGCCGCCTCCAGTTGTTTAAGCTCAAACCTGTTTTGCAACGCCAGGTTGGTAAACGCCGCCTGTGCAGATGGGGTGGTGACCGTAGCCGATGCAGGAATCAGGCGCGCAGCCGGCATCTCTACTGCGGCCATGAGTAATTGCTCGTCAGCCTTGTCGATTGCTTCCTCAAAAGGCCGATTCAGCAAGAAGTTGAAATAAGATTGCGCGAGGTCACGCGTTTTGTCGGCTTCACGCTGCTGCTGCGACACAGCCAGCATTTCCGCGCGTGCACGATAAACGGCATCTTGTGTTGCTTTGTCGTATGCAACCAGCCGTTCGTTCACGCGCAAGTTTTCATCGACCAGCTCACGCGCTGCATCAAGAATGCCCGTGGCGTTTTCTGCTTTAAGATAGTTGTAATACGCTACCTTGATATCACGCATCAATAATTGTTTGTACGCAGACAATGCAGCTTCCTGCGAACCCAACAGATGCTGCTGCAACCGGTAGTTATGCAGAATGGCCGGCCTAAACAGTGGCTGGATGAGCCGAATCTTACTTTCCTGCTCACGCTCGCGAAGAAAGGCGATGTCCTGATTTTCGAGTTGTGGAAAAACGGGCAGTTCGCCTTGCTGCGACAACATGTCGTTAAGCGTATTGTAAACCGGGTTCAACAAATCGCCAACAGGGAAAGAGATCTGCCGGCCACCACCGGCGCGCGAGTACCGGGCCTCCAGACTCACCTCTGGAAAAAACAAACCTCGCGCTTCTTCGAGCGATCGAAAGCTTTTTTCGACGTCGAATTGCTGCTGCTGTAGCGAAAGGTTGTTGGTTAACCCCTCTTGCAAGTAATCATCGAGTGGGCTTTGCTGTGCAAAGACATTGGGTGTCAGGGCAGCCGGCGCCATCAACAAGAATAGGCCCAGCATGCACAGGCTTGCACCTGTTCGGCAGCCCTTTTTATATAAGGAAATCATTAAATCTTGACGTTTCATCAGTTATTGACGTTTTGTCAACGGGTAAGGCAAATTTTTTTCAGGCGGACTCGTTTATGCGGCCAGTGATCGCTCCATCATATCGAACGCCTGCGTAATTAATGCTTCGGGATCAACCTGAAGCACGTGTTTGAACATGTCTTCCTTTTTTGCGGCAATCTGAATGATGCCATGCGTGAATCCCCAGAGGCATACACTGGCTTTCATCGGATCCCCGATATCCTGTCTGATCGAACCATCTTGCATCCCTTCAGCAATCACATGCGCCATTAGCTCCAGCACTTTATTGCCTTCCGCCAGACAGGCTACTTCGCTTTCGATGGGTTCCTGAAAATTGATGGTACGGGTTTCAAACTCGGTCAATGCATGAAAATAGGACGGCTGTTCTTTTGAGAAGGTTACATAGGCCTTCCCCATCGCCGTGATTTTCTCGAAGCCCTGCATTTCATCCGTCACCGCATTTTCGAACGCTTCACGCAGGGCCCGCGAAGCGCGAACCATAATAGCCAGGTACAGATCTTCTTTGTCTTTGAAATAAAAGTAGATCAGTCCGCGGCTCAACCGCGCTTCTTTGGCTACATCAGCCATCGTCGCCTTGTCTACATTTTTACGTGCAAACACAGCCTCTGCCGCATCGATGATATCATTTCGACGCTGCTCTTTCTCTTCTTGCCGGCGCTCAACGGTTGACATTAACATGGTTTTCCAACATCTTCATTGACACTTTGTCAACGGTTGTACAGGCGTACAATCAGGAAGTTGCACAGCGCCATGAAAAAAATTAAAAACTACCTTTTTCTTGTCGCCAGCATCTATATTTGCTCTCCCTTTCTCAACACATAAACACGCGAAGCCATGGCATACGATCCAAGTTTGAATCCACAGGAAAACTACGCAGCGCTCATGGCGCTTGTTGAAAAAGGCGCCGGCTACGTCGCCTGGCCTGAAGAAAAGCTGTTTGAAGTAAAAGAAGGGGTATCTGGCTGGTCCATCGGCCATCACCTGTACCACCTCGCGCTTGCGCACGGATCAATTCCACGGCTTATCGAGCGCTTGCACAATGGTAGATTGGGAGATGATACACTTGAGCCATTCCCAGAGCGGGTGCAGTTGGTTTACGAGGGCCAGATACCGCGCGGCAGAACTGCGCCAGAACGCACCCAGCCACCACCCGACCTGGATCATGACTTGCTCAAACGGGACTGGGGCCGCATGACAAAGTCGATTGCCCGGATAGAGCCATTACTAAATGAGTTGGGGGATATTCCACGCCGCTTTCCCCACCCATTCTTTGGTCCACTGACGGCGCTGGAATGGTTGCGATTTATGCAAAACCATAAGCGACATCACCTGGGTATTATTGCTGCAATTGAAGCCGGATAATTGTTTGCACAGTGCCAACCCCGACGGACAACCTGCTAAAAACGTAGCACTTCACCGTAACACTTTTTCGACAGCAGCCGTATAGGCTTCAAAACTGATACACAAGCGCGCTTTCATCCCACGAGCCCGCTATCACCCCAACCTCCACCCAGATCAGTATGAAGCGTACAGGCAAAATTATACTCACCCTCGTAGTTCTTGGAGCAATCGCGGCGGCGTCCGTTTATGCTTACAATAACAACAACAAAGACAATGAAGAGGAAATTCCTCACATTACCGTTGAGCGTGGTGACATTGTCGATAAGGCACTGGCCGTTGGCACCATTGAGCCCCGGGTTGAGGTTAGCGTAAAATCACAATTCTCAGGTGTAGCCAAGCGTCAATTTGCCGATGTAGGCGACTTTGTACGCGCCGGCGATCCGCTCTTGGAAATCAGACCAACACCTACGCCAAAAGAACTGGTTGACGCTGAGCGCCAAATCGAATTGCGGCAACTTGAAGTGCGCAACCTGAAAATGGAATATGATCGTCAAAAAGCGCTGCACGACAAACAGCTAATTTCCAACCAGGAATTTGAACGCGCTGCACGCAGCTACGACGAAGCCAATCTGCAAGTCCAAATGGCTAAAGAAGCCCTTGAACTGCTGCAAAAGGGGCAGGTATCTACCGAAAAAGGCGTATTTGAATCCGTAGTGCGCGCCCCTGTCAGTGGGTTCATTTTGGATAAGATGGTCGAAATTGGTGATAACATTGTGCCGCTTACCTCCTTCCAGGAAGGTACGGTTTTGATGACCATGGCCAACATGGACGACCTGATTTTCCGGGGTACGGTTGATGAAATTGATGTAGGCCGGCTCGAGGAAGGGATGAACACCGAAATCAAAGTTGGTGCCCTCCCTAACGCTGATGTAGATGGCGTACTTGCTAAAATCTGGCTCAAAGCTGAGAAAGAAGAAAACTCTACGGTTTTCCCGGTTGAGCTGGAAATCCTGAGCGCCACCGAGCAAGATCTTGCAAAGCCCGAATCTGAACCAACGGAGGTCGTCCTCCGCGCCGGCTACTCTGCCAACGCAGAAATCATCATCGAGAAACGTGAACAGGTGCTCTTAATACCAGAACGCGTCATTGAATTTGCCAACGACACCGCGCGGGTTAACGTGCTGCTGGCAGACAACTCGCTCGAAGAGCGCATTATCGAAACCGGTCTGAGTGATGCCATCAGCATCGAAGTAATCGCCGGCCTGGAAGAAGGCGTCCGCGTCCGCGAAAAGCCACCGAAGGTTATTGAGTGACGAAGGACGAGTGCCGAATGTCGAATGACTTGACACCACGCACTCGCCAGCACCCCAACACACTCGGCATTCGACACTCGACACCCGGCATTCCCCATGCGCCTACTCACTACCCTGTCGCAGTTCTTCCAGGACCTGCGCTCGCAAAAACTCCGCACCGCACTAACGATTCTCGGGATTACCTGGGGTACGGTAGCTGTTGTTGTGTTGCTTGCCTTTGGCGTTGGCCTGGAAAAGCAATCAAAGAAAAACATGCATGGCATGGGTGACGGGATCGTTGTGGTCTTTGGTGGCCGCACAACCATGCCGTTTGAAGGCTTTCCGGATGGCCGCCGGATCAACCTCCGCGAAGAAGATGTGCCCGTGCTCGATTCGGAAATTCCCGATATTTTCCAGATCAGCCCGGAATATGTGACCTACACGCCGATTCGGAAGGGTCGATCAGCAACTTCGCCAGCGGTCACAGGCATCTACCCGGTATATGCAGATATGCGCAACATCATTCCGGAACCGGGCGGGCGGTTTATAAACGACCTTGACATGCAGAAACGCCGGCGCGTCGTGATGCTTGGCAACGAAATCAAAAACCTGCTTTTTGGCGATTCCTCCGCTGTAGGCCAACAAGTAATGATCGGTGAAACGCCCTTCACGGTCATCGGCCAGATGCAGCCTAAAACCCAGAACTCCTCGTACAATTCGCGCGACAGCGATCGCGTGTTTATCCCGGCCAGTACCTACCGCACCATTTTTGGCGATCGGTACATCAACAACATCATTTATCGCCCCACAGACCCAGACCTGACCGAGCAGGTGGAACGGCAGTTGATGGAGGTCATGGGCCGGCGCAACCGGTTCAACCCGGACGATGACGACGCGCTTGGCATTTGGGATACCAATGAAGCCGACAAATTCCTGAAGAACTTCTTCCTCGGCTTCAACATCTTCATGGGTATTATTGGCAGCTTCACCCTTACGGTAGGTGGTATTGGTGTAGCCAACATCATGTACGTTGTGGTCCGAGAGCGAACAAAAGAGATCGGCATCAAGCGCTCCGTTGGTGCCACGAGTCGCGACATTCTTTTCCAGTTTTTCCTGGAATCATTCCTCATAGTGGGGATGGGTGCAGCCATCGGATTCATACTGGCCATGCTGCTCATCAAAGGGATCTCGTTCCTTCCAATAGAGGAATTTGTAGGCATCCCCGAACTTTCGCCCGTGGTTGCCCTCACTACAATGACCCTGTTGGCGCTTATTGCAATACTCGCCGGCTTTTTCCCCGCAAGAAAAGCGGCACAACTGGACCCTGTAGAATGCCTGCGTACCTGATCAAATCAGGAACGCTCGCCTGCCACACACCCCAAACGCCCAATTGAACCATGTGGAAGATCTTACTTCAGGAATTCTGGAACGACCTGCGCACACAGAAAACACGCGCGTTTCTGACCATCTTTGCTATCACGTGGGGTACCATCTCGGTTGTGTTGTTGCTTGCGTTTGGCGAAGGGTTGGGCAAAACGATGCAGGATGGCTTATTAAATGCCGGCGACCGGATTTTCCAGGTGTATGGTGGCGAAACCAGTATGCCGTATGAAGGACTCGACAAAGGCAGAAATATCCGGCTCCGCCGAGACGACCTTGCCCTGGTACAGAAAACCATCCCTGGCATCGACATGGGCAGCGTGTCGTATGGCCGGTGGGGTGTCACGCTGCAGGTGGGCAAAAATAAAACAACAGCTTACATGGAAGGCGTGAGCCCGGCGTTTGAAGAAATGCGGCGCATGTTTCCCGCTGCCGGCGGCCGCTTCCTGAACATGAAAGACGAAGCCCAGAAGCGTCGCGTATTGTTCTTGGGAGATGAAATTGCCGGTCGCCTGTTTGGCGATCAGGATCCAATTGGTGGTCAGGTGTTACTGGATGGCTTGCCCTTTACCGTAATTGGTATCATGCAGCCCAAGCTGCAAACCAGCATGAACAATGGACCGGATGCCAATCGCGCAATTATCCCGTCCCAGACGTTTGAGACCATTTACGGATACCGGTACATCAACCACATGGTAATCCGACCCAGTAGTGTAGAGGTTGCGCCGGCTGTAAAAGAGGAGCTGTATCGCGTGCTGGGCCGGCGTCACAAGTTCGACGCAAGCGACGAACGTGCCCTGGGAATTTGGGATTTTATCGAAAATGAAAAAGAAGGCGCCAAGGTATTTCTCGGCATCCAAATTTTCCTTGGCGTCGTGGGCGGTCTGACGCTCCTGCTGGCTGGGGTTGGCGTAGCCAACATTATGTACGTAACAGTAAAAGAGCGCACGAGAGAGTTTGGTGTCAAACTGGCTCTCGGCGCTCGTAAATATCACATCAAATTGCAGGTCATCTTTGAGTCGCTGCTCATTGCGTTGACAGGTGGTGCCATCGGACTACTGTTTTCTTATACCGTAGTCACGGCCATCCAGAGCATTCCGAACAAGGAAGGTGCCCTCGAATTCCTGGCTAACCCTGAAATTTCTACTCCGATTGCCCTGACCACTGTTGCGATCTTATCGGTTATCGGATTACTGGCCGGTTTCTTCCCGGCCCGCAAAGCTGCGAACGTGGATCCTGTTGAATCGCTGCGTTATGAATAGCGACTATACAGATAGGTTTTGTGCGGTGCGGTACAGCTCAAAATAGAGTGCCGCTTTACGCTTGTGCTCTTCTGCCACTGCTTCCCGCTCTGCCTCAGGCATCAAGAAAAGCCGGCGACGAGATGCTTCGAGATAGTCGCGGTCCAATTCTGCCAATTCGGTGAGGCCTTCTTTGAGAGACTTTGTATAAATATCCTGCATTGAATTTTATCTATCTAATCTGGTTGGGGGTACCATCATTTAACGAAATCAAGATACCACTGCTAAAGCGTCTGCCATAAATCCTGCGCCACACTTGTGGCTGGATTTTAGGTGCAACCAGAATCCACCAAAATGAATAAATGGGATGCGCTTCGTATCACATCCCATTAGTAGATATCGACTCCTGCACTGGTGTAATTAGCGCTATCTTTTCAGATTTTATGCGCCATGTTTACATTTTTAACACAACTGCAATGTAAACAAGTACTTACACCCTGACCTAACACATGAAAAACAGAACTTTTTAGCAAGTCCTGATAAACGGAAATAAGCATTGCAGAAGTATGACGAATTAGCGTCTAAATCGCCTAAATAATGCGGCTTTTCTTAGCAGGTCCACAATTCCTCGCCTGGAGCATTATCTGCTAAGCTTCAACGGGGTATGTGGCTAAAGAATTAAGGTGTGGGCGGCTTTGGGGAAATGAACTCAGATTTGGTTGCCAGCGAATCCTGCCCCCCACCTGAGCCTACATCCAGTGAGTCGCGTGCATTTGCAGCTGCGCGTGCAAGACCTGGCGCTTGCCAGGGGACTTCCACGCGGTCTTTTGTAAAACTGACAAGCACGTCTGCCCGATCCGGCTGCTCTGGCCTAAAGCGATTCTCTTCAAGTGTAATCGTGAGATTGTCGCCATACCACGATGCACGCCGAAAAGGCCCCTTGGTTGTGTGCAGTGTATCGGAGTAGGCATGCCGGCCAAGCTTCCGCTCCATGACGCGCAGCATGTCCATAAATCCAACCGTCTGTCCCTGCGTGTTATCAAAGCGCACCTCCAGCGTCCGAAGACTGTCGCTGCCCCCAACAAAATTGAGGTTCACATAGGCCATTTTGACGCCAAAAAAGCTTTCACCCTCCACCTCAAAGAAAGGCTGGACATACTGGTAATCAATTTCGCCAAACGACCCGCCACGTACGTGGGTCTCTTCTCCACGATACCTGTATTTCCACCGGGCGCGCGGTGCAATTTCTTCCAGGCTTACCTCGCCAACGGCATTCAATGCGTTTACATCGCTATTCACGCCACGCTGTGCACGGGTAGTGAGATACTGAATCTGCTGCCGGCGTAGCCGCAGGTCTTTGTCATAAACAAGGAGTTCAGCAAAGCCTTCTCCCATCCCCAATTCTAAGCCAACGCTATCGGCTTCCCAATGCTGGGTATTCACATGCACGAGCGTTTGGCCTGATATGTAGGTTGTGTCCACGCTGGACTGCGGCGTGCCGTAATGATATACAAGACTGTCGACCAACGAAGCCTGATCATCGGTATCAGCCTCTACCTGGAGCAAAAAAGCATAGATTGACCGGTCGATGACGCCGGCATACACATTGGCTACAGGCGCACCAAAGACAGTTGAGCGTCCCTGGGGCTCGAACAGTTGCTGATCGGCAAAGCGACTGCCAAAGGCCTCAAACTCAACCACGTCAAATGCAGTAGCCCGATCTTCTGCCTGCTCGAGGACGCGGGAGTACAATGCCGGCCCCAGGCTGTATCCCCGGAAGCCATAGTCTTTATCGAGTTTCCATACCTTCGGATCTGGCTCCAAACAGGCGCTACTCAACAAGGCAACACCCAGGAAGAACCCCAGTGCATAGCGCATCGAAATATATCGGGAAGAAACAGGTTTACTCAACACCGTAGAGTGCATATGAGAGAAGGGTCTTAACAGGTGTTCTACATCAGTTGGTTGCACGCAGACGCAGGAAACCGAACAAGCAACGACAGGCACGAGTCCATGTCCTTTATGCTCGCCAACCACCCTTTTTGTCCATCGTCACGCTGAAATTTAGGTGCGATAGGACGCGGCTATGAATAGGCCGTATTTGCGTAAAATTGTACTTGCGGTCAGGATCCGCTCAGGAGAAGTACGTCAGCAGTACTATTACGGCGTCTTCACAGCCGTCATCATGATCTCCACGCGCGCATCCAGTGGCAACCGCGCAACTTGCACAGCGGCACGTCCTGGAGGCATGGATGCAAAGTACGAGCCATAGACTTCATTCATGACTGCGTAATCGTTAAGATCTGCGAGAAATACCTGGGCCTGTACCACATCTGCCATGGTAAAGCCGGCAGCACCAAGCACAGCATCGAGATTTTCCATTACCTGCCGTGTTTGCGCCTCGATACCTCCTTCCACGATTGTACGGGTTTCAGGATCCAGCCCAATTTGGCCGGCAAGAAATAACATGTTGCCTACCTGAATTGCCTGTGAGTATGGGCCGACGGCAGGTGGCGCGTCCTCACTCGAAATTACAGTACGCGTTACTTCAGGTGCAGGAGCTGGCACTTCACAGGCGACCAGACTTGCCGCAGCACAGCAAATCAGACCGAGAGTCAGGATTCTCTTCATTTGTCTTATCCGATGGGGAGGGTGGGATGATTTAGGCCGGCAAGCCATGTTTGATCACATGGGTCATAGCATCAACGAACCGGTCCAGTTCTTCGAGGGTGGTGTACAGGTTGGGCGTCACGCGCAACCCTTCAAATTCATCGTGTAAAATAGGGACTACAATGATTCGGTGTGCATCCCAGAGGTACTGCTTCAATTTTGCCGTATCAACGCCCCGGATCTGGACATTGCCAATAGCGCATGAATAGGCTGGATTCAAACTCGTATTTAGCGTAACCCGATCGTGCACCAGCAGTTTTTCTGCCCAGTAATGCGTTAGATACCGCAGGCGTTCTTCTTTTCGTTTGGCCCCGATCCCCTGGTGGAACGTAAGGGCATCAGCTATTGCGATGTAATTGGCCGCCGGATGGGTACCAATTTCCTCAAATTTCCTGATATCTGTATCCAGTCGCTCTGGCGCAGCCATCAAAGGCCACAACTCGTTGATCTTTTCTTTGCGTACATAAAGCAATCCTGTCCCATGCGGCGCAAGCAACCATTTGTGCAAACTGGATCCGTAGTAATCGCAATCAAGGTCTTCATGTTTAAAGGTAAAATGGGCGTAAGCGTGAGCGCCATCAACAATTACCGGTATCCCCTTTTTGCGCGCCATTTGCACCACCTGTTTGACCGGCAGAATTTGCCCGGTGATGTTTACGATGTGGCACATCAAAATCATTTTGGTGCGTGGGGTGATGTGCTGCTCAAAAAGACGGACAATTTCATCCGGATCTTCAGCCGGCACCGGTAGCGAGAACTGCACCAGCTTAATACCGTCGCGCCGTTCGCGTTGCTTGAAGGTGTTGATCATGCGACCATAATCGTGGGTGGTTGTCAGCACCTCATCACCAGGCGCCAGGTCGATTCCTAATTGGCAGATTTGCAAACTCTCGGACGCATTCCGGGTAAGTGCAATTTCTTCGGTATCGCACCCAAAATCACGCGCAATCCGCTGGCGCACCCCTTCGCGTTGGGGCTCCAGAACTTCCCACATGGTGTACACCGGCGCAAGGTTCGAAAAATCGAGATACCGCTTCATGGCATCCTGCACCAGGGCCGGCGCAGGGGATACCCCACCGTTATTCAGATTTACAAGGCTCCGATCCACTGTAAAGGCTTCCTGCACGGTACGCCAATATGCCTCGTCCTTTGCGATTTCAACCGGCGTGCCGGTGTGATGCGCTAACATCTCGAGTACATCGGGGACAGTTGCCGGGTTAAGCGTTGCAGCAACAGGCAAAAAAGCCGTATTCAAAAACTGGCGGCGGGTTTTCATTATAGAGCAAGAGGTCAGGTGCAAAAAAGCCGGCAGCTACAGTACAGCTGTTTACAACAACCTGATGCCACAAACAGCCGTATCAAATCGATTCGTTTGTACAATATAGCATTGCCTCGTAGAAAATCGACCGTTCTTGGCGATTCGGTGCCCCAGGCAATAGATTATAGGCATGTCGCACGCTCATCAATCAGCTGCTATCCCCGCACTTAAGCCAGCACGGGTACTGGTTTATGGGGTCTTATGCCTGCTACTCACAGGCTGTGCACCGTACGAGGCGCACATTGTCGAAACCACCCAATACCGCGTAGGTGACACCCCCAACTGGGCAGCTAAGGAATTGGACACATCGGGCTGGTTGTCAACGCCTGTTCTATCTTTACCTGATTCAGCAGCAGTAATGTGGCTGCGCTTTGAGGTCCCGATACCTGCCTACACAACACTTGGCTTCAAAGCAACAGGTCTTGCTGCGCGTGAAGTCTATTGGGACGGTGTTTTGCTCGACCGGATCGGGCGCGTAGGTGCCAGTAGCGAAACAGAACGCGCCGGCCCCATTGACGCCTACCTTCGGATTCCCGACTCCCTTGCCACACCGGGTACGCACCAGGTTGCGGTACGCATCTCCAGCTTTTTACGCCCAAAGGGTACCTCCGGCCTGCGTATGCAGTTTATAGCGGGTGATTACGCAAAGCTCACGTCCGCCCCATACAATGCTGTTGGCATCCCCCTTTTGTTTTTGGGCGGATTTGTGATTGTCGCGCTGTACTATGGGGCGCTTTTCATCGCAGATCAGAAACGCCTCCCCTACCTGATGACTGCCGCCCTGTGTTTCGCTGTTGCACTCCTGCTCATGGCAGAAAGCTGGCGTAATGCACTGGGCTACGACTATACACTTCACGGGCTACGGTTAGGCCTCGTTGATTTATTCACCGGCATAACAGGCATTTTGCTGGCCAGCACGTTTATCGTCCAGTTTGCGTTGCCCAAAGGACGCGCCATTTTGCTGGTTTTGTCGACTGCCATCGCTGCGTCACTCTTACTCATCAACGATCATGAAACAGGAACGTATATAGCCTTTGCATTGGCACTCGGGACTGCACTGGGCATTACAGGGTGGGCTGCGCGACAGCAGTTGCACGGTGCATTGCTTGCGTGTAGTGGCGTAGCCTTTTGTCTACTTGTGCTTCTCTTTTCCGGCGATTCCTTTATGGATTTGGCCTTTTTCCCCGCATTTGGTGTATTGATCGCCGGCTTGCTTACGTCCGTGGGTATGCAAACACGGGCGGACCGCCGCCGGCATGCCATTGCACGTGCAACCGCAGCACGACTTGAGGCCGAACTCCTTAAAAAACACCTCCAACCTCATTTCTTGATGAACACGCTTACCTCAATCATCGAACTTGTCGAAACCAGTCCGCACGAAGGGGTCAATGCCATTGAAGCTCTGGCCTCGGAATTACGCAGTCTGGGTGAGATATCAGGAGAACGCACCATTGCAATGCGGCAGGAACTGGCCCTATGCCGGGCACATCTTGAAGTTATGGGGTATCGACGTGCCCTCACGTTTAAACTTGACGCATCCGAAGTATCAGAAGATGGCCCTATCCCGCCGGCAGTAATCCATACGTTACTCGAAAACGCCATCACCCATAATGCCTATACCACGGGGACCGTTACCTTTACCCTACGCGAAACGCTACACGACGACCAGCGCTCGCTCGTGCTCCGTACCCCACTTGCGCAACCCGATCCACAACGACGCGAGGAAGGAGGCGGATTACGGTATGTCCGTGCTCGCCTTGAAGAAGTTGCGCCAGGCCAGGTGATCTTATCGTCGGGGATAGAGGCAGACGACTGGGTAACACGCATTCAACTGCCGGCAAATCTTCCGCCTTCGCTCCCTTAAATCCTCCATTGCTGATGCGCATATTTATAATTGAAGATGAACCGGTCATCGCCCAGCGCCTCGAGCGATTGCTTCGCGCTGCAGCAGCCGACATTGTACTTCAGATCGACAAGTATGCAACCTTTGAAACCGCGCAACTTGCCCTCGAGCAGCAAGCTGTTGATGTTGTATTTCTGGATTTAAACCTGAATGGTGAAGATGGATTTGATCTGGTAAAAGATGCTGTAGCCGGCGCTTTTCACACCATTGTAGTATCAGCCCATACCGAGCGAGCGCTAGAAGCATTCGAGATTGGCGTACTCGACTTTATTGGCAAACCCTTCAATGCTGCGCGCATCAGCAAAACGTTTGCACGGATTCAGGGCACGCGCGCAAGCCACCCGGCGGCAACGCTCGCCATCCGCTCTGCCGGCCGCGTTGATTTGGTTTCGGTAGCAGACATCGCGTTTGTACGAGCGGCGGGCTCGTATGCCGAACTTGTACTTCGCGATGGCTCTGTGCGCATCCACAGCAAATCACTCGATCGTTTACTCGATATTTTACCCGCTTCCTTTGAACGCATCCACCGTTCCTATCTCGCTCGACTTGCCGATATTGTACAAGTACGGGTTCGAGAAGGAAGCCGGTATTCAGCTGTGCTTGCCTCCGGAGAGACCCTACCCATTGGGCGCACGCGCGTTGAGACAATCAAAGCAAGATTGACAGGAGATTGAGTCAGCGTTGTGCATTTTGAGCAATTCACACATCCCTTGAGCCGTTCACAAAATTCAATGCATCCACCCGGACATGGCTACGTCAATGGAGGAAAACTAGTCTGATTTCCCTCATTAGCAATCTGTTTCCGCCGATTCATTGGCTGTATGGTACACCTGAAGGATACCACGGTATTGCATAACCCGTTTTGTATGATGCGCTATCTCTCAATCATCGTCCTGCTTGTATTTGCAGGCTGCAAAGGACTCCCCCCAGCAGAGCCGGCACCACAGGTCGACTCATCGTTCAAACAACTTGAAGCTACCATCGACCAGATCGTAAAAGAGGAGATGGCTGCCACGCACCTGCCCGGGGTGGCTATTGTAGTTGTGAAAGAAGGGCAAACGATGATCAAGCGCGGGTACGGCGTAGCAGACGTATCCACTGGCCGGCCTGTGGATACCGAACAGACCCTCTTCCGGATCGGCTCCGTTTCCAAAGCACTGACTGGATTGGCCGTAACGCGACTTGTAGATTCGGGCCGGCTTCGCTACGACACAGATGTCGAAGCATATTTCACCGGTATCGACAACCCGAAAGGCTTTGACGAACCCGTAACAATCTGGAATTTGCTCACCCACACTGGCGGCTTCGACCAGATTGGTTTGGATCGCCATATATATGCCGTCGAGCAACCGCTGGATGCCCGCAAGGCCATGCGCCCGAGCCTCGGTACATACCTGGCAGACAACCTTCGGCGTATCACCCGGCCAGGTCATGTTTTCCGGTATGATACGTACGGCATCAGCCTGGCCGGGGAAGTCCTTGCCCGTGTGACCGGTAAGTCTTTTGCAGCAGCCATGCGGCAAGAGCTGTTCGAGCCCGCCGGCATGATGGACAGTTTTGTTGAAGCTGACAAAGCGCACGAAGATGACGTGGCCATTGGCTACGGCTGGGTAGACAGCGCGTATGTTGCCCAACCCTACGAAATCTATGTCACCACGCCGGCCTCCTCTATCGATGCAACGCCGGCAGACATGGCCCGGCTACTTGAAGCGCTCACCGGAGATGGTGTTAACACCCATGGCCAGGTATTCAGTAAAGAAACAGCCCATGCCATCTTATCTCCCCAATTCCGGCCACATCCCAACTTTACAGGCGTAACCCATGGTTTCTGGGAATCACCAAGCGTAGACCCGCCAGATGGTCCCGTGGTACGTTCGGTTGGTCACGGCGGCAGCATGCTCGGTTTTTGGACGCTGATGGATGTTTTTGTCGATAAGAAGGTGGGGGTTTTCATGGTGACAAATAGAAACTTCGAAGCCGGCGGTGGTCCTGTAAACCTTGGTTCACGCATTAGCAAAGCCGTATTAGAAACGCTGTATCCAGAGAAACCCACGTATACGACATCAGCACCTGTCGCATTGGGTGACCGAGACCTGAGCGCCTACCTGGGCGATTATGCCTTCGGCACGTTCTGCCAGTCGTGCACGCAAGATGAATTGGCAAGAGGGGCGTGGGCGCTACGAAACTACCGCGTTGTAACCCCGGCAGAAGGTGGACTCACAATCGATAACAACGTCTTTCTCCCAACGGCTGCGCCTGATATATTTGTGCGCGAAGATCGACAGCAAGAAGTATTTTTTGGTCGAGATGAGGCCGGCGAGGTCTCCTTCTTTTTATCAAACTATGGCCCGTCGTCTTTTGAAAAGATTCCTGCACTAACGTCATTACGCGAAGGCATGGAAACCGCCTATGCACTCGTGCAGGCAGATAGCCTTGTTGAAGCCAAAATGGCACTGGATACGGGATTGCGCGCTGCGATCGAGGGTGGTCTGCACTACGAAGGCAGCATCAACGCCATTGGGTACCATTATCTCCAGTCAGAAAACATTCCATTGGCGCTCCTCTTTTTCCAATTTAATGTTGAGCAGTTTCCCGGCTCGTGGAATGTACACGATAGCCTGGGCGAGGCCCTCGCGCTTTCCGGTAAGGTGCCAGAAGCGATTGCTGCGTATGAACGTTCCATCGCGCTCAATCCTGCAAATGAGGGAGGCAAAGCGGCGTTGCAACGCCTGCAGAATCAGTGAGTAGCGTTCATTATAGTCAATCCCATCCCGAGAACACAAAAAAAGCGGCATACGAGATTCGTATGCCGCTTTTTTTAATCACCAAGTCCTTAGAACTTGCCGTTATCATTCTTCCACTGGTCGCGTGGCGGAATTTCTTCGACCGTATCCCAGTGCTCGACAATCAGGCCATCTTCGATCCGGAAGAGGTCGTAGAAGGCCACTTCATTGCCCAGGAACGAGCCTTCAGATCCTGTGAGAACAAAATTACCTTCGCCCAGGATGAAGTGGTTTTTGGTGTAGACCATAGGCGTGCCGGCTTTTGCCATTGCTTCCAGGGCTTCCCCAAGCGCTGCAAGTCCATCACCTACTGCAGGATTATGCTGATAATACGTTTCTGTTGATACGTATTCTGTGATTTTCTCAGGCGCAGCCCCCATCAACACATCGGCCATAAAGCCTTTAATGAGTGCTTTGTTGGCGTCCGTTTTGTCAAGATCAGTAATCGCTGTGGGTCCGTCGGTCTGGCTCCGACCTGAAACGGTCTCGTCTGCTTTTTCCTGGAGGTTATCCCAGTGCTCGACGATCAGGCCATCCTCAAAGCGGAACACGTCGAATCCTACTTTGGGGCCAAAGAAGTCATACTCGGTATGCGCAAATACAAAATCACCGTCTTCAAAAGCACGGACAACCTTGGCTTTAAATCCTTCCGGCGGTTTGTTCTGCAGGACAGCACCAAAGCCTTCGATGCCATCAGCAACGGCGAGGTTGTGCTGGATATATTTTGTGGGGTTGATGTAACCTGCCGGCTCTTGCGCACCCGTTTCCAGGCTTTCCAGAAGCGCAACCGCTTTATCTTTGTTTGTCATGGTATCTTTGGGAGTTTCTTGCGATGTACTCTGGCATCCTAACAGGCAGAACGTCAACAGCAACATCAAGTGTGGTACACGCATTTTTGCACATGTTTATTCCTAAATGAACAACCACAAATTGCACAATCCTCCCCCACACCCAAAAGATCTAATCGAATCAAAAACAGTAGAAATGGGAAACAACCCTGAAAAATGTGCGCGAACCATGACCATATCTAACAGATAGCCCATAATCATTTCAGCATCACTGATACCAAGCGTCTGCTAAGAATAGCAAAAACGCTCAATGTGTACTAGATCAATCTTGACATGTCCAATCAGACGCGCCTTCTTGATCTTTCCCTTTTAACCACTTTTCCTAAACGCAGATGGGGTTGTGCCATCAACGCGCCTGAAAAATTTGTTGAGGTTAGACGGGTCTTCAAAGCCAACCTGGTAGGCAATTTCTTTGATCGACAGGTTGGTGTGTACCAGCATCCGTTTGATTTCTAACAAGAGTCGCTGGTCGATCACTTCTTTCGGAGAGCGGTTGAGGTGTTTTTTGGTGAGATTCCCCAGCGTCTTTTTTGAAAAGCCAAGTTCATCCGCGTACATTTGCGCCGTCCAATGTGCAGTGAAGTGGTGTTGCAGCAAGTCCCGAAAAGCAATAAGGCGCGGTGACGCTTCTGCTCGCTGGGCCGACTCGGATAATTGCAACCGCCGTAACCGCTCCGCTTTCAATAAAATGAGCCCTAATTCTCGTAGCAGAATAGGTGCGTGTTCGGGCGAGCCACCTCCTTTTTCGTATTCTGCTTTGAGCCGCTCAATATGCGGGAGCATAATTTCAGCATCGTGTAGAAAATACGCTTGCGTCGTTATCGGTTCGAAAAGCAGCCGACTCACCGTGCCTTCCAAGTCGAACAGCGCGCGGTGTATAAAATCTTCAGTCACAATGATCATGAATCCACGCAAATTCATGGCCGGATCAAACTGCTGAATCTGGTTTTTGCTGATGATTGCCAGCGTATGGGGGTTTAGCTCGAATGTATTGAAGTCAACTGTATGCTTCCCGTACCCACCCGATGTATACAGCAATACGTAAAATCCGATGCTGTGAGGCGCCGAAATCAGATGGTTCAGCTTTGCCTGGCGGGCGTAAAAATCCGATAGGGGAAATATATCCAATCCGAGATCCAGACCCTTTGAATGCCTGAATTGTAGCTTGACGAGGTTTTCACTCATAGCTAAGAACGGTACAACTTAGTTGCCGGCTTGCACGCGCACCAGCTTTTGCACAGCGGTAACCCCCGCATCCCCCATCAACCGGCAGAAGTACACGCCGCTCGCCAACGAAACGCCATCGAGCGTAGCCTGATAGGTGCCTGGTACTTGTTGCTCATCTACCAGGGTAGCAACGTGCCGGCCCAGCATGTCGTAAACGGCGATGATGATATGCTGAGGCTCAGAGACTTCGTACGGAATCGTAGTGGCATCCACAAAAGGGTTGGGGTAATTAGGATGCAGTAACACAGCATCCTGAATGCTAAACACGTCTTCCGTCGCCACAATGGAAACCTGTCCGGTTAGCGACAACAAATAAGCGGAACCGGCGGCAATGCCATTGCCATTGTCGTCGTTTTGTGCCCCCACGACGGCATGCCCATCCGCGATAGCAACAGCCAGTCCAAACGCATCACGCCCGCCGTCATCCTGTGGGTCGATACGTGTTTGTAGCAACCAGTTACTCCCATTACGCTCAAAGAGGTATGCTGCGCCGCGACCATTATCAACCCCGCGGCCTCCAACCAGGGCATACACCCCGCTAATGGCCACAGCACCACCCAGGGCATCGCCTACTGCGCTTTCCGGAAGTTCTATAATGCGTTCTTCTGTCTCCGCCCAAACACCTGCAGTTCTGCGATAAATATAGGCAGCGCCCCGATCGCTCTTGCGTTTTTCCGATCCGGCAATGATGTAATTTTCATCGAGCGCAACAGCACTCCCCAAAGCCTGGCCCGATTCCGCATTAGACGCAGAGAGGCGAGCTGCCTGATTCCATGCTGCGCCGCTCTGCTCGTACACATACACAGCGCCCGACTGAAATAAGCCGGCATTGGGTGCACCAACCACAAGCGATGTTTGCTGTACATCAAGCCCGTTGCCAAAGAAGTCGCCGGCAATACCATCCTGGGCTATCACTTTTGCCTGCTGTAGCCAGGCTGCGCCATCGCGCTGAAAAACGTACGCAGCGCCAGCATCTTCACCGCGCGCATTGTTATCTAATGGGGCACCCACGCCGATTACATCACCATCGATGGCCACCCGGCCACCAAACGCATCACCGCTCTCACCATCCCCAGCGATAAGCCGCGCCTGCTCCCCCCAGGTTTCACTCCCTTTCAAAAACACATATGCAGCGCCGGCATCTGTGCCGCGCTCGTTGTCGTCACCTGAAGCCCCCACAACGATGTAGGCTCCAGAAATAGCTACGCTGACCCCAAACTGATCGCCCGGCTGGCTGTCTGACGCAGACAATTCGGTTTGCTGCGTCCAGTTTTCGCCTGTTCGGAAATATACATAGGCTGCTCCTGGAGCTTCTGCATCTCCTTTTGCCCCAACCACGGCGTAATCGCCATCAATAGCTACCGCAGCGCCAAAAGCGGGTTGAACCAGCCGACTGGAGGCCAACAAACGCGCCTGCTCTTCCCAACCGGCGCCTTCGCGTAAGTAGAGGTATACGGCACCGGCTCGCGTCCCGTTGACGTTGTTGTCTTCGGGAGCTCCTGCGATAATATCAAATCCAGTAAATGCCAGCGCACTGCCAAACTTATCGCCGGCATCTGCATCGGACGCACGCACCACATTGGTTTGAAACCATGAATCCCCAGATCTGGAGAAGAGATACAGTGCACCAGCCTGGTTGTTGGCGCCGGCAGCGCCAACCGCAACTTCGCCATTCGCGATGTCAACCGCTCGACCAAACTCAAAGCCACTCGCACCATCGGAGGCGGTCAGCTTTACGCGTTCTACCCAGTCAGATCCAACCTTTTCAAATACGTAGGCAGCACCTTCATCGATAGAAGACTGGTTGTCCTGAATTGGGGCTCCGACCACAGCAATGTCACCTTCAATTGCAACGGTTGTCCCAAACCCATCGCTCAATCCAGCCTGGCTGGCCGAGAGCCGGCCGCTTTCCTGCCAAATAGCGCCATTCAGACTGTATACATAGGCCGTACCTTCACCAAAAAATCCACCATTCGCTGCACCGATCAACACATCTGTCCCCTGCACTGTTACCGCACTACCAAATCGATCGCCTTGCTGCCCATCAGAAGCCGTGAGCTTGAATTGCTGCTGCCAAACACCGCTTTGCAACTCAAAAACATATGCAGCACCCGCACCGGCGCCTCGAATATTATCGTCTTGCCAGGCTCCAATGACAGCATAATTTCCCTCGATCGAAACCGACTGCCCAAAGCGATCGCCGGCTTCACGATCTGCTGCAATTAGCTTGGCTTGCTGGATCCAGGCGGATCCGCTTTTAACAAATACGTAGGCTGCACCGGCCTCATCGTCGTCATTCCAGGCACCTACAATTGCATGGGTACTGCTGATATCTACGGCACTGCCAAAACGGTCGCCGGCTTCGCCATCCAGTGATGAAATGCGTAGTTCCTGTACCCAGTTATCACCGGATCTTTGGTAGATGTAGGCCGCACCAGGCTCCGTCTCCCGCTGGCCTTCCGCGCCGACAATTGCAAAATCGCCAAGCACAGATACCGTACTGCCAAAATATGACTCGACATCGCCACGGAAGGCTATCACCTTTGCAATACCGGGTTGTAACCCATCAGTACCACTCCCCGTGAGTGACACCAAATGCGGACTCGATGGACTGTTGCTTTCGATACGCAGGGTTGCTTCTTTGTCTCCAGGACTCACCGGTGAAAACAACAGCGTTGGCGTTATATTGGCCAGCGGTGCCAGCAATACGCCATTGCCTCCCTGGGTGATCGTAAAATTGCTTGCCCCAGCCCCTTCAATGGACATCCCCAGAATATTCAGGTCAGCTGTTCCAATATTGGTAACCGTAAACGATACCGTTTCATTTTCCCCAACAGACAACGCCGGGAAGTCGATTTCCGACCGACTGCTTAACAGGGAGGGCACCCCTGACCCACCAATCGGGAAGATGTAGGCTGCGCCGGCATCCTGACCCACCTCGTTGTCATCCCAACGCGCACCAACCATCACCTGCTCGTTGCTCACTGCAACCACGTTACCAAACTGGTCCCCCACATCCCCATCACCAGCCAACAAACGTGCCTCCGATTCCCAGACACCGTTGCGCTGTGCAAACACATAAGCAGCTCCCGATGTTCGTCCCTGGTTATTCAGGTCCCACCGCGCACCGGCAATGGCATACGTGTCATCAATAGCCACAGAAAACCCAAATGCATCGCCGGCTTCTGCATTTAAAGCTGTAAGCCGCGTCTCTTCCTCCCAGGTACTTCCACTAAATTGATAGATGTAAGCCGCGCCGGCCTGTTCGATACTGTCTACATGCTCTTCAGGTGCGCCAACTACCAGGTGATCGCCTGACAATGCCACAGCGGTTCCAAAGACACCATCTAACACAGGCACCGATGAGAGTAATTCTTGCTGCACGCTCCACTGGACACCATTAAATCCGATCACATAGGCTGCGCCGGCATCGGTGACAGCACCTCCATCGCGGGAGGCCGCACCTACAATTGCAACGTCGTTTTCAATGGCGAGGGCCCCACCAAACGCGTCGCCAGGCGATGCATTTGCCACAGTAATACGATTCACAAACAGCCAGTCGCCGCCGGCGCGGTGGTACACGTATGCACTGCCACGCCCCTCATTGACGCCAACAGCACCGATGATTAGCCGGTCGCCCCGCGAAGCTACAGCAGCACCAAAGCGATCATCAAAAGCGCCATCCGTGGCAACTATTTTTTCGCGCTCCGTCCAGACCTCACCTGATCGCTCGTAGATATACACGGCACCGGCAAACGCACCGTTTGCATTGTCGTCTCGCTGTGCGCCAACAAATGCAACGTCGCCATTGATTGCGACCGTGATTCCAAACTGATCGCCGGCTTCACCATCAGAGGCAAGTAACACAGCTTGTTCTTGCCATTCAGCTCCAACGCGGTGAAAGATACGGGCCGCGCCGGCATCCTGGCCGTTTTCGTCGTCCAACCAACTGCCCACAACCGCATAGTCTCCATCAATGGCAAGCGCCTCACCAAAGTAGTCGAAGTCAGCGCCTTCAGATGCCAGTAGTTTAACGCTTACCTGGCCAAAGAGCGGGGCAAAAGGAAAAGTCAGACCAATGCAGAGAAGTGCAGCGATGCGGCACCATGGCAGTATACACATAGCCAGGTGAAGTATTTGAACGTGGAGGATCAGGTCGTGGAACTGAAAACATACTGATTTTCAGTCAAGATTGTTCAGCAACCTGCAAGGTGATGCTCATTGATCCCAAAGAAATTTGCAGTTAAGCCGGCTGAAAGTGATCCGATTACCAAATTTAAGCTATCTCTTTAATAAACAAGCTTTTTAAAACAGATTGTGAATCAATCGACGATCCTGGACTGCATCACAAACTATTACCTGGACTCCTTTCACTTTAACGGCATGCCGCTACCTAGTCTGGCAGATCAGCTAGATGTTGAGTTGGGGGGGCTCATACCATATATCAAACCGATAGTCACCAATAAATCGGCCAGCGTTACGTTTGGTGACGTACACCCCAATCCGTTTATTCGTGCGCTACCAGATGAACCAGTCGTCACACAGCTTGCAAAATTAATACCTCAACGCCTAGAAAACGCATGTATTTTCCCGCTTTCCAAATATTTGAAGCGGGTTGTTGAACCATCCAGGTATGCCTCCCGGCCTTTTCGCTGAAACTAGCCCTCGGCGCACCGCAGTACACCTTTGACTTTTTTGATCCGTATGTCCTCGAGCATTACATCCAAAACGAGCAATGCGAGATCTTGAATGATGTCCAGGGATCGCTAAATTTTGCACAAACACGCTTCAAATTTACGCGAGCTTCATTTGGGCCGTCATATGGACACCAGTTTACCGATCTTATTGCATCTAACCTCGGCCATCTTTCTTTGCTGCCTTCTGAAGATCAGGCACACTGGGATTCGATGTTACTTTCGGGCGCCGGCTCGATTCACCCCGACGTTGAAGGTCCGCTGTTCAATGGATCGTTTCGGGAAAAAATGTCGGTATTCGAAGCATTGCTTGCAGAAATGCGCGCTGTAAATGCTCTTTGCCCTGAGATCAGCAAACCACCTTTATTTATCTTCCATACCGTCCCCGAGCACCAGGCACGGCATTTTGGTTTTATACCGGTACCCAACACACAGAATTTTGGCGCCTTTTTCTTGCACTACCAGATTTTGTTGCTGCAAAACATCAATCCAGCATTCCTCGCTTCGATTCAGCAACCAGGGTATCACCGGGTAACGCCTCGAAAAAAACGGAAGTTAAACAGGCCATCCAAAATGCCGCTGGAGTTTGTCAGCGAATGGCTCGTCCGCGCGTTTGATGTACAGGACGCCGGCTTGATTCCCCGGTTAGCAAACATCATCAAATCGACCAGAAAAGAGTTTAACGAACGGCAATTGAACGGCGGCAAAAACACAACGGACCAGGCCTATATGCATATCCAGCGCCGGCTAATGTGGTACGCGTACCAGGCCGTTAAGTGGATCAGGGAAACGTTTGAGCACTACTTCAACAAAAAGCACGAAGCATTGCATCCGCTGCTGCGCGAGGAAAAAGTTTGGGTCATTTAAGAGCAGACAAATCCATCCTGAAGGATGCATTTGTTCGTGTTGAAGGTAGAATAGTTGAAAGGCGTAAGGTTTTTTGCCTCATATCTTTGGTTGTCCTTCTGCTTTATGTAAAAACTGGGGGATGGCAATGGAATTTGGGAAAACGATTTAAGAACTTCTTTCCCCCATCGCTCTGAAAAAGCTGACCCTATGTTTACAGAAGGCCTTTACATTCTTGCGGTCCTGTGTCTCCTCGTAGCGTTATCCGAGTGGCTAGTCCAGCGCACCGTGCTCCGGCATTTTGGCACCGCCTTACTGGTAATCCTGCTTACTGCAATCGTTGCAAACATAGGCCTGCTACCAGCCGGTTCTTCAGCAGAAAAACCTGTCCCCGTCTACGACGGCATTTTTAGTTATGTCGCACCGTTGGCAATTTTCTTTTTGCTACTGCGTGTTAACCTGCGCGATATCCTTAAAGCGGGTAAACCTCTGATTGGTTTATTTCTGCTGGGTGCGGCAGGTACTGCATTAGGAGTCGTGGTTGGCATGTGGCTCATTGATGGGCCGGCGGTTTTCGAGGATAACTTCGTTGCCATGGGTGGGATGTTTGTCGGCACATATACTGGTGGCGGGATTAACTTCAACGCACTGGCCATTCACTACGATGTTGTTAAAGAAGGGCTGCTCTATGGCGGTGCCATTGCTGTCGACAACATTATGACGGCAATCTGGATGATGGTATCGATTGCGATTCCCAAGCTGGTAGCTCCGTTCTGGAAAACCACAAGCAGCGCGTCTTTACAACAGCAGGCCACAGCAGCAAGTGTAGAAGTGGACCGGGAAGAGACAACCCCCATGGAGCTTGGTATTTTACTGGCGATTGGCTGTGCCAGTCTGTGGCTATCAAACTGGTTGGCTGACGTTTCGGGCAATGCCGGAATCAAAATACCTTCTATCGTCCTGGTATCTATCATCGCACTCATCATTGCCCAGATCCCGGCCATGCAACGCACTCGTGGCGCACAGGTCATCGGCTCATTTGCAGTAACGCTATTTCTGGCTGTTATCGGGGCGTTTTGCGATCTATCTGCGCTCCAGGCTATAGGCCCGCTTGGGGTAAACTTACTCGTGCTCGTCCTGGTCATCGTCCTGGTGCACGGTCTGTTTGTTTTTGTGGGCGGCTGGCTCTTCAAGTTAGACCCGGCAATGGCTGCTGTAGCATCGCAGGCCAACATTGGTGGAGCCCCTTCAGCGCTGGCACTTGCCAGAAGTATCGGCAGAAATGACCTGGTATTGCCGGCTGTCCTCATCGGATCGCTTGGTTATGCCATTGGCACGTTTTTAGGCCTCGGCATCGCCGAATTCGTTCTGGTACCCCTTTTCTGACGAAAAAAGAACTCCTCTTAACACAATATTAACAAAATTATTTAATCTGAAAGGGCTTTTATCTAAATTTGTTAGGTTGACACGGAATAATACCTAACTTACCATAAGTACAACTCGGTCTTGTATTTCAAAATTCACTTGGCCTCTTACAACGTTTGCATCTGATTAATGCGGTGTGTCTCCACCAAAGACCCACCCTGATTCGAACGAATGGCCACATAACCCGAATGTACTTATGTATCGAACACTCGTTATGCTCATCGGAATAGGATTTCTGGGCGCCACCAGCGCTTTTGCCCAGGAGGCTGTTCCTGCAACCGAAGCCAGCGATGCCCTGTCAGCAGAGTTTGTCTTGTGGACGCTCAATAACTTGTGGATTATGCTTGCAGGCGCGCTTGTTTTCATTATGCACCTGGGCTTTGCATCGCTTGAATCAGGACTGACCCAGTCGAAGAACTCGGTCAACATCCTGTTCAAAAACACGATGATCATTTGCATCGGCCTGCTCACCTATGCTTTGCTTGGCTTCAATGTCATGTATCCGGGTGACTTCAACGGCTGGTTATCTTTTGGCGCTGTTTCAGGTTTTATTTCTGTTGATCCATCTGATGCAGCGGCTGTAGCTTCCAACCTGACCTCAGAATACAACGAAGGCTATACCTGGTATACAGACTTTTTCTTCCAGGCAATGTTTGCCGCAACAGCTGCAACCATTGTATCTGGTGCTGTTGCTGGTCGCGTGAAGCTCACAAGCTTTCTCATTTTTGTAACATTCCTCGTTGGTCTTAGCTACCCTATCACCGGCTCATGGAAATGGGGTGCCGGCTGGTTGGATGAGCTTGGATTCTACGATTTTGCTGGCTCTACCATTGTACACTCCGTAGGTGGTTGGGCTGCCCTCATTATGGCTTTCTTGCTTGGGCCCCGGATTGGCAAGTATGGTAAAAATGGTGAGGTAAACGCTATTCCTGGAAGTAACCTGCCCCTGGCGGCTATTGGGGTCTTTCTACTTTGGTTTGGGTGGTTCGGGTTCAATGGCGGTTCTGTATTGACTGCAGATGCTGCTGCTGTTTCCCTTGTCCTGGTGACAACCTCTATGGCTGCGGCTGCCGGTGGATTTGCTGCTGGCATTACTTCCTGGATTTTCGATAAGAAGCCTGACCTCAGTATGGCGCTCAACGGCATCCTGGCCGGCCTTGTTGGGATCACGGCAGGTGCTGATCAGATGATGGTATACGAAGCTGTACTGATCGGCCTGATTGCCGGTGTGATCGTGTACTTCGCCGTTGTATTCATCGACAGCAAAATGAAAATCGATGACCCTGTGGGCGCCATTAGTGTACACCTGGTGTGTGGTATATGGGGCACCCTGGCCGTTGGCCTCTTTGGTCAGTTGGCCGGTACAGAACAGCTCTTGCACCAGTTGACGGGCATCGGGGCTATTGGCCTGTTTACGGTCTTATTCTCTCTACTGGTCGCTGTACCGATTAAACTGTTCATGGGACTTCGGGCTGATGAATACCACGAGCGCGTCGGCCTTGACCAGGGTGAGCATGCTTCTGAAGCCTACCTCATTCCTTCGCAGGGATTGGTTGTCACCAACGAAGTTGGTCAACTTGAACCCGCATAAATCTTCCTTTTATCCTCCTCATGCTGCCTCAAAACCGTCCAGAGCAATCTGGACGGTTTTTTTGTATCGCCAGTTTTTTTACGAACCAAGAAAAGCGCTTCCGTTACTTTTTTTGTTTTTATCGGGTCTCTTTATTAAAATATTATATCCACCTACCACTTTACCTTATTTTAAAAATCAATGCGTCGATTACTCTTAACTATCACAACCATCTTAATTGCAACTGTTATGTTTGCAAAGCCAGCATTTGCCCAGGATGCTGAGGCTGCACTCTCAGGAGCGGATACCGCGTGGATTCTAGTTTCCACAGCGCTTGTCCTCCTTATGACCCCCGCACTAGCGTTCTTTTATGGCGGACTTGTTCGATCCAAGAACTCGCTAAATACCATGATGATGAGCTTCGTTGCACTCGGCGTGGCCGGCGTGCTCTGGGCCATTGCAGGGTACTCGATTGCCTTTGGCGAAGGCAACGCCTTTATCGGCGATTTATCCATGGTATTTCTCAACGGTGTGGGCGTTGAACCCAATGGTACCATCCCCCACCTGCTCTTTATGGGCTTTCAAGGTACATTTGCCATTATTACAGCAGCCCTGATTTCCGGAGCCATTGTTGGGCGCATGAAGTTCAGCGCGTATGTAGCTTTCATCGCCATTTGGGGCCTTATCGTGTATGCTCCGGTGTGTCACTGGGTCTGGGGTGGCGGCTGGATTGGTGAACTCGGCGCACTCGACTTTGCCGGCGGTGCCGTTGTGCACGTGAATGCCGGCGCTGCAGCACTCGTTGCCGCCCTTGTCCTTGGTAAGCGTAAAGATTACGGACGACAGGCACTGATTCCCCATCACGTTCCATTCGTCCTCCTAGGTGCCGGCTTGCTCTGGTTTGGCTGGTTTGGATTTAACGGTGGTAGCGCACTGGCAGCCGACGGGATTGCTGGTCTTGCTTTTGTAAACACGCTGCTTGCCCCTACAGCAACCATCGTTGTTTGGGCATTTCTTGATCAGCTGAAATCAAAGAAAATTACGGCCGTAGGGCTGGCCACAGCAATTGTTGTTGGCCTTGTCGCCATCACGCCGGCGGCCGGATTTGTTTCACCCATGTATGCGTTGCTGCTTGGCGCCCTCGCAGCTGTCCCAAGCTTCTTCCTCATTCACTGGCGGACGAAAACCCGGCTCGACGACTCGCTTGACGTCTTCGCAGCCCACGGCGTGGGCGGCCTGACCGGCGCCCTCCTCGTTGGCGTCTTTGCTGATGCAACAGTAAATGGCACAGCAGACGGCCTCCTGTTTGGTAATCCTCAGCAATTTGTGATTCAGGCAGTCACCATCCTGGCTGTATTTGTATACAGTGCTATACTCACCTACGGTATTCTCAAACTATTGGGTCTCTTCACAGATATTCGTGCGACCAACGTACAGGAAGGCATCGGACTGGATATCATCTATCATGGTGAAGAAGCGTACGCTTCGGGTGACGGTACCATCCTGATGCTCGATGAAGAAATACAGGCAACTGAAGAAGTGGAAGCCGGCGTCCCCGCCTAATATGGCGCCGGCATTAACCTCCCATTACGTAAACCACCTAAAGCTATGAAATTAATCAAAGCCATTGTCCGCCCCGAAAACCTGGGGGCTATTTTGAAATCACTGTATCAGGCAGAGGTACACGGGATTACCGTATACCGCGTCCAGGGACACGGTGGCGAATCAGAAACTGTCGAAACGTACCGGGGCACAACGGTAAAAAAGGAGCTAACTGAAAAAGTAGCGCTCGAAATTGGTGTTTCGGAAACGTTTGTAGATCGCACGATCCACGCCATAATGGATGCTGGCAGAACCGGTGAAGTTGGCGATGGGAAAATCTTTGTACTCCCCGTCGAGAAGGTATATCGCATTCGAACAGGTGAAGAAGACACTGCAGCGGTAACGCCAGTCGGCTAATTCGCCCAAAGCAGCTTTAAAAAGGTCGAGCGTTATGCGCTCGGCCTTTTTGTATTTAAACCACTGACACAAAAATGATATGTTTTGTTACGATTATTTCACCCTCTTCTTGTTCATGAACGCAACGCGCACTATAATTCTTACGTAAAAAAGGCATATTTAGCTTAAGGACACTTGAAATAGATGGAAACAGTATATCTGGTCAGCCTGTTGGTCGGCGGTTTTTTTGTGCTGCTCTCTGTGCTCGGAGGAGACTCAGAAGCGGATACAGATTTTGATGCTGAGACAGATTTTGACTTCGATGGCGATCTGGATGCTGACGTCGATTTCGATGGCGGTGACGTGGGTGGCGATATTGGCGCCGGCCCGGGGTTCATCGACCTGTTGTCCATCCGCGCACTCTTTCTCTTCTCGGCGTTCTTTGGCCTCACGGGCTACGGACTTACCTGGGTAGATACCAACCCCACATTTACGCTTATCGCGGCCATTGCCGTTGGCCTGATTGCCGGCCTTGGTGGCAACTATATCATCAAACGCTTTGGCTACGCCGAAATCTCAAGCGACGTCTCGCAAAATGAACTCAAAGGGAAAACAGGCAAAGTGCTGTTGCCCTTCTCGGGTGGCGAAAAAGGCAAAATTACCGTTGTTGTCAAAGGGCATCAACTGCGTCTTGTTGCACGATCACTCGACGAAACCTCGGACGAAACATTCCAGCAAGGAGAAGAAATCGTTGTTGTTCGCACGGCGAATGGCATCGTTGAAGTTGTAAAACCCACGTGACCTACAGGCGCGCTGCCTGTTTTAGATAAACGTGATTCCCCAATACCGGAGCATTCCGGTTTTAAGCGAGCCTGTATGCTGCTGCAGGCCATAACCGTATGGAGGTCCATCTATGGAAGCTGCTTTTATTATAGCCGGCGCCATCATCTTCGTCTTCATGACAATTTTTGGCATTTTCCGGGCAAACCTGAAAATTTGCCAACCGAACGAAGTACTCATTTTCAGTGGTCGTAACCGAATGCTGAGCGATGGTAGCAAGGTTGGGTACCGCGTCATTCGTGGTGGGCGGAGTTTTCGCTGGCCCATTATCGAACAGGTTGATCGCCTTGAACTCAACACCATCCCAATCGACCTTTCGGTCAACAATGCGTACTCGAAAGGTGGTATTCCACTGACAGTCCGCGCTATTGCAAACGTGAAAGTGGCATCCAACGAACCTGAACTGAACAATGCGGTAGAGCGTCTGCTCGGCAAACCATTGGGCGATATCCAGGTCATTGCCAAAGAAACTCTCGAAGGCAACTTGCGCGGTGTACTTGCTACCCTGACGCCGGAAGAGGTAAACGAAGACCGTCTAAAATTTGCACGCACCTTGTTGGATGAAGCTGATAATGACTTGAGCGCGCTTGGGCTACAGCTTGACACCCTGAAAATCCAGAGTGTTGAAGATGACCGCGGCTACCTGGACGCAATTGGCCGGCAACGTACCGCCCAAATTATCTCGGCTGCTGAGGTTACCGAGGCGGAGCAGAATCAACATGCCCGACTCGCTGAAGCGAGCGCAGAAAAATCGATTGCTGAAGCAGAAAACGAAGTCCGAATTGTTAAAGCCCAGCTGGCTGCAGAAGCCGAGGCTGAAGAAGCCAAAGTGAGCGTTGCAGCCCGTGTTGCAGAAGCCAGGGCTGAACAGGAGTTAGCCGAGCAGGAAATTTTACTCGCTGAAAAAAGGCAGCGTTCAGAAGTGATTGTAGCAGCAGAAGCTGAGCGTATGGCCAAAGAAGAAATTGCCAAGGGTAATGCTGCACGTATTCTGGAAGATGGGCAGGCTGAAGTGGAAGTATTGCGCCGCAAGCTGGAATTGTGGAATCAAGCCGGCACCGACGCTGAACGCCTCTTCCTGATCCAAATGCTGCCAGAGATCATTCAGCAGGTTGTCAATACGGTAGATAATCTGCAAATCGATAAAATTACCGTTGTTGACAGTGGCACAGGCGGCAGCGGCGTGCCAGCCGTTTTCAACCAGATTGCAGGCGCTACACCAGCCTTGCTTGAAAGCCTAAAAGCTTCGACTGGCGTTGATATCGCCGGTATGCTTTCGCAAGCTTCGCAAAGCACTATAAAATCCTCACGCGACGATGAGGACGAAAAAACAAAGGACAACACCTGACGGTGCCATCCTTTAAGCAGTGTGTAACGTGCCGGACAGCCCCCAGCACCCAACCAAGGGTGCAGGCGCTCGTCCGGCACGTATTTTTAGTAAGATGTTCGAACAATGCGTGATTGCGCAACGCGGCCGACGCCTGTCATATCAACTCTGAAAGACGCACCAAAAATGTTATTTTCACCAGCGTCTACAACCACTTGCGTTTCGTAAATCCCCGGGCGAACGTGCGCCACATCCGCAACCACACGGTCAAAGCCACCAGGAAATACCCAGTCGGCACGCCCTTCCAGGCGCTCCTGTAAATTGCCAGCTTCATCATAGAGCTCAAACCATACTTCGGGTTTGACGAGCATATCACCCGTATTCACCATAACAGCTTCCAACTGCTGACTATTTCGCTCGCCTTTTACCTTCAAGACGTTGACGGCAAGGCCGGCATCACCTGTGCCTTTAATTTCCGTTGCAATGTCGGTCAACCGGTGGCGGCTATAAGGGCGCACAAATTCTGATCCGCCTAACGCAACAACGTCAACCGTAAGCGTGCTCCAGTACGTGCCAGCAGGTGGTTCGTTATCCATGCGTAACGGCACAACAACCTCAAAAGGTACCCTGGCAACTTCGCCAGATCGGATCGTCATGCGTTGTGTTTCAAGAGTAACCCAATCTGCATTAGATCGGTTGATCGTCACAATTTTGTCTCCCTGATCAAAAGAAGTCAGGGCTGAAATTTCATCCTGGTAAAGCTTGAGGGTTAGCACAGAGTCCGTTTCATTGTGAATCATCACAAATCCGGTATACTGCTCTCCTGGCAGCGCTTCTGCGCGCTGCACCGTCTCTCCTACAAGCGTAATCTGTGCTACTGCGTTCGCTGGAGCCATAATAAAGGCGCACATCAACAACATCAGCACATGTACCAATCGATGCTTCATCTTTTCTACCATTTGGTAAGACAATCGAAAGCAGGCTGTTTATATCCGACACATAGAGGAGGCCTGGCGCTGTCTGTTCTTAACACATTGTTATCCGGTCGCTGTAAAGGATTGCGCATTGTGGGGATGGTGAGGGCGCAACGGGTCGGCGGGACCAAAACAGAGTCAGCTACTAACGTAATCGGCAGAAAGCAAAGATTTGTAAATGCCGGTGTGCATTCAGCAGGTCTCGTCACACAATCGTTACATTTCAGAGTACATAATTATCCCACAGAAACAGAAAAACAGCCCATTGGGTGCAGATGTAACACATAACCGGCTGTGTAACCAAAAAGAATCCAACCCCGTTTTTTCACGTAGACAGGGTTTGTGTGTAACACATAGGGCGCGGCTTAACTGCCCGGCGAAATACAGAGACTGAGGTCGACTTGGAAACACCACGTACACAGCTACACCACCGTATTTTCTTCCTATTTATTTTTTCACTGCTGCTCGGCCTTTCCCCGAGAGGTGTACAAGCACAAGGATTCTCCACCTTCAATGGACGCAATCATCCTGAATTGGACTGGCTGCAGGCCGAAACGGAGCATTTCAAAATCATGTATCCAGCGCATCTCGCCGGTATCGAAATCCAGGCAGGTGTCATTGCTGAAGCCACCTACACTGCACTCTCAGAAAACCTTGATGTAACATTCGATAAAAAACTCAGGATGTATTTGTCTGACGAAGACGAAATCCTGAACGGTTTTGCCCTTTCGCCACTCGGGTACACCAATATCTGGGTACACGTAAACGATGTGGCTACCACGTGGTCTGGGAATACAAAATGGCTGCGTACAGTTATCTCGCATGAGCTCGCCCACCTTTTTCATGGAGAGGCTGTGAAAAGCCGGCTCGGCCTCGTTGCCTATTTCCTCGGCGATCCGATGCCCAGTTTTTGGGCAGAAGGCATCGCGCAATATGAAACGGAGCTATGGGACGCCAATCGGGGCGATCGCTGGTTGCGCACAGCCTTGTTAGACGACCGACTTTCTTACGAAGATGGGCGCTCAATATGGAATGGCCGGCTACTCTATGCCGCTGGCAATTCGCAAACGCGCTACCTGGCCTCCCAATATGGCGACTCTACCATCACCAAAATCCTAAAGCATCGAAAAAACGCTGCGTTTGGACGCTTTGCACACCACGACTTTTACTCGGCTTTCGAGGCGGTTACAGGGAAAACCTATGCTGCTTTTTATGATGAGTGGCGCCGGCACATGAATGTGTATTACAACACCCTCGCGGGCCAGATGGAACTGACCGATTCTCTGGATGCAAAACCTCTCAAACTAACCGGACAATATCTTTACGACATCAGCTACAGCGCTGACACTACGCACGCCGCGGTATTGTCGCTTGGCTCTATCAGCCGACCTGTTATCCGCCTGCACGTAATTCACAGGGAAACGGGCACTGCACAAACCGTAGCTGAAGGAGGCATTCGCGCGCCGATCGACTGGAGCCCTGATGGACGCCAGCTGGCTTTTGCACGGCGAACGCGGCAGAAAAATGGCGCATTGGTCAATGATTTGTTTGTGACCTCGCGTAACGGCAAGAAAACCCGACGCCTCACCCGCAGCCGGCGTGCAAGCTCGCCCGTTTTCTCGCCGGACGGGAAGCAGCTGGCCTTCATCGGCTCTACAGCCGGCACAGCCAATGTCTATCTACTTAACCTGGAAACTGAAGAAGAACGTCCGTTGACCCGTTTCACCGGTGACGTACAGCTGGCTTCGCTCAACTGGCATCACGCATCAAATAAAATTGTTGTCGGCAGGTTTGATGCGGATGGCGACCGAGACATCGTGCTACTGGACCCCAAAAATGGCAAACTCGATGCCATCTCCCCAACAGGAACAGACGACCAGTTCCCTATCTGGAGTCCCGATGGCAAGCAGATTGCGGTAACGTCTCTCACAGACCGCGTACCCAACGTGTTCATCTGGGACCTCGAAACGCGCACCCGCAGACGCGCCACAAATTTGGTTAACGGTGCCCGGGTGATGGATTGGCTTCCTGCTGATTCCGCGCATGCCGCCGGCACGTTGATCGTTACAACCAGTGCAACCAAGCAACGCGATCAGGCCTTCCGTATTGATGCAGCGCGCGTGCCCTTCGAAACGACCATCTCCATTCCCGAGCCGTATACGCGCTGGACAACACACACACCGCCGGCAACCATTCCCCAGGCGTTGCCCGATGACGCGACCATTATCACGTCGCGCAGCCAATACAAATCACTCAAAAACCTGGTCCACCTGTTCTCGTTTGGCCTGCCCTACTACAACAGTGCAGACGACTGGGGCGTAATTGGCGCAACATCGTGGACTGAACCACTCGGCCATCACACTTTTGGGGCAACCGCCTCTTTGGCGTTAAAGAACACACGTGAAAACAGCTTCCTGCTCGCCACCTACGTCAACAATCAATTACGTCCCTCAACAACACTAAGTGGCTACTCACTCCTCCCCGTAGCTCGGGCGTATGGCAACAGTTATTTGCTGGATGCTATTTCCGGTGGTGACGTCACCTTTGACTGGCCCCTCGACATTGCGGTCAAACCGTATACCGGAACACGTCTGGACATTCGATTGCAATACGCAGCTATTGATCAGTTGAATGACGATGAATATGAGTCGCTTCCAGCAGGATTACTCCCGCCGGAAGAAGGCGAAAAAGCAGAGTTACGCATCGGTTTTACCCGTAAAACACTGCGACCCTACAGCGGCAACGTGGTGCATCCGCTTGATGGGCTCGGACTCAAGCTGCAGGCAGCCGTGAGCGACAACGTGCTTGGTGGTGACACACGGTACCTTAGGGCAGATGCTGCGGCCTATGCTGTACTACCGGGCCTGCTGAACAACAGATTTTTTGTTTACGGCAAAGCTACTTACCTCACTGGCGAAACGTTTAACCAGGAACGACCAGGTTTTGCCCGGTTTGACGACTTGCAGATCTCTGCGCCGCAGTTCGGGATTATGGCATTCTCCGATGCTGTTCGTGTACGCGGCTACCGCGAGTTTGCCTATGGTGATCGGGTTCTTTTTGGCTCCGCTGAATACAGGATGCCGCTTATACCGAGCTTGCAAACCACGATCCTGGGACTGATTTCCCTGCGCCAGACCACACTTTCAGCCTTTATTGACGCCGGCGCTGTTTGGGAAGACCGTGTGCGCATCACGCGGCGTGTCGGAGCCGGCGTTGAGGTCAAAAATGCACTCGTAATCGGCGGTATGCTGCAACTGATGCATGCAGTGGGATTTGCGCAGCCTGCCTCCCAGTTGGGAACGACTAACGACTATGAGGTTTATTATCGTGTTCGGGCTTCACTGCCATTCTAGCCCAACTGGCAGTGGGGATGCTTCAACGGCCCGCAACAACCAGTGCCCATCTGATACAACCACGCATTTTTGCGCTTGGGAGCCGTTTACGGTACCTTGGTGAATGATTAATTGATCTTCTGAACCATGCGTTTGACTCATCGCTTCTCGTTAGCGATACGGGGGGCCCTTTTTGTTTTTGCGGTACTGATCAGCGGCTGCGAATTTATTCAACAAAGAGTATCCAGCGGCACAGATTCCCTTGCTGTGGCTGATTCCAGCATGCGTGTCGTACTCGACTCGCTCGAAAAGATGGTGCCGGCTCCACTCGATTCCCTCACGGCTAACACCGATGCTGCCGCAGCGGATACACAGACCGCAGCACCAACCACCCCGGTAGCTGCTGCAGATACACAGATCGTTGCTGTACCAGCCCCTTTACTCGATAGCCTGTTGCAGGAAATTGCAGCGCTAAAATCTGCCGTACAACCTGACACGGCGGGTTCAAGCGGGAATCCAGGCATCCAAAACCAACTTACAGATGCAGTAGGTGGCATCCAGAACCTGGGGCGTAATATTTTACTTTCTATCCTTACGCTCCTGCTGTTCTTCTACGTTATCCGTAGTATTTCGTGGACCTTAGAACGCTTTTCAGAGCAAAGCGCCACGCGCCGGCTGTTTTTTAAGCGTCTCGTCCCGATTGTCCGCATCCTCATGTGGACACTGGCCATCTACATTATCCTGATCCACGTATTTGCCCTAGAGGAGCGGCAGCTAATCTCTGCATGGACAGCCATTGGCCTTGCTGTGGGGTTTGCTTCTCAAGACATCTTAAAAAACATTTTTGGGGGTATCATCATCATCATCGACCAGCCTTTTCAGGTTGGCGATAAAATCAATATCGGTGGCACCTATGGTGAGGTGACGGCCATTGGACTGCGTTCAACGCGTATCGTAACGCCAGATGACAACCTTGTTTCGGTTCCCAATGCGCAGGTGGTAGAGAGTCAGGTAGCCAATGCCAATGCCGGCGCACTCGATTGCCAGGTGGTTATCGACCTGTATCTTCCTGGCTGGGTTGACGTAATCAAAGCTAAGAACATCGCTTACAACGCCGCTGCAAACTCAAACTATGTTTACCTCGAAAAACCCATTGTGGTGAACGTAAAAGATATCTTTAAAGAGACCTTTCTTACACATCTTGCCGTAAAGGCCTATGTTATCGACAATCGATACGAATTTGCGTTTGCGAGTGATGTCACCGAAACAGCAAAAGCAGAATTCCAACGGAGGAATATGCTGATGCCTCTCGCGAATATGCTGGCTGTGGAGCAGAAAGAATCGGGCAATGGAAGTATGGATAGCGAGGTCGATGGCCCATGAGTACAATCGATACGACGATATCCGAACCAGCAGCGCATACCAATGGCGCGCCTTCTGAAGACTATTGGTCTGAATCGCGAGACCAACTCAAGCGGATCGTTGCGGACGTGCATAATACAACCCTTGCCGGCGCGGAGAAGCTAGAGAAAAGCATTAGCGATGATCATCTGGCACCGATCCTGGAAGCGTTTGGCAAGGCAGCAGCGGTACACGAAACCCTGCAGCAGGAAATTAAAATTGCACTCGAACAGGGTACTGGCGTTACATGGGAGCAGGTACTCAAGTACCGCCGGGGTACAATGGAGCAAGTAGTGAAACCACTCAATGCGCGTCTTGGTGTGCAGGTATCTGAGCAGGTTTACAAAAGCTTCCGCATGTTATTTACTGATCTCCGCAGTAGCATTGAAGAGATTCCAGCTACGCTAGTTATTCCTGAACCTCCAAACCTGTTTGCGCCCCGACCGAGCGACGCAGCGTGGACACGGCTCAGGAAACTGCAAGTACGCAGTGGTAAAACGATGCGAGTATTCCGCTACGGCGTAATCAATGGATTTCGCAGTATCGCAGGCCGGCCGAAGCTTATACTGCCGATTCCGCAACAGGAAGTCAATTTACGAGAGTTGCTGCGCTACCACGTCAAAGTACGCGTGCCCAATGTGTTTACAGAGACGTTCAACGCTATCCACAGCTTCTTAACCAAACACATCGCTGCTTTTGAGCGGGCGCAAACACAATGGACATATCTAATGCTCGACCTCGAGCTGGATATAGCCGAGCCCGATCATCATCTGGACGCACTTGATTCCTGGTTAGATCTGGATAATACACCCAAACGATACAGTGATCCTGAATGGGCAAAAAACCTGCTCAGTGCCATCACCGGTCTCCATACGTGTATCGAGGAGATTGCTGCATTGGACGTTCCAACGCTACGGGTGGATACTGCACTGTTCGAGACATGCGCCCAGAACCTGTACATCGATTTTAAGCACAGCGACACCTTTTTGCTTCACGATCGGTCTATCCCCGAATCGGGCGATCAAGTTGTTTCTCAGCTTGGGCATGCAACGGGATTTTGGAAAACGTGGTATCGCGAGGCCAGCAACAGGCTCAGTCTGAATACAAAGCTGCATGAATTGAGGGACTTTTTGCTGCGCCGGCAAAGAGGCTTACTCACTTCCATTGCAAATGCATCGATCATTCCTATTCTACATTCCTTCGATCAGCTACGCACCACCTTTGCACGAGTACAGGATGAGGTTACGCAAATTTGCAGCAACCCGACCAACGTAGACAATGAAGCCAAGGTGCGCGCTGAACTAGAGGTACGCCATAAACAGATTTCGCGGCAGTTCAAGCAAATATTAAACGACGTAACCAATTTGCTGCGCGCCGGCCAGGCCCTCGAAGAGCCAGGCACTGTGTTCTGGAACGATCTGCATCGGTTTATTGATGGTTTGGCTGAGCAAATTGAAGTACATGAGACGCGACAGTATCCCATTTCAGAACAAGAATCTGTCCACCACCAATACCAGATCCAGCTACGCGAAATTGTTCAGTCGGCCCTGCTGAAATCATTCCCGGAACAGCTGACAAAGTCAGCCAAAGCACTACAAAAGGCGGTCATCCATACCTGGGAAGAGACCCAGCAAGTGGAGTACATGGTTGACTACAACATAAAGGCTGCGTTTGCGGAGATGCTTGATGAGCAAGAAAAGCAGGAGACGACAGATCCGACACAGCAACCAATCACTACTGAAACAGAAGAACCGGTTGCCGTAGCTCAAGAATTGATCACCACAGGCCTCGGGCGATCCACAGAAAAACTGACTGATCTTGCACGGGAGCTCCACGGCCCGTGGATCAATCTGACAAATAAGGCTGCAGAAGCCATTAAAGTCTACTCGGTAGATATCCTCCACAATGTACTGGAGGAAGACCATATGAACGATGGCTGGACCAACTTCAAAATGAGGGTGAGTCGGTCGTTCAAAAAGATGTTGCAAGCCGGCGAGCAACAGTGGACGCGTTTCAAGCTATGGGTCCAACATATCATCAAGGTTGGTCAGCGACGTGCACGCCAACTCATCAAAAAAGGGCAAAGTGCGGTAGGCGTTGTAGATCAAAGCGAGGATCAGTGGCTTTCTACCCTGGAACTAGCCTCCGACATCGACACCCTGCACAAACGACTCCCCCTGGTTTATAGAAGGCTCTTTTCTCTCAAGCCGCTTGCTGACCTCGACTTACTGGAAGGCCGCAAGCTCGACGTTGCGTTTGTCAAAAAACACTACGCACAATGGCAAAAAAGTCAGACAGGTCCACTGCTTCTGTCGATGCCCGATGGTAGCGGTCGGACGAGTTTCATGAATGTACTGACGCGATCTATTTTTGAAGGAGCGAATGTCCAACCCCTCACCTTTAGCCGGCGCGTCCCGCACGAAAACGCCTTTGCAGCCCAGGTGGCCGAAGCCCTGTCGATTCCGGTTACAGATGACATGACCCTGGAATCGCTAGAAGCCCAAATTATCGAAACGCCGCGCACACCCGAACCTATTGTGCTCGTCATCGATCGTTTTGAACACCTGCTGCTTTGCTCGCCGGGTGGCCACTCGTTGATTGAGCGCGTACTCATTTTTATGTCGCGCACCGACAACCTGATCTACTGGGTAATCAACGTAAGCGCTCATGCCTGGCATTTCCTTGAAAAGACCATGAGCCCTTCATCCGGGTTTATTTCGGCTTATCGGGTAACCAATCTGCAACGGCAAGCCCTGGAGGACATTATTCTGAAACGGCACCACCGCAGTGGGATGAGTTTACATTTCCGCCAGAATACGGCTTCACAATCCTGGTTCGATTTTACGGGCTCAGGTTCACAGAAAAACCAGCAGGAAGCACACCGTACTGCTTTCTTCGACAAACTGTATCGGCTTTCCGGCCAAAACATTTTGCTTGCACTGCTCTACTGGCTTCGTGCGGTAGAATTTGACACAGAAGAAGACACCCTGTTTGTAAATGGCATCCAACCGATCAACTTCTCTTTCCTTGAAACGCTAGACCTCCCCCGCGCTTTCACCCTAAAATCTTTCCTGACCCACGGTACACTTACCCTGGAAGAGCACATGCGGGTTTTCAAACTCAGTGAAACGGAGAGTACGTTCATCCTGGAATCCCTGCTCAACCTGCGTATCATTGAACCCGCCGGCACTGCTCTCGAAGATGGCATTCACTTCCGCATTGAGAAAGATCAACCCTACCGACTACACCCTCTCATCGTTCACCCCGTGCTGGAGTTCTTGACGAAAAAGCACATTGTGTATTAGTTAAAGGTTTAAAGCTACAGGTTACAGGTCTTCTTGCACGACACCAGGCAATAACCTCTTAAGGTTCGACCACCCCACCGTCATCTCCAGCTTGACTGGAGATCCACAGGTATGGCATACAACGTTCCTGTCTACTTGATCATGTACCCTGGTGGATGCCCAATCGCGTTGGGCATGACGTTTAGGACTAATTCGGCCCTGTTCGCAAGCAAAACCCAATCAAAAAACCTTCAACCTGCAACATTCAACCTTAAACAAAAAAAGCGCAGCCTGCTGACTGCGCTTTTTTCAAAAGATCTACCCGATATGCATCTGCAATTCTTCGCGGCGATGTTTCTGGCGAAGTTTACGCAATGCTTTTTCCTTGATCTGTCGGACGCGTTCGCGTGTGAGACCAAAGCGCTGACCAATTTCTTCGAGCGTAAGCGGGTGTTCGCGGCCAATACCGAAGTAGAGGCGCGTGATTTCAGCTTCTCTTGGATGAAGCAGGCTCAGTGCACGTTCAATGTCGATTTTGAGCGACTCATCCATCAGCGTGTCATCAGGTGCTGTGTCTTCGTCGTCTGGCAGTACGTCGAGGAGGCTGTTATCGTCGTCCTCGTTAAACGGCGCATCCATTGATAGATGCCGGCCCGTGTGTTGCATGGCCTCGCGAACTTTTTCGACGTCTACTTCGAGTTCTTTTGCAAGCTCCTCGATATTCGGCTGACGTTCGTGCGTTTGTGCAAGGCGTGCACTGGTTTTGCGAATCTTTGAGATTGTACCAATACGGTTCAACGGCAGACGCACAACACGACTTTGCTCAGCAAGTGCCTGAAGGATGGCCTGGCGAATCCACCATACAGCATAAGAGATGAATTTGAATCCGCGGGTTTCATCGAAGCGCTGGGCGGCTTTGATCAAACCATAATTACCTTCGTTGATCAGATCAGCGAGGGTTAGGCCTTGGCCCTGATACTTTTTCGCAACTGATACGACAAAGCGGAGATTCGCACGCGTTAACTTGTGAAGCGCCTCCTGGTCACCCTGTTTGATAAGACGCGCAAGCTTCACTTCCTCTTCAGGTACTAACAGCGGGATTTGCCCGATTTCCTGAAGATACTGGTCCAGCATGCGTTGCTGGCGAGGAACGTACATAGGCTTCTAGCGATTAGGTTGTAGCAGTTGTCTGGGGAGTCTATCTCTGTTTTGGATATGTGGCAGGGCCAAAACAAACAGCGCTCAAACCGTAAGCATCATGGCTTCCACACGCCCGACTTGCTACGATTGTTTCGGCTAGTTGTATATTCTTAGCGACTTTATACGAAAAGGTCGGTATTGGTTCCGCTGATTGTAGCACAAACGCTTTGGCATCCGGGGCGTTCCTTAAACGTCTGGTTTTAAAAGTGCTTTGGTCAGCGTAGTGGGTATCGTAGCTTTTCCAAGCATCGGCAGAAAGCATCATCGATTTAAACCGGAACAGAAAATTTGTCTGCAATTTTTTCCGAGCCGGTACGCAAAAAAAACTGGCATATAGCCTGACCAAAGAATAGCCTGTGGAATCCTCTTTAACTAGCAATTTTTTGCTTAAGTGTCGGGACAAGGAGCTCGACTGCCGGCCCGGGCAATCGCACGGCGCCCACGTGATGGGCATTCTTAACGTAACGCCTGACTCGTTCTCGGACGGCGGAAACTACACTGTCCTCGATGCTGCACTACGGCGCGTGGAAGCCATGATCAATGAAGGTGCCGTGATTATCGACGTAGGCGGTGAATCTACGCGTCCGAAAGGCAACACGTACGGTGCCGGCGCATCGGTAGTTGGCGCATCGGAAGAACTAGGTCGCGTAATTCCCATTGATTGAGGCCATTCATCGCAATTTTCCAGACGTTCTTATTTCCATTGACACCTACAAACCTGAAGTAGCGCAGGCTGCCATGGAGGCCGGCGCGCACATCATCAACGATGTCACAGGCCTCCGTAGCTATCCTGAAATGGCCGACGTTGCCCGTGCACACCAGGCGCCGCTCATTCTCATGCATGCCCTCGGGCAGCCCGGTGAGATGCCGCACAACCATACGTACACCGATGTTGTAGAGGAGGTGCGCAACTCGATTAACGCATCGATCGAGATCGCAAAGGGAGCCGGCGTTAATCAACTGGTTACCGATCCGGGGTTCGGGTTTGGCAAAACCCCGGCCGAAAACCTGCACCTGCTCAACCACGTGGATGATTTCCTCATGCTTGGCTATCCGGTACTTGTAGGCGTTTCACGCAAAAGCACCATTGGTACGATCCTCGGGGGTTCTAAAAACCCAACGCCGGTTGATGGCAGACTCTTCGGCACCCTCGGCGCAACCGCCATAGCCGTCCTCCGAGGTGCTACCCTCGTACGTACCCATGACGTACAACCAACCGTCGAATTCCTCAAAACCCTGGCAGAAACAGCGAATGCATGAAACAGCACATGCAGTCTGCGGTTTACCTTCACAATCCATTTCCCGCGTCCGTCTGATTCCAAATCGAGGTAAAGACCTCCCCTGCATACTTGACGATATTTGACTGGGTCATACCGATTCGTGTAGTAGATCTCATCGAGATTGGGCTCGTCTCTTTTGTCCTGTATAAACTGTACCTCCTGATGCGGGGCACCATTGCGGTGCAGTTATTTATTGGCGTGCTGGCCCTCTTTCTTGTCAAAATTCTCGTTGAATCGGCCAACATGACCATGTTGCGTGTCTTGTTCAGGCAGTTCAACGAAGTATTCGTGCTGGCTGTAATTATCCTCTTTCAGCCCGAAATTCGGCGTGTCTTGTTCATTCTTGGGAAGAATAACCCATTGATGCAACGCTTTGTGGTGACGCCGGCGCAGGAAAGTATGATCACCGAAGTGCTTTCAGCCATCAGCGAAATGTCGCAACGATGCATTGGTGCACTCATTGTGTTTGAGCGTTCAACGGGGCTCCGTAATTACATAGAAACAGGTACGTTACTGCAGTCCAAAATCAGCAGAGACCTCCTCGTTACAATTTTCTATGCCCAGAACCCGTTGCACGACGGAGCCCTGATTATCCGAAATCAGCGCGTAGAAGCAGCGCGATGTATTCTGCCAGTTTCCAACAGTATGCGCATGAGCCCGCTACACGGTCTGCGACACCGCGCTGCTGTTGGCTTAACAGAGCAAACCGATGCGTTTGTGATTGTGGTTTCAGAAGAAACAGGACAAATTTCTATATCTAAAAACGGCGAACTCATTTCTAATTTGACCGTCGAGGAGTTGCGTACGTACCTTACAGAAGCGTTAACGATACTCCCACAGGCCGAAGAAAAACCCACCACACCTGAAGCCTGACGCCTACAGCGTTTAACGCTCCGTTACCCCGAGCCGTACAAACCCGCGTACCGTTGCACACAGAAGATCGTAAGTACTCCCGTCTCAAAGCCCGTCTCGTTGATGAACTTCGGGAAAAAGGTATCGAACACGAAGGCGTCCTGAAAGCCATCGGCGCTGTACCCCGACACATGTTTGTCGAGCAGGCATTCCAACAACGCGCGTACGAAGATGAAGCGCTGCCTATTGGGTTACAACAAACCATTTCCCAACCATTCACCGTCGCCTATCAAACGGCGATGCTGGATCCTAAAAAAAACGAACGGGTGCTTGAAATAGGCACAGGTAGTGGTTATCAGGCCGCCGTGTTATGCGAAATGGGGGCGCAAGTGTATTCCATTGAACGGCACGAAGCGTTGTACCAGCGTTCCAAAAAATTACTATCGTCCCTGCGATACCGCGTGGTGTCCAAATGTGGTGATGGCACCCTCGGGTGGCCGGCGTTTGCCCCCTTCGACAAAATCCTTGTCACTGCAGGTGCCCTGGGTGTACCGGAAGACGTACTCAAACAACTCAAAGACCCTGGCGGTAAACTTATTATCCCGGTTGGTAATCGAGAGGGGCAGGTAATGAAACAAGTTGTCCGAACGGCCCTGACACCTATGAAGAAGAAAACACCCGATCGTTCAGGTTTGTCCCGCTCATTGGCGACGGTAAACTAAGCAGTAAATTACGTAATCGCGGTTGACCGCTCATCCGGGTGCCGGCTGGCGCCCCTTTGCATTCCCCAACATCAGCATATGGAATATACACGACTGGGTAAAACAGGCCTGCAGGTTTCTCGCATTTGTATGGGATGCATGACGTTTGGCATTCCCAACCGCGGCCACCATCCCTGGACGCTCAACGAAGCAGACAGCCGGCCCATTATCAAACGTGCGCTGGATCTGGGCATCAACTTCTTTGATACAGCGAATTCTTACTCAGATGGCACCAGCGAGGAAATTGTCGGGCGTGCGCTCAAAGATTTTGCACAACGCGATGACGTTGTGATTGCCACCAAAGTATTCTTCCCGTTGACCGACAAACCCAACGCCGGCGGCCTCTCGCGCAAATCGATTATGCACAACATCGACGCGAGCTTGAGACGATTGGGTACAGATTACGTGGATCTCTACCAGATTCATCGCTGGGACTATGAGACGCCCATCGAGGAAACAATGGAAGCGCTGCACGATGTTGTGAAAGCCGGCAAAGCACGCTATATCGGTGCTTCTTCCATGTATGCCTGGCAATTTGCCAAAGCCCTGTATACTGCCGATCAGCACGGCTGGACCCGCTTTGTCTCGATGCAGAATTATCTCAACCTGCTGTACCGCGAAGAAGAACGCGAAATGCTTCCGCTGTGCAAAGAAGAAGGTATAGGGGTTATTCCCTGGAGCCCACTTGCACGGGGCAAGCTTACAAGAGATTGGACAGAAAGCACAAAACGACAAGAATCAGACGAGATTGCGAAGAAACTTTTTGCAGAGGTGAGTCAGGCTGACCAGGACATCGTGACCCGCGTTAAAACCATCGCCAACCAGCACAATGCATCCCGTGCCCAGGTGGCCCTTGCCTGGGTATTGCAACAAGACGTGGTAACCTCACCAATCATCGGGACTTCAAAAATCAGTCACCTGGATGATGCCGTACACGCCCTTTCGTTGAAATTGAGCGAGGAAGAGCTGGCCTACCTCGAAGCGTTGTACTTACCGCACCCGATCGCTGGACATTCCTGATTCAGTCCTTGCTACGAATAGCTGTCCCGGTGCGAGGAAATGGCACATTGAAATGCGCAGCAACAGTCGCGGCATGGTCGGCAAAGGTTGCACGCGTTCCCATAGCCTCTCCCTGTACACCTGGCTGGTAATACAACGCCGGCACATACTCGCGGCTGTGATCGGTACCGGGTGTGGTGGGATCATTTCCATGATCTGCTGTAATAAACAGCCGGCTCGCTTCTCCGGGTAATGCTGCTATGATCTCGGGTAGTGCCGTATCAAATGCCTCCAATGCTCGTGCAAAGCCATCCGGGTTGTTGCGGTGTCCATACTCCTGATCAAAATCCACAAGGTTTACCCAGACAAACGTTGGCACCTCGGGCTCAGCCCGCTGCAAAATCTCGAGCGTCCGTGCCACACCTTCTTTATTGGACTTGGTCTTGTAACGTTCATCAAAGCCCAATCCGCCAAAAAGATCGGCTACTTTCCCAACCGAAACCGTTCGAATTCCATGTTCTTGCAACACAAATTGAAGCGGAGCTTCTTCAGGCAGGATCGCGAAGTCTTTTCGTTCAGCTGATACGCGTTGATAAGCACCCGCGTCACCCACAAAAGGCCGTGCAATAACGCGCCCCACCCCATATGGCCCAACACAAACTTGATCACGCGCGATCTGGCAAATCCGATACAGTTCGGGCAGAGCGATTACATCTTTGTGGGCTGCAACCTGGAAAACGCTATCCGCCGAGGTGTAGACAATGGGCTGCCCGGAAGCTTCATGCGCCGGCCCAAATTGATCGATAATAGCTGTACCTGAAGCCGCGCAATTGCCAAGGACTTCGGTATACCCGGAGGCTTCCAAAAATTGTTCGATCAATACAGAAGGGAATCCATCTGGAAAAGTAGGAAATGGTGCCTTCAAGGCAATGCCGGCAAGCTCCCAGTGCCCGGTGGTACTGTCCTTCCCTGCAGACACTTCGAGCATCTTCCCATACGTCGCCTCTGGCGAGGCAACCGGTGCGACGCCGGCTAACGACGCGATATTCCCCAATCCCATCTGCGCCAGGTTTGGCAACTGAGGCTTTGCAACAGCGCACACGTGGGCCAATGTATGGCTCCCTTCATCGCCATACGCATCCGCATCAGGCTGTGCGCCGATGCCTACGCCGTCCAGGACTATGGTGAGAAATAGTGACATGGAGGAGTGAGGAGTGAGGAGTGAGGAGTGAGGAGTGAGGAGTGAGGAGTGAGGAGTGAGGAGTGAGGAGTGATTGAAGTTTCCTTCGATATTCGGTGTTCCTTGCTCGATATTCGTCATTCGAGGGGCTAAATGCCCCGAAGCGATCCTTCGCGGGGCTCAGGATGACGGGAATGATGCAGCTCAACAACCCGCAATCGCCAATCCGCAATCAACAGCTCCGCTCACTCAATAATGGTGGTTGCACCCGTTTCAAATGCTTCGCGCAGGGCTTCGGTGGCGTCGGCACGGAAGTCATCAGCGTCTTTGTGGCGGTCTTGCAGCAACGCGATGCCGATGCTCACGCCTCCTTCAAAGTGCTCACCTTCGCGAACAAGCTCATCTTGTAGCTGTAGCGCCCAGGCTTCAACTTCGCTTACGCTTTCATCTTGAAAAATACCATAGGTCAGTTCACCAAACCGTTCGAGCCGGCCACCATTCACGGCAAGCTCCAACCGGGTTGCCATGGCATGCTCCGCATCGCTAATGGCCTTGCCGCCCTCATCTGCTACCTGTTCAGCACGATTCAGATAAATGAGCGCAAGCGCAAGGGGGTGGTTTTGATTGCGAGCACGGTCAATTTCCTCGGCGATAATTTCACGGCGTGGGCGCACACGGGGTTTGATAAATTCTCCCGAATCGCCTTCCAACACTGGGGTAGACATAAACGTACCCAGCAGCGTGGCAAACTGCCCAATCATCAACCGTTGCCACGGGTCATCCAGGTCTTGCCAACCCAATGCATCCACCAACAGGTAATACGAGGCTTCATCACCGGGCGCTTTGATCGGCGCAATGGCCACCTGGCGAATGGCTACCGGGGTGTTGTAATAGCCCAGTTCATCCATGGCCGATTTGTTAGGATCCATGTCTTTGACCACCACGGCTGTGCCGGCAGGCGCCAGGTCATCAAGCAGGTGATCGAGTTGGAGACTTTTTGAACCCAAGGCCTGCGGGTTCTGGCTAACAATCGCTTCGACATGACAGCGGCCGGCGTTGTCCCGATTGATCAAACATGCTGTATAGCCATCAACAGATGCCTGGACGGCGTTCAGCATTCTAAACAAAGCTTCGCGGCGAGACACGCCACTCTTACGTGTTTCATCTGCAATCACATCATCTGGCACGCCAAAAACATCATCCTCTGCAACCGCGGCCTCGTCCTCAGTAACATCGTCTCTTTCGGATGGGTCATCCAACACCTGTTCATCGTCGCTATCCGTTACCTCAACGTCATCCACTGTTTCTGCGATCTCTTCTTCAACTTCAGCCTCTTCATATGCGGCTTCTCCCTCATCTTCTACATCAATAATTTCTACCTCCCCGTCATCGCCTCGTGCACCGACTGCTCTTGGTTTGATCTCTAGAATTCCAAGTGCACTGAGCTCTTCTTCAGGGGTGCGATTCAAGGAAGCCGTTTGATACGACTGCGAAGTAGCACCTGCACCTCGACGGTTATTTAAGAAGACGAGAACGCCTAATGCTATCAGGATGCCAGCGATAATGAGTAGTATGATTGCTAAAGTGCCGCTCATAAGAGAAATGAGTAGGTAGAAGTGCCATACAAGGCGCGTCTGCGCCTGCCCGTCGTCTTATTCATACTGCGTGGCACCGGGGTACCCGAAAGGTTCTGGATTACAGACAACATCACGCAACAAGATGCTAAAATCTACTAGCCTCATTTGGCGATGTCAACCGGGTAAGTGATCGAACAGTTGCCATTAAAGTCAGAAACCGCCCGTTCTGATCCATTGCCGGCCCAATTTAAAATTTTATGCGTCAGGACACGGAATTCCCATGGATCTACAACAAAATTTGGAAATCTTTTATTCTGTATATTAGTAGAAACTCTTAGACGCGCGTATCCTTGCGCAACTATTATTAATAATCAGTAATTCACGCCGCGACGCAAAACCTACGCTTTTCCGTTTTGTGGTCCGGAATTTGAATGGATAAGGATTCTCTCAAACCAGACGATCTTTAGACTATACGCCACCTTTCTACACGTAGCAAAATCCGTTAGCATCCAAAAATTACACAAATCCCGCAAAAGGCTGTAGCAAACTGCGCCTTCGCAGGATTCTTCGCACATAAAACCATGCCCCTCAACATCAGATCATATACCTGTTGCCTGATCGGCCTGCTTACCATCTTTTTTGTCCTGGTACCCCAGCACGCAAGGAGCCAAACGCAGGTTATCGATTTTGAGCAATATGCCACGGGCGAGATCTTAACCTATGTTGCCGGCTCGGAAGGCTACGGCGGCATTGAGGTAACGGCCCTGCACCCCTCCTGCCCAACACGAAACGCAGCCATCATTTTTGATTCGTCTTGCCCTGGTGGTTGCTCCGGTGGCGACGACGACCTCGGCACCCCGAACGCATCGTTTGGTGGACCGGGTGAAGGGGATGGCGGTGCAGCCGGCAGCGCACATGAGAACAACACAGCGCTTGGCAACTTGCTCGTAGTGCACCAGTTTTGCAGCGACCTGACCAGCAGCCCGGTTGCTGACCCAAGAGATTTTGGCGGCAACACAACAGTTACCTTTACCTTCCCAACCGACGTTACGATCGTCGAACTCACAACCCTGGATGTAGAAGGTGCAGAAACCCTTCAAGTGGACTTTTACGACGAAACAGGTACTGCAGTAGGTTTTGCAAATCCGGTTGTTACAGGCGATAACGGCAAAGCCGTGTTGCCGGCCATGCCCCTGGGTGGTAATCTTACGGTCTCCGGTGTGCGCACCATGACGGTGGTGCGCGAAGGCTCCGGCGCGCTGGATAACATCGTCTTTGCGCCCGATGCGGTTGCCGACCTGGAAATCACCAAGTCTGTCGACAACGCCGCACCCGATAGCGGTGCAACGGTCACGTTTACACTCGACCTCGTCAACCAGGGACCAGACGAAGCAACCCAGGTAACCATCGATGACCGCGTGCCAATTGGACTCAGCTACGTAGCACACAGCTGTGATGCTGGTATTTCAAATTTGGAAGTAAGCAGTTTTGTCAATGGTGCAGGGGAAACCCAACAGCTGGTTCGGGCTACCGTTGATGCCATTGCAGCGGGAGCTTCCGCATCCTGTACGGTAGATGCATCTGTGGACACAGGGGTTGCGGTAGAGAATGTCGTCGAAATCATGACCAGCGATGCGTACGACCCGGACTCTACGCCGGGCAATAACGTACCTGATGAAGACGACCAGGATACTGCGGCTGTTACCCCCGGCGAAAGCTCAGGCGGCGGTGATGGGGGTATTGAAAGTGAAGGCACGATGGCTACGCAGCTTGCACGTCGGCTCTTCAATCGCCGCATTGACGCCCAGCAACGCGCTTCGCTGCTCCAGGCACCTACACCACAATTATTTACCCCTACGGCAGAAAATGCTGTACGCCTGGCAAAAGCCGGCAGTGGCCTTGATGACCTCCGTAGTGCTATCCCAGCTGAAGGTCCGCATACAACGCTAGCTTACGAGGTATCGCCACGCGACTTGCTCGGCATCACAAACGCCACGGGTGTCCTGGCGGTCGACTATCTGCAAGTTGACGGACGCCGGCTCGGTGCAATTTTCAGTACAGCATCGCCTACCGGCGAGTTGTACGACCACACAAAGGTCTCATGCGACCGCCTCGGTGGTGGCAAACTGGAAGACGTCCGGATTGTGTCTATCAATGACCACAACTTCGTACTCTCCAAGTTGCGTCACAGTACGGGTGCTATCGACTATGCCATTAGTTTTGTTGCCTACCGCTCGGGCAACACCTACACGATTGATAGCCGCTTCTCGCCCGATGAATACGAAGTACCAGCCGGCAGCGAAGTGATTAACATTCAGGTGTGGGGTGTTTCGCCGATGTTCACTGCCGGCGTAGTAGCAGATCTCCTCAATTCGCTGGCGCAAAACGCACCCCTGGTCTACCAGAACAGCGCAGTCAGCGCACCACAAGTCTTTGTTGCTGATGGTTCGTATTCACAGGGGGCGATCAACTTACGCCTCGTAAATCGGGCCGGCGCAACACAAGTGACGATCCGCGGTACGCTATCTGCTACCGAAGCAGACGCAGCACAAAACATTAGAACACCTTTCGAGCAGACCATCGACCTGAACAAACCATCAGCGGATTTCCCTTATGCCGAGATCTCGCTTGATGTTGGCTCTATCTTTGACGCTATTCTTACGGTGGAGCACAAGGCCTCAAACAGTCTGGACCAACTCTACCATGCTGACGGCACCTGGAGCTACGCGACGGGTGAGGAATCTTCTGTTGATGACTTCTTCACGACCTCACACCATCAACTGTATGGTTTTGACCGGTATGTCGTAGAGCGCTCAGGTACCATCCGGGGCCAGGTCAAAAACTGGGTGAGCTTGTTCAGATACCTCCAGCCAAATGGCCAGGGCGTCGATCTCTCGGCTTACAGCTACCTTTCCTTTACAGCATCAGGCACCGGAAGCGTTCGGCTCATCGCGGAGAAATCAAGCATCAAAACGTGGGACCAATATGGTTTTACGTTTGAGCTCACCGAAACGCCCAAGCGCCATAGCATCAGTTTTAGTGAAATGCGTAAAGAAGGCGCGTATGACGGACCGTTCAAAGCCGACGACATCACGCTGCTTGCCTTCTACGCGCTGGGTGATGGACAAACAGCGCAACCGTTCACGATGGACATCCAGAACATCACATTTGGCGGTGCGCAGCGTGAAGCCGGCGATGAGTTACCGGCGCTCTATACGCTCGCGCAAAACTTCCCCAACCCATTTAATCCGGTCACGCAAATCAGTTACGGCTTGCTGGAATCCATGCGGGTGCGGCTTGCGGTATACGACGTACTCGGCCGGGAGGTCGCTGTGTTGGTTGATGGGTTGCAGGCAGCCGGTACACACGAAGTCACGTTTGAAGCCGGCGATTTACCAAGTGGCCTCTACATGTATCGCATCGAAACGGCACAGGGTAGCATCTCAAAAATGATGAGCCTGCTCAAGTAGCGCTACACTACGGGTAATGGGACAAACGTTGCAGCGCCCGTCGGAATGGTCTTCGTTCCTTCGGGCATTGCTATTTCAGGCAGCGCATACGTTGTTTCTTCGCCTTCCGGTATCGGGTTTGGCTCGGCCCAAAGCGGCCCCTGGTATGAGCGCATGACAACGTGATCGCCCGTTCTCCCGAGAATATAAGAGCCATCCAGCGGCACCTTCCCGTAAGGCGTATCCAGCACATAGCGAGGAATCGCAAAGCCGGTTAGCCGGCCCTGAAGCGCGTGCATGATCTCCAATCCCTTTTCAATGGACGTACGAAAAGCAGCGGTCCCCCCGATGAGTTGTGCCTGGTACAGGTAATACGGTCGTATACGCATCTGCACAAGTCCTTCCAATAACTGCTGCATCGTCTCCGCATCATCGTTTATGCCGCGGAGCAATACGGTTTGATTCCCAACAGGCACGCCCGCGCGAAGCAGTCTATCGATGGCTGTGGCGGCTGCCGGCGTGAGTTCTTTGGGGTGGTTAAAATGGGTGTTCACCCAGATCGGGTGATACTTCTCGAGCATCTCGCATAATGCATCGGTTATGCGATAAGGCAAGGTTACAGGCAACCTGGAGCCTATCCGAATGACGCCCACATGGGGTATGGCACGCAACCTGGAAATAATCCACTCCAGGTTTTTCTCATTGAAGGTAAGCGGATCTCCTCCAGTCAGGAGTACATCTTTAATTTCAGGATGGGCGGCAATGTAATCGATGGCATCCTGCAGTTCGGATTTGTTCATGAACTGCTCCGCATCCCCCACCATCCGCTTGCGCAAACAGTAGCGGCAGTAAATGGCGCACTCTGCGGTCACGCAAAAGGCAACCCGGTCGGTATAGTTGTGGATCAAGTTTTTGACAGGAGAGTGCGCCACTTCCTCGAGAGGATCTACAACACCCACAATATCGGGCTGCATTTCTGACATGCGAGGCACAACTTGCCGGCGTACAGGGCATGTGGTGTCATCGGGATCCATCAAAGACGCATAGTACGGCGTGATATTCCAGCGGAAGATACCTTGCGTTGCATCAATGGCAGCAATCTCATCCGCAATCGGATTTATGTATTGCGTAAGGCGCTCCAGGTTATGCACCCGATTGCGCATTTGCCACATCCACTTTTCCCAATCGGGATTGTTATTTATCTCCATGTCTTTATCAACCTGTCTATTTCAACCACTTACATCCCGCTTATTGGCTTCTATTCGCTCTAATCCCCGACCAAGCACATCGGCAAGAAAGGTGGGATAGGTTTGTCCCATCAATTCAGCAAGGATAGCAAATGTGCCATCTGGTGCAAACGTTGGCAACGGATTGATCTCTAAAAACCAGGGATCGCCGGCGGCGTCGACGCGAAAGTCTAATCGGGCGAAGTCTTTACATTCAAGTTTTTCGTAGACAGCACGTGCATCACGCTGGAGCCGTGCTTCGAGTTCGGGGTCCAGTGCCCCACCAAGCTTGTACGCTAACTCCGGGTTTTTAAATCCACGCCGGTCGAGGGCATGTAAGCCAATTTCAGTTTCAACCTCTACGGCACGTTGCAGCGCCGGCAATACTTCGGGTGGATCATTGCCGATGACAGCCACGGTAAATTCTCCACCACCCGCTACAAACGCCTCCACAAGCACGTCTTGCTTATACGCTAAACCAGTTGCGTTTACCTGCGCTCGCAACGCATCAAGCGAGTTCACCTTACTGGCAGCCGTAATGCCTTTTGATGAGCCTTCATAGCGCGGCTTAACAAAGAGTGGGAACGGCGCCGGCGCTTCTGCTATCTTGTCGGCATCTTCAGCAGCATACACGGCGTAGGCCGGTGTGCGGACGCCGGCAGCCAGCGCCAAGTCTTTGGTCCAGGCTTTGTCGAGACTAAGCGACAAGGTGAGTGCATCGGATCCAAGAAACGGAACACCTGCTAACTCCAACAATATAGGAGCGTACGCTTCTCGGTTCCTGCTGTGTACATCTTCTGCAATATTCACAGCCGCATCGACTCTAAGATGAGGCAATTGTGCAAGCAGTTCTCTTGCTGTACCGATACGCACCGGTTCATGGCCAAGCGTTTCCAGGGCAGCAGCAATTGCGTCAACCGTTGCCATGGGTTCAAACTCGGCATCCGCATCAACCGGATCGTTGGATTGCCATGGATAAGACGAAAATACGTCGTAAACGATACCTATCTGCATGAGTCAGGGCACTTGAGAGGTCTGCAAAGATATGCGCTAAACTACTATTGCGCCCTTTATGGTTCATGATTATCCTGTATAGTACCAATTCCTCTTAGCACGCGGGAGCTTTCCCGCCCGGCAACTTCAACACAATGCCGCGCTCCAGGCAGCCACGTGCCCCTCTCTTTAGAGGTTAAAAACCAGAGCTGATGTCACTAGCTTTTATGTTTACCAGCCTTCTCCTGCGCTTGATCGCACTTCTGAAGGCCATGCAGATGTTACGCAACACCAAAGATTGGCGCCTGATCACCTTGACGGCAATCATCCTGTTCACCGTGGTCAATATTTTTATTGATCGCGGATTCACCATCGCAAGTTATCAGCAAATCCCTCTCGGTTTTAGCGTTTCCAGTTTTCTCTATGGCGTTGCGTTGCTGGTTGCTGTTAATCTCCATCAACATTCATTAAAAGCTTACCGTCAGCAACAGCAGGCTATATCGGATCACGTAAATCTATTCGAGCAATTTGCCTACTCTGCACCGCTTGCATGTTTCATTTTTCAGGATAATAAAATTGTCTTTGCCAACCACGCAGCAACGAGCCTGACCGGTTATACGCACCAGGAGTTGCTCGCTATAGCACCACGCACCCTGGCAAGTGCTGGTTCGCAAGATCTGTTACTCAACATCGATTCAACCGGCGACGAAATCACGTCGTTTGAAGTGAGCCTGGAGTTAACGCACAAAGCCGGCGACGCACGCTGGGGACTTGCGACGTTTGGTTCAGCGGCCTACAACGGCAAGCCGGCGATTGTTGGCACCATACTGGATGTCACGAAACAGAAAACAGCCGAGCAGGAAATCCAGCAGGCTGAAGAACGCATCCGTATCGCCACCAAAGCCTCCAACACGGTTGTCTGGGATGTTGATCTTATTACGAACACCTCTTCGCTGGTTGTGCCTGAAAGCCTCCAACAGGAATACGAATTTATAGAAGGCATCAATCGAGAACAGATTGCGCGGTGCATATATGAGCACGATCTGCCAGGTATGCAAGCAACGATAGAGGAAAGCTACGACTCGAAAAAAGGCTTCAACATTGAGTACAGGCGATACACCAGATCCGGAGAGCTTCGCTGGTGGTATTTGCAGGGTAAAGCCCAGTTCGATGAAACAGGCAAACCTGTACGTCTGTCTGGCACCAGCCGCTGTATTCACGAGCGAAAGGTCGCTGAAGAAGCGTTACAGGAAAACGAGGCGCGCCTGCGCATTGCCAATGAAATTGCCGGCATTCAGGTATGGGAGTGGGAAATCGGAGCCGAAGCGGTCAATCACTCAGAAAACATCCATGACACGGCATGCAGCCAGGTCACAGGGTATTCAGACTTTATCGCCCGTCTCCACCCCGACCATAAAGACCGGGTGATCAACAGCATCACCAATGCGATCACCAATGGCGTTCGTTATGAGGAGGAGTTTATGATGCGCGACAATCAGGGTGAATATTTCTGGCAACTGTCTGTAGGCCAGATCATGTATGACGAGAACGGTAACCCCAGCCAGATGATTGGCGCAGCCCTGGATACCACCGAGCGACGGCACAAAGAAGACTTAATCCGTTTTCAGGCGAATTTGCTAGATAAAATTGGGCAGAACATTGTCGCCCAGAATAAATTTGGAGAACTAACGTATCTGAATAAGGCTGCGCAAAAAGCATTTGGCATCGACCATGCTGATGGTGACAAGATAGACATCTCCAATTTGTTGCCCGACAATAAACGCATCAAAGGACATCCAGGCGTAATCGCTACGTTGCAAAAAGGGAAACAGTGGATCGGTGAGATGACCGCACACACCCTGTACGGAACCTCCTTCCCAATCTTCATGAGCGCCTCTCCGCTGTACACCAATCAGGGTGACTACGACGGCTTTGTCGCGATTTCTACAGACATGAGCGCTTACAAGGAAATCCAGGAAGCATTGGAAGTGAGTGAAGAGCGGCTGCGACTTGCGCTGGATGCCGCGAGTCTGGTTGTGTGGGACGTGGATTTGACAACTGGCGACGTTATCCACAATATCCCAACCTCCATCGATAGTGTTGAAGCGAAGAAATTCAATTCGATGCAGTCAATTATGCAAAGCTTTCACCCAAAAGATCAGGAGAAAGCATCATTCCAGATCATGCAATGCATCGAGAAAAACAAACCCCTGTATATCGAACATCGCTTCATCGATGAAACAGGCGCATTCGACTGGTGGCAAACAAGCGGCAAATTGTACAACGATCCAGCCGGCAATCCTACGCGCATGATTGGTACATCACAAATGATTACCATCAGAAAAGAAGCCGAATTACAACTGCAGCAACGCATGAACCAGTTGCAAGCCATTTACAATATCGCTGATGCAGTAAACAAAGGGGAAAGCCTCGATTCGATTTACCTGACCGCTGCTGACGGCACCAAGAAAGCTATCGGTGCCAACAGGATTGCCGTTATCGTCTTCGATCCGCAAACGGAAACACCAGCATTTGTTTTCCACGATGGTTTGTCTGAATCCTTCAGAGAAGCCATGATCGCCAAATGCCCATGGCATGGCACCGAAAAAGACCGTATGGCAATTTGCGCCAACAAAAGCGAATTCAACATCACCCTGGGGCCACTTGCTGAAGATGCAGCAAAAGAGGGCATTACCAGTCTGGGCACCTTCCCATTGATCCACAAGGACACCCTGATCGGGAAATTCACTGTGTTTTTCGATGAAGCACCCGAAATGCTGGCCGGCGACAAGCAGTTTGTCGCTCGTATTGCCAATCATATCACACTGGCCATTGTAAAAAACAGAAATGAAGTCAATCTGAAGGCACGCTCCATCGAGCTCCAAACCATAGCGGATACGATCCCAGACGCTATCTTCCGCATTGGTGCTGACCTGAAAATGAAATTCGCCAACAAAACGGTGCTCGAGTCGTCCAAAATGACGATGGATGAGTTCACGCAGTTGGATGCCTATTCGTTTGGCTGCCCGCCAGACCTTAACAAAGAATGGATCTCTACCATTCAAAAAGTGATCAAAGAGAAGCGGGCTTATGAGCTGGATTTCCAGCAGGAAGACCCGGGCGGCAGCATGAAGCATTTCCAGGCGTTAATTGCTCCTGAGTCTACCAAAGAAGAAGTTGGATCTGCGCTTGCGGTTATTCGCGATATTACCGAAGAGCGGCAACTACAGCAGACAATCATTGATATCAGTGCGCGACAGCAACGCAGCATTGGGCAGGACCTGCACGATGAACTTGGGCAACTCCTCACGGGTATAGGATTCAAGATTGCCGGCTTGCAGCGCGACCTGGACGAACTCAATCCGGACTGCGCTGAGCAAAACCGTGATATCAGCCAGTTGGTCGAGCAAGCGATCAGTCAGACCCGCATGTTAGCGGAGGGCCTCAATCCAGTTACACTCGAAGTGCACGGTATTCGCGCCGGCCTGGAAAAACTTGCGTTAAATACGGAAAACACATTTGGTGTCTCCTGTCCGTTTACCTGTGATGAAGGATTTAGTATAGAGGACGAAGAAACGGCTGTTCAATTGTACCGAATTGGGCAAGAGGCTATCAACAATGCAGTGAAACACGCCAGCCCTACGCAGATTGACGTGTCGCTTACTCAAACCAATGGCAAAGCCGAACTGGTTATCGTAGACAACGGCAAAGGATTTTCGTATCCCCTGTCAGAATCAGACGGTCATGGGCTTCGCATTATGAACTACCGGGCGCGTGTGATTGGTGCTTCATTCAGCATAAACACAAAGCCGGACCAAGGCACAACTGTGCGATGCAAATTCAACAATCATAAAATGGTTCAAAAGTAATTAACGCTAAATATAGCTAGTTTACGCTATGGACGAATCCGGCGGCTGGCTGTATCTTAATTAGTTATATTTATATCCCCAGATCGCAATGGCAATTCAAATTTTTCTTATCGATGACCATCCGATCGTGCGAGAAGGCATGGAACGGATGATCGACCGGGAAGCTGACATGGAAGTTTGCGGGGAAAGTGATGGTGGCGATTCGACGCTTGACAAACTTTTAGAAAGCAATCCAGAGGTCGTTGTATTGGACTTGTCGCTCAACCAAACGAGCGGCTTTGACCTCATTCACATCATCCAAAATCATCTGCCCAAGGCAGCCATCATTGTGCTATCCATGCACGATGAAAACCTGTACGCTGAACGTACACTACGTGCCGGCGCATCGGGCTACATCATGAAACAAGAGGCGCCAGCCAAGGTGCTCAACGCCATTCGTAAAGTTGCAGCAGGGCACGTCTACGTGAGTGAGCAGATCTCAAAACGACTGCTTCAAGGCCTCGTAAAGCCAACCAAAGACAGTCCGGTTGCTACCCTGAGTGATCGCGAGTTTCAGGTCTTCCAATATATCGGTGAGGGCTTATCGCACCAGGAAATTGCAGACCGCCTCAACCTGAGCATCAAGACGATTGAGTCACACGTGGAGCGCATCAAGAACAAACTCGGCCTAAAAAGTGGACGTGAGTTACTGCGCCATGCGATGGAATGGGTGATCAGAAACCAGGGCCCTGTGGGTGTTGCCTAAACTGAGTTGCCTAAACTGAGTTGCCTAAACTGAGAAGAAGCGTTGGACCAAGACGCATCTAACGCACGAATACGCCATATGCAACCGAATCAATCTACTGGCTTGATTTGGTTGCGGGTACAAGTTGCAGATTGAAAGTTAGAGGTCCGTTTGGTTGAGACGGCAATGCTTGGCGAGTCAGAATAACCTGCAATAAGTAACCTTCAACTTTCAGCCTAATGCAGCTGGACGTTGCGGATAAAGCGCCGAACGGCAAAGGCAGATCCGATCCAGCCCAGGGCTACGCCGGCCAGGGTTACGCCTATCACCAATATGATGGTCAGGACTTTTGATAACGCTAGCTGCGGCAGATAGGCAGAAAGTAACGAGTAAACCCCGATAACGAGGATACTGGCGATCATGCCGGCAATAAGGCCCTGCAATACGCCCTCAACAATAAAAGGCCGGCGAATAAACGTGTCGGTAGCACCAACCAGTTTCATGGTACGGATGAGCAAGCGGCGGGCGTAGATGGTAAGCCGGATGGTATTGGCCACAAGGAAAATTGCTGCAAGAATAACAATAGAGCCCAGCACCAAACCTGTAGAGTTGAGCATATTCAGGTTTTGATGCACTTTCGCAAGCACCGGCTCGTTGAATACCACTTCGCTCACACGATTCCAGCTTTCAAATTCTGAAATTAGCGCGTTCAAACTATCAGGATTTGTATACCGCGATTCCACCTGGACGCGGATTGACGACGGGAGGAAAGGCTCATCGAAAAATACCTCAGCCCCTTCACCAAACTCTTCCTGGAAAATCTGGGTAGCCTGATCGGGCGAAATGTAGTCAGCCTTGAGCACCCCAAAGGTTGCGCTGGCACGCTCGTGGAGTGCACGCGCACGGGCCACCTCGATATTGTCGTCGAGGTACACTTCAAGTTCACCTGCACGCTCCCGCAACCACTCAGAAACCTGGCCGGCCTGGTAGCTAAGGATCGCAAACAAACCAATGAGAACCAGGGCAACTGCCATGGCGCTTGTTGAAGTAAACGTAGCAAATTTTGCCCTGCGGAAGCCGGCAAGGCCTTCACGCAAACTGTAAGGGAGAAAAGACACGATCAGAAAATGCTATTGATTGATCAGGCGATATAGCAAAAATGCACTGACATTAACATGCAGGTATTCGCATAGGAGTTAACGCACATACAATGCCTAATTTGCTCAGAAGTGCCCAGAAATCCAAATTTATTGGGTCTGGCGAACAGAAAAGCTATTTAACTATCTGTCGTTGCGAACATACCAACCCAAAGACAGGCCATGAAGTGATTCGTGCAACAACCTGTTACCCACCAATTTCAGCACAGGGATACGAGCCGAGCACCTTGACATCAGCAGCAATTTCCCCAAGGTGGCCAAGTGCACGCTTTACCCGCTCCTCATCTGCTGTACCCTGGAGGTCGATGTAAAAGACGTATTTGCCTGGACTGCCAATTAAAGGCCGGCTCTCAATTTTGAACAGGTCCAAATCACGCAATGCAAATACAGCCAGACTTTTGAACAACGCACCCGGCACGTTTTCTTTGACTGCATACATAACCGATGTTTTCATGCTGGCATCGGCAGATTCCGTTCCATCTTTCTGCTTTGTTTTTGCCTGTGAAGCGGCACGCGCTGGCGTTTGCAATGCAAGGAACCGCGTATAATTTTGATGGTCGCTTTCAATGCCACTGGCAAGGAAGTCCAACCCATACTTTTCGCCGGCGCGTTTGCTGGCAATTGCAGCCTGCCCACGCACGCCTTGCTCTGCAACCATTTTGGCTGCCCCCGCAGTGTCATACGCCGGCACGACATCAGCACGTCCGAGATGTTCGCGAATAAAATCCTGACATTGCCCAAGCGCCTGCGGATGTGAATACACATGCGTGACTTCATCCAGGCGAACGCCTTTGTTTACGAGCAAGTGGTGCTGGATGCGCAGGTGCCACTCTCCCGTGATGACCAGCGGGTGCCGGCGCAACAGATCGTAGTTGACATGTACGCTCCCGAAAAGGGAATTTTCTATCGGAATCACGCCACAATCAACGGCCCCGCTTTCTACGCTGCTAAATACATCGTCGAAAGAGATTTTGGGATGCACATCCGCGCCCGGAAATAACGCGTGCACAGCCTCCTCACTGTACGCCCCCAACTCCCCCTGAAAAGCCACCTTCATATCCAATACCCAATACTATGCACAAACAAATAAATTTTGAGAGTTGTTCACCCCCGATGAAAGCAGATTCAACGGTAAAAGGCCAGCAACCTTCAACCCGTAACTTGCAACGTTCAACAGCAAACGGATAAATCCTGTCAGACTGATCCGTTTGCTCATACTACCTACATTTTTTCCGGTGCAGAAATCCCAAGCATTGTCAATGCATTCCGTAACACAATACGCGTGGCATCTGCGAGCTTCATGCGAGCGGAAGCAACTGTAGGCTCCTCTCCAACAATCCGACAAGCATCATAAAACCGTGTGAAGCACGTAGCCACTTCATTGAGATAGTTAATCAGTCGGTGTGGTTCTTTCGAGAGCGCTGCGCTTTCGACCATACGAGGCAGATCGAGCAGCGCTTTGATGAGCGTTTCTTCTGCAGGATGCTTCAACAACGCAAGGTCGACGTCGTCGGTGAATTCAAAGCCAACCTCTTGCGCTTTGCGAATGATCGAACAGATCCTGGCGTGTGCATACTGCAAATAAAACACAGGATTTTTCTCCCGAGCCTGCTTGGCCAAATCCAGATCGAACTCAAGGTGTGTATTGGGCGAACGCATGAGAAAGAAGAAGCGGGTTACGTCTTCCCCAACCTCATCCATCAAATCATCCAGCGTTTCATACGTCGCCTTACGTGTACTCATCTTTACCTGGACGCCGCCGCGCACCAGCGTTACAAACTGATAAATCACCACTTCAACGGCAGACTTATCATGGCCTAACACTTCCACGCCACTCAATACATCGGGGTACGTAGCAATGTGATCAGCACCAAAAATGTCGATGATTTTGGAAAACCCGCGTTCAAACTTGTTGGCGTGGTATGCGATATCGGGCAATCGATAGGTCGGCTCGCCGGTGCTTTTGATCAGGACCGTGTCTTTGTCTTTCCCAAAAGCCGTAGTCTTGAACCACGTGGCACCGTCTGCATCGTACGCCAATTCTTTTTCTTTGAACTGCTTTACAACATCCCAAACGGCTCCTGAATCGTACAGGGTGTTCTCATTGAAGAACGTGTCCATCTTGATATTAAGCCGCAGCAGTGTCGACTCAATTTCTTTGAAGATGGCTTGTTCTGCAGCCTCTTTAAAGACCGTTTCATCTTCCTCGTCAAGCAATGCATCGCCATGCTTTTCAACGAGTGAGGCAGCTATATCAGTAATGTAGGCGCCAAGATATCCGTCATCGGGAAACGAAGCCGGCACCTCGACTTTTTCGCCTTCATTCACTTCGATCTCCTTGACCGGCTCATCTTTATCGACAAGCGCGCGGTAGCGGCCACGAACCGACTGCCCGAGAACGCGCATTTGCCGGCCGGCATTGTTGAAATAGTATTCCCGCGTCACATCGTACCCGATCCAGTCCAGCAAATTGGCCAGGGTGTCACCAAGGACCGCGTTACGTCCGTGCCCGACGGTAAGCGGACCGGTTGGATTTGCACTTACATATTCAACAATGGCCGTCTGGCCGGCGCCGTATTGCGTCCGCCCATAGGTATCACCAGCCTCGAGTAGCTGCGCAAGTCCGTCGGTCAGATAGCTGCTGGCAAATCTAAAATTCAGAAAACCGGGACCAGCTACCTCGATGCCACTGATACGCTGTGGATCGATAGGCTTTTCGAGCAGACGCGTTGCCAAATCTTCTGCGATGCTTCGGGGTGGCTTTCGCAAGAAACGGGCGAGTTTCATGGCGGCGTTGCATGACAGATCGCCATGGTCTGCATTCTGAGGTGTTTCCAGCTCAATTTCAAAATCAGCCGGCACGTCTTCGAACGCGCGCAGCACACTTTTCAGTTCGCTTGTAATGTATGCCTTCATCAATCTACCTAAAGGTCGCTGGGATCACACACTGCACCTTGCTGTGCGCGTGCCCGCCGGGCAAGGAATTCTTCCTGATAACGTACTGCAAAGCCGAACAACCCCGTCGGTTTCTGCCTCACCGTATTTTAGCAAAGCAACCCTTGGTAATTAAATCCTCCTACCAGCACGACCAAGGTCCAGGACGATCGATTCGCTCGCGCTTCATCTTCTGATCTAGCAATCGAACGGGCGACATTTTTAGTCGCAGGCAGAACCCCCAAGCATCAAATCTCGTACACTCGGCGCATCCGTTAACTCGCCTTCCAACAAGAGCCGGCATTGGTGTCTGATTCTCTGCGCATAAAACAGCCTGCACAAACCATCAACAGTGTATTATTTCTGCTGATGACCTGTGCACTTGCTTATATCAGCGTCGTGATTTCTGGCAACGTCGACATGGAGACGCGGATCAAACTGGTGGCTTACTGTGCGCTCTTTGCTATCTGCGTATTTGCCACGTCTATGCCGGGGGCCCTCATCCCTGACCGGCTCCTTCCTTTCCACCAGTTGGTAAACACTTCGCCCAAACGCCTCTTCCAAAACCGCTTCAGGCAATGGCTACCGATCATTCTTTGCCTGTTACTGCCCCCGCTTGTTGTTGCGTTATATGAACCCGGAAACTTCGCTGCTGATTTGCCGACAAAGGTATGGCTCATTCTGCTATCCTGGCTCGTTATTATCGCAACCGGACTCTACAGCTTTCTGCATTATTACACCATTGGCCCCAAATCCCAGGCCTGGCAGGAAGGCAATGCCGGTCATACCTGGGACAAGCTCGTCGAATATAATCCAACCATCAAACCACCGCTTCCACGGGGTTTACTGCCCGCGCTTTCAGCAACTACACGTGTCTTTGTCATTGGTATTCTGCCGCTGGTTGCGGGTCTCAAGCTCCAACAGTTTGTACCGGGGCCACTCATACTGGTACCGGCCGTCCTGTGGCTTGCATGGACACTCTGGCGTGCAACCAGGATGCGGCCCGTATTCGACCGGTTTTATTATCACTCGAATGCCTTCTACAACGAGTTATTTAAACGCGGCAGCATCAGTATTTCAGATCGCGCTCCGGTTGCATACGATGCTGTGTACTGGGTCCCGCAAAAATGGCGGGCACACACCTGGGCCAGCTTGCTACAATTCGACCGCGTCTTGCCTGTGGGACGCTTCATGACGGTAGGGGTTGTGATCTACTGGATCATGTCTACCCAAAACCCACCGGGTACCGCTGTAAACTCAGCCTTTTTGTTTGTGCTGTTGGTTGTCAAAAATTTAACCATCTACACCCTTACAAAGCCAAAGCTTGCGCCCAACCTGATTGAGGCCACATTCCAGTCCCGCACCGGCTGGAGCATGACCCGTTTTTTTGTCAATCTCCGCTGGACAATGCCGGCGGGGCTGGCGCTCCTTGCCGTTGCACTGTTTTCCAGCCAACTCTCGTATGCCATGGTAGGACTCTGGGTTGGTATCGACATAACCCTTGCCTTCCTGGCCGCCTGGGGTGTCACCTATTTTAATCACAAATTTCAGAGAACCCGCTTTGCCACCTAAATCGCAACACGATCTGACTGTATCCAATGTGTCCAAGCAGTACGGGCAAGGAAAAGCTGTGATTGAGGATTTTTCCTACACCTTTGCCGCCGGCACATCTACCGGCCTCACAGGCCCTAATGGTTCTGGTAAAACCACGCTGCTCCGGATGCTGTCGGTCACGTCGTTTCCAACAAGTGGAAGCATCAACTTTGGTGGCAAGTCAATCCATGATTCGCCGTACGCCTACCTGCAACATGTGGGTATTGTCCACGATGAATCAGCATTACCAGAATACATGAGCGCGGTCGAGTTGCTAGAATACGCGTTGCGTTCGCGCGAAAAGTGGACACAGCAAAGTGCAGTTCAAATCAATCAAATTTTTGACGACCTGCTGCTCGACGAGCGGCGGCACAACTTGATTGGTACCTATTCTAGCGGGATGCTAAAAAAGACACAGATTGGTATGGCCCTCGTAGCCGAGCCGGCTGTTTTGTTGATGGACGAACCCTTCCGTGGCCTCGACACACAAAGCCTCGACGCAGCCATCCGTCGCTTCGAAGCGCTCAAACAGGAAGGCAGCTTGATGATTATTGCGAGTCACCGCAAAGACATGCTTACCGCGCTGTGTGATGCGTATATTGAACTCGCCCCCCACCAATCCCAACCGACAGATATTCCTGCATGAATCCTCCTGCTTCATTAACTGACATTGACTGGACAACGTGGCAGGCTAAAGATACCGCTACGCTTGCCTTCGTCATCAAAGATGGCCAGATTTTATTGATCAGAAAAAAACGAGGCCTGGGTGCCGGTAAGATTAATGGCCCGGGCGGCCGCCGCGAAGGCAATGAGACCATCGTTGCATGCGCGGTTCGGGAAGCACAGGAAGAGCTAGGCATCACACCGCTTAACCCTGAGAAACGCGGCGAACTCAAATTTCAGTTTGTAGATGGGTACTCGATCCATGTCCACGTTTTCCGGGCAAATGATCTGGAAGGTACACCCATCGAAACCGATGAAGCCATTCCCATTTGGGCCGATCTGGACGCAGTTCCATATGATGAAATGTGGGAAGACGACGAAATATGGATCCCCTTACTCATCGAAGGCAAAGCCTTTGCAGGGCAATTCATTTTCGATGACGACAAAATGCTCGACCATGTCCTCCACGAAGTACCAGATGATACCTTCACGTCATGATCGAATGTCCATCTTGTGCGCTTGATATAGAGAAAAACACAGAGACTTGTCCGTACTGTGGCTACGAGATTCCGGTTCAGAAAGCTGGTTTGAACTATATTGCTATTCTGGCAGTCCTGTTGCTGTTGTGGCCGCTCTTCAAGCTCATCACCTACTTTATGAGCTAAGTGCAAACACATCAATCCTGTTGGATTGCCGTGCTTGCTGTTGAAAGTTGCAGGTTACAGGTTGACGGTTTTTTTAACCTGTCACCATTAAGTTTGCTTTAACGTGGTTTACGAACAACTCCATACTTTATCTGTGTTTGTACCTGATACTTTGACAAGTTCATAATGACGGCTGAATGGTGTGGGATTTTTGTTGCCAGCAAGGCCTGTAATCGCCGTCCTACTGGAGGTAAGGCAAGATTACAGGCCTTGCTGGCGAGAAAAAGAACCACCAGAACCCGTCAGTATGGGCTTTTCAAAGTACTAGGTCGGGTCTACATGCCTGAGAACATGTTCAGGCGTTAAGGCCAAATCTTTTACCCGCAACGTTCAACGGCAAACAAATCAATCCATCAGGATTTATTTGTTTGCATTTGGCATCTGCCTTTTTGCATTTTCCTGCATCCCCAAAGCAACCTATTACTACCGTGCGCACATTGCCAATCCCGGACACGCTGCTCGGCGGCCTGAGCATAGAAGCCTTTCTCGAAGAATACTGGCAAAAGAAGCCCCTCCTCATCAGAGGTGCTTTATCAGAATTCACATCGCCCATCGGCAAAGAAAACTTGATGCAAATTGCTTGCGACGAGGATGCTGTGGCGCGCATTATTCTGGAGAAAGATGGCGACTACCCGTGGCAACTACTCTACGGACCTTTTGAAGAAGACTTCCACGACATGCCGGCAACCCACTGGACCCTGCTTGTCCAGGAAGTAAACCGCTACGTACCCGAAATCGCCCAACTGCTCGACCACTTCAGGTTTGTCCCGTCCTGGCGCGTGGACGATGTCATGGTCAGTTATGCCCCAGAACACGGGGGCGTTGGCGCACATGTTGACAACTACGATGTTTTCCTATTCCAGGCAATGGGACACCGCCGCTGGCAAATCATGAATGATCCGATCCAGGAAGAAATCCTGGTACCAGATCTTGACGTGAGTATGCTGCAAAACTTCCGCCCTGAAGAAGATTGGGTACTCGCTCCCGGCGATATGCTCTATCTCCCGCCGCGTGTAGCGCACAAAGGCGTCGCACTCAACGAATGCATGACGTTTTCGGTTGGCTTCCGCGCACCCTCACACAGCGAGATTCTTTCAGGTTACCTGGGCTATGTGGCTGAACACATCGATCCGCTGCTCCGCTATAGCGACCCGGACCTCAAAATACCAGACCATCCGAGCCAAATAGACAGCCAGGCACTGAAGCGTGTCCGCAAGGTCATCCAAACTGCACTACAAGACGAACGGATGATTGATGAATGGTTTGGCCAATACGTATCAGAACCTAAACGCGATGTATATGCTTATCCACTGGACGAGCCTTTAGCAGCAGCAGACATCAGGCAACATCTCGGAGAGGGTGGACAGTTGCAGCGCTTTACAGGCGCAACCTTTGCATTCATTGCAGAAGAAAGCGGCGACGCACAGTTATATGTGAGCGGCATGTCGTTCCTTTTTCCAGCGCCGATAGCTGAAAGTGTACCGCTGCTTTGTGAAGCACCAACGCTTTCCAAAGAAACCATGGCAACGTTTTTAGAAAGCGACACATTTATCGATTTGCTCGTAGAACTGGTAAATGAAGGCTTCCTGGAAATGCCAGTTTAAGTAATTCGAAGCTAACCAGATCGTATCCCCGTTTTGAACAACAAGCCGGCACAGCGCAGGCCACGAGCGGCCTGGCGGGACACCATTCACCGAGTGATCTTCGAAGCAGACACCCCTTCGGGTAAGTTCTTCGACATCCTGTTGATCACGCTGATTCTACTGAGTGTCCTGGCAGTCATGCTGGAAAGTGTTGCCTCAATCGAGGCATCGTACGGCGAGATCATCCGCATTGCAGAGTGGTTTTTCACCATCGTTTTCACCATCGAGTACATTCTCCGTCTCGTCAGTGTTGACCACCCGAGCAAATACGCCCGCAGCTTCTTTGGCCTTGTAGATCTTCTTGCAATAATTCCGACGTACCTTAGCGTCCTGATTCCTGGGACACAGTTTCTGCTGGTTATTCGGCTCCTCCGCATTTTACGTGTATTCCGCATCCTTAAGCTGGCCAAGTATATGGCCGAATCACAAGTCCTTACCCAGGCGCTGTGGGCAAGCCGGCGAAAAATCACGGTCTTTCTTTTCACCGTACTCACGCTCATTGTTATCCTTGGCTCATTGATGTACTTCATCGAAAGTGATGAAAACGGCTTCACCAGTATCCCACGAAGTATTTACTGGGGCGATTGTTACGATGACCACAGTGGGGTATGGCGATATTTCTCCACAAACCCCCATAGGCCAGGCCCTCGCTTCCGTTGTCATGATCATGGGCTATGCCATTCTGGCTGTGCCCACAGGGATCGTCAGCGTGGAAATTGCGCGTGCGGATGCAGATCTTACCTCGACCAAATCCTGCCATGCATGTAGCCTGGAAGGGCACGACCACGATGCAGTCTTTTGTAAATATTGCGGAGAAGCACTTTAGCCGTTAAACTAAGCTGGTAGTAATTCATCGCGATCCTGCCTGACGCCGGTGCTACGCCGGCCGGCCTTCATTCAAACCTACCCACCAAATGTCTGCATCACTGGAAAACCGGGTTGTGCTGATTACAGGGAGCACAACCGGCCTCGGTAAAGCCATGGCAATGGCTTTTGCATCGCGGGGCGCAAAAGTTGTCATGAACTACAGCAACAATCAAACGCGCGCAACAGCAGCTTATGCAGCACTCCAGGAAACAGGCGCAACAACAATGCTTGTTCAAGCCGACGTGACCGATGAGGCAAGTGTCAACAGCATGTACGAGCAAATAGCGACTACCCTTGGGCCGGTAGATATTCTGATTCCCAACGCAACACCGGACCAACCACAACGCCCCATTGAGGAATACGACTGGGCATTTTACCAGTCGATGATCGACTTCTTTTTGAAAAGCCCCTATCTACTCACCCGCGCCTGCTTACCACACATGAAAGCACAGCAATGGGGAAGGATTATCAACATTACCAGCGAAGTCTTCTCGCTTGGCGTCACGCCGTTCACTGCATACGTTGCGGCAAAAGGGAGCCAGGTTGGGTTTTCTCGCAGCCTTTCAAATGAACTGGCACCGCACGGAATCACTGTTAATATGATTTCTCCGGGATGGATTCCTGTTGAAAGACACGAAAAAGACCCACAAGAGATGAAAGATATGTATCTTGCCTCGATTCCTGCCGGCAGATGGGGCGTTCCAAATGACGTTGCCGCCGCTGCCCTCTACCTTGCCAGCGAGGAAGCTGCCTTTGTCACTGGACAAACCCTTGCTGTTAACGGCGGCAAAACGTTCCACTAATCCAATTTGTGTAGTTCTATGATGAAGCAACACTTGTTCAAGTATTTCACCGTTATCCTGCTGTTGGTTTTTGTAGGATGCGGCGAAAAATCTGACACCGCAGAGAACATTGAAGTTGGCTACGTTACCAACGGCATCTCAGATTTCTGGGTGATTGCAGAAAAAGGAGCCAACGACAGTGCCAAAGAGTTCGGTGTAGATGTAAGCGTCATGATGCCCCCTGAAGGCACAGGTGACCAGAAACGTATGATCCAGGATCTCCTCGCCAAAGGCATCGACGGGGTGGCCGTCAGCCCCATTGATCCGGCCAACCAGGTAGACATCCTCAACGAAATTGCGTCGGTAACGCGATACATCACACACGACTCCGATGCACCGCAAACCAACCGCGAGTTGTACATCGGGATGGATAATTACACAGCTGGCCGTATGTGTGGCAAGCTGATAAAAGAAGCATTGCCAGATGGTGGCGAGGTGATGATCTTTGTAGGGCGCCTCGGGCAATTGAACGCTGACCAGCGCCGACAGGGCGTTATTGATGAACTCCTCGACCGCCCATTCGACATCAATCGCCCCAACGATCCGAATACCGGCCCTATCGTTGGCGATAAATATACAATCATCGACACACGCACGGACCAGTTTGATTTTGCACGCGCTAAATCGCAGGCTGAAGACGCTATTGCCAAGTATCCCGAACTGGATGCCATGGTAGGACTGTTTGGGTACAATCCACCGAAATGCCTTGAGGCCGTTAAAGAAGCCGGCAAAACCGGGCAAATCAAAGTCATTGCGTTCGATGAAGAAGACGATACCCTGCAAGCCATCAAAGACGGTTACATGCAGGGCACAGTTGTACAAAACCCGTACATGTATGGCTATGAGTCGGTACGCGTACTTGCTGCCCTCGCCCGGGGTGATGAATCGGTGATTCCCGAAAGCAAATTCATCGATATTCCAGCACGCTCCATTACGGCAGAAAATGTCGACGAATTCTGGACAGAGCTCAAAGCACTGCGGGCGGAATCCGAATGAGTGAACAAGACGCTGCCCCCCTGCTCGAAGTCCGGGGTGTAACCAAACGGTTTCCAGGCGTCGTTGCGCTGCATCAGGTTGACCTAAGCCTGGGACAGGGCGAGGTACTGTCTGTCATTGGCGAAAACGGCGCCGGCAAGAGTACGTTGATGAAAATTCTTGCCGGTGTCCAATTACCGGACGAAGGACAAACCATACTCGACGGCAAAGCCGTTGTAATCGATTCCTGCAAAAAAGCCACAGACCTTGGCATCTCGCTGATCCACCAGGAACTGAACCTGTCAGACAACCTCTCGGTTGGCGCCAACATATTCCTGGGCCGTGAACCGCGGCGTTTGGGTATGATCAATAACCGCATCATCAATGAGAAGTCAGCGGCGGTGCTCGAAAAGATCGGCTTGAACGTTTCTCCGGACACGTTGGTGCGCACGCTCTCCATCGGACAGCAACAGCTAGTGGAAATTGCCAAAGCAGTTTCATCTAATGCGCGCGTCATCATCATGGATGAGCCGACATCGAGCCTCTCAACTGGCGAAACTGAGCGCTTGTTTGAAGTCGTTGGTGACTTAAAAAGTCGTGGAGTGAGTATCATTTACATCTCACACCGGCTGGCCGAGGTAAAGCTGCTTTCAGACCGTGTGCTTGTCCTTCGAGACGGCGAAAATGCCGGCACCCTGCAACGCGAAGCCGTCACCCACGATGCGATGGTTCAGATGATGGTTGGTCGGGATGTATCGCAGTACTATGCCCTCTCGCCACACGAACGCGGAGAGAACGTACTGGATGTAAAAAATCTCGTCACGCCCGCCTGGCCCAAGCACAAACTGAACTTCTCCGTGCACAGCGGCGAAATTGTGGGGATCTCTGGACTCGTTGGCTCTGGTCGCACAGAGTTGCTGCGCGTGCTTTTTGGCGTTGATCGCGCCGTTGATGGCACCATCGCACTCAAAGGCAAAACCGTGCAGTTGCAAACCCCACTCGATGCCATCAACGCCGGCATGGCACTGGTGCCCGAAGGCCGCAAAGAGCAAGGGCTTGTCATCGAGATGAGTGTACGGGAAAACGTGAGCCTGGCCGGACTCTGGCGCAACCGTCTGAAGCTTGGCACGCTCAACCGCTCGAAAGAGACAGAAGATACCCGGGAGATGATTGACCGCCTAAACATCAAGACACCAAACGACCGCCAGGTTGTGCGCTACCTCTCAGGCGGCAACCAGCAGAAAGTGGTGTTAGGCAAATGGTTGACCATGCAGCCCGACATCTTGCTGATGGATGAACCAACCCGGGGCATCGATATTGGCGCAAAAGAAGAAGTCTACAAACTAATGGAATCCCTGGCTCGCTCGGGTATGGCAATCCTGTTTGTGAGTAGCGAGCTCGAAGAAATATTAGGGATGTCAGATCGCGTGCTCGTCATGCATGAAGGTCAAATGACGGGAGAACTCCAGCGCAGCGAGCTTACCGAAGAAGCTGTGATGCATTTGGCCACTGGAAAGAAAGCGGCCTAGCCTCCCACACCCGCCAGGACGGCGCCGGCTGCGGCGCACCACCTACAGATTGATATGAAAAAGATTTTAGGCATTCTGGGCCTGCTCATCGCAGTGCTCATTTTCACGGCAATCATAGAGCCTCGCTTTTTGACTGCTTACAACCTGCAGAACACCATCCGGTGGACCTCGTTGTTCGGCATCATCAGCATAGGCGCCGCATTTGTCATTATTACAGGAGGGATCGACCTGTCCGTTGGTTCTGTGATCGGGTTAGTGGGCGTATTGCTCCCCATGCTACTGATCAATTTACAATGGTCGGTCCCAATGTCCCTGCTGGCCGTCCTTGTGGTATCACTGGCGATAGGAGTACTCCACGGGTTGCTGATTACCAAAGTGCGATTACAACCCTTTGTTGTAACGCTTTGTGGCCTGCTGTTTTACCGTGGTTTTGCGCGCTGGATGACGGGAGATCAGACCCAGGGCTTTGGCAACCAATTCGATGGCCTCCGGCAACTGGCCATTGGCAGAATCCAGATTACCGAGGCGTTTGGTATCCCGATGCCGTTTATCGTACTCGTTGTACTGGCGTTGCTTGCCGGCCTGTTTCTCAACTACACGGTCTGGGGCCGGTACCTGCTTGCACTCGGTCGCAATGAAGAAGCAGCACGGTACAGCGGCATCAACACGCAACGGATGATCATCATCGCCTACATCATCGGCTCGCTTACAGCGGGTATCGGTGGGATCTTGTTTGCGCTTGATGTAAACTCTGTACAGCCGGCTGTACACGGCAACTTCTACGAGCTCTACGCCATTGCTGCAGCTGTGCTCGGCGGATGTAGTTTACGCGGTGGTGAAGGCACCATCCTTGGCGTTGTCATCGGCGCCGCGGTCATGCGCGTGCTTTACAATGCCATTAACATCCTCGGTATACCTACGCAACTCGAGTTTGCCATTATCGGAGCCGTCATTTTGCTCGGTGTGATGACCGATGAACTCGTCAAGCGCGTAGCGGCAAACCGCAGGGGCACGGAAATCAAGGCAGAAGCCAAAGCTGTGGAGTGACGCCGTCTATCAGACTACCTTTAGACTGACGTTAGACTGCCTTTCTAGCCGCATCGAACAGCGTCGATACCATTTCATTGGTATTGTCGCTGAAGTTGCCGGCGTTGAAAAACAGAACTACACCGAGATTTTCTGCCGGTGAGTAGCCCATGAACGTAGCTACCCCGGGATCACCGCCGTCGTGTCCCCAAACATCATCTTCATCCCCATAAGTATCCCAGCATAGTCCTCGCTCAAAGTGCTGATTGGACAACATAAGGCCGATGGTATCTGCTTTGAGAATGCGCTCCCCCTCCAATACTCCGCCATTCATATACGCACGCAGGAAGCGAGACAGGTCTTTCACGCTCGTACGTACCAGACCATCCGGGTAGTTATAAAAACTGTACAGGCAATGCGGATAGACACCATCAACAATGAGCGACTCCCGCGTACCAGAGGCCGGCAAATACAGGTCTTCGTCGTTACCTTCAGGAACGCCGCTGTACAGCATCGCATGCTGGCTTTGGTTGATCTCAGACAAATGCCAGCCTGTTTGCTGCATGTTTAGCGGCGCAAAGATGTGCTCGCGGGTGTAGTCAGTAAACAAGCCGCCAGCAATCTGCTCAACCAAAACCCCGAGCAATCCATACGCAACATTGCTATACGCCCGGGGCGACTCAGGCGGATTGACAGTTCCCGGTGCCCAGGTATGAAAATTAGCTTCAGCATCGTAATACGCCCCGCCTGGTGTGAAATACCCCACGATCCAATCTTCAAGCGAGACCGTCGGATCGCCACAAGCATACGATTCATCGTAAGAAGGTCCATCATTGATTGAGGACCGGTGGGCAAGTAACTGGCGAACAGTTATGGGATCATCGGGAAAGCGCGGATTGCGAACACTGAAGGACAGGTAGCCATTGATGTCATCATCAAGCCCAAATGCATCATGCTCCCACAACTGCATAATTGCCGTGGCTGTGACCGTCTTGGAAATGGATCCAATGTTCTGGATATGATCAGGTGTCATGGCTGTATTCGCACCAATATCTGCGTGTCCAAATCCTCCAGACCAAACAAGCTGCTCTCCGCGGACTGCAGCTGCCGACATACCGCCTGGCATGGGATCGCCGGCAAAAAGTTCAGCCAATCTAACGTCAACAGGGACATCGGCGTCACCCCCACTCGACTGGCAGCCCACCATCAAGCCCATCAGGCCGGCACTCAGCACTTTGCCAAATTGCCGGCGGGAAAAAGCGACGCTGTGTTGATAATCAGCAATCCGGTGTAAAGCTTCGCGTGTGTGATGGTTTGGTGCGAACGGTTTCTTTGCCATAATGCGCCCTCTAAGCAAGAATGAATGTCTTATTATCTGGCAAAGCGCATGATACAGTTAAAAAGTTACAGCACAAACTGTGGTTTCGAGTTTTAGGAGTATACCACAAATCATACATTCCACCGCAAGCGGTAATACAATTATCTGGCTACCAGTGGTATCAGCGTAGGGCCATCAGAACTACTGATCTGCAGAAAATAGAGGCCAGCCGGCATGTTTTTGCGTTCTATTTTTATCCGATCAACGTAGTCCTGCGCTACCTGTCCGCTATACAAAACATCCAGCAAACGTCCTCGAACATCAAACAGCTTAACCTCCATGAACTGCGCCTGCGCTGTCTCTACTACCAGCGTTGCATCAGTTGCAAAAGGATTGGGAAAAACGTGACCGCTGATGGCAGTTGCCCGACTTATTGAAGAAGTAATTCCCACAGGCTCGAGTACAGGGAAGGTCTGCGCAATGGCATCTACCCAATCATCTGGGTTTCTGAAGTCAAATTTCTGCTCAATGTGTAGAAACCTGCCACTGACCTCAGTTACGATAGCGGGGGTATCACAGACTTGCGTTGCCAGTACACCATTCCACAATCGCCCTTGCACATTCGTGCTTCCGGCAAGCCCACAAGTACGCAGGTCGCCGGGTACAACAACCTGCCAATCGGGATGTACTGTTGCCAGGTTGGCCTGTAGCGTCAGCAAGTGAATGGCTGCTACCTCAGCCCGCGTTGCAAAACCTTGTGTGATAAACACATCAACACCAGGACACGTGGACGCTGCCATACCATGAAACTGAAGTACGACCGCGCTTTTATCGTGCGCCAGGTCATTTGCCAGCAGCGTATTGGAGAACCAGTGAAAAGGCATTTGCGTGTTGTGAGCTGCATCAGCGGCCTGAAATGAAGGCTGGCATGTACTTATCGCTGCATTGGCCCGGCGATGTGTGCCGGCCATAGAAAAGGACCGCGCCCCCGTCTGCTCAAAAACGGCGATCCCCTGGGTGCCTGTGTTTGTATCGTTGAGTGGGTGGGAAATTTGGATGTCGAGCAAACGCGCTGGTGCAAGATTTACGATGAACGTTCCCCAGCCGCGATCTACCACACCATCAGCGTTTGCATCACCTGCTTCGTAAAGAATACAATACGATGCATCATTGGTTGGGAAGAATACAAGGGCATAGCCGGCCGCTTGCAACGTTGCCGGCAAATCATCGGTGCTACATGCACCACCCAGCATAGCAGCTGTCACCTCGTTCCAGTCGGCCTCCAACGCTACATCAGGAATAGCAAACCCTTCCGTTTCTGAGCGCGGCATCGCACCGAGCACGCAGTCCACAAATTCATCTAATGTGATCGACACCTCACAGGGTATGGAATCCCAAGAATGCGCCGCTGCTACCAGCGGATTGCACAGGGGGCTCCCCCACAAAACGAGCCACAGGATACTCGCCGCCATTAAGGCAAAAAATTTAGTGCGATGTGCTGGGGAAATGATACAGGATAACAAACGTTCAACCTGTAACGCGCAACCTTCAACGAAAAGCCTATTGCTCTTTGGCGTGGCCATTGATGAACTCTTCCTTGAACACACCACTGATTACAGCGCGGAGTTCTTCTTCTGAAATGGGTTTACTCAGGTACTCATCGAAGCCGGCTTGCAACAGGTGTTCGCGGTCTTTGGGGAGCGCGTACGCGGTAAGCGCAACGACAGGTACCTTCTCGTACTGGGGCAGTTTTCTAAACTCTCGCAACACGTCGATACCCGACCGAGCGCGCCCCATGTTCACGTCCTGGAAGATCATGTCATAGTTGTTGCTCCGCGCCAGGTCGATGGCTTTCACTTCGTCTTCTGCCATATCGAGCTTGCAAAAAGATTGCAGCATCAAGCGTAATAGCGTTCGCATCCGGGGATCATCATCTACAACCAGAATATTGGCTTTACCATTCCGACGCGGCGTCCGATTGGGCGCACGCCGGCGGCGATGCCGCACGGGCTCAGCCACCTCTTCGTCAGATAGTGGAAAAAGGACCGTAAACTGGCTGCCTTTTCCTTGCGCCGACTCAACCAGGATTCGTCCCCCCATCAAATCAACAAGGCGCTTTGTAATCGAAAGTCCCAGGCCAGACCCTTCGTACAACCGCGCCATGCCGCTGCTTTCCTGCTCAAACTCATGAAAGAGACGGCTTCTGAATTCATTGCTGATCCCGATGCCGGTATCGATTACCTGTACACGCACGGCATTGCGCTCGGTATCCACTTTTACGGTTACGCCGCCCTCATTTGTAAATTTGATGGCATTACCAATCAGGTTGTTAAGGATACGATCAAGACACGCCGTATCGATCTTCGTAACGCACTTTTCATTCGGTACCAGGGCTGTGAGATACAGATTGCTCCGCTCCGCAAGCGGCTGCAGCAGAGCAACTTTCTCTTTCACCTCAGTAGCCATATCCACCGGTTTAGGATGCAGCGAGAACGAATCCGACTCGAGCATGGAAAGATCGAGTACCGAATTAATTGTATCGAGGAGCCGGCGCCCGCTCTTTTCGATCAACTGTGCAAGTTCGTACTGCTCCGGATTGGCATCCTGCGCAAGGATTGAGGCAAAACCCAGAATACCTGAAAGCGGGGTCCGGATTTCGTGGCTCATGTTGGTGAGGAACGAGGACTTGAGCCGGCTCATCCGCTCCGCATTCTCTTTTGCCTCAATCAGCGCCTGTTCAAATTTCTTGCGGTCCGTAATATCACGCGCAATTTCTGCAAGACCGACCATCGAGCCGGCTTCGTCTTTGGTTGGCGAAAACGTGATCGACACGTTGACAAGCGAACCATCTTTGCGGCGGCGAAGCGTTTCAAAAGGCTCAATCTGCCTGCCGGCTCGGATCCGGCGCAGAATATCCGACTCTGCCTGTCCGGTTGCACCTTTGGGCCAAAGGATGCTGATATGCCGGCCTAACGCCTCGCGCGCCTCGTAAAGATAAATGCGCGTCGCACCACCATTCCAACTCGTAATAATACCGTCGAGCGACTTGCCAATAATGGCATCGTCAGACGATTCAACAATAGCACTCAAGTGCGTCGTGCGCTCCTCCGAAAACTTTCGCTTGATTGTCAGAATGGCTGTTATCCAAATCGCACAAACAGCAATAATCCTGTTTATAATTGGAAACTGGCTCTGGCTATCTGCCTGAATTTCGGGTTGCCAAACAATTTCTACCCAGGGAAAAACGGGCAGCGAGGTCGCCTGAAAGAAGAGGACCACAAGGGTTAGTAAACTGGAAAGGATTGCAAAAATTATAGTGTATGATCGGCCCGGCATCCAGAGCGTAGTCAGGACTACGGCTATGTATGGAACGCCGCCAACGACATACGAAAATTTTTCAGAATCAAGAACCTGACCGGTGGTCAGCAAGTCCACCAGGAGAATAAATCCTGTAAGAATGACTCCCAGGACAACGAGAAAAGCATGGGGCATCTTCATGGCAAAAGAGATGCTTAAGTATAGATCCTTTTCATGATCGCCGAAAAGTCGTCCACAAATACGGCGCAAGCACGCGAAGGCACTACAAGAGGACTACCAAAATTACTGTGCACCCTATTAGTAACACAAGGTGGTTGGAAGCCTATCTGCCTTAACGCAGACAGTATGAAAAAGAAGGGGTGGTTAAAAGACGCGTATTCTGAGAGGCGTGCAACCATCGGAGAGAATACGCCCGTGTTCTAAATTGGCGTTGTCTGAATAGTGATCAGAAAGAAAGAACGCACACAGGACCAAACCCCCAAGAGATGTAGATCTATTGGATAAGCCGGATTTTTTTCAAACAGCAGAGCTGCTTTCAGGTTTCAGTATACAAAAAGTATGGCAGTTATTATAATCTGCGCCCGAGATTGCATTAAAAGCTCATCAAAGGGTTGTATATTTGCAGCGATAACACCCAACAACGATTCATAGCCATGCAGCGTCAAACAATCACTACAGGCTCTCCCTGGGAGCCAATCGTTGGATATTCCCGAGCCGTCCGTGTCGGAAATTCGGTCAGCGTGGCCGGCACAACAGCTACCGACCCTCTCGGTAAATTGGTTGGCAAGGGAGATGCATATGCCCAGACAAAACGCATTCTCCGCAACATTGAGTCAGCCCTCCGTGCTACAGGCGCTCGCATGGAAGACGTTGTGCGAACGCGCATCTACGTTACGGACATTTCACTTTGGGAAGAAGTAGGTAAAGCGCACGGCGAAGTATTCGGAGAGATCTTACCTGTATCTACAATGGTCGAAGTTAGCCGGCTCATCAACCCGGACATGCTCGTTGAAATCGAAGCCGACGCTATCATTCCAGCATAGTCCCTTACCATCCACCCTTATATCCTCTACCCCACCATGGCTAAAACCATTATCGCAATCCAGGCCCATCCGGATGACGCTGAAATTTTCTGCGCGGGCACCCTCGCCCTGCTGGCAGAAAAAGGACATCGCATCGTAATTGTTACGATGACTTCAGGCGGCATGGGAGGCGTTGGTATGGACGAAGCTACAACGGCATTGACGCGAAAAGGCGAAGCGGCTGCAGCTGCGGCAATCATTGACGCTGCGTACATCTGCATGGACCAGCGCGATGGGTACCTGTTTGACAGCCCGGAGCTCCGTATCGAGACAACCGACTTGATCCGCCGTGAACGCGCAGACGTGGTACTGACTCATCTTCCAGATGATTACCATCCCGACCACAGAGCAACCAGCTCTATCGTAGAATCAGCCACACTCCTCTCTACCCTGCAGAATGTACCTAGCAACATGGAGCCGCTGGCAGAAACCCCCATCCTGTACCATACGACACCACTCCACTTGATGGGACACCTGGGCAATCCATACACACCTAATTTTTATGTTGACATCAGCAGTGTCATTGACATAAAACGTAAAATGATCGGCGCGCACCACTCACAGGTAGAAGTTATCCGACAGATGTTTGGGAAAGACCAGTTTGTAGAAAACATGTTGGACGACCACGACCGCAAGCTAGGCCCGAAAATGGGCAGCGAATATGCCGAGGCATTCCTCCAACACAAAGGAGGTGGCTTTCCCCAAACGCCGTTTATCCAACAAACCCTGCGCGAATACACCCGCTTACCAGCTGACCTAAAGGGAAACCACTTACTCCTACCCCTGGAAGCCAATTGCTTTATGTGCACCGTCGCAGAAGGGCTTGTTCTTGGAAGCACCACAACGGCATAAGGCGCACTTTTCGCCCTCAACTTTTGTCGCGCGCCCAGCCAGGAAAACGGTGTGTACCCCTTCAACGAGCAGCGGTCCGTTTTCTGCAAGGCGAATGGTCATGACCGCAGAAGCATCTTCACCTACAGGCCGCATTTTGGGGTTTTCAAAATCTGTGGCAGGGTCTGCAAAGCCGGCTTTTGCGTGTTTGCCGTCACACAACGGCTTATTCTCTGACGCACCACACCGGCAAAGAGCAACACGGGTATCCTTGAGCATCACTGTACCATCTGATGCACTTATTTCCACGTTTCCCCGAATAAAGAGCGGTCCATCTGGCGCGACATCAACTGTATTTTCGTCGGGCACTGACTCCGTATCACCATTTGCCATAGTATACTTCAATGCTCCCGTGGGGCATTGCAAAATTACAGCCTGAAGATCTGCAGCTGATGCTTCATCGGGCGAAACCCAGGGCTTTTTATTTGGATCAAATACTTCGGGCAACCCATGTACGCATGCGGCAGCATGGATGCATCGTTTAAGATCATATGAAACGGTAACTGCTTCTCCTGGATATTCGTATTTTTTTTTCTTCCATGATGTGCGTCTGAGAAATAAAACTATTGACTGGTAGTTGCATGCAAGATCAATGCATTCGTGCAAACTTGCAAGAAGCCTGCGTACGATTTCAAATAATACAAAGCCATGAGGTTGCACACCCACGCAACACTGCCAGCCATCGCAAATAGAGCGTTGACAGCTCACCTGCAACCTGCGCCGTAATTCTTTCTACTGATAGATCAAAGAACACAAACCGGCTTCAGTCGTACTGCGTTCATACGGTGCCAGCAAACATTCTTCAATTGGTTGACATGAAACACCTTCGCTACGCATTTTTCGGTATTTTTGGCCTCTTCCTGATTTCTGCATGTACGCCCGGCAATAGCCAGCCGCGCCCCAGCATGGTGGTGTACAAAACGCCAACGTGTGGCTGCTGTAAAAAATGGGTAACACACCTCGAGTCGGCAGGCTTCACCGTAAAAACGACCGACCTCGATAACCTGAGCGACATCAAAACGCAGTTCGATATTCCACGAAAATTACAGTCCTGCCATACAGGTGTAATTGATGGGTACATTGTTGAAGGGCATGTACCTGCTGATGTGGTAGAAAAAATGCTTCGTGAGAAACCAGATATTGCCGGTATCACGGTACCTGGTATGCCCATCGGAAGCCCCGGCATGGAAGTCGAAGGACGTCCGGCTGATCGGTACGACATCCTGGCCTTCGATAAAAATGGAGAAACGACCGTTTACGCTCAGCGCTAAACCCACCGTTTGTCGGCACACGGCTCCTTGTGGACCGCTAAAAAATTGCCCATAAAAAAACTGGCGCTCGTTGGAGCGCCAGCCTTCAGGCAATCACTTACAGCCTGACCATATTGGAGGCAAAGCTAAAAGCAGCGCTTTACAGCCAGGGGTATCGCAACACCGTGCGATACAGGTTTGTAAAAGCTTTTTGCATATCGTTACATGCCTAAAACACAAACACATCAACCTTTGCGGATTGATGTGTTTGTTGTTTAACGTTAATGGTTGAAGGATTTCTTGGCCTTCTACCATTCATGCTTCATGCGAGGACTTAATCCATCACTTCGCCATTCTCGTCGAGCAGGTAAATTTCGCCGACACCCATTTCACGAATGCCTGCCTCAATTTTTTCACGATCACCTACGATAACCCACACCAGGTTATCAGGCTTCAACACCGTTGAAGCTGCACTGGAAATCTTATCGATACTCAGTGACCGCACCTGGTTGGTATAGGTATCGTTGTAATCATCCGGCAAACCGTACTGCACCATATCGGCAATGGAGCCAAGCACAGCGCCATTGGTTTCCCACTGCCCCGCGAGGGTCAAGGTCTGGTTGCGCTTCGCACGATCCACTTCATCCGGGGTCACGGGGTTGTCGTTGAGAATTCCATCCAATTCCTTCACGATTTCCTGCATAGACTCTTTCGTTTTGTCGGTTTGCACAGGAGCATAAACCAGGAATGGACGCTGCCCTTTGGCATCCCAAAGCAGGCTAAACGCACCGTAAGACCATCCTTTGTCTTCACGCAAGTTCATGTTTACACGAGACGTGAAGGCGCCGCCAAGAATCGTGTTCATGGTTTCAATGGCGATTTCGTTGGCATTGGCTTTTGGCGGCGCTACGTGGCCGGCAAAGATGATGGACTGCTCAGAACCAGGCCGATCCATGATGTATACGCTGCTACCGTCGTGCTGGGCTACCTCGCTGATGTTCTTCTGCGGCACATCACCTTTTTTCCAGCCCTTGAATGCCTTCTCCAGCATTGGCTCGAGTTCATCCATAGCTACATCACCAACAACCACCATGGTTGCGTTGTTTGGCTTAAACCATGTGTTATGGAATTCGACGAGATCAGCTCGTTCGATACCCGCAACAGATTCACTCGACCCGGATCCTGTTAACGGGAGGCCATATGCATGATCCTCTCCATAAAGCAGCACAGGAAAAACGCGAAGCGCCATCTGTACAGGCGTGGCTTTCTCTCGCTGAATCCGGACCATCTGATCCTGTTTGAGTCGATTAAAATCAGCTTCAGGGAAGGCAGGATTAAGTACAACGTCTGCGTAGAGATCGAGCGACGGCTCAAGCTCAGACTTGAGCGCTGAAAGCGAAACAGACGATGCGTCGAGATCTGAAAATGTACCGATACTCGCACCAAGCAATGCCAGTTGTTCACTGATTTCCAGGGCCGACATGTCTTCGGTCCCTTCATCAAGCATGTTCATTGCGAGGCTCGCAGTACCGAGCTTTGCAAACTGGTCTGCTGCATAGCCGGCATCAAAGATGAGACGGAAATTCACAACAGGTACTGCATTACGCTCTACGAGCACTACATTCAAGCCATTTTTGAGTGTCGCTTTTTGCATGGTTGGGAAAACCGCGTTTGGCGGATTCTCCACTTCCGGCATCACCGAGCGATCTACGCCTTCGCCTGTTGCAGCGAATTCAGGGTATGGATGTACTTCAAGCGCAAAGACGCCATCAGAAAGCCACTCGCGTGCTGCCTGCACAAGGTCTTCCGTAGTTGCCCGCTGTACGCGTTCAAGACCAATCTGGTAGAAGTCGGGCGTGCCGGCATAGACCTCGTTCTGTGCAAGAATGTCAGACTTTCCGCCAAACCCACCGATGCGCTCGGCGCCACGGATAAAGCCTGCTACGTGCTGCGTCTTGATGCGGCGTAGTTCGTTTTCTTCGACACCGTCTTCGAGTAACCGCTGCAATTCTTCCTCAACTGCGGCTTCAACCGTTGCAAGATCAACCCCGGGCTTGGCTGTAGCACGGATTTGAAATTGGCTACCAATCTCACCTGTCGAAATAAAAGCTGCCACATCGGTAGCAATCTGTTCGCTATACACCAGTCGTTCATACAGACGTGACGTTTTACCAGAACCCAACACGTCAGATACAAGATCGAGATGGTCCAGCGCAATGTGACCGCGCTCAGGCACATTCCAGACTTTGTAGATTCGTGCTTGCGGCACGCGGTCTTCCATCGTCATCCGGGTTTCTCCCGTGCGTTTGGCAACCCAGGCTTCTTTTTTTGCAATGGGTGGACCCGGCTCGATATCACCGAAATACTTTTCGACTTTCTCGCGAGCGGTTTGTGGGTCGATATCGCCGGCGATAACCAGGGTCGCATTGTTCGGACCGTAGTACGTCTTGAACCATTCATGCACATCTTCCAACGAAGCAGCATTCAGGTCTTCCATCGACCCAATCACGCTCCAGGAATAGGGATGGCCTTCAGGATAGGTGTTTTCAGCGATCGTTCCCCACACTTTACCATACGGCTGATTTTCACCTTGGCGTTTTTCGTTCTGCACGACGCCGCGCTGTTCATCAAGCTTGTCCTGATCGATCGCACCCAGCAGGTGCCCCATCCGATCAGACTCCATCCAGAGGGCCAGATCGAGGGCGTTTTTCGGAACGTTTTGGAAATAGTTGGTCCGGTCTCGATTGGTCGTTCCGTTCAAATCCGTTGCCCCAACCCTTTCCAGTGCCTGGAAGTAATCGTCGTTGAAATTCTCCGACCCGTTAAACATCAAATGTTCAAACAAATGAGCAAATCCCGTAATGCCGGCTTTCTCATTTTTTGATCCTACGTGGTACCACAGATTCACCGCAACAATGGGTGCTTTGTCATCCTGATGGACAACTACAGTTAACCCATTGTCCAGCACAAATTTTTCATAGGGGATGTCAATGGGGCTCTTGGCAGCTTCCGGAGATGCAACAGGATTGGTATCCTGCGCAAAGGCCGGCAAGCTGATAAGAAAAAGTGTCAAGACGTGAGCAAGTATCCGCATGCAATATGTCTCCTTGTTGTTGATTTAAAAGCACTCCTCACAGGTTGGCTCGGGTATATTGTCCAACTACACCTGAATTGAGAGAGGGGTTACCCTCCTTGCGCAATATGCTGTATTGCTTCTACAGTTAAATACGCAATAGGAGCAAATTCGCGACAAGAAGGCGGGTGTTATGTACCAATTTTACGCCGGCAACTCGCCGGCGTAAAAAGCACATCCTTCGGGATTACGTAAGCTCTAGGATTTTGTTGTATGCAGAGACAGGGTAAAAAATATGGGACAAGAGAGAAGGGAGTCGAATGTCGATTTTCGAATGTCGATTTTCGAATGTCGATTTTCGAATGTCGATTTTCGAATGTCGATTTTCGAATGTCGATTTTCGAATGTCGATTTTCGAATGTCGATTTTCGAATGTCGATTTTTCGAATGTCGATTTTCGAGTGTCGATTTTCGAGTGTCGATTTTCGAGTGTCGATTTTCGAGTGTCGATTTTCGAGTTCGATTTTCGAATTCGAGTGTCGATTTTCGATTTTCGAATGTCGATTTTCGAGTGTCGATTTTCGAGTGTCGTTTGATTTGCGTTACTGTCTAAAGTACAATCAATCGAAAATCGATACACCTAAAGCATGGCGTTTAACTCATCGGTGAGCATGGTGCGCTCGTCGTCGGTGAGTTGTTCTGCATCGACAAAGCCATTATCATCGGAGGCTTCGTTTTTGGAAACGCGTTGTTGCACAGCATTAACAATTACGGCAGCTGCACCCGTGGCGACTACCGAAATAACCAGTGCGCGAAAAAGCTTAGACATGGCAGAATTCTATAATTTCAACGGATATACAGGTTAAGCGCGAACCGTGGGTTCGCTCAGGGCGATTCTACGATCAAGTGCGGTACCTGTTCAATATTCCAATCCCAAACCAGTCCCTGCGCTGTTTTGTCCGCGTGTTCTTTTGAATAGAGATGTTCGACCAGGTAAAAAGCCGGCTCATAGCTCATTGCCCCACCCACCGACGTGATGTATTTCCCATCCACTACCAAACGCTCATTGTACTTGACGTCTATTTCTGGAAACATCTCTGCAAAGCGATCTCGGTCGCCGGGAAACGTGGTCGCAACCCGGCCATCCAGTACACCGGTAGCCGCAAGTGGAAAGGCACCGTCACATACCGTCAGGACAAAATCTGCACGCGCTACAACATCAACAAGCCAGGTCATAAACGCCTCATTCTTCAGATCAGCTGACATGCTATTTACCGTACTTGGGATAATGAGAACATCAATCTCGGGCGTTGTCTCAAACGTGTAGTGCGGCACAACGTCGATGCCTTCAAACGTCACGACAGGACGAAGCGTTGGCGCCACAATGAAAGGTTGCATGTAGTTCATCGAGTCCCTAAAAATGGTATGCTGGATCACATCGTACGGTGCCATCAACTCAGAATTATACACCCCTTTGAGCACCACAAAACCAACATTGAGTACTTCACCGCCGGCGACTTCTATAGCTTCTGCTTGCATCATCTCCTGCGCAATACGTGTACGGGACTCGAATTGCCGCATTATTTCAACCGGCGTGCAGCTGCTGGCTATAAGCAGAATTAACACAATGATGAAACCGGTGCCGGCGTTAACGTATAAACGAGACTTGGACATTGTTATGGCGTGCGTGCGTTATAGCGTGAATATCGTGGCATTAAGTCGCCCAGAGCAGATGCCTGGGTTCTGCTGCTCAAGGATACAACTTTACCACCTAAATAATGATACGTTCGCTACTCGCCACTCTCATTGTACTCCTGGCACTTCCTTTGCCATCGGCCCATAGCCAGGATGCCCATACGGTACAGATTGCCCGCATCAAGTATGGCGGGGGCGGCGACTGGTACAGCGATGATCAGTCGCTTGTAGAGCTGCTAAAATACACGCGATCTCAAACCCTTATAGATGTAGCACCTCGCGAGGAAGTGGTAGAACTGGGGAGCGATAAAGTCTTCACGTACCCCTACCTGTATCTAACCGGGCACGGCAACGTCCGCTTCACATCAGGCGAGGCGCAGCGGCTGCGTCGCTACCTGGAAGGAGGCGGTTTTTTGCATGTAGATGATAACTATGGCCTTGATCGACACATTCGAAGGGAGATGAAAAAAGTCTTTCCTGAGCAAGAGTTTGTAGAACTGCCGTTTAGTCATGCGATATTCCATACCCACTTCAAATTTCCCAATGGTCTCCCCAAAGTGCACGAGCATGATGGCAAAGCCCCCCAGGGATTTGGGCTCTTCCACGAGGGCCGGCTCGTTGTATTTTATTCGTACGAGAGCGATCTGGGCGATGGTTGGGAGCCAGAGGCTGTGCACAACGTACCGGAAGACAAAAGGCTCAGCGCACTGCGGATGGGTGTAAACATCCTCGCATATGCCATGATGCAGTAATGCATTATGTAATCAAATGCTTCATTTTGCGTATCAAATTGTAGCACGCCGGCGCGCTACGTAGCGGCTTGCATCCAGATGCAATGCAGTGCGGCGCGTTGCACTACCAGCCGATCAAGTAATCATTCGCTAAGATTGGCGCGGTACTTGCATGTTTATTTGCGCTTCTGGCTCCTGTTACATTAAGTTTTTAGCGCAATGTGTGCGGAAGCAGCCTGTAAGGGAGCCTGCCTGTTGAAGTGGCGTAACATAATATGCTACTTTACAGTATCCCGTTTTGATGGAAGCAAAATCCCGTTTTGCTATTGTGTATTTGTTGGATAACTACATAACATATCTAGCGTCCAATGCGTACTTTTTTAATCTTTATCTTCGTGGTCGTGGTTTCGCTGTTTGTTTACAATCCGGAACTTGATGATTTCAAGACATATCTGGATAAGGAAACACAGCCGTCACAGTTTCAGCAAGAACGCACGTCTCTGACAGAGCGGATGTTCAACGCTGATACAACAACTGCTGAACAGCAACCAACCGGCTACAATACCGAACGCAATAACTTCCTGCTCTTTAGCATTTACCGCATAACCCTGACCAACGACTTTCAAGACGAAGAAGTTGGCAAGTACCTGGGTATTGCAACCATGTTTTTCCAGATTGGCGAATCGGAAGACATGAATGCGCATGCAGCGCAACCCTAGTTTTTACAAAAAAGCTCCTGTCCTTTGCAGACAGGAGCTTTTTTATCCATATACCCGCCAGGGTATGTAGCCTCCTGTGCTCCTGCATCCGTTTACCACCTGTTGTTGCCTCCCACCGGACTACCTTTCTGGAGGTAATTGTTATTCTTTTCCCGTTTTCGACCATGGGCGACACGTGTGTCGCCGAAGCTGATGTCTTTTTAGATCAAGCGACTGAAATCGACCTGACAGAAGCAGTGCCCGCTCCTAAATTTACTTGCAGATTTATTTGCAGAAATTGACACTTTTGGTGGCGTTACTTGTTTGCATTTGAGCTATCTTGTAGCCTTTGCCAGTACGCGCCAGGCATCTTTGCTTCGCTTATCATGATAACTCAAGCATTGGGATGTACAGCGTGGTTCAGTTATTTGTCAGATCATTCTTTTTAGATACCGCTTATGAGCGAGTTGCAGTTTAACGACCCGGAAGTATTTGCAGCACTGCAAGCCGAAGTGAATCGGCAAAATGAAGGCCTAGAACTCATTGCCTCGGAGAATTTTGTCACCCGTTCTGTTATGGAGGCCATGGGGTCGCCACTCACCAACAAATATGCAGAAGGCCTCCCGGGAAAACGATACTACGGCGGTTGTCAATTTGTTGATATTGCAGAAGACCTTGCGCGAGAACGAGCCAAAGCGCTATTCAAATGCGACTGGGTAAACGTACAACCACATTCGGGCGCATCGGCTAATGCCGCGGTTTACCTGACTCTTCTCAAACCAGGGGACACCCTGCTTGGACTGGATCTGGCGCATGGTGGCCATCTCACGCACGGGAGCCACGTCAATTTCTCGGGTATCATTTACAATGCGGAGTTCTATGGTGTAGAACCCGATGGCCCGAAGGCCGGCCGCATCGACATGAACAAGGTGTGGGACACGGCAAAAAAAATTAAGCCTAAAATGATTTCCATTGGGGCGAGCGCGTATCCACGCGATTTTGATTACGAGGCGTTTCGTGACATTGCAGACAAAGTGGGAGCGTTCCTCTGGATGGATATGGCGCATACAGCCGGCCTCATTGCCACGGGCGAACTCAATGATCCGCTGCCCCATGCACATGTTGTTACAACGACAACACACAAAACCCTTCGGGGGCCGCGCGGAGGCATGATCCTTGTTGGGGCTGACTATGAAAATACCCTCGGTAAAGTTGCTCCCAAAAGCGGGCGCGTCAAAAACATGAGTGAATTGTTTGACGCAGCCGTATTCCCCGGCACCCAGGGTGGTCCATTAATGCATGTCATTGCCTCAAAAGCTGTTGCTTTCGGGGAGGCGCTGAAGCCTGAATTTGCTACATATTCTGCGCAAGTCGTCAAAAATGCCAAGGCTATGGCCCATCGGTTCATTGAAAAAGGGTACAACCTTGTATCTGGTGGTACAGACAATCACTTGATGCTCATCGATCTCAGAAATAAAAATGTAACCGGTAAAAAAGCTGAAGCTGCGCTTCAGGCGGCTGAGATTACGGTCAACAAGAACATGGTGCCGTTTGACGACAAAAGCCCTTTTGTCACAAGTGGGATCCGAATTGGTACACCGGCGATGTCTACGCGTGGCTTTAAAGAAGCTGAATTCGAAATAGTGGTTGATCTTATTGATCGCGTGCTCTCTGCTCCTGACGACGAAGCTGTTATCGAAAAGGTCAAATCGGAAGTTCATGCGCTGTGCAAAGAATTCCCGCTCTATGATTTTGTTGTAGCCTGATCGGAACGGATCGTAAAAAATCAGGTTCGTAACAAACCCTCGGCCATGTTTGGCACCTAGCATGAATCCAGTCGAATGAATCAAACGACGTCTAGTACTTCCACCCTTCCAACTACGACCTACTCCGACCTCGTGGAGCTGGGCCGTCGTTTATATGAGATGTCCCTCGTACGCCGTGACAAAGAAATGATCACGGACCCGCGGGGGCAGCCGATAGGATGGTTGCTGGATACACGGATTCCCATGCTGGATGCAAACATTTTCCAGGAAGTGGGTGCTGTACTCGGCGAACGGCTGAAATCCAAAGGGATCGAGCAGGTCGCCGGCTACGGATTTGGCGCCTATTCGCTCGTTTGTGCTGTACTTTCGGCGTCGGGGACGCCTACCTTTAAAGGAGGGTTTATCCGGGACCAGCGAAAAACCCACGGTCGTCGCCGGCTCGTGGAAGGACCGCTAGACCGCACAAAACCAGTAGTACTGCTTGACGACATCCTGAATAGCGGCCGCAGTGCGGTCCGCGCCATTGGGCTCCTGCAGCGAGATGGTTTTGAAGTTGCCGGCCTTACAACGCTGTTCAACTTCACCTGGAGCGGAGGACGTACCCGTGTAGAAGCTGAAGGACTTTGGGTTGATTCGCTACTCGACCTGAATTTGCGCGACAATGCGCACTCCCCCTGATACCTTGTACAAGCCTCACCTGTCATACATATTCCAATGAAGCTTTTTGGACTTAAATCGCTAGGAACGCTTGCCAAGCTGGGTAAAACAGCGGCAACCTTGCCCGGTGGCGATGGTGCCTCAAACGACGTGATCCCACCGCAGTCGGAAGAGGACATGGCGGAAATGGGCTTTTTGGATCACCTCGAAGAGCTTAGAAAAACCCTGTTTCTTGGCCTTGGTGGTATTCTCGGCGCTACCCTTATTCTGAGCTTCTTCAGTACCTGGATTATTGATGTACTGCTGCTCGGGCCGGCGCAGAGCGATTTCTTCATTTACGAACTTCTCGGCATCGAAGCCAACACGCTTCAACTCCAAAACCGCGTCCTTACGGGCCAGTTCTTTGTTCACATCGGGGTGATCCTCTCTGTGGGCATTGTTGTGGGCTCCCCCATTTTCATTTTCTCGCTCTGGCGCTTTATTGAACCTGGCCTTTACAAGAACGAGAAAAAAGGCCTGCGCTTCGCAGCCGTCTTTGCAACGTTTTTCTTCATTCTTGGCATTTGCTTTGGCTATCTGATCATCACGCCGATGGCCATTCAGTTCTTCTCCAGTTACCAGATCTCGTCGATGATTGTCAACGATTTTGACATCACCAAGTATTTCTCCATGGTGACATTTTGGTCATTGGGTACTGGTATTCTGTTTGAACTACCCGTTGTCATCTATTTCCTTGCAAAAATTGGTATTGCCACACCAGAAGCTTTGCGCGCCTCTCGCAAGTATGCGTTGCTGGGCTGTCTCATTGTGGGTGCCTTCTTTACGCCGCCAGATCCATTTTCGCAGATTCTGGTAGCCATGCCATTGCTCCTCCTGTACGAGGCCTCGATTTACGTCTCTGCTTACGTGACACGCAAACGTGAGCGCGAGCTCAACGAAGCGCTGAAGTAGTTCACGGCAGTATGGGCACTGATCTGAAGGTGCCCGGGTTCTGGCAGGAACGTCCCGTGTTCAAGCCCGTCACTATAGATGAGGGTTGCGCTAACTAAAGGCGTACACCCGCCTGTTCCTTTCCTTTTTCGCGCCAGTGTAGTAGCCGTTGGTGTACGCTAACTCCTCAAGCCGACATGTTGCCCGGCCATCCGTTACACCACTACACATCGACGACCTTAGCTCCTATTTGTCATGAGAATAAACAAAAACACCACGCTCATTTTCTCTTTCTTCTGCGTGCTCAGCATCGGTTTCCTTGCCGGCTTTTGGATGCATGAAGACGATGACAAATACTTTGCGCTCCGTAAGAACTTCCAAATTTTTGGCGCCTTGTATGAGCAACTTGTTACCGACTATGTCGATGATCTCAATCCTGAAACGGTTATGCGTACCGGGATTGATGCCATGCTCACCAACCTGGACCCCTACACAAATTTCTTTGATGAAGCGGACAACGGCGACATCGAAATCATGACGCGGGGCAGATACGGAGGTGTAGGGCTAAACGTTGGGATGCGCAATGGAAAAATGACGGTGATTTCGCCTACCGAAGGAACGAGCGGTTACTTGCAGGGTGTTCGTACAGGCGACATCCTCCTTGAGGTTGCCGGCCAGCCTACCAACGGCCTCTCCTTTACCGATGTGCGCAACATTCTGCGTGGTGAGCCAGGTACAGCAGTTGAAATTTCAGTCACGCGCGAAGGTATTCTCGAACCACTCGACTTTTTGCTTACACGCGAAGAGATTCAACTCAAAAACGTGACGCATGCCGGCTTTATTGGCGACGGAGAAAAAGAAAAAATTGGCTACGTCAAACTGGCGCGTTTCACGCGAGATGCCAGTAAAGAAGTGCAGGAAGCCATGGAACAGATGCAAAAAGAAGCACCGCTTGAAGGCATCGTACTCGATTTACGGGACAATCGCGGTGGCTTGCTTGACGAAGCTGTTTCGATCGTTCAGTTCTTCGTCCCTAAAGGATCTGTCATTGTCTCTACACGAGGCCGGCTTCCACAATCAGAAAATGCATACCGGAGCAAGGTCACCCCAATCTTCCCCGATCTTCCTGTTGTTGTACTTATTAACGACATGAGCGCTTCTGCGAGTGAAATTGTAGCCGGCGCATTACAAGACCTCGACCGGGGTGCTATCGTGGGCAGCACGTCTTTTGGCAAAGGACTGGTGCAGATCGTAAAGCCCTTGCCATACAATACATCTCTCAAAATCACGACGTCTCAATACTTTACGCCCAGTGGCAGAAGCATTCAAGCCATCGACTACAAACTGCATGACGGAGAATTTTCAGAAATCCCGGACTCCTTGCGGCGCACGTTTAAAACGGCTGCTGGCCGGCTCGTCAAAGATGGCCGTGGTATCGAACCGGATGTCCCGGTGTCTCGCGGCGAATCCAGTGAATTAGAGCAAGCCTTAATCAGGCGTGCCGCCTTTTTCTTTTTTGCGAACCACTTTGCCGCAACCCAGCCTGAAATCGAAACAGATTTTGTGGTTGATGATAACGTATACAATGCATTTCGTGCCTGGCTCGACACACAAGATTTTTCCTACCGCACAAGGGCAGAAATGGCTGCTGAACAATTGGGTGATAACCTGACCGATATTGGCTATAGCGCAGTTGCTGATGAAATGGAGGCACTACAGAACGCCATCCGCGAAGAAAAAGCAACAGACTTTGAACGACACAAATCACGCCTCAAAGAACGCCTTCGCGTACAAATCCTTGCGCGATACCATGGCGATGCAGCACAAACAGAGGCATCGTTGGCCGTTGATCCACAGTACGCCAAATCCATCGAAGTACTCGCTGATCAGAAGGCCTACCAACAATTACTGCTACCCTAAAACTCGCTGCCCGTCACACCGGCCAACGATTAAGGCTGCGCGAGAAATTCAGCAAAGAGCAAGAATACACTGCACAAAAAAACTGCGTTCCGAGAGATGGGCCTGATTTGCCCGGAACGCAGTGCATCTTAAGAAGGTGCATTATTTAATTTTACCAGGTCAAATCCAGCCTAGCCTACCACAAAGGTTACTTTGCAGTTCACGCGAAAAGACGTCACTTTTCCGTCTTCAACCAGCCCCTGAATTCCCTCAGCGTATACACTGCGTACGTTTTTCAACGTTTTGGAAGCCTCAGATGCGGCGTTCTTGATAGCATTCTCTACGGTATTGCCTTCTGCAATCACCTCAATCACTTTTGCTATGGATGCCATAGGTCTCTCACTAGTTTTTTGATGAAATAAATCAACAAGCCATCATATATAACATTTTGTGTGTACTTGTGCCAGTAACGCCACCCTTATTTGCCCCCATAGAGGCATTCAATGTTACGCAAATGTAAATTATCAAAACTTCCTGACCCATTTCCCTCGTAAAGGGTGTTGTTATAAATGTCCCCCCTCCCAACTTTGGCACCCCCATGAGTGAACTAGACGCATGTGTCTCGTTTTTGCAACAACTCATTCAGACACCCGGCCTACCCGGCCAGGAAGCTCAAACGGCGCAACTTGTTGCCCGGGAAATGAAAAAACTGGGCTATAACGATGTCTATTTTGACAATGCCGGCAACGTAGTCGGCCTGATTAAAGGCCGCGGCGAAGCCCCAGACATGATGCTTAATACGCATCTCGATCATGTTGATGTAGGTGATCATACAGCCTGGCCCTTCCCACCATTTGCAGGCACACTTCACGACCAGCACGTTTGGGGCCGCGGCGCTGTCGACATCAAAGGGCCTCTCGCGGCCCAGGTGTACGCAGCTGCGCGTCTTCTAGACAATCCTCCTCCCGGTGATGTGTATGTAACTGCCGTCGTTTATGAGGAGCAGGGTGGCCTTGGTGCTCGCCATATGGCTTCACATCTTTGCCCCCCCCTGGTAGTCATCGGTGAACCAAGTCAGAACGAGTTGCGGCGAGGTCACCGTGGCAGACTGGAAATTGTACTCCACGTACAAGGCAAAAGCGCGCACGCCAGCATGCCTGCTCTTGGTGCCAACCCGCTCGATATCGTTGCCCGATTTATCCTGGGCATGGAAGGCATGGAGATGGCACACGATGCGGACCTTGGAAATAGCTCCGTTGCAAAAACATTGATTAGAACGGACCAGGTCAGCTCCAATGTGATTCCCGCTGAAGCATGGCTTACGCTCGACTGGCGCAATGTGCCGGCTGAATCCGGGGACGCAGCTTTAGCCAAGCTTCAGGCTATACTCGATGTCTGTTTACTACCAGAAATGACGGCTACGCTGAGCATCCCTAAAACAGTAAAAACCTGTTATAATGGGTTTCATATGGAGATCCCAGCAAATGCCCCACCTTTTGTCACCCGTGTAGACGACCCGGCACTTCTGGCGGCCAGCGCGCTGCTCGAAGAATCACTTCAGCGTACCATGCCGGCCACCATGTGGGATTTTGCTACAGATGCCGGCCATTTTATAAACAAAGGCGCTACCTGCATAGGTATCGGCCCGGGCGATGAACACCTCGCACACACCATCGAGGAGCGTGTTCCTGTTTCACACCTCGCAGAAGCATTAACCATTTATGAATCCCTGGCCCGTCATTGGCCTACACGCGTAGCTGCAAATGGCCAAATGCCCAACACGCCAAATCTGACCCAATAAAAAAGCTGCAGCCTGCATCCGGTTATCCCGTTTTACAGGCTGCAGCTTTTTATATGCTTGCAACGTGGGTTATGCTGGGGGCAATAGCCTCAGCGCGGTCACGTTGGTGCTCTTTTAGCGCTTACTTGAGCAAGGTCATGATTTTTGACTGGCTCGTCTGGCCATTGTATGTCATCCGATAAAGGTAGACACCAGAGGCAGCAGTCTGGCCACTCAAATCACGACCGTCCCAGTTTACTTCATACACACCAGCGGTCTGCGAACCACTAACCAGTTCAGCAACTTTCTGACCCAGTACGTTGAAAATGGCCAGGCTCACGTTTCCGCCCTGCTGAATTTCATAGCGGATCGTGGTCGTTGGGTTGAATGGGTTAGGATAATTGCTGTGCAACGTGAATCCATCGGGGACTTCAAACTCCTCTTCCGTAGACACGGCGGTACCACCATTGATGGTTACCCGGATGACGTCGGCAGCGTTGGGGTACGAGAAGCCGGCAGGACCCATTGCGCCGTCAGCGATCAGCACAACCGTTCCATTTTCGTCATCGCCCACATTAGGACCTGACTGACGCGGTGCCTGGTTTTCGCCAACACCGGGCTCTTCGTTCACTTCTGTACCACCATCCCAGAGTAGAATCTGGCTCGTCACATCACCATCGATAGGCGTTTCGCCATCGAAAAGTGGAATGCCATTCCCGTCAGGTGCGTAGAACAAGTCGTTCGACTGCACAAACATCGTAGCCAGCGACAGGTAGTCGCCCGGTACAGCGTAGACGGTAAACTCATAGCCTTCACCTGGAAAAATTGGTGCAGGGGCATCCGCGCCAATTGGCGTATTGAAGTAGTCGCTTGAGACAACGCCACTGAGGGTTGCCAGGGACATGGCGAGTTCGCCGGGGCTACCATCTTCTGCGAGGGCTTCGAGGCCTTCACCACGGTCGGCTTCATCTGCCGTGAAGAGCGGATCGCCTGCGTTGTGTACGGCCCATACACCTGGTGCCAGCGGTACAGCTGCAACACCCGGCACAGAGTTCTCATCAGACAGGTTCTCGATGAGCACGCGGAACGGCGTAACAGGCTGCTGGGAAATCGTTACACGGATCTGGCTGGCTACCGTTGGGTAGGTGAAACCACCAGGCCCCATTTCGCCATCAGCGATCAATACAACGTTTCCGTTTTCATCGTCACCCGTATTTGGTCCAGCCTGACGTGGTGCCTGGTTTTCACCAAGCCCAGGCTCTTCGTTCACCTCGGTACCACCATCCCACAGGTCTACGTAGTGTGTGATGTTAGCACGGCGGGCAACACCTTCTGCATCAAACAACGGGATGCCGTTGCCATCAGGGGCATAGAACAGGTCGTTTGACTGGATAAACATCGTAGCAAACGACAGGTAATCACCAGGGAATGCCTCAAAGCTGAATTCGTACACGCCACCTGGGCCAATTGGACCGGGATCCGTGGCACCTACCGGCGTATTGAAAATACCCGAAGAAAGCACGCCATCTGTGGTTTCGAGCGCAGCTGCCAGATCGGTAACCGCACCGTCTTCAGCAAGTCCTTCGAGACCATCACCACGATCGGGCTCACCTACAGTAAAGAGCGGATCTGGTGCGTTGTGCACAGCCCATACGCCAGGCGCGAACGGTACAGCTTGTCCTGCGCCATCAGCGGAAGCAACGGCATCAGCAGCGCCTACATTCTCTATGCGGGCATAGAATGTAACCGGCTCGATCGGTGTAACAGTAACACGAATGACTTCGTTGACCGCTGCATAAGAAAAGCCATCATTCTCACCGATCACCTCGACGATCACCCCGTTTTCATCGACACCTGTATTTGGGCCGGCCTGACGTGGTGCCTGGTTAGGACCCACCCTGGCTCTTCGTCTACCTCGGTACCAGCATCCCAGAGGGCAACAGAAGCCGTAACATCGCCGGAAACTGGTGTATCACCATCGAACAGCGGCATGCCGGCTCCTGCAGGAGCATAGAAGAGGTCGTTAGACTGGATGAACATCGTAGCGAAAGAGAGGCCGTAGCCAGGCTCTGCATCTACGTAGAAGGAATAGCTGCCACCGGGACCAACTGGTGCTGGGCTGTCTGCTCCATCTGGCGTATTGAATACGCCGGCACTGCCCACGCCTTCGACGCCCGCAAGCGCGTCTACCTGGATAGCCGGATTGCCATCTTCAGCAATGGCCTCGATACCAGCGCCAGCTGCAGCACCATTTTCAAAGAAGTTTACGGTTGGTGCGTGGACCGCCCATGCTCCTGGAGAGATTGGTACTTGCACACCCGTGAGTGGCTCAAGTGCCTCGTCATAAACGCCTGCATTGCCATCTTCAGCAATAGCTTCGATGCCGGCTGGTGCCGTAGTACCTGACTCAAAGAACGCGATAGCGTTTGAGTGAACAACCCAAACCCCGGGAGAAAGAGGAATCGTAACAGCGCCCGTCGACGTGGTGAGGCCATTCTCCGTAGACACGTTCGTGATGGTTACGGTGAATTCTGTACCACCATCGTGTGCCAGCGAAACCTGAATCACATCAGCAACATTGGGATAAGTGAAACCACCAACGCCCATTTCGCCATCGTTAATCCGCGACAAGGTGCCGTTTTCTTCTTCGCCTGTGTCCGGCCCACCCTGACGTGGCGCCTGATCTGCGCCTACACCTGGCTCCTGATTTACTTCGGTACCTGCATCATAAAGAAAAACATTGCCGGTTACATCGCCGGTGACGGGTGCACCTGTTTCATCGAAAAGTGCCAGTCCACTGCCAGGGAAGGTATAGAACAGGTCGTTGGACTGGATGAACATGGTAGCCAGCGAAAGGTAGTTACCGGGGCCGGCGGTAAAACTAAATTCATACGATTGACCAGGGCCAATTGGGCTGGGGTCAGTCGCTCCTACCGGGGTATTAAATATGCCTTTTTTGAGTACAGGCAATTCGGCCCCCACATTTTCAATGGTTACCTGAAATCGCGTACTCTGGGCAAACGACGTGGTAACGCCCAAGAGCAACAACGCCAAGAGCGTAGTAAATTTTTTCATGATAGAAATTGATTGATTCTGAAGTTCTGTGCTTTGCTTTCAGTACATGCCTTACAGTACAGTCGTATGATTTGCCCTGTCCGTACAGCGGCTATCATACCCACATCCGCAAGTGAGAGGTGACGGTATCAAAGATGGGGGTCGTGGTCCGTGCTTTGTATCACATTTCTATAACAAGCCATAACAAATGTTGAAATTCTTTCCGGCCGGCAGACTGTATTGACATGATGAATCACGCCTCATTGGCCCTGCAAGTACAGTTTCCCAACAATGAAAAGCAGGTAGGATATTTGCCAATTTCAACCTATCTTTCTCGCACACATCCTGTTACCGCGTGCACGGCAATATCAAGCAGTTGACAAGGCCAGCGGCAAAATGCCCCAAACCTTCAACCTGCACCCTTCAAAACGCAACTGCGCCGGCAATCTCCGGGCAGTATGACCCAATACAACTCATGACTGGAACGGAAAAACCCCTCGGTTCCGTACCGATGCGTCTCGAGGAAGATATCCTCGATGTATACCGCCTCATGCCCAGCAGGGACACAGAGAGGCTGATGAACCACATTGCCTGGCTGGAACACGAGATCTCCCGACTCAAGCGATTACAGCAAAACACGGAAACAGAATTAAAGCGCGTCAACGGGCTGCTGAAACAGCAGAAAACCGCTATACGCCTTAAATCTTTTTAGCGTTTACATGCTATAGACCTTGTTCGTGCGTGCCGGCAAATTGTAAGATGGTATGCAGCAATACGTTAGCCCCTGCGGTCACGTCTTCCGGGGCAGTGTACTCGCGCACATTATGACTGATGCCATCGCGGCTAGGCACAAAAATCATGGCTGCTGGATACCGCCGGGCCAGGATTTGTGCGTCGTGCCCGGCACCACTTATCATTTCTTTGCAAGGGTATCCCAAAGCGCTAGCGGCCGACAAGACGGCGCCAACTGTTTCTCGGTCGAACGTAACAGGAGCAACATCTGCCAGCGTCCGCACGGCGTAGGTGAGGCCTTCGTCTTCAGCAATACGTGCTGCAGCTTCAGCAACGCGTTGCACGGCGGTTTCTAGCTGGCCGGCATCGGGATTCCGAAGATCTACGGTAACAATACCCCGACTGGCAATCACATTGATCAGGTTGGGCTCCAGTTTGATTGCACCTGTGGTGGCTCGCTGTGCAGGCCCCATGGCCCTGGCAATGGCTCGCACTTCGGCGGCTAGCACTGCGGCTGCATAACCGGCATCATGGCGCATTGACATGGGTGTAGCACCTGCATGGTTCGCAACCCCGTCGAAGGTGTACTCCAGCCACCGAATGCCCTGTACGGCCGAGACAGCGCCTATGGTAAGCTGCTCTTTTTCGAGCCAGGGTCCTTGTTCGATATGCAACTCGACAACATGTGCGATGGGCATCTCTCGAAAATCTGCGGTACCGGCGTAATCGAGCGCATCCAGATTCTCGCCAATTGTCGTGCCATCGATCCCACGCGTCGCGCGAACTTCTTCTTCTGAAATAGCGCCAACCTGATACAGACTGCCCATCATATCGGGCATGAATCGCACACCTTCTTCGTTCACAAACGACACAACGCCCACGGGCAGATCCGTTTCGATGCCGGCATCATTCAAGCTCGCTATCACCTCAAGGCCGGCTAAAACGCCCAAACTGCCATCAAAACGGCCACCGGTTTTTACAGAATCTGTGTGTGAGCCCATCAACACAATCGGCCCTTCCTGCTTGCCCCGGCGCACACCGAGTATATTCCCTATCGCATCAATCTGGATATCCAATCCCAATCGTTTCATGTACGCCGCGACAAAATCACGGCCAGCCAGGTCCTCAGGTGTAAACGCAAGCCGGCAGACCCCGCCATCTGGAATTTGTCCAATGGTGGCAAGGTCTGCCAGGGATTGCTGAAGTCGTGAAGCATTGATGCGCATAGCTGGATTGGATTTAGGCCTTCGTGAAAGCTGTAAAATAACACAGCAGAAATAGGCCCCAAACCAATCCAAAAACTATTTACACGCTACTTGGATTTCACATAGATGCGAATCGGCTCGATGATATTCCGGTTTTCAGCGAAGTTATGGATACACATCATCATGGCTTCAGAGATCTCCTGCTTCTCACTTACAAGGAGCAAGTCGCTCTTCGTGCGCACACCTTCTGCCAACAACATGCCCGTAACAACGTGTTTGGCGCGAATTTCTTTGATGACATACTCTTCTTCGTCACCACTAAAAATGACTTTCAGCGCATCAATCACAAACGGATCGTAATGATCAGACGTCACAAGCATTTGCCCAAGTGCGGCTGTATGCGATTTGTCTTGTGATTTCTCCAGGTCGTAGTCGTTGGCTACTTTGAGGATACGAGAAATAATCGGTATCGCATTCCCCTGCACATCATCGTGCGGATGACCGCCGCCATTGAAGTGCTTCTCCTGGTACGCTACGGCCTCAGCAATTTCTTCCAGGCGTGGGATGTTGCCCAGCAGCTCTTTGCCGGCTTTCAGGTGTTTGAAGAACGTGAAACTTTCCGTGTCATCAAGGGCCTGACCGGCGAACCGTTTTTTCAGGATTTCTTTTGGAATGGTAATACAACCAATCTGCGCGAGCATGGCCGCGACTTCCACCTTCCAAACATTCTCTAATTCGAGTTGCTCCGCCAACTGCTTTGCCAAATCGCGCACGCGAGATGAGCGACTGAAGAGATCGGGACTTACGATCGAGAGGATGTCACCAAGCAGTTTGATCGTTCCTTTCAGCGTCTGTTCGAGCAGCTCCTTCTCGGCACTTCTGAGCCGGTAGAGTTCCAACCCTTCATCCAGCGCCTGTCCCAGTGTTTCGGGAGGGCAGGGTTTGGTCAGGAAACGATAAATCCGTCCATTGTTAACCGCGTCGATGGTATCGGACATGTCCGCCTGCCCCGTCAAGAGCATGCGTACGCTCTCGGGGTAGTTCTGTCTTACAACCGACAGAAACTCTGCGCCGTTCATGCCGGGCATCCGCATATCCGACACAACAACGCCGTACGGACCGTTCTCTTCCAGCATTTTGAGGCCATTCTCGCCCCCCAACGCGGTATCCACATCGTAATCAAGTCCGACATATCGTTGGTAGCTCCGCAGAATTGCCGGCTCATCGTCTACAAAAAGTATTTTATTCATCATTTTGCATCAAGGAATGTTGCGTTTCGAGACAAACTTGCCGCCAGTCTCCCAACTTTTCGGTTAATCCTAGTTTGTCGAGGTAGTCCACGTGGATAATGGGTAATGCCGCTGAAGACGGATCGCCAAATTCATTTTCCATTGCGTCTGCAATATGGACCGCAGTTAGCGGGGAAAATAGTGTACCTTTGCAATCTGCGGGTCGGTGATGAAAGGCAACGGCTTCGACAATGTTATCCCGAAATCCCCAAAGCCCGAGCAGATAAGCGCCAATTTCGGCATGCGTTGTATTGTATACCGCTTCTTCGCCGAGGGCGTACGTGAGGCCATGCGTTTCTGCATAGGCCGTGCTCTGGTCGTAGTATTCGGGAAAATTTGCCACAATGATGAGCTTGCCCACATCGTGCATCATGCCCGAAATGAATGCATCATCTACAATGTCCTGCGGCTGCCCTTCAAATTTGGCAATCGATTTAGAGAGCGCGCCAACTGCAAGGCAGTGATTGGTAAATTGCTCCAAAGAGAATCGCTTGGAGCCGTTGCTATTGAAGCTCTTAAAGACATGCACCGTCATGACAAGTGCTTTTATCACTTCAATACCAAGTAGATTGGTGGCATGAACCGGGTTTTTCACTTCTACCGGTAGACCAAAAAACGCAGAGTTAACCATCTGCATGATTTTGGCTGACATGGCGATGTCTTTTGATATCACCTTCCCAATCGCTTGCATCGATCCATCCGGGGAGTTCAAGATCTCCATCAGCTCCATGTACACATTCGGCAAACTTGGAATGGAATCCAGGCCGGCCACGATTTTGGAGAGCCGCTTGTCTTGTAACAACTCACGAAGCGATAACGACCGACTTAGTACTTCAATTAATTCCCCCTGCTTTGTCGGCTTCGACAAGAACTGATGTGCGCTCTCAGCAGCTTTCATCACCAGGTCATGTTCAGGATAGCCTGAAAGTACCATGCGAATCATGTGCGGGAATTCATCCGCGACGTGCTGTAAAAGCTCAGCACCATCCATGCCCGGCATTTTTATATCCGATACAATCAGGTCATAAGGCTCAGCCCTGAGCTTTTCCAGGGCTTCTTCGCCACTGCTTGCAAAGTCAATATCCCATTCACTATCCACGTTAAACAGCATACGACGCGTGCCGCGCAGTACTTCAGGCTGATCATCTACAAACAGGATGTGGCATTTCATGCAAGTACCTCCTCTACTGCTTCAGACAAGGGGATACGAATCGTGAATGTGGTGCCTTCCCCAGGCGTAGTGTCCACATCGATCGAGCCCCCATGCTTTTCGTAAATCACGTTATAGGCAACAGCCAAACCCTGCCCAGAGCCTTTCCCGACTTCTTTCGTTGTGTAGAATGGATCGAATATTTTCGAAACAACGTGATCTGGAATGCCGGCGCCAGAATCAGCTATCAAGATTTCCGCATCCGTTTCGGTGTACCGTGTTGCTATCTTGATAAGCCCTTTTTCTTTGGTCTCCTGGTTTTTCTCCTCGATTGCATGCGCAGCATTTACAATCATGTTGAGCACAACCTGGTTAAGCTCACTTTGGAGGCACGGCACTTCGGGAAGATCTGCTGCCAGATCCGTCTCCAGCTCAGCGATATACTTCCATTCATTTCGCGCCACATTGATTGTACTCAAAATGGCCTCGTTGATATTGGATAGCGTCTTCTGCTTTGTGCCCGGATGTGAGAACTGCTTCATTGCTCGCACAATTGATGCTACTTGCTCGACACCACCCAACGTTTCTTCTATAGCAAACGGTACTTCGGATGCCATGTACTTGAGCTTGCCCTTCTTGACGGCTTCTTCCATTTCACTGATGGCCTGGACAAGCATGCCCGATCCGCCCTGCACTTCTTGCAGCAGTTGCTGGCCCTTCTCAATCACCTGATTGAGGCGCTCAAATGCGACACCCAGGAAGCGCGTATTGTCGCCAATGAATTGGATGGGCGTATTGATTTCGTGCGCAATGCCGGCTGACAATTGCCCCAACGACTCGAGCTTTTGGGCCTGCACCAGTTGGCTTTCCAGCACCTTCCGCTCGGTAATATCCATGGCAAGGACGAGATAGCCATTAAACCGGCCGTCCGTATCGCTTACGACGCTGATTACTACACTGAGAAAGCCTTCTTTACCATCGGCATTGGTGAAGGTAATTTCGGGGACCAGTGCATGGTCTTCCGACTTACTCTCTGCCATATATGTGGCAAGCGCACCCAGCCCCCAGGGAATGTTACAAGAATCGATGGGCCGGCCTAAAACCTGGCCACTCAGAAGCCCCAACGACTTGGCAGCCGTTTCATTCCAGCGTGTAATTTTACCTTCTTTGTCTACACCCACAAGAATCGAAGAGATAGCGGAGAACATCTGCTCCGTTTCTCTATGCGAAGCTTCTACTTGCTTCTTGGCCAGTTCCTGCTGGGTAATATCGTTGGCATACACATTGACAAAATTGTGCGCTGAAATGCCTTTAAAAACGAACTGGTAATGGCTAGTGCCAAATTGAGCTGCAGCCTGGACAATCTCATCGCCGACAACAATCTGATTCAGATCCAGATCGGCAAACTGCGGAAGCATGCGCTGAAATGTATTACCGATAAATACGGTATCACCAATCACACTCCGCGCGCGATCATTCGCCAGCAATAGTTCGCCGTCTGTGCCGAAGCGCAAGACGGGATTGGGGCTGAGATCTGCAAAAAGGGCCACCTGTGAAAGTTTTCGATTGATTTCGAAAATTTCACGGCTCTTCTCTTCCAGAAGCTTCTCAGCGGCCTTGCGGGCCTGCCGCTCTCGCTCCAGGCGCCGTTGCATCATCTCAACATTGCTCATACTCAGCCCTGTTTTATTTAGCCCAGTTGATATTAGCCTTGTTTTGTAAGGGTAAATTCAGCAGACCTGCCGGCACCGTCGGAAAGATCTTTTGCGTTACGTGGATGTCTTCCTTGAAATAGGCAATACAGCCCATCATCATCCCGTAAGCAAACGCGGCAAAACCACGCGGTGACGCGTACTTCATCACAAGCGTGCGATCGTCAACTGCTACATAGTCGAACTTGGGCAGCTCTGCCTCTGGGTACAGCTTCTGTACCTCAACGTGGATGTGGTTGTCGATGGTTTTCAAGAAATCGAATGCGCCGTCAACACCTTCGAGGAATCCTGGATAGCTCTCGATAAGCTTTGAAAAGAGATACACGCCATACTTCTCGAGCAAATCGCCGATGGGTACGCCCGTCATGCTACTCAACTGCGTAACCATTTCAACCATCTCGCGATGGTCGTAGGTGCCTACGGCAGTATAAAAACCTTGTGACTCGAGATCGGAGGAGACAATCATTTCGTCTGCAACTTCCGGGGAAAAGGTATCCTCTACCATTTCCAAAAATTCTGTAAATACAACGCCTTTCATGGTGCAGCTGTGTTTGATTTATAGATGTTCGTTCACGCGCTTTGCGCAGAAGTGTCGGTCGTAGAGGCCAACGATTCGCTAATCGTTATGAGCAATTCATCGGTGCTGAATGGTTTGTTGAGCCCATGAACAGCGCCAAACTTGAGTCCCAGATCCAGGAAAAGCCTATCCAACGAGCCTGTCATGACGACAATGGGTAATCCGGGATGAGCCTGGGCCAGCTTCTGAATCGTTTCCAGACCTTCCATGCCGGGCATAAAAATGTCTGTTAGTACCAGATCAGGACGATCTTCATTAATGAGGCGCAGTGCTTGACGGCCTTCCTGAGCGGTTACCACATCGTAACCGTTTATTTCCAACGTTCGACGAATGGCATTCCGCAGTTCATCTTCGTCTTCAATAATGAGAATCTTAGCCATGAGCGCTGTCCTGGTGATGCAAAAGTGAACATCCAATGATCATGCTGTCAGAAGTCAGCAATAGTTCTTTTGTGGGTATCGGCTTTTAGCGCCGGCTTCTTAAAGCAAATTGGCGGGGCGTCATCTACAGCCGGCGAATAGCCCCGAGCGCGCTGCCACAGTCCAGAAATGCAGGGAGATTTATGGCAGCGTAGCGAAAAAAGAAACTAGCGCGTACGCATCTCGTAGGTATCCTCAAACCCAATAATTTTCAGCAATATCCTGTTTTATGGTACGTCTTGCCCTGTTTCTCGTCGCTAGCTGCTTCATGTCTTGCAGCCAACAGGCCCAATCCCAAGAATCTGCTGAGTCAGTGGCCAATGAAACAGATTATGCAACCGTAGCTGAAGCGAATACACAGGTATTGCTAAGTCGGCAGAACGCCATTACAAATGCCGTGGAAAAAGCCAGTCCCGCTGTGGTGAGCGTCAATGTGATCGGCGTAGAGCGTGTCCAGTATACCGACCCCTTTGCAGGTGATCCATGGATGGAATATTTCTTTGGCCGGCGCCGTTCGCGGGTTTACGAGCGCCAGGTACAGGCTGTTGGATCAGGCTTTGTTATTTCATCAGATGGCTACATCGTAACAAACGAGCACGTGGCACACAATGCTGCGCAAATCACCGTTGCCTTCATGGATGGTGCAACACTGGAAGCCACATTGGTAGGACGCGACGAAGCAACAGACCTCGCGTTACTCAAGGTAGATACGTCCCTTGCGCTGCCCCACCTAAAGTTCGCAGAATCAACAAACCCCATTCCTGGTGAATGGGCCATTGCGCTGGGTAACCCTTTTGGACTGTTTGAGGCAGCTGAGCCAACAGTAACGGTAGGCGTCATTAGCGGTGTAGGCAGAGATTTTCAGCCGCAAGAAAACAGGGTATATCGCGATATGATTCAGACGGACGCCGCCATTAACCAGGGTAACTCTGGTGGTCCATTGATCAATGCCCTTGGCGAAGTGATTGGTGTTAACACCTTTATCTATACAGCCCGAGGAAGTAGTGGCTCGATTGGTTTAGGATTTGCCGTACCGGCGCACAAAGCAAAGGACATTGTTAACGAGTTACGCACAAATGGGGAGGTAGATCGATCGTATTACACTGGCTTACGCGGCCTCGATGTGAACGAACGTATCGCTAGAGCCCTGGGCCTCGCGCAAGCACGCGGATTTATCGTTCGCGATGTAGACCCGAACTCACCCGCTGAACGCGCAGGATTTCGTCCGTACGATGTGATCTTGTCTTTTGAAGGCGAAGAAATTGACAATCAAATCGACCTCGCCGGCCGCCTTTATGACTTCAGACCCGGCGACACAGTTAAGCTGGAGGTATTGCGTGACGCACAGATGATTAATTTAAGCATGGAAATTGGCCGGCAAGGTTAACCATTTCTTCCAGCAACCTAAACGCAGGATTTTCATATATTAACGGCAAATAATCCGTCGTCCCCTTCCAGAGGGACGATGACCTAAAGAAGTTCTATGCCGAAGGCACAAGAACTTGGACATAAAGGACCACAACAACGCGTGCATCATTTTCTAAAGCACTGCCTCTTATCACCCTTAATCATATCTCCCAGGTCGTAAGATATGTCCCCGCTGCGTCCACTTAGCCAAAACAGATTCCGGAATAGCCAGTACATGCTGCTTATTCTGCTCCTCTTTGTATCCGGTTGCTTTCCTACAGCTTGCCAGCGACGCGAGTCGCGTGCCCTCTTCCCCGCTGATTCGCTTTCACGAAATCTCGCAGAAAGCACACCTGTTGATACCCTGAGTCTCGTATGGGAAACCGCCGGCAATGCAGACCAGCCACTTCAGTACCCTCGTACCGTTCGTTTTGGTGCCAACGACAATATTTATGTAAGCGATGTTCAGCAAAACGTTGTATATAAATTTCTGCCATCGGGTGTATTGGACCAAACCATCGAATCAGCCTTCTTTTCTTTTCCCTATCTGGTGGGCGTAAAAGGCGACACGTTGCTTGTGTTAAATCCAGACGAGCAGCGTATTGATTTTTTCTTTGAAGAACGTTCGGTATTTCAGGTTACTACGCCAGCCGACGTGCCCGAAAAACAACGGCTTCAATATGCAGCGTACGATGATGGGTACATCTATTACAAAGTAATTGGCGAAGATTTCGACGGCTACGTTGCCAAGCTGGATATGAATAGTACCGTTGTACAACGCAGTGCGCTTGAAGGACCGTTGTGGCGGCATGCCGGCATGTTGCGTGCATGGGGCGACTCCCTCATTAGTCTGTCTGCTTACCGCCCGGTTGCTGATGTCATCTATGGTGGCCGGGTTGACACGTTGCATCTCAGCGGATTTGATTCGCCCATGCTGCCACGGAGCCGTTCATTTATACTGGGCGATATTGATGAGCCCCCACTCCTCTCCCCGTCGGCTGCTATGACCGATCACCATCTTTACGCGCTCAATATTCGTCCCGGCTGGTTGCGTATCGATCAATTTGACAGAGATGGTAACCTGCAAAAACGACTGGTTCAAGACACGCCATCTTTTAGCAAAGAGTTCTATCCTATAGATCTGGATGTGCGTATAAAAGCAGACAGTACGGTGGAACTCGCCGTGCTCTTTATCGAGCCAGAACCGAAACTGGCACTCTATCAGTTCGACGGGTACAAGTAAGCGGCCGGCCTGTTCTTCGGACGCCCAATCCCCATCCCAAAGCTGTAAAACGCCCGGTTTAGGCAGAAAACCGTCCAAGGGAACTGCTTTATCGCGGTCGCGTGCTACCCTCGTAACGCTGCCCAGGATTTTGACACATGAATACCTCACCTGTGAATAAGATAAAAACACTCGGCCAACTCAAAGCTTCAGGGTACACCTCGCGCTCCATCAAAGATGAAATGCGCAGCAACCTGATTACCAGGCTCAAATCAGGAACGTCTGTATTTCAAGGTATCCTGGGTTATGACCAGACTGTTATTCCGCAGATTCAAAATGCGGTACTCGGCCGGCACGACTTCATCCTGCTCGGACTCCGTGGACAGGCGAAGAGCCGCATTATACGCCTGTTGCCGCAACTCCTCGATGAGTTTATTCCTGTTGTGGCAGGCAGCGAAATCAACGACGATCCGCTTGCGCCAATCTCAAAATATGCCCGCGACCTGATTGCTGAACAGGGCGACGACACGCCGGTTGACTGGCTGCATCGCAGCAAACGATATGCAGAAAAACTGGCAACACCAGACACCACCATTGCCGACCTGATTGGTGACATTGATCCTATTAAAGCGGCCAATCTGCGCCTCACGTATGCAGATGAAGAAGTCATCCATTTTGGTATCATTCCTCGAACACACCGTGGTATTTTTGCCATTAACGAGTTGCCTGATTTGCAGCCGCGTATCCAGGTAGGCTTGTTGAACATCATGGAAGAACAGGATATTCAAATTCGTGGGTTTAACATCCGTTTCCCACTGGATATCATGATGATTTTCTCGGCCAACCCGGAAGATTACACAAACCGCGGTAACATCATTACTCCGCTCAAAGACCGTATCGATAGCCAGATCATTACGCACTACCCGAAAACGATCGAGATTGGCGTCGAAATAACCAAACAGGAGGCCTGGGATGAGCGTGATGGCGAAGACGCCGTCAAGGTGAACATTCCCTACTACTTCCGTGAAATCATTGAACAGGTGGCCGTCGAAGCACGCAACAGCGAATACGTTGACCAGAAGTCGGGTGTATCGGTGCGCATGACGCGGGCGGCGCTGGAAGACCTGATTTCTTCCGCTGAGCAGCGCGCATTGATCAACGGCGAGACAGAGACAACGGTCCGGATGTCGGATTTAATCGCCGTTGAGCCGGCAGTTACCGGCAAAGTTGAACTGGTCTACGAAGGTGAGCAAGAAGGCGCACAAAACGTTGCCCGACTGCTCATCGGTCGTGCGATCAAATCCGTGTTTACCCATTACTTCCCCGATCCAGAAGATAAAAAAGAAGGACGCTCGCCGTATCAGGAAATCATCAGCTGGTTTTCCAAAGGCAACGAGCTCAGACTTACCAATGATCTTAAGTTTGATGCATATTACAAAGTCCTGAAATCCGTTAAAGGACTCGAAGCTATCATCAAGAAATACACCAAGCCACAAAACACAGCTGACGCAGCAACAGCCATGGAATTCATCCTGGACGCCCTGCATCAGCACTCCATGCTCGGGAAAGAGTTTGCAGACACGAACGCTACGTACACCGACATGATGGGCTCCATGTTGTCTTCGATTGGTCCAATCAGCGATGATGATGACTTCGATGAAGACGATTTTTATGGCAATTACCGGTAACAGATCTACGGCCAGGCGAACACATACCTGAGCCTGCTTCGTTACCGGTGCTACCGCTTGCTTTATGTCTTTCCATATTCGAGAGGCGACACCGGCTGATGCAGAACGGCTTGTCTACCTCATCAACGCCCTGGCTGAATACGAGCACTTGTCCCACGAGTCGCATCCGGACGCAGCCACGCTAGCACGGCATCTTGCGCCTGATGCAACACCCCGATGCCATGCGCTAGTGGCCGAACAAAACGATGAAGTGGTGGGTATGGCCCTCTATTTTTTCAATTATTCCACGTTCATCACCCGGTGGGGTATTTTTCTGGAAGACTTGTTTGTCTTGCCGGAATGCCGAGGGACGGGCATTGGTTTTGCACTTTTGAAAGCCCTGGCCGGCGTTGCCGTAAAAAAGGGTTGCCAGCGATTGGATTGGAACGTGCTCGACTGGAATAAGCTAGCCATCGATTTCTACGAACAGATCGGTGCAAAATCGCTCGACGATTGGACGACCATGCGCCTGACCGGCGATGCCCTGCTCCAGCTAGGCACACCGAATGACGCATAATCTGTATGACACAACTATGCGAGTTATTGTAATCATTCCTGCTTTCAACGAAGCCCGCTCGATCGGGAAAGTCATTGGTGATTTACCCAAAGACCTCGTTGAGGAAGTGGTTGTTGTAAACAATGCTTCTACAGACGAAACAGAAGCAAATGCCAAAGCTGCCGGCGCAACCGTGATCCGGGAAAGCAACCAGGGCTACGGCTGGGCATGCCTCCGCGGCATTGAATACGCTAAAACCAAAGAGCCCGATGTTATTGTCTTCCTAGACGGCGATTACAGCGATCATCCCGAAGAAATAGCAGACTTGCTCGCTCCCATACGCAACAATAAGGCAGATTTTGTACTTGGCTCCCGGATGATCGGGAAGCGTGAACCGGGGGCAATGCTCCCGCAGGCCCTGGTTGGCAACCGAATTGCCTGCGGCCTCATGAAGTTTTTCTGGAACGGTCAATACACAGATCTAGGCCCTTTCAGAGCTATCCGTACGCCACATTTGTTGGCCCTCGACATGCAGGATAAAACGTACGGTTGGACCATTGAAATGCAAATCAAAGCGCTCAAGGCAGAGCTTCGCTATCAGGAAGTACCCGTGTCGTACCGTAAGCGCGTTGGCGTTTCAAAAATCACGGGTACTGTTTCGGGGACCATCAAAGCTTCGTTCAAGATCCTCTGGACCATTGCCTACTATGCCCTGGCTACGAGCCAGCGTGCTTCGCTGGTCATGAAAGAGCGCATCCAGGCCACCACCTAGCGCTGTTCAGCAACGATTTTTCACCAGAACTGTCTCTGCCCAACGCCCGTGCCGGCGTCGAACATTTCGACGTGCATGCCGTTTGCTGTTTTCCGCCGATTCCTTCTTCTGCGGAAATGAAACAACCTGATTTTTACACGTCCTAAACCCAGCAATAAATTATGCAGCACGACATTTGGTTCAATGGAAAACTTGTACCTCATGAAGATGCCAAGATCCACGTGCTATCCCATGTAGTTCACTACGGTTCTTCCGTTTTTGAGGGTATCCGCTGTTACGAAACCGAACAGGGATCGGGGATCTTCCGTCTTCGCGAACACCTCCAACGACTCTACGACTCAGCCAGAATTTACCGGATGGAGATTCCGTTCTCGCTCGAAGAACTGGAAGCTGCCACCGTGGATACAATTGTAGAAAGCGGACTCAAATCCTGCTATATCCGTCCTGTTGTCTTCCGAGGCATGGGTGGACTGGGCGTTAATCCGTTGAAAAACGAAGTGGATACAGTTATTGCTGTATGGAAATGGGGTGCGTATCTCGGGCCTGAAGCACTTGAGCAAGGTGTAGACGTAGAAGTTGCTTCATGGAGCCGCATGGCACCAAACACCTTCCCTTCGCTGGCCAAAGCGGGTGGTAATTACCTGAATGCCTCGCTTGTTAAGATGGATGCTGTTCTTAATGGATTCAACGAAGGCATCATGCTAAATACCCAGGGGTACGTAGGTGAAGGTAGTGGCGAAAACCTCTTCCTGATCCGCGACAATGTACTCTATACAGCGCCTACAAGCCTGTCCATTCTACCGGGTATCACACGCGACTCGATCATGACACTTGCGCAGGAAATGGGATACTCAATCCGGGAGCAACTGATTCCTAGAGAAGCCTTGTACCTTGCAGATGAACTGTTCTTCACGGGTACGGCTGCTGAAGTAACACCTATTCGTGCGGTAGATCATCACACCATAGGTAGCGGTCGCCGCGGTCCGATCACAGAGAAGATCCAACGGGCATTCTTCGACGTGGTTGAAAAAGGCAACGATCCGCACGGTTGGATGACGCCTGTGAAGTTTCCAGTTGCTGCTGAGTAACAGCACCAACAGATATTCTTGAAGTACGTTTTTACGGCGTGGATGCTGCAATAGGCTCCACGCCGTTTTTGCGTTTAGCGCAGCCTGTTCACACCGCTCAGGTTCACGATCCGATGGCCTCTTCTCGTCCTTCCGCCCGGGCAATCAATTCATCTGCCGTTTCCCTTCCGAGATATCGATCCATCACCCAGTGCGCAGCATAAATGATGGGTGTAATGAGCACGGCAATAATAAATTTGTAGCCGTAATTGAACAGCGTAATGGCAATGATTTCCTGAAAAGAGAGTTGTCCGGCAAACGCCACAAGCAACACAATGAAGGTGTCCAAAAACTGTGAGCCAAACGTAGAGCCCGTGGCACGGAGCCAGAGATGTTTACCCTGTGTCAACTTGCGTAGCCAATGAAAAAGCGTAATATCAGCAAACTGCCCAATGACATAAGCCACCAGACTGCCAAAGATAACACGCCCTGAGGCACCAAACACCGTGTTAAACGCCTCTTCGGGGACCGGCGATATGGAGGCCGTAGGCACCGCCATCGCAATTTGCAGCAAGGCAAATTCGAAGATGATCATGACCATTCCCACCAGCGTCACAAAGCGGATACCCTTCTTCCCAAAGTACTCGTTCATCAAATCGGTTACGATGAACGTGATCGGAAAAGCAATGACGCCGGCCGTCATAATGACCGAAGTAAACTGCTGCCCCAGGATGTTGATGGTAAAAGGGAGCTCAAACGCAGTGAAAAATTTGCTCGCCGTTGCCTCAGCTACCACCAGGGCAGTAAGAAACACAGCAGCACAAACCACAAACAATTTTTGTGGCCTACTTAATACATAGGCTTCGCGCATCATCGCACTTCCACGGAGATTAATTCGGAACAGGGTCTGGGGTTTTCACAACGGCTTGCAAGGTAAACCCAAAGGTAGAGCCTGCATTAGGCTTGCTGTCAATCACCATCTCAGCCCCATGGGCTCCCAAGATATGCTTTACAATGGCCAGACCCAAACCTGTGCCCCCTTGTTCGCGAGAGCGACTTTTATCGACACGGTAGAATCGCTCGGTCAACCGTGGCACGTGCTGCGACGCGATGCCGATGCCATCATCAGCAACCGTCACTTTTACGCGCCCTTCAGCGGTTGCACGAGCAATAATTTCTACAGAGCCGGCCGGATTGCTGTACTTAATGGCATTGTCAACCAGGTTAATCATAACCTGGCTAATCCGCGCTTTGTCACCCAATATGAGTGGTAAGGTAGCAGGAATTTGCTGGTACAACGTCACGTTTTTCGACTCAGCAAACTGCTCAAGTTCGTACGACACCTCATTCACGACGTCTGCTAATCGAAAGGGATGCATAACCATTTCAAGCTCACCCGTTTCGATGCGGGATATCTCGACCAGGTCATTGGCAAGGTTGCGAAGCCGTTTGGTATTTGCGAGTATTTTTGACAGAAAGCGTTCGTTGACGCGATCATCCTGCAGGGCACCATCAAGCAGCGTTTCAGCAAAACCCTGGATGGTGAAGATTGGAGTTTTTAATTCGTGCGACACGTTGCCGAGAAACTCGCGGCGATAGTCCTCTATTTTCTTGAGTTCATTGAGCTCTTTCTCCATCGCAAGACCGGCACGATACACCTGCCAGTTTAGCGCATTGAGTTCGTCGCCGCGTGGTAGATGTGCTTTTTCCAGGTTCTCAAACTTGTGTTTGCGTACCTGTTTCAACGTGGTCCGTGCCAGCGTAATGCGGGTAACCAGCAGTTGGTGAGAAATGCCGTAGGCTGCAGCAGCAAGCAACAACGGAAAAGCAAGGTGGCCCCATACTGGAAAATCAGGAGAAACCACATCAACAAGGATAGAAACGATCAGCGCCGACAACCCAATCCATAAAGCAATTTTCAGCGAAAGCCGGCTGAATCGGTATCGCCGCCTTGCTGGTTTACGCTTCAGATTTCGATCCATCTGCTAAGCCAGAAATTTATAACCGACGCCTTTTACGGTTTCAATATAATCATTTCCCAGCTTTTCGCGAATCTTTCGGACGTGGACATCGACCGTACGATCTACCACGTAAACCTCATGCCCCCATACCTGATCAAGCAGTTCCTGGCGTGAAAACACTTTGCCTGGATGCGAAGCAATGAAGTAGAGCAACTCAAATTCCTTCCTGGGCAGCCGTACCTCCTGGATGCTTTCATCATCCTTGATATTAACGAGATAGCGATCGCGATCTATCGTCAGATTATGAACAGAAAGCTGCTGCGGCTTAGCTTCGTTGCGGTTTGCACCGCGCAGTAGCGCACGGATCTGGCTAAACAGAACAGGAATGGAAATAGGCTTCGAAAAGTAGATATCAGCGCCAACGTCGAGACCCTGCACCTGCACTTCTTCTTCCGTACGTGCAGTCAACATCAGAATCGGGGTATGCCGCAGGTACGCATCTTGACGAAGCCGGCGACACACTTCAATACCGTCCATACCGGGCATCATGATATCTAGTATCACAAGATCCGGCTTGATTTTACGTGCCGTTTCGATACCATCGATGCCATTGGTAGCCGTAGCCGTCTTGAATCCTTCTTGCTCCAGGTTGTATTGGAGAAGTTCGATGATATCATCTTCGTCATCGACAATAAGGATGGTGCGTCCTTCTACGAGACCGTTTTCGCCTTTTGTGGGATTGGTAGGTGCCAATGTAGTATAAGATTGTGAGTTGGACAGGCCACGAGCGGTTTCGCCCAAAAGTTACTGCGTATTTGAACGGATGCGTGTTATGGAATCATTAAATCACATCGGTTCATTTAGACTTCGCTATTATGGCTATGCATCTATACAAATAAGGCCTAAACAAATCGGCATAACCCTTAAGTTTTGAATGGGTTAGCCGATATAATCGTTACATAGTCTGACTTGCTGAATTTCACAGCTTTCTAGGACCATCAGCCAGAACAACAGAAACAAGGCACCCCCAGCCATCTTCTCAGCCTAAATCAATTCAAAAAGGCGATTTTCTGGCTTGAACGGACCCCACAGCGTCCCAATTCAGCAAGCCCGTTCGCCTGACAATTTGTTCTTTTATCCCGCACGACCACATTGAAAAAGAACCCACTTACCGAAAAATACGAGCGCTGGTTCAAACGCAACGCAATCGGAGAGCAAAAGGAAAGTGAAGGAAAGTTTGAAGATGCCATCCGGATGTATGAGGCCAACCTGGACGAAGGTGCTAATACGCTTTTCCCTTATGAACGTCTGGCCATCCTTTATAAAAGGAAAAAAGATGTTCGGAATGAACAGCGTGTCATCAAAAAGGCCATCAAAAAGCTCCACGAACGCTCAACCAAAAAGCCGCTTGATAGCTACTTGTTTAACATGTTAAACAGCCTGCAGCGCCGGCTATGCGACCTCACAGAAGGCGCTACCGATTACCTATACGTGGAGGATCGCTGGGCAAAAAGCAGGCTGCCCTACTAACGCTGTAATTCTCCTGTACACCCTCTTTTGCGCGACAGCTACGCTTTATGGCCAACCAGATAATGCGCCAAAAGCACATAGCCATCGTGACTGGATACGTACCAACAACTCACGGTTCTTGCTTTTTTTATTGGTGCCAGGATCTGCATCTGAGTTTAAAACGACGATGCTATGCACGCACATTATTTCAACCGATGCATATCCTGACATCAAGCCTGGCAAACGATCCACATTCGTTGTTGTATTCAGTTGCTCCACATCTCCATGTTGCGCCCTCTTCTCCTGGCAATGCTGCTTTGCGCGCCCGGCCTTTCAGCCAAGGCCGTTATGCCTGCATGGTATGCTGCTTCTCCTGGGGATGCACCTCCCTATGCTGGGACCGAAACGCCTAGTCGGTCTAGCTATACACCTGTCGTTGTCAATTCGCTACCGGATATCTCGTACAGCCTCACCGCCGGCTCCTTTACCATCGACCTCACAGAAGTTTTTGAAGACACCGATGGCGAAGCCTTAAGCTTTTCTGCGGTATCGAACAGGACTGGCATTGCCACAGTTACGGTTTCGGGCAACATCCTGACCGTCACGCCACAATCGCTTGGCACCTGTCGCATTCGTGCAACTGCTCGAGATAACAACAATGGCAAAGCGGATGACACCTTCACGCTGACGGTCAACAGCAATCAGCCTCCTTCTTTTACACCAGAAGCTGAATTCAATAAGCGTGTCTTGTTTTTCGGTGCAGACCCCATCGCCATCGATCTCTCTCTGCTGTTTTTTGATCCAGATGGAGACAACCTGGTGTACACCGCAGAATCGGAAGACGAAGATGTTGCCGATACAGACCTGGATGGCGCCACCCTCGAAGTATCGCCCGGCGAACCTGGCGAAACACGCATTGCACTTTCCGCCAATGACCAAAATGGTGGTATTATTCTGGCCTCTTTTGTAGTCGAGGTCGTGCTACAGTACCCTGCGTCCATGGCGGTTGATGTAGGCATCGAATTTGATGACTATCGGGACCAGGGAAACTATCGACTCCTGGCGCTTCCGGGTAACCAATCGGTCTTTCTCGGCAACATCATCGACGGAGAACATGGGGAAGACTGGGTTGCTTATGCACCCGACACCTCCAATACGGGCCGGCTGATTCCTTTTGATCGCTCGCCAAGTTTTGTACTTAACCCGGGCTCAGGCCTGTGGCTTATCAGTAAAACCGACTGGGAGCAGCGCGATATATTGGTCCCAACCGTTCCACTGGGCAATGACGGCACAATAGAAATCCCACTGCGCGAAGGCTGGAATATTATTTCAAATCCACTCGACCAGGACATCCCCTGGACTACGGTCGCCAATTACAATGGGGTATCCCAAGATCTTTGGCGGTGGCGACAAGGCTACCGGGTTGTAGACACGTTTTTCTCAACAGCGAACGAGCCTGAAGCGTTTTACTTCAATAATGTCGAAGGAATTGAAAGCCTGAAACTCCCCTACATTTTTCCCGGCAGAAATCTCAATAAAACCGGCATACCCGGTGAACAAACGCAACACGTATCCGCACAAACCACGCTTTCGCTCGCAGCAACGCACGAAGCCACTGGCATCTCGTCGCAGGTAGCCATTGTACACACACCCGAGGCTAAAACTGGCTTCGATCTCGCAGACCGCTTTGCGCCGCCGTCTTATTTCGATTCGTTTTCGCTGCGCATCACGCCTACCCACCCTGACTTCACGCAGCAAAAGCTTGCCGTTGAAGCACGTGCCAGCTCACAAGACGTACAGCAATACGACCTGGAACTATCAACACCTGCAACAGGCGCAATAACGCTGCAGCTTACGGGCAGCCTGGAGGATGACGTAGTACTTGTAAACAGACTGGATACCAAACAATACCGCCTCAAAGAGGTGCCTAACCCGTTACTGCATCTTGAACAGGACGTAACGCCTTTCACGCTCCTGATCGGTAACCAGGATGCCGTAGATGAAGCGCTGCGCAATCTCAAACCCAGCATTTACTCCCTAAAACCCAATTTCCCCAATCCATTTGGGACACGCACTACCATTGCCTTTTCCTTACCTGAGGCCGAGTACGTTGACCTCAGGGTATTCGACTTGATGGGGCGTCATGTAACGACGTTGTATCAGGGCGACCAGGAAGCCGGCCTGCACAGCGTGCAATGGAATGGACTGGATCAGTATCAGCACCCCGTAGCCAACGGCGTTTATTTTTATCGCCTGCAAACCCGTACGTGGACCCACACACGCAAGATGACCCTCATTCGTTAGAATCGATTATCCAGGTGCCCAGTCATCGCATGAATCCGCAAGAACACCACACTCACGAGTCCACCTTGTACGGCTATCAGCTATTGGAGGTAGCAGGTAAACACACAACCTGGACCACCTATAAGGCAACGGAGGAGACTACAGACAAACAAGTGTTTGTCCAGGTATTTGACGACGCTGTTACGCAGAACCCACAGTTGGTGGAGGCACTGGAAGATTACGCGTTTCAGGCAAGCCGGCTGAGCCATGTTAACCTCCAACAAGTCCTCGACTTCAAAAATGGCCAGGAAGGATGTATCCTGGTAAAAGAATACGTGGAGGGTACACGACTCGATCTGTATCTCCAGCAGAAAAAGGGATTAAACTGGCAACATGTTTTGCGCTTCTTGCGCCACATGCTGCACGGCATGGGGGCGGCGCATGAGGCTGGTTTTATGCACTGCGTACCTACGCCACAAAATGTCCTGATCGCGCGTGGTAATACGGCGAAGTTGATGGATATGGGGGTCCAGGTGATCATCCGCAAGCACAGCTTGTTATCTGACGAAAAGCGGAACGACGACACATTTGAAGCCTACCTGGCACCTGAAGCGGAAAAAGATGACCTCATTATCCCCGACGCATCGTCCGACATTTACTCGTTAGGGCTTTTGGGTTATGAAATGCTGAGCGGGAAATCGCCGCAGGGTCATAGCGAGTCGAATTATTTTGTAGAAGAGAATTTGTCGACGGCTATTGCAAAGCCGATGCATCGCCGTAATTTCGGCGTCCCTGAGCAACTGTCTGAGATTATCCAGAAAGCTACCGAACACCATGCCATCCATCGCTTCAACAGCGTGGCCTCCATGTTAGAAGCGCTGGACGAATTGACACCCAAGACAGCGCAGCCCAACGTCATTTACCATAAGCGTGTGCAGCGAAAACGCCAGCGCGTTCGGGTTTCGCCGGCTTTGCTCCTGATCCTTGGCGGCCTCATAGCGCTGCTCGGTGCCGGCTACTATTACAAACCGGTGCTGCTAAATCAACAGAACCCATTTGAGGCACTCGACCCGGCAGCTATGCAGGCAAATGAGCAGCCCGTCCGAACGGCCGGCCCACTCAACGAAGCAGCGGCCGCCGTTCCTGTAACAACTGAGCCGGATGACAGCCTCACAGGTGAAACGTTGCCGGCAGCAGACACGCTGGCAGTGCCAGAACCACCCAATGAATCGCCATCAACTAATTCACCCGTAGTAGCATCTGCTGACACGCTGGAAGATACCAGTCCTGAAAACATCAACCTCGAAGTTGCCACTCCGGGAGATACGCGTATCAATCAATTAGAAGCAGTCGAGACCGAAACACGCGCTCAGGAAGAGGAACGCGTTGAACAAGCTGCTTCTACGCCGGCAGTGATTGCTGCAGAAAATGTTGCAGAAAATGTTGTCGAAAATGTTGCAGAACCTGCTCAAGAAGACATCCAGCAGTTCGATGAAGCATCGCTACCCATTGAGTCGGCCGTTACGACTACAGATGATTCCATCCGGCGTACGTTGATCCTGACAAGTGAACCGGGTGGCGCCATGGTTGCAATTGAAGGCAAAGCAATGGGTACAACCCCGTTTCAGCTATCCAACATCAACAGCAAAAACGTGGACCTTGTCCTATCGTTACCAGGCCACAAATCTATTCGGCAACAGATCGAACTTGCTGACGATCGCACTACCGAGCTGTTTTTCGATTTACTCCCAGAGAACCGGCCGTTGATCCTTACCGTGTTTCCGTGGGGCAACGTGTATCTGGATGGCGAACTGGTAGCTGAGCGTGTATCAGGCACAGACACGCTACTCATCGCGCCGGAAAATTACACCCTCTCGATCGAGCATCCGTCATTTGGTGTATGGGAGCAAACGCTAGAGCGACACGCACCTTCACCGTTACATTTCAATGTCGACTTTACAGCACGAGCGGCCTATCGCATTTCAGCCTTCGACGAAGAACGGCAGGCGGTGGCCGGCGAAGTCTACATCGATGGTCACAATACGCGGCGCACAACCCCTATCACCATTGAGCTTCCCCTGGGCGAACATACCATTGAGGTGCGCGCAGAGGGATTTGAACCGATTGAAATCACGCGGCACATCGAGCGCGGCAACGCTGCACCCGAACCCATAAAGCTTCAACTCCGGAGGAAATAAGATGCTGCTTCCCCGCATCAGACCGTATATCTTCGTTTTTTGCGTTCTAGGCTGCATGCCGAGTACAGCCAATGCCCAAAATCTGTTTGGGGCTGTTTGTGAACAGGTTACCTCCAAAGCGGAAAACCAGTTTTTTAACGCAGCCTTTGAAGATGCCATTGAAACGCTCCAGGCATGCCTCGAAGCTGCAGAAAATGGCGACGCCGAACTGGTCGGCGCTGAGCGTGCAGAAATCTACCTGTTGCTTGCGCGTGTCTATTTTGCCAACCAGCAAGAAGCTGAGGCTGCTGATGCACTCACAGCGCTCTATCAATTGAAACCAGACTTTGAGGTAGCCCCACCACTTCCGCCACCTTTTATTGCGTTTGCGACAGATATTCAGGAGATCAATAGCGAAGAAGAGGTCCTTGATCTGCAATTGATACCGCCACCACCGATTGCAGAAGAACGTAAAATCAACAATCGGCGCTGGTTGCTTATCGGTGGCAGTGGTCTGTTTGCTGTTACAGCTGTTGCTATTATGAGTAGTGGCAGATCGAGCACAGACAACGTATTCCCGCCAGCACCAGGGCCACCGGGACAGTAAGCTGCAGAAAGCCACAGTAAGCCGCAGTAAGCCATCAGGCCGACAAAATCGGATGAATCACATGTCCATGCACGTCGGTCAAACGGATGTCCCGACCGCTGAAATGGTAGGTGAGGTTTTGGTGATCCATTCCCAGTAGATGCAGCATTGTTGCGTGCAAGTCATGGATAGTTGTCGGGTTTTCGACAACGCGGTACCCGTACTCATCGGTTGCGCCATAAATCGTTCCACCCTGGATGCCGGCACCAGCCAGCCAAATGCTGAATGCAGAAGGATTGTGATCGCGCCCATCTGTACCCTGTGCAAATGGTGTGCGGCCAAACTCGCCGGCCCACACGACCAACGTTTCGTCGAAAAGTCCACGCATTTTCAAGTCTTTAAGCAAGCCCGCAATCGGCTGATCAACCGCCAGTGCATTGAGCGCATGCCCTTTTTTTAATTGCCCGTGTTGATCCCAGCGATCGTAGCCAACATTGGGACACGTAAGCTCGATAAAGCGCACACCACGCTCTACAAGCCGGCGGGCAAGCAAACACTGGGCAGCATACCCACGGGTTTGTTCATATGGCGCATCAAAACCATACAGCTTTTTGGTAGCCGCCGTTTCCTGCGAGAGATCTGCAAGTTCAGGCACAGAAGCCTGCATGCGAAAGGCGAGCTCATAATTTGCAATCGATGCCTCAACCTGATCGGCTTTGCCCAACTGCCCCATCAATGTTTTGTCCATGCGCTTCATGAGGGCCAGCTTGTTGGCCTGTTGCGCAGGGTCGGTTTCGAGCGGCAGCACATTGGACAAAGGCTGATCTTTGGCACGCAAAATGGATCCCTGGAAAGAAGCCGGCAAAAAGCCGCTGTTGAAGTTATCCAAGCCTCCCGGCGGGATGAGGCCCCCATCAAGCACAACATATCCGGGCAGATCCTGGTTTTGTGTCCCCAATCCATAGGTCATCCACGCGCCCATACTGGGCCGGCCCTGAATACCAATGCCTGTGTGTAAGAAATAGTTGGCATTTGTGTGCTCAGGAAAACTAGACACCATCGATCGTACCACCGCCAAATCGTCTACGCAGGTGGCAATATGCGGGAAAAGCTCGCTCACAGGAATCCCGCTTTCGCCATAACGCTTGAACGACCACGGGCTTTTTAACAGTTTACCGATGTTGTTAAACTGGGTGTTGTCAACTTTGAACTTATCGTATGGATTTTCGCCGTGCTCACGATCGAGCCGAGGTTTGGGATCAAACGAATCAACCTGGGATACACCGCCATCCATATACAGGAAGATGACGCTCCGTGCCTTGGGCGCAAAGTTGGCCATCTTGGCGGCCATAGGCATTTCAGTGCTGTCTGCCTGATGTACCAACTCGTCGGGCCGGCACCCCATCAATCCCATAAATGCAAGCGAACCAAACCCGCTACGGCACAAGCTTAGCATCTCGCGTCGCGTCATACGGCAGTTTAAATGATGATTGTTTGACATGGCTGTAACGCCCATTGGGGCTGGCTAAACCAGGTGAATAAATTCTTTCATATTGAAAATGGTATGACAGAAATCTCGCCAAACCCGCTCATCGTTCATCGTACTTTCGGCCTCTACCAACACAGGATCTAGCCCATAAGTACCCGCTTGTAGTTGCATAAAGGCAATAGCGTCATCTATTTCTTCAGGCGTTGGTGCCCGTGCAAACCCACGCTGATATATCAACCGGATGCGCTGCGTTGTGTCTAATTCTTTGAGCGTAACAATCTCTTTGGCCCAGTGGGCAGCCTGATCCAGCACAAAGGGATCGTTGAGTAGGGTGAGGGACTGCGCCGGCACGTTGCTTGTATTGCGTTTCCCAAACGATGTAAAGGGAATAGGCATATCAAAAACCAGCATGAACGGCTGCAAGAAATTGCGGCGTAGTGATAGATAGATACTGCGCCGTCCCTCACCATCCAACGGACCCGATGCAGCAGGTCGGCCACGGCCTTCCATAAATTCAGTAAGATGTACCGGGATGTCGTCTCCGTACATTTCAGGATCGAAGCGCCCCGAAGCCACAAGCATCGCATCGCGTATCGCCTCGGCTTCCAGCCGGCGTACCGGGTAATGCTGGAGGTATACGTTTTCCGGGTCAACCTGCAATGCCTCATCGGAGGCCACTGTACTGCGTTGGAACGCATTTGAGCGTACCATCTGTCGCAGCATCTCTTTGATGGACCATCCTTCCTCCACAAATTGAACTGCCAGATAGTCAAGCAGGGCAGGATGCGAGGGGAATGCGCCTTGTACACCAAAATTATCGACACTCGCCACGATGCCGCGACCGAACACATGGTGCCAGAGGCGATTCACCATCACGCGCGCCGTGAGCGGGTTATCCGGAGCCAGGAGCGATGACGCAAAATGCATTCTGCCGCTCCCCTCGGTATCATAAGGCGTCTGCACCGGATCATGCAGGGTAAGCCCACGCCGCGCTACAAGTGTTTCACTGGGTGCATTCACAGCGCCGCGAATAAAAACGGGATGATCCGCGCCATCGCCGTCGATCACGCCCATGTACACCTCTGGAATCGGCAACTCCGACGCCTCCCTGGCAAGATCGGCCAGGTGGCCAGCCAGGGCCGGCGTGGTACCAGAGAAAATACCGGCCGTCAGCAAGCTGTTGAGCAACCCGATTTCAGCAGCAGTAGCCCGCCCCTGAACCCACGCATCAATCGCAGCATGTATGTGCGCGCGAGAAACCTGTTTTTGTACCAATGAGCGCGTATGCAATGCAGCATCTTTGACATCGTGGGCAACGGCGAACGCTACGTGAATGTACGCGTCATCTTCTTTCACAAATTGTTGCCGCTCGAATTTTGCCGGCAGCAGTTCGAGATACATCTTCTTCCCTTTCCACATCTTCAGATCAAACACGTAATTCTGCATGGCCGACGTATCCACAGCCGCTTCGAGTCCGCCGTATATCGGATACTGGATCAGTTGAAAATTATCCATAATCACCCGAATACGGGCTTCATGGCCGGCGGCGCGTACGGTGATGTAGTCGTGTTTGAGTTCGAAGTCGGGAGAACGCAGCGCGCCAAAGAGACGGGCACTGCGCGTAGCACTTGAAATACCGGGTGCAGCCAGATGGGTCAACGTATCTGCTTCGAACAGCGGCGCGCCCGCAACCGACTGTGCACCAAACGCCAAACCATCGGGCCGCCAGTTTGCGTATCCGCCTTCGCTGAAATCCCCCAACACGTACGTTGAAGCGTCTTCTGGAGCGAGGAGTATTTCCTCATCAACAACCACATCCGTTGACTCATCCAGCGGCACGTCAAGCCAGGCATCTGCCAACGTTTGTCGCACCCTTTTTTGCAACGTTGTGAGTGTCTCTGCACGTTTTTCGACTTCCGGCGTTACGTAGGCTGCGCGAACCGCATAACGCGAACTCCGGATCATCCCATACATGGCGTAATAGTCCGTTGTCGGAATGGGATCAAACTTGTGGTCGTGGCACTTTGCGCACGAAACCGTCAACCCTTGAAATGTTTTCGATGTAACGTCGATGATAATGTCGTTGCGATCACTTTCTTCGATACGGGTATCTACAGGGCTGTGCTTGCCTTCGCCGAGTCCATAAAAGACGGTACCGATAGCCGACTCATTGAAGCCTTCTTCAGGATGCAGCCTGGGGGATGCCATCAGGTCGCCGGCAAGGTGTTCGCGCACCAGTTGGTCGTACGGCAGATCTGCATTGAAGGCACGAATCAGGTAATCACGGTATGCATTGGCACCAATCACAGGGTAGTCGAACTCGTGACCGCGGGTATTGGCATAACGGACAAGGTCCATCCAGTGCCGCGCCCAGCGTTCGCCAAAGTGTGGCGAATCCAGTAAACGATCAACCAGCCGCTCGTACGCATCGGGGGCATCGTCGAGAAGGAATGCCTGGACACCTTCTGGTGATGGAGGGAGCCCGGTCAGCACAAAAGACAACCGGCGAATGAGCGCTTCTTTTGTTGCCATTGGTGCCGGCTTTAACCGCTGATCCTCAAGGGATGCTAGCACAAACCGATCAATTTCGTTACCTGCCTCCCAGGTACGCCTTACACGAGGCGGGTCAGGTTTCTCCGGTGGCACAAGCGCCCAGTGTGGCTTATACTGCGCGCCCTGATCAATCCACTTTCGAAGCAGACCAACCTCTTCCTCCGACAATATTTTTTTGAGGGCTGGTGGCGGCATGCGTTCTTCGGGATCCTGCGCAATCACGCGTTGGATGATGGCGCTCCCATCGCCATCGCCAGGAATCAGCGCTCGTTCACCACTCTCCAATTTCACCATGGCACTGTCACGCAGATCAAGCCGGAGCCCAGCCTCACGCGAACTGATATCTGGTCCATGGCACACATAACAATTCGCTGAGAGGATCGGGCGAATATGCTGGTTGTAATCGACTACTTCGGGAAGATTCGCCTCACCGTTTTCCCGCAAAAGAAAAGCACCGCTTGCTACAACAGCACATAGCAAAAGCGTAACGAGGGGAAGGTTCATCCTGAGCGCACGGTTTTGCATGGCAAAGCGGGTGGAGGTTGGAATGCTGCGCGGATCCAGATGGTACTAAGTGCAAACACATCAATCCTGTCGGATTGTTGTGTTTGCTGTTAAACGTTGCAGGTTACAGGTTGAAGGTTTTTGGGCCTTATACCATGGCGTTTGCTTGATGTGGACTACGAAGAACCCATCAAAATTCCTGCAATGGTACCAAGAGTCTATCCGAAAACCTCATTTGGGCTTCGCGCGGCTGCACAAATCCTATGCTGCGTTCCGCTGCATCGACGTATCCACTGGATACGCCGGCTTCGCGCGCCTTGCCTATGATTCGTTCGCTTGCACTCGGGGACACAAAGCAGGTTTTCGGATAGACTCTTAGTGCAATTAAATTCGCTGTCTGTGCATCAAATTGCAAGCTGCGGTTCTCGGTGGAAGCATATAAGGTGGACGTAGCAGGTACTTGCGCCCAGGTGCTAGCTGAGACAAGATTCTGCAAAAGCAGAGGTTTTTGATTTAGTTAGCTATGATTTGAACGTTGTGCTCACCTGACAGGCCGGTGGTTTTTGACACCAACAGAATGCGTGTCAGCTTCGGTCCCCACACGGAACGCATACTCTGGTCCTCGAGCGGAATTTCTTCGAGTTGCAACGTAAACTGATCTGGATCAAAGGTGAGCGTAATATCTTGTGCCGGCAACTCACCTGCTACATCGCCGCCACGGAGTATAACCTGTCCCCCTTTCTTCTTGACATCGCGTGGTGTCATAAAAGAAAGCGTGTACGGCTCAACAAACTCGCCAAGCACGTATTCCTCGTTAAGGGTAATGTTCTCACCCCGATTGAGTGTAAAGGTCCGAAGCCAGTAATCGACATGCGCAGCGTCTGGGTATGCCTTGCGTAAATTCAGTTGGAAGCGCGTACGTTCATCTACCGTTTTAAAAATCACGTCGCGCGCTTTAAATGCAGCGCCAGCCTGCTGCATAACTCCGTTGATGGTAGGCAGGTTGTGATAGGCAGACTGCATACTCCAGATATCGTATCGGTCACTACTGAAGGTTTTTGCTGTATACTGCCCCACGCCGGCATCGACAATCACAGGATGGCCATTGTGGTATACCATGAAACTGCCGATGTCGTTATGGTTGTGGCTCTCGTCGTTATGGCCGCCTTTCACAGCAAGGTAAAAGCCTTCGCGCGACGCATGCTTCTCGCGGGTCATTACAACCTGGATATCGGGCAGCCAGATATCACCAAAGAGGGGTTCAAATGGTTCGGTGGCCGCTATTTCTTCCAGCACGAAAAAAGCCGGCAACTGTCTGTTCAAGTGCCCAAACACCCCTGGAATAAAGCCCGCCCCAAAATCCTGTTGTTGAGCTGCAAACGATGCAAAACCCGTCATGCGCTCGTCTTCGATCATTTTACCATAGCGATAAATGAGGGCCGGCTCAACATAGAGCTTGCCTTTTGCATCAGCAAAGTTGATAAAGTACTGGTCGGCTATGTATCCCAGGTAAATGTACGACCCCATTGCTTTGACAAGCGGTTTGTCGAAGATGTCGATTTGTCCTTCCGAGGCGCTGTGCAGCAACTCCAGGGTGTCAAACATTGAGCCGGCAGCACGGCCCCAGTAACCAGGGCCTTCGTCACAACCGCCATCGCGGGGATAGGAGTTGATAAACAGATCGAGGCTGCGCATAATCTTGTAGACCGCCGCGTGCCGGCGCGCGTCATCGCGTTCGAGCAGCAACACCATCGTGAGCCAGTTCGAGTTGACCCACGGATTCCAATTGTTTATCCGCCCGCCGCCGAACCCCATCCACCAGAAATCTTCGCGTTCAATGTTGGGCGTCAGAATACGACGATTAACTTCGCTATAGATGCGCTCGCGGATCAGTGGAGATAATGCATCCAGCTTTTCGCCAAGCAGGTAGTCCGTCCATGCCAGCAGGCTACCGGTTTCTGCAGCAAACAGATCAACGGTAGGCTCATTAACATCAGGCAACCCGGCACCTGCCTTTTGCAAACTGAGATGCGCCGGTACTCCCCAATACGTTTCTTCGCTGATCGTCCAGATGCCGTTCAGGATATCATCCATAAATCGTCCCTGGTTTTCCATCGCCTCAGCAACAACCAGCTTTGCCAGCTTTTCTCTTCGTTCATTGGCGAGCGCCTGGTAATTACTGCGATTGCCTGTACGCACGTATTCCAGCAATACTGTTGCGGGCAGCGCCGGCCACTCCGTACCAAGCAACCGTTCAGCTGCGTCGATGTGGGCACCGCGAACAGCTTCCGGCACAGTGTCCCATCCCGCCGCACCTGCGCGCGGATACGGTTGCCACGCAGCAAGCGGGACAATCAACGAAGACACATCCGCTTCGGTATACTGATTTGTAAGAAAATTACGGTTACGGGTATGCGGACTCTGTGCTGCAACGTAGGCGATATCGTGCAAGCACAACGCAACAAGTAGCATCAAAAAAAGAGAAGTTCGCATGGCTGATGTATATTCAAAAATCTTCGTTTACGTACGATTTAGCTGACGTTGTCAGCGTATCTTGCATGTGAGATGCAATAAAAAATAAAAAACAGGAATAAGTCTACCCCTGTGCATGTCTAGGGGGTGTTCACTTGTTTATTTACCGGCATACCCGGTAACCCTTCAAATCATCCACAGTTCTAGTCATGAAACACCAAGTACTCAGGTTTGGCCTCTTTCTTTTCTGGTGTATGGCGATCATGCCGGCTGCCTTTGCGCAGCAAGCGCAGTTGCCCCAATCACCAGAAGCTCGCCGCCACGTGCTGCATGCCTTGCAGGGCGTCCGCGCATCCCTCGACAAACACCCCACCCTCCTGAACACCCTGAACGCCGCAAAATTCAGTGCAGATGATTCGCTGGATGCTGGCGGGATTGCCGGCCGCATTGCAGGTCTGACCGATGCCGACAGCAGCGCGTGGGTACTTGCTGTTGCCGCTCACCTGTATGAAGACCCAACAGCCTGGGCCTTTGGCGAAGTCAAAGACGACGGTGAATATTTCATTTCAGGCCTCAACATGGGGTCATATCTTATCATGGCTGGCGCAGATGGCTACATGCCCCAGTTCTTCAGCAACGCCTACAACATATGGGAAGCAGCCATTGTTGAGGTGGCACCGAACGAAATCACCGATGGCATCGACTTCTATCTCGAGCCAGCACAAATGGGCTCAGGCAGCATCACAGGTCGCGTCGTTGCAGAGGATACCGGTGAACCCCTGGCCGGCGCACAAATTTATGCATTTAGCGTCAACAACTCCTTCGTTAATGTGCGCACGGAAACCAATGACGATGGCACCTACGAGTTACCCGAACTACGCAGCGGCTCGTACTACGTCCAGGCTTATGCGGAAGGCTACTTCAACCAGTTTTACGACGGGGTAGCAGACATAGAAAACGCTACAACCGTACTAATCGTAGATCAGGAAGTCACCGAGAACATTGACTTTGCGATGAACCGTGGGGGTACCATCTCAGGTACGGTTACCGATGCCAATGGGGAGCCACTGGCTGGTGCCAGCATACAGGTCTCAGCTATCAATGACAGAGGCGATTACTATGGATACTACTACGGCTGGGCTGTTTCAGACGACGCCGGCAACTACATTGTATCCGGACTTGGCGACGGCGATTATGTTGTCAGCATCTACTACCACGGACAGAATTTCTCCGTGAACAAGTGGTACGACAACGCTGCTACGTTTGAAGATGCCACCCCCGTATCTGTCGCGCTGGGTGAAGACACATCCAACATCAACTTTGTGATAGAATCGCCCACGGCATTTGGTAGCATTGCCGGCACCTTGAGCATGGAAGATGGCAGCCCGCTTCAAAACGCCATTGTCCGGCTCGAGTCCATCGACACCCCGGGCTTCTACTTCTTTAGCTATGCGTATCCGGATGACAACGGTTCGTATGTCCTTGATGATGTGCCTGTCGGTACGTACCGCGTAGTTATGGAATACTGGACCAACTGGTTCTACGATAGTATCTGGTACGAGCAAGCCGATAATCCAGAAGATGCAACCCCTGTCCAGGTTGCTGAGAATGAACAGGTGAATGACATCAATTTTGTAATTCCAGTAGCTGAGGGCGTTATCTCTGGCGTTGTCACCAATGTGGAAGGCAAGCCCATTGCCAACGCCTACATCCAGCTCAACAATGCGTATCGTGATGATGGTACCGGTAGTGGCGTTTACCTTTGGGCTTATGCCAATACAGACAACAACGGTGCGTTTACCATTGAAGGATTGCCAGACGGTGAGTACATCATTTCAGCCTTCTTCTGCTACTTCTATGAGTGTGCGCAAGCATGGTGGCCGGCTGCCCAATACCCGGAAGAAGCTGAGCCAATCGTAATCGCAGATGGCATCAGCAACCCACCTTCAATTTCTTTCGAGCTCGATATCAGACTAGGCGATGCGTCCATCTCGGGTAACGTATCGCGCAACACAGGCGAAGTGTTGGAAGGCGCCCTGGTCTCGATTGCTCCTTATGTCGACTTCAATGACCCTGATTCTACAGGTATAGACCCGGATTACCCCTGGGTATCTGAAATTCAGACTTATACCGACAGCGAAGGCAATTACAGTTTCAACTACCTGCCGGCTGGTACCTACCGCTTATTCTCTTCTTACTGGGAAGATGGCGCCTCCGGATTTGCGTGGTATGAAAACGCAACCGATATCGTTGACGCAACACCTGTCGATCTTGGCGAAACGCAGGAGGTGGCGGATATCAATTTTGCCCTGGATGTTCGCTCATACTACGGTACACTCGCCGGCCGCGTTGTTCGCGAAAACGATGTACCTATCGAACGCGCCTATGTGGAAGTAAACGCGTACTACCGCAACTACGATCTCGACATTGCCTTCTATCCTTCTGAATGGTACGGCATTACAGATGCCAATGGCGCATTCGAAATCGGCCAATTGTATGAAGGCGAGTACATGGTCTCCGTCTACGCGCAGGACGCATACCTGGCGAAAACGGATTCAGGCGAGGTCGAAATTTCCTACATCCAGATTCGCGGTGGTGAAATTACCGAGATCGATGTAACCATGATCACACAGCAGGATGGCGATGCGCAGATTGCCGGCCAGGTTGTAAATGACCAGGGAGATCCGCTTGACATCAGTATCATACGAGCAATTCCTGTCACAGATGATGACGCTCCAGCATACACAGCTATCGCCAACGAAGACGGCACCTACCGCTTCAATAATCTACCAGAAGGCGGCTACTATGTACGCGCACGGGGTCCGATGCACATCACAGCGTACTTCAACGACACCTTCGACCCAGCTGAGGCAGAAATTGTAGAAACGTCCAACAGTGCGTCCGCTGAAGGCATCGACTTCTCACTCGAGCCCTTCTACTACTTCTATGATTTTGCTGAAGGTGATGCGCTTGGACTACCGGGCGTATCTAATCAGGCAAGTATCGTCTACGGTAGTGTGCATAGCCAGGATGGTACGCCCATCGCCGGCGCTACGGTTTATGTAGTAGATGAGTCTGGCGACGCCCTGATGTCTACAGAGACCTTCGAGGATGGCATGTACGAACTGCCTGGTATTCAGCCGGGGCAGGAGTACCGCATCAAAGCCAGTCATGTAGGATACGAGAGCCAGTTTAATGGCGAGGCACGCGACGTAGCCTCGGCGGATGGGTTGACAATGAACAGCGGACAGTATGAGTTCAACTTTACGCTGAGCAAAAGCAACACCTCTGTTGGCAACGACGACCGGCCAACGCTTCCCCGTCAGCTTGCTTTACATGGCAACTACCCGAATCCGTTTAGTGGTGCAACGCGCATCAGCTTCACCCTGCCGCAATCAACGCACGTATCGATCGAGGTATACGATACGCTTGGCCGGCGTGTAGCCAACCTGCACGATGGCCTACTGAACGCCGGCACCCACGATATTGCATGGCAAACATCAACCAGTAGCAAGACATTGCCAAGTGGGTTGTACTTCTACCGCGTCGTTGCAGGCCAGGAGCAAAGCACCGGCAGCATGACCATGTTCAGATAACATTGCTTGCCCCAGAAGCAGAAACGCGGGTCCGAGTCTTCATTCGGCCCGCGTTTTTTTGTTGATCTTTTTTTGTAGCATGCAGCAACAACCCATTACCTTTCATGAAACTTTATTTCTTCACAAGAAACATGCAAGGAAATGCATCGATATGAAAAGCCCTTAACAATGCCATTATCTGACTATACTACAAAGGCCCTATTTTTCACGTAGTTTCCCGCCATCCTCCCTGAATCACCCTTTACCCCAATGGAGCGCAAACACATTGACCTTGTCATTTTTGACATGGCAGGCACAACCGTATTCGACGCTGATTTTGTTAATCGCGCACTTTTCAACGCGCTGCAGGCTGCTGAAATAGAGGTGTCGAGTGTAGACATTAACAAGGTGATGGGTTACCCCAAGATGAAAGCCATTTGTTTGCTCCTTGGTATGCCTGAGGCCCAGGATGCCGACCTGCTCCAACGTGCGCAGGCTATTCATGACGACTTTATTGTGCGCATGAACACCTTCTACAAGGAAAGCTCAGAAGTGCGAGAAATAGAAGGTGCAACGGAAGTTTTCCAGAAACTGCGGGCTTCAGGGATTAAGGTGGCGCTCAATACTGGATTTAGCAGGTCAACAGCAGACATCATTCTTGATCGGTTGCATTGGCACGACGAGGCACTGCTTAACACGACACTGTGTAGCGACGAGGTACCGCGTGGCCGGCCCCATCCAGATATGATCCAGGAAATCATGAAACGCCTGGCCATCGATTCTGCCCAGCAAGTAGCAAAAGTTGGAGATACCCCTTCAGATTTGCAAGAAGGCCACAGCGCCGGCTGTGCGTTGAACATCGGTGTCACGTATGGCACGCACCGCGCCGAGGCTTTGCGTGCTTATCCGCACACAGCCTTGGTCGACAACATTCACGACATCGTATCTCTGATTGACATTCAAGAACCTGCTTAAACATGCCCAATCTTGCAATCGTCGGCAGCGGCATTGTTGGCCTCGCACACGCTGTTGCTGCTCTTGATAAAGGATGGACCATATCCGTATTTGATAGAACCACCACTCCTCGCGGCGCTTCGGTTCGTAACTTTGGCACCATTTGGCCCATTGGCCAACCCGTTGGGCCGGCTCGAGACCGCGCGCTGCGTGGTGCTGCAACCTGGCAGCGACTCAGCGCAGAGGCCGGCTTTTACTGGAAAAACAGGGGGTCACTCCACCTTGCCTATTCGGATGATGCATGGCAGGTGTTGATGGAGTTTACCGCATTGCAGCAACAACCGGACGACAGCCTGACCTTGATTGCACCCGGCGAAATTCAGCAAATCTCGCCACACATCAGGCAAGCCAACTTACGTGGTGGATTGTTCAGCACAACAGAAAGCGTGGTCATCCCCGGCGAAGCTATCGTGGCACTGCGTAACTGGTTGGAAGCACAAGGCGTTTCTTTCTACATGGGCCGTACCGTGACACACGTAGGCGACCATGAGCTATTTACAGGTAATGGCAATCGATACCCTTTTGATCGCCTGCTCGTCTGTTCGGGCGACGAAATTGGCGTCTTGTATCCTGATTTACTGCAGGAAAGTGGCGTACAGCGGGTGAAGCTGCAAATGATGCGTACCACCCCACAGTCGCACAGTTGGACGCTCAACCCGATCCTTGTATCGGAGTTAACGCTGACACATTACAAGAGCTTCCTGACGTGTCCTACGCGTGACAGGCTAACACAACGCCTCAAAGAATCGATGCCACTTTACGACCAGCATGGCATCCATGTTATTGCTGTTCAACAAAACGATGGTGCCCTGATCCTGGGCGACTCACATGATTATGGCGCCGATTTTTCTCCCAACTACAGTACCGAGGTAGAACAACTAATCTTGCAATACCTTGAGCAATTCCTTTTGGCAGAAAATCTATACATAACCGACCGCTGGAACGGGTATTACCTGAAAGCGCCAGCCAATCAAACTGAAATCCTGCTCACGCCACAACCTGATGTACAGGTTATCACAGGCCTTGGTGGTGGTGGCATGACCATGGCATTCGGATTGGCCGAAGAAACCATAGCTAGCTGGACGGAAACGCCGGCTCTTTAGCGGCCCCCTGCCTCACTCTTCAAGCGCCTGATACAATGCAACCCTGAAATATGGGAGCAGCGGGTAACGGCCATAGGGCATCAACTGCGTGAGAAAGAGACCGATGATTTCTTCTTCCGGATCAGCAAAATAATGCGTGTTGGCAGCCCCATTCCATCCATAGGTCCCAGGTGTACCAATAATGCCGGGCCCCTTGTCATCGAGCCGAACACTGAAACCCAACCCGAACCCATAACCAGGTTCGTGCACACCATCAATGTGATTCACCGTCATATACTCAACGGTTTTGCTGCCCAGTATTCTGGTCCCATCAAGTTCACCACCGTTCAGGAGCATTTGGGCGAAGCGGATGTAGTCTGATGCCGTCGAAACAAGCCCACCACCGCCGGACAGAAACGCCGGCTTCTGGCTAAACTGTCCATTCGGCGGATCGATGACCATGAGTTTCCCGTTGGGATCAACGGTATGATTGGCAGCAAACCGTGCAAGCTTTTCTTCCGGCACATAAAACCCGGTATCAACCATGTCTAACGGATCAAAAATGCGCGCCTGCAGAAATTCATCAAAAGGCTGTTCCGCAAGCACCTCCACGAGATAACCAAGGACGTCTGTAGCCAGACTATAGTGCCACCGCTCACCGGGTTCAAACAGCAAAGGCAAGCGTCCCATTGCGTTGCCAAGCGTTTCCAAATCGGCCCACCAGGCCATACCGGTTTCCATGCGATACAGCGTATCTACCGGAGTATTGCTGAAGATGCCGTACGACAATCCTGAAGTGTGCGTCAGCAAATGACGGATTGTCATTTCGTTTTCAACAGGTTGCAACACAGGGTTCGCCGCCGGCCCTTCCACATAAACCTGCTGATTTTCAAACGCCGGAATGTATTTAGACACCGGATCGTCGAGCTGAAACGCACCTTCTTCATACAAAATCATCAACGCGACGCTGGTGATTGGCTTACTCATGGAGTAAATGCGTACGATTGTATCTTTTGTCATGGGCTCGCCCGTAGCAACGTTTCGAACGCCATAGGCATTGAAATGCGCAATTTTCCCGTTGCGCGCAACCAGGGAAACGGCGCCGGCAATCTGGCCGGCATCGACATATTTTTCCATCATGGTATTCACGCGCGCAAGGCGATCAACTGAAATACCGACGTCTTCAGGAGAGGCAACAGGCAAGCCCTGCGCCATCCCATCTACAGCAATAGCTATTAAGCAAAAACTCAGTACATACAGGCGAACGTTATTGAACATATGCTTATCCGGAAGGGGGGGGTAAAAAGGTTATTAAGTGCTGAGGCAACCTAACAAATCGAGAAAAAAACTCCAATCAAAATCCCGGCTTAAGAAATCAAAAAAACAACCGATTCTATATATGAGTAGGTGCAATAGGAAATAAACACTGAAAGGCCATGGCTGACATCTTTAGCATTGTCTATGCAAGTTCGGCGAGCCGAGAGCTTGAAGAAGCCGAACTTCAGCAAATTCTAAAGAAAGCCAGAAGCAACAACGAGCAGTCTGGAATTTCAGGTTTACTGCTTTATGCCAATGGTAACTTCCTTCAGATTCTTGAAGGCGAACACGATACGGTTGTACGTCTTGTTAACCGTATCGAGCAGGATACCCGACACCATGGCATCATTCGCCTAATGGAGTTTAACGCATCGTCACGTAGCTTCCCAGACTGGAAAATGGGGTATCAGCGCTTGAGTGCTGATGAACTGGCAAGCGCGCTCCCTGGGTACAGCAATATTTTTAAATCACAAACGGTCTCGGCCGAAATACAAGAGCAAGTTAGACAATCTGTTTGGAAACTGCTTATGTCATTTCGCCAGATTGTGAATGTATAGATCAGGTAACGCTATGGATACGCAAACAGCCAATGTCGCAGTAGACGCGGCAGTAGAAGAAGAAGAAAAAGTAGAATATCTGCAGCTAATTTACATCAGCGCCGCAACGGTAGAATTCACGACGCAAGACCTGACGAGTCTCCTTGCCAAGGCACGCGAAAAAAACGCAAAGGTTGACGTTTCAGGGATGCTGATCTATCACGAAGGTTCATTCTTCCAGGTGCTCGAAGGGCCAGAAGATGAGGTGTATCGTATTTACGACATGATCGAATACGATGACCGCCACGATGACGTAAAGCTGCTGCTCAAATCGTATGTTGATAAACGGAGTTTTGAAAACTGGAGCATGGGCTTCGTAAATACGGATCGTGAGCTGTTCCAACAAATCTCAGGGTTCTCCGATTTCTTCAAACCTGGATTCGCAGTGCCAGACATGCGCGATGCAGATAGTTTGCTGGGCCGCGTGATGACCGAATTTAGAGACGGTAAATGGCGACAATGCGTTTCTTAGGCTGTGTACCGTCTGATGCGTGTACCGTCTGATGCGTGTACCGTCTGCGTGTACCGTCTGATGCGTGTACCGTCTGCGTGTACCGTCTGATGCGTGTACCGTCTGATGCGTGTAGCATGCGCTCATCGGAGCGATGACGAACACCCTGTTCCGACGCATGGTTATTGACGTGCGCGTAACAGGGTGTTAACGTTTTGCGGTCAAAATAGCGCGCCGCGGCGCAGGATAGCCTTCGATGGTGCGACTGTTATCGTTAGGGTCCAGATAGTCTTTTAACGACTCAAAACGCATCCACGGCGTGGAACGCTGCTCTTCACTTGTCGTCGGCGCTACGTCAATCAGCTTCACGTCTTTAAAGCCACACCGCTGCATCCATTGTTGTAAGCCGGCCGGCGTAGGAATAAACCACACATTTCGCATTTTTGCATACCGATCACGCGGCACGAGCACGTGGTTTTCATCCCCCTCAACAACCAGCGTTTCCAGGACCAATTCTCCGCCAACGCGCAACAGCTCTTTCAACTTATAGAGATGATCAAAAGGCGATTTCCTGTGGTACAACACGCCCATGGAAAACACGGTATCAAAACCGACCAAGTTATCGGGCAACGCTTCAACGCCAAGGGGTAATACATACGCCGGCACATCACCAATAAAACTGCGTACCGCCTGATATTGCAGCACAAAAAGCAGGTACGGATCAATTCCAACAGCAAGCCGGGCGCCTTCGCCGAGCATCCGCCAGCAGTGGTAGCCACTGCCACACCCTACGTCAAGTACTCTCTTGCCGGCTAGCGGCTCAATGGCATCTACCAGCCGGTCCCATTTGAGATCAGAGCGCCATTCGGTATCGATGTGTATCCCAAACATATCGTACGGCCCTTTGCGCCAGGGATGGAACACCTGCAACGCATTTTCTAACTGCGAACGATGATTCGGCGAAATATCATCGGGTGAGCCGATCCGAATAATCGCATCGCTCAAATCCACCGATGAAGGCTGCACATTGGGAAATTCCTTGAGTGTCAACATCCACAGGTCCAGATCGCCATGACGTTTGGTATCAAACGCCTGCTGCAACTGTGAAGGCAACACATCTAGCCAGGACTCAAGCGGAGAGATGGCCAGTTGCTCGTACAGTGATGTGTAATCTATCAAATCACAAGTGGGGGATGTTCAGGGGATAGCGTTCAAACACATAAATCCTAAAGGATTGACATGTTTGTGGTTTAAGGTCGAACGTTAAAGGTTGAAGGTTTTTGGCCTTGTACCTTTAAAATTCTTAGACACGCGTCAGTAGTGTGGAAACGCGGGGGGCGATGTGTGGTGGTAGAACGGGTCTTTTCAGACTTACATAAGATAGGAAAGAAAATTCAAACGATGTGTCTTGAAACGCATTTCTCCCATCGTAATTCATTAAAAGTATAATTCATCAAACAGCCTTGAGGGCGATCAGCGAGGCAAAATTCAGGCTTTGATACCATACGGAAGCCGTAGCAAATCCGGCTGTTTTCAACCGATCCAGGTGTGCCGGCAGTGAATCGGGTACGAGTACGTTTTCCAATGCACTTCTCTTCTGGCTGATTTCCAATTCACTGTATCCATTCGCCCGCTTGAAATCCAGATGTAGTGCTGTCATCAGATCCTGCGTCTTTTCATCTTCAAACATCACTTTTTCGGATAAAATCAGGACACCACCGGGAAGTAGTCCTTTATAAATGCGTGCAAGGAGTGCAGAACGTTCGGCTGGTGGAATAAATTGAAGCGTATAATTTAGCGCAACAACCGAAGCATTTGTGATTTCGGCATCACGCATGTCTGCACACTGGAGCAAAATGGGCACCGTACTGCTGCGTTGCTCGAGTTTTTTCTTAAATGCATCGATCATAGCCGGCGCATTGTCGATGCCAATGACCTCGGCGCCGGCGCCGTCCACGGCATTTGCCATCACCAGCGTCGTCCCCCCTAACGAACATCCCAGGTCGTAGCAGACACTCCCTTCTTGTACATACCGCGCTGTAAATAACCCGGTCATGGCCAGCACGGTCAAATAACCGGGCACCGACCGCTTGATCATGTCTGGAAATACATCGACCACTGCCTGATCGAATACAAATTGCCCAACGCGACCTCGGGGTTGTGCATAAATATTGTCTTTCCCTTTCGCCCTGGCATGCGGCGCGTTATCAGGCAAGTTGGCTTTGTTTTTCATATTTGCTTCTCACGTTTCTCGCAGCTAAACGACCATCTTCTACGCATCGTTTCTAAATTTCTTGTAGATTAGCGTCCCACCTACCCCCCATCCCACCAGAAATTTCTTTAGATCATGGAATTTATCAGTACCCCGGATTGGGTCGTCATTGCCATCTATTTCATTGCCGTCTTTGGTGTCGCATTTGGCGTTGGTCGACGAGACAAAAACAATGATACATCTGCCGGCTACTTTTTGGCCGGCCGTAATGTCGGCTGGTTTGTGATTGGTGCTTCGCTGTTTGCCTCCAATATTGGGGCGGAGCACATCATCGGTTTGGCCGGCACAGGCGCTGATAGCGGTCTTGCTGTAGGACAATTCGAAATCCTCGCCTCATTAATGCTCCTGCTTCTTGGTTGGGTCTTTGTGCCCTTTTACCTGAAAAGCGGCGTATTTACCATGCCCGAGTTTTTGGAGCGACGGTATAGCGCGGGGGCACGGTGGTACCTTGCTATCATCTCTATCGTTGGTTACATCCTGACCAAAATCTCCATCACCATTGCAGCGGGCGGTATTGTATTCGAAACCCTGATGGGGATCGACTTCTGGACCGGCGCCCTGATCGTCATCATCGCAACGGGTGTTTATACGGTCTTTGGCGGGTTACGCGCGGTACTCTATACGGACCTGCTTCAGATGTTTGTCCTTATTGGCGGCGCTATCGCGGTTACCTTTATTGGCCTTACCGAAATAGGCGGGTGGAATGCCATGTATGAAGCTGCCGGCAGTAGCTTCTTTGACCTCTGGAAGCCGATGTCTGACCCAGACTTCCCATGGACCGGGATCATATTTGGCGCCCCTATTCTTGGCGTTTGGTATTGGTGTACGGACCAGTTCATTGTGCAGCGCGTGCTTTCGGCAGCAAACATCGACAATGCGCGAAGAGGTACCATCTTTGGTGGATTTCTCAAACAACTGCCGCTCTTCATTTTTGTCGTGCCAGGTATCATTGCCTACACGCTTTCACAGTCTGGCGCCCTCACCCTTGATGAGCCCGACCAGGCGCTCCCTGCACTCATCGGGACCTTGTTGCCGGCAGGACTCCGCGGCCTCGTTGTTGCCGGCCTGCTGGCAGCGTTGATGAGTTCGCTTTCGTCCGTGTTCAACTCTTGCTCAACCATGATTTCCTGGGATATCTATCGCAAGATCAAACCCAATGCAAACGAGAAAACCCTGGTGCGTGTTGGACAGATTTCAACCATTGGAATGATCGCACTCGGGCTGGCGTGGATCCCCTTTATGGATCTCATTTCGGGGCAGTTATTCAAGTACTTGCAAAGCGTTCAGGGATATATCGCCCCGCCAATTGCTGCGGTATTCCTGGTAGGTATCATGTGGCGGCGCGTTAACGCAAAAGGAGCTATTGCTTCCCTCATCATTGGCTTTGTTTTGGGTATGACGCGTTTGATTGCAGAACTGAACAAAGATGGTCTCGAAGGTATCCTGTTCGAATTTGCAGACGTGAACTTCCTTCACTTTGCGTTTGGCCTCTTCCTCTTCTGTATCGCAATTTTGATTGGTGTGAGCCTCGTCACCGAGCCACCAAGCGACGAGAAAGTAAAAGACCTTACCTTTGCTACGACGGACAAAAGTACAGCACTGGAGTCAGATCCTGTCTGGAAGCAAAAAGATGTGTGGGCAGCCATTGCCTTGCTGATCGTTGTTGCAGCAGTATGGCTTTACTTTACTGGTTAAGCGTCTAAGGTTGCAGGTTAAACGTAATCTACCTTTAACCTGCAACCTTTCAACGCACCTTAACCAGTTGCTGGACGTGCTGGAATGACGTCCCCGCTTCCAGCTTGTAAAAATACACACCACTGGCAACGGGTGTCCCCCAGGCAGTTTTCCCATCCCATCGTACCGCATACCTCCCCGGTGGCTGTTGGGGGTGATGTACCAGTTGCTGTACCTGCCGTCCTTGCATATCGTAAATGGTCAGCGTTACGGCTGACGCCTCTGGAAGCGTATAGCGGATCGTGGTTTCTGTTTGAAACGGATTCGGATAATTCGGCAGCAAAGCAAAGGTGGCTGGTGTATCGAGGTCTTCTGTTGCGATAGGCAATGCTGCCTGGATACGCAGGTTGTCGATAATCCAGCCCCAGCCGGCTACGGCGTTATCAGTAACCATGCGAAAGCGGAGCAGCACCTCATCACCCGCCTGGAAACGATCTAGCAGATTAAACTCGTGGCGTGACATCAGCAACGGATCAGGTGTTGCTGTCAGATCGTTTTGGACTTGCCAAAGCGATGTATAGCGCACATCGTATCCATCTTCGACGGGTAACCAGGTAATGCCACCGTCGGAAGAGCCTTCGAGGACTACGTAATCGTAAAACTCAGGCGTGCCAAAGGCAGCACCGTCTTTGCCGGCTTCAACCAGCGCAATTTCATCAAACGAAACAGTAGCATCGCTGGCATTTACGCGCACGGGTGCACGCAGGGTAGCACGTACATCCAGAAAATCACCATACGGATGCGGCGAGTGCAGTGCGGCGTTCGAAAAACCGGCCGGCGTGCTGATACTAAATCCTTCTAAAAAGAAAGGAGCAGACCCATCTTCAAAACTGGTTTCCAATCGATCAATGGGTGTACTCGTTGCAAAGATGCGGCTCGTCTTTGAAGCTGAAGGGTATGCTTGACCATCAACGTACGACCAGGCAGCGATATCCACGGAGGTCTCCGCTACGCCATCGAGCATCGTTTGTAGATCGATAGACAGATTCACCGTGTCCGCAATCGCATTCCCATCAATTTGGTTAAAGAGCTCCCCGTCGACGAAGACGCGCGTGGAATCGTACGCACCACGCCGGACAATCTGCACACGCATATTGCCATTTACGCCACCTTGTAAAGCAAAAACCTCTGGACTCAGGGTATGATCAGTCGGCTCATAGTTGGCAAGCGCTGGCAACGAAGCCGTCCAAACACCGCGCCCGTGTGTAGCAACAACTACCTGGTCATTCACAATATGCATTTGCCACACAGCCACCGCCGGAAAATCGCTCTCGAGGAATTGCCAGGTACTGCCACCATCTTGCGACTCAAAAATACCAATTTCAGTGCCGGCCCAAAGCGTCTGGTTGTCAAAGGGCATAACCAATAAGCTATACACAGCGACATCAGGAAATCCGTTTGTACTTTCGCCGCTCGTACCGAACCCTGATAGCTCGGTCCAAGTGGCACCCAAATCATCGGTCTTCATGATTTTTGGTGTGCCGGCCATCGAGAAAAGCGCAAAAGCTGTTTCCGGCTCCTGCGGATGCGTCGCAATATTTGTGATCGGGCCGAGATCCGCTACGCCGTTAGTAGTAATCGGATTGAACGAAACACCAGCATCTTGTGAGACAAACATCGGGACACTTCCCCCGAAGGTAGCACCGGCCCAGACAATGTTGGGTGAAGCCAGCGAGATTCGGGCTACAGCGTTTGTACCCAGCGGCCAAATATTCACCAGATCAATGCGCGTCCACGTTGACCCAAAATTACTCGAGCGTACAACACCGGATGGCGTCATCGCAAAAATCAGATTTGGACTCTGATTCGACTTGGCAATCCGCGTCAAGAAAACAGAACCTCCCGGGGGCGAAATATTCTCCCACGTCTGTCCCCGATCTCTGCTCCGAAGCAATTGATTGAACTGCGAAGATTGGATGATCCAGTCGGGATTGGTGTAATGCCATACCGCCTCAAATCCATCGCCACTTGGTGCAAAAGCCCACGGCTCATTGTTGTCTTCCATCAGCGGCGACACCCAACTTCCATTGTCCTGCGTCCCACCAACAAACCGATCAGCACCGTTCATTTTATCGACGCCATAGAATTGTGCTGTATTTAGGCCGCTCAAAGGCCGCCGCTGTGTGCCAATTCCATCATGTAGTTGTGAGAACGTATCACCAGTCTGGGTAAACGTTTGGCCCATATCATAAGAGACCGCGATGCCTCCATCGTTTGCGTTAAGCATCATGGGGGGCTCACCAGGAATCGATGACGGGACAAAGAGGATCTGATGATGATCGACGTGTACCCCTTTGGTTAAAAAGGGATCACCGTTGTAGCCCGCGGTGACTTGTAAAACATCAGCTTCTCTGTATAACCGGATATCAGGCACTACACGGACAGAAGCCTCTAGAAAGGGCCCATGCTCTGTCTCGTCATCGCTTTCGTTTGTAACAGTAAGAACATACTGTGTGCGTTCGAAAGCATTCAGGGTTGTTGGAATGTGCGGCGCAGCAGCGCTGTAGGGAATATCCGTAATAAAAATACGTTCAGATGCATCGACCAGTGCTCCGGCAATATCCCAAAGGCTATCCCGATCTTCATCACCAAACACAGCCATAAGTTGCTGGTTGTTTTTCACATCCCAAACTTCAAACGGCACCTCAATGTAATCCACGTATTCCCCAACCCACTTCTCTACAAACCGATGGACACGTTGCGACTTCCCTGGTCCCCAACGTACTTCAGCCTCTACAAACTCAGCACTACTTATTGCAGGCACACGTCCCAAACGGTACGCCGTAGAGGGTCCAGGGACCACCCGGTCAATTTTGAATTGATTGGAAGGATCGGACTCGACGACCTCGCTGATGTGGCCCTGCTCAAAAAACACGTCCTTCAAATCCAATTGGTAGATATCGAGGCCGGCAACAAAAACACGCGTTTCGTCATTCGGGTCGACTGCAATTGAATTGCTGTACCATCCCAGGTCCCCAAGCCAATCGGGTGGCGTTGTGTCTTTCATGTCGAGAATCTCCCACGAATCGCCAGCATCTCTCGACATAAAGAGGGTGCCATCAAAAAAGCCGGCTTCGGCCGAAACGTAGAGCACCTCCGTGTTGGAAGGTGCAATGGCCATTTCGAGCCGGCCAACCTGATAAAACGGATCAAAGATCTCCCGCCAGGTCAGTCCACCATCTTCCGACTTCAACACGCCCTGGCTGTTAACCATTGCATACAAGACATTGAAATGCTCAGGGTCCGCCAGGACTTGCTCAACCCGGTTGGCGGACTGATACACCGCATCCCATGAAGCCCCCCCATCGACGCTACGCATGACATACGATTCTTCTACAGCAGCAGCACGCAACCCCGTCGAAGTCGCGGCTAGCAGATGTTGCTCGTTATCGGGATTGACTGTTAGGCGCATGGTATTGGTAAACCGAATGTCGTTCGCAGTACTGCCTAATTGTGCCCATGACTCACCTTTGTCTTCCGATTTCCAGATGCCTTGCCCATAAACAAACGCAAACGAGCCGTAGCCTTCTCCCGTGCCGGCATAAATGACATTGGGATTTACAGCCGGCATAGCAAGCGTTGTGGTCGCCAGATTCGGCACATGTTGCGTCATCTCACGCCATGATTCGCCGGCATCCTCCGTTTTCCAAATACCACCACTTGCAGATCCCACAAACCAGGTCTGATGGGTAGGATCCTCGGGATCAACCAGAATAGACCGTGCGCGGCCAGATACGTTAGCGGGGCCCCGCTCTGTCCATGTCACTTGCGAGGCAATCCGCTGCTTGCTACCCGTTTTAAACGTTTGGGCTTTTCGCAGGGCATCAACCCGGTAGTTAGGTGGATAGGCCGGCGCTACTGCATCTGGATGCGTTCGAATGTTGCGGTGAAACTCAGCAAACGCATCGGGCGAATCCATCTTGAGGGTACCCTGCATTTTTCGTTTGCGCTCGGAAATCAGTTCAACCGCTTGTTCACTTTCTGCCTCTACCAACTGGGAATCTGCTGTTTCGGCGTTGCTGAATAACAGAACCATGCAAAAGAGACCAAGCAGAACCACGACAACCGGGATGCTTGTCTTTGTCTTTACCCATAATGTCGACTGCATTTTCGCTATTTTCATGGAAGCCGCTTGTTCTATGCCCGCGTTCGAGATGTGTTAAGCAAAAGAACGTACAAAAATCTCCTGCAAACAATGCTATCCTTTTATCCCAATGCCCGGGGCATTTTCTGTTGCCTGATTGTCTTCATCCTCTACCCTATTCATGCCGGCCAGGCACAAAAGGCCGACTATATGGCCTACATAAAAAAGGCAGCAAACGAAGGCTGGCGTAACAATCCTGCGATTATCAACAGGTGGAAAGACAGGGTTGATCCGAGCGTGTTGTGGGGCTATAACTCGCCGTCACACCCGATCTATCTCGCTGATGTACTTGGCTTTTTGTATGAAGAGACGGGAGAACGTTTCTACGCAGAACAGGCCGCGACCCTACTTGCTAACTACGGCACCTTGCGCGATGCCTATCCGGCTGACTATTACACAACCCGTATCGAATACAGCAATGGCGTGCCGGCCCTATCTAATTTTTTCTTTCTCCCGCCTTACTCACGGGCTTATTTACGGATTGCGTCAAGCGATGTGATGTCTGATGACATGCGGGCCACCATTGAGCGTGACCTTGCGCATAGCCTGGATTTCCAGTTCCACTTTCCAGAATGGGGTGCTCACAATCGCGCGATGCTCCGCGCTGAAGGATGGTACTATGGCGCACTGGCCATACATGCCCATCCGAATGCCGGCAAATGGAAAAAGATGGCTGAAATAATCGCGGAGGACAACCTGGATGAATGGGAGATTGAAGACGCCTCAGGGTATCAGGCCGTTTGGCTGACGTCGGTATTCTCTTACGCTGAAATCACCGGGCAGGAAGAGGTGTTGTTTCAACAGCCCATCATTCGATACTATGCTGAGTACTTCAAGCAGCTCTTTACGCCCGCTTATACGCTGCCGGCGTTTGGCGACTCGAATTGGAATCCTTCCTGGGATCGCTTTATCGCTATTTTTGAAAAATATGCTACCGCCTATCAAGACCCAGAGCTCAAGTGGATCGCGCAACACCTGTTTGAGCAAGCACATGCGGCAAACCGCTATGGCGTAGGTGCGGCCTCACACCTCGCACTTGCCTACCGTTGGGCCGATGAGTCGATCACGCCCAAAAAACCTGTTTCAGGCACACAGGAGGTCCTGGAAGATGTTGTTGGCAAGAAAATCGTATTCAGAAATGGCTGGGACTCTACCAGCACGTACCTCTTGTTGAATTACCGGGATGAGGGCAATGGGGGCCTGGTTCACCGCGATTATTTGCGTCATACGTTGACTGTCGAGGAAGAAAAAATGCACCACGGGCAGGCAGACGAAAACGACATTGCTTTGCTCATGTCGAACGGGAGTGTGTTGTTGCACAGCAGTGGGTATCGCTCTGGCTTACCAAGTGGTCCCTTTGGGCAGTTCAGGGCTGATTACTACCAAAACAAAATGGTTGTCCGAAAAAATAAACGCGACGCCCATCAACAGGTCGAAGACTTTATCAGGAATTCCGGCGCCTATCGGCCCGTGACTACACAAAAAGTGGATTTTGTAACTTTTGAAGATGTTGAAATGAGTCGTACGCGTCTGATCGATAACGAGATGGGATATGCCTGGGATCGGATTATCACGCACCTGAAAGAGGATAATGCATTCATCGTTATAGACGCCGTAGAAAGCAAGGTGGCCGATTTTTTCACATACACCAACCTGTGGCATACCCGTACCATTGTAGAAGAAGGATCGCAATATTTCCTTACATCCGTCGATTCGATCAGGTCGGTGGCTTTCCCCACGCAGGAGCATTTACTCATCCAATTCCTGGAGACCAACGCAAAATCAGCCGGCCATTATGCTGAGCGCCGGCATTTCCAGGATGAGCGCGCCATCTACCAGACCCAGGCAAGCCACTACAATTCGGGCGACATTGAAGTCTTTGTTACCCTCCTCCAGCCCGTAGCAGCAAACGCGGATCTTTCTGACTTCCTGCAGAAATTCTCCCTCATCAAACCCAACGGCTATCCCGAGGGGTTGGGCCTTTCGATTAAACGGCCCGATAATACGGCTACGTTGTGCTACAAAATCGATCTGATGGCAGAAATAGCACGCGAGAACATCAGACCACGTTACAGTTGGGAGGACGGCAAAATGGAATGCGGGGCATACGAAACAGATGCGCATTTTTTATACGCGCGCGAAGACGCCGGCACGCTGTATTATGCAGCCTCGCAGTTTCTGAACATCTTCCACAATGGCAAACCCCTCATCGAAGCACTCCCCAACACCCACGGCCTGCAACCCGATGGGAGTCCACCCAAAACCGGCTACACAAAGTGGCGGGCATGGGAAGATACAATCAAGAAATGACACCGTTTTAACAAGTCATGCACAGATTTTACATCCGCGACACTGGATCTTATACCCCTCGTGCATTAATATTTTGTTGTTCATCCACCATGACGCAAGCATTATGCGATTACCATCTTTGTTATTGATCCTGGCAGTGATCATGCTGTTCCCTGCCTGTTCAACGCCTATTAATTTGCCTGAAGGGTTTGACGCAGAAATTCCCAACGGCGCAAATCGAATCGACCTGATTTCTGACAAGTCTGTTGAGGACTTTTTTGACGAACTACAGACATGGCTACCAGCCAATGGCTTCCCAATCGAAGACGCTAACGAAGTCACCCGCACCATTGAGACTGGCATAGCCGATATTGGCCAGCGCAGAACGATGAAAATCAAGCTTCGTGTCAACCCTTATGAGCGCGGTGCAAAAATGGAGGCGATTGGATCGTGGTCGTCCGATGTAGAGGAAGCTACGTATGCATCAGCCAGTGAAGGGATATCATCTGAAGAAGTTGACTGGTGGCCGGCCATATGGCAAGGGGAAACGGGTGGTAGTTATGCCTATGCCCAGTTAATCAATGCGTTCTATGAAATGCCGGCTAGTTGAAAGGCATTACGTCAAACAGTAAGATTTGGAGCTAGCATCAATTCGTTTGCTGCAAGCATTCAAAAAAAGCCGGCCCCTGTTTGAGGCCGGCTTTTTTTATGTTAGCTGTTTTAATGCGACGTTAATGCAACAGTCTTTAATTACCTGTTCGCCTGCTATGCACAGGAGGAGCGCACCAGGAGGGTATGTCCTCATGAGGCGTGTACACGCCACCATATGCATCTCTCAATTCATCAGTGCGCGCCCGCATGGCAGCCAGCACATCGGCATATTCAGGGTCATCCACGAGGTTTTCTGTTTCGAGCGAGTCACTAGCAAAATAGTACAACTCCTCGTACATCGGCTCCAACTCGAAATAACGAGTATATTTGAATGTTGCGTCGCGTACCCCTTCGTGTTTCACAATTTGTTTGTGATCCATCAGATGCTCGATGAAAAAATCTGTACGCCAGGTATCATCTACTGCCTCATTTGCAACAGGCAGTAAACTTCGCCCTTGCATTGCATCGGGAATAGTCACGCCGGCGAGATCGAGCAAGGTTGGCGCGATGTCAACATTGAGCGCCATGGCTGTTGGCTTACGGCCGGCATACTCGGGGTGCCGTGGGTCGTACAAAAGCAAAGGCACGCGAATGGAAGGCTCCAAGGCAAGCCATTTGCCGGCATAACCGCGTTCGCCGAGGAAATAGCCATTATCGCCCATCAAAACCACGACAGTATTGTCGGCCATACCCAGCGTGTCAAGTGTACGCATCACCCGTTCCAAAGCGGCATCCACCCCACTGATCATCCGGTAGTACCCTTTGGTCATATTGATCGCTTTTTCAGGCGTATCAAACCGCCAAAACCAGCGATACCGGTTCATGTTGATGTCTGGATTTCGCAGAAAGCCAGGCAAGCTTTCATGAAAAGCCGGGGCAGCAAGCGGCGGCTCAGGAACGGATAGGTTCTGATACAACGTATCCATTGCAGCCGGCCAGATATACTGCCGTTCATCACTGTCCTCTGCATGCGGCGCATTGAAACTCAATGTCAGGGCAAATGGCGCAACATCTGCGGTGTCAGCAGCCGGCAATACAGCGTCTTCCAGAAAAGCGATAGCGCGATCTGCCGTAATATCCGTGAGATGTCGTAGCGACCCGTCGGGTTGCTCCTTGAAATATGGATTCCGGTGCAACGATTCAAAAACAGTAAACATAGAATCGATGGCTCCGTCAGTAACATTTACCCCGAATTTTCCAATATGAGCAGTCTGGTAGCCGGCCTGCTTGAGCAATGCCGGATAACTGTTGTTCGTAAATGAAGGGGCCAGTGGAGGGGTGATAAATGTGTACCGATGCGTCCGTTCAACCACACCGGCAAGCAAACTGGCGCGACTTGCAGCACAGATTGGCGTGGTAACAAATGCTTCTTCAAACCGCACCCCATGCGCAACAAGCCAGTCCATGGTTGGCGTATGGAGATCAGGGTTCATGTTGCCCATCATGTCAAACCGCTGATCGTCGGTAATGACAAACAGCAAGTTTGGTGGGCCAGGGTCTGGTTCAGTAGGTGGTACACAGCCGGCGGTACCAACGAGCAACAGCAAACTAATACTGCGCAGAAGTTGCGTGCAATGCATGGTGCATGGGGAGGCTAATGGTGGTTACTCCAAGCTATAGCGCCACACACCCAAATTCAAGCAAGCCAAAATCAACAACGAATCCAGACGTTATCCGGTAACACTGGCTGTACGAATCATGCGGCTAAACACGTCGGGGAAAAATCGTTTGATGTACACACCGAGACGCTCAAAGCCGCCGAGATATACTTCGTTCTTGCCGGCTTCAACAGCACGAAGGATCTTCCGTGCCAGCACCTCGGGCGACATACCATTTGCCTGCCCTTTGTCCATCGTGCCTTGCGGCGTCCCATCACCCGTCATGGCATTTAACGAAATGTCTGTTTTGATGTAGCCAGGACAAACCAATGTAACAGCAATCCCCTCACGCCACGTTTCAGCACGTAGTGCATCAAAAAAACCATGTAATGCATGTTTGGACGCAGCATATCCTGAGCGAAGCGGAGTCCCAAATTTACCGGTAAGGCTGCTCACGACAACGATGTGCCCTTTCTTCAGCGACAGCATCGACGGCAAGAGCGCTTTTGTGAGCGCAACAGGGCCCAGGTAGTTGGTCTCGATCAGTTTCCGATCAATCGAAATGTCCGTTTCGATTGCAAGGGATCGCTGGCTCACACCGCCATTGTTAAACAGAAAATCAACCCGTCCATAGTAGCTTACGGCTTCTTTCGCCTTGCCATCCAGCCCATCAATATCTGTCAAATCCAGGGGCAGCACTTCGTGGCGTGCTGGATCTTCCAGCGTTTGCCGCACCTCTTCCAGCTTTTTGATGTTTCGTGCAGATAGAATAATCGTGGATCCCTGCCGACTCAGTTCCTGTGCTAGCGCAGCGCCAATTCCAGAGGAAGCGCCGGTTATCCATACAATGCGATCTTTATAATACAACGCTGTTGCCCTTTTTGGTGACCAGCCCCATGGTTGCTGGAAAAATCAGGAGACGTAACCTCGTTATTTTAGTTTCCAGCCAGCTAAATATCCAGTATGCGTTGTTGATTCACAAAGACAATAGACATATATTATACATATATAAAAGAACCCATCTCACAAGAGGTAAACTGCCGATGAGCGAGCCCATCCAAACTGGACAATTTGTTTGGCATGACCTGATGTCTACCAATCACGAAGAAACAACCAAATTTTACCAGCGCATTTTCGGCTGGGACCTTGAAGTTACCAATATGGGTGAAGGGATTGGCGATTACACCATGTTCAAGGCTGGCGACACAACCATAGGGGGGGTGATTCCAATGGATGCTTCCTACAATCTCCCTGCGCATTGGATTTCCTACATATCCGTGCCTGATGTAGACGCAGCCTGTAAATCAACGGAAGCAGAAGGTGGCAAAACGGCCGTGCCACCCTTTGACATTCCCAATGTCGGCCGAACAGCGGTGGTGACAGATCCTACCGGCGCATACTATTCGCCATATACGGACATTGCAACCGAGCCCTATACACCACCAGCACCGGCAGCCGGGCATTTTACCTGGCACGAGTTGATGAGCACAGACATTGAGAAAGCAAAGGCATATTACACGAAGCTCATGGGTTGGTCAATTGGTGCCATGGAATTAAAAGATCCGCCTGATACCTATTGGATGTTTCAGCACGGTGATCAACCCGTGGCGGGTGCCATATCGATGCCGGCTAAAGCAGGCAAAGATGCAGTCTCCAACTGGTTGCCCTACATCGGTGTTACGGATGTACCCGGCACAACGCAGAAAACCAAAGAGCTTGGTGGCAGCATCCATGTGCAGCCCACGCGTATGAGTGAACCGTCAACGGTGCATTTTGCAGTGCTGGGTGCGCCTGATGGCTCTATGTTTGGTATTGTTGAAGTCTAATTCCAGCAGATACGTTTCCAGTTAAGCTGATAAGCCCGTGTGTCCTCAACGCACGGGCTTTTTTATGCGTAATTAAGCACGATCTAAAAACTTATTTTCCCAACTCTCTGAAAACCCAAACAACAGTAATGAGGATAAAAAGAACAGTTCGAAGACTATACCGCATGATGCGTTATCAAGGCACCTAAAAGACTATTTAAATGCGTCTTTTGGCATTAAATGCGCGCTTTATTACACTCCTCCAGCGCATTAGTGGGTTATTTTTTCAATGCCCGCGATTTACAGCAGCCCTTTACGCCGTCATAACCAGCAATTAAACCATAAACCCTTATATTCCACGGTGTTTTTTGTATTAAAGCCTGCATATTTTTGGTTGATAACCATATAAGGTACCACGTTTTCGTGCTCCAAGAATCATTTATACAACTTACTTGCACCAGATCAAAAGGTAATTCCCTTGCATACTGCTTTTGACGTACGTGCCCAGAAGCCCCGCATTGCAGACCTGTCAAACAGTTTTGATGTGCTGTTTGGCGGACAGGATACAAACAATACCGCTCCCTCTGCCGATACTGAAACAGCGCCTGATCCACAAACGCAGTCGCAACCAAGAAAAATTTTGCTGGTAGAGGATAACCTGATTAATCAAAAAGTTGCCCTCCGCATACTCGCTCAGCACGGCTACGAAGCCGACACGGCAATCAATGGTCAGGAGGCCCTGGAAGCGTTTAAATCGAAAACGTACGATCTCGTGTTGATGGACCTTCAGATGCCGATTATGGATGGCATTTCTGCCACCCGTTCTATTCGGGACATGTTTGGCCCGGAAACACCGTATATCATTGCTGTCACAGCCAATGTTACGCCGGAGGATCAGAAGAATTGTTACGACGCCGGCATGAATGACTTCGTAACCAAACCCATCCGCTCGGAAGTACTGGTTGCAGCCATCGATAAAGCACCGCTCCCTCCGGCAGCATAAGAACTTCGCTTAGAAGTAACGGGGAAGGTTAATAGCCCTTGAACCCCAACGGCGCAGGCCATAGTATATTCCTGTACAAACGACCGGGCCATCGGATTCGAAAAGCTGCCCGGGTATGCTTGAGCCAACCAATCCAGCGCCACCTTGTCCAATCGAAAAAAGCCGCGTAAGGTTACCCTGCTCGATGTCGCGCAGCATGCCGGCGTTTCGCGGGCTACCGCTTCACTTGTCCTGAGAGGCAGCCCCCTCGTCGCTGCAAAAACACGGAAACTGGTGCTCGCATCCATGCAAGAGCTCGGCTACGTGTACAATCGGGCCGCAGCAAACCTGCGTGCTCAAAAATCGCATACCATCGGCCTTGTTGTAACCGATATAACAAACCCCTTCTTTGCGGAATTAGCTGTGTCTATCGAGGCCGCACTCGAAAACCTTGATTACACCGTAATGCTGTGTAATTCACTGGATAATCTCGACAAACAAGATCGTCTGCTCCGTGTTCTGCGCGGGCATATGGTCGATGGGATTGTAATTTGCCCGGCGCAAGGCAGCACAACAGAAACCATGGTCGCCCTGGATCAATGGCAGATCCCTGTTGTGCTTGTTGCACGCTATATACAAGATAGCGCCATGGACTACGCCGGCCCGGACAATGTGCTTGGTGCGTCTATTGCAATCGATCACCTGGTTGCCAAAGGCCACCGCCGCATTGCGTTTCTTGGCGGAGTCGCTGATTCATCCGCTAGAAACGAGCGCTTTGCCGGCTACAAACAGGCCCTCGACCGTCATGGACTCGACGTCGACTCCGATTTGTCCATTACCAGCTCGATTTCACGTCAGGGCGGATTCGACGCACTCACCCAATTGCTGCAGCATGCCAATCCACCAACAGCCGCCCTGTGTTATAACGACGTGGTTGCTTTTGGCGCCATGCTCGGCTTGCAAGCACGTAACATGACACCCGGCACGGACTTTTCGATCATCGGCTTTGACGACATTGCTGACGCGGCCCTGGTGCGGCCGGCACTGACAACCATCGCCATCAAACCGCAGCAAATCGCGGAAGCAGCGACAAAGCTCCTGCTCGACAAGCTGGAAAATCCTGATCGTGTGTACCGAAGAACGGTGCTGGAGCCACGTTTGGTCATTCGTGAAAGCACGAGCGCTTGAATTCTTTTGCGCCAGTGTGTAGATTAGTCACATCAAATTTAGATCGATCCAATAATAAACAAAATCCACCATGCCAGAAGGAAAGCCAACCCTCGGCTGGGGCCTCATCGGCGCCAGCACCATCGCCAAAGAATGGATGATACCGGCCATCAATGCACAGCCCGACAGCAAGGTTGTTGCAGTGATGAGTTCAAGTGAAACACGGGGCAAGCAGTATGCAGCAGAACAGGGCATCGCCCGCTCCTATCATACGGTGGCAGATCTCCTGGCTGATCCAGAAATTGATGTGGTTTACATCAGTACAACCAATGAGAAGCACAAGGCGGAGACACTTGCAGCAGCAAAATCCGGCAAACATGTGTTGTGCGAGAAGCCCCTTGCCCTGGCACTCGAAGATGCAAAAGAAATGGTGGCAGCCTGCAGAGCAGCGGGTGTTGTGATGGGGACAAACCACCATCTCCGCAATGCCATTACCCACCGTACCATGCGGCAGATGATCATCGATGGCGCAATTGGCAAGCCACTGGCGGCACGCGTGTTTCATGCAGTTCACCTGCCCGCCCATCTCCAGGGCTGGCGCATCAGAGACCCCAAGACTGGTGCCGGCGTCATCATGGACATCACCGTGCACGATACCGATACCCTACGCTATGTACTAAATGACGATGTTGAGGAAGTAACCGCGTTATCAGCGCAACAAGGCATGGGCGCCGGCGACATCGAAGACGGTGTGATGGGCGTCATGCGGTTCAAAAATGGCACCCTTGCTCAATTCCACGACGCATTTACCATTGGTCACACCAACACAGGCTTCCAGGTCCACGGCACAGAAGGCTCCTTACATGCTGAAGATGTCATGACCCAGTCGCCGATTGGCAAAATTTATTTGCAGCGGGGTAACGAACGAGAAGAAGTAGCTCTACCCGAACATAACAACCTGTACGGGCACGCCATCCAGGCATTTAATGCCGCTGTCCACGGCACGGGCGCGCCATGGGCGACGGGCGAAGACGGCATCAAGTCGCTGGCGGTAGCACTGGCCGTACTGGAATCGACCCAAAGTGGGAAAACAGTAAAGGTGCAATACTAATCTGCTGTTTCCCCGGTTATTCAAAGAACACCCTGACCACCAACTTAGAAGCCCATGTCGTGGGCCCGGCATATGAACGCAAAAGTAATTTCCGCTGCGGAAGCTGCAGCACTGATTCCGAATGGAGCAACGGTTTCCGTTAGCTCGTCCAGCGGTCTTGGCTGCCCCGACGCCGTATTAAAGGCGATAGGAGAACGGTATGCTGAAACCCAGACGCCCACAGCCCTCACAACGCTGCATCCCATCGCCGCGGGTGACATGTACGGTATTGACGGTATCGATCATATCGCAAACCCGGGACTGCTCAAGCGTGTAGTTGCCGGCTCTCTGCCCAGTGGCCCATCCTCCATGCCTTCGCCTAAAATCTGGCAGATGATCTACGCCAACGAGGTTGAGGCATACAACATTCCGAGTGGCATCATCTTCCACATGCACCGGGAAGCAGCAGCTAAGCGGCCAGGCGTGCTCACGCAGGTTGGGATGGACACGTACCTCGACCCGCGCCACGAAGGGGGGCGCATGAACGACCACACCAAAGAAGATCTGGTTGAACTGGTTAATTTCGACAACCAGGACTGGCTCTATTTCCGCTCTGTTTCGGTAGATGTGACCATCATCCGTGGTACCACAGCTGATGAACGTGGCAACATCTCGATGGAACACGAAGGTGGTTATCTGGGCGTATACGACCAGGCCCTGGCAGCGCGCAACAACGGCGGCATTGTCATCGCGCAAGTAAAACGAGTTGTGGCAGCAGATTCAATCCCGCCGCAGCAAGTGCGCGTACCAAGCGTGCTGGTCGATTACATTGTGGAAGATCCGGAGCAGATGCAAACAACGCAGACCAAGTTTGATCCTGCGATTAGCGGCATCATCCGCCGGCCCAACCATTCGTTCGATATAGCGCCATGGAATGCAGACAAAGTAATTGCACGACGCGCTGCAATGGAATTGCTTGCTGGCGAAGCCGTAAACCTCGGGTTTGGCATCTCGGCGCTTGTCCCCCGCGTGCTGTTGGAAGAAGGCCTTAACGATGCAGTCACGTGGGTGATCGAACAAGGCGCAGTGGGCGGCGTGCCGCTGCTCGGCTTTCAATTTGGCTGCGCGGCAAATGCGCAAGCCATCGTACCCTCACCCGACCAGTTTACCTACTTCCAGGGTGGCGGCTTCGACAAAAGCTTCCTCTCCTTTATGCAGATCGATCTGCACGGCAATGTCAACGTGTCGCGCCTTTCTGCCAAACCCCACGTAACAGCCGGCGTAGGCGGGTTTGTGGATATCACAGCACACGCCAAAAATATCGTATTCAGCGGCTACTTCACAGCAGCTGGCCTCAAATTGTCTGTAGATGATGGGCAGATCACTATTCTGCAAGAAGGGAAAGTCAGCAAGTTTGTACCGGCTGTTGAGCAAATCTCCTTTAGTGGCAAGCGTGCCACAGCCACCGGACAGCAGGTAACGTACGTCACCGAGCGGTGCGTGATCAAGCTCGATGCCGGCAAGCTTACTGTTGTCGAAGTTGCCCCAGGCATCAACCTGGAAAAAGATGTCCTGGCGCAAGCAGCCATCCCGCTGCACGTTAGCGACAACCTCAAACTTATGGACCCAAGGCTGTACCAACCTGAGCCGATGGGACTCGAGTTACGCTAGCCCATTTGGACCGTGCTAGCATTCCTTGCGAAGCGTATCCACCAAAACCACTACCCAACATGCCTACCAATAAAAACTCCACATTCGATTACATCGTTGTTGGCGCCGGCGCGGCTGGATGTGCCGTTGCAAACCGGTTAAGCGAAGATCCAAACGTTTCTGTAGCCATCCTCGAAGCAGGTGGCAAAGATTCCAATCCCCTCATTCATATGCCTGCCGGCTTCACAAAGCTAACCGGAGACGACGTGAACTGGGGCTTTCAGACGGTTCCACAATCCCAGGTAAACAACCGCGAAATGCACTACCCGCAAGGCAGAACGCTGGGCGGTAGTACCTCGATCAATGCCATGATCTATATACGCGGGCATCGACTGGATTACGACGAGTGGCGGGACCTCGGCAACGCCGGTTGGGGATACGATGGCGTGCTGCCTTACTTCAAAAAATCAGAAAACAACGAGCGGTTTGTTGACGAATACCACGGCAGCGGCGGTCCGTTGAACGTGGCTGACCAGACGCAGCACAACCAGCTGACGCGCGCGTTTGTGCGCTCAGCCCAACAAGCGGGCATTCCCTACACGCCAGATCACAACGGTGCCAAACAAGAAGGGGTTAGCTACTACCAGGTAACACAACGCAATGTACGGCGCGAGAGCGCATCCACAGCGTTCCTCAAACCAGCGCGTAACCGTAAAAACCTCACGGTGATTACCCGCGCGATGGCTACTCGCGTACTTACCGAAAACAATCGTGCGGTAGGAATTGAGTATCTGCGCAACAAAAAGGAAAAGCTATCGCTTTATGCAAACCGCGAAGTTATCCTCAGCGGCGGCGCAGCCAACTCGCCCAAGCTCCTGCTCCTTTCTGGTATCGGGCCGGCTGATGAACTCAAAGCCCACGGCATTGATGTGGTCCACAACCTGCCGGGGGTAGGCAAGAATTTTCAGGACCACATGGACGTGTACATTGCTGCCGAATGTAGTCAGCCGTTGAGCTATAACGGCGAAGACCGTTGGGATAAAGCCGTCAGGCATGGTATCCAGTACTTGCTCTATAAAACAGGACCAGTGACCGCCTGCGTAGCAGAAGCCGGCTGCTTTGTGTACAGCAAAGAGTTTAGCGGTGTGGATGTGCGCTCCCCAGACATTCAGATCCACTGCCTGCCGGCTTATGTGGTTGACCACGGCAGAAAACGAATTAAAGGGCATGGCATCACCATCAACACGTGTAACCTCCGACCAAAAAGCATCGGCTCGGTAACCCTTCGTTCTAGTAACCCGCTGGATGCTCCCGCCATCGATCCGAACTTCCTGGATGATCCGTACGATTGGAAAATCTCGATTGCCGGCTTCAAATGGGGCCGTAAAATCCTGAATTCGCCGGCTTTCAAACCCTACATCAAGCGCGAATTGATGCCAGGTATCGATAGCCAATCGGATGAAGACATCAAAGAATACATCCGCAAATGGTCGAAAACCGACTACCACCCTGTAGGGTCTTGTAAAATGGGAGATGATGACATGGCGGTAGTTGACACGCAGCTTCGCGTACATGGCATGAACGGACTTCGTGTGATTGATGCTTCCATTATGCCAACACTGATCAGCGGCAACACGCAAGCGCCCTCTATCATGGTGGGTGAAAAAGGTGCAGCCATTATCAAAGCCGGCAAGGTTGTTTAAACCACTATCAACGAACCCTCATGTCGATTGAACTAATAAAAGCCGACCATACAGCTACACTTACCCTCAACCGACCGGAAAAACTCAACGCGCTTACGGTAGAAATGCTGTTGCAAATGGAGCAGCACCTCCTTGATGTTTCGCGCGACGCAGCCATTCGGGTCTTGCTCATCAAAGGTGCCGGCGAGCGGTCGTTTTGTGTGGGTGCTGACATCCATGCCTGGGCTGACCTCGATGCGGTAGCCATGTGGCGAGACTGGATTACAGAAGGTCATCGCATTTTTGATCTCCTCGCCAAACTCCGTGTACCCACGATTGCTGTCCTCAATGGCTATACCTTTGGCGGTGGCCTTGAGGTTGCACTGGCAGCGGACATTCGGATCGCGGCTTCGCATATCCAGCTTGCCCTGCCTGAAGTCCAGTTGGGTATCGTACCGGGCTGGGGAGGCACCCATCGACTACCGGCACTCATTGGCGCTGCCAGGGCAAAGCAGATGATTTTCAGCGGCATGCGGGTAGACGCTGCGACCGCAGCACAATGGGGACTTGTAAATGAAGTAGTTGATGCAGCCGAGCTTGATACACACGCGCAAAATCTAGCGGCAGCAATCAGTAAAAACGGTCCGCTTGCGGTGCAAATGTGCAAACAGCTTGTTGATGGAAGCCAGGCAGGAAAGGCCGGCTTCCAACTGGAAGCCCTCGCTTCAGGCTTTGCGCGTTTTACGGAAGATGCCATTGAAGGCGTTGCCTCGTTCAAAGAAAAAAGACCACCTGTTTTCAAGGGGCAATAGCTGGCAACCTACCGCAAAACCCAGCACTCTTTTTGTAGTACCACTATATCGTCAAGCAGTTATACACGTACAGGATTCTTCTAAATATGTCCACACTCCCTACAGAACCCGTTTCTTACCAGATGTTAATCGCCGGCGAATGGGTAGAGGCAAAAAGCGGTGAGCGCTATCACCGGGATAGCCCTGGCCACGGCATCAAGGTTGGTACGTACCCACGCGCAGGAGAAGCAGACGTCGATGCCGCCGTGGCAGCAGCCAAAGACGCGTTTGAAGATCAGTCCTGGCGCTTGATGAAAGGGGCGGATCGGGCCAGGTTGCTGCACAGGGTGAGCGAAATTATTCGCGAAGATGCTGACGAACTCGCGCGCATTGAAGCCCTGGAAAGCGGCAAACCTATCGCACAAGCGCGGGGAGAAATGGCGGGCACAGCTGACTTGTGGGAATATGCCGCTACGCTTGCGCGGCATACATACGGTGATACCTACAACACTCTCGGCCCTGACATGCTTGGCATGATTCTACGCGAGCCCATCGGCGTCGTAGGTATGATTACCCCCTGGAATTTCCCACTGTTAATTATTAGCCAAAAGCTGCCTTTTGCACTGGCAACAGGCTGTACCGCTGTCATTAAACCCAGCGAACTGACACCCGGCACCACACTTCGGCTTGGCCATATTTTGCAAGAGGTTGGATTCCCCGCCGGCGTGGTAAATATCGTAACTGGATTTGGCAATCCTGCCGGCGCGCGTATCGCTTCGCATCCTGATGTGGATATGATTTCCTTCACGGGTTCTACTGGCGTTGGAAAAATGATTGTGGGTGCCTCGCAAGGTAACTTGAAAAAGGTATCGCTCGAACTGGGTGGTAAAAACCCACAAATTGTATTTGCGGATGCTGATCTGGAAGCCGCCCTGGATGCCGTGGTGTTTGGTGCGTATTTCAACATGGGTGAGTGCTGCAACGCCGGGAGCCGGCTGCTGGTACAGAGCTCTATCGCCGATCAGTTCGTGAAGCAAGTGCTGGAGCGCGCGAAAACCGTCCCGGTTGGCGACCCGCTAGATGAAGCAACCAAAGTTGGTGCGATCATCAACCAGAACCAATACGATAAAATTTTTGAGTACATCGAAGCCGGCAAAGCAGACGGCGCTAAACTACAATTAGGCGGGAGCGCGATCGATACCGAAGGAGGCCGCTACATCGAGCCCACGGTGTTTACGGATGTCTCGCCAGAAATGGATATCGCAAAAAACGAAATCTTCGGCCCAGTACTTTCCATTATCGAATTCGATACAGTAGACGATGCCGTGCGCATCGCCAACGACTCGCTGTACGGCCTATCTGCCGGCGTATGGACGCGCAACATCGATAACGCTTTCCAGGTAGCCCGCAACGTTCGCGCCGGCACCATATGGATCAACTCCTACATGGATGGCTACCCCGAACTACCGTTTGGTGGTTACAAAGAAAGCGGCCAGGGCAGAGAACTGGGACGCTTTACCCTTGACGAATTCTGCGAACTAAAAACCATCCAACTCCACATGGGCCCCCGCACCAACTGGTGGCATAAAGAGGAGTGAGGAGTGAGGAGTGAGGAGTGAGGAGTGAGGAGTGAGGAGTGAGGAGATAATAACTTCGAAATTCTGAGTTCCTTGCTCGATATTCGTTATTCAAAGGGCTGCAAGCCCCGCAGAGATCCTTCGCAGGGCTCAGGATGACAAGGATGGAGATGATCAAAAATCCGTATTCAGCAACTCTCCCCCGGTCATGCCGTACTTGATCCGGTACCCAGATAGCCTGTCTCAGTACCTCAGGTTTTGTTGACAGGCTGCTCGCCCAGATTCTTCGGCTGCCCTCAGAATGACGTGGGTTCGGTACAGAGACAGTCGGACAGGGATCCTTCGCGGGGCGCAGGAAGACATGGTTCAGAACAGATCAACACTCAGCAATCAACACTCAGCAATCAACACTCAGCAATCAACACTCAGCAATCAACACTCAGCAATCAACACTCCTCCTAAAACGACGAATGCCGAGCGAAGCAAATCACTCGGCATTCGACACTCGAAACTCGGCATTCCTACAAATCCACATCCTGCTTTTTCAGCAAGAACATCCCTTCACCTCGGCTACTTACGGCGATGATACCGCTCTTGAAGTAGGGATAATTGCTCCATGAGCCGCCAAATCCAGGTTCGTCTTCACCAAATGGGACCGTATCAAAGTGTGCTACTTCTACCGGATTCTCTGGGTCGGTAATATCCAGGATACGCAGGCCGGCCTGGTAGTTGGATTGGTACATCAGGTTACCCCGGATGTAGAGGTTGTGGTCGCTCGCTTTGGAGTCGAGCATGAACTCTTCCACCAGAATCGGATCTTCGAGCTCGCTCACATCCCAGATCAACGTACGGGTCTGACCAACAGAGCCGTTCATTTCGTCCAACTCGTCGTTCATGTAAAAGTATTTCTGATCTTCGGTTAACCATCCCTGGTGCGTGTAGGCAAGATTGGGATAGGTTGTTTGTGAGATGGTAGATGGATTCTCCTTATCAGACACATCTGCAATGATGAACGAGCCGCCATTCGAATTCAGGCAAACCTCTTTGCCCTGGAATGATGCGTCGGGGCCACGATAGACTACGCACTGTGCGTCGTGGGTACCGCCGGCACCCTGCTGGCTAAAGCAACCCGCAAACGTAGGATTTACCGGATCCTGAACGTTGATCATGTGCAACTGTCCGCCACAAACTGTACCACCGGCGCGGTTGCCCACAGCGTATGCATATCCGGTTTCTTCGTTGATTACAATGTTGTGTGTGCTGTGTACGCCATCATAATGGGCTGTCTGCTCAAACGTCTTGGGCATTTCAGAAGCCGGCACGTCGCGGAGCTGACGCAGATCAAAAATCTGCACACCGTGCTCACCAGCGCCATCAGCCACAACAAACGCATGGTCTTTATATACCTTCACATCCCGCCAGCCACTACCTGGTGATCCTTCCGTTTTCATCATCTGACCCACGTATACCGGGTTGTAAGGATCACGGATATCGATGAACGCAACGCCGTCCTCACGACCTTGCAACACGTACTCAGCACCCGTTTCAGGGTCTTCCCATCCCCAAATATCGGTCATTTTTGAACCACGATAGGGCGAGATTTCGCTACGTGACATGAAGGAAATCAAGTCAACTTTTTCGCAATCAAAGTGGCTTGCCGCACCATCTTCACATACTACCTTTTCTCCTTTTACAGAAAGGAGATGGGCAACTTCGCTAATAAGCGAGCCAGTGGCAGCCCATGCCCCCATGCCGGCAGATTCATAGACGGTAGCCAATCCCTCTTCATAATCTGCACGTGGCGAGCCTACAACAGCAACGCCGTTGTGGACGCCAACACCAACACCAAAAGCAGGAGCACTGCGTTCATCAGCCGGCATGATCGCGTGCATGGCTGTCCAGCCACCCGTTTCTCCACGCTGATACGCGTACACGCTGCCTGCCGTGTTTGAAGCCAACAGGGTATGCGCTGAAAGGGCCAGTTGGCGACCAAAGTTACCGCCTCTTCTTGAGCGGTGGACAAACGCACTGAGTTGGCCAGCTACATTCCAGTTGCCTTCGCTGTCCATCGCAAATCCAAAAATAACCCCTGTTGTGTTATGGCGCGGCGCGCTCACATACAGCTCCTCACCCTGTGCAGCCAGGTCGGCGCCAAAGAACGTCCGCTCTGCAAGTTGCTGCGTAGGTGCTACCATACCTTTTTTCCATGTGCCGGTAGCCTCATCGAGCATATAGCTATATACAGCACCTGCGCTTTCAGATGTACCAGGCGCTCCAACAAAGATGTGATTCTGGATACCTGTAACGCTGTAACCGTAGCCGTCTGAGGTCGATTCATCAGGCGTTAGCATGGCTTCCTGCATCCAGCCATCAGCAGATTTCTTAAAGACAAACACCTGCCCGGACGCAGCGTTTTCGTTTCTTCCTGATGCACGCAGTCCTAGCGCCGGCTTCAGGAAAGCGGTGACAACGATGCGGTCACCAGCCAGAGCCACGGCACGCGAGCGAAAGCCGCCTCGTGCAGCAGCGCCGCCAAACTCCATTTGTGCGTTCATCCCTTCAGGCTTCACCATGCCTGTTTCCTGCCACGAACCATCCGCTTGCTTTTCATACACGTAGACTGTGGCTGCACCTGGTGCGCCTACGATTAACGTTTGTCCATCTGTAGCTAACGACCGACCGTAGAAATCGCCGATGCGTCCGTCGCTCGCCTGCATTCTGTTGGTTTCTACCCAGGCGCCATCATCAGCGCGGGTATAGTGGTAAACGGTGCCAGCCGGCTCATCGCCACGAGGCCAGCCTACAGGAGCAGATCCGACAAAAATATCAGCCTCAGAAACGGCTAATGCCCCACCAAAACCAAGGCCTGTTGCAGCCTCAATTCCCTGGATTTTTTGCGCATGAGCACAGGTCACAAACAGCATCAGCGCAAGCGCTGAAAACAAAGCTTTTCGAAGCAGCATGGTTTTTAGGTTAATGCCTGGAAAATTTCTTATCGATTAATGATAAGTTTTTATTCCCAAAAAACCACGCAAAGCGAATTCAGCGGTAGAAGTGGCGGTTGAATTGTTTAACCTTCCCACTGAACGGGTGCACAGCACTTACACAGCACTGGTGCATACGTGCAATACATTCAGACAATCAATTAAGCGCTGAAATCAACACACCAACAGTAAATCCAAAAACACCACCTAATGCACCAATCCAGAGGTTTTTGATCTGGCGGGCCCGTATGGTTTTGCGGGTTAAATCTACCGATGCATCCAGTTGGTCGTTGAGTTGATTGATTTGCTCGCGTAATTGCACATTGGCAGAGTCATACACAGCCACGCGTTGCTCCTGGAGTGACGCAATTTCTTCGAGGCGTTTGAACTTCTCGACATGAATGGAATCGAGTACCTGCCACTGGCGATCGCGCAATTCGTAGTTCAGGATTTGCAAATCGAGGGTTTTGACCACTTCGACGCCCGGGCCGAACACGTCTTTTTTAAGCACAACCAGCGGATAGTTATTTGCATTGGTCAACCGGCTGGCGAGTTCAGCAAGGCTTGCCCGGTCTGGTACCTCGATGTACTGAAATGTTACCCGATCGTTTGTTTGGGTAGTAAAGGTCTCCACTTTGCTCAAAAAAGTGGATGCGCCATTTTCCTGGGCATGTACGGTAGTCCCCAAAAAGGGAAATAACAGAATTCCTGCGATGATCAGGGTGGCTGTTTTTTTTACGGTGTTCATGTGATTATTCCAGGATATTGTCGTAAATGGGTTGAGCAGCATCAGCCGTTTTATTGACCGCCGTCTGACACCTCAACGGGATTTGAGGTTACAGTCAGGCCTTCAGAAGCAGCAATACCCGCGAGGCTTTTGTCAATCTCAACTTGCAACGCTTTGATGTTATCGCCATAGCCGGCAATTTTTGCAGCTGTATGCTCTTCCTCAGCATTGAGCAAATCGATATAGGTACGCGCACTGTCGATCCGACTTAACAACAACTGATCGCGTTCAGCAGTTATCCGATTGATTTCATCCACCCGCGCAATGATTTGGTCCTGCTGTTCACGAATCAGATCCAACTCGCGCTTTACGTCTTGCTTGCGCGCGCTTTCTCCCCGCAGGTAAACCCCGGAAAAGAAAACAGCAACCAGCATCGCGATTAAACTGATATAATTGTTGTTCATAACGCAGTTGCCTTGGCAGTGGCAGAAAAATAAGTACTACTCAGTTCGATTCTTTTTGTCAGATCCCTCGCATACTCGAAGGTTACAGCCTTGCCTCTATGCATATTTTCTTCAGACAAAGCTAATTGTCAATAATGAACCCGGAGCTGTCATTGACTCGCTGGCGGTTTTGCTGCCGGCGGTTTCCGAGTTGCTGATTTCTCCGTTCCGATGCTTCAAGTGCCTCGCGTTGCGCAAGCTCCTTTTCATTGAGCGCCGCCAGCGCCGTGTACGCTTCGCTAATTTCGCTAACGAGCCGTGCATCTTCCGCCGCCAATTCGGTTTGCACCTGGTCTACGCGCGCAAGCGACTGTTCTGTCAGTTGCTGTATTTCGCGTAGTTGCTCCTTGACTTCCTGTTTGCGCACCCGCTCTCCCTGCAAAAATGTGCCGGCAAAAAAGACGGACACAATCAGGGCCCCAAGGCTGAGGTAATTAGGATGCGCCAACGCGGTTGTAACAACAGTATTAATCATGTTAGTTCACGCGGACAGGGGTAAAGTGAGTAATACGAAACGCGCTACCGGGACTCAGCATGCGCTTTCGAAAATAAACACCATCGCCTTCCCGCTGATTGCCTTGCTTGCCCGAAGTTGTGTTGGCCTCAACCGTAGTCCCGGCTTGCCCTTCCCAATCGATGACAAATCCGATGTGGCCGGAAGGGTCTCGGGGATCGCGGGCATTACGCGCCCAGATAACAAGCGTACCAGGCTCAATGCGCGTTCCCCCACGCAGCACAATGCGGGATTCGATGCTATTGCGTGTGATAAATTTACGCGCCCCTGCAGAGCGAACCGTTGGCAGGGCGACATCGCCGGCTTCATCCAGGCAATACGACACAAAGGCAGCGCAATAAGGAAAACTGCGCCATTTGCCAAAGCGATCTTTGGAAGGAAACAGGTTAACGGCAGCCAGGAATTTTTCAACATCTGGGCCACGATTTGAGCCAGGTGGCACCTCACGTACCCCTTTCTCAGCAAACATCCGAGCTATGCCAAGGAAAGCCGGCTCACGCGATGCTTCTTCGATGGTTGCCGGCTGCGGCGTGGCTGCCAACAAGGGCTGCCCGACAAATGTCTGAATAGGATTAAAGTCTATCGAATCGTTTGCGGTGATATCGGGGTCGAGTCCTACAGAATGGATACTATCGGCCTCAATGATAAAATCGGGTACCGCGTTGATCTCCCGCCAAAGCGAGGCAAGTTGATCGTTAACCTGGTCGATTTTCTGCCCAAGCGAATCGATGCGATTGCGAGACAGTTCTTCTTCGCGATCCAGCTTGCTCACCTCCTCTTTAGCAAAGGCGATTTGCAATTTCAGCAGACTGTCTTTCTCAGCCGTAACGCGTACGATGTTAGCTACAATTGCGTTGATTTCATCTTGCCGCTGTTCAATCGCCGATAGTTCGCGCTTGATTTGCTGCTTCCGGGCGCGTTCGCCCCGGAGAAAGATGCCGGCAAAGAAGACCGCCACAATCAAGGCAATAAGATGTAAATATTTACTATCCATACATGCCTCCCACGCGCAGCGGGCACAATCCAGGTGCTTCTAAACAGTGTCTGTATGTAGGCTCAAGCAGCAATTGACACTCACTGATTCTGATAAACGACCGGAGTAAAATCTGTAATTCGAAACGCGCTCCCCGGACTCAGCATCCGTTTCCGCTGGTACACACCACCTCCATCACGCTGATCTCCTTCATCACCAGGACCGGTATTCCCCTCGATGGTGATCCCTTCCTGGCCATCCCATTCGACGACAAACCCAATATGTCCTCGCGTGTCAGCAGGATCGCGCTTGGCTTTCCAGATAACCAATGTACCTGGGGCAATCGGCACCGTCCCTCGCTGTACTTCATTAGCCCGGATGCTATTGCCAGTAATGAATTTACGCGCACCGGCTGATCGTACCAGGGGCAAGGCCACTTCGCCGGCTTCATCCAAACAAAACGAAGCAAACGCAGCACAATACGGGAAACTCTTCCAATTGCCCTCATCATCCTGAAACGGCTTCAATCCCACAGCCGCTAAAAACTTCTCCACTGCCTCGCCACGATTGGAGTCCTTTGGATTCTCAACAATACCAACATACACGCCGGCAGAATCCAGGTGCATCAGAGGCGGCGGTGGCTCCGGAGGCGGGTCAAAAAAAGGTTCGCCCGTGTGCAACGTATCCGGCAACCCGCCAATTTCATCTGGCAGGTTTGCAAATGAAGAAGCAATGCTCAAATCAGGATCTTGCTTCACCGAATGAAAGCCGGGCTCTTTTTCTGAACAAGCCAGATTAAGCAGTAGCAACGCAGGCAGCAATAATGATCGCATATCCCAGAAAGAAAATGCTAAGCGGAAGGTTCTTCTGTTTGATGATTTCATCGACGGTGTCGACGTCTTTCAACACCAATAAATCAAAAAGATAAAAGAGGAAAAGCGCTATGAATACTTTGGCAAATGCAACGGCAAACGCTGAGAATTCAATGGCATAATTGAACGTATACCAGACGCTAACAACGGAGAGCACAAGAAGAAGAACAAAAAACTGCCAGTATTTCAGGCCGCCGACTGCGGATTTCGCATCGCTCATGGACTGTCTACCTCAAGAAAAATAGGTGGTTGAGTGGGTGTCAACGACATCGCGTGATGTCTTCGATTGCAGAATTTAACGCCTTAAAGGCCATATTGCTAATTGAAAAGCAAAATTAGTGCAATCACACGAGTGGTGGTACGGGTGGTGCGGTGTTTAATAAGTCCTTCCAGTGCTGGGCTTAAGAAGAAATAGCCGGCGCTGCTGCTGAATCGAATTGGTGGCTACAAAGCGATGAGCACTGCACTACAACAACCTAAACGTTGGAGAAAAACGATCCTACCCAGGCGGGACTAACGCTGGCTAAACTTCTTGATCGTATCAGGATCTTTGCTTTCTTCAACTACTTCATCACACTGCCGGCAAATAAATTTCACACTCCGCGGTGGCCCCATACTCAGTCCCATAAATATGCCCATGAGAAAATTCCAGGTTGGGTATTGGGCTTTGGGAGAGACCCAAAAGTTATCCCGATCATACCCACAAGAACAGGTAGATTTGGCAGCCTTTTTCATGAGCAGAAGACGTGATTTGTAAAAGACGTATGCATTGGGGCAGCAGGTTTTGCGGTGTTGGCAATCGCTACACGCGCTTACGTTGCAAGGGTTTCCCTGTTGTTACAGCAGACGATATCAAGATCATTTGAACACGGACCTCAAGAAGACAGGTATTGAAAATACTCAACTAAAGTAGGATATTCCGGGACCTTGAACTGCTGCCCTACCTTGTTATCATGGCTTCTTCTCACTTCAACTTCGTAATCATCGGCACCGGTGCTGGTGGTGGTACCCTGGCGTATGCACTCAAAGATGCTGGTGCATCGGTGCTGCTCGTTGAACGTGGTGATTACCTGCCACAAGAACCACAGAATTGGGATCCGCAGGAGGCCTACTTCAAGAGCCGATACAAATCCAATGAAGCGTGGTACGACCATAAAGGCACGGCTTTCAAGCCAGGCGTACACTATTTCGTCGGCGGAAACACCAAAATGTATGGTGCGGCACTGCCACGTTTCAGAAAAGAGGATTTTGAAGAACTCGAACACGAGGGTGGCCTGTCTCCCGCCTGGCCGTTCAGCTATGATACATTAGCACCCTACTACGATCAAGCTGAGAAAATCTACCGTGTGCACGGACAGGCTGGTGATGATCCAACCGAACCACCGCGCTCAGGCCCGTACCCTTTTCCTGCGGTTCCGCATGAGCCGTATATCGCTGATTTAGCAGAGCGGCTGCGCAAGCAAGGCCTGAACCCGTTTTACTATCCGATGGGGATTGACTTACGAGAAGGGGGCACGTGCATTCGCTGCAAAACATGCGATGGCTTCCCTTGTATGGTTCATGCCAAAAGCGATACAGACATTTGTTGTGTGCGTCCTGCGTTACAAAGCAAAGATGTCGCCTTAATGGCAAACACGTATGCACGCCGGCTCATCACCGATCCCTCAGGAAAAAAAATAGTCAGACTGGAAATAGACCGGGACGGTCGGACGGAGGAAATTCACGCAGATACGTTTATCGTAGCCTGTGGAGCGGTGAACAGTGCAGCCCTGCTCCTACGGTCGGCAAACGACAAACACCCGCTGGGCATCGCGAATGCATCCGATCAGGTTGGACGTAATTACATGGTCCACAATAACTCGGGCATGGTAGCTGTCGACCCACGCCGGCGAAACGACGTGGTCTTTCAAAAGACATTGGCGATAAATGACTTTTACCTCAGTGCCCCCGACTGGCCCTTCCCGCTTGGCAATCTCCAATTACTCGGCAAAGTACAAGCGCCTATGGTCGCTGCTGCTAAACCCTACGTGCCTCGTCCTATACTAAAAGCTATGACAGGTCGCAGCGTGGATTGGTGGGTGATGTCTGAAGATTTACCGACCTCAGAAAACCGAATCACGCTAACTAGTTCGGGAAAAATCCAGGTGCACTGGCAGGCCAATAACGTGGCATCCCACCGTAAGCTCTGCGAATTGGCTACCCAGATGATGAAAGATGCCGGCTACCCCTTTGTGTTCATTGAACCGATGGGCATCGCCACAAACTCCCACCAATGCGGTACCATTCGAGCTGGCACCGACCCCGGCACAGCCGTGCTCGATGAATACTGCAAAGCCTTCGATCTCGACAACCTCTACGTGGTAGACAGTTCGTTCTTTCCCTCCTCTGCCGCCATGAACCCCGCCCTCACCATCGCTGCCCAGGCACTCAGAGTAGGTGAGCATTTGTTGCGGGTTAAAGGTTGAATGTTGCAGGTAAAAGATATGTACGCTGTACCTCAAAACCTGGCATATGCCTATCACCGTTACCCTCTTGACAGGGTCGATCATGCTGTAACATCATGATCGGGGTGTGTCCATTCAGCTGCAACCCTTTTGTACCCTCAATACTTCGCTACAGCCGAATCCACCTCATCGCTCCAGGCCTGCGTGCCGCCTTTCAAATTCATTACACGCGTAAAGCCAGCATCTTTGAGCAGTTGCACGGCCTTTGCGGACCGCCCCCCCGATTTACAATGCACCACAAGTTCAGCCTGCTGTAATCCGCGCAACTCTTCCATACGATCTGCCAGTTCATCCAATGGAATGGCTTTATCAGCACCCAACGAGGCGATATTGCGTTCGAATGGCTGACGCACATCAAGTAGAACCGGTGCAGTACCTGCAACCTGGCGATTTCTGAATTCAACGACCGTCATCTCATCAGCCGGCGCCGTCTTGCCCGCATCACCCAACCCACAAAAGGCTTCATAATCGATTAGCGTCGTCTGTGTGGGGGTATCACCACAGACCGGACAATCTGGATCGCGCGGCACCTTCCACTCGCGAAACTGCATCGTCAGGGTATCTGCAAGCATGAGTCGCCCAATCAGCGGCTCGCCAACACCAAGGATCAGTTTGATCACCTCGGTCGCCTGCATTGTGCCAACCATACCAGGAAGAACGCCAATGACACCACCTTCAGCACAAGATGGCACGAGGCCGGGCGGCGGCGGTTCAGGGTAAATACACCGATAACATGGTCCATCCGGCGCGCCAAATACAGATAGCTGCCCCTCAAACCGAAAAATGGAAGCGTAGACGTTCAGTTTGCCGGATAGCACACAGGCATCGTTGACCAGGTAGCGGGTGGGAAAATTGTCGGTGCCATCTGCGACCAGATCGTAGTCGGCGATGATCTCCAGCGCATTCTCGCTGGTCAATGCCGTTTCATGGCGATCGATCTGGATCAGTGGATTTATTTCAACCAAGCGATCGATTGCGGAGTCCAGCTTTAGCCGGCCGATGTCGCTCGTACCGTGCATCACTTGCCGTTGCAAATTGGAAACATCGACCACATCAAAATCAACTAACCCCAATCGTCCCACGCCGGCCGCTGCCAGGTACATCGCAAGCGGTGAGCCAAGCCCACCTGCTCCAACCAACAACACAGAAGAAGCTTTCAACTTTTCTTGCCCTTCCACCCCTACATCAGGCAAGATGATGTGCCGGCTGTAGCGCTGTAATTCTTCCTGCGTCAATGCCATATTTCCTAGCAAAGTTTGTTTTCCCGTTCGACGACACGCCCGAAATTTTGTGCCCGAAGACGAGTTGGCCGTTACACCATTGGGGAGCCATTCGTGATACCCGACTCAATTGAACAGCCGCAGGTATGACACCCACACTACATGTGACTATCCTGACAACACCACCCCATCGTCATGCCCAACGTGATTCTGTCGCTATATCACAACTAAGCAAACCGTCATTCTGGACTTGATCCAGCATCCAGACATCTTGAAAAGGGCTAATTTACCCAATCGTTCTCTGGATACCGGATCAAGTCCGGCATGACGTAGCGGGAAAAAACGGGCACGGTGTCCCTTTTGAACCGATGATGTTAATTGTGATATAGAGACCGAATCACGTTGGGCATGACGGGGGAGTGAGTTGCTCAGCAATACCTAGGCTTTGACCTGGCATAAGCTTGTTTCTTTGTATTCAGTCCAGTTTACGTACGCGGCATACTGGTGGATGCCCAATCAAGTTGGGCATGACGATGGGGAGTGAGTTGCGCGGTGTAACGATAAAAAAATATCAGCCCATTAGCCTCCATTTATCTAAAAGTCTAATAATATTGACTAGATAAATAAATTATGACTAGTTGATCAAACCATACTTTAAAAATACCTTGTCTTCAGTTTACTTCGAACCAAGACAAGGAAAATCATGACTTCAAATAGCGCTGAAAAGCGAAATATACAGTTGGTATGGGACGGCATGGGTGCTATCCTTGAAACGAAAAACGAGGCAGTTGTAGAAGCTTCTTTTGCCACCGACTTTATCCAGCACAATCCATGGGCACAGGATGGCATTGCGCATATCAAAGAGATGCTGGCTTTTGACTTCGGCTACAAACCGATCCGGTGGGTTGCCGATGAGGATATCATGGTCTACCATGGCTACTATACAGCGCCTAACCCGTTAGGCGAACATCCATTGCTGTGTGTAGATATGTGGCGTATTGAGGACGGTAAAATTCAGGAGCACTGGGACGCGCTTTGCCCGATGCCACAGGCGCACGTTGATAACGCAACAGCCGGCGGAGGAAATGGTGAAGCTGAAATCGACAGGGCAGAACGCAACCTTAACAAGCGTTCGGTACGTCAATTTATGGATCAGGTTCTCAATCGCGGCCGGATAGATTTACTCCCCAGGTTCGTCAGTGCCGACTACCTGTACCACCACGAAACGGATGGGCCTTTGCGCGGCATTGCTGTCCTAGAAGATCACATTGCCAACAAACACGGCGGCAAAATGCTGCATGACACAAAAATGATCGTCGGCTCCGGCGATCTGGTTCTCGCACACAGTCATCACTTTGGTGCACCTGAACGTGTTGTTTTTGATTGGTTCAGAATGGAAGCCGGCAAAATTGCTGAACACTGGAGTGTAGAACAACCCATTACCCCCTGGGATCAGGTTGCAAACGCGCATCCACACTTTTAAATACCGACATCAAGCCTTCGTCGCTAGTCGTGGCGAAGGCTTGTCACCGGATTAGCTAACGCTGCGCTCAACGACTGGTAACCGACGGTTAGCCAGGTCAGCAACAACACCGAGATGCCGGCCAACAGAAAAGTACCCATACCAAGCGGGATGCGATAGGCAAATCCGTCCAACCATCCTCTCAACACGAAATACCCCACGGGTGCTGCCAGCACAAAAGCGATCAAAACAAGCCGGGTAAAGTCCCGAGATAACAGCAACAGAATATCCCCCAACGAAGCACCAAGCACTTTGCGGACGCCTATTTCTTTGGTGCGTTGCTGCACGGTGAACGTTGCAAGTCCCAAGAGGCCCATAAAAGCAATGCAAAGGGCCACGATGGTAAAGTAATTGAGGAGCTTACCCAGGCGAGCCTCTGTCTGGTACAGCTGATTGTACGCATCATCCAGGAAGTAATAATCGAACGGATAGGCAGGCGAGAACTCCGCCATGGTCTGCTGCAAAAACGCTATCGTTTCTGGCATTCCCTGGGTGCCGGCTTTCACAAACACCTTTTGAAACGGAAACCACCAATCCGTTTCCAGATACAGCACAAGCGGTGCAACCTCTTGCCGGAAAGAATGAAACGTAAAATCTTTCATGACGCCAACCACCTCTTCCCGTCCACGGAACGGCAGGTATTTACCAACGCCAGAATCCCACCCCATCTCTCGCATTAATGTCTCATTGATGATAAGCGCAGAAGCTTCGTCGGTAGACCTTGGCGTATCAAACGAACGCCCCTCCAGCATTTCAATACCAAACAAATCGATGTACCCGGGCTGCACCGCAGAACGATACACCATAACACCTTCTTCTGAAGGAATGCGGTCGTTTTGCAGGAGGGTGGCAGCATCGATAGATGTGGGATTCACCTGGGCTGCTGTGACAGCTGAAATATTGGAAAATGCAGCCAACGTTTGCTGCAGGGCGTCGTACTGCTGGTATAGTTCACGATCCTTGATTTCAACTACGATGACTTGTTCACGATCTACGCCAATTTTTGCATTCTGCATGTAGTGAAGCTGCCGCTGAATCACGATCGTCCCAATAATTAGCATGATGCTGATGGTGAATTGTACGATAACCAACGCATTGCGCAGCTCGGATTTGCTCTTCCGATTTCTCAGCATGCCTTTCATCATGCCAATAGAACTAAATCGGGACATCATCAGGGCAGGATAACTGCCGGCAAGGATCCCAACCCCAAGCCCGATAAGCAGCAAAACCATCAAGAACAGACCGTTGTTTGCTACATCGAGCGTTAGCGCGCGACCGGTCAGTTCGCCGAACATCGGGAGCAAAATGATAACCAGTTGAATCGCTATTGCTAATGCGATGAGCGCCGGCACAAGCGCTTCGCTCATAAACTGCCCGATCAACTGCTGTTTTTGCGCGCCCATCACCTTCCGAACCCCCACCTCCATGGCCCGCGTTGATGCCCGAGCGGTAGCCAGATTGATATAGTTGATACACGCAATCAGCAGAATCAGAATGGCGATGAACGAAAAGAGGAAAACGTAGCGACCATCCCCTCCGACACTGAATTCTCCATTTACGTCAGAATAGAGGTGGATTTCCGACATGGGCTGGAGCAAAAGCGTTGCGATTTTATCCGGGTTTTCCTGGTAATACCGCTCCTGCATCACGTGTTTGCTATTGATCACTTCCAGCTTTTCAGTCAGTGCCGTCGGATCTTGTCCGTTAGCCAACGTGAAGTAGGTAAGGTAGCTATTGCTGTCCCAGCGCTCGATGTAGTTCATGTGTTCACGAGAACTAGACACCGGCACCATAAAGCTAAATGTAAAGTGGCTATTGGGTGGCACATCCTGTACAACACCGGTAACGGTCATTGCATTGATCCCGCTAAAGTGCTCACCATCCAGAGACACTAACACGGTTTGCCCTACAGGATTTATACCACCAAAGTGTTTTTCGGCCAGCGATTTGGTAAGCACGATGGAGTCGGGATCGCGTAAGGCGGAAGCGGCATCGCCGTGAATCAGGGGAAAAGTAAATACATCAAAAAACGTCTGCGTGGTGAAGATGCCCTCTTCAAAAAAGCCGGCGTTCTCCTTTTGAATCAGCGCACTTGCTTTCGATAATTTAGTTGATGATTCAACCTCCGGAAACTCCTCAACGAGGGCGAGTTCGAGAGGCGCCGGCGTTGCTGTCCACAAATTGCTTCCCAGGAAGTCTTTCCCCGGTATATTCCGAATCACCCGATAGATACGATCTGAATCCTCATGGAAATCGTCATAGCTCAACTCAAACCGTACGAGCAGGCTAATCAGAATGAAGCACGTGAGACCAACAGCCAAGCCAAGAATATTGATGAGCGCATAGCCGCGATGTTTGATCAGGGTGCGGATAGCTATTTTGAAATAATTTTTTAGCATGGCGACCTCAGGCAGAGCTGGATTTAGCACGGTACGGCTTTTACTCTTTCAAGATACATGCCACCTCTACAAACCCTCCTTTTTAGTGCATTGGGGCCCATATTGACATACTGGGCTGTTCGCTTGCATGACAACAAGTGTTCGTTTCCGAACAGCACAGGCCAGCTATCTGCACACCCTGAGCTGGATCACTGTGGCACGTGAATCCGGCCTCAAAAATCAGTAAACTGTGCTAAATCACTCAAAAAGTACGCAATCCACCAAACAGGCAAAGGGAATCGTTATGCCTCTCAAGAAAAACATCAATCGCCGGCAGTTTCTAGGTACCGCTGCCGCGGCATCCACCATTACCGTACTTCCCCGCAATGTGCTAGGCGGTCCAGGATTTGTTGCCCCCAGTGACAAAATCAATGTTGCCCTCGTTGGCTCAGGCTGTCAGGCCCTCCGCCAATTGATGGGCGATTGGCTCCCACGGGAAGACTTACACCTGGCTGCTGTCTGCGACCCCAACAAAGATTCGGATGACTACCGAGACTGGGGCCCGCATTACACCCGCGACTCGGTGCGCAAATTTATACAGAACCCACGCTGGGGATCGGAGAAAGGAATCCGCGCTGGACGCGAAGCAGGGAAAGAGTTGATCGAATCGTACTATGCTAATATTCGCGGCATCAGCGATTACAAAGGATTAAAAACGTACGAAGACTACCGCGAAATGCTTGCGGAGGACAACGATATTGATGCGGTCATCGACATGACGCCGGAGCACTTGCACGGGCACGTCAATATATCTGCGATGAAGGCCGGCAAACACGTTATTTCGCACAAATCGTTGGCCAATACAATGCACGAGGTTCGGCAGTCGGTCATCACAGCAAAAGAGACAGGTGTAACAACCCACCTGATGGCCTGGCAGAACGATCCAGAACACTATCAACTGAAAGCGTGGATTGAGTCAGGTGTCATCGGCAGAATCACCGAGGTACACAACTGGTCCAATCGCCCTGTATGGCCGCAAGGATGGATGGAATATCCAACCGAAAAAATGAAGACCCCGAAAGGCCTCAATTGGAAACTGTGGTTGGGGCCCATCCCCGATCGTCCATATCATCTCGATTACACACACGCGCTCTTCCGTGGATGGTTTGACTTTGGCAGCGGTTGCTTTGGCGACATGGGGAATTATAGCCTGTGGCGCACCTACCGCATCGTGAATCCCGGACCAGTAGTGAGTGTGCAGGCTAACGCGTCGACGGGAGCAGTCATCGTTGGTAACCAGTCGCAATGGCGTCGTTCTGAAGTGGCATTCCCGAACGCGAGTACGGTGCACTTCAAACATGCCAACATGGATATTTACTGGTATGACGGAGGCATTAAACCGTTCATTCCTGCAAGTATGCTTGGCACCGACGACGAACTCGAGGGCGAAGGCATGCTCTATATAGGAGAGTACGGCGCCATCCTGGGTGATTTCCATGGCCGGCGTTTTAGGCTCTTACCTGAAAGTCGGATGAAAGGCCTGTCTGCTTCACTGCCCAAAGCGCCCGATGGCAATGATGTGGTAGGCGCTGTCGACGAGTATGTGATGGCGATGCGCGAAGGCAAACAATCGCGTGGTAGCTTTATCAACGTACAGGACCTTGCAGAAGCAACCTGTTTGGCTACCATTGCCATCCAGACGGGCAAGCGACTCGAATGGGACAAGGAAGCGATGAAAATCACCAATGTCCCTGAAGCCAATGCGTTGCTCACACGCACCTATAGAAAAGGCTGGGAAATTTAAGTGCAAACAAATAAATCCTGAAGGATTGATCTGTTTGCTGTTAAAGGCCGACCGCTGACAACCAATGCCAGGCTGCTATCCATGATCGGGTGGCAGCCTGTTTTATTGTTGGCATTTTTCATCGACGAGGGAAAGCGTTGACATTGCTTCTCGCTCAACTTCCTGCGTCAAAAACGAGGTTGTAACAATCGGCTTATTACACCCGTCTGATAGCCAATACCAACCATTATAACCCAATATTCCCATGAGACACGTACGTCACGTGGTGCAGCTGCTGGTTTTTGCCGGCCTCCTCCTTGCTGTACCAACCACGACTTTTGCCCAGAACTACGACCACGACGAGGTTATCTCAAAACGATTTGATGTTGCCAAAGGCAGCCTGATTACACTCGATGCCGATATGGGCTCCGTTGTCATCGAAGGTGGCAGAGGTAGCGAAGTTGTTGTCAATGTCATCAAAGGCGTAAACAACGTAAGCCGTAACGAGGCCGAAAAGCTCTTTGACCGCTATGCCGTCTCGTTTGATGAGCGCGGTCGCGGTCTCGAAATCCAGGGCAAATACGATAAACCCCGGGGTCGGATAAACTGGCGTAAAAGCCTCAAGGTACACTATGAAATCATGGTACCCGAAGATGTAGAAGTGGATCTCAAAACGTCTGGCGGTAGCATCCATGCAGAAAATATCGCCGGCGATGTCAACCTCAAAACGTCTGGTGGATCACTCCAACTTAGAGACTTGTCCGGTCGCGTAACGGCACGCACGAGCGGGGGCTCTATCCAGGGCCGCAACCTTGGCGATGTAGCCGACCTCCATACCTCTGGCGGCAGCATCAACATCGACGGTGCGGATGGTGCCATCGACGCCAAGACCTCGGGCGGCAGCATCAACATCGCTGACGTAGATGGCACCGTTGATGCGCAGACATCAGGTGGCACAATCCGCCTCCGCGAGATTGCCGGCGCAGTAAACGCGAAGACCTCAGGCGGCAGCATCGAAGCTGAAATCCTCGGTCAGCCGCAAGATGACATGCGTCTTCAAACTTCGGGAGGTTCTGTCACAGTCCACCTCGACGACGATGTGCGCGCTGATCTGGATGCCCAGGCTTCAGGTGGCTCCGTGAGTTCTGATTTGGCTGTTACGGTCCGCGGCAAAATAAAACGCACCAAACTCCAGGGGGAAATTAACGGCGGCGGTCCGCTACTTACGCTTCGCACCTCTGGCGGTAGCGTGAAAATCAGAGAGAACTAGAGCGTCAAGGTTGTTAATACCAGGTTGAAGGTTATTGTCTCCAGCCCGGCATCATCAATTTGCGGGTTCAGTTGTGATTGACAACTGAACCCGTTTTTTTATGCTTGGTATTGGGACGAAGCTTTGTGCTATACGCGAAGAGATTCTTCGCAGGGCTCAGAATTACATCGACTAGGGACTGTGCTATTCGTGAAGAGATTCTTCGCGGGGCTCCGAATCACATTGGAGAAGGATGATAAAATTCCCCACCCAATCGGCATTCGAAAATCGGCATTCGAAAATCGGCATTCGAAAATCGACATTCGAAAATCGACATTCGAAAATCGACATTCGAAAATCAGCATTCGAAAATCAGCATTCGAAAATCAGCATTCGGCATTCGGCATTCGAAAATCGGCATTCTCCTCCGCTTGCACTTCTCTGGTGCATAAACTTTCTTAATATCCGGTACCAAACAATCTCTTTTGCCCCATGGAAGCACTGTACTGGATCTGGGAACTACTGGGCCGGCTCCACCCACTGATGGTCCACTTTCCCGTCGGGCTGCTCGTTGTTGCCTTTGTGTTGGAAATGTTATCGCTCCGCGGCTCCCGAGAGGGGTTGCGCGATGGTATTTATGCGATGGTGGCCATTGGAGCCGCAACAGCCGTGCTTTCTTGCCTACTTGGCTGGCTGTTGGCGCGTGCGGGGGGCTACACGGCAAGTACCTTGCAATACCACAAGTGGAGCGGTATTGCCACAGCGCTTTTTGCTTGCTTCACGTACATACTCCTCAAAAAAGCAACGCGTACCCGCCAGACTGAAGCATGGCGATTGTACCGGATTTCTTTTGGCATCTGCATCATTGGCCTCACCCTCGCCGGCCATCTTGGTGCTACGCTTACCCATGGCGCTGGATACTTAACCGAAGTGCTGCCCTGGAATCAACCGGAAAGCAAAGCAGGCGAACTGTTATCTACCTTTCAAACCGTCGATGACGCGGGGCTATCTGAAGCACAATTGGATCAATTGAACCTCGAGGTCCGCGGCCTTTTTGCGCACAAATGTTACAAGTGCCACAGTACCGAGAAATACGAAGGCGATCTTATTCTGGACAACAAGGAGGATGTCTTTCGGGGTGGAGAAAACGGCCCCATTTTAATTGCCGGCGACGCTTCAAACAGCGAAATTATGCGTCGCCTCACACTCCCCCGCGATCACGTAGAGGCCATGCCTAAAAAGGCAAAGGGATTGACGGACGATGAAATTGCCTTGATTCGACTTTGGATCGATAAAGGCGCGCATTGGGCGGATACCGCGCTGAAAATCTTCCCGGAAGCAACCATGGCACTTTCACAACCATCGTTGCCCGCCTCCAGTTCGTTTACACACCCAATTGATCAATTCGTCGATGCCTATTTTGAGCAAGAGCGCGTACGTTGGCCGGCGCTTATCGACGATGCCCTTTTTATTCGCCGCGCCTACCTTGATGTGATTGGTTTACTGCCCGCACCAGAGACAGTCGCCAATTTTGAAATTGATTCCAGAACGGACAAACGTGAACGGCTCATCGACGAATTACTCAAACGTGACGACGCATACGCGCAACACTGGTTGAGTTTTTGGAACGACCTGCTGCGCAATGATTACTCGGGTACGGGGTATATCACGGGAGGCCGGCAACAAATCTCTGCCTGGCTATACACAGCGCTTCAAGAAAACCGATCGTACAATGACATGGTGCGCGCGCTCTTGAACCCCGACGCTACCTCGCGCGGATTTATTCGAGGTATCCAGTGGCGCGGCTTCGCCAACAACAGTCAAAGCGTGCAAATGCAGGCGGCGCAAAACATCTCCCAATCGCTGCTTGGCACCAACCTGAAATGTGCATCCTGTCACAACAGCTTTGTCAGTAATCTGACCCTCGATCAGGCGTACGGTTTTGCGAGCATCTTTTCGGACTCAACAATGCAGGTGTATCGCTGCGACAAACCTACAGGGCGCATGGCTTCGCCGGCGTTCATTTATCCAGAACTCGGCGCAGTTGATGCACCCACGGTATCCGAGCGGCTGGTACAACTCGCTGATGTTGTTGTGCAGCCGGCCAATGGCAGACTCTACCGCACCATGGCAAACAGAATGTGGGATCGCCTGCTTGGCCGTGGCATCATCATGCCTGTTGACGCCATGGACAATGATGCATGGAGCCAGGAACTGCTCGATTGGCTTGCAGCCGACTTCAGGGCACATGATGGTGATCTCAAACATCTGATCCGACAAATCATGATGTCGGATACCTACCAGTTGGCTTCTGTCCCGACAGGTGCTGCGCAAGACCTACTTGCCCACAACTACACCTTTAACGGACCAGCCCGACGCAGACTCTCGGCAGAGCAGTTTGCCGATGCGATGAGCCAGGTGCTTGGTCCGGTCTATCATGGCGTGGCGTTTAATCCGGATGGCGAGGCTATCGAAGCCGGCTGGATCTGGCACCGTGAACGCGTTGTCGACCGGGATGTGTTGCCCCAACCAGGTAAACGATACTTCCGGCATACGTTTTCACTTGCTAATCAAGTCATCGAAAAGGCAGAAGCCCTGATTTCGGTTGATCACAGTTTCACGCTTCACGTGAACGGCAACGAACTTGCAAACGGTAGCGACTGGCGTCGTGTCCAACGCATCGATGTTCAACCACACCTGGTTGCGGGTCAGAACATCATTGCCATCGAAGCAATAAACGATGGCGATCTTCCCAATCCGGCCGGCATATTATTCAGCCTCCGCCTAAACTATACCGATGATACCGAACAGCGTATCATTTCAAATACAGATTGGCGATCATCCGCCACTACGCCTGCTCCTGCATGGCAAGCCGTTTCATTTGATGACAGCGACTGGCCAGCAGTGCGACGGTATGCCAGCTTTACGCGAAGCCACTGGGGCCAACTGCTTGATTTCCGTCACGAGGATCGAACATCGGGCCTTCCTTTTGCACGCGCATCGCTGGTAAAGCTTGATCCGTTTATGAAAGCGCTCGGCCGGCCAACACGCGAAAACGTAACCACACGTCGTGATGATCAGGCTACCCTTCTACAGGCCCTTGAATTAACAAACGGCGTTTTCTTCAATACAGCACTCCAAGAAGGTGCACAGCGCTGGTTCAACCAATATGCCACTGACGGTAAAGCGCTGGTTAACGACATCTACCGAACGGCGCTTGGCCGGCCGCCAACGCGCCAGGAAGAATACGCAGCGTTGGACATTATTGGCGATCCTGTTGACGAAGTAGATCTTCAGGATTTCCTATGGGCCCTGCTCATGCTTCCCGAATTTCAACTGATCTATTGATCTTTTATTTCACACAATCAAGCTGCTATGACAACGCGCCGTGAGTTTATAAAACACATGCAGGCCGCAGGCACTGCTGCGATGGCGGTCAGCTTGCCCGCAGCCACGTTCTTGAGTGGATGCAATACAGCTGTCGCACGGCCGGCAACGGCAGATGCTGTCGTTCTGCTCTGGATGGCCGGCGGCATGGCACATACGGAAACCTTTGATCCCAAAGCCTACACACCGTATGAAAAAGGGATCGAAGCCAGTCGTATTCTGAGCACATTCCCATCACATCCGACAGCAGTAGATGGCATTTCTTTTTCAGAAGGCCTCCAGGAAATCGGCTCCGTACTAGACAAAGGGACCGTGATCCGCAACTACCGCGCAGCTGATCTTGGATTTATCCTCCACTCACGGCATCAGTACCATTGGCACACGTGTTATGAGCCGCCACAATCCGTGCAGCTCCCGCATATTGGCTCGTGGATAGCGCGCGAGCTTGGCCCGATTAATCCGGCAATTCCGCCGTTTATCAACATTGGCCAGCGGTTTACAGTAGGCGAAGCGGAAGAGTTAAAGGCGTTTCACACCGCAGGTTTTCTCGGGAGTGAGTACGGCCCGTTCCTCATCCCAGACCCTTCAACCGGACTCGATAGCGTGCGGCCACCTATTGGCATGGACATCAACAGGTTTGAACGACGCAATGAGCTTTACAGAGAGCTCATCAAAAAGAGTCCGATGGGCGAACGGGGCAGTGACTATCAGAAAGAATCGTTGTTACGCTCGATGGAGCAAGCCTATCGCCTGTTGCACGCCCCTGAAGCCAAGGCGTTTGATTTGCAGCAAGAGCCGCAAGCAAGCTATGATGCCTACAATACAGGCCGATTTGGTCTGGGTTGCCTGCTCGCGAAGCGGTTGGTGCAACAAGGCGCGCGCTTTATCAGCGTGACAACGGAATATGAGCCGTTTATTGGATGGGACACCCACGAGAATGGCCACACCCGGCTGGTCGACATGAAAAAGCTCATTGACCGGCCCATCGCTCAACTTATCCGCGATCTTGATGCAAGCGGTCACCTTGACCGGACACTGATCGTATTAGCGAGTGAATTCAGTCGGGATATGATCCAGGAGGGCCGGCCCGGTAAACACGTGAAAGACCAGGTGCAGGTACCCGACAAGCTGGAAAGCATTAAAAACTACGGCATGCACCGGCACTTTACCGACGGCTGCTCCCTGCTCATGTTTGGAGGCGGTATCAAAAAAGGATTTGCGTTCGGCGAGACGGCGACCACCCGGCCATGCAAAACAGTCGGAGATCCTATTTACATCGAAAACATCCACCAGTCCATTTACCACGCCCTGGGCATACCACCGGAGACAAACTACGAAGTTGAGGGGCGCCCTGTGTATACTACCCCGGATGGGCTTGGCAAACCGCTACCCGAACTGTTTGCTTAAGACGAGCTTACGAGGAGGAATCAAGCAGGGCCAACGCTGGAAATGTCGAACCCCAGTAGATCGTCGAGATTGGCGCGCTGTTTTGTCTTCAGTTCCAGTGCCAGGTTGTAGCCGATCACCGGAGGGACATCTGCCGGCAATCCGAGTCGTTTTTGTATGACGGTCGGGTTTTTGAACCAACGCACGCTAAACTCGATGTACTGCCGTAGCAAGACGCGCACAATCATCTGCATATACGCCCACCCGCCATCTGCTTCTTCTTTGATCACCTTTTCGCCATTCAACGCAATGGCATGCTGCATTCGGCGACCGGCGGTATTGATCCACTGGGCCAATTCGGTTGGTGATGCATCCGAGCCTTGCCACGCACCTTGCACAGCGTCCAGCGCGGCGTAAACACGCTCTCGGAATGGACTATTCAACTTGAGCCGGCCAATTTTCTCAGCATTAATTCCTCCTAAAAGCGTATCCAATGCTGTAAACAGGAAAGCCGCGCGCTGCGTCCCCTTGAGGAGAAAACCATACGAGCGATTGAAATTCTCGATCGCGATGTCGGCTGTTGTATGATGCGCAATGTGGTTATACTGCTCGATTAGATTCCAGAGACTAGAAAGTGCAGATGGCGCACCTTTTTGCGAGGATAATTCTTCCAGACGGAGCGAGTAGGCAGCCGGCAACTCTTCTGGCATCGTCTCCATAAACACCTGCCGAAACGGACCCGGCAACCGAATGATGCTGGGTTTCTGGACAAACGCGCACTCGGCCATTTCAGGATCAATAAACCAGCCTGGCTTGAACAACCGAAGTGCAAGAATGGCGTTGCGAGCATGCTCAATCATGTCGTCCTTCAACCGATCCACGCCCTCGATAAAAGGCTCATCTGAAACCAGCGGCATCGAAAGGACCAGGCAAGGCGGCGGATCCGGGCCGACTTCAGGTGTATCTTCATCTCCAAAATTATCCAGCACGGGGCGAAAACGCTCCAGCCATGCTTCAGATTTGTGCAACAACCGCCACTCTTCTTTATACGGAATCATTACCCGTACAGCGCCACCAATAAGCCCCACATCCTGGCTGTCCATTTTGGCACCCCACAAGGGGAAATAGCCATACAATATGTTGGGAGGTTGCTGGGTCATGCCATTACCTCAGCATGCCGTAGATGTTCATGGAGCGTCTGATGGAAGGCACCGTCTTCGTACGCACGCTGAAGCAAACTGCCAAGGGTCTCGTCTGCCGTTCTGAAATCATGCAGCGCGAGTGCTTTCAGCAGTACTTCGCGCAACAACATCCGGCCCAGGCGCAAAGCTTGCGCATCTCCGCTATTCAGATCGGCCATGGTCATTTGCCCGTGTAGCAGGTTTGTCCGGAGCCGGATAGAGGCCGGCGTACGATTGGGCAAGATCCGTAATGCCAGATCGCGCAGGGCTTACCAGCGCCGCTGCATGCTGGCCAAATGCACTCACAGCATCCGATTTACGTCCCTGCTCATCAAGAGGAAGGAGTAAATTTTCCAGCGCCGTAGTACAGTGAATAAAGTCGTTTACATGGTGTACACTGCGCTGCTCCCACCAGGCCCCTGGCCGGGCAGTACGCACAAGCGTTGCAAGTCCAGCTTCTACGCCAGGAAAATACGCCGCCGTACTCGTCGCTTCATCAGGAAGCAAATCATACGCGATATGAAGCGCTTGCAGCGCGCTTTCATCGAACTCGGATACAATTCGGTTACCATACAAAATCCACTCGCGTTCAAAAGGGCCTACGAGCCTGTATGTCGCAACGCCAGCTTTCAGGTTAACCCGTACATAATGAACCGACAATTGTGGATCAGGAATCAGAGGGACACGCGAATCCATCAGCAATGCGAGGTAAAAGCGATGCAGGCGCGCGCTGACTTGCTTCATTACGGCTTTAAGATCACCTTCGAGCTCAGCTTCGCCGATGTAAAAAATCGGGCGCGCATCATTGAACTTGTCTTCGCTATCCGGAAAAGAGGGGTCGAGTTCACACCATTCACCAAAATACAGATAGGTCACCCGGCCATCAATCACTTCATGCGATGAGAGGCCGGGTGCGAGCTGTACACCCGGTAAATGCGCGAACCATTGAACATGCATGGTTTTACCTACTCGCTCTTATCAAGCACAACATGAGTCAGACCCAATCAACACAGGGTACGCCGGCACTCCGCATCCACTTGAGCAATTCCATCACCTCCTCTCGCCGGCCCGAAGCTACCCTGATCCGATGGCCATTTTTGAAATGGATAAACAGCCAAAATGGAACAGGCAACATGTGCTGAATACGGGCCATTGCTGTCCAGTTTCTAGTTATTCGTAATCGCGTGATATAATCAAAAGGATAGCCTGTTTGCTTACCCTGCTTACGGATCATCTCCGCAGATATGCATACCTCAAATTCGCCTGTTTCTTTCTGCCGGCGAAAACTCCGCCACTGACACAAAATGCCAAGCAGAAACACAATCGCCCCATAGATCAGAGTCGAAGAATGGATTCTCCCGCTAGGTAACTCCCAACCGATAATCACAATGCTTGCGTAAATAAAGAGCATGCCTACAACAAACAATACAATAGTAACAAATCGGCCTGAAGTGGTGCATTCTAAATCACCTTGCTCGTTAACAGCCGCTTTGCAATTCGGATTGTCTATAAAAACTTGTTGTGTTGATGATTCAGAAATGCTCACGCAATTAGTAGTGCAAATCGGTGTTTGCAATCAATAAGAATACAATCTTTGATAATACCTTGGTAGTACTTTGAAAGTAGAATCTAAGGGTATACAATCTATCAGACGAATGACAGTAAGCGACCACGGAAGCGTACCAACCATGGGTGAGGTGCTTTCGCAATGGCAAAAGGTGGCGTCGTAGATCCCGTATGCCGGTGCAAAGCTCGCTTTATAATTATATCGACTAAAATTGTTGTATGTACAATGACAGTGATTGGGGCCTGAATTACGTACCATAACCGGCTATTCAGGACCCTCTTTTTGGATTAGCTTGCAGTAATTATCAATACAACTGGCAATAACCAGGTAGAATCTATACTACCCGGTTCTTACCAGAAAAGACGCTTTGCTGAAAGGATAACAAATCCCCTTACCCTTGCACCCGTGTCTCGATAGCGGAAAGCTCAGCTGCAATGTCTTCTGCAGACAACCAATTGCCTCGGGTCATTACGCCGGCTGGCCCTTTCAAATGGGCTACATCATCGAGGGGATTTTCATCGAGCAAGATGAGGTCTGCACGATGCCCCGGGGCCACAAGTCCAAACGTATCTTGCGCTTTGAAATACTCGCCTACGTACGTTGAACCTGTCCGATAGATTTCGAAAGGTGTCATGCCTATTTCGGCCATACGGGCTAATTCTGTATGGATAGAAAAGCCGGGGACGCTAAACTGTTGCGGCGCATCGGTCCCCATAAGGATACGTGCATCCGCGTCGTTCAACGCACGCAAAATTCTATTGCGGTTGTCGATCCGATGGCCGGCCGCTACCAGGTCCAGGCCCGGGTTAGCCAGGCGGCTCCTGTGCACATTCATCCAGCTAGCAACAATGGGCTTGGGCATATACTTCAGTTCGGGCAGGGATTCGGCCACCTCCATAGGGGTGAGCCCATACAGTGTTTCCCAGAGTACCATGGTGGGCACAACCCAGGCGCCGGCATCGAGTGTCAGCTGCACTGCTTCGTCAATCGCCGCATCGGAAGCCGGCTTACTGGTGCCATCAACAAAAATGGTATAGCCATCGATGTGATCAAACGTCTCCTGGCCCATTTTGATGGCATGAGCCAGCCCTACATCAGCCGGCACGTGCCCACCAAACCGAATGCCGAGTTCGTTCGCTGTTTCAGCCATCGCATCAAACTCGGACAGGGTGAGGCCGGGATGTACTTTGAGCAGGTCCCACCCTTCAGCTTTCTGCTGCCTCACTTTTTCGACGGCCTCCTCCGGCGAATTGACAGACCCGCCGTTAAAACTAGGACCAGCTAAATACAGCGTGGGTGAGATAATTTCACTGGCATTAGCCTTCGCTTTGATATCCAGTTGCCCATCGTGGCCCAACATGCCGCGCACCGTGGTAATGCCATTGGCTACATACATGAACAATACCGATGATATGTATGCTTCAGGCTGGTTAGGCGGCGGGATATGCCCGTGCATTTCAGCCAATCCTGGCATGAGGTATTTACCGGTACCATCGATAACATTGGCACCGCCAGGCACCTTTGCATGATCAGCATCTGTAATGGCGTGGATACGATCGCCAACAATCAGTACGGTTTGATTCTCCAGGACGTGCTCTGCGTCCATCGGTACAACGTGTACATTTTCAAACGCATAAACTGCACCATTTTCCAATGCTTCTTTCATCGCAGATTTCTCTGCACTACAACCTGAAAGTAAAAGCAACAAGGCGAGTAAAAGGGGCATTTTCATGATTTCTCTCAAGCAATGATTTCGTTGATTACGTTCCCGCTCACGTCTGTGAGACGGAAGTCGCGGCCCTGAAAGTGATAGGTTAGTTCTTCATGGTTCATACCAAGTTGATGTAGAATGGTCGCCTGCAAATCGTGTACATGCGCGCGGCCGCTGACACCTGAATAGCCAATTTCGTCGGTTTCACCGTGTGTATACCCAGCCTTCAAACCTCCACCGGCCATCCACATGGTAAACGCATCTCCCTGATGATCGCGACCAACGTATGGGTTGTCGGTCCCTGTCCGATTTTCCAACATAGGCGTGCGCCCAAACTCACCTCCCCATACAATGATGGTATCCTCGAGCAGACCACGCTGCTCCAAATCTGTCAGCAGAGCAGTTGTTGCCTGGTCTGTTTCTTTGCAACGCTCGACAAAACCATGCAAGAGGCCTTCGTTTTTGCCGGCGCCATGGGCATCCCATCCCCAGTGAAAAAGCTGCACAAAGCGAACTCCACGCTCTACCAACCGGCGAGCGAGTAAACAGTTGTTTGCATACGACGATTTGCCCGGCTCCGTACCATACATTGTGTGGATGTAATCGGGCTCAGCCGAGATGTCCATTGCCTCCGGCACCGACATCTGCATTTTGAAAGCCATTTCATATTGTGCAATCCGCGATAAAATCTCGGGATCACCTACATCAGCATGCTGGATTTCATTGATTTTGTTGATGGTATTGATGGACTGCCGGCGCAGGTCCCGGCTCATGCCATCTGGATCCGACAGGTACAATACAGGATCGCCTTCAGACCGGCATTGCACGCCCTGGTAAACCGTTGGCAAAAAGCCACTGCCCCAGGCACTTTTGCCGGCACTCGGCTCGTTCTCACCCGAAACCAGCACAACAAACCCGGGGAGGTTTTCATTCTCCGTCCCCAATCCGTAACAAACCCACGATCCCATACTCGGCCGGCCAAGTCGGGGCGAACCCGAATGCAAAAGTAATTGCGCCGGCGCGTGGTTAAACTCGTCGGTATGCAGGGCTTTTAGAAATGTTAGTTTATCAGCCTGCGTTGCAAGATGGGGTAGCCGATTTGAGATCCAGGCACCCGATTCGCCATACTGCTTAAACGTAGCCTGTGGCCCAAGCATTTTGGGTACGCCTTTGATAAAAGCAAACCGCTTGCCTTCCAGCAAAGAGTCTGGGCACGGCTGACCATGGAGTTTTGCCAGATCGGGTTTATAATCAAACAATTCTAGTTGGGACGGCGCACCTGCCATATGCAGGAAAATCACGTGTTTTGCTTTTGCCGGAAAATGAGACGGCAACACACCAAGTGGCGTTGTGCGCCCCACGTCTGCCACAGAACCTGCAGCTGCATTACACCCCATGAGCGAACCACCCAGCATACTACTCAGTGCAGCTGCACCAAGTCCTGTTGTACAGTTTCGCAAGAAGTGACGTCGCGTGATGTAACGCAATTGCTCGTGTTGCGCTTCTTTCGCCAGATTCATCGTGTATGCCGATTATCGTTTATTGAATGTTGTTGTAAGCACGGAACGCTGTCAGGCGAATCGCTCACCCTTTCATAATGAACTCGTCGAGATTCAGAATCGCATTGGCAACCACAGTCAGCGAAGCCAATTGCGGATTCTCAACAGGCACGGCGGCCTCAACGGCCACCTCCATTTCAGTCTCTGTAGTAACGTCCGTGGCAGCCATCTGCTCATTTAGCACCACAGCGTCTGTTTGCAGACGGTCTTCGGCTTCAAAATATGCCTCTTTATAGAGATCACGCAGCGCTGTCAATTCTGCCGGCAACGGATCGCGTACCAACGCCAGTTTAAACGCGCGAATAAGCTGGGCATCAAGCTCCTCAATGCCCTCATCAAGCACACGCGTAGCCAACGCCTCAGCAGCTTCTACAAATACAGGATCGTTGAGCGTCACCAGGGCCTGCAACGGCGTGTTGGTACTGATTCTGCGCGACACACATAACTCCCGGCTTGGGCTATCAAACGCCATCATACTGGGGTACGGAGCGGAGCGGCGCCAATACGTGTAGAGTCCGCGACGATAGCGGTCCTCTCCCTCGCTAAGCTCCCATTGCATGCTGCTGTACGGTGCATTCCAAATACCCGCCGGCTGATACGGATACACGCTCGGCCCGAACATTTTGTCGCTCAACAACCCACTTACAGCAAGCGCCTGGTCTCTGATTTGTTCTGCAGATAATCGTGCCCGGGCACCTCGGGAAAACAACCTGTTGTTTGGATCAATTGCTAACTTTGCCGGCGCCCCGTCATATGCCTGCCGGTAGGTAGCCGACATCACGATCTCTTTTAGCAGCGCCTTCACGCTCCAATTGTGCGTTTGCACAAATTCCAACGCCAACCAATCGAGCAAGGCCGGATGGCTCGCCGCCAGACCTTGCGTACCAAAATCTTCAGTGGTTTCTATAATGCCCACCCCAAAAAGCTGCTCCCAAAATCGGTTCACGATCACCCGCGCGGTGAGCGGATTCTCTTCGCTTACAATCCATTTGGCGAGTGCCAAGCGATTTTGCTCGGTGTTATCGGGAAATGCAGGCATCACGTCCGGCGTCCCCGGATGCACCACATCCAGCGGTTCAAGAAAGTTACCCCGATGCAACAGGTGCGTCTCCCGAATCGCTGCCCCTGTGGTCTCCTGATAAATGGGCGTCTGTGCCTCAGGCGTGATTACTGCCAGGCTATCTACTTTCTGCTGTGCAAGGGCATTCAGCGTGGGGCCGGCGGATTCAGCAACGGCCAACAGCGAGTCAACCTGGATGCCCAACGCCAGATGCGCGACGTCCACATCCTGCTGCTGCGCGAGCCAGGTGGTCAACGCTTCGACGTCAGCCCGATTTGAATCCGCATAGGTTTTAAGCGTGGGATATTCGTTTGGTGTGTCTTCGTCTTTGGTATTGTTGAAAAAGGCCAGGAATTCGAAGTACTCTTGCTGGGTAAACGGGTCGTATGGGTGACTGTGGCACTGTACGCAGGCCATGGTAGTACCCATCCATACTTCCCAGGTTGTGTTTGTCCGATCAATTACAGCAGCCACCCGAAACTCTTCATCATCGGTACCTCCCTCATCATTGTTCATCGTGTTGCGATGGAAAGCCGTCGCAATGAGCTGGTCTTCCGTCGGATTTGGCAGCAAGTCGCCGGCGAGTTGTTCGATGGTAAACTGATCAAATGGCAAATCGCGATTAAACGCTTCGACCACCCAGTCGCGGTATTTCCAGATCGTTCGCGGTCCGTCTTTTTCATACCCTTTGGAATCAGCATACCGCGCAAGATCCAGCCACATAGCCGCCCATCGTTCGCCAAAGCGCGGCGAAGCAAGCAACGTATCGACCACCTTTTCATAGGCGTTTTCCGACAAGTCTCCACAGAACGCGTCGACAGCCTCGGGGGTTGGGGGCAACCCTGTCAGGTCGAGTGACACGCGACGCATCAGGGTGCTGCATTTGGCCTCGGGTGCCGGCTCTAATCCGGCTTGTTCTAGCTGACCCAGGACAAAATGATCAATAGGTTTTTGTGCCCACTGGCGATTTCTTGTACGTGGCAGTACCGGCGCTTCCGGTGCTACATAGGCCCAGTGTGTTTCCCATTGTGCCCCTTCCGCAATCCATTTTTCCAGAATCCGTATCTCCGCTTCGTCCAGTGCTGGATGATCCAATGGCATCCGTTCCTCGGGATCATCGTGACGCACCTTTATAATCAATTCGCTCTGCGCAGGATCACCCGGGATAAAGGCCGGTTTGCCCGATTCGTTGGGTCGCAGCGCTTCTTCAGCAAAAAGCAGACTGAACCCTCCGGCTTGCCGCACACCGCCGTGACAAGCAAGACATTTGTCGTTCAGAATGGGGCGAACGTCTTTGTTATAAGAAATCGTCTGGCTTGATGAAGCAAATGGTAGTGGCGGCTTCATCCAAAACAATACCACCACCGCCAGCAGAGCCAAGAGTGCAATTACCAGAAACTTGTTTTTCACAAACCAGGACATAAAATCAGTAGAAGCTATTCGCTCGATAAAGAACGTGGAGGTAAAGACGGCAGACTAACGCTCGCGTAGACTAAAGTTCGCGCAGACCAAAGTTCGCGCAGCCAAATATTTCGAAATCGGACGGGGTGGTCATGGTCCTGCAACGCCAACGGTAGTTTGTCGGCATGCTGCGCGTACGGGGGCCGGCTGTAATGCCCGGAAGGCCCGGTAAGCGGTACGTGATTTTGGACCAACACGCCATTGTGCAGCACCGTCACCGTAGCAGGAGACGTTAAGGCACCTGATGCATCAAATCGCGGGGCCCGAAAAATAATGTCATACGACTGCCATTCACCAGGGAGGCGTGTGGCATTAACGAGGGGTGGATATTGCCCGTAAATGGCGGCAGCCTGTCCGTCGGGGTACGTTGTGTTTTCGAATGAATTGAGGATCTGCACCTCGTAGCGGCCCATCAAAAAGACCCCACTATTGCCGCTATCTTGCCCTTCACCTTGTGGAGGATTTGGCGAAGCCCTCTCAAGGTGCAGTTGCACGTCGCCAAACCCTGCTACCGTCTGAATACCGCCCGTTCCAGGTACGACTTCGAAGTATCCATTATCAACCTTCCAACGGGCGGCGCTACCGTCCGCACTTTGTTGCCAGGCTGAAAGGTCCATACCATCAAACAATACAACGGCATCAGCCGGCGGAGCGGCCGGCATTTGGAAACCTGTGCCTGTATCAACGACAGGAGGCTGCGGGCGTTCTTTATCGTGAATGGCCCACGTTTCAAGAGATGTACCCTGCGCGAAAGCACGAGGCGGCTGCGCTATCATGAGAAGCGGCATCAACAGAAGCTGTGCAATACACAGCGGCCGCATCACAAATGCGCACAACGCCCTTTGCAGGTGCGTGATGTGGTGTATCATGAGTCCTTGCAAAAGTTACGGGGTTTCTAAATATGAAACCTCTCCATATAATCTGCAAGGGGAAATGGTGCAAATATGCCCCAAACGGCGCCTAAAGGACACAATATTGTCTATCGATGTAAATTAAGGCCGCTTTGGGTATGTGATTTTGTGTTTTCGGATTCTCGGGTTTTCGTTTCTTGTATATCGAAATCCCGGAGATACAAAAAACATCGCTGCCTCCGTGAATTGCAGCTTTCATTCAACGTACAGGGCATTGGCATACGCCAGGGCCACTATTTCACGATAAAATGGATGGCTGTCATGGCCGGCACCGTATAGGTAAGCTGGTTGTTTGCCCCAACCGCAATACCTGACTCAGACTGAATAATTGAGCTCGTAGCATTGATAAAGTAGGCATCCGCTTCTGAGAACGTGGCATCACCTTCCAGATCAAATACAAACGAAGCACTTTCTGTACGGCTTTTGTTGATGGCCATGATGTGGATTTGTGAAGCATCATCACCGTGGATAGACGCATAGACCGAGTTTTCCACTTTGTCTGTCAAGCTCACGTCCACATTAGTATCGCCATAGGTGCCCATTTGTCCGTCGTAATTGCGGTACAATCTGAATGCAGCGCTGATGTACGGGCTGTTGTCGTCCAGTTTCCAGAGTGTTGCCAGATCAACGCCTCGCTCACCAAACACGCCAAGCACATCCACTTGCGCAAGGCCACCTGAGATGCTGCTGGATGCACCGTAATTATACTCCGTGATGCCCAGTGCCGTCCCTGGGTAATAGGTTTCGATGGAGGCTTGCAACGTAGGCAGGAGCGGCAAAAATGCCTGTTTCCACTCACCAATCCAGCTATTCTCTACATACGTGGGGTCCCACAAGGTACGTGGTGCCTGGAGTCGGGCAGCAATGTCATTCTCAGTGAGGGCATCACCAAACACAATGCGGTTGTCACCCTGTGCTTCGGGGTACCAGTGCACATCAAGTACGTCAAGCAGCCGCATACCGTGCGTTTGCTCAGCTTCCCGCATGCGATCAAGGTAGTAGTCAATAAACCATTGGCCGCGCTGCTCCTGTGCCCAATCGGGTGCGCCTTGCAGCGTTTCGTACGCACCAAATCCATACAACGCCGGCCCCGTTACTTTAGCATCAGGATCTACCGCCTTAATGGCCAGCGCCATTTCGATAGAACGATCAACAAGATCAGCCGCATTGATGTGTTCAGGATGAATACGTGGATGGGTTTCGGACCACAGCCCCGGCTCGTTATCCATAGCATACCACCGCACCCCCTGCGGACTGGTAGCACCGCCGTATTTATTGACCATGTACTGGACAAATTCGTCGATATAGACCACGTCGTCGGTTCGATCAGGCATATCAGTAAACGGAGCGCCTTTTGTTAATTCCACGCGCTTCCAACGATTGGACGGTGCGGTTTGATTGCCTGAAACGTTGCCGGCCTGGTCAGCAGACACGTAGCCGGCCAACTGTAAGGTGATAAGTGATTGCGCACCCATGGCCAACGACTGTTCGTGGAAGGTGGTCATCACGCGCGCCGGTTCGTTGCTGCCTGCAGAGATGCCAAAGAGATTCAGCATGTAGGTATCACTCGAATGCATCCAGTCGCTGCCGGCATTCGAATAGTCGTTCTCCCAATTGTACCCCGTCATCCGGTTACCACCAAGGCGACGAACAGTCCACACGTCGTTATTGTCTATGTCCTGGCTCGAACCATAGATGTACTCTGAAATCGGTTGCCGGCCCTCATTTGGTTTAATCGTCACCTGAACTGTCCGCCCCGGCGGAGGCATTGTGGGCGGATCTATCATATCAGAATCAGCACCAGAATCGCATCCAAAAACCAGTATGAGAATCAATAACAAGCTTAATTTCTGCATTAGAACGTGCCTGGCGGTCTTCTTAAATGACTGTGTACTTGATATTCTACCGAAACGCTAAAAAGCTACATATTGGGTGCCAACAATTTAATATTAGTCAGGCAACAATAAAATATTTCTTTTTTTACCCTGTAAGACGCTCAACGCGGCATAGCATTTTCTTATTTAAGTTGGCGCTACGTTTGTCGAAATTTTGAGCAATACGTGTGTAGTCCTGTAACCGGTGACATACACAACTACCTGTGCACAATGATGGTACGGTGCGACATAACGGCAAGCTGTATGAATTACACATCTCGCTGTCACCCGTATTCAGTGCATTCAACCTATGTTTGCGGCAAGCAAATGATAGCATCGAAGCGCGTGATAGCGCCATACTACACATGAGCAAAATCAAAGCATTTCTGTTCGACCTGGACGGTACGCTGGTACAAACAGAGCGGCTGAAAGCCCTCTCCTATGCCAAGGCAGCAGTTGCACTTGTACCCCATACGGTCAGCGAAGCGGATGTACTCGATGCATTTAAAACAGTTGTTGGTCGTTCCAGGATGGAGGTAGCTACCAGCCTGATGCAAACCTTTGACCTGCAAGAAGCAGCCAGCAAACAGATGGAGGCCCAAGGTGCCGGTTCGCCAGTAGAGGCATTTATCAACATCCGGCTTGGCTTTTACGGACGCATGATCGATGATCCACTAGTGATTCAGAAAAGCATGTGGCCCCATAACATAGCCCAGCTATACAATGCCGTAGCAGCAGGCTACAAAACAGGCCTTGCAACCATGTCACATCGTCCACAGGCAACGCGCGTGCTGGAAGTATTGGGCCTTACCAAGTGTTTTGACTTTACCGCCACGCGCGACGACGTGCAGCGTGGTAAACCAGATCCTGAAATTTACCACCTTGTTGCAGATGCACTCGAGGTGAACCCTAAAGCGTGTCTTGTGTTTGAAGATTCTGTCTCGGGTGTAGCTGCTGCGCGCGCAGCCGGCATGCAGGTAATTGCAGTCAGTACACCGTTCACAAAGAACACGTTAGAACAAGCTAAATTAATTCCCGCGGAGCAGCTTATCCACGACCCCGAGGCATTACCAGGGCTCGTTGAACGCATGGTAAACCAACCATCGGAACTGGCTGCCTGATTGATTACAACCCCTAAAGAACACATACATAATGGAGCTAAAAAAGAAAACCATGCAAATTGCAATGATTGGCCTCGGCAAAATGGGCGCAAACATGACTGTCCGTTTGCTCAATGATGGCCACAGTGTTGTAGCTTTCGACCTGAACGAAGAAGCGATTGCACAAGCAGAATCAGCCGGCGCCACGGGCGCACGCACCCTCGATGAAGTTGTCGAAAAACTCGCTGCACCACGCGTTGTGTGGGTCATGGTTCCTGCTGGCAAACCAACGGAAAGCACGGTACAGGCCCTCGCAGAAAAGCTGGAGCCAGGTGACGTGATTATCGACGGCGGCAACAGCAACTTCCACAACACCATGCGCCGCGGCGAGTTGGTAGAAGAAAAAGGAATCGGTTTTGTTGATGTAGGTACAAGCGGTGGCGTATGGGGCCTCAAAGAAGGCTACAGCATGATGGTTGGCGGCAGCGAAGAATCAGTTGCCAAAGTTACGCCGGCCCTCGAAACCCTCGCACCTGCAGCCGACAAAGGCTGGGGCCATGTAGGTCCTATCGGAGCAGGCCATTACGTAAAAATGATTCACAACGGCATCGAGTACGGCATGATGCAGGCATACGCTGAAGGTTTTGCCCTCATGCGCAAGCGCGAAGCGTATGGCATCGACCTCGGCCAAGTGGCCCAGATCTGGCGCTACGGCAGCGTGGTTCGCTCCTGGCTGCTCGACCTGACCGCTGAAGCCCTGGAAGAAAATCCAGATCTCGATGGCATTGCTGCCTACGTAACGGACTCGGGTGAAGGCCGCTGGACAGTACAAGAGGCCATCGACCAGGACCTCTCTGCTCCGGTTATGACCCTCGCGCTCTTGCAACGCCTCCGTTCACGTGAAGAAGAAGGCTACACAGAAAAACTGCTCTCTGCCATGCGTAACAAATTTGGTGGACACAGCATTAAAGCTGCGCAGGACTAACATTGACTACACAAAAGGTGGTGTGACCAGGCTACCAACAAGCGGGTCTCACCGCCTTTTGATCTTTTGCCATCCTTTTCATCTCCCAAAACCACAAGCGAGATCATGCATTCAGAGCACGTGGAACCGCATCTTTTTATTGTCTTTGGAGGCACCGGCGACCTGATGCGGCGCAAACTGCTGCCGGCCCTCTTTCGTCTTTCCAGCAAATACGAACTGGGTAACCGGTTCAAAATCCTGGGTGTCGCCCGTAGCACCGACTACGACGACGCTTCGTACCGCGATTTTGCGAGCGACGCCATTCATGAATTTGTAAGCGGCGTTAACGGAAGCGCAAACGACTGGGCACAAAACTGCATGTATTACCAGTCGATTGGCAAAGGTAAAGAAGAGAACTTTGCACAATTGCGCGCGAAAATCGAGCAAATTGAGTCTGAAAACAACTTGCCGGGCAACCGGGTGTTCTACCTCGCGCTCTCACCTGTTGCGTTTGAGCCAACCATTAATGGACTCGGGAACGCCGGCCTGAATGAAAGCGCCGGCTGGACACGCCTTGTCGTTGAAAAACCGTTCGGCAAAGATCTCGAGTCAGCGAAAGAGCTCAACGCTACGGTCCACGCAAACTTCAACGAGTCGCAGGTTTACCGTATCGATCACTACCTCGGCAAAGAGACCGTACAGAACCTGCTGGCTTTCCGGTTTGCCAACCCGCTCTTTGAATCGGTTTGGAATCGGGACCGCGTCAAGAATGTTCAGATTACAGTTGCAGAAGAACTGGGCGTCGGGACACGCGCCGGCTACTACGATAAATCGGGCGCGCTGCGCGATATGGTGCAGAACCACCTGACCCAGCTACTTACCATTACGGCCATGGAAGCGCCGGCTGCATTTGAAGCGGATGCAATTCGTGATGAAAAAGTCAAAGTGCTCCGCTCGATCAAACGCATTGATCCAGCCGATGTCATTTTTGGGCAGTATGGTCCGCTTCAAAACAATGGCCATAGCCTCCCGGGCTATCTCGACGAGAATGGTGTTGCAACCAACTCGAAAACAGAAACGTATGTCGGTCTTCGGCTCGAAATTGCCAACTGGCGTTGGGAAGGCGTTCCATTTCTATTTGCGGACAGGCAAGCGCATGCGCAAACGTCTCTCGCAAATTATCGTCAACTTCAACAAGCCACCCATCTCGCTTTTTCAAACCTATGAAGGGTGCCAGTTGAACTCAAATCGTCTCATCATTACCGTCCAGCCAGACGAAGGGTTTGACCTTGAGTTTGACGTAAAAACGCCCGGGCAGGGCATGGATCTGCAAAAACAAAAAATTGCACTTTAGTTACGCAGATAAATTCGGCGCACTGCCCGATGGGTACGAAACTCTACTATACGACGTGATTACCAACGACCAGACACTGTTTGTTCGTGGCGACGAGGTTGAAGAAGCCTGGAAGCTCTACGAGCCTTTGCTGGAGTTGAACGTTCCCAGATATACATATGATATCGGGGACTGGGGTCCACAGGAAGCAAATGCTTTGCTAGCTGAAAACGGACACCGCTGGATCGTGTCTTAATGATTTTATTCCCGAGCGTAAAGCAAAGGCTTGCGCTCGGGATTCACCTTTCAGATTTCTATATGAATCAGGAAATTGATAGTATAGTACAGGTTTACGCAGATAAAGAAGCGATCAGCCGCGAGGTTGCAACGCAAACAATAGAACTGATTAAGTCAACCCTTGCCGTTCAGCCTTATTTTTCAATTGCCCTGGCCGGCGGAAGCACCCCGAAAATGTTGTACAGCTTGCTTGCAACGGATTACAAAAATGACATTCCGTGGGATAAGCTTTTGATTTTTTGGGGAGATGAGCGCTACGTGCCCCACGACCACGAGAAAAGCAACTACCGAATGGCCAAGGAAGCCATGCTGGATCACGTTGACACGCCAGCTGATCAGGTTTTCCCGATGCCAACACAGCCAACCAATCCGAATGATGGTGCGGCCTCGTATGCAATTACACTAAAAGAGCAACTCGCGCATACAGAGAACAGGTTTGACCTGATCTTGCTGGGCATGGGAGACGACGGCCACACAGCTTCCCTTTTCCCGGGTTCGCCGGCACTCGAAGAAGAAAACCTTACGGTGGTTGCCGCACCAGCACCTGTTGATCCGAAGCAGCGCCTTACGCTGACCTATCCGGCCATCAACAACGCACGCAACATCTTTTTTCTCGTTGCGGGTCCAGACAAAGCGCCCGGCTTGTGCTGTGCGATGGAGCAAGCTTCAGAAATTACGGTTTGCCCTTCAGGCGATGTAGATCCGTTTGACGGTAACTTGATCTGGTTTGTAGACCAGGCGGCAGCGGCATTGCTCTCGTAAGCGTTTAGGAGCGCAACCGGGTTTGTGAACCACGACGCGACGTGTTTCGTTGCCGGCGGTTCCGGTTCGTTCGCTTCATCAAGATCAATTTGAGGTGCAGGTACATCATCGGATGTGCCTGCACTTTTTTGTTTTACGGCTGCAGCCGGTTTTTCAGCAACGTTGGCGTGTGTCGTTTCTACGTCGTTGTCCGTCATACGGCCCAACATGCGATCGCCTACGCCTTGCATTTGAGCCTGCCGTGCTTCGCTCCAGCCCAGCATTTTCATCCGGTAATAGGCATGGACCAGAATTCCTGCAAGTGCGATAATCCCGCTGAATCCGAGTATAAATGGCTCAAATTTAGCCGCAACAAACACCAATAGTACCATAAACAAGGCCATACCGATATAAACAGGTCCGGCCCATAGGCCAGATACCCCAGACGCATTTTTGGTCGTCATACGGAGCCGGCTTCCTTCACCCATCGGCTCTAGAAAAATCTTCAGGTTACCATTGGTCCACTGTCGAAAATCACCCGCCTGATGCAAGGCACCTTGTGCATTGAACGTCGTACGCAAATCCACTACGAGGGCATTCCATTCAGTCTCGGTAGGCATCCGCGGCAAATCAACGGTGATAGAAACCCCTACAGGAGACCCAAAACAAGTACTCAACAGGTGGCTTGACGGCTTCCCTGGGTTGATCAAGGCCGGCTGCTGCCTGCGCAATAAACGCGGCAGGTATACCAGAATCTGCACCAATCTCCTGTAACTCAGCCAACGTCAACCCTTCGTGTAGCTTGGTTTGCCGGGAAGCTTCCAACACGCGCGTTGCCTGCTCAAAGATTGCAGCTATCTCTTCATCGTTGTATTTCCGTTCGCCGGCCATGGCTTTGTCGTTGTGTAGTACTAAAACGTAGGATTAACTCAGATACACCCGGTAAACACTCGGGATGATCACGAGCGAAGGCGGGGATTTTTTCCTGAGCTTTACGATTCTTCAGGCGCATGACTGATTCCAGCAGGTGCATCAATCGATACAACTGTGGAAGTTGACGGCTTCACGCTACGGCGATCTGCAGTCTACATACCCTGCGTTGGATGCTCCCCGGCAGTTTGCAGCCCCTGCCTTGTCCGATCAATGATGCGAGCAGAGATGGTTTCGTAATTGACTAATCCGCTTTTTCGTGCAAGCTTAGGCAATCGTGCCAATCAGTGCTACATGGGAGCGAAGCTCGCAAGCAGCGTTATCATGCCCGGACTACAGCAAAGGCAGGCACCATCATTGCGGTCCACAAAAAAGACCTGGTACCAGAAATATCAAACTCATTAGAGAAAAAAATCAGCCCCCATACCAAGCGCAAGATCGATGACACCCCGTCTGCTGTTCCCCAGTTTCAATACGGACTCTGTAACCCGTAGCATGATCTGGTTCGACATGCACCTGAACATCTTGCCCAATCCACTTACGGAAGGACCCTTCCTGGCTTTGCAATTGACCGTGTGTACCAAATACCTCGCGCATGTCGACAACAAGCCGCTCCCATTGATCGTCAGCTCATTTTCTCCTTCAGCGCGATGGTCTTTTTTCAATGCCACTGGTCGCCCAAAAGCCAGTTCCTGGATGATACCCGGTCTGCCCGGCATCCAGCGCAGCAGCTGCACGGGCAATAAACGCAGGTTCTGAATACCAGACCCTTCGCCAATCTTTTGTAGTTCAGCCAACGAAAGGCCGTCTTCATTATCGTTATGCTGCCCCGCAAACTCCTGTGCGCTGGCTGCATACTTAAAAATGGCCGCAATTTCTTGCTCGCTGTATTTACGTTCTTTGCTCATCTGCTGAGGTTGCTTGTTAACCTCTTTACACGGGTGATAGCTAAAAGTTAGGGTTTTGTGATATCTTTCGTGTGGTCTTTTTCGTTTTTAGAGGTGTACTTTTGCAAAACACCAGACAAATGATGTTTTCCAACGCTTCGTTATATCGGATATCCCGCAACCTTGCCATCATGGTTGCCATGTTGCTCCTGACGGGTGCATCATTGGACGACCAGGTACTGCACGTCGGCTCCTTCTCTGCCGCAACGGGCGACTCCCCTTTTACCGACGGATGGACGGCTATTTCGCTTGGCAAAAGCAAACCCACAACATACAACCTCATCGAGGAAGAAGGGATTAAGGTGATACAGGCCATCAGCGAAGGCACCGCATCGGGTTTACAAAAAGCCGTTGATCTCAATCCGGCCCAGTACCAAACCCTCAAGTGGCGATGGAAAGTAAACAACGTGCCGGCCTCGGGAAACATCAATAAAAAGAAAGGGGATGATGTAGCAGCCCGCATTTTTGTCACCTTCGAATACGACGTACATCAGCTTTCTTTGAAAGACCGGTTGAAGTTCAAAACGCTTAAACTGCTCGGCTACGGCGAGATGCCGCTCCGTGCCTTGAACTACGTATGGGCCAACCGTGCACCGGCCGGCACCGTTACACCAAACGCCTACTCAGATTGGGTACAAATGGTCGTCTTACGTGATAGCAGTGCAGACCTCGCAACCTGGCATAATGAATCGCGCAATATCTACGCAGACTACATGGCCGTCTTCGGCGAATCTCCGGGCCGGATCAAAAACATCGTCATTATGACGGACACAGATAATACGCAGGACTATGCCGAGGCGTACTTCGGGGATATACTGCTGTCGGAGTAGAATGGCGATTTTCGATTGCCGAGTGTCGATTGCCGATTTTCGAGTGTATGAGGGTTAGCGCAATCCCTCACCTACGTCATCCTGAGCCATGCGAAGGATCTGGCGGGGCTTGCAGCCCCTTGAGAATGCCGAGTGTCGATTGCCGATTTTCGAGTGTATGAGGGTTAGCGCAATTCCTCATCTACGTCATCCTGAGCCGTGCGAAGGATCTGGCGGGGCTTGCAGCCCCTTGGGAATGCCGAGTGTCGATTGCCGATTTTCGAGTGTATGAGGGTTAGCGCAATTCCTCATATACGTCATCCTGAGCCGTCTATGACTTTGTCAAGTCAAAAGTAGCCTCGGATTGACCGAGACGTATCCATCAATGTAGGGTTTGTTGTGCTTGAGCATACTGCAAACGAATGCGTATCAACTGGTTCGATACGTTGTTTAGCACAAGCTTTGCGGGCTTACCTTCAGCCAGCTTTCTTGCGTAGTAGTGCTTGAACTTGGCTTTGTGTGTCACCATCGATCTGGCGGCCAGATGCAACAGCTTTCGCATCGTCTTCGGGCCCTTACCGCGACTCTTCGGTTTTTCGTTTTACACTGATGCCACTTTCATAAGGTAGTGGCGCAATACCCAGGTGCCGGGCCAGTTGCGTGTAACTAAGTTCTTTTGTAAAACCGTCCGTGATAACTAGCAAATGAGCGGCAAGCAGCATGCCTACACCGGGTGCTGTTGTGAGCATGGCGACAGTTGAAGCAAGTGTTGGGTGCGCTTTGATAAGGCGTTTGATCTCCCGCCTCAAGCTCCTTGATTTGCAGCCTGGTCTGCTCGAGCAGCGCATCAAGAGAACCATTTGCTACCGGAGTTTGGATGTACTTGCGTTTAAGCGCCTTGCGCGAGTTCGAGAACGCAGTTTGCTGCTTCACAATCTGCTCGCGCGTGGTCAATAATACCTTTATTTGCTCTACAACGGCCTCATGCGGTGTCCAGAGGGTGAGTTTGTCTCGGTAGCGCCATGCGTACTCAGCAATCATTGTACTGTCAATCGCATCTGTCTTGGGACGGTCTTTCTCAAAGGCGCGGTGCACTTTCATTGGCTCAATGAGCTCACAACAGGCCAAGCAGCGCGATTGAGTTGATAGAGAAGCACTTCGTTGTAAACACCTGTGTTCTCGATGCAGATTAGTGTGTTCTGTCTCACACAGCCAGCGCCAGTGATCCAGTGTAGTAATTCGTCCTTGCCACCAAGCTCGTCTTTGTCACCGAGTTCGTCGGTAGGTGTAATCGTTTTGGGTTTGCCGACACGTTTTCCGTCTTTGAATATGGAGCAGGTAAACGAATCGGCAGCAGGGTCAATGCCGATATAATTCATTTCTTTGGGGGTATTCGTGGAACGGAGCTGGCTCTGTTATTGAGTCCCTTGAGGCGCAGAAGATCACCTGACGTTTTGTCTATCTAGCTTCTTGTTCCACTGAGCGATGGAGCCTGAGTATCAGGATATTGTATCACAATTTGCCTGAGACAACGTGTGTACTTGAGCCTGGCGTTGGCTTATGCCACCACTCATGTTCGGGATGATAATAATGAATTTTGTACTTTGGTAAGACCCGCCACCAGAGGCCATGCGAAGGACCCTTTGCCTGGGTGATGCAATGATAAAGGCAACATGTCATCACTGAAGCGAAGCAGATTCGCCGCCCATCTGGGCGTCGAAGTCACAAGTTACAGCCTACGCAGCCGCTAAGCAATAATGTGCACGTCAATAATGCAACGCTCTACAATGTCCCAAATTCATCTAGCAAAGAAGTAAGGTACCACTCACCCGAACACCTATTTAGGATTCGTTTCACTAGACGTGGATCTAGGATAGACTTTGACGATGACTATGTGGAAGCTCGGCATCCACTACCTACTTTTTTGGGCTACGCCTACAGACGCAGATAACGATTGATGAAGGCGGACCGAAGGATATGGCTTTAGCACCTCCTGCCATTGGCGTCAATGTTCTGCATAGGCCTCGCCTGGCTAGATACAGACAGCCTCGACAATAACCTTAATGGGTTTGTAGACGAAGCGAATGAGCGACTGGGCATGCACCACGAGTCGCTTGCTTTGTTATCCCGCACGATGGTGATGGTACCAGGCGCAACTGGACGATCCTGATCACGGGGACGCTGACTATTACAATTACTTTGAGGCGCCGCAGCAGTCGCCCCATGTCAAACGACAGAAAACCTTTTACAGTAGGCGGCGACGGGGCGTGATTTCATCCACGCATACCTACTAGATTTGCTTACCCGGGCGATCCTGTCACACGGGCCATAGGGTGAAAGTAGATGGCGTGCGCCGCTTCTTCGTATACAAAGAGGTTGCTATTGATGAAAGGCCGGCCTTCATGCACCGTGGCGAGGGCACCATATGGAGCCGTGTTCAGAAAATCGCGAATCCAGGCTTCATCAGTCACCTCCCGATCGCGCCGGCGAACTTCATTCGGTGCGGTCTGTGCGTAATCGCGTGGCATACGGCTCACCTCTCTGCTTTAATCGTGGCACTTCTGCGTTTCAGTCACAAAATACCTCAGTCAAGCACCAGCCAAAACATACACAGTTTTTTGATTGAGGTACGTAACAGTTTGCAGGCCAGCTACACATTTCCCGTTTCTCTATTACTACATGAAACGGCGCTTTTCCTGCTTTTCATACTCCTGTCCCCTCCTGCAGTACGCCCACAGGCACCTGTGATCCAGGACTTGAAGAATCTTCTGGACGTCAAAACGTCCGGGCGCGCATCGTCAATCCATGGAACAGGGCTCCCCCCATGTGTTGAAGTCCCTAAATACGGAAACGCCAACGCTTTTGCCGCCGGCATGGATTGGCGGCACAGTGGATGGCCGATTGCATTGCAGCATCCCGATATGGTCCCTGGGAGTTCTGGCCGGGGCCACTCGACTGAGGCGCAATCCTCCTGTGAGCAGTTTATATGATCGCTACAGCGAACGCGAATTGACCATACAACGCCACGGGTGAAGCAACAACGTGGCGCGTTACGTCATTGACGGCGAAATACCGGCAAACTGGACAATCTTCTAGCCGGCGACAGACCCGCCACCAGGCCATCAGATGGGTGTGAATATGACACACCCAAAATCGCCGCCCATCGGGCTCGGTCCAAGTTACAGCCTACGCATCCGCCAATAATGTGCACGTCAATAATGCAACGCTCTACAATTACAAATTCATGCCAAGTACCACTGAACACCTATTGGATTCTTTCAAGACATGGATCTGGAAACTTTGACGATGACTATGTGGGCTCGGACACTACCTACGGTTTGGGTACGTTACCGCAGATAACCCGCTATGGCAAAGCACCTCCCCATTGGCGTCAATTTTCTGCAAGGCCCCCTGGGATACAGACAGCCTCGACAATAAGCATGGGCATAGACGCGAATACGACTGGGCATGACCACATTTCTTTTTACAATGGGATGGCTCCGGCAACTGGAGATCCTCTCACGGGGAGTGACTATTACAATGTACATGAGTTTTGTAAAGACAGAACCTACAGTAGGCACGTGGCCGTGATTTCTCCACGTACCTACTAGATTTGCTTACCCGGGCGATCCTTCACAGGCATAGGGCCGAGTGAGGTGAATACCCTTTTAATGGTACACTGGGGCCTGCATCCTGCAGATCTCTGTCAACAGGTTTATCTTGAAGCAATCACAAGAAATACGTTCCTGGGCACGCGGCGCGGCATCTTGACTCTACGACTTCGGACTGCATCACAGGAGGTGCAGCAACGTTTGAACGCCGGCTTTGAAGCTTTACCCGAATCGCCCCACTGAAGGCCATTCAACTCGAAGCACCCCCAATGTCGAAAACCAGCCGATTGATCCGTACGTTAGTTAGCATTACCAGGGCCGTTTGAACTTCAGGCCACAAATCCTTCCTTATGCGCGTAAGGAACGCATTGTTGCAACGAACCTTCGCATTCTCGATCGGAATCAGACCTTACTGGCGCGTCAGACAAGTAAACGGCGAGCGAAGCCCATGGTCTGCACGTGGCGTTTTACCACACAATATCGGCAAATTGGATTTCTAAAAGAATCGATGGGTTTATGACCCAAAATGCAGCCGGCCCCATATCCGCCGACATGGGGGGTCATTAATGAATCTGGATTCAACCCCGAAGTCTTTTGCTATAGACCCAGATGGCACTACAGCTACAAAACCTACGTGGGGCATTCTCGATTGACGTGCTCGAAACCAGGGTCAGAGTGTTCGATCGAAAAATAGCCCTAGTTAGCAAAGATTCATTCGTTATTAAGCAAATCAGCGCGCGGATGTCCACCAAATGCGTGGCGATGTGTGGTGGATGCTTTTATCGAAGCGTTTTCCTGGATAAAATTCAGGATGGGATGCGCGAAAGGAGATAAAAGCGCGCGTTTTATTTGGTGGTGCCCTTTTCTTTGGTTCGTTTCTTTTGGGGCCCTGTTTTGTTTTCGGGTAAAAGAAATGAACGTACGCAACCTACACCAGGGAGCAGTAGCTTACTGCACAAGATGTGTATTCCTTGCTGGAATGGCCATGAGCGCCAACATTGGATAAAGTCTTTTTTTCTGAACACCCCTGGCTCGAAATAGGCTATCCCAATCCCTTCACCAATCAAACTTTGATTCGGTATTCCATCCCCGAACCCGGCACAGTGAAACTGGAAGTATTCGACACCCTCGGCCGGCGCGTGCGCGTGCTTGTCGATGCCCAGCAAAGTGCCGGCTGGCATGAAGCCCTCCTGGATAGCAAATCCCTGCCCAGCGGGCTCTATTTCTACCGCCTCACCACCAACAACTTTACGGATACAAAATCAGTCATTTTAAGGCGCTAGCTGCGTAATGGGCAAAAATTGCTTAATCTTAGTATCCTACATGTCATGCTAACCAGATTCATCGAATGGCTCGGGGTGATGCCACCGCTCCATTCAGCAATCAGCAGTCAACAATCTGCATTCAGCAATCAAACTGGACACGGATCAAGCCCGGCACAACGTGTACCGGAAGGCAGACCACCAAGCCCCCGCACTCATGAAATGCTTTAGCATCGTTGCACTCGCACTACTGCTCACCACAGCCTGTACACAACCTAAACCCGACAATCGCCCCAACGTCATCATCATTCTGGCTGATGACATGGGCTACTCCGACATCAGCCCATACGGCGGCGAAATCAACACCCCGAACCTGCAGCGGCTCTCGGACAATGGGTTGCGGTTCACACAGTTCTACAACAATGCGCGCTGTTGCCCAACACGCGCGGCACTGCTGACAGGGCTTTACCCACATCAGGCCGGCATCGGCCACATGACTGGTGACTATGGGTATCCGGGCTACCGTGGCTTCCTGGGCGATCAAACAGCCACCATTGCTGAGGTGCTTGGCGATGCCGGCTACAGCACGTACATGTCTGGCAAATGGCACGTCACCAAATACATGGGCCACTGGAACGGCATCGACAGCCTGGCAACCACCGATACCTGGCCCTTGCAACGCGGCTTCGACAAGTTCTTTGGTACCATCCTCGGCGCCGGCAGCTTCTATGATCCTATCACGCTGACCAATGGCAATACGCCCATCGAGAACGTCCCCGACGACTTTTTCTACACCGACGCCATCAGCGACACCGCCGTTGCGTACGTGGAAGCAGCATAAAGACAACGAGCAGCCGTTTTTCATGTACGTATCTTACACGGCGCCCCATTGGCCGCTGCATGCGCTGGAAAAAGACATTCTCCCCTACGAAGGCCGCTACAATGCCGGCTGGGACGCCATTCGAGAAGAGCGCCATGCACGGATGAAAACCATCGGGTTGTTAGATGATAGCTGGCAGCTAACCCCTCGGGATCCACGCGTACCCGAATGGGCTGCATTGGATGATCGAGAAAAAACGTGGTACAGCCGCGCCATGGAAGTGTATGCAGCGCAAGTTGACAACATGGACCAGGGTATCGGCCGGCTCATGCAGGCATTGGAAGAAGCTGGAGAACTAGACAACACCCTGATCCTCTTCCTGGCAGATAACGGCGGATGCGCTGAAGTACTCTCGGCAAACTGGCGGGGTCTCTTTATCCCTGACGAGACGCGCGACGGAGACCCTGTCACAACAGGTAATGAATTCAAAGAACTCATGCCGGGTCCTGAAGAAACCTACATGAGTTACGGCATTGGCTGGGCCAACGCGAGTAATACCCCGTTCCGGCTCTACAAGCACTGGGTGCACGAAGGCGGCATCTCAACGCCATTAATCGCCCACTGGCCAGCGCGTTTTCAGGGCAGCGGCGCATTTGTGCACGAACCGGGCCATGTAATCGACTTGATGGCAACAGCCGTTGACGTAGCGCTAGCGACGTATCCTACCGACAAGACACCCATGGCCGGCAAAAGCCTCGTGCCTGCCATGGAAAACCAGCGTATTGAGCGAGACGCCATATATTGGGAGCACGAAGGCAACCGGGCCGTGCGGCTGGATAACTGGAAACTGGTGGCACAACACGACCAGCCCTGGGAGTTGTACAACCTCGAAACGGATCGGAGCGAAGTAAATAATCTTGCTGCCGAATACCCCGATCAACTCAACACCATGGTCGCGATGTATGATACCTGGGCCGCACAAAACCAGGTACGTCCCTGGCCGGCAAATAAATAAATCACGATTCCGGATGCGGTACATCCTGCGCCGGGAAGCGTCGTGGTGTTGCTTCCAGTTGCTCTTTTAGCGCTGCCTTGTTGATGGGCTTGGAAAGATACCCGGCGATGTGCTCGTAGCTTGGCCGCTCGACATCCAATTCGCTATTTGTCAAAACAACCAATCGAGGGAAGTGTTTTTTGTCGAGGCCAAGTGCTAATTCATCAAGTACGTTGATGCCGGCGTCAGTAAACAAGTCTTCGTCCACAATCGCCAGATCAAACACGGAGGCCTGCAGATTTTCCAATAACGCATCTGCCGTGCTGAAAGCCTCAGCACGGTATCCCAAATCATCCAACAAACGATTGGAAATCTTCATGTTGATGCGGTTTTTCTCTGCCATTGCAATACGTAAGGAGTGGTGCGATGGTGCCGGCACCTCCGGCATCGAGGTTTCTTCGAAAACCCGCGGCACATGCGACTCCAGGGTTTTGATAATCACATCTTTCAGGAGCTGTTGTTTGATCGGCTTGTTCAACCATCGATCTACCGATTCGCGCTTTTCGCTATGATCACCGCTTGAACTGATAATCAAAATTGGCCCACTGAAGCGCTGTTCGCGCAGGTAATCAGCCAGTTGTCCCCCGTCAACACGGGGCATCATGTAGTCCAGGAGTGCAACATCGATCGATGCAAAATCGTGATTGGCCTCCATTACTTCAGTGGCTGAACTACGCACAACAGCTTGCATATTCCACTGCTGGCAAAGCGCCAGTAGAAGCTTTCGGTTTGTCTCGTTGTCGTCTACAATAAGCACACGGCGATCATCCAACACGTGCTGTTTTTCAGCAAGTAGCGCCTCCGTTTGAAGTGCTGCAGAAGATGCCATGATGGTGAACGAGAACGTCGACCCTGCTCCTTCTACACTTTCTACCCAGATGTGCCCGCCCATGAGTTCAGCCAGGCGGCGGCAAATAGCAAGCCCGAGCCCCGTACCACCAAACCTGCGCGTGGTCGATGAATCTGCCTGAGAAAACGACTCAAAAATAGATTTTTGACGATCTTCCGGAATACCAATGCCCGTATCTATTACTGAGAAAACGAGTTCATATTGGTCATCAACAGCCTTTGCGGTCACGTACACATTCACTTCGCCCTGTGATGTAAACTTGATACCGTTACTCAACAAGTTGATGATGACTTGCCGTAAGCGGGTAACATCGCCCATAATTGCCGGCGGCACAGATGCATCGATGTAATACCCAAGATCCAATCCCTTCGCAAACGCACGATGCGAAACAATGTCGAGTGCATCCTCAATGCAATGATGCACGAAGAACGGTCGCGATTCCAGGTCGAGTTTGCCGGCTTCAATTTTTGAGAAGTCGAGAATATCATTAATAATCGACAGCAATGCATCACCACTGGTGTGTATCGTGCTGACAAAATCTTGCTGCTCTTCATTGAGTGGTGTGTCTTTGAGCAGACTGGTAAATCCAATGACGCCATTGAGGGGTGTACGAATTTCGTGACTCATGGAAGCGAGAAAAGCACTTTTGGCCCGGCTTGCCACCTCAGCCTCGTCTTTAAGCAGGTTTACTTCTTCCAGTTTGTCTCGAATGGTGCGGGTTTGATCATGAATTTGCCGGCGCATCAACACCGTCCATCCACCACCTATAGCAAGAAGAAAGAGCAAGCCAAGCGACAACCAGCGCGTGCGGGCAGGCGTCCACCAGGGGCCCGCTTCGATCAATTCCATGTCGGCTGTTGAACGCAATTTCAAGCGAAGCGGGTGGACTTCAGGAACATCGTCGTAGCGTGGATTAAAGAGCAGCTCAGCGATGCCCGTCAATTTTACTGTACTGCCCGTCCGAAACCCGGGTGAAGTATACGCGCCATCAATAAGCGCTTCAAAACTGGAGCCGTCTGCTTTAATCAAGTAGGAAGCCATGCCTTGAAGCTCAATGACTTCTTGCAATTCTCCAGTGATTTCGACCAGCGATCCATTTACAGCGGGATTCTCCAGAGAATCGACGCGCAATACTGTAGAACTGGGCTGCACCTTTGCACGACCAAGCGGCTGTACTTCAGCATTTATCAGCGTTGGGGTAAGGCCGCCTACCTCAGGAAACCCGATTGCATGGATGCTGTCACCAACATGCACATTATCTCGCGAATAGACAATACCAGCGCTGTGCGCATCTTGAATGATGAAATAATCAGATTTACGATAAGTAACCGTTCCGGCTACCCTGACCATGTGTCCTTCATCCTGATTCAGCGAGAAGGTTAATACCTTGTTTAGCGGGCGCAGAGTAAGTTTATCTTGCATCGCTTTAAAGCCGGGACTCAGCACCTCAATAAATGAGGTATCCGGTACCTGTAGCCGAATCCCTGTGAGTTGTCGATCCGGATTAAAGAAACCACCTGCAACCCCCTGAATCCGAACGATCGCTCCAACCAGATCGTCCAGGGACGCTTTGCTGTTAACAAAAACAGTAATGAATTCGTTGTCATTGGTGGCCAATTCAAGAACTAACCCAAGATGACTTTCCCGTTTAGACAGTACGGACTGCTGAACAACACCAACCGCGTCAACCCACGTGGCATCGTCTTTACCTTTTAACAAATAAAAATCTGGATTTGCAGAAGGTAAGGGGAATTCTCCTTCGCCCAATTCAACCAGACGAGCGCCTGGTGCAATATCTGGCGCAAACCACCCCCTTAGCGTAACGCCCGTCAGTTGTATGCGTGTGCCATAAGCCGGCAGTTCACTGAAATAGTTAAAATAAATCCCCCCTGTTTCATCCTGCATAAAGCAATGGGGAGCATCCGTATCTGGCAGTGTGCAATAGGTTATCACACCTGTGAGCCGTACAGGAAAGGCTTGACTCGATTCTTCCGGAGACAGCTTTCGAACCTCCTCAACCGTAGAGAGATACGAGATTTCTGGCGATGCGTCCCTTGATACGACTTCTACATCCGGCGCAATACGAGGGGTTATCCAGCCCGGCTCCGTAGTCCCTAGCAAACTCACAAACGTGCCGGCAGTCAACAGCTGCTCCACATCGCGAATGAGAACGCTACCTGTTTCATCTCGCAGCGTGCAGTATGTTACCTCATATGCTGTACAATGGGCGATAGTCCCTTCCAGTGCAACCGCAATTGAAGTACCCGCCTCTTCCTGCCCCAATGCACGCACTTCAGCGGTGGTTTCAAGCACCCTGGGTGCCTGTTGGGCATACCCCTCCCATAACACCCAGAAAAACAAGGCCACCAGAAGAGAAATGAACCTAAAAAACTTCATCAAACGCGCATTGAGTAGTTTATATTAGTCAATTATCGTTCAAGAGTGGAAATGCTAAAATGAACGGATAAATTGACAGATGTGGTATGCCGTTGCTATTAAGTCGACACTAACGAACATGGTCACGCAAATTCAGAATGCCCTCGCAGCAATCGCAAATCCAGAGATCGCCGCGCACTCGCAACGTTTTTTCAAAACGGGGCCCGGCGAGTACGGAGAAGGAGACCTCTTCCGGGGCATCAGGGTACCCGAGCAACGGAAAATAGCAAAGCGATTTAAAAATACGCCACTTGTGGATGTAGAAAAATTGCTGCACTCACCATACCACGAAGACCGCCTCGTCGCTCTACTCATCCTGGTAGAAAAATACAAAAAGAAAGACGAAGCACAGCGTGAAGCAATCTATTCGCTTTACCTTGAAAATACGGCATATATCAACAATTGGGACCTGGTAGACTCATCGGCACACAAAATTGTCGGTCCGCACCTGGAAGACCGCGACCGTAGCATGCTGTATAAGTTGGTCAAGTCCGACATGTTATGGGAGCGGCGGATTGCTATGATGTGCACGTATCATTTCATCAAAAAAGATGATTACGCGGATGCGCTTCAACTCGCGGAACTGCTCCTGGAAGACAAAGAAGACTTGATCCATAAGGTGGTGGGCTGGATGTTGCGCGAACTGGGCAAGCGTAATTTTGATTTGGAAGATGGGTTCTTGCTACAGCATTACAAAAATATGCCGCGTACGATGCTACGATATGCAATAGAGAAATTCCCGGAAGAGCGCCGGCAGGCCTATCTACAAGGTACGCTTTAAGTAACCACCTGTATCGCTCAAGGAGCACGTTATTGCATTCCCACCGTTGATTGGCGATTTTGAAAGGAAATGAAACGCAGGTTTATTCCCCCTTTCGCTTATGCAGGCGTGCTTCAAATACTGCTGGGTTGCCATCCTTCTTATTTTGTGTGGCTGTAGCTCATCCTCCCAAGAACCTACCGTCGAAGCACAACTGGCAGCGCTCGGTGAGTTAGATTACAACTTCCATGTAAAACCCATTCTCTCCCAAAACTGCTATCTGTGCCACGGACCAGATGCTAGTAGTCGCGAAGCAGACCTGAGACTTGACCGCCCGGAAGACGCGTTTGCACTCCGCGATAGCCTCGCTGCCATTGTCCCCGGCGACACAGCCGCGAGCTTACTGGTGCACCGCATCAACGCAACAGATCCGGAGGAGCGCATGCCCCCTCCAGAAGCCCATAAAACGCTATCGCCACTACAGATCGCTATCCTCGAAAAGTGGATCACGGAAGGTGCAACCTACAAACCACATTGGGCCTTTATCCCGCCCATAAGACCAGATACACCTGCCACGAACCGTCCCGAATGGATTACCAACGAGATAGACGCGTTTGTCCTCGAGCGGCAATCGCGCGAAGGACTCCGCCCCTCGCCTGAAGCAGATCGCCGTACCCTCATCCGCCGGCTCTCCTACGATCTCACCGGCCTGCCTCCTTCTATCGAATCGGTACAGGCTTTTGTTGATAACAACGATGAAGATGCTTATGAACAAGTAGTAGATGCATTGCTGGCTTCGCGTCACTTTGGCGAGCGTATGGCTGTACACTGGATGGACCTGGCACGTTACGCGGATACCAATGGCTACTCTATCGATGGAGGCCGGCATATGTGGCTCTGGCGTGATTGGGTCATCAATGCGTTTAATGAAAACATGCCGTATGACCAGTTTGTCACAGAACAACTGGCCGGCGACTTGCTTCCCGAACCAACAGAGGCACAACTCGTCGCCACAGGGTTCAATCGAAACCACATGAACACCCACGAAGGCGGAACCATCGCGGAGGAAAACCTGACCAATTACGTGGTCGACCGCGTCAAAACAACCAGCGAAGTTTTTCTTGGGCTTACCATGGCATGCGCACAATGCCACGATCACAAGTTCGATCCGATCAGCCAGCGCGAATACTTTCAGTTTTTTGCCTACTTCAACACGGTAGATGACCTCGGCCACGACGGCGATCGCGGCATCAACTCCAGGCCGTTCATTAACGCACGCACAGTGTTAGCCGACGCTTCAGAAATTGAGTCGCTAAAAAACGCCATAGCAACCCTTGAGGCTCAACAGAAGCAATCTGATCCAGATCAAGATATTTGGGAAGAAGAACAGCGCAATCAGCTTGCTATACGTGGTGCCAATCTTGCATTTACCCCGTTGACCCCGCTGAAAATCACAACACCCAATAGTGGCTACACGGGGCAAATACTGGATGATGGTTCGTTATTGATCGACAGGCCAGGCTGGCTTGCTGCATACAATGTTTCAGCACGCGTCGAGCAAAACGCAACGCCAATCACGGGGCTGCGCGTTGTATTTTCCCCCCATGAAGTCGCGAAAGGCTTTATCGGGCACAGTCAACGCGAGGCCATGGAAGGATCGCTGGTAGTGACCAACGTCGCAATCAGTCGCGGTGACATCCCATCGGACCAGGTAGACCTGTACAACCTGGTTCCGTATCGCAACGTAACGGCAAGCTCTGTCCACCCCGACTTTCCCACCGTCGACGTTTTTGATGAACGCCGCATCAATGGCTGGGCACCTGCTATGGACCAGCTTCGCGCGCCCCAACATCTTACCATCACGTTTGAAGAGCCGCTGGATCCTGCTGCGGTGCCTTACCTGACAGTTATGCTCAACTTTGGTCAGGGCAACAACCTGATGCCGGCAAACTTCAAAATCTACACCATGGCCGGCACTGATGACGGGACAAATCTGCCGCCAGCCATTCAGGCCGCATTAACCATCGAAAAGCCGCAACGGACACAGGCTCAGATTGCAGCGTTGCGTGAACACTATTACCAGACGGCAGCGCGTACAGCACCGCTGCGTTACGCCCTTGCCAACCAAAAAGAACGGCTGGCTGTGTTGACTGAGGCACATCCTACCATGGTAATGAATGTCGCGGAAGACCCTCGTGAAACGTTTATTCTAAATCGCGGCCAGTACGACCAAAAACTTGATCGCGTAGATCCGGACACGCCGGCTATACTTCCCCCCATAAATGAAGAGGCGTCGGGCGACCGGCTTACACTTGCAACCTGGCTCACCCAATCCGATCACCCACTCACTGCACGGGTGACAGTAAATCGATTCTGGCAACTGTTCTTCGGCACAGGAATCGTGTCTACAGCAGCCGACTTCGGCGCCCAGGGCAGTCTACCCAGTCATCCGGAGTTGCTGGACTGGCTTGCTGTAAACTTTATCGATAGCGGGTGGGATATCAAGGCTTTGCTGAAAACCATTGTGATGTCCTCGACCTATCGGCAAAGCGCAGCAGCTAGCGAAAAAAGCCTCGCTGCGGATCCCCAAAACCGATGGCTGGCCAGAGGCCCACGATTCCGGTTACAGGCGGAGTTCATTCGCGATGGGGTGCTAAAATCGAGCGGCTTACTGGTCGACCAGGTTGGCGGCCCCAGCGTAAATCCATACCAGCCGGCTGGACTGTGGCGCGAAGTAAGCCACTACGGCAGTACGGGTGCTACTGCGCAGGTTTTTGTCCAGGATCACGGCGAAAAGCTCTACCGGCGCAGTTTGTATACCTACTGGAAACGTACACTACCTCCGCCACCCATGCTCACATTCGACGCGCCGAACCGGGAAGTGTGCACCGTTACCCGCGAGGTCACCAATACACCGTTGCAAGCGCTTGTTTTACTCAATGATCCACAGTTTGTGGAAGCCAGCCGGCACTTCGCCTTCCGTATCCTGCGCGAATTACCCGAAGCTGGTGATGAGGCCCGCCTTGAGCATGCATTTGAAACCGTATTGAGCCGGCTCCCAGATCGGCAAGAGCTGAAGATCCTTAAGCGTCGACTTGCTGACGAGCGGAGTCACTTTGAACAATCGCCAGAAGCTGCTACAGCGTACCTATCCGTAGGAGAATCTACGACCACTACGGCGCTTCAGCCGGCAGAGGTAGCAGCCTGGACCACCATTGCCAGCCTGATTTTCAATCTGAGCGAGACCATCACCCGAAGCTAGCGCCACCCAATCCACCGATTGCTCATGCACGCCTGCAACGAAGAACATCTACCCATCCGTCCCCAGGACTCCCCCGTCACAGATCCAGAGTCCCCATTGTTTGCCCACGAGCGCAACATCACACGACGAACGTTTATCGGGAAGTCTGCACGTGGTATTGGCGGCATTGCGCTCGCCTCTATGCTTGCGGGTGCTCGTTCACAAAGAAACGGGCTACGAGGGATTGTTGATGAACTACCGCATTTTGCCCCTAAAGCCAAACGGGTGATCTATCTCTTCCAATCGGGAGGCCCTTCACACGTGGACCTGTTCGACTACAAGCCGGTGATGCGTGAACTGCACGGTTCGGAATTGCCCGACTCGATTCGCGGTTCTCAGCGAGTAACGGGCATGACCGCCAACCAGACCGCTTATCCCGTTGTGGCTCCCTTTTGGGACATGAAGGCCTGTGGCAAACACGGCACCTGGATCAGTAACCAGTTGCCCTATACACAGACCATCGCGGACGACATTTGCATCATCAAGTCGATGCACACCGAAGCCATCAACCACGATCCGGCCATCACGTTTATCAACACAGGGTCACAACAGATTGGCCAACCGAGCCTGGGCGCATGGCTCAGCTACGGATTGGGTAATGACAGCGAAAACTTCCCGGCATACGTGGTACTCCTTTCACAAGGCACGGGAAAAAACCCGGGCCAACCCATTTTCTCGCGCCTATGGGGAAGCGGTTATCTGCCTTCGAGCCATCAGGGCGTTATGTTACGGCCTGGTGTAAACCCGGTACTGTATTTATCGGACCCACCTGGCGTTTCGCGTATGCAGCGCCGCAAAATGCTGGATGATCTGGCAGCACTTAATCAGCGGCAAGCCGAAGCGATGGGCGATCCGGAGACGTTAGCAAGAATTGAGGCGTATGAGATGGCCTACCGCATGCAGTCTTCCGTCCCTGAATTATCGGACTTATCAGACGAGCCTGAATCCACGTTCGATTTATACGGTGACGATGCACGCAAGCCCGGGAGCTATGCAGCCAACTGCCTGATGGCGCGCCGGCTCGTCGAACGCGGTGTACGATTCGTGCAGCTTTTCCACCGCGGCTGGGACCAGCACATCGCGTTGCAAAACCAATTGCCGGCACAATGCAAAGACACCGACCAGGCCTCTGCAGCGCTAGTAAAAGACCTCAAGCAACGCGGCCTGCTCGAAGACACGCTTGTCGTGTGGGGCGGCGAGTTTGGCCGATCGATCTACAGCCAGGGTACGCTTGGCGATAAAAGTTCAGGCCGCGATCATCACGGCCGCTGCTTCAGCGTCTGGCTAGCCGGCGGCGGCATCAAGCCCGGCATCGAATACGGCAAAACCGACGACTTCGCGTACAACATCGTAGAAAACCCGGTCCACATCCGCGACCTAAACGCCACCATCGTAAACCGCCTTGGCATCGACCACAACCGCTTCACCTACCCTTCCGCGGGCCTCGACCAACGCGTCACGGGCGTGGAAGAGGCGCATGTGGTTGAGGGCGTGCTGGCGTGATTTATTGTTGATTTCGGATTGTGGATTTTTGAATGCTGATTTTGGGGGTATCGCGATGCTCAACCCGTGTCATTCTGGACCCCGCGAAGGATCTCTTGCTGCATGGCGCAGCACTTCGTCCATGTCATTCCGAGCGTAGCCGAGGAATCTGGGGAGGCAACATGTTGTGCACTAACCAAGTGCTTTAGGCTAGCAAACTTCAAGCTGAGCAAGAAGGGTACGCTTAAATTGCGTGTATTATTTCTTTTTCAGTTTTGAACTCGCCGTTTTCGAGCTTTTTACAAAAATGGCAATCAACTGATTGCATTCATCTATCAACGGGTCGAGGTCGCGCGGGGTGAGCTCTTTCCTTCTCCGCAAGAACGTCAACCAAACCAGCACCTCTCTTAGCTCTTTCAAACACAGGTTGATTTTGTGCACAAAGTCCCGCCTTGATTCAGCACTTCGCGCCTCACCATAATTAGCAGCCGGCGAAGAAGCGCAACGAATTAATTGTCCAGAAACATGCATACCTACTTTCGAGGCAGGTAGCCGCTCAGCAAAGTTCGTTGCGGCAATAGCAAAGTCTATCAAACGTGCCTCTAACTCAGTACCTGTCATCACAAACTTCAATCAGCATTCAACAATCCGAAATCAGCAATCGAAAAACTATGTTCGATATTCATTTTTATTAGACACCAATTCACCTCCCCTCACACCCTCGTTCTGTAACTTCTCCCTTTCCAATTCTACTCAGGAGCAGCTACACCAAATAAAGGCACAACCATGTGGGAATCATTTGTAGACTGGTTTATGGGGCTTGGGGCGCAGTATGGCGTTAACCCTGTTATTTTTGGGTCGATCTATGTTGGAGCGATTCCGTTTTTCACATTGAGTCTGGGGTGGTTTGTGCGCAACCTCAAGCAGAAAAAACCAATTGCACTACCCGCTTTATCAGCCGGCTTCTTTTTTATCTCCGCCTACCTTTACCTGCTGATTGCAGGGCAGAATATCCCCGTATGGGTCTATGGCGTAGTTGCGTTGCTTGTGATTTTTGGCGTATACACCACCGTTAACAAAGTCCGCGCACAAATTGCGGAAGAATAGGGAGTGCAGCCAATTAGCAGGGTATACTCCTTCCATTTAGAATTCGAACAGTTACATGGCATATGACTACGACGTCATCGTGATCGGCGGTGGCGCAGCAGGGCTCACAGCATCCGGTATGGCTGCCAACTTTGGCGCAAAAACCCTCATGCTCGAACGGCATCGCTTAGGTGGCGACTGTACCTGGACCGGGTGTGTGCCCAGCAAAGCGATCTTGAAAGCCGCCAAAGTAGCACATCACGTACGCGAAGCAAATGCCTACGGCCTGACCGACCAGCCTGTTGAAGTTGACTTTGCACGTGTGATGCAGCGCGTGCATCATATTAGAGAAGAGGTGTACGAAGACGCTGACCGCCCAGAAATCTATACCAATATGGGCGTAGATTTTATGGAGGCAGAAGCTTCGTTCATTGACGATCACACGCTAGAGCTAAAAACAGCTGAAGGCACCAGGCGACTAAGTAGCAGGTTTATTGTAATTGCTGCCGGCGCCAGCGCCTTTGTCCCGCCCATCGAAGGCATCCAGGATACGCCTCACCTCACAAACGAATCGCTATTTGAAATTGACACCCTGCCCAAGCGCTTCGCAATCGTTGGCGGTGGCCCGATCGGGACAGAAATGGCGCAGGCGTTTAATCGCCTGGGAAGCGAGGTGTATGTGTTTGAGCGTTCCAACCAGATTATGGGCAACGACGACTCCGAGTTGGCCGGCATGCTTCAAAGTCAGCTCGAGAAAGAAGGCGTCAACTACGTACTGAATGCAAGCGTCCAGAAACTGACAAAATCGGCAGGCGGTGTTACCCTCTCCTATCAAACAGGTGAAGAAACCAAAAGTCTGGACGTAGACCAGGTATTGCTTGCAACAGGCCGGCGGCCCAACGTAGCCGGACTCAACCTCGAAGCCGCCGGCGTGGAATACACCGGGCGAGGTATCCCGGTAAACGAAAAGTGCCGTACCAACAAGCGGCACATCTACGCCATCGGTGATATTGCTGGCCGCTACCAGTTCACGCACATGAGCGAGCACATGGCCAAAGTTGCTGTGACCAACATGTTGCTCAAGGTACCGATGAAAATCGACATGAAACACGTGCCCTGGGTTACTTACACAGATCCTGAATTGGGCCACGTGGGTGCTACGCAAAAAGAACTGCAGGAAAAAGGAGTGGCCTATGAAGTATACCATTTCCCCTATACCAAAGTTGACCGCGCGGTGACAGAAAGCGAGACCACCGGGATGATCAAGGTCTACGCAAAAAAGTTCAATGGTAAAATCCTGGGGGTTGATGTGCTCGGCACAAGCGCCGGGGAATTAATAAGCGAATACGGACTGGCGATGCGCAACGGCCTCACCCTGCGGCACATGGCAGATACGATTCACGCGTATCCTACCTATGGCTTGGGGGCTCGCCGCGCCGCGGATCAGTGGTACGTGCGCAAGCAGTCGGCCGGCCTGGTGAGGTTTCTGAAGTTGTCTTCCGCTACCGAGGCCCTGTCAATGAGTATGTCCCGGGTACTGTTGTGTAAGACCGCCCTCACCGTCATTCCCAACTCAATTGGGAATCCACCGGAGGGTAGCCAGCATTATGCGAAGCAGCTGAGCAGGTGTGGATCCCGGATCGAGTCCGAGATGACGGTTTCTTAATCACTGCGCAGTATTCGAAAAACCAAGAAGAGGCCCGTGCGTGAAGCACAGGCCTCTTCTTTCAGGTCACGTCCAACCGACTACCCACGTGGCCGCAGTGGACGCATCATCACTTCTGAAATCAGGTAATTGTCTGGCGCCTCCAACACGTGCACCAGCGTTCTTGCAATATCGATGGATTGCATCGGATTGGGTGCGCCAGTCGTGCCGGCTACTGAGCCAAACTCGGTGGCGATTGAGCCGGGATAAATACAGGTGACTTTCACGCCATCGTTGCGCACCTCTTTCATCAGGGCTTCGCTAAATCCGCGGAGGCCAAACTTTGTGGCGTTGTACCCCGTCAGGTTTGGATTACCCACAAGGCCGGCCACCGACGCAATATTTACGATGTGTCCACCAAAACCAGTGTCGGCATTCTGCGCTTTCATCGCCGGCAGCACAGCTTTTGAAAAAAGAAACACACCTTTCAGGTTGGTGTCCATCTGCACATCCCACTGGTCGAGGCTCATCTCGCCAATCGGGCCAAACTGGCCGAGGCCGGCGTTGTTCACAAGCACATCAATCCGTCCTTGCTCGTCCATCACCTGCTTGACAGCCTGCTCCACCTGATCGGGTTCACGCACATCGCCACCAATCGGATGAAACAGATCGCCCAGCTCTGCCTGTAGTGCTTCGAGTTTAGCAACACGCCGCGCCGTCCCGTAAACGTGTGCTCCTTTGGCAACCAGTTCACGGGCAAAATCAGCCCCTAAACCTGCGCTAGCTCCTGTAACAATCGCAACTTTATCCTTCAATATCATACGTGTAATGGTATTTTGAATCGTTGATAGTTATCGACCTTGCTTGCCTACTGAATTCCGGTTCTGCAACCCATACACAAAACCAAGAGCCCATAACGCGGTTATACGGGCTTTATTCCGATGAATCTGAAATTAGCTTTCAAGCATCACTATTGTTGTTCTTCGTGCCTTCGTATTTCCGGGATTCCGCAAGGTTGATTAGCGAAAAAACGAAAGTCCGGAAGTACAAAACCAAACCTGTAGTTACCTAGAAATCTTGTTAACAGGATTTTTCGACTGAGTCCCTGATGGAGCATCTCGACCATACCCCTGCAGACATTATCAGCCTACTCACCCCATTCCTTTCCCCGGAACGCATGGCCCGGCTTTCGGATGTTGTGCAACAACGCACCCAAACCGTAGTCACCGTAATCGAGGGACTGATTAACCTGGGGAATGTGAGCGCTGTTATGCGAAGCGCCGAAGCACTTGGCTTCCACAAATTTCACATCATCGAGGGCGATGCAGCGTTTAAAAACTCAAACCGCACCAGCCAGGGAGCCGACAAATGGCTGGATGTTACCAAATGGTCAACCCCGCAAGCCTGTATCCCAGCATTACAAGCCCAGGGGTATAACGTGGTTGCAACCCATCTCGATGAAACAGCGGTAAACATTGACCAGATCGACTTCACAAAACCTACGGCCCTGGTTTTTGGCAATGAAGCAGATGGGGTGAGTCCAGAACTCCTGGAACTGGCTGATCAGCGGTGTATCATTCCGATGGCCGGCTTCGTGCAGAGCTTCAATATATCAGTAGCAGCTGCTGTGGCCCTGTACCATGCGTATCACGATCGCATGAGCCGGCAAGGATTCCATGGCGACCTCGACGAAGCAAAACGGGAAGCCCTCCTGGCCTCCTATTGCTACCGCAGCGTGAATCACGCAGATAACATCTTACTCAAAATCCGGGAAGGTTAGCCGCTGAAACGCTATATTTGAGAGGTACCGGGCAAATTTAAAAACCCTCGATTATGGCAATTTATTTACCATTTTTGGAGCCATAACCGATACTTGCGCGTAATAACGAGGCTAATCACTCATATCTGACACAGTTTCATGAAACTGGAACGCATCCAAACCGTCCAGCGCCTGCCCATCCAGATTGAAGAAGCGTGGGACTTTTTCACAAGCCCCAAAAACCTCCGGCTAACTACGCCCCACTGGCTTGACCTGCGCTTAAACATGGAGCCACCCGAGTACTTGCATCCGGGTACCATTGTAAGCGCAACCATCCGGCCATTCCCGGTCATTACAACAGACTGGATTTCTGAATTGACTCACATTCGTCCACCGCAGTTCTACATCACAGAGCAGCGCGTGGGCCCGTTTAAAATGTGGCATCACGAACATCATTTCAGAGCTATCGACGGCGGCGTAGAAGTAGAAGACATTATCCTGTACGGCATGCGTTATGGCATGGTCGGCTCCTTCTTCCACAACGTCTTTGTGCGTAAAAAACTGCATGAAGCGTTCTCACACCGCGCGCAAGTACTCGAGCAGCGATTTGGTTCGATTAACAAACCGCGGCAGCAGGAAGTAGTGAAACAGCCGACCATCGACGACGTCTTCCAACAGCAGCAACAGCGTCGCCAACCACAACAACAGCCTACGTCTCCACTACAACAATCACAGCAGCAATCACAGCAACAGCCAAAACGGCATCCATCGCTGCAGCCTCCTCAACAACAGCAGCAACGCCCTCAGCCGCAACAGCCGGCACGAAAAATACCAGATCTTAGTCAGCCGCCGGAAAACCAGCCGCGACCGCAACAACCGGCACCGCAACAACCGCAGCGCCGCAGCAACAGCCAACACAGCAACGACCAGCCCCGGGCAAACCTGGCCAACAGACACGAACCAAACCAGGCGCAAAACCAGGCAAACCGGTACCACAGAAGGTTACGCTGGATGATATTTTCCGGGGTACGGAAGATTAGGGCGTGTAGACAATCAGCTTGCAAAATGCATAACGGGCCCTTTTTGCCCATATCTGCGTTCCTTTTCGCGCCCAGCCTGTCCTGAACTAGATTCAGGAATGCGCTGCATCGAACACGAAAAACGCCTTGATCTGTACAAAAATCGTATGCTCTTTTCCCTGCTCATTGTCTACACGCCCTAATGACTTCTGCATCTTCCCGTAATTTCAGCCAACATGTTGCCTGGACAAGCGATGCGCCGCTTGGACTGGAAGTAGACTTTGCCGAAGGCAGCTTTATTTATTTGAAAGATGGCCGGCGCATCATCGACTTAATCAGCGGTATTGCCGTCTCCTCGCTTGGCCATCGCCACCCCGACGTTGTTGCCGCTATTCATGAGCAAGTTGACCGGCACCTCCACGTGATGGTGTATGGTGAATTTGTACAAGAGGCCCAGGCTGATTTTGCCGCCCTGCTTGCTGCCCAATTACCACCGGCATTACAAGTGGCGTATTTCACCATGTCGGGCACCGAAGCCAATGAAGGGGCACTCAAATTAGCCAAGAAATATACTGGCCGTACGAAGATGGTCGCCTTTGAGCGCTCGTATCACGGCGACACCCACGGGTCGTTGTCCGTCACGGGCCGGCATGTCTACCAGGATCCGTTTCGCCCGCTGCTTCCCGAGGTCACGTTCCTGCCCTTTGGCGAAATCGAGGTGCTGAATGCAATCGATGACGCTACCGCTTGCGTAATCACCGAACCCATCCAGGGAGAAGGCGGCATTCGCGTGCCTTCCGATGCGTGGATGCAGGCACTTCGGCAGCGGTGCAACGATACAGGCGCCTTGCTCATCTTTGACGAAATCCAGACCGGTTTTGGGCGCACCGGGTCGTTGTTTGCTTTTGAAGGCTTTGGGGTAGTGCCCGATATTATCACGCTCGCAAAAGCCATGGCCGGCGGTATGCCACTGGGCGTGTTTATCTCAAGCGCAGCGATCATGCAGGCATTTCGTAACAATCCGCCCTTGAGCCACGTGACTACATTTGGCGGTCATCCGGTGTCTTGTGCAGCAGCGAAGGCAAGTTTGAAGGCCTTGCTTAACCAAAACCTTACAGAACGGGCCCATAAAATAGGCCAGCATATACGCAACAAACTGGTTCATAGACAGATTAAAGAGGTACGCGGCAGAGGCGCCATGCTGGGCATGGAGCTCATAAATGCCGAGGTGACTGCGGCCATGGTTGCGTATTGCCTTGAAAAAGGTGTACTGCTTGGCTGGACCCTCCATGCTAACGCACTTGTGCGGATTGCACCACCACTTACGATCCCATTTGACGTGCTCGACGAAGCACTCACCATCATGTGTGACGCGCTCGATCAAACCTTGTAGCGCAGCACTGCGTCAGCAATTTTAAGAGTATTTATAGTTCAATCTTTGTGGAACCATGCATCTATTAAACGTGCATCTATTCAGCCAGCAAACCCGCAACACATTGTACCCGCTTGTATTAGGACTGGTCATGTTGCTGATTGCCGGCTGCGCCTCTTCAGGCAAGCTCCTCGAAAAGGCAACAGAAGCTGAAGAACAAGGGCAGTACAAGCGTGCAGCTGCCTACTACATTGGTGTACTCGAAAAAGAATCCGACTGGGATGACCTGCGCGATGACCTGATGCGCGTCGGTACCATTGCCGTGGACAACCTGCTTGAAGAAGCCAACGCGCAGGAAGAAACGGGTGAATACGACGATGCCATTACAACTCTTAACGAACTCGACGATATCAAAGCTGATGCGATGGGCGTAGGCGTCACCCTCTCGGTGCCTGCTGATTATGAAGAATACAAAGAACGCTTGAGCGAGGCTGCCATCATTTCGCTCATCAGAAAAGGCGAGCGGGCTGAAGAAGAGGGAGAATGGGAAGATGCCATTGAGATTTATGCGTTGGTAACAAAAAAATATACGTTGACGGTCGACCAGGAAGAAGAGATGCTGCTTTCTCAGGCCCGCGTCTTTGGCAAGTGGGCCGAACAAGACATTGAGCAAGGGCGCTACCGTCGCGGCTTTGACCGCGCAGCAGACGCCATTGGCGTGCTTGGCGAAGATCATCCACGCGCCGGCGCTGCCTTTGACCTGCAAGATCGCGCGATCGACGAAGGCACACGGTTTGTCGCCTTCTTGCCGATCTGGCAAACCAATGACGTGAGCGATGCCGCGCCTAGCGGCTTAATCGAAGAAATTGACGACCTGCTGCAGTACGACTATTGGGCCCAGCCGCCTCTCTTTATCGAACCGGCTGATCCAACCCAGCTCCGACGCGAACTACGCCGGCTCCGCTACGACGACCGGCTTATTACGCGCTCAGAAGCTTCCAACATCGGTAATGTGGTTGAAGCTGACTATGTCGTTCTAACACAGGCTGTGCTTTTCAAGTTTGAAGAGCGCCGGATGCGCGAGAAAACGAAGAAAACAAAAACCAACGGCCGCAACAGCCAGGACACCACCTACATCGAACAGAGCTTTACGGGCCAGTTGGAAGCGGAAATAGAGTACCGTATCATCGAGGTAGAAACGCGACGCGAGGTTGCTGACGGCACCGTATCCGCTTCCTCTTCATCTAAAATGAAACGTGGCGTGTACACGGGCGACTACCGTGACCTTGACCTCTCCCGCAGCGAACGCAAACTTTTTGACGAAGAAGAAATCGACCTTGCTTTGAAAGAATTGGAAGATGATGTGATTGACGATATCACGCCGGCCCTCGCGGACGAAGTCTTCAAAGAAATACTGGAGCGAATCGACTAGCGAGATGGGTTGGTTAAAAAACGCGTTTATTGACATTGCCGTCACCGTACTCATTGTACTGGTAACGGCTAATGCCTTGCCCGAATGGGCCGACTGGATCGTCCTCGTCTACACACCGTTTATTCTTGCACTCAAAGCCGTCACCTTTTTTGGTGGCATCCAGATGAAGCAGGCTAAAGGCGACGATGCACCACCTGTGTGGTTTTTTCATGCACTGTATGCCATCAACGTAGCCGCCTTGCTTTATGCTGCCTGGTGGATTGTTGGTGGCCAATGGGTGCTCATCTGGCTCCTCTCTTTTCTTATCGACAAGCCCGCTGCAAAGTAGGGCAGATGTTACAAGCCGGCCATGGTCACCAATTATTTCACGCTGAAGGCGCTTGCTGATACCTGGGCAGCGGAAATGACGGGGTGCATTGTCGGCGATGTCTATTCCCAGTCGCGGGATGAACTGACCATTGCACTGGCCTCGCCCGCTACAACCTGGATGCTACGTGCGTCTACCCATCCATCGTTGCAATTTATATTCAGGAGTGCCGGCTACAACAAAGCCCGTCGCAACGTAGCTACCCTTTTTCCGGATGCCATAGACAAAACCGTCCAGGCCATCCGATTGGCTGAACGAGATCGCGTACTCTATATAGACCTGGAAGACCAATCATCGCTCCAGTTCATTTTGTTTGGTCCGCGCGCAAACGTGCTCTACGTTCGGGCAGACGGCATGGTACAAGATGCGTTTCAGCGCAAAGAACAGTTAATTGACACAGCCGCCCCACCCTCACGACCAGCACCTGTTGTCGACACGTTCGATGCGTTTCTTGCACGTTGGCATGCAGACAAAAAAACCACAACTCGGGCTGTCAACGCTGCGTTTCCGTTTTTTAATGCAGATCTGGCAAAGGAAGTTGTACACCGCGCTGGTGCAATGCCGGCAAAGCCAGCCGATGTGGATGCCGAAGGAAAAAAGCTGCTATTTAACACGGCAATAGCCTTGTCTCAGGATTTGCAATCACCGCAGCCGCGCATCTACTGGCAGGGAAAACGCGCCGTACAATTTTCCCTTATTCCACTCTACCAACCCGACACACGGGAGGAGACATTTGAAACGGTCGATAAAGCGGTAACCATCTACGTACGGCGCCGGCTGGGCCAACGCGCGTTTGATACAGTATATCTGCCACTCGAAAAAGCACTCAAAGCAGCACACAAAAGCCACGCTGCACGGCTGGAAACCATGCTCAATTCGCTGAGCGAGGGAAGCCGTGCAGACAAATACGAGCGCTGGGGGCACCTGCTCATGGCCTCTCAGGCCGATGTACCCACACAAACAGAGCAGGTTGAGCTTCCCGACCTTTTTGCTGACAATGAGATGGTGACCATTCCCATGGATCCCGTACTCACACCCGTTGAAAATGCCCAGCGGTACTATCAAAAAGCACGCAAAACACGGCAAGCACGGGTACATGCAGAAGAGCGGCTTGCGGTAACCGAGCAACGCCAATTGGAAGCCGAAGAACTTCTCACACTGCTACAACAACAAGAGACCCGGGCAGATGTAGAGAAGTTTGAAAAAGCACAGAAGGACAAATTGGCTATTTTTCTGGGCCATCAAACAGCATCGCAACCGCAGGTACCTTTTCGTCGATTTATGCTACCAGCCGGCTATGAGGTATGGGTGGGCAAAAATGCGAAGCAGAATGATGCGTTGACATTTCAGCACGCGCGCAAATTCGACTTTTGGTTGCATGCGCGGGGTGTCCCGGGATCACATGCTGTATTGCGCCGACCAGGGCGTACAGCTGAACCTGCAAAACATATACTGGAAACGGCAGCCGGCATTGCCGCCTACTTCAGCAAAGCACGCGGCAGCGAATTGGTACCGGTGATCATCACAGAGCGGAAATTTGTCCGTAAACCTAGAGGTGCCGCGCCTGGTGCTGTAGTCGTTGAAAAGGAGCAAGTGTTGCTGGTCGAACCCGTATTACCCGATTAGTACCTCCGGAACAATACACCGGAAATCCATTTAATTTGCCCAAATCATCACAGTAATTTCCTCTCGCAGCAAAGCCCGATGTAACGATATAAGTTCGGCTGTTGCTTCTATATATTTCGATCGAAGTCCATTGCACACGCCCGGGTGCGGTATTAATTCAGAAATAACGATTGTTTGCATCCGGCACAGTGTAAATGGGACACATAACGCAGCGCTATTCGAATAGCGCACAAAGAACCCCTTCAGGCAAGCCAGCCGACGAATCAGGCCCTATTTATAAACGAATAAAGCATTATTAATAATCATGAATTGGTGGGAAGCGGCGCTGTTAGGATTGATCCAGGGATTAACCGAGTTTTTACCTATTTCCTCTTCAGGCCATTTGGTGCTGGGTAAGTATCTGTTAGGCCTCACAGATGCAGCAGCAGATAATGTGACATTTGAAGTATTTGTCCACTTTGGGACAGCCCTCAGTATTCTGACGGTCTACAAAGACCGCATCATGAAAATCATCACGGGCACGTTGGGCGCGATTGCAAAGCCTGGTCAAATCACACAATCGTACCGCGAAAACGATGCATTCAGAACAGCACTTTACATTCTGATTACGCTCATTCCAACTGGCATAACCTACGTTTTCCTCAAAGATTTTTTTGAAGCAAAGTTTAATGACCCACGATTTGTTTGCGGGATGTTGTTCGTAACAGGAACGCTCTTGCTACTTACCTTGTTAAGGAAAAATCCAACGGGTAAAATGACCGCGCTCAGGGCCCTGGTCACAGGCATAGCGCAGTCAGCAGCAATGATCCCCGGAATATCGAGATCCGGCTCAACCATCTGCGCTGCATTATACCAGAATGTCTCCCCACAGCGGGCGGCAGATTTTTCTTTTCTGATGTTGTTACCCGTTGTACTTGGTGCAACCCTGATCCAGGGACTTGAAATTCTGGAACACGGGTTTACGCTGGGATGGGTACCACTGGTTATTGGGACCGTTGTAGCTTATGTATCAGGCATCATCGCCATCAAAGTGATGCTCGATTTTGTACGGCGCGGTAATCTGCAGTATTTTGCCTATTACTGCTTTGCAGCCGGCGCACTCGGCTTGTGGTTGATCCCATAATTGTGGTTGATTCCATAATTGTGGTTGATTCCATAATCAAACAAAAAAGCTGCATTTACCTGATGCGCCTAATTGATAAATACAATATATTTGCTGGCTCGATTCATTATTTATACTAACTCACAGACTGGCTTGCCCCGGTAACTCCCGACTGCATATTCATCCTCACGCTCTGTGGGTGATGCCCTCGATTTTAGATTATCTCAGCCAATCCGATAAGAGGGTTGGTCCCATTTGTGCAAGCCCCTCTCGCTAACTGTCAAAAAATTCTCATGGGATTTCGCATCTTCGTTGTCGACGACGATCGCCACTACGCCCGCATGATCAGCTACCACCTGGACAAGAATCCAGATTATACGGTAACGGTCTTTGCTGATGGCCAGGAAGTACTGGACAAACTTGACGATCAACCACATCTTCTTGTGCTGGACATTATGATGCCCGGCATTGGTGGTATCGAAACGCTCAAGAAAATCAAAGAAAAACTGCCTGATGTACCTGTCATCATGGTATCTGCACAGGGTGTCGTCGACACCGCCGTGGAGGCCATGAAAGAGGGCGCATACGATTATATCACGAAGGGCCGCGACGACCTGAACAAGTTGTCCATTGTCGTCAAAAACGCGCTCGAAAAGGTATCACTTGCGCAAGAACTCGAGTCATTGCGCGAAGAAGTCACCTCGCAGTATGGCATTGAAGGCATTATTGGCGAAAGCAAAGCCATGCAGTCTGCCTACCGCCTGATCCACAAAACATTGCGTGGTGACCTTACCGTGGCTATCCAGGGTGAAAGCGGCACGGGTAAAGAGCTCGTTGCACGCGCCATCCACTTCAATTCGCCTCGCAAAAACGGGACATTTGTCGTTGTAAACTGTGCGGCCATCCCCCGCGAACTCATGGAGAGTGAGTTCTTTGGCCATGAAAAAGGCTCGTTTACCGGCGCACACGCGCGTAAAATCGGTAAATTTGAGCAGGCCCATGGCGGGACCATCTTTTTGGATGAGATTGGCGAGCTCGACCTCGATCTCCAGGCCAAACTCCTCCGTGCGCTGCAGGCTTATGAAATACAGCGTGTTGGTGGCAATGAAACCATCAAGTTCGATGCACGGGTCATTTCGGCGACCAACCGGGATATTATCCCGATGATTCGCAAAGGCAAGTTCAGAGAAGATCTCTACTACCGCCTGTTCCAGTTCCCGATTCACCTGCCGCCACTCAGGGAGCGCGAGAAAGACCTGATTTTACTCGCCAATCACTTCCTGAAGAGCTATCTCAAGTCGCATCCGGAATTCAAAGGCAAAACCCTTTCGTCAGAAGCACGGCGCGCCATTTTGAACTACAAGTGGCCAGGCAACGTACGCGAAATGAAGAGTGCCATTGAACGCGCCATATTGATTTCAGATACGAACGAAATCAGCGTAAACGACTTGATGCTCAATGCACGGACCATGATTTCGCCGTGGGAAGAGCGCTCTCAGCATACCATTCAGGAACCGAGCTACGCACCAGCAACGCAACCTCTGAATGGAGAACACGGTATAGTGGAAGAATCCGCAGATGCGATTGCAGGAATTTCGCTGGGTAGCAATGGCAACGCCATTGTCTCTCTGGAAGAAATCAAACACAAAGCTGTTGAACGCGCGTATCGGATCTGCGACGGGAATGTGGACAAGGCAGCTGTGGAACTGGGCATAGGCCGGGCTACCATGTACCGACTCCTGAAAAAGTACGAGTTGATCGGCTAAAATGACCTTGATCGCTGCGTAGCAATCACGATACCCTTCGTATCCATTGTATTTACGCAGATTCGGGCTTATTCTGGCAGTATTCAGCCTCGGCATTCAGCCTTCAATACCTGGTATCGATCTGTATGAGACTAAGCCCCTACGAGAAAGAAGTCCAGCGCGAAATTGAGCAGTGGCAACACGGTGAAGCTTCGCTTTTGGTAAAAGCCCTCAGTTGGGCCATGCAGCCTATGGACTGGGTGGTCAATCAGGTTGTCCCTGAAGACGTTCTCGATCAGGCCAGCAAAGCCGTTGAACAATTCCTTTCTGTGTTGAACAACGCTTCAGAATGGACGTACGACGCTGACGACTTGCTCGATCGCGCGCGAGAACGCGGGCTCGAAGTCGAAAGCATTGCAGATTTACGTGACCAGCCACTGGAAACGCTGGACGAAATTGCCAAAAGCCTGTTTACACAAAACGCGATGCTCGCTGCCATTGAAGGCGGTGGCACAGGGCTAGGCGGGGCTGTTTTCATCGCAGCAGACATCCCCTTGCTCTTTGGTATCAACTTCCGGCTCATCCAGCAAATTGGAGCATCCTACGGGTTTGAACTCAAAGGCCCAGATTTCCAGCCCCTCGTCTTATCAATCTTTAACGTAGCAGCATCAGGCGAAACCCGCTCCAAGAATGATGCAATCCGTGAGATCAGCGTAGCCGGCGCAGCCTTTGCCAACGACCTCGACTACAAAGGCCGGGTAACAGGCACACTGCGCGACCAAAACCGTCACCTGCCGCGCGAAATTGCGAAGAACATTGTAGGCCGCAAAATTGCCCAGGCCATCCCGATCGCCGGCGCTGCTGTAGGTGCCGGCATCAACTACTGGTTCACCACAGAAACTGCCGAAACGTCGTTTATGCTGTTCCGTGCGCTTTATCTGGAACGCAAAGAAAGAATCTAATCGCCCACTTGTTGGTTTCTAGTTGCGCTTTTGTCGATTTTGGCCGGCAAACATCTTGAATGCCCGGCCAATCCGATCGACGGTATCCAGTAATTAGCAACCCGAATCCATGCCGCTCGTCGCCATTGTAGGCCGACCCAACGTTGGAAAGTCTACCCTATTTAACCGGCTTACAGAAGTCAAGCAGGCCATCGTACACGATGAGCCCGGCGTTACGCGCGACCGCATCTACGGCGAAGTCGAATGGAACGGTATTGTGTTCTCGCTGACCGACACAGGTGGCTACGTTTCAGACTCCTCCGATCGTTTTGAAGCAGCGATACGCGAACAGGTCGAGTTGGCAACTGAAGAAGCAGATTTGCTCTTGATGGTTGTCGACGTAGAAACAGGTATCACGGATCTGGATCAGTCTGTTGCCCAAATGCTTCGCAGAACCGAGAAGCCGGTTATGTTGCTGGCTAACAAAGCGGATAACCAGGAGCGACGTTGGGATGCCAATGTGTTTTACCAGTTGGGCATCGAGGAAGTTTATCCGGTGAGCTCCATCAATGGCTCAGGGACAGGAGAAGTACTGGATGCAATTGTAGAGAACTTACCCACTCCCCCACCTGAAGAGGAAGAAGATGACCGACCGCACATTGCGCTTATAGGCCGGCCAAACGTGGGCAAGTCTTCCGTGTCAAACGCCTTATTGAATCAGAACCGTTCAATTGTTACTGAAATAAGCGGCACCACGCGCGACTCGATCAACTCGGTAATGAAATACCATGGGCAAGAGATTGTGTTGGTCGATACTGCCGGCTTGCGAAAAAAAGCAAAAATCAAGGAAAACGTAGAGTTCTACGCAAACCTGCGCACTGAACGCGCAATCCAGCATTGCGACGTGGCCGTTTTACTCCTCGACGCCACGCAAGGCCTCGAAGCCCAGGACATCCGTGTGCTCAAACAGGCAGAATCTATGTCTAAAGGACTCGTGCTGGCCATCAATAAATGGGATCTCATCGAAAAGGAGACCAACACAGAGCGCGATTACATGCGCCTGATCAAAGAACGCCTCAAAACCCTCGAGTACGTGCCGATTGTCACCATATCAGCCATTACCAAACAGCGCCTGCACAAGCTGATCGATAAAGCATTGGCTGTTCATAAGCAGCGAGGCTACCGTGTAACAACCAGTAAATTGAATGACTTCGTACGGGAGGCCGTCGACCGGACGCCACCGCCTTATTATCGCAATCGGCCCGTAAAAATCAAGTATGCCACCCAGGTACGTGAGAATCCACCCGTTATCGCGTTTTTCTGCAACTACCCCCAGGGTATCCGCGAACCCTATCAGCGGTATCTCGCCAACCGACTGCGTGAATCATTCGATTTTGAGGGTGTTCCATTGAAATTGACATTCAAATCTAAGTAGTCAAATCGATCGTGGTAGCCGTTATCATTCTGTAACGCCTCCTGATTTTCAGAAGTGACATCACCCTGTCACTTAAAAAAACCAAAACAGGAAGCCGCAATCAAAAAAATAAATTCAACTGGAAGCGCTATTTGACTAATTTAGCAGGACCAGATGAGTTGTTATTTAGCGGTTTCTGGCTTATATAATAAATCAGATACCTCAATCGTTACACACAAGACGACCATCTCTTAGTTGTCGTGCCTTCTTGAAGTGTATACAAAATAGAGGCTTCACTTTAGACCCTGGAATAAAGCATGTCGGCTAAAGGTCTAACATACGAGCAGTTGGAAACGGCGTTTAAGCACGGCAATTTCAAGCCTGTGTACTTTTTGTACGGCGCTGAACGCTTCTTAATGAACCAGCTTCAGGCCCTGCTAATCGACAAAGCCCTTGCCCCCCACGAAAGAGATTTCAATTTAGACCTGATTTACGGTGCAGAAGCGGATGCAAACCAGGTGATTGGCTTGTGTGCTAGCTTCCCAGCCATGGCACAGCGTCGCGTTGTAATAGTCAGGGACTTTGAGCAACTGAAGGACAACAAGCGATTTTCGCATTACGCCAAGCAACCCAACCCTTCGACTGTTGTCTTGTTACTGTGTGGCAAGAAACCAAACCTCTCCACGCAACCGTATCGCGACTTGAAAGCGAACGCTGCCTGGGGCGAATTCAAACCACTGTATGACAATCAGATACCTGGCTGGATTAGCAAGCGCCTGAAAACTCGTCAGGTACAGGCTGACGCAATGGCAATACAGCGACTGTCCGATTATTTGGGCACTGACCTGCAGGCCATAGAGTCTGAAATAGACAAGCTTGTCACATATTGTGGCGAAAAAACGCAAATAACGGGGGATGACATTGTTCGGGCCAGCGGCCAAACGCGTGAATTCAACGTATTTGAGTTGCAAAAAGCGATTGGCGAGGCACGACATATTGACGCACAAAATATCACGGAACAGTTGTTGCGCCAAGCATCAAATAAGCGCAGTGAAGCCCTGATGATCGTTTCAGTACTGACATCGTACTTCACCAAGCTTTGGAAGCTGACGTATTTTCAGCACAAAAAAGTGCCGGAAAAGTCGCTCTCATCGCGGGTTGGCGTTTCACCGTATTTCATCAAAGAGTACGTGAAAAGCCTGCGTTATTACAACAGAAGCGCGATTGCCAGCGCTTTCACAACCTTATTAGCAGCAGATTACGAACTAAAAGGAGGAGCGAACAGAGATACGCAACTGATACTAACTTTACTCCTGAGGCGGTTGGCACCAAACGCCTTATCTAACAATCCGCGAAATACCGTCGTGCGTCGATGATGTAACGATAGTATGTTCAGATTGTACACATATTCGTAACAAGTTGTGTACGACCCGCACAGATTCAAGCAAGCCTGATATGCCAAAATCATTAGCAAAGAAAAATCGCAAGCGTAGCCCTCGCAAATCGGTTCCTCACAGCCATTTCGAGATGCTCGTTGACATGAGCGATGAGGACTTGATGTCCTTTTTCCAGGCAGGAACCGTAGAGGCTTTTGACCTGCTCGTGAGCAGATATAAAGATCCGCTTACGAACTATATTTACCGCTTTCTGGGGGACATGAAGGAGTGCGAAGATCTGTTGCAGGAAACGTTTCTCCGTGTCTATAGAAATCGCCACTCGTATCGGCGAATTGCCAAGTTTTCTACCTGGTTGTATACCATTGCCGGCAACCTTGCCCGCTCGGAATACCGGAAGCGGAAGCGCCGCCGGCTCTACTCACTGCAGTCTGTAAACCGCGATGAGGAAGAGTTCGAGGTAGAAATTCCAGATGAAACATTCTCTCCGGACAGGCATACCGAGAGTACCATCCAAGATTATTACATTCAGGAAGCGCTCAAACAGATACCTGAAGAATTCCGAGAAGTAGTTGTCCTGCGAGATGTGCAGCAACTTGCTTACGAAGAAATCGCCGAAATCACCGGGTTGCCGATGGGCACGGTCAAAAGCCGAATCAATCGTGGTCGAACCAAACTACAGGCGCTGCTGAAGGATGTGTACTCACCCCATCCCATGGGGAATTGATCGACCAGTATTTGACCAACCGGGATTTATGATACCCTGAGGAAACGCCGGAGGCGCTCACTGCCTTAATGTGTTATCCTGTGCGATTTCTTGGAATTGATTCTTGATCCTGGAATCAGCTTCATTTACATATGGCCGACGGATACAAACATCCTGGGGAAAACGATTTCACCGACCTTGACGAATGGTTGTGTGAATATGTCGACGGTACAATCGATCCCGTCGTCTGCGAAGCCCTGGAAGAATACATGCAACACAATGAAGCGCTCGCATCACATGTCGAGCGCCTGCGCGAAGCACGCCACCTGCTTTGCCAGTACGGTTGCAGCTATCAAGCCCCCAGCGGATTACAACCCCGCCTGCGCCGCCGGCTAGCCACAGAGATTGTTCACGAATCGCAACCGTTCAAAGGGATTTCCAGCACACACCTCATGACGCTTGCAACAATCACCTCAGTTGTTGCCATAATTCTCATCTTTGGTTCTTCTCGCAACACAGGTGATGCCACCCTGACCGGAACAGCAGCTCCAGCAATGGCCGTCCAGGAAACGCCGCGACACCATCGCAACACCGCAGCCCCGATCTTACCGCATCACCGTGTTACCCCCGTCAGAACCCTGTCGACAAACAAGTACTACTCACGGTTCACGCGAAAACCTGCTTACAGTTACGCACACGCAACGGCCTCGTATGCCATTCAAGCGTATAATCGACCCCACACCATACAAGTAGGCCCGTTCGTAGTACACAACAGAGCCAACCCCTAACTCGATATTTACAGGCAAATACAAAGCGTTGCCTGTTTTTTTATGCCCTTACGGTACTCTGCATTAACGCCCTATCTTTTAGCTTCCGGTACATCGCCGCCCCCCCAACAGCCCTTTCCCTGAGTCTCTATCCTTTATTTCAGCCCGCGCTGCAACGTGGGCTTTTTAGATTTTTCATTTAGGCTTCAGGATTTGAAGCAGGATTTGCACTTCTTTTTTACTTACCATCAATATTCAGTGATCATCAGGCAGCGTATACCATGGCAGATGGACTCTTCATTGTAGGCACAGACCGAGACGTAGGTAAAACCTTCGTTGGTGTAGGTATTGTGGGTTTACTGCGGGAGATGGGCGTTGACGCCACCCTCATGACGCCTATTTCTACCGGCGGATCGGTAGATAGTGCTACAGAGCTCCTAAAAAACATTGGCGTCGAGGAGCCTAAACGCCTGATCAGTCCCATCTCTTTTGAAACCCTGGCCTCTCCCTATGCGGCAAGTCAGGTGGAACGAAAAGAGATCAAACTCGACAAAGTTTGGGACGCATATCAAGAATTAAAAGCCAAAGGGAAGTTCATTGTAGTTGAAGGCGGGGGCCTTATGGTGCCTATTACGCGCAATTATGCGACTGCAGACTTGCTAAAGGACTTTGACTTGCCATCGGTGATTCTCGGCAAAACTGCCCGCGGTACGCTCAACCATTGTATCCTTACACTGCGCATGATGCTCGTCATGGGGCTCCACCCGAGCGGCTTTATCCTCAACGGTTTTGGGCAGTATGGCGAAGGATTTGCTGAAGCTCTCAACACCGATGTTTTAGAGGAACTGGAAGCCCCCCTGAAGGTACTGGCTACTATCGAGTGGCGACCTGAGTATCCCGGAAATATACAAGCTTTTATACGTGCCCTCCGCCAGCACGATGGCTTGATATCGTTACTTAAAGATTTAACCGATACTGATATGAATTTATAGCGTGGGATTTGCACCACGCATTTATCTGTCACATATAAGGAAGGTAGGGTATGGAAATACTGGATTCTTCGATCTACGCAACGCAACCGCTCCCCCTGCAAAAACAGCTTAAGACACTGTTGAGCGAATCCACACAGTATCCCGTAGAAGATGACATTCTCGGGATCATAGTACCGGACAGCAACCTGCTTTGCGGAGGCCCCGTTGCCGCGAATGTGTTCAAAACACTTGCCGGCAAATCATACGATACAGTCATTATCGTTGGCTCAAGCCATGTTGGACCGTTCAAACGCATGACCATTTGTAACCTCAACGCGTATCGCACCCCCCTTGGCGATGTGCCCATCAATGAAAAGGTCTGCCACGAACTTTGTGATGAGGACGATGACATTTACCTGGACGACAGGGGACACTATCACAACAAAGGCATCGATGTGCAACTGCCCTTTTTGCAGGAAACACTTGGCGATTTTGATGTGGTCCCCATTGTGATGGGTGAGGAAACACCTGAGTTCTGTAGAGAATTGGGGGCAGCGATCGGCGAAATTATGTTTAATCGTAAAACGCTGGTTGTGGCCTCGGTAGATATTCTTGCGTCAGCACAGAAAGATCTCGAGCAATTTAAGGCGCTTTTTGAGGCCAATGATACCCAGAAGCTTATTCCCATGCTGAATCGGCAGGAGATTTCGCTTCAAGGACGTGGCCCATTGCTCGTAGCCATGTTGGCCGCGCAACGTAGACGGGCAAGACGGTTTAAAGTCATCGATTTGCAAAGCCCCAACAATGCTAATCCAGGCTTTATTGGTGCATATATCAGTAAATAACGTAGTTTCCTGTTATCTGACAAATCGCCTTTTAGCATCAATCCCCCTTCCCCTTGCACAAGCAGCACAAACGTCTCTCCCACGATCGTGAACTTAAAAACCAGGTCATGATCGTGGGCACTGGTGCTGTAGGTACGTCTTTAGCCCTGGCGCTCCAGAAACACAACTACGTTGTTTCAGCAATTGCAAGTCGCTCCAAAGCGCGTGCAGCACACCTTGCTGCACAGCTCGATGTAGCCAAACCGTTTGCCCTTCCCGAACTCGACCCAGCGATTGCTGACCTAATTTTCCTTTGTGTTCCTGACGACGTGTTACCCGTTCTAGCAGCAAAACTGGCAAATCATACCCGGTGGATGGGTAGAATTGTGGCACATACCTCGGGGGCGCTAACGGCTTCAACCCTGTCACCATTGCAAGAAGCCGGCGCCCATGCCATGAGCTTTCACCCGGTCCAAACCTTCGCAAACGCTACTGAAAACGCGTTTTCGGGCATATATGTAGGAATAGAAGGTGATGCAGAGGCAGTCGCTGCCGGCAAAGTATTGGCACAGGCTTTGGAAGCAACCCCGCTTGTGTTACAATCTGCCGATAAAGCACGGTACCACCTTGCGGCCTCAATGGCCTCAAACTTCACCGTAACGCTCATTTCGGCAGCATGTGACGTACTCGCTTCGCTTGGCATGCAACGGCATGAAGCTGTTGCCCTGTTAAGACCTCTTGTAACGCAGACGTGTACAAATGTAACCACGCACCTGCCAGAGGAAGTTCTTACGGGTCCTGCCGCACGAGGCGATGAACATACCCTCCAGCAACACCTGGATGCCCTAACTCACCACCATCCTCACCTGTTGCCCCTGTACCAAACCTTGCTTACACACACCATAGATGTAGCAAAACAGGGCATGGAAGACCAGGCTGCCCAGAAGCACCTGGATGCCATGCGCGACCGTTTGCTCGATACATAGCCCACCACCCATAAGTACCCACACAGCGCTCCGTCGCACCACCACAGACCGCGATACTCGAACGATACACCAGGTAATGATGTATTTACTTCGCACTGAACGTGTAGTACTCAACCCTGCCGCACTGGCCATAGATTTTTCTACAACCCAACAACTCGGTACCCTTTTCGAAAAAGAAAACACCTCTACCATAGCGTTTCAATCTGTCCTCGTTGCAGCAATCCAAATTCTCGAGCGGGTTCGGGAAGAAGAGATTGCTGTTTCCAAAGCCGCCATTTCGCTTGCCCATAGAGAGCAGATGGCCCATATGCTTGCATCAACCGACTCCATGATGCAGTCGCTGCGGGAAGCCCTGAATGATCAGGGGTCACGGATATTGGACCTGCAACCTAGGGAGATAGGGCTAGATGAAGGGCCTAATTCCTGGTGGTTTTGCCTTGCCAAAGCCATCGAAACATTACATGCCGGCAGTGATTGGATTAACCAAATTGTATCTGGCCAGCACAAAGACAGTCCATCCAGGTCCCTCGCAACCATCGTTGCCGAGTTCCTGGAAACACACCATGCCCAGCTCGACGATGAGATTCGTTGCTAGTGGTACCTGTTCAACCTGTGCATAAGCCGGCTAAAGGAACACCCGCACTCCTGAACCAAGCACTACGCCACCATGCCGTCCAACATTGACGTGCTGCTATCAATCGAGCATACTGTACTTGACGCAAAGTGGCAGGTTTTGCTAGCCTGGCTTGAAGAGCACTTTGGCCGGCAAGCCGGCATTGAATCGATTCTGTTCCTCATTGGCATCCAATCCCAGGGGCTTGGCTACCAGCCCAAACTGTCCAAAAAGAAGAAACAGGCGCTCATCATGGAAGGGACCCATTGCGCCTTTGAAACACTTGGCCTCTATAAACGTGTCGGTATGGATGCTAATGGACAGATAGTTTGGGAACGCACGGATATACCCCTTCAAAAGCTCCCGCTTCCTGAACAGGAAAAATTGTTACGTGTTGCCATTCTGTCCTATTTTGAAAAGCTCCAAAACGGATAGATTCAACGTTCAATTTTCCAACGCAATGTACAAGTATCTCTTCCTCCTGTTCACAGGCTGCATGCTGATGAGCTGTGAAGTGCGCGTGCGTGATTCAGGTGCCAACACCAGTTTATCCCGCCGCTCTGTCGACACATCTGCTGTTTTCAGTATTTCGAGGAATAACAGCAACCAAACCAACTCATTTGACCTCACCGAGTCTACCTCCAGCACATCCATCCAGGCCGAAGTAGTTGCTCCACTGCCGATGTCGAACATGTATGAGATTGTGACCCCACTGGGCAACATGACCATCAGACTGTACGATGACACGCCGGCCCACCGCGATAACTTCAAAAAACTCGTAGAGAACGGCTTCTACGACGGCACAACGTTTCACCGGGTAATGGGTAATTTCATCATTCAGGGTGGTGATCCAAACTCAAGAGACAAAAACCCCAATAACGACGGCATTGGCGGCCCAGGGTACACAACCGCAGCAGAATTCCGCCCCAGACATTTCCATAAAAAAGGTGCTATTGCAGCTGCACGTCAGATGGATCAGGTAAATCCACAGCGGCGCTCTAGCGGCAGTCAATTCTACATTGTGCAAGGCCGCGCCTATGAGCCAACAGAACTCGCTGAAGTCGAGCGCTACATCGGTATTCAAATCCGGGATGAAAACTTCCGTTTCTCCCAGGAAGCGCGCGATACCTACACGCGTTTGGGTGGTGCACCAACACTTGACATGCAATACACAGTTTTTGGTGAACTCGTCGACGGTTTTGACGTTCTTGATCGAATCAGCGCAGTTACGGTTGATGGCAGAGATCGTCCGGAAGACGATATCCCCATGACGGTCCGTGCAATTGCTGCACAGTAGCCTCCCGATACAGTAGCATTTCAGCAACTGGTTCGTGCGCAACCGCTACAGCACGCTGTACCAATATTTAGCAAACACCTTCCCCCCAACGGCAACGCTGTAGTTGGCGGAGTTGGTCTGTATACGAATCCATATGTCCGAGTTAACCGAACAGGAAGTTCGCCGCAGAGAAGAACTGGCGGCCCTGCTAGAAGCAGATATCAATCCCTACCCCACCTCGTGGGACGTCGACACCGATGCCAGCACAATCCTGGCCACGTTTGATGATGCACTCCATCAGCCAGACGAAGACGGCAATATCAAGGAGTTGTACGAAGTCTCCATCGCCGGCCGGATGATGAAGAAACGGGTCATGGGGAAAGCTTCCTTTATCGAACTCCAGGACGCATCGGGCACCGTGCAGGTATACGTTGCTCGTGACTCCCTGCCTGAAGGATTCTACAACACCATTTTCAAAAAGCTACTCGATATCGGCGATCTCATTGGGATCCGCGGACGCGTCTTCCGGACAAAAACAGGACACGTTTCCGTCCATGCTTCTGCCCTCGAGTTACTTGCCAAAGCCCTGCGCCCAATTCCTGTTGTAAAGGAGAAAGAGGGTGTCGTGTACAACGAGGTTACCGACAAAGAATTCCGTTATCGGCAGCGGTATGTTGACCTGTTTGTCAACCCGGAGGTCCGCGAAGTATTTGTCAAACGCACCAAAATGGTGACTGCGGTGCGACGTTTCCTCGATGAAAAAGGATACCTTGAGGTGGAAACGCCTGTCCTGCAGCCGGTGTACGGTGGTGCATCTGCGCGTCCTTTTACAACGCATCACAATGCGCTAAACATGGAGCTTTTCCTGCGTATTGCAGATGAGCTATACCTCAAAAGGCTGATTGTTGGTGGATTTGACGGTGTCTACGAGATCTCAAAAGACTTCAGAAATGAAGGCCTGAGTCGCTTCCACAATCCTGAATTTACCATGCTGGAACTGTACGTGGCGTACAAAGACTATGCATGGATGATGGATCTCGTCGAGGAAATGGTCGAGTACGTGGCTACTGCAATCCACGGCAAACCCGAAGCACAGGTTGGCGAAAACCTCATCTCCTTCAAAAGGCCCTGGAAACGCATCCCGATGTTTGATGCCATCGAAGAAAAAACAGGCCACAACTTGTATGGTAAATCCCGGGATGAGTTAGCAGCCGTTGGCCAATCTCTCAAGCTCGAAATCGATGACTCGATGGGCAGCGGCAAGATCATCGACGAAATTTTCGGCGAGTTTGTCGAGCCAACGCTGATCCAGCCGACGTTCATCACGGACTACCCTGTAGAATTGAGTCCGCTTGCCAAAAAGCATCCGACCAAGCCCGGGCTAGTGGAGCGGTTCGAAGCCATCTGCAATGGCAAGGAGATTTGTAATGCCTTTAGCGAGCTCAACGACCCGATCGATCAACGCGAGCGGTTTGAAGCGCAGGCGGCGCTTAGAGCAGGTGGTGATGATGAAGCCATGCAAATCGATGAGGACTACCTGCGGGCCCTGGAGTATGGCATGCCTCCGACAGCCGGCCTTGGCGTTGGCATCGACCGCCTGGCCATGATCATGACCGGCCAGGACTCCATTCGGGACGTGATCTTCTTCCCACTCCTTCGTCCGGAAAGCACCGAGGTCGCTACCGAGGAAACGCCCGAAGCCATTGGATAAATCGGGTGGCGACAACGCTACAGATGAACAGGTAGGGTATCTCGCCCTCATTTCGTCGAACACAAATTTCCGACGGCTGTGGCTTGGCACCCTCGTTTCCCAGCTTGGCGACTGGTTCAATACCATTGCCCTCTATAGCCTCGTTGCATCGTTAACGGGCTCTCCGCTGGCGATGGGCGCAATCTTTCTCTTCAAACTCCTGCCATGGGCGCTTGTATCGCCCCTGGCGGGTGTCTTGGTTGACAGATACAATCGCCGGCACATCATGATCGTGTCAGATCTGGTTCGGGCTGCGGTGGTGCTCGGCTTCATTCTCATCGACGATGTATCGCAAGTCCCGCTGATCTATTTGTTGATCACGCTACAAGTAGTGGTTGGCGCAGTATTCTTGCCTTCAAAAAGCGCCTCGATCCCCAATATTACGTCGAAGCGCGAATTGCTTACGGCCAATGCGCTGTCTGCTGCTACCTGGTCCATCATGCTAGCCCTGGGCGCCGGCCTGGGTGGCCTTGCAACGGAATACTTCGGCACAGACACTGTATTTATCCTTGATAGCCTGACATACTTGCTCTCCGCGTACTTCATTTTCAGAACACAAATTCCGCAGGATACCGCTCCACCGGCATCAGGTAATCTGATTCGATCTGCATACAGAGAAATTGCTGAAGGCTGGTCGTATATGCGGGCTGTGCCGCGTGTTGGGCGCATCGCGCTGGCAAAGGCTACCTGGGCGGTAGGTGGAGGTGCCACGGTATACATGCTAACACTCCTGGGCCAGGAGGTATTGCCAGGTGCAGAGGCAGCCGGCATCGGCGTTTTGTTTTTTGCGCGCGGCCTCGGCACTGGCATAGGTCCCGTGGTATCACGCGCGATATTTAAAAACCAGCGCGTGTGGCCTACCGTGCTTGGCGCAAGCATTGTCATGTCGGGCGTGTTCTATGCTACGCTAGGATGGACCGCCTCGGTCACATGGATCATTTTCGCCGTTGTATCGGCGCATGCCGCAAGTGGCGCCAACTGGGTGTTTGCCACCGTTTTATTGCAACAGCGCACCGTGGATCGCCTTCGCGGACGCGTGTTTGGCTCCGAGTGGTTGTTCGTTTTGTTTATGGAGAGCATTTCCATCTTATGCGCCAGTCTCATACTAGAAATGGCCTGGCTCGACTTGCAACAAACGTTTGTTTATTTTGCGATGCTCCAGGTATTGTGTGGCCTACTCTGGCTCGGTATTATCGTGCCGGCCGAAAAGAACAGCGAGCCGGGCGCGTAGCCTAATTGCAAACAAATAAATCCTGAAGGATTGATCTGTTTGCTGTTACAGGTTACAGGTTACAGGTTGAAGGTTTTTGGCTTTTACCGTGCTGTTATACAGAATAAGATTTATGCCCCCCTCAATATTTATTTGCTTGTACTTAGGGCGTGTAGACAATCAGCTTGCAAAATGTATAACGTGCCATTTTCCCTGCTAATTGTCTACACGCCCTAATGTTCTGTTAATGTTAAGAAATGCCCGGCAAAATACCGCGGAAGGGCTTTTGGCCTCGTATTTGAATAATACGGTTTTAAATCGCCTATCTAGTGTTTCCGTATCCGAAAGGATGACCGTTCAGGAATTTAATATTTTCGCCCAACCCAACTCAGAAGTCTCCCAGACCTTACCTGAGCTTGACGATGTTGCCCTTGTTGAAGTGGCAACGGATGGGGGTATTCTTAAACTTAATTCCTTCGGCAAACAGATCTGGGGATGGAAAAAAGGCGGAAAAATTCCTAAAACTCTCCTATCTTCTCTCCAACAGGGTAAATCTCTGTCGTTTCCAGTGAGCGTAAAAGGACGTGCTGTACTCGGGACGGGCGTTGTACGCCAGAACGGTTGGTTGATTGTTGGCTATCACGAGAAGAACGTGACATCAGGTAAAGGAGAGTCTAGCTATAGGACTCTTATTGAGAAAATCCCCGCGCTGAATCATTCATTTCTTGATCAGGCTCCACAGGGTATTTTATTTCTCGATAGGATTGGTAATGTCATTTTTGCCAACCAGCAGTTTCGCGACTGTTTGCACATCGAACGCAAAGGAGACATCTCAGAAAACGTATTCCAACTCTTTGGCTTTTCTGAGTCTTTCACCTCACAGGTTAGGGATTTGCTGGCACAGGGCATTGCTGTTCCACAAGAAGTGTTACAGCCTGATGAAAACTTGCCACACGGCCTGCGCGTCAACGGCTCACCTGTACACGATGCACGCAACAAAATCCTTGGTGCAGTACTCACGTTTGAAGTATTGCAAACCGACGATTTTAGTGTGGATCCAACGACGTACGATGTAGAAGGTCATCACCTGGCACAGTTGAAAAATGTCTTCATTGCCATGATGAGCCATGAAATTCGTACACCGCTGGGTGTTATGAATGGCTATGCCGAGATTCTAGGCCAGGAGTTGGACGAGTACGAAGCCGCAACCGGTAACGTACTGCCACCGCAGATCAAAGAGTTTGTCGGCGCCATCCACGAAAACGCACAGCGATTGCTCGGCATGGTCAATGAGATGTTTGATCTGTCGAACATGCGGCAACTGCGGCTCTCGCCTATATCGTTGCACGATACGCTGTTGCCTGTAGCCAAGAAAGCACGTTCATTTTTGTTAGAAAAGAACGTAGCCTTTGAGATGACCCTGAGCGAGGAAAGCCCAATGATTATGGGCAATTCAAAGCGCCTGAAACAGGTCCTCAAAAACCTCCTTTCCAACGCCGTCAAGTTCACACACGAAGGCACCGTTTCTGTATCCACCCGAATTGAGGGCGACTTTGCCGTAATCGAAGTATGTGATACGGGTGTAGGCATGACCCAGGAGCATCTCGACCACTTGTTTACGCCGTTTGTGCAAGAAGACGCACGACTCAACAGAGACTTTTCGGGCACCGGGCTTGGCCTTTCCCTTGCGAAGTTATTGGTCGACCTCATGAATGGCCGCATTGAAGCTGAAAGCGAAAAAGGCAACGGCTCTACCTTCCGCATCTATCTGCCGGCTGCGTAATCCCATCCTGGCATCCCTCCTCCTCTTTGTCCTAAAAAGGAGACCTCCAAGAAAAAACCCGACCTAAATCAACCCAAAAGATTGAAATAGATCGGGCAAGAAAACCCAGCAACCTGAGGGCGTGTTCAGAAAAATCTTTATCCAATGTTGGCGCTCATGGCCATTCCAGCAAGAGATCCGCATCTTGTGCAGCAAGCAACTGCTTCATGGTGTAGGTTGCGTACGTTCATTTCTTTTGCTTGCCCAAAAGAAACGAACCAAAGAAAAGGGCACCACCAAATAAAACGCGCGCTTTTATCTCCTTTCGCGCATCCCATCCTGACCTTTGATCAGGAAAACGCTTCGATAAAAGCTCCCACCGCACATCGCCACGCATTTGGTGGACGTCCGCACGCTGATTTGCTGAAAACGAATGCATCATTGCTAGTACTCAGTTACCGTGAAGATGATGGATGAATGATGCACTATTTTTGTTGCCAGCAAGGCGTGTCATGTAGCCCTACTGTAGTAAGGCGAGATGGCACAACATGGCTGGCGAGAAAAAGAGTCATCAGAACCCATCAGATTCATGGTGACTGAGTACTAGCTACTATTTTTCTGAACACCCCTGACACGCCCTCAACTTTAACAATGTGTTTGCATTAGTTGGTTGGTGGGAGAATTTCCTGAACGCCGGCTAAATCGAGCATAAATGCGTAAGCAAACGCCGTCTCTTTGTAGCGCTCATACCGACCGGAAGCTCCGCCATGTCCAGCATCCATGTTGGTTTTCATGATAAGTCGGTTGTTATCCGTTTTAGCATCACGAAGACGAGCAACCCACTTTGCCGGCTCCCAGTATTGCACCTGCGAATCGTGCAAGCCCGTAGTAACAAGCATGTTCGGATAATCTTTCGCTTCTACGTTGTCGTATGGCGAGTACGAAAGCATGTAATCGTAGTACTCCTTGTCGTTGGGGTTGCCCCATTCATCATACTCGCTGGTCGTCAACGGAATCGAGTCGTCGAGCATGGTCGTTACCACGTCTACCCAGGGCACCTGGGCAACCACGCCCTGCCACAAGTCTGGACGCATATTGATGACAGCGCCCATCAATAATCCGCCGGCGCTCCCCCCCTGGGCGAAGAGTCTGCCAGGATCTGCATACGATTCTTCGATCAGATACTCTGCCGAGTCGATGTAATCTGTAAAGGTGTTCTTTTTCTTAAGCAGCTTGCCGTCTTCATACCATTGCCGGCCCATTTCTTCCCCGCCGCGAATGTGTGCGATCGCATAGACAAACCCCCTATCGAGCAAGCTCAGGCGCGCACTGCTAAACGTGGCGTCCATACTTGCACCGTACGAACCATACGCATACAGCAACAGGGGTGCTGAGCCATCGATAGCCGTACCTTTTTTGTAGACGAGTGATACAGGGATTTTTACGCCATCACGTGCCGGCGCATACAAACGTTCGGTCACGTAATCTGCAGCATCAAAGCTGCCCAGCACTTCCTGCTGCTTTAACAATTCGCGATCTTTGGTGACCATGTTATAGTCATACGTCGACGTCGGCGTCGTCATCGATGTATAGCCGTAACGCAATGTTTGCGTATCAAATGACGGATTGGCACTCACGTAGGCGAGGTATGCCGGCTCACCAAAATCGATGTAGTGTTCTGCGCTGCCATCCCATGGCCGAATGCGCAATTCCATCAGGCCGTTCTTACGCTCGCTAACCACCAGAAAATCTTTGAAGATCTCAAAGCCTTCCAGTAACACATCGCCCCGGTTTGGCAACACTTCTTCCCAGTTATTTTTAGATGGCTGCAATATCGGCGTGCGCATGAGTCGGAAGTTTTTTGCGTCGAGGTTCGTGCGAATGTAGAAGTGATCGCCATAGTGGTCCACGTCGTACTCCAGGCCCCGTTCGCGCGCCTGAATTAACGTAAGCGCACCTGTTGGATTATCAGCATCAACATACCGGTACTCCGCACTCAACGTCTGACTGGAGCCAACAATCATGTAACGTTTCGACTTGGTTCGATAGACAAAAGCATAAAACGTGTCTTCCGTTTCCTCGTACACCAGCACGTCGTCCTCAACAGACGTTCCCAGTTCGTGCCGGTATACTTTGTCCCAACGCAGCGTCGTAGGATCCTGGCGGGTATAAAAGAGCGTTTTGTTGTCGTTGGCCCAGGCCATGTTGCTCGTGACCGTCTCAATTTCATCCGGGTAAAACTCACCCGTCTCGAGATTCTTAAAGCGGAGGGTATAAATGCGACGCCCCTGGTTGTCTTGAGCAAAAGCCAGGATATTATTATTGGCACTAACCTGGCGGCCGGCAACAGCAAAATACTCATGCCCTTCAGCCAAAATGTTTACGTCGAGCATGACCTCCTCTTCAGCATCCATCGTCCCTTCCTTCCGACAATAGATTGGATAATCTTGCCCCTCTTCAAATCGCGTGTAATACCAGTACCCATCGCGAAAAACAGGTACAGATGAGTCGTCCTGCTTGATGCGGCCTTTGATCTCTTCAAAGAGCGCCTCTTGCAGGGGCTCTGTGTGCTCCATCACAGACTTGGTATATGCATTCTCGGCCTCCAGGTAGGAAATCACATCCGGGTTTTCCCGTTCGCGCAGCCAGTAGTACTCATCGATGCGTACATCGCCATGCTTTTCCAATTCCCTGGGCTTCTTTTCGGCAACCGGCGGATCGAGTTGGGCAATGTGCTTCATAATGTCGGCAGAGTTGGTCGCATGTGCCGGCGTTTCGGGATTCTCGCAAGCAGACAGACTGCCAGCCACGAGTACGAGCACAGCACAAAAGGGTATCAGTTTTCTTAGTTGCATGGATCTCAAACTTTCGAAATGGAGACTGAAGATATCTTATCAAGATAACAGTCTACGTATTAGGAAAGAAGATGTGACAGCAGATTGCCCTTTCGGGCGCCCATGCAACAAATCGGATACTCGCTGGCCCTGGATGTACCCGTAAAACGAGTGGAAGGTGAAAAGCCGTGACCTATTTAGGATCAGGACGAATACCCCGGTTCACCGCAACCGCAACGGCTTCATTTCTCGAATGCACGTGCAGTTTTTCGTATAACTTTTTGATGTGCGAGCGCACCGTATCGATGCTAATAAACAAAGCTTCGGCAAGCATTTTATACGTCAGCCCATCAACCAGTCCCTGCAAAATTTGCATTTCGCGTTCGGACAGGTTGAATTCCTTGATATTCGGGTTATTATCAGGTTTAAATTGCTCGAGGATGCGCATGGCAACAGGCCCTGACAGCGAGCTTCCGCCCTCAACAACCGTCTGGATAGCCTGGAGGATTTCATTTGGTGGCGTGGATTTGAGTAAATACCCGACAGCACCCGACTGGATCGCCTCAAGAATAATGTCCGTTTCCTCGCGCATGGTGAGCATAATCACCTGCGCCTCTGGATAGTGCTTTTTGACCAGGCCGGCCCCCTGGGTGCCACTCATGCCCGGCAACCCGACATCCATTAACACCACGTCGCCGGCTTGCAAGGGCCGTCTCGCCCAAAAATCGAGCGCCTCTTCACATGAACCATAGGCCCCAATACAGACGTAGCCGGCGGATGAACCCAGCATCCACTCCATCCCCTCACGCAGCGACTTGTGGTCCTCCACAATTGCAACGCGTATCAATTCAGCAATTTCAGTCTGGTCAGGAAGCATATTTACGGATAGGCCATTTTAAATAGACTGTCGTAGCAGAGCCGGCTGCTGCGCGTAATTCAAATGTCGCACCAGATTCTTTAGCCCGGTCCTGCATGGTGGTCAGCCCATAGCCGTTTTCAATAAGATCGGTATCAAAACCATTTCCATAATCCTGTACTACAACGTGCAACAGGACCAGGTCCTGCGTCATCGCTACATCGATCCGATCAGCACCACTGTGTTTGATTGCGTTATTGATTGCCTCTTTGAGAATCAGGTAGAGATTTCGGCGCGAGCGTGGCGGCAATACAATCTTACGCACACTGTCTTCCACTTTCCAGTTGATCGTGATGTCAGAAGCATCGTGCACCCGCTGATAGAACGCCTGCAAGCGCTGAATCACGCTACCAACGGCGTCCTGCTTCGGGTCAACAGACCAAACGATGTCGAGCATGTTATCAACCAGTTCACTCGACATGGAGCCTATCTCTTTCAAGATTGGCGAGATTTCTTCGCTAGCCGGCTGATCCTGGGTCCGCTGCAGCGCCAGGTTCGACATAAACGAAAGGCTCGTTAGCGAACTCCCAATGTCATCGTGCAAGTCCATAGCAATCTGCGTCCGCGTCCGCTCTACCTGAAGCATGGACCGCAGGCGATACAGGTGCAGGTAATACGAGAGAATCATCACGAGTACCAGGATAGCCATCCAGAATGTAGGCCGCTGGTAATAGGGAACGGGGATCTCAAAATTGTAGGAGATGGGCTGGCCGTATGTCTCTTTTGATGTGGTTGCCTGTACCTCAAACTCGTACGAGCCCGCCGGCAGACTTGCAAAATGCACAGACGGCTTTTTGGTTGTGGACCACTTGGCCTGGTGCCCTTTCAATCGGTACCGATACTCAATCTGGTGCGGATGTGAAAATGTAGTTGCACTGAATTCAAACCCGATGTTTGTGTCAGATGCTTTCAGCTCTACGTCTTTATACGGCGAACGCGAAATCCCATTATAATTGATGCTCGTAAGCAACACCTGTGGTATTGGCGCCTCCCGATTGAGCAATTGCCGTGGAATTTGCGAGATGCCTCCTGGATGCGTCACCCATAAAAACTGCTTGGTGAAAGCCGCCCCGGATACCGTACTCGACATGAGGCCGTCAGACTGCGTCAGGTGATATCGGATGGCTGCATCTGTGCGAAGATGTGCGCCGGACTTGGGGCTTCGCTTACCTTTCTTCGCTTTGCCGGCCTGCTTCCCCCCAACCGGCAGGTTAAACACAAAAAGTCCCTCGCGCGCATTTGCGATGAGTAAGCTATCTCCTTCAAGCGACAACTTTTCGATATGATAACCTGGCAGCAATTGCATCGTTGTATCAGGCTCAACGCATAACAACCCACTGCTCAGCAGCGCAACCCACGTTCTTCCAAGGTGATCAACAACGATGTCGTTGACTGTCGTATTTCGATAATTGCCTACATTACGAACCAGGCGCGCGGGGTACGCATCAATTTGCTGCGAACGGTACTTCGTATCAATTTTTAATACCTGTCCATTCGCCCACAGATAAATTTCTTTGTCTTTCGTCAGGGTTTGTCTGTGGAAATCTTGCTCTTCGAGTGGCCAACGAAATACGGCGGAGGGCTGACGGCCAGGCTTATGCACATAAATTCCATCTGCATGCCAGAAAAAGCCGTTGCCGTCTTTGTCGACATCACCGTGGTACCCACCGGAAAAGACCTCCCGTTGGTGCCATTCACCGGTTGCGTCGTAGGTAAACCAGCCGCTGCCGCCCAGGGCATGCATCTGGCCATCTGCACCCTCAAATAAATCAGACCAGCGGTTTTCCCCTGCTGGCAAGACCGACTTACGCTGAGGAAACAGTTGAAACAATCCTTCAGATTCTGAACTCGCCCAAACCGATTGATCTTGATGATTATATACGGCGTTCAGCGCAAGCAATGGACGATTCTGCACTTCCATGAGATGCATGACGCCTGGGTGGCTAATCTGGATTAATCCAATCTGTGAACCGATCCATGCATTCCCTTCGTGATCGCGATACATACAATTCACGCGATTTGTAGGCAGCCCTGCCTTTTCGTTCATGGACATCATCAGCCCATCTTTCATCAAACTCCAGAACATCGCGCCATGGTTGTAAGACGAGAGTACAATCATGTTTGGCGTGATACAGATATGACGCAATCCAGCCTCGGTAAGTACCTGTTCCAGCATACCGTCTTGCGGATTGAATCGAAACAGGCCGTGTTGCTGGTTTGTCACCCATGCCGTACCGGCTTCATCAAAACGCAGCGCATACCATCCCTCTCTTATTTCTTCGTCCAGAAATTCAATGCTACCATCCGCGAGAAGCCGGCCAGGTCCACGCGCGCTATCCAGGACCCATTTGCCACCGTCTACAGCAATATCTGCACTTACAATGTTGGGCACGAGTGCTCCAGCAATCGCATGGTCCATTTCCGAGGGCATAAAATGGTAATCCTTTTGCGACAGGGCGTAATCGTTTAATGATACCTGCCACACCTCTTGCTCGGCAAAAATATACAGGGAATCATTACGAGCAATAATACGACTTGCTTTCACATCCGCAAGCTCGGGAAAGGGTTGAACCGCGTGGTGATAACGTACCTGCCAGATCCCCAATTGCCGCGTGGCTACCCATACATCGTCATTCTCGAGTGGTTCAATCTCGAGTACATTGACGGTACTGTTTGCGTCGATAAACCGGACGGGCACAAAGCCGGCACCGGTGTAAAAACTCAGTCCAGCAGATGTCCCTACCCAAAGCCGGCCATCCGGCGTCTGCTCCAGGTTTTGGATGTTTTCGTGAGACAGTCCGTCAGAAATGGTGTAAAGCCTGTAGGGTATACTATTCCCCTGTGCTTCCATGCCAAGAAGCAGAAAACAGCAAAATGCAATTAGTCCGCGCGCGATTGACGCCGGATGGGGTCGGGCCCAAGAAACAGATCTCATCTGGGCAAAAATTCAGCCTTTGATAACTCACTAAATGCTTGACAGTACAGGCGCCGGGTAAAGTAGGAAGCGATAACCTTGATGCGTGGTAACCCGACTGTGCACAATATAGACCTGTGCAAAGATTTTATAGCAAAGAAGCGGTGGCCCTACCATGTGCCTATGACTTGTTCATCATGCGCCTTTTCTACCAACTGTATGGGTAGTTTGCCCACACTACCAATCCAAACCACACGTACTGCCAATCTTTTTCAAAAAACCACATGGGTATGTGATTGCTGCAGCTTCAATGATATGGTACCTTGGGTACAGAAATTAAGCACATAGATGCCTGCAAGAGGTCGATCAGCCAAGCAGTGCATGTATATAGATTTTAACTGCAAGCCTTTAGGCCGAATTTGACACACCTCCCATGTTGAATTCGGCCTTTTCTTTTATCCAGAGTTGCGTCTACGAAGCGTCGCTGTCTTTGGATGACGCGGCTTGCATTGCCATCCTGACATTCCGCTTGAACCCTTCAAATTTAGTTCGTTTAACCGGGTTTTTCTTGAACTGCCGGCGGAATGCCTCCAGGTCTATCTCCAGCCATTCCTCTAAACGGGTTGCTACCATCCCTTCCCGGGCCTCGTAACGCGGTTCGCGCGCGGGCTGCTTAAACTTATTCCAGGGACAAACATCCTGGCACACGTCGCACCCAAAAATCCAGTTATCCAGGTTATCCTGCAACCCCTGCGGAATGTCGTCAGCCCGGTGCTCTATGGTGAGGTATGAGATGCAACGGTTCGCATCTACTGCATACGGTGCGTAGATAGCGTCTGTTGGACAGGCATCGATACAACGCGTACACGAGCCACAGTAATCCGGAATTGGGCCATCTGGCGTGAGGGGGACGTCGAGAATTAACTCACCTATAAAAAAGAACGACCCTAACGATCGGTTGATCAGATTTGTGTGTTTACCCATCCATCCCAAACCGCTCCGTTTTGCCCAGGCTTTATCAAGCACGGGTGCAGAGTCAACAAACGCACGTCCGCTAATTTCACCAACCCGTTCTTCGATCCAATTGTAGAGCTCGTACAGGCGCTCTTTCATGACAAGATGATAGTCATCGCCCCAGGCATATCGGCTAATTTTGCCAATGGATGGATCGTCCTGGTGCGGAATCGGCTGATAATAGTTATGGAGGACAGAGATGACAGAGCGAGCGCCTTCTACCAGTTTGCGGGGATCGACGCGTTTTTCAAAATTGCGCCCCATCCAATCCATGGTCCCCTGCCGGCCGGCTTCAAGCCACACCTCGAGCCGGCGGGCTTCTTCGTCAAGCTGCGTTGCCTCCGAGATGCCACATGCATCAAACCCAAGCCGCCTGGCTTCTGCTTTGATTTCAAGGGATAATTTTTCGCGAGCAGACATGAAAAGAGATAAGACCAACGTATGGGCAACGCCACATAATAGGAATTCTTGTGGTCCCTTTCCTGTTTCCTGCCAGATGAATCAAATTACGCAGCCAGGTACTCGGTTACATGCCGCGGGTAGGTAATGGTGAAGGTTGTACCTTTGCCTTTTTTGCTCTCTACTTCAATGGTACCCCCCATCAATTCAACCAGTCGCTTGGTGATGGCCAGACCAAGGCCGCTCCCCTGAAAGACGCGTGAAATACCTTTGGACTCTTGCTGAAACTCGTCGAAGATGTGCGGTAAAAACTCTTTACCAATGCCAATGCCAGAATCTTTTATGGACAATAGTACAGATTCCTGATCGGCTTCTATCGCGAGGACAACGGATCCTTTTCTCGTAAACTTAATGGCGTTGCTCACAAGGTTTTGCAACACGCGCTTTTGGGCATCCTGGTCCAGGAAAACGCCGGCAGCAATGCCTTCTTCGGCGTCAACCCGAAGCTCTAATCCTTTTTCCTCGGCCATGTCTTTGAACTCATCAACCACCATGGTGACGTGTTCAACCAGATCCGTCGGTTCCAGCTTTATTTCCAGCGAATGCGCCTCCAATTGTGCAAGATCAAGCACTGCGCTGAGTGTATCCATGAGCCGTTGCGCGCTTTCCTCGATCAGTTGGGTAAACTCACGGTTGGCATCATCGACCTGTTCACCGAGAATGTCGGCAAAGCCAATGATAGATGTCAGAGGCGTCCGAATTTCGTGGCTCATGTTAGACAAAAACGCCGTTTTGAGCCGCATGAGATCTGCGGCGATCTCTCTGTACTGCGCCTGCGTTTCGTGAAATGCTTCATCGGAGCATTGTGATGCTGTCAATTCTGTGTTGACAAACACGCACTTCTCAACGTTGCCATCGCTATCGAAATAGGGGAAAAGCCGGCATAACACTTCTTTTTCGCTGCCGTCTTTTGTCACTATCGCAAGTTTGATCCCCGAAATGCGCCGGCGATTGAACACACGCTGCACCAGTACCTCAATTTTGTTGTCCATGTTTTCAGCAGACAACAACTTAACAACAGGGGTACCGGAGACTTCATCTTGTGTGTAGCCAAAACTATCAACACACGACCGGTTCCAGGTCTGCACGTTGCCCTTTTTATCTACCGCAAAAAACGGAACAGGTAAACTTGACACTACGCGGTCCAGGCGCTTCTCATACCGCACTTTAGCGTGCTGGATTTTCTGGGAAGCCTGTTTGATGAGCGAGTTTTCCAACCTGAGCAGCACGGCTTCTGAAGCAATGCCACTAAAGTCTTTCAATATTTTGTGCTGATCGCTTGTCAGATTACGCGGTTCGCTGTCCAAGACACAAAACATACCAATGAGTGCCTTGGAAGAGGTGCAAATCGGGAAGGCCGCAAAGAAACGAACACCACCGTTTGTCACCCAAACATCATTGGCAAAGGTTGGATGCTTGGTTGTATCGTTGATGATTTTGTAATCCTCCGTGAGGATAAGCGAGGCATCCAAGAAGCTACTCTCAGGAGAAGCGGATGCATCGAAGCCATACCAGGTGTGGACTTTGAGTTCACCCTGATCGTCAAATATGGCAGAAAATGCAGCAGGTACAGTGAGCGCGCGTGCAGCAGTATGCAACAGGCGTTGCATAGAACTGGAGACAGATTTATTGACAGACGCAAATTTGAGGATCTCCTTGCGCGCAAGGTGACTGATCGAAGCAACAGCAGACATAATGTATTGGCACTGGCCGGCACGTCGGCCAAGGTTGGAAGGGAGGGTTCAAGGACAGACAAAAAACGATAGACACTGCGGGGGAATTCACCGACAGCACATGCAATGAAACGGATGCATAATGATAAGCCTGTTTCCTCCTCTCCGTCCTCACGGTTACAGTATTCCTGGCGTTACTTTTGGCGCATTAGCTCCACAGCTATGGCGCTTGATGGGCAACCTTCTATCTCTTCTGGTACATAGCCGCTTACCTAAGCATTCGTCATAACAAGGGTATCGTTACTTCTCATAGCGCCTTAAGACAACACAATTTTCTTTAGCAATAACACCCCTTCCATAACAACTACCTTAACCATAAAAACACCGGCACGCACCCATTGTGCGGGTTCTTCGGGACAGCAAAAAAGAAAGCAGCATGGTCGTTTTTTGCGTCTGGCAACCAAATAAATTACACGTATAAATCACTACAAAACAGCTACTTAAGCAGATTCAAACGATCTCCATTTGCATCTAAAAGCAGGTTGCTGTTATACTGTAATCAGGAAAAGCGCAAGTCATATGGCATGTGTGTTCCAGAATGCGGTCAGGGTTAAGTTGCATCGACCCACCATCGTTGTGTCCCCTCAATCCTGACGTCCCGCATTTTTATTATTCACCAATAAGGAGGATTAAACCATGGAAGGTTTAATTGCAAGTTTGATTAGTGGTGGCGTAGGCGGCAACCTGGCAGGTATGTTAATGAAGAAGTTCAGCCTGGGTCCAATCTGGAATACCGTTGTAGGTATTCTTGGGGGCGCCGGCGGTATGCAGCTTCTTGAGCTCGTAGGCATGTTGGGCGGCGAAGGCGGCCTCATTGCCAACATCGCTGGTTCTGCTGTAGGCGGCGGCGTGCTGATGACAATCGTCAGCATGGTCAAGAGTGCCATGGCCGGACAGAAGCAAGCTGCATAGCTTACGCTTGACATCAAAAAGTCTCCAAAAAAAGGCCTCTTCCCTTGCCGGGAGAGGCCTTTTTGATTTGGTGCCTGTCTGTTTTAGCTATGCGTGGACGCGCATCCCTACTCCTTCTCTGCAAGCTCCTCTTTTTCCTCTTCGATTTCAGGTTCTTCGTCCTCTACGTCATCAGCGTCCCCGGCGAGCGACTCGAGATCGAGTTGCTCAGATTCTGCTGACGCCTCTACTTGTGAACGCTCCAGTTCTTCTTTTAGATAAATGGAGGTCGACGTATCCGCAGCAGCTACTTCTTCTGGTGTGCCGGCACTCAGGATATGCCCGCCAGCAGCACCTCCCGTTGGTCCGAGATCAATCACATGGTCGGCTACTTTTACCACATCCATGTTGTGCTCGATAACCAGCACGGTATTGCCTTTCGTGACCAACGCACGAAGTACATTCAGCAAGTGACGAATGTCTTCAAAGTGCAACCCTGTTGTAGGCTCATCAAGGATGTAAAGCGTTTTGCCCGTACCTGGCCGCGAAAGCTCTTTGGAGAGCTTAACACGCTGTGCTTCACCTCCAGACAGTGTAGTCGCCTGCTGTCCTAGCCGAATATAGCCAAGGCCAACTGAGTTCAAGGTGCGGAGTTTACGTTCGATGCGAGGTACATTTTCGAAAAACTCCAGCGCTTCTGACACGGGCATTTCCAACACGTCGGCAATCGACTTGCCTTTGAAACGCACCTCAAGCGTTTCTGTGTTATACCGCTTCGACTTGCACGTCTCACACTCCACGTACACGTCCGGCAAGAAATTCATTTCCAGCTTAACAATGCCGGCACCTTTGCAGGCCTCACATCTTCCGCCTTTGACGTTAAACGAAAAACGACCAGGCTTATACCCCCTAATTTTTGACTCGGGCAACTGGGTAAACAGGTCGCGAATATGCGAGAACAGCCCGGTATAGGTAGCTGGATTGGAACGCGGCGTCCGCCCAATGGGACTCTGATCGATGTCGATTACCTTATCGATGTGCTCAAGGCCATCGATCGAATCGTACGCCAGCGGTACATGCTTCGCGTTGTGGAAGTGGTTTGCCAGAATGCGGTAAAGCGTCTGGTTGATGAGTGAAGATTTCCCGGACCCAGAGACACCTGTTACGCAAGTGAACGTACCCAACGGTACCATGAGGGTATCTTTTTTCAGGTTATGCCCAGAAGCTCCTTTCAGCACAAGCTTGTGCCCATTGCCTGGGCTTCGCTTGGCCGGCAGCATAATGCCTTTTTTCCCAGTTAAATAGGCAGTTGTCAGGCTTTCATGCCCATTTTTGCGAAGCGGTAGTTTCTTTGGCGGGTGCTCACCAATTACGTGCCCGCCGTATTCGCCGGCGCCCGGACCGAGATCAATTACAAAGTCGGCCGTCTCAATCATTTCACGGTCGTGCTCCACTACAAGCACAGAATTTCCCATGTCGCGCAACTGCCGCAGCGACGCAATCAACTTGTCGTTATCCCGGGGATGCAACCCGATGCTTGGTTCGTCGAGGATATACAGCACCCCGACGAGTTGCGTACCGATCTGCGTAGCCAATCGGATTCGCTGGCTCTCGCCACCAGACAAGGTTCTTGCGGAACGATCCAGGCTCAGGTAGCCAACCCCAACGTTAATCAGGAAGTCCAGGCGTTCGCGGATTTCTTTTACGATGGGCCGCGCGATAATCCATTGACGCTGCGTGAGTTTCAGGTTTTGAAAGAAGCCACGCAAAGAAGACAGATCCATCTCCACCAACTCAGCGATGTTCTTCTCACCAATACGGTAGGAAAGGCTCTCTTTCCGAAGCCGGCCCCCGTTGCACTCGCTACACGCCATCTCCCGCATGTAGGCCTCCGCCCATTTACGCGATGAAGAAGACGAGGTGTTGCTGTACGTGTGCCAGATATGCTGATTCACACCCCCAAAGCGGTGTTTGTAGTTCACCTCGCGATTTTTGTACTTGTAGGTGATATCAAATTGTTGATCGCCGGCGCCTTCCATAATGACCGACTGCTGAATATCCGTCAGCTTTTTGAACGGCGTGTCAAAGTCGAATCCATACACATTGGCAACGGCCCGCAACTGGCTGAAAATCCAGATGTCACGTGGTTTGCCCAGCGGCTGGATGGCCCCTTCAGCAATGGTTTTTTTGTCGTCCGGGATAATTAACAGCGGATCCAGTTCGCGCTTGCTGCCCAACCCGTTGCATTCGGGACATGCACCATAGGGAGAGTTGAACGAGAACGAGTTTGGCGAAGGATCATCGTATGAAATGCCGTCATTCTCCGCGTAAAGGTGCCGGCTAAACAGCCGATCTTCCCAACCACCGTTTTGCTCAACAGCCGCGATGATGGTACCATTGCCCATCTCCAAGCCCACTTCAACCGATTGGCTGATACGACTCCGCATATCCTCTTTCATCACGAGCCGGTCGATTACCACTTCGATATCGTGGGTTTTATACCGGTCGAGCTTCATCCCCTTCTCTATTTCCCGAACGTCACCATCCGTCCGCACCCGGGTAAAGCCTTGTTTGGCAATTTGCTCGAATAACTCCCGGTAATGCCCTTTGCGCCCTTTGATGACAGGCGCAAGTAAAATTACGCGTAACCCCGGCTCGAACGCTGCAATGCGATCAATAATTTCATCATCCGACTGCTTCCGCATTTCTTCGCCAGACACGTACGAGTACGCTTTTGCTGCGCGCGCAAACAGCAAGCGAAGGAAGTCATAAATTTCGGTTACGGTGCCAACTGTAGAGCGTGGATTACGACTAACTGTTTTTTGCTCGATAGAAATTACAGGCGACAGGCCGTCGATAAAATCGAGATCCGGCCGTTCCATCATCCCCAAAAACTGGCGGGCATAAGCACTGAGGCTTTCCATGTACCTGCGCTGCCCTTCTGCATAAATGGTATCAAAAGCCAGGCTGGATTTCCCTGAGCCCGAAAGGCCGGTGATGACCACCAATTGATTCCTTGGGATATCCAGATCGATGTTCTGGAGGTTGTGTTCGCGAGCACCCCGGATGATGATGCGGTCGTCCATATTTTATTTCCGCAACTTGATCTCGATTAAACAGTTTTGATGGTATTCCACCCGCTATCATTCACACACAGGAACACATGTATTGCACACATAAAAGTTCCATCTTTTTCAATATCCTTGGTATTTTAATCCTGCTCAGCGCCGGCTGCTCTTCTCCCGATGACGACGTGGCTGAATTCGTAGAGCCGGTTAACGCTGAAGCTGTCTATTTTGAGCCCATAGGACAGGGCTCACAAGCATCTTTTGACGAGAAAATGGAAGGCGTTGTCAAAGACTCCCTCTCATGGGTTGCTTACAGCGAAAAGATGAAAACCGTGCTGCCCTTTCGCGACGTCGACTTTAGCCAGCTGATGGTTGTGTTTGCTGCCGTCCCTGCAGATCACGGAGGCGTGACGGTGCAGTTTGAGTCGGCTGAGCGGATTGGCGATGAACTGGTATTAGGCTACATGCTTGGCATGCCGGGTGGGGATTGCCGTGTCATCGACACACCATCGGTCCCTTTCCAGGTGATGGTAACGCGCAAAATCGACCTGCCGGTACGGTTTGAGTACAGAGAAGAACGCCAGCCTTGCACGATGGGGTAAGAGCAAATAAATCTTAGATTTATTTGTGGTTGAAGGTTGCTGGTTGAAAGTTAAAAGTGCTTAGGTTCTGCAAATCCCTAACCACCTTAAACCTGCAACCTGTAACTTTCAACTACACAAGCAGCCATCCACCAGGATGGATGCGTGTGCACTTAAATTTTTATGCCGGCGGAGAGGTACCAGGAACGACCTACGGATGGGATAATGCCTGGGCCGGGGTAGCCGGTGGCGCGGCGGGTGAAGTATTGCGTGTCGGCCAGGTTGTTCACGCCCAGTTCTACACGATAACGGTTAAACGTATAGCGCGTCGACAAATCCATAACCGCGTATGCAGGAATAATCCCTTCAATAGCGGTTGGCGTTCTGATGGCATTTGAGGCGTCTGAGAATTGCTCACCAACCATGGCGAGTTGCCAGGCCAGTTCGAATGCGCCAGTGCCAAACGTGAACCCCGTCTTCAGATTGTATTCAGGCACCAACTCAACACGATTGCCTTTAATGCCGGCTTCTTCGGTATTCGTATAGCGCGCATGAATTAATGCGAGATTGGTAAACACTGAAAGTCGCGTATCGCCCTTGCTACGTGTAAACTGTTTGAGCACGTCCAACTCTGCATACATCTCAAACCCATAAATTGCAGCGTCTGCAACGTTCGTCCTGAACCTGAATGTCCGGTCAACAAGATTATTGAACTGTGGATTTGGTGCACTGCGTAACACCGTTCCAATGCGGTCTTTATAGGCTAAATGGAAAAGGCTGATGTCGTAGTTCAGCAAGCCATGCGATACCCCCCGCGTCCCGAGTTCGATATTAAATCCGCGCTCGTCGTGGATTTCAGGGTCGACTTCAAGGCTACCCAGGCTTACCCGGATATCGTTGAAATTTATCGCCCGATAATTCTGGGAGATGTTGCCATACAGCTCAAAGGTGGGATTCTTCTTGTAGCTGGCCCCCAGTCCAAAGAACACAAAGCTGCGGGTGTGCCCGCGCGACTCATCGATGCGCTCGTCGATCAGCACATTGCCGGCCAAATCGCGAACCGTATTGCGGTAATAGCCATTGGCTTCCGTCTTGATGTATTCGAAACGGACACCAGGCACAATACTCCAGTGGGTCCCCAGGTTCACAATATTCTCAGCAAAAACAGATACATTTGTGTTAGGCAAATCGAAATCGGAGCCTTCGAGGAAATTTGGGGTGTTGTATGCAAAGACGGCATCATCGCCGGCAGAACCCTCTCCCTGCATCCGATCGGTCGTACCTTTGTAATAGCGGGTCCCAACCAAAAACACCGACATACTTTGCAAGAACGGATACCGATGGATCAACCGCGTTTCATTGCCCCAGTTGTTGAACCGGTCCATCAACAAATCTCTGTTGCCGCCAAAATCGAGGCGATCTATGCGATCGAGGTTTCCTAATGCATCGCGCCCGGCATGGAGAGCAAAAAATCGAGTATTCAGATTGGTACGCCCTGAGAAGCGGTAGTCAGAAGACAAAGAAAACAGGTTCCAGTCAACACCAAACCAGTTTCTTTCCCGATTTGACTGACGGGGATTCTCTTCAAACTGGGCATCTGTCAGCCCCCCCGGCTGGTGCGCCAGGTAAGACATGAAGGTATACTCTCCTTTGACCGACCAATCGGTGGAGAACTGATAGCGCAGGCTACCATACGCTACATCTTGATTCAGTTCTTCATTAGGACGCCACCCGCTGCTCTGCTTGCGCTGGTAAAACGTGTAGTAGCTTAGCTTGCCCAGCGTTCCTCCCAGGCTGTTAAACGAATTGAACAGGCCATAGCCACCCAGGGTTTGCGTAGAAGACAATGCAATGGGTTTATCAGCCGGCCCTTCTTTAAATCGAAAGTTGATCACGCCCCCAAACTGCGTCCCGTATTGCAACGAAGCAGCACCACGAATGACTTCAATAGATGCCAAAGCCTGCGCTGGAGGTGTGTAATAGCTTTCAGGATATCCGAGAGCATCAGCAGCGATATCATAGCCGTTCTGTCGCGTATTAAAATTGGAGCTGCGATTTGGGCTCAAACCACGTCCACCGATCCCAAGCTGTACGCCAGCCCCATCGCTCTCCCAAATGTTGAGGCCCGCTACTTTTGCATAGATTTGCCGGCTGTTGTTCGTTGCAAGGTTTGCCGGCACTTCATCAATTACCACCACCTCGTTTTTCCTCGCGTCGTAAATCCCGTCCTTTTCGACAGCCCGCAAACGCTTGATACCAAAGGCACCCGCATTGGCAGCGTCTACCGTAATTTCGTCCAGGTTACGTTCAAGATCAGCTAAAACAAATGACAGCTTTACGTCTTCGTTTTCAACCTCGATGGTATGCGTCACAACTTCTTTGCCCGAATAAAAGGCAGTGACGTTATACCGACCAGGGAGCAAACCTTCCACCGCGTAGCGCCCTTTTGCGGTGGTCTGGGCCGACAACGTGGCGTCCACCAGCGTTTGATCTTCACTACCTGCGTATGACGCCACCGGGGTAGTTACAAAAATACTGGCATACTCAACCGGTTTGCCGGCCGTGTCTGCTACTTTACCGGAAAGCGCATAATACTGCGCTACTGCTGCTGGACTGGCAACCAGCCAGCCTGCAAACAGAAATACTAAGCTGATGATGTGGTGTGGTGTCTTCATTTTTCCGTGAAGGGCAAAATCCAGGTTTTACTGCCGTATCCACGCGGCATGGCTGTCAGATCCACCGTGGGATCAATAAATCGTTGGCTTCTCCTGCCGTTCAGCGTGACAAACGCATCAGCTGTAATGGCAACATCTTCAATCCCCTCCTGTGCATACTGCTGCTCAAGGAAGTGCGCAAATTGTAGCATCATATCTGGCTGTGTGGCCATCATTTTCTCTTGACTGGGCGTCAAATAGTCCCAATTAGCCACTTCCCATGCGCGACCCGATGCTGGGTCTTGCACGCGAAACACGGCATAGCCAGCTTTCTCCATCAGCATCACGCGCCAGGAAAATCGGTAACCTTGCTCTGTCCAAAACAGCTCTCCGGGATACAATGCGGAACGCAATGGCAGCAATAATTGCAACGCAAAATGCAAGACGAGCACCGTGGCCAACCAGCGACTATGTGCAGGGGCGTAGTATCGGCCAGTCTCGGCAAGTGGTTTGCGTCTTTCTGCCGAAAAGAGACCAACGAGCCGCGAAATCCAATCACGCAAACGAGCGATAAGTTTTTGGTGGAACGCTGGCGAGAAGTAAATCAGCGTGCAGAGCATCATGATGTAGGGAAACATGCCGATCTGAAAAAGCAGGCCCGTCATCAGGTGGAAACCGATCACTGCACCATACGCCCACGGGCGTGTTCGATGGTAAAGCAAGAAAAACACAATCGTCAGGTCGTACAATGCGCCGGCCCAACTGAACACATAAGCCGTTTCAGGAAGCGCAAGTACCCCACCGATTATGGGCAAATGCGACATGGCCGGCAGCCAAATGCGCAATGGCAGCGCCTCGAGCAACCAATCCGCATTGAGCTTTGCCAGGCCGGCAAACACGTATACAATGCCAAGTTGCAGCTTAAAAATATTGATGGTCCATGCGGGTACTTCATCAACGTGTAATGCCGGCTTCCGCAGCACATCCATCGAAAAATGCCGATGCGCCGGCACCAGGATCAGTAAAAAGCTGATGATACTGACAAAGTAGTAGTGGTTCAGGTAGTTCGATTTGTCGATCAACTCGACGTACGTAAAGAGCAGAAAAAACGTCACCGCTGCTACCTTGTAGTGCAAGCCCAGCATGATGCAAAGGGCAGCCAGCGCCAAAACAACGAAGACCACATACATGCCGAGTGCACCGAAAGGCTGTACCCAATCGAAGCCATAAAAGGTGAAGTGATATGCCGGCGCGATGTACAAATCATAGATCCATCCTTTCACCGCAAAGCGGATCACGCTAACCAGCATAATAAAGCCGAAAAGCACCCGTAGCATAGCCAGGGGTGCGATCGATACTGCCGGGGTGATATGTCGCCGTAGCAGACTCACCTAATCGCCGTCATTATCCTGAAACGTTATGGTGATACCAAGGAACGAGGTCATGTCGACTTTGAGCAAAACGACCAGCTCCTGCATTTTTGTAAAGGCCGCCACAACGTCGTTTACATCGTCATCGATTTGGGATTTTAAAGGATCGGACAGGGTATCCAGCATGCCGATGCTTTCATCAAGTGTTGTAATGATATCGGCTGCAAGTGCGTCTTCACCTAAAAACTCGAGGTATTCTTCAAGGCCCAGTCCATCATTGGACGTGATGCCGGCGCCACGGAAAAGTCGCTGTAGCGCAACCAGGTTTGCGCGTGCAAGTGACAACGAATAGCCCCCATAAAATGCCTCGGTAGCCCGCGGCCGCGGCACACCTGCGCTCCGTACGCCGGCAGGAATACCAATCTTTCCATCGCGTGTGAACCGCTCAAAATGCTGAACCATCGCATTGACCAGTTCTCCCGTCGAGCTCCCCACGTCGGTGCCGCCCTTTGCGGGGCTCAGGAAGGTGCCGAGGTAATTGCCGCCGGCTTCTTGCCAGTCGTTAACAACAAAGTCCACATTCGATGCTACGAACGCGGCGTTATCAACCAGGTACTGCATGCGCTCACTTGCCTGCGCATCTGTTGTATACCAAACCAATACGTCGTCCGCGGTAAGCGCTTCACCATGCAGGAGATAATCCATGGCAGGAAAACCGCCCGCCGCGATGTTCTGAATGGAGCCCAGCACATACGACCCTGAGGTGATGTTTGCGCCTATCTGGTCTGTACTCGCTGGATAGGTGTTTAGCACACCGCGCAGTGCAACCGACTCAGCTGGCCCGAACTGAAACATGCTTACATCCTGCCACAAGAGCCTTGCCTGCTGCAACGCGTCCTGCGCTGCTGCCAGATTATCACCAGAAGGATCAGCAGCAAATGCAGCAACTGCCGATTGCAAGCCATTGGTACTCGCCTGAAAAGCGAGATACCTGGGCAGGATTACATTCCTGCCCAGGCTCTCAAGCATCGCAGCCCGATCAAAACTAGCCGGCGGCTCGTCTGGCCCCTCGTTTTCGCCAGCATTGTCACAGGCAATACCGAACACCATTAAGCCTGCAAAAAGCAGCAGTGCGTATCTATATTGATGCAGATTTCTCATCTATCTTTTTACAGTTCATCCTGTACAGGCGCCAGATCAGGAAATGCAGTAACCAGCTTGGATTTTGCAGTATTCAAGCCGAGAACTGTAGCATTCCAAAAATTCCCATCCGCACCGAAGTCGGATTCCATGATTGTTTCAAGGTCATCCAGGCTCATGGTTCGCTGCGGACTGTAGCGCAGTGCATTTGTAAAAGCCCATGCTTCTGAAAGGACATGGAATGCTTCTCCTGTGTTACCTTCACCCAGGAATTCAATGGTGTCATTGATGTAGTGGACCGCCGTAGCTGCAGCAACCAACTCCAGTGTCTGGTAAAGCGCATCGCGTTGTGCATCACGCGTCGCAACGTCGTTGTTCACGATTGCAGCACGACCCTCCAGGTATGCGTTCATCAGCATACTGTTGGTGCCTAGCAATCCATTGTTGACGTTGTCGACCGTGTTTGAGTAATGGCTCCAGAAGCGATCTTCACTGGCCCGTTCAGCCGGCCAGTTTGAGCTAAAGTCTACTGGAGGATCCCAGTAGCCAAATGCCTCATCCCAGTGGTGCTCCATCGCTGTATAATTTTTCCCTTCAGCAAGCGCCACGTTCTCCACGTCATTCCCAATCCGCTCAGAGGTGAGGTAGGTGTTGTAAATCTGATTGTAGAACACCGCACCCATCAGCCCTTTTTCGATCAGCTGGGTAAACTCGCGACCGTTCTCATCTACCAAAATGGTATTGCCGCTATTTTCGCGAGTAATTAGGCCGGCTACGCCGTTGGCCGCCGTAACCCCGCTGTTACCATCAACACTCGCAGCCGCCGCTCTGGCAAAGAGATCCTCGAACAACTGGACATCGAGATCCGGCTGAAAGGTTTTGTTCTTCAACTGCTTGGTAGATGAGAAGCTGTAGTTGCCACCACCGTTTTCACCGGTATTGGCATACATATCCAGAAGCACTTGCTCACTAATGGCATCGCCGGCGTCAGCAAGCTTTAGATAGTCTTTTATTTCTTCCAATTGATCAAGACGCTCCGTTTGTCCGCTGTATGAAACAGATGACTCACCATTCCGCGTGAATGTATATGTAGCAGGTGTGTCGATCACCTTGCCAGTGGTCACCATTGCAGTAACCTCAGAGCTTAGGTCTTCCTCATCAACGAGTGTGAAGAGCAAGTTGAAAACAGTGCCATAGGTTGCTGTCGCAGGGATCTCAAATTCGTGCGTATAAGTGGTCTGCATTGCATTTAGCGTCAGCAACGCAGTCGGACCTCCATCAACGGCCACAGAAAGCGACTTGATACCTGCTTCCGCGTCAAGGGTAAGCGGAATGGCTACCGTTGTGCCGCGGCCGCCTTCAACCTGTAACATGCTGCCGCCGATACCTGGGGCTGCCGGATTGGGGTCGCTGCTATCGCAACCCACTATTGATACCGCTAGCATAAAGGCAAACGCGATACTACCCGTTTGCGTGCGTTTGAATTGATTGTTCATCGTTGGATCGTATTTATATAGAAAACAAAACAAATCCCCCGACTGACCTTGCTAGCGGTGGCGAGCCGGGAGACTTATGCATTGTGTCACACGCAAAGAATATAAATGCTATTTAGACTTAATCCAAATAAGAGATATGAAACAATCGTTAACTCCAACGCACCTCAACGATGGCCAACCGCACAAAAAAATGCCGGCCATCGAGGATAGCCGGCATTGCCAGAGTTAAAAAGTCCTTCTTTGATCAGGCTGCAGCCATATCAACATTGGCCAGTACAGGGTTGTCCACCCGCACATCGCTCTCGATCAAGCCGTCACGCAATCGAATAATACGGCGCGCATGCTGTGCGATGTCCTCTTCGTGCGTAACCACCAGCAAGGTGTTACCCTGACGATAGAGTTGCTCGAACAGGTGCATGATCTCTTCGCCTGTCCGTGTATCGAGGTTACCCGTGGGTTCGTCAGCCATAATGATCGATGGCTTGTTGACGAGTGCACGGGCTACGGCTACACGCTGGCGCTGACCACCCGAAAGCTCGTTCGGCTTGTGATCCATCCGCTCGCCCAGGCCCACGCTATGCAGCACTTCAGCAGCGCGTTCACGGCGCAGACTGCGGCGCATGCCAGAATAGACGAGTGGCAGCTCAACATTTTGCAAACAGTTTACCCGTGGTAACAGGTTAAAGGTCTGGAAAACAAACCCTATTTCCCGGTTTCTGATGTCTGCAAGTTCATTGTCAGTCATCTCGCTTACTTTTTGGGAATTCAAATGGTACTCCCCATCCGTAGGCGTATCCAGGCATCCAACAATGTTCATCATGGTTGACTTACCGGAGCCTGAAGGTCCCATGATGGCGACATATTCGTTGGCGTGCACATGCAGCGTTACGCCGGCAAGGGCGTGCACTTCCTGGCTACCCATCTGGTAAACCTTTCTAATGTCGCGCAACTCGATTAGGGGGCGAGATCCGTTGGCCATAATGAATGCTTGCTAGGTGATTAATTTATTTACGACAGGGCTGACAACTAGTCGTCTACCCGAACGTCTTCTCCTTCTTCAAGTACGCGGCTTACTGCGCGGTAGGGCCCGATGATTACCTGTTCTTCACCGGTGAGGCCTGATTTAATTTCGATGTGTGAATCATCAGAAATTCCGGTCTCTACTTCTACCATTTTGGCTTTGCCATCAGCAAAAAGGAATACAACTTTCCGGAGGTCTTCCTGTAGCGGCTCGTCGTTGCCGGCTTCTTCTTCGCCGTCTTCGCTGCTTTCTTCAGCCTCGGCTTCTTCTTCCTCCTCGCGATCTTCGCGCTTCCAGGACTGCTTCTGTTTTTTATTGAAGTCGCGGACCGTCACTGCCTGGATAGGTACAACAACCACATCCGAAACTGTTTTGGTAAACACGTCAACCGTACCGCTCATACCCGGACGGAAGTTCGGTGCATCTTCATCAGGCACAGGCACTTCTTCAGTATCAATCGACTGCGCTTCGGCCAGGGTTTGGTTGGCGGCATTGTTATGCACATCTTTGATACGAATTTTGACCGGGAAGTTGGTTACCTGCTCTTGCGTGCCGGCGGCTGATACGCGGGCAGAGTTGGCAATCTCGGTTACAATACCTTTGAATGCACGCCCCGGATACGCATCGATTTCGATGGCAGCGGAATCGCCGATGCTCACGTTTACAACATCGTTCTCGTTGACATCAACCTCGATTTCCATCTGGTCGAGTTTTGCAACGCGCATCATTTCGGTACCTGTCATCTGACTGGTGCCAACCACACGTTCGCCAAGCTCTACAAGCAGCATACTAATGGTGCCACTCATCGGCGCATAGATAATTGTTTTATCCAATTGCTCCTTGAACTCGCGCAATTGCGCTTCGCTACTCTGTACTGCATAATCAGAAGCTTCGTGGGCAGCTTTGGCAACTTCATACTGGGTTTGCGCGCGCTGATACTCCGACTGGGAAATTGCCTGCTTTTGGTACAGGTCTTCCTGCCGCTTGAGTTCGAGCTCAGCATTCAGCATATCAGCACGACGCTGGGCAAGCACGGCTTTTGACTGGAGCACCATGGCTTCGCCACGCTCTACCTGGGCTTTGTAGTCATCAGGCCTGATCCGCGCAAGCAGTTCACCGCGTTCTACACGATCCCCTTCAATAACGGGCAATGCGATGATTTCGCCGGGGACATCCGGGCTGATACTTACTTCGATTTCGGGCTGTACACGACCAGATGCGGTAACAACCTGGGTGATACTGCGGGTTTCGGTGTCGGTGGTTTCTACTACAGTGCCTTCTTCTTTCTCACCAAATACACCTGCAGCGTTTAAACCGCCACCGATGGCAATCAGTAAGATAACAGCCCCAATGAGCATCAGAATTAACTTGGTGGCACTGGTTTTTTTCTTAGCCATATTACGTTTGCAAAGTTCAAGGAGGGGGACAGCACAGTTTAAGGTTTTTTTAGGTCAAACTTAAACGCGCAATCCCGTGGTTTGCTAAACCTTCAAGGTTTTGCTCTGCTTTTCAGCTACGTTTTAACTATGGCTGGTTGAAAAGTTGTTCTGTTGGGTTGAGTTTACCCATGTAATAATCAATCAACTTTTTCTGGAAGATAAAGTCGAACCGAGCCTGATTGCGGTCGCTTTGCGCTTGCACAAAATTCGCACGCGCCTGGGAAAGCTCTACGAGCGTTGCCGCGCCTACGTTGTACCGTTCCTGCTCGGCTGTGAGTGCCTGCTCAGCAGAGATCAACTGCTTTTCGGTTACATCAAGGCTTTTCTCAGCTGTCAGGTAGTCGAGGAAAGACTGGCGAACGTCGAGTGCAATGTTCTGCTGTAGATCTTCCAGCGAGAGTCGGGCATTGTTATAGCTCACACGCGACTGCTCTACAAGATTTCTTGTCTGGAATCTGTCAAAGATGGGGATACCAACGCTGAAGCCAATGTTGCTGCTACGGCGAATATCTGTAAACTGATCGCTGAAGTTAAACTGGCTCTGGTCATCATAGCTTGAGTTGGTACCAAAACTTAGACTCAGTGTTGGCCAGAAGCCCGAGCGTGCAGCACGCACACCTTCTTCAGCAGCCACAATGTCATATTCGCGGGCTTTAAGATCGAGACGCTGGGTGAATGCTTCACGCAACATGTCTTCGACGTTGTATTGCTGCATCACGAGATCTGCATCCCCTACTTCAGGAGCTACAAATTCGTACGAGCCAAATGGATCAAGCTGCAGCACCTGGATAAGGTTGACTTCGCTAAGCTGGTAGGCACGTTCTGCGTTCAGCAGGTTCAACTCTGCACTGGCTTCTGCTGCTTGCTGCTGATACAGGTCTGAAATAGGACGTGAGCCTACGTTGGTAAATTCCTGGATCTGCTGGAGTTGCTGACGTTGTGATTCCAGGTTTTCCTGCTGGATTTCGATTTGCTGCTGGCGCTCGAGCAAGGCCAGGTAGTTTGACATCACAGAGAACACAACAGTCTGGCGCTGGCGTTCGTAATCGGAATCGCCGGCTTCAACAGCATTCTGCGCCTGCTTGACAGCAGAAACGCGTCCCATTCCCTCAAACAAAGAAACGCCACTGGAAGCAAAAGCGGACAAACGGTTGGTCGTTTGATCAACAAACGTCAGGGTCTCCTGGCTAAAGTTTCGTCCGTAGTTCTGGCTCCCATTGATACCCAGGCGTAAGTTTGGCAGGTATGCTGAGCGGCGCTGGGAAAGGCCAATTTCGTCGAGTTCAAGGTTGTTCGCTGCGCGGCGAAGCAACACGTTGTTTTCCAGTGCAATCGTTACGGCATCATCAAAAGTGATGCGTTGAACTTCCTGCGCTGTTGCCGTTGTGGTAGCGGCAAGCATAACAACAACGAGGAGAAGGGTGACTTTGCGTAACATACCAGTATAGAGGGATTGATTATATAGGTGGTGAGCACTTCAGGCTGTGGAATCTGGACCGTGCTTACAGTCAAAGGGTGCTGCAAAGCGTTTATTGTTCAGAATCCGTCGAATTTACGCTTCCCGTCCATAGTTGTTACGTTGACGGGATAACTTTTACATCGTTTACACTTTTTTACACGTGACAGCCGGCACCTGACTCATCGCAACGTTCCATCCCAAGTCGTGCTAAACGGCCCATTAAATCCGCTTGCACGAACCAGCGCAAGAAAGTAGATTGCATGGTTAGCACCCCTCGTTCAATCAATCGCCCCCTGTGCCATGACGTATTCTCGAAGACAGGTACTACAACTTTTTGCCGGAGCCTCTGCCCTCACACCGCTCATCAAAGCCACACCCCCAGCTGCGCTTACCTGGCACAATGTGGAAGACTGGGGCATCGAAGGCAAAGGTTGGACAGATACCGCGCGGTATTACGACCGGTTGCCCGGCAAAGCAGAAAGTATCGTAAGGGAGCCCGTGTGGAATCTATCCCGGCATTCAGCCGGCATGGTCACGCGTTTTATCACGGACGCACCGACAATCCATGTCAAATACACGCTGTTATCAGAAAACCTGGCGATGCCGCACATGCCGGCAACTGGCGTATCCGGCATTGATTTATACGCGCAGGATAACGAAGGCACAGATCGTTGGGCAGCCGTGGTATTTCCGAGGGCCCAGGTCATCGAAGAGCCTATTGCCAAAGACTTGCGGCCTGGCAAACGTATCTACACCATGTACCTGCCGCTGTACAACGGCGTCGAGTCGCTTGAAATTGGTATTGATGAGGCGTACATGTTTGAACCCCTGGCACCACGCACAGCCAAGCCCATTGTTTTTTACGGTACCTCCATTATGCACGGTGCTTGCGCTTCGCGTCCGGGACTGGCCATTCCAGCAATCCTGGGCCGCCGGCTGCATCGTCCCACAATCAACCTCGGATTCTCCGGCAATGGCCGCATGGAAGCCGAAGTTGCTGATCTACTGGCAGAACTAGATCCCTCAGTTTTTGCCATCGATTGCCTCCCCAACATGAACGAGGACATGATTCAGGAACGGGCCGTGCCGCTTGTCCAAACCCTCCGATCAGCACACCCTGACACCCCCATTTTACTCGTGGAAGATCGCGCGTTTACCAATACGCGATTTTTCCCAGAGCGCGAAGAACGGCATCGCACCAACCGGCTGGCACTGAAACACACGCTACGAACCTTGCAAGATGCCGGCGTAGAGCACCTGTACTATCTCCAGGGCGACAACCTGCTGGGCAGCGACGGCGAAGCCGCCACAGACGGCTCACATCCGAACGACCTTGGGATGATGCGATACGCAGATGCTTATGAGCCGGCGCTGCGGGAAATTTTGAAACTATACTAAAAGGATTGTCGATTTTCGATTGCCGATTGATTTTTTTTAAATAGAAAATCGGCATTCGAAAATCGACAATTGAAAATCCCCTAGGGCGCGAAGGGCGTGTAGGACTCGAACCGCCGGATGTGCTGCCAGTCGTACGAAACGTATTTATGCGTGAGCCCCCAGGTGAGTGCGGCGCGCGGGGATTCATCGGGATCAAAGGCGCGGTTGATGCCGGCAGCCGGCGGCCCCCCTTTCAAGTGCGACTTGATTTCAAAATTTACCCCGTCTGGTGCCCACTGAATCGTATTGCGCTCGGGACCATCCGTAATAATTAACGCGGCAATTCCCCCCTGATACGGCCACACCGATAGCTCATGGCCGCTATTCGTAATCGGATTGTAAGGCGACTTTACATACGGCCCTTCCAGGTTGTCGCTGATGGCAACACCCCACTTGATTTCGCGACCACCGAACGTCAACCGTTCTCCCATGCGCTCCCCTTTGTAATACAGGTAAAACTTGTCGTTGTAGTACAATAGTGTCGGGTCGTGGACTTTGTGGCTATCAAACGATCCTTGCTTGACCACTTTGAAACGCGTGTCTTCTTCCCCGTCCCACTCACCGTCATCAGCAGGCGATAAGATGGGCGCATCAAGCTTCCGGAAAGGTCCGTGGGGTGAATCAGCGATTGCCATGCCCACCTGGTTCTTCACCCGATTCACGTAGGGCGCTTTTACGGTCTGGTACACCAGGATGTATTTGCCGTCATGTACAAGCACCTCTGGTGTAAAGACAGAGCGGTCGTCGTACGCGCCGGCCGGCCCCTGGCCAACAGCTAACCCACGTTCGGTCCAATCCCACCCGTCCGTAGATGTCGCATACCACACTTCCGACTTATCCCACGGAAACACCTTCGCTTCGGGATCACCTGACCCAAATCCGATGGTCTCTCCCGTCGACTTTGTGAAGTAGACAAACATCGTATCATTCACTGTTAGGATAGCGCTGGGATCGCGGCGGGCAACCCCCTCCTCGTAGGCAAAATCACCCCGCAAATCGTGGGTTCGAAATTGCATGAACCACTCCGGGCCCTGATTGTATCCTCGTTCGAGCGCTCGTTTGGAAGCTGCACTGAGCGGTTGGTCGGTCGGAATGGCAAGGAATTCGTAGGTTTCGTCGGTATACTTTCCCTGGTGTGGCACAGGGTCTGCGCAACCAGTCAACCACAGCAAAAGTCCTAGCGTTATGAGTACGTGGGTCATAGTGCCCTGCACCGTTTTGTTGTAGCGCTTGCGATAGGGCTTCGAACTTTTGTTGAATGTATTGCTGTTCATGAGGGCTCGGGGATAGGTGAGCGCTACGTTATCCGGGTACGCATTGGTAAATCACAAAAAATGATACCGCTAATTTTCGACCTCAGCAAGCCGAAATCTCAGATAGAACAACTGGCATAATAAGCCGGCGCGACCCCACGCATTTCGGAAAGCATGAGCGGATGCCCCCACAACAATCCCCTCAGGTTTAACTATTTCTTTCACAGACTTCCGTTTACAGCGCACCTCTAACGCAATACATTATCCTGAACCAATACTGGTACGCTGTATAACGCTATTGCATATGAGACAGGTCTATGGAATTCCCATCGCAGAAAACCCTTTTGGGTTCTTTATCCGATCTAGAGGCTGAACTCGAAGCAAGTATCCAGGGCCCCATATTTTTGGTTTGTGATGCGCAAGCATTCATCTCCTCGGGTGCCAGGGAAAAAACTGCGCCCTTCTTTGCGCGGTATCGCCATACCACTTTTGACGGCTTTGCCCCATACTTTAGCCTGGAAGATGTGCGAGCCGGCTTGCAACAATTTCAGGCTTCCAATGCCCAAACCATCATCGGTATTGGTGGAGGCACAGCTATCGATATGGCAAAGCTGATCAAAGCTTTTGGTGAGCGAGATGCCAACCGACTCGATATAGCAGATTTATCGTGCAATCCCTCGCCCGTCCCTATTGTTGCAGTACCGACCACGGCCGGCTCGGGAAGCGAAGCAACGCACTTTGCCGTCGTTTACGACAAACAGCACAAATATTCTGTTGCTGATCCTGTTTTGCGTCCTGCCGTGGCCGTTATCGATCCCTCCTTGTTACTGACGTTGCCCAGGCCACAACGGGTTGCCGCCGGCCTCGACGCCTTTGCCCAGGGAATTGAGTCCTACTGGGCCGTCGGGGCATCTCCAGCATCCCAGGCTTACGCGAGCCAGGCAATCAAACTTGCCTGGGGCCACCTCAGGCGCTTTGCAGACAATCCGGAACCGGCATCAGCGGAACACATGGCGCGAGCCGCGAATCTCGCTGGCAAAGCCATTAACTTGAGCAAGACCACGGCCAGCCACGCCATCTCTTACGCAATAAGTCTGCAACACAACGTGCCCCACGGCATAGCCGTAGGCCTCACGCTCCACGCGATGATGCGACACAACGCCGGCGTATCCCCCAACGAGTTAAACGACAAACGCGGGTGTTTGTACGTTCAAACAACTATTTTGGAAATTGCAAAGCTGCTAGGATTTGGTTCAGTTGAAACCTGTGCCACTGCCATCAAGTCGTTTTTCCAGGAACTGACAAATACAAAATCAGCTGTTGATTTTGGGATTGTGACCCAGCAGGACCGACACCGTATTGCAGCCGCCGTCAATATCGAACGATTGCGTAACAACCCACGCCTCGTTTCGACCGAACACATCATGGCCATGCTTGCAGATTGATTTGCCCAACCGCGTAACCACAAGCATTTATAAAGCTGCGATAACATATCTAAGCATAGCACGACGTACGTTTCCTCAACTTGTACCAATCTGCAGACTTAGGCCATGTACAGCTCAAAAATAAAGTCCTGGTTACAGCGCGCGCACAGCATTTCGTTTTCTGTATACGCTATTATCGCTGCCTTTTCGACTTATTTCTGCATGTACGCCTTTCGGAAGCCTTTCTCGGCCGGCATGTATGAAGATCTGGATTTGTGGGGGATCGAATACAAAGTCATCCTCATTATTGCCCAGGTCATTGGATACACGTTATCCAAGTTTATCGGCATCAAAGTAATTTCTGAAATCAAGCCGCAGCAACGTATCGTTGGAATTCTGGTGCTGATCGGGCTGGCTGAGTTGGCGCTGTTCTTTGTTGGCCTGGTACCCCATCCCTACAATTTTGTGTTCATGTTCCTCAATGGACTGCCTCTTGGGATGATATGGGGGCTCGTATTCAGCTTCCTTGAAGGACGCCGCTATACCGAGGCGCTAGGCGCCGGCCTTAGTGCCAGTTTTATCGTTTCTTCCGGAGTTGTAAAAGCCGTCGGTCTGCATACCATAAATGTGTGGGGTGTGTCCGAATTCTGGATGCCTTTTGTTACAGGCCTGATTTTCTTCGTGCCCCTGTTATTCTCTGTATGGTTACTCGGGCATTTGCCGCCACCAAGCGAGGCGGACCAAAAACTGCGGACAGAACGCGTTCCAATGAATGCTGCAGCCCGAAAATCCTATGTCTCACAGCTTGCTCTCGGCCTGGGTTTGCTCATTGTGGTACACATGCTGCTCACAGCATATCGAGACTTCCGAGACAATTTCGCTGTCGAAATTCTGACCATGATTGGATACGGAGATTCAGCGGCAAACCTGGCAAAATCGGAAGTACCCATTGCTTTCGCAGTTTTGTTGGCGATGGGGTGCTTGATTGCTATCCGCAACAACAGGCGGGCATTTAATATCATTCATGCATTTGTAATCGTGGGCGTGAGTCTTGCCGGTTTGTCTACCCTGGCTTTCGAGGCCGGCATGCTGAATCCATATGCCTGGTTCATTCTCGTTGGTATGGGATTGTACCTGGGATACGTACCGTTTCAGTGCCTCCTGTTCGAGCGCCTTATTGCCATGTTCGAACGAAAAGCAAATGCCGGCTTTCTAATCTACATCTCAGATGCTACCGGATATCTTGCGAGCGTCGCCATCTTGCTTTACAAAAATTTTGGCGCGCCGAACCTGAGCTGGCTGGAATTCTTTGTCCAAACGAGCTACGTCCTGGCCATCTCGGGCGTCATTCTCATGCTAGGCTCCTTGTTTTACTTCAAACAGAAAACACCTTCCCCACTCCAAACCCCCACTCCTGCCTAAGTGCATACAAATACATCCTGAAGGATTGATCTGTTTGCTGTTATAAAGGTTACAGCTTGAAGATTTTTGACTTTTACCGTTCTGTTATACAGCACAAGATTCACGAAATCCCGCAATATTTATTTGCTTGTACAAGGGCGTGTCGACCTCCCATGCTTTGGCAGCTTCGTCCTGTGAATCCTGCAAACCGGCTTACTTACCAAGCGGCATTTTCCGAGCACGTTTGACGTGAAATCGGTAGCCATCGCGTTTGGCGCTGGCTTCTCCACCTCGGACAATACCAGGTATTTTCACAACCTCCAATTCGTATGGCCGGACCCAGTTGATTTGTCCTTGCGCAAGCTGTTCAGCTAACACAATTTTGTCTTCGGTCATATCATACACTAGAAACAAGCCTGAAACGAACGGCGAATTCTTAGGCTGTTGCTGTAACAGGACATAGCTACTGTCCTGGTTAAACACGGTCATGTACTCGGCACCAAAGTTTTCCTCTGCAACTTGCAGGTACGCTGGCACCAATGCCACGTCACCCTCTCCTTCTTCAGGGACTGGCTTTGCATTCGAGCAGGCACCAAGTGCCAGGATACAGACAAGTAGCGCAATACGTATCATATCATCAAATGGCGACTTCGATGCCATCCAAACCGGGTGCCATCGAAGCCGCGTTAACTGGTTTACATAGTAGGCAACAAACTGAACGCTGACTATTTGAGCAAAATCATTTTACGTGATGCAACAAAGCCGGCGTCGGTTTGCATCCGATAAAGATACATGCCGCTCGCAACTGGCGCGCCAGCATCATTACGGCCATCCCAGGTGACCGAATACGTCCCTGCCGCCTGTTCTTGCTGGGGCACCAATAATCTTACCCGACGTCCAGCCACATCGTACACTGCCATTTCCACCTGTGTAGCCGTTGCCAGACTGTACCCGATGGTTGTAACAGGATTAAAGGGGTTGGGGTAATTGTCGGACAAACTGAAAACAGCCGGGATTCCCGTTTCGTCATCGATGGAGGTTGCCGTCTGATCCTGAATGCGGAGGTTATCAATGGCCCAGCCCCATCCAGTCGCTGACTCATCAGATGACAACCGAAAGCGAATGAGGATTTCATCGCCGGCGTTGAAGGTCTGCAGCAAATCGACTTGGTGCTGCACAAACAGACCTGCGCTGCCGGCTTCGGCATCATCATACGCGTTAAGCCAGGCGCCATTGTAGGTAGCATCGTATCCATCAGCAAGCGCCGTCCAGGACAGCCCACCGTCTGACGACCCTTCCACCACGACATAGTCGTAAAAGGCCGGATCGCCAAACGGTGCTCCGTTTTCACCGGGTTCGATAATTGCCACATCGTCATACTGGAGGATGGCATCCTGCGACGCGACAATAATGGGGGCGAGCAGCATGGCAACATACTCCGTCTGATCGGGATACGGATGTGTTGTATGCAATGCGCCATCGCTAAAGCCGGCCGGCGCCTCTTGCGTAAATCCGTCAAGAAGCATTTCTACCGGCGGTGTTGCAAAATCGCTGGTATAACTTGTCCGAGCATCAAATACCGGGGCGACAGTTACCTCACGTTTTGCAGAAAAATAGGGTGTGCCGCCTACATAGGCAGCAGCCTGAATGTCCAGGGTGCGTACTTCAGAAGCTGACACCATCAGCTCAACCTGCGCGGCAAATCGATCAGCATTCTGCTCGATTTTGCGCACAACTTCCCCATCAACAAGGACCAGGGTAGAGTCATAAGGTGCACGCAGTTGGACCGCCAAATTAATGGTACCGCCCAAACCGCCCGTTACCTCGGTTAGCGTTGGTTTCAGAATGACCGAGGGAGGCTCATACCCCTCCAGTTCGGGTAGCGCGACAGACCAAATACCCCGGCCGTGGGTAGCCAGCACTACTTCATCGTTCACAATGCGCATCTGATAAATGGCCACAGCCGGCAACCCGTTATCCGCGTATGCCCATTGCTGCCCGCCATCGGTTGAGACAAACAGGCCAATCTCGGTACCAGCCCAGATCAAGTTTTCATCAAAAGGCATCACCAACAGGCTGTATGTAGCTACGTCAGGGAATCCGTTGTTGCTCGTGCCGCTACCATACCCCGAAAGATCAACCCAGGTTTGGCCCAGGTCGGTCGTTTTCAACACCTTGGGGGCATCCGCAAAAGAAAAGAGTGCAAAAGCGGTGTTGGGGTCCGTCGGGTGTGTGACCATGTCGGTTAACGGACCCAGTGGTTCGTTTGTGTAAGCATTGGTTGGTGCAAAAGACTGCCCGCCGTCCGTAGAGACAAAAGGCGGCTGGGAGCTTGTCATTGCAGAAGCTGCCCAAACGATATCGGGAGAAGCGATCGAAATGCGTACGGTGCCGTCGAGCAGTTGCCAGCCTGGAATGGCAACTTGCGTCCAGGTAGAACCAAAGTCCTCCGAGCGAATAACGCCGGCATTGTTGACGCCAAAGATCAAATCTGCATCTTGATTCGATTTACCAACGCGCGTAAGAAAGGGCCCCGAGCCGGGTACGTTCAGTTGTTGCCAGGTTTTACCACCATCCTGGCTCCGCAGAAAATTGTTAAACTGGGACGTTTCAATAATCCAATTTGACTCGCGATAATGCCAGGCGGCTTCAAAGCCATCGCCACTTGGTGCCTGAATCCAGGCGCTGTTCACATCAGCTTCTGCCGGCGACACCCAACTGCCGTTATCCTGCGTACCGCCCACGTAACGATCCGCCCCATTCATTTTATCAGCGCCGTAAAACTGCGACGTGTTCAACCCACGAAGCGGCGTGTTTGTGGTGCCGCCGCCATCGGGAAGTTGTGAGAATGTCTCACCGCTTTGTGTAAACGTCGCACCTTTATCGCTCGAAAAGGCGATACCACCGTCATTGGCATTTAGAAAAAGATAGTCGCCATTGGCTTCATCTGTGGGGTGCAGCAGAATGTAGTGATGGTCCACGTGCACCCCTTTCGCGCGCCCGCCGTACTGCCCGTACCCATCGGTTACAGGGTTGATACTGGTCCCTTTAACGGGTGCGGTCTCCACCACAACGCGCAGGTTCATTTCGGGCAACGACGTCACATCGACCTGTGCATTGACAGCTTCAAGAATGACGGCATAAAGCGCTCTGGAAAACAGGTTTTCTGTAGATGGACCATGCGGAGATGCCGCGTCATAGTCAGCAGAGATAAGAAACAATCCCTCTTCCGCTGCACTGCCGCCATCGATGAGGTCCCACTGTCCATTTCCGTTGCCATCCTCAATGGCAACCATCAACTGACTGTTGTTTTCCACGTCCCATAACTCAAACGGGACATCGACATAATCTTGATATTCAAAGGAGAACGAGGCATTAGACAATACAAATCGGTGCGCTTTCTGCGATTTGCCTGGCCCAAACCGCACCTCAAGCGAGACAAAATCAGCCGGCAGAATATCCGATTCAGCAAAGAAGTTTTCCGCCAATTGCGGCCCCGTACGCTGGAACAAGAGGCCAAAAACATTGCTCGTTTCACTTTCGTCGAATCGCGTTATCTTTTCTGAGGCATCCTCTCCCGTCAGCTTGATTTCCATCAAATCGATGCCACCAACATATACCGTCGCAGGGTCAAATGGATGTACAGCGATGGTATTGTCATACCAGCCCTGCCCCCCCAGCCAGTCGAGGTTCCGGCCATTCTGCGCCCCGGTTTTTTGCCAGGTTGCACCTCCGTCCGAAGAAGCATACAAACTAGAACCAGACGCCGAACCGCCCTCTGCGGCAACGTACACAACCGAGGCATCTGATGGCGAAACGGCCATTTCCATCCGACCCAGCGAAGCCCCCGTATCACGGACGGCAAATACTTCAACCCAGGTTGCACCGCCATCTTCAGACTTCAACACACCCGTACCATTTACAGTAGCAAACTGGATGGCAAAGTTCTGGGGATCCGTCACCACCTGCTCTACACGACCGCTGCTTCCAGACACTGAAGACTCATAGGTTTTCGTCCAGGATTGTCCTCCATCTGTGCTTCGAAAAATGTAAGATGTCTCGCCGATGTTGTTTCTGGCACCCGTGGACGTTGCTGCAACGAGTACGTTTTCATCGTTCGGGTCAACTACCAGGCGCATGGTGTTCGTAAACCGGTCATCGCCGGCTGTGCTTGCGAGTTGCTCCCAACTACCGCCTTTATCTGTCGATTTCCAGATACCCTGGCCGTAGATAAACGCAAAGGTGCCAAAACCCTCCCCCGTGCCCATGTAAATCACATTGGGATTGCTGAGCGGCATTGCAAGCGTTGTGGTTGCGAGATTGGGCACCCCAACGGTCAGTTCTTCCCAGGTTAGGCCGGCATCGGGTGTCTTCCAAACTCCGCCACTCGCGGTCCCCACAAACCAGGTGTTATGGGTTGCATCTTCAGGATCAACCAGTATGATGCGCGCACGGCCAGCCACGTTGCCAGGTCCCCGCTCCATCCACGGCAAAGGATCGCGGGCAGCTTGTTTACCAAAGGCCCTGGTGGATACTACGCGGCGCGCTTTCATCAATGCATCGACGCGGTAGTTGGTACGATACGCCGGCCCATTATCACCGGCCCTGGTCCGGATGGATTTGTGGTATCGCGCAAATTGATCAGGCGCATCGTAGTTGAGATAGCCTTTCACCCGGCGCTTTCGTTGAGACATCAATTTACTTGTATTTTTACCCATCTGACGGGCTTTCAACTGGTCAACAGCGTCTGACAGCTTTTTTTTCGCCGGGGCAATGATCTGCCGTTGCTCCGCTGCCCGTCTTGTATCAAGCAAACCAATACTGGCAACGAGTATGAGTAACACAGCGATGGTTGCTAACTGTGGATTCTTCATTTCCTTCTTTCTGTTTGATTGAGTCGCGTGCTGTATGGCGACATACCAGCGCAACATCACGGCGGCGAAGCTGGTGTATTGCAGGAATCATGGAAAGACCATGCAAGCACGTGTCAATTGTCGTGGGGTAGATCTGCCAGAATTGATCTCTCCCATAGGGGAAGCTTCCCACATCGAGTAGGGTCGAGGGCTCGCTTACGAGCGGCTATTTCAAAATGGTCAGTGGATGGGCCTGGACGCCCTCCTGACTGCGCACAACCAGGATGTAGGTGCCGCTAGACAAATCGCCTGTATCCAGTTCAATGCGGGTTGCTGCATCTGGAGTTAGCGCTGTTGTATTGAAGGCTTTGACCACACGCCCCGTGGCATCTACAATGTTGATTGCCACTTGTCCACCCGACCTGCTGGTTACATCCACGGCCACGTTATCGGGTGCCGGATTCGGAAATGGGGGCGACACCATGAGGGAACGGGGAATTTCTGCTTCTTCTATTGCGGTCGCATTGTTGCCATCCATTGTTGGATTCAGGACAAAGAGCCCTTCCGCAATACTCGACACGATGACCAGGCCACTTTCGAAATAGGGGTAGTTACTCCAGGCGCCGGCGAAGCGGCCGGCATCAGAGCCGGGAAAGGTATCGAAGTACGCGACAAACTGTGGATTGACGGGATCTGAAATATCCCAAATCCGCAAACCGGAGGTGTAGTTTGCCTGATACAAGAAATTGCCGCGCACGTACATGTTATGGTCGATAGCCTGCACACCGCTGAAAAAGTCGCCCAGAAAAACGGGATCGTCGAGATCTTCCAGGTCCCAGATGATGGTTCGCGTTTCGCTTCCGGAAGACGTCTCATCGCCTTCGTCATCCTGGAAAAAATAGCGTTGATCTTCACTAAACCAGCCCTGATGGATGTAATCTGCTCTAGGATACGTTCCTTTTGACAACGCAATCGGATTGGCCTTATCCGACACATCAGCGATGCTAATGTGCGTTTCATTGGAGCCAATGCAGATTTCTTTACCCTGGTGCTCAGCATCCGGTCCGCTGTAGACCACGCATTGTGCGTCGTGTGTATACCCTGTGCCGGCAAACCCCGTATTGGGATCAGCAAAACAGCCGGCAAACACCGGATTTTGAGGATCCTGGATATTCACCATGTGCAGCGCACCGCCACATGTATTGCCCCCCGAGTTACTGCCAACCGCGTAGGCAAACCCTGTAGCTTCATTGATCACAATGTTATGGGCACTGCCAATCCCGTCGTAGTGCGCCGTTTCTTGCAATGTGACAGGCGCTGTTGTATTCCGAAGCGTAGTCAGATCAAGAATCTGAATGCCATGACTCCCGGCTCCATCGGCTACAATAAAGGCATGGTCTTCATACACTTTGATATCGCGCCAGGAAGAAGACCCCGTTTTTGTGGGCAAAAATCCAACAATGCTAGGGGTCTCCGGGCTGCCCAAATCGATAAACATTGTGCCGTTATCCATCCCCACCAGGGCATACTCTATCCCCGTCTCCTCATCAGTCCATCCCCAAATATCATTGGTTTCAAACGAACCCGTATTTAAGGCAGATGTCAGGTCGGTGACAGACAAAAACGCCATCAGGTTTACGTTGCTGCATGGATAGGTGCCGGCTCGATTCGACTCGCAGACGACCTCAGCTCCGGAAACAGACACCTGCGTAGTCTTAAGGGTTGCACTGAGGGCACGTGCTTTGGATGCGTCTTGCGCCTGACTTTGGAGCGGCTGGCTTAAAAGCATCAGCATTGCAGCAAACGTGAGGACTTGTTTTATCATGGCTTCATGCGGGTAAGAACGGAAGGACATGCGCGTAATAGCGACTCGTTGTCCATGCATATGCCTATGAAGCGAAGTACCCTATCGGTTTTTTCGTGCTTTCGGGGTTTTCGTGCTTTCGGGATTCCGTGAAGGGGTGCAAATTCGAAAGCACGAGACCCCGAAAACACGAAAACCCGTATCCGCTATTCTAGCGGGCGCAAATAATATACACCGTCTTCGTAGCTACTCTCGCACTGCGCGAGCGTACAGAGCGCGGCAATAGCAATGTCGGGATTGGAGGTAATGAACGTCCCCGAAACCGTTGTCTTTGCATCTACTCCATCCATCAAAATGATATTGACGCCCATGGAGCGGTGGAATTCTTCAACGACGGCTTCAAAGGACGACTTGGCAAATACCATTTTACCGTCGAGCCAATCCATGCCCTCTTCCACGCCCGTGCTATCATTCCGGATTAAGTCTCCTTTAGTAGTGAGCAAGCCGGCCTGATTTGCCTCGAGCACCAGTCCTTCATCCCCCGAAGCTGGTTGCAACCTGACGCGGCCCTCGCGCACAGCAACGCTGGTATGGCCGGCTACCGTACGCACGTTAAACTGCGTACCCAGCACACGTACTTCAGCCTCTCCACTTTCGACAACAAACGGCGCTTCAGCAGATTCAACGTCAAAAAAAGCCTCCCCCTCTAACTTAATTACTCGCGTTGCATCGTTGAAGGACGTTGGGTAGACCAGGCGAGTGCCCCCATTCAGGACGGCTGTAGATCCATCCGAAAAGGTAACCTGGGCGGTTTCTCCGAAGGCAGTTTCGAGTACCTGCTCCTGTGGGGCCAACGGCAACACAAACCAGAGTGCTACCAGGCCCAAAACGGAAGCAGCAGCCCAGGTGACCCGACGCAAATGCGACTTGCGTGGTGCCGGCGCTCTATCAGCTGCGCGCTGGTCCATAGCTGCTTCATGGATGGTATGCGCTGCAACATGCGCCCATCCTTTGGCTACGTCCAGGGTATCTACGTCAACCTTAGACTGCATGATGGTCCACATCTTTTCCAGCTCAGCGTACATCGCACGGTTTTCCGCCGACGCCTCGAGCAAGGCTTCGAGTTCTTTGCGCTCCGCTTCAGATATCTCACCCTCGATCATCTTCAGCATTAATGTTTCTCGCACATCGGCTGGTTTTTCCATGGTTACGGGTAGATTATCCTGAGGGAAAAGGTGGGGGTAAAGCCGGGTGAAACGTAATTAATGACACCCAGTGGGCTCCCAAAATCGTCATAATGCCGGCGCACGAGGTTGCCACGGTTGTACACATTCAACAACGTGGCGCCGGCTTCAACCAGGACGCGCCGCACGAGAAACGTCCGGTTTATGCTCGCATTCATCTGGTGGGTAGCGGGCAAATTGAGCGTATTCAGGCGTTCTACCTGGAATACACGATCGCCGGTTTCCACATCGGGGCGCTCCAGGATCTGGGTAAACGGCCGGCCCGAGCTGTATCGCCAGTTCAACGCAAATTTCCAGCGCCCCACGGTATATTGCGTCACAAGCGATGCATGACGCCGGCGATCCAGATTAGAACGATAGCGCTCACCACCGTTGTTCTGCTCCGTCCAGCGCTCCGCACGCGCAATGGTGTAGGCTGCCCAGCCTTTGAGGCGCCCCGCGTTTTTCTGCGCGGTCACTTCCAGGCCACGCGTTAATCCATTCACATCCGAAAAGATTGACTCCAGCGCTACGTGGTCAATTTCGCGCAATCCAGTCAGGTATTGGTTTTCGAGCAGGTTCGACAATCGGTTGTGATACAATTCAACTTGCACGCGGTACGCATCCGAGTCCCACGCCAATCCAACGGCTCGATTAACGGATGTCGTAGGTCCTGTTTCTTTATCGGACAAAAACCATGACCCAAGCCCTACGTCCAGCAAAGCCAGGTATGTCAATCTGCTCAGGAACTGGCGATATTTGCCCCACGCTCCTTGTAAGCTCAGTTGTGGCGTGAGCGCATATTGCACAAACAGGCGGGGCTCCAGGTACATTTTTTCGCCGGCATGATCGTACGTATACCGAAGTCCGACATTGGTATTCAGCATATCGTTGTACGATCGGTTGTAGACCACATTGGCGCCAAATTGCCGGCCACGTTCTTCGTAGTTGAACGCATCGGGCGTAACAACCTCTACTGAATCCACCGTGCGATACACATCCTCCCAGTCGAGGCCGACCGCATTGTCGTTGTACCACAGTCCACCTTCGAGCACTATCCCACGATCAAACCGCAACATGTGTAACATGCTTGCAGAGAACGTCTTGAGCGTGCTGTTAATTCGCGTATCCGATTGATCGCTAAACCCGGGGCCATCTTGTTGGGATGCGGCGTTGTAAACATCCCAAATACCGGCGCCAGAAACTGCAACGCGTGTCTGCGCAGCACTCGACCAGTCACGCATCCATTGTAGCGAGCCGCCACGATTCTCCACGTCGGTATCATCATCGAACAGATACGTAACCGTTGACCCGGCTTCATCAAAAGCCTCATAAGACTCTTCACTACCACCATACCGTAAGCCATCGAGGCTGTGGTGATACGTAGCCGAAAGCTGGTCACGTGAAGAAGGCGCATATGATGTTTTCAACTGGAGATTGGAATAGCTAAACGACTGCGGTAACAATTGTGCAGCATAGCTACTGCCATCCTCATCGTATTCGCCATGCGATGCGCCGATAATCCGCCTGTACAGCTTGCTTTCCAGCAATTGCGAATACGACTGCTGATACGCAACCTGAACGGAAGCAACACCACCAAGCGGGACATTCGCATACCCGTATGTTTTCAGTCCGTTTATGCCGATAGATCCGTGAAAAAACTTGCCATCACCGGGGCGGGTTTTCAGAGCAATTACACCTGTGGTTGCTCCGCCGTACGTTGCAGGAAAACCGCCTTTAAACAGATTGATGGTTTCCAGCATAGAGGCACTCACTGTAGCGCCGAACCCAAACGAGTGGTTGCTAAAATACAGGGGAATGGCATCTAGCAAGGTCAGGTGTTGAGAAGGATTGCCACTACGTATACTCAAGGCTCCATCAACTTCTTCAGCGATACCCGGCAGCAAGCTCAATGAATTGGTAATATTGGCGGATGTGGTCGCCGGCACATCGATCAACGCATTCGGCGATAACGCGTACATGCCAGCATGTCGTCCCGGCAATACCGTTTTGTATAACGTATCGCTCACCACACCGCCGGGGAGTTCGATCAGTTTAAACGCCAGGGCAACCTCGTGCTCTGCTCCCTGCTCAAATTCGCGTACAGGTAACCGAAAGGGCTCGTATCCCAAATGTCTGATCACCAGTGTATCCGAAGCCAACACGTGCGACGCCAGGATAAACTTCCCTTCGTTGTTCGATACCAATCCGTCGCCCGTGCGAGACACGTGCACACTCGCCCCGGGCAGGGGCTGTTGCGTCTCTGCGTCGCGGATAATCCCTTTGTAGTTAAGGTCAGAGGTATCACCAACGGTATCTTGCACAACCACAAACTGGCCGGCACCCAGTGGTTCGATTTTCAATTGCTGTCCACGCATCAAGTGTTGCATGGCATCCATGTATGGAAGCTGCTCGAAGGAAATCGACACCATGATAGAATCGACAAGATCATCGCGGTAGACGATGCTGATGCCGGCCTGCTGTTCGATTAATTTCAGCGCACGCCCCAGCGACATCTGCTCCACATCAAGCGAAACAAAGACGGTATCTGGCTGAGTCGCTGTCGATGTATCCACGTGCTGCACCACAGTCTGCGCGCGCAAAGGCACAGTAGCGCACAGCCATACAAGCAGCAATGTGCTCATTGCAATATGTTTATAGCATCGATTCAAGAAAGGATCAGGAGCAACCAGATTAACAAATGTTTTAGTGCCCCACGAAGCGCTCGCAGTGCCTTGCTCATCCGGCTTTCGATTGTTTTTGTAGACAGGTCCAGAACCTGCGCAATTTCTTTGTAGGTCAGGCCATCATAGCGGTGCATAACAAACACAACCTTTTGGTACTCAGGTAGCGCAGCAATGGCCTGATTGATGTGCTCGCTCATGTCGAATTCGTCATGGGCCGGCACGACATGCGCTTCCGGAGCATCAGCAAGGGACTGCATATGCGCGTCACGCACGGACTTGCTCCGAAAATGCATCTTCATCTTGTTATATGCGGCAGCATACAAATACCCTCTCGTCGATTGTTTAGGATCGAGATACTCCCTTCGTTTCCACACATTAATGAATACGTCTTGAGCGAGGTCTTCTGCCAGGGTGTACTCCAGTCCACGCTTCCGGAAAAAGCTGAAAATTGCAGGATAGTACGTATCAAACAAGTGTTTGAACGCAGCGGGATCTCCGCGCGCTATACGCCGGCTCAGGTCTGCTTCGGTGATATGTTTATGGTCGGACAAGCGCCAGAGGGATAGTTAACGTCCTGGTGAAACTGCGCATGGATGGACTATGGGTGGGAAATATACGAGTTCTTTGTGTAGAGTTCGCCTGCCACTAGTTTCGGCTAAAACGACAAAAATGAAATGCAACGGTCGTGCCGAAAGCATAAAATAAAAGCCCCGAAACGGCGTTTCGAGGCCTTTTTATGGGCAAAAGTTGTTCACGTGCTACACAAAAAGGCTCAGGTAGCTCGAGCTGGTACATATTTGTATTTACCATTGCAGGTAGAGCATGCCTGCGCGTCGCCTTCTTTTTTCAGTCGGATCCCCGTGATCGCAGTTTCGATAAACTGCTGGACAAAGGTTTTGCGGTGCAATTTGTCGTGATTGATGTGGGCTTTGGTCTGATCTTCTACGAAGATTTTAAACGTTCCATCGTAGGACTGCTTGCCCCAGCAATTCGGGCATACGCCGGCTTCTACGAGATCCTGGCTCAACGTGGAGGTACGTTCAGTTCTACCAAACAGTTTTTCGAATAGCGACATAGGTTTTCTAGCTAGTTTTTAATGCTTGATGATATCACGTGTCCCGATGTCATCTGATTGCATTTGTGGTACATGATTTTAGCCATTACCTGCGCACGCTCTTTTGCTGCTGTCGCACGAGGGCCCTCGAAAAGGCCATCTACCGTATCGCACCAGAGCGCCACCCACCGATCAAATTGAGCTTCCTGCAAAGACGTTTTAGCAGCAACCTGCACGTGCTTCAATACAGGATTCCCTTTGTAACCTGCCGTATGAAACAGTACGGTTTCCCAAAACTGATACATGCGCGGCAAATGGGTTGCCCAGTCGACACCGACCACCTCATTAAATACAGGCGCCAGCAATTCGTCTTCCCTTACGCGGGCATAAAAGGCATTTACCAGGTTCTGTATATCTTCGCGTGTATTTATTTCAGCCATAACGATTTTTGTTTACATACAGTACCCATACGACAGGCGTTTGAAGAAGATCTGGCAAGGCAGGGTACACTTGATTATAGTATTTTCAACCTCCTTTCTGTGCGTCATACACAACGCGATTCAGCAGCTACAGTTTGCCATACTGGTGGCTTCCCAGTTAAGCTGAGAATGACGATTGGTGTGTATACCATCTCCTTCTAAAAAACCACCAGCGTAACTGCTCTTTCCTACACCGGGTGGTCGGAAAACCTGCAAGGATAAGCTGCAGGAGCTTATAGCGTACGCGCCAAAACCTCCATCAAGTCATACGCCGCCGGCCTATTTTTCCTTCTTATTTCAGGATTTCGTGCGGCCTATTGCCGACACGCACCCCGCCCATCCCAATTCCTGAAAAATATCGCCACACTATTAGGACAATTATTTCCCGGCATTCACCTGCTGTTTGGCCCAGTTTTTGGCAACGGATGCACGTGCATCATGTTTTTCATTCTAAAGGATCAAAGATTCATGCTACGACAGCGTAATTCAAGTATTGGCCGTCTAATCGCAGGCATTGGATTACTTTTTATCACCCTTCAGCCACTGCAGGCGCAAGACCTTGTCCAGGTCAGCAGCGAATTCAAGCAATGGCACAAAGTGGCTGTACAGGTTACCTGTCCAGAATCCGATTGCGGCATGGTCACGTCGCAAAGCGAACCCAATCCATTTACGGACTACCGTTTACTGGTCACATTCACTTCGCCAGATGGATTAGATGTAGTGCAGGTGCCAGGCTACTATGCCGGCGATGGCAACGCAGCCATTTCCGAAGCAGACTCGGGCAACGTGTGGCAGGTGTATTTCACGCCAGAAAGTACTGGAACGTGGAGCTATGTGGTATCTTTTGAGGCCGGCGATGATCTGGTGCTATCAAACGCAGCCGGCACACCCCTCACACCCGATGGCGAATCAGGCACGTTTTCGATTGACATATCCGATAAAACGGGCAATGATTTTAGAGCCCACGGCTTCTTGCGGCACATCGACAAAAGCCATTATTACTTCTCCGGCACGGACGAGCCCTTTCTAAAAAACGGCGCCGGCAGCCCGGAGAACCTGCTGCATTACCATGAAATCGACAATACAAGCCAGCAGGATACGCTGCCCTTTATTCCTGCACACGAATTTGTGCCACATCTCAGCGATTACAACGAAGGCGATCCACTTTGGGGACCTGAACGATCCAAAGGGAGAGGCCTTTTTGGCGCCCTGAATTACCTGGCTTCGCTGGGGGTAAACAGCTACTATTTTGTTGTACACAACACTGCTGCCAATGGACTCGGGCAGGATACAGCGGTTTGGCCCTGGCTTTCGCCGGCTGAAGAAGATCGCGAACGCTTTGCCGTTGCAAAGCTGGCACAGTGGGAGGTCGTGTTCAGCCATATGGATAGCCTTGGCATCTCGATGAACATGGTGACACAAGATCGTATCAACCAGTTTGATCTGGATGGCGGTGATTTGGGACGGATTCGAAGCTTATTCTATCGTGAACTAGTGGCCCGGTTTGGTCACCACCTGGGGGTAGTTTGGAATCTGGGTGAAGAGAATTCGGCATCAACAGACCAGATCAAGGATTACACGAATTTCATCCGCGGCCTCGATGTTTACGCACACCCAATTGTATCGCAGGCCAACGGAACGCTCATCGCCCATGACCGCTACTACGAGCCCCTACTGGGTTTTGAGAATTTTGAAGGCGCCTCCATGCAGGTGGGTTTGGTAGACTTTGATTCGAATGAAACACCAAGTCCGCCGGGTAAAATTCATGGTGCAATTCTCAAATGGGTTGAAGCCTCAAAAGCATCCGATCATCCCTGGGTTGTGACGCTCGATGAAATTGGACACTGGAGTGATGGCATTGTACCCGACGGTGATCCACGCGACCCGACAAACCAGCGTGCCCGACGAGAAGGTTTCTGGGGGACCATCATGGCCGGCGGGGCCGGCTCCGACTGGTATTACGGTTCAGATCCTTTCGAATACAACGACATTTGGGCAGAAGACTTCACCAAGCGCGAAGAATTTTTCCAGCGCACACAGGCCGGCGTACAGATGATTCGCGACAGTGGGATTCCATACTGGGATATGCAAAACCACAACGAATTATCCACACTGGAAAATACGTGGGTTCTTGCAAGAGAGGGGGAGATTTACATGGTCTACTCGCCTTTTCAGGAAGCCTTCGAATTGAAGCTGCCTGATGGCACGTACGACATCATGTGGTACGACGCGTTTGCCGGCGGCCCCTTGCAGCCTGGCTCGCTAGAAGGCGTTGAAATTGATACCGATTCCGCCTGGGTATCTTTGGGTGAACCAACTGGCTTTGAACAGGATGCTGTTGCGCTGGTGAGCCGGCGCAAGGTTTCAAATACATCGAACGAAAGCGACTTCGACAAGCACCAGGTAGCCCTGAATCAGAACTATCCTAACCCTGTACGGCATAGCACAACCATTTCTTTTGAAATCGACGCGGCTGCTCAGGTTGAGCTGAGTTTGTATGACACGCTTGGCCGGCGGGTGCAAACTATCGTAGGCCAGTTCCTAGCCGCAGGTGCACATCGCTACGAGGTCAATACGTCTTCTTTATCGAGCGGCGCCTACATTTACCGCCTCACAGTTAACGGCACATCCTATCAAAGACTATTGCTTCGCATGTAATTTGACAGTCAGGAAAACGACGCATCAACTGCAACACCCCGGCAAAGGTAGACAAACATGGCACAAAAAAAGCGGCATGCTCTGGTAAATAAGCCAGGCGCATGCCGCGTACAATTATTGAGATCGAGTCTGCCTACTTTAGCAATTGCATCGTTTTGGTTTCGGAAAAGGAGCCGGCCGTCAACCGGTAAATGTACGTACCGTTTGGTAAATCCTGTGCCCTAAATAAAACGTCATACCCACCAGCAGCCTGCAGTTCATTGACCAGCACATCGATACTGCGTCCAAGCAAATCGAAAACTTCCAGCGTAACGTGCCCTTCGACGGGTAGCGTGTAGCTGATGCGCGTCTGCGGATTAAACGGATTGGGATAACTCTGCGCCAGGTGGTAAGCATCTGCTGTTACGGTCACGATGACGGTGTCGCTGTATTCAAAGGCACCATCAAAATCTACCTGCTTGAGGCGTACCGAATACGTACCCGGTGCGACATCAGCAAGGGACGCGCTTGTACTGCTGCGCCAGATCGGTTGTGCCGCGGCCTTCAACAAACATCACTTCCTCATACCCCAAACCTGCAGGACTTAGTTCTACAGCAAAGCCGGCATTGTTCAATTCAGAAGCCGTTGCCCAGGCAAGCTGGATGGTTGCACCGGAAACAACCGCGGTGAAAGCAGTCAGCTCTACGGGGAGCGGCGGCGAACTGTCAAATTCAAAAGCGCCAATATCAACAAAACCTTGTGACCGCGTGTGGTAGTTGATATCGATAAACGAGACGACGTCATCGCTGCCGGCATTGATTGCCGGGCTTCCCTGGGTAAGCGCAAAGTTGGCGTTACCGGCATTTGCAAACTGAGGATTTACGCCCAACTGGTTGTTATTGCGCATGTAGGTTTCGTCAACGGTACCCGTATCAATGTTGATCGAGATATCGCCGGCAGTGCCGTTATAGGTGATGTTGTTCTCCCACTCTGCAGTACCGCTCCGTGCTACGAGAATACCGCGATTCCATGCAAGGATACCTGCGCCGGGATTTGCAACCCCGATATTATTGCGCCAAATGGCATCATGGCCGTATGCAAGGCTGAGTTCTGCCCGCCATGTCCCGGTGTTCTGGGTATCGTGATTGTTGTGGTATGCCGTGTTGTTAAAGATATCAACGTGATCACTTTTGAATACCTGAATGCCTTTGCCACCATTATCGTAACAGAGGTTGTTTTCGATCAGCGTGCGGTGCGGGAAAATGATGTTCAGTTCATCACCGGTAGAATTTCGGAAATCATCGATCAGGATCCCGTTACCGTCGCGGGTAATGCCGGCGTTTGTGGTAACTGTATTCAGGTTGCTGTAGCTGCGGTTGTTACGCACAATCGCGTGGTAACCTGGTGCACTGTCAACCGCGCGGGCCTGGTACAAAGAAATACCGCTCGACTGGTTTGGATTGTACTTCGCGTTGTTGTAAACAATATTGTTTTCGATCAACACGTGATCAAAGTGCGCGGCCTGGATCCCACTGCCGCCAAAGTTATAGATCTTGTTGTTCAAGACATTGACGTGGTGGTTATCATACACCGTAACGCCGTTGCCATGCCGGCCCACACCTGGATTGGCATCATAAATTTCGAATCCGTCGATGGTCAGGTAGTTGCCGGCGGCTTTGATGCCATCAGCGTTGCCGGCGCCGTCAATCACCTGCACCTTGGCGCCCCATTTATTGAGAGACTTGAGTGTGATATAGGCTTCAGGCGTGCCCGAACGGGTGATAATAACGGGGCCTTCATAGACACCGTCGAAAGCCACAACAACATCACCAGCAGCGACCTGCGTCACGGCGTAGGTTAGCGTTTTCCAGGGTTTTGTAGAGGTCCCCGATCCGCTATCGGTACCATCGGGACTCACGTAATAAGTTGTGCCTTGCCCCAACGCAGTGGTTACCATGCCACTACTCAAAAAGAGCAATAAGACGAACGATCTCAAAAAAAGACGAGCAAAAATGTGATTCATAGTTGATACGAGCGTATATGAACGGCGCGCATCGACACTCAAGCATCGTTCCAGACCGGTTACATACGCTATTAAGAAAATGCAAAAGGAGAATCGCTGGACCGCAAGAAATGGGAGGCACGACGCGGGCGGCCAGGAATATTTACTGCATACGGAGTATCCAGAATTTATTAAGAACGGTGCTATTGAGTGGCTGCGGGGGGAGGTGTAGTGCGCCAGACGAATTGACGCAGGTGTTCGAAAGCAAATACGCGACCATAAAGCGGCGCTCGCTATACAGGCTTGTTACAGATCGTGCGTAACGATTGTTGCATTAATAAAATAAACAAGAAATGAAGCAGGGTGTGCCGGCTTTTAGCGACACACCCTGTAGGGCTAAACCTGAACCGTTTTCAGGTAATTGATGCTACGACGCAGGCCTTCAAGCGGCTCTTGCGTCTCAATTTCAACGATAAAGGCCTGCTCAGCCAGCGGACTTTTCATTGCAGCGTTGATGCAAGCAGTCCAATCCACGATGCCTTCACCGAGTGGTACAATTTGTCCGATACGCCCCTCCATGTTTGCCCGTTGCATCGCCGGATCAAAGTCGTGCATATGCAGGGATGCATACCGGCCGGCATACTTTTCCAGGTAATACGGCAGGTCGAACCCATCGCGAATGGCCGCAAACTGGAATTGCATTACAATGCGCGGATCGAGTACATCCATGATGTGCTCGTACTGCGGCTTGCCATCTTCCATGATGGGCGCGATACGGTGGTTGTGGTAGCCTAGCTTAAGGCCGGCAGCTTCAACAATATCAATGATGTTGTTACACTTTTCGCCCCACCGCTTAAAATCGTCAATCGTGCCATCATCTCCGATGCCGGAGCCGGACATGTAGAGGTATTTCAGTCCTAACTCCGCGGCATAATCAGCCGTTGCGGCCGGATCATCATCGAGCACTTCGTGTGATTGAAAGTGTGCAGACTCACAAATCATCCCCGTGTCTTCAATCATTTTCTTTACATCAGCGGCCGGAAATTCTGCCAGACCACCAAAGCCTACCTGGCTGTAGTGGCTGCCGCGTGGCGAGCACATTTCCACGCTGTCGTATCCAAGATCGTGAATCGTTCTGAGGGTCCCCTGGAAGTCTTCACCAAGTGCTTTGCGCATCCCGTACGACTGAAATCCAATGGGGTAATTAAACGCAGCGGATCCGGTGGTTGCTTCTGCACTTTGGGGGCCGTCATCGGCCGTACAGCCATAGGCTGTGGCTGCTACGAGGCCGGCCATGCTGGTGCCTAAAAAGGAGCGTCTGTTGAGCATAAAGCTAGGGGGTATAGGTTGAAATAATGGTGGGATTACTGCTTCAATGTACAAAGTTCAACCTAGAATGGCTTATTTGAAGGTTTAAAGCCTCACCCTTATCAATAACAAAAGCCCCAGGCGGTATGCCTGAGGCTTTCTGTTAAATTTGGATTTTTTTGACAAAGCCTAAGTTCAGTCACATCAGTTTTAGGTGATCCAGCCCCCCCCCCCAAACCTTAAACCTGTAACTTGCAACCTTTAACACCAAACACAGCAATCCGGCCGGATTGCTGTGTTTGCACCTAGTTTCCATTGGGGCCAATCTGGCGCATCATGCCCATGGCATCCCATTCGCCCCAGGAGGCGACGCTTTTGCCATTTTTCAGCTTGACAACCGAGATCCCCGTGACGCGGGTTTTCTTGCCTGTGGCCGGCATGCCCATCATCGTTCCTTTGTGGGTGCCTGTTGCAGACCAGCGTGTCATCACAAGATCGCCCTCAGCAATTTGCTGCTCAACGGTGAAATGAATGTCAGGGAATGCAGCAATCACAGACGCAACCCACTGCTTCATGCCTTCGCGATCTGGTGAAACGCCGGGTAGTTTGCTGTGCATTTTGTAGTTCTTTGCAATGACGCTATCCAGCGCGTCTGGGTCGTGCGCGTTCCAGATTTCGTAGAATTCCCGGGCGCGGGCCTTGTTGTCATCCAATGTAGCTTCTGTTGTAGCTTCGGCGACAACGTTTACGTCTGTTTTTTCAGTAGCAGTTGTGAAACCAGACAATGCGATGAACGCAAACAGTCCGATGCCACAAAAAGCCATTACACTTGTGTAAGATACGAGTTTTTCTTTCATGTCTGCCATGATTCTCAAGGATATCAATTAGAATGTTCGGAAGTGATCCGGGCAGGCGATAGCCGCTGCTTGTACGCCGCATTAATCGTTGGCGGTGTGCGTTTTCGCGAATCACAATTTCAAACTCCGAATCAAATCCCAAAAGGAGGTAGCCGGTACGTTGCAAGGTATTGACGCTGTGTGGTTTGCAACGCGGAGACAAAAGGGTGCATCAACGAATCAATACTCACGCTTCACCCACAAGCGCCGGCGCCACTGCTGGTAACCGCATCACAAAGGTAGCGCCCGCTGTCGGATTGGTACGTGCCTCCAGTGTACCGCCGTGCCCCTGGGTGACAATATCATGGCTCAAGCTCAATCCTAGCCCTGTACCTGCTCCAGTTGGCTTGGTTGTAAAGAACGGCTCAAACACCTTGTCCAGCACATGATCGGGCATACCTATTCCGTTGTCAGCAATGGATACTTCTACCTGATCTTCAATCTGCCGGGTACGCACCGTCACTTCAGGTTGGTAGGTGCTTTCACTTTTTTGGGCGCACTCATATACTGCATCGAATGCGTTGCCCAAGAGGTTTAACAACACCCGCCCAATCTCTTGTGTGTTTGCGGTAATCTCACCGATTTGCTCATCCAATTCCTGCTTGATAACTACTTTAAATCCAGGCAACTGGACGCGTTTGCCGTGATAAGCCAGTTCAACATTTTGATACACCAACCCGTTTAGATCTGTTAGCTTCCGCTCCCCTTGCCCACTGGATGCGTGCTGCATCATGCTCATGACGATGTTGTTGGCGCGCTCGCTATGCCGGTGGATGCGGTGTGCATTCTGACCGATGTCTTCCAGGATATCATCAACGGGCTGCTTCTTTTCGAGGGCTTCTTGAAGCTCTTCTGCCAGCTCTTTGTTGAGGACAGAGAAATTGGTAATGAAGTTGAGCGGGTTTTTTATTTCGTGTGCGATGCCGGCTGTTAACTTGCCCAGCGAGGCGAGTTTCTCCTGCTGGATGAGTTGCGCCTGCGTTGCACGCAGGTCTATCAGCGTGGCTTCAATAGTATTGCGCTCCGCCTCCGACGCAGCGCGTAATTGCACAACAATGTCCCAAGCGCGCCGCTGCAAGGCCACGGCGAGGTTGATGGTGAGTACCATAAAGCCAATCGCTGCGGTAGCATTGATCACAAATTTGATGCGCACAATATTTGGATCAAGCAGATAAACAGGCTCGAAGGCCGTGCCCCACACGTACCACGCGCCAAATAAGGTGACCGTGAATACATAGGTTACCACACTTTGCCATCGTGCCCGAGGCAACAAACTCATGGCAGCAATCATGATCACGCAATAAATCCAGTATCCACTACCCCATCCGACAAACCACGTCGCCAACACGGCGTGCAGAATCATTTCAATCCAAACACTGGATAACGGTTCGAACCACCGGCCACTCTGCACATGCCAGGCAAGCGCCCCCAACCACCAGGCGACGCTTACCATGTTTACATAAACCATCTCCGGCACATCAAGCGCAAAAAACACAAACAGCAAAATGATGTGCGTTGCCCCTCCACAACACAACGCCGTACGCGTAAGCACGCGCATGCGTGCATCCTCGTCCTCTACACTCAGTTCTGGAAATTGCATTAACGGGTGTGATGAAGTTGAGGATTTTCATAACGTACCTGGGGCTGGGTTTTAAAAATACAGGAAGGCTTCCTAGACGAGGACCTGGGTTTGTTTGGGGCTGGTTACGCGGAGGAGCCAGCGGGTGAGCCAGGGCGCAACGGCGTTGGTCCAGTAATACAGCTTGAGCATAAACGGAATCACGATTTGCCGGCGTGGCCGCTTTGCAACACGCAACAGTACACGCGCGCACTCATCAACCGAGATGGTTCGAATGGTTTTTGCAATGCCCGGCATCCGGTCAACCACCCCTTCGTTCTTTTCGAAATACTCCGAGTCAATCCTGCCGAAAACCACGTGGCACGTCTTCACCCCGGAGCCTACCAGATCCTGGTAGAGCGCTTCGTGCAAGCCGCGCAGTGCGAAGCGGGAAGCCGTATACCCTACAGCAGAGGGCCAAGGCATATAACAGGCCGGCGAGTTGACGTGAATGACTACCCCAGACCCACGCGCCAGCATGCCTTGCATAAACACCTGGGTTACGTTGTAGGCTGCCAGATACGGCGCACCAATCATGCTCCGCGCCTCTTCAGCAGGTGGTATCCTCGATCCGCTTCCATTGCCCGAGGCCGGCGCTGTTAATAATGACATCGGGCACGCCTGTATCGTTTAACACCTGCTGCGCCATCGCCTCAACTGCCGCACCCGACGACGCGTCACACGCAATCCACGAAGCTGCAGGTCCCACAGCTTCAGCGACTTCGGCCAATCGGGTAGCATTTCGGGCAACAAGGATTACGCGGCAGCCGGCTTGTGCAAAGTGCCGGGCTGAAGCAGCACCCACGCCGCTGGAGGCGCCGGTTATCAGTACAGTTTTATTCATAGGGGAAACTCAATTTGATAAATCAGATAGAGGAGGGTTGTAAGGTTAAGGTATACTGGTTGCTATTCCGGTTCGACGGCGGTAGAACTCAGACTTCAATACCATAACTTGCGATATCCAGCCCACTTAGAGTCTTATCCGAAAACCTGCAACCAAAGCTTGCCTAGTGCGTTGCCAGGAGCGAGCGCGTGACGGAGTCAGGAGTGCAAGGCACGTGAAGCCAAATGAGGTTTTCGGATAGTGCTCTTAATCACAATACCTTCAGTTATTCAGGAAAGAAGATCGTACCTGGGATGCAAACTGTTGTCTGTGTGTTGCAGGAGCTAAAGGAGTGAGGCGTGTTTGAATGCGATTTTCGAGGCTGAATGTCGATTTATTTCTGCTGCACCCAAAGCGCTACTACCATAACGCCCCACGCCTCTCTCCCAACTTCTCACTTCAAAAGGAGCATCGTTTTCGTGAAGCTGCCGGCAGGGGTTTCCAGGCGGTATAAATATGTGCCACTTGGTAGATTCCCTGCATCGAACTGCACTTCGTGATGGCCAGCGGCGTATGCACCATCTACCAGCTTCGCTACCGTTTGTCCGAGCGCGTTGTACACCAACAGCGAAACGTGGGCGGATTCGGGCAACGCAAAACGGATAGCCGTGGTCGGGTTAAACGGATTGGGGTAGTTGTTTTCCAGTGCAAAGGTCTCCGGTATAGCAGCAGCAACGGCTTGCAAACTTCCAACGCTGGGCCACGGCGATCTTCGGCCTCTTGTCCATATACAACATTGCCAGCCGGTACGACACCGGCACCAATGGTTAATTGCCGGTTTACCTGCTCTGCGACGGTATAAGCAGTGCCATCATTGCCAGCGTCGGAATCTTCGAGTAAGCTGCGCAGCATAGGTGATCACATCAGCCACGTGCCGGCCATCAGTCGGTGACGACTTCCAGTTGCGCAATTTTCTGTGCCATCACATTCATTACGACACCGGCCAGTTGCGCCCTCCCGCGGGCAAAGGTACCGCCAGACGGACGAATGCTGAAGAGCGCCTGCCAGTCCTGTTCGTCATCAACACCGTCTCCCATGCCAGCAAACAGGCTGTTGAAATGTGGATCGGTGAATCGATTCTGGATTTCACTGATGATAGCCGTGAGATCTTCAGCGGTTGGCTGTCCTGCCACCGCAAGATCAAACTGGTGCTTCCAGTAGCTGACGCGCATGGCGTTATTGATCAGGATAAGTTCGTCAAGAGAGAAGTCAACTGTAGTAGTGGTGTTGCAGGTAATGGCCTCATCTACATTGTTGGTAGCCGCAGAAAAGCCAAGCGGCTCAACTACCATAACCTGCACGTCACCCTGCGGCACATCGGCGAAGCTGTAGTCGCCCTGTGCATCGGTGGTGCCGGAGGCCAGGACAATCATGGGGTCGAGGGCGTCGAGTACTTTGACTGTGATGCCGGCGATACCGTTGCTCCCTGTGGCCACGATGCCAGAAACGGTACCTGATGGCACGCTATCAAAATCATCCGGATCGCTGTTGCACGCCAGTTCGTCTACGTCTGAATAACCATCGCCATCGCCATCTGCCGGGCCAAATACATAGACTGCACCAGCCAGGAATACACCATCAACATCGACAGCGTCGGCCCCAGCCAATAACTGGCCATTCACTATCCCAACAGAGAATCCCAATTTATCACCAGATAAACCATCTTCCGCAGTAAGTTTTGCGGTTTGGCTCCAGGTCCCGTCAGCCTGGCTAAAGACGTAAGCTGCGCCCGCAGTCTCACCTATTGCGTTTTCTGCAGCAGGAGCGCCAATCACAATTGTGTTGTCCAAGGCCGAAAGACTAACTCCAAATCCCGTACCAGTAAGATCATTTTGGGAAAATCTCGTGCTCTGAACCCAAGTGTCGTTATCCAGCTCAAACAGGTAAACAGCTTCTTCACCTGGAGCACCTATGAGTGCCATTTCATCCGCCAACGACACAGCAAAGCCAAAAACAACACCAGCAGCATCCGTTCCTGCAAGCCGTGTTTTCTGAACCCAGATACCGTCCCCCAATTCAAAACGTAGGCTGCACCAGCAAAATCAGAACCACCAATTGAAGTTTCAAAAGATGAGCCAATCAATGCGCGGTCTCCATCAAGCGATACTGAAGAGCCAAAAGCTGCACCAATCCCTGTAGCAGAAGGCGGAGCCGGTGAATCTATTTTTGCTGTCTGAACCCACGCCTCATCGATGAGATCAAAAACGTAAACAGAGCCGGTATTTTGAATACCGTCCACGATCTCCTGTGTGCCAACAAGCACCCTGTCATCAAAAAGCGACACTGAGGTACCAAAACCGTTGATAAGATCCACATCATCGGGAGACAACCTGGCAGTCTCAACCCACATATTATCGATATAGTCATAAATGTATACGCCACGTTCTTGGGCAATACCGTCATAACTTGCAATAGCAGCGCGATTATTTGACAGTGACACTGCATGTCCAAAACCTGAAATGTCTTCCGGAACGCTGGCCGTAAATTCGTGTGTCTCGGTCCAAACACCTTCCACTTGCTCATAGAGGTAAGCTTTACCGGGATCTAAACTCGTAGTACCCGAAGCCCCAATGAGCACTTTGCTTCCAGATACCGACATGGCAATACCAAAGTTTTTTGCACTACTGTCATTGCTTGTAATCTTTGCCGTTTGGACCAGTTGGGCGCCGGCCAGTTGTGGGGCAAGTGCAACGGTGCACCATAAAATGATCGCTATGTACAAGGGCGATCTTCGCCCTACAGGATTTCCATCAAGAAATCGTTGTCCAGTAGCCAATGTTAGTTTATCAGACATGTACTGCCTCTCCATAATTAGGTTATTCTATTTGGGGCATGTGACAGGTCAGGGTTGGCAAATCAGGATTGGCAAAGCAGTTGGTTGAGGCTTTTACGCATCCGTTCAGCGTTAAAAGGCTTGTCCAGAAAGGCATCTGCGCCGGCTTCTCTAATTCGCTGTTCATCCGTCTCGCCGCTGATCAACAAAACCATGGGTTTGCTATCAAGCGGCAAGGTCTTGAGCGCCTTGCAGAGCTCATAGCCATCGAGTCCCGGCATCATGATGTCAGAAATAACCAGATTGGGCTGAATGCTCCGTGCAAGGTTCAAAGCCATCAGGCCATCTGCTGCTTCATGCGTCTGCGCGATCTGGTTGTCCAGTTCACGCAAACAGTGCCTGACGTACGCCCGCATGTCGGGATTGTCATCGACGATGAGGACCGTTAATCTTTTGCCGGCAGGCCGGCTTGATGCCTTTCCGCCTGTATTTCCACTTTCTTGCAGATTAACCATGCTGTCCTCATTCCCGAGATTATGGGGCGTTGACTGTCACGGTTGGAAGATGGGCTAAAACGGCGCTGATGTGGTAATATGCAGGATGCGGCGCGTTGTCTATATGGTGGATGCATCAGGCAGGCAAGAAGCTGCACGATAGGAGCAAAGGGATTGGATTGCCGATTTTCGATTGTCGAATGCCGATTTGTTTTACTTTACCTGATGCTCCTCTCCAAACTCCTCACTCCAAACTCCTCACTCCAAACTCCTCACTCCAAACTCTTCACTCCTCGTTCTTCCCATACTTCGACGGTGAGACCTGGAAATGCTTCTGAAACCTTCGGGAGAAGTGTGCTACGCTTTTGAAACCTACGCTGTAGGCGATTTCGCTGACGCTGCCGGCGCCGGCTTCGAGGAGCTGTGCAGCGCGCTCCAGGCGCAGGGTCCAGATCAACTCGGCTGGTGACTTGCCCAGCACGGCCCGGAGCCGGCGGAAGAGACTCGACCGATCCATGTGCAATGCGTCAGCCATCATTTCGACCGAGAAGTTCTCATCCCCGATGTGCGATTCGATGGTGTCGCGGACTTGCTCGAGGAATGCTTCGTCAGCTGACGTGACTTCGACCGCGCCAAGCTGGATGGCAGGGACGAGGCGTTCCTGCCTGCGCAAGGAGGTGCCGGCGGGAAGCAATCAGGTTGTGATACGCGCGCACCCAGTTCCTGAATATCAAAAGGCTTGGTCAGGTAATCGTCTGCGCCCCCCTGAAGACCTTCAATTTTATCTTCCGACGCCGCGCGGGCAGTGAGCAGGATTACCGGAATAAAGGTGGTCTCCTGGTTACCTCTTGATGGCTTTGCAGAGCTGGTGTCCATCCATTTCAGGCATCATAACATCTGATACAATGAGATCGGGCAGCAGCTTTTGGGCAATTTCGAGGCCGGCTTTGCCATTTGATGCTTGAACAACTTTATACGTCTCGGAGAGGTGCCGGCTGATGTAAGCACGCACCTCTGCGTTATCCTCGACTACCAGCACGGTGGTTACATCCTCCGGCTCCATTGCTGCGTCTGCCGGCGCATCCTGTTGCGCTGCTGATTCTTGCAGCAGGCGTTCCGCGCGTTGTTTAACCGGACTGAGCACTGCTCCTGCAGCTTCCTGACCGGATGGTTTTTCAGCAAGATCAGATGCATCAAAATGGTCAGTGCCTTTGCGCAAGAAAACGGTAAAGGTACTGCCAAAGCCGGCTTCGCTGTCTACCGTAATTTCACCACCATGCCGATCCACCAGTTGCTTTACCAACGCCAACCCAATGCCGGTACCGGGCTGCAAACGCATCGATGATTCATCTACCTGGTGGAAACGGTCAAACACATGTTGAATCTCATCACTCGGGATACCCGGCCCGTTGTCACGTACGGAGAAATACACGCGATCCATACCGCTTTCATGATGCCCCAGGGCAACGCGGATTGTCCCTTTTTCAGGGGTAAACTTAAACGCATTTGACAGCAAGTTCGCCAATACCTTTTCCATCTGGCCGGCATCGAAGTAAACCGGCATGGGCTCCGCAGGTATATCTACGGTATAGGCAATTTGTTTGCGTTCAGCCAGTGCCACAAAAGCATGTGCGTGATCCTGCACAAAAGCAGCCAGATCTTGCGCGCGTGCCTGTAACTTCATCCGGCCGGACTCCAGCTTGGCCACATCCAAAATTTCATTGATCAAATCGAGTACCCGATAGGCGTTCCGCAGCGCCAAATCGATTTGCATTTTTGCTTCAGGGTCCAACGACTTGTTCGCCTTCGCGCTGTAAATCTTCCAGTGGCCCGATGGTTAGCGTAAGTGGTGTGCGAAACTCGTGTGAGACATTGGCAAAGAACCGGTTTTTTGCCTGATCCAGTTCACGCAACTGGGTCGCCTGCGCGGCCGTTTTTTGCTGCTCCATTGCCAGCGCAGCATGCGTTCCTTCCAGTTTTTCGTAAGCTTCTTTTAATTGGTTTGCCTGCTCTAATTCGCGCGCCCGAACACGTTCTTGCTCTTGCAAAACAAGCCGGCGGCGGCGGGCACGGTCCAGTGTCAACAGCGCAAATCCTGCGAAGCCGGCGTATACCAAATACGCCCAGATGGTACGCCACCAGGGGGGGCGAATGTTAATCTCCAGCGTTGTCGCCTCTTCATTCCAAACCCCCAACCTGTTTGTCGTTCGCACCCTGAACGTATAGTTGCCGGGCGCCAACGCGGTGTAGGTTGCGTGACGTTGTGATGTAATACCGCGCCAATCTTCATCATAAGGAGACAGCTGAAAATCGTATAACACACCCGAAGGGTCTTCAAAGTCGAGGCCAACAAAACTGATGTTCAAATCATTTTGATCGTGTCTTAACGTCAGGCTGGTCGTTTCTGACAACGGTTGTTTTAGTGGTGACGATGCGCCCGGCAGTACAGGTTCGTTGTAGATTTCCAGCGAAGTTAACAACGGTCGAGGAGGCTAGCCGGGATGGCGAGATATCTGCAGGATTGAAAGAGAGCAATCCATTTAAGCCACCAAAGTATAGCGTTCCGGTTTCCGGATCCTTTGCTGCGGCATTGAAGGATCCAATCTGGGAAACTGCAAAGTTCATAAAGAAGCGGTACTCACCCGTACGGGGATCAAAGCGGGCCAGCATCCCTCCTATGTACCCTACCCACAAATAGCCCGCATCGTCTTCGAGAATAGATGCAACACCGCTCCGTGTTTCTATGCGATTGGGATCCGGGTAACTCGTAAAAGAAACGTTGGCAGCGTCACCATCAGCCGGCACATTGACTTTATTCAGGCCGGCATCCGTTCCAAGCCATATTGTACCATCCGAAGCTTCGGTAATGAACCAAATCACATTGCTTGCAATGCTCGTGCTATCGTCAGGGTTGTGTTTGTAGACGGTAAACGTTTCCGTTGCTATATCAAATCGATTCAGCCCCCCATTCCAGGTGCCAAGCCAAAGAACCCCATTTGGCGACTCGTGAACAACGCGTACTTCAGCATTGCTCAGACTATTGGGATCATTGGGATCGGGTTGGAAAGAGGTGATTCGGCCACGTTCAGCATCCAGCCTGTTTAATCCTCCTGCCAGCGTACCAATCCAATAATCGCCGCCTGTGGCTTTCACGATGTTACGAATCGAGTTATCTGATAAACCACCAGTTGCTTCAGGATCGAATCCGTAATAGGCAACAAGTCCCCGGTCAACATGGATTTTGCTCAACCCGTTGTCTGTGCCGACCCACATGAATGCATCGCCATCTGGCAAGACGGACCATGTAAAATCCTGCAATACCGGTAGGGTCTGGCCGATGTTAAACGGGACAAATTGATTGGTGCGGGGATCGTATCGATTGGGGCCACCGCCTGTACCAAACCACAGCATGTTGTTGTGCCATGCCATGCTCCTGATATGCCCCTGCTGGAGCCCGGTTGGTGGTGCCGGGGTGAAGACCTTGAACACAGTTTCTTCCAGGCGAATGCGATTCATCCCATTAAACGTGCCAATCCACAGCAATCCATCTTTCGTCTGGTATGCAAACTCGACCTCATTGCTTGCCAGCCCGACATCCTGATTGTTCGTATGACGGTACACCCTGGTATCACCCGTTTCAGGATCAAACCAGACAAGTCCTTCGCCGGCGGTTGTGACGTACATATCGCCATCCGGCATCATGGTAATGTCAGAAATGCCGGTTTCTCGCGCCTCAGTGGTCATCAGGGCGACATTCGTGAACACCTCCGCTTCCACGTCGAAACGCACAAGGCCTTCGTCTGTCCCTAACCAGAGCACCCCATCTTTTCCCGCCGCCAGTGCGTTGACAAAGTTGCTCTTCAAGCTCAGATCATTACCGGGTTCATGTTTATGATGTACAAATGTGCCCGTAGCTTCGTCCAGTTCATTTAATCCGCCTCCCATCGTTGCAATCCACAGCCGGCCCTTTTCATCCCGCAGAATATCCGATGCGCGATCATCGCTCAAACCCTTTGAAGAATTTGGATCAATTGGATAACGAGTAAACTTCCCGGTTTCCGGGTCAAACAGGTTAATCCCCCCGCCAAGGGTGCCTACCCACAGCTTGCCATCATCCTCCATGATAACGTTGATATCATTCCCGCTCAGAGAAGCCGAATCATCCGGGTCGTGTTGATATACTCGAAACAACTCGGTGTCAGGATCAAAGCGATTCAACCCGTTTTCGGTCCCGATCCACAAAATTCCGTCATCATCTCCTACAATCTCATAGATCCGGTTATCGCCAATACTGGTTGGGTCAGATGGATCGTGCCGAAATGTTTTAAATTCGTGCCCATCAAACCGGGAAAGGCCAAAGACTGTCCCAAACCACAGAAAACCGCGGCTGTCCTGGTGCATCACATACACAATGTTGGCAGCGAGGCCGTCTTGCACATCCAGATGCTCGAAGGTGGCATCCTGACAAAACGCATCTGCAGCTGTCATCAGAATCAAACTAACAAGAAGCCCGCAAGACAGGCGTCTAAATCCTGACATAAAATCCACTGGGTCGAAATAGAAAAGCGATTGAATAAAAAAGAGAAACAGCGCCGGAAATGCAATTCGCGTGGTTTCTGGCCCGGTTATATAGATATACCTGAAACACAGGCTTATTGGATCAGATGGTTGGTACCTCCGACACCTCCAGCGGGCCCTACATTGTAGGGTATTGAGGAAGTTGTCCTCACTAATTGTATCTTAACAATTCCCTTACCAACCGAGGTACCCCCATGGATACGCAAACAGGCGCGGCTGCCCTGAGCCGGCGCGAAGCTCTCCAACGCATCGGTGTACTGGCAGGAAGCACGCTATCTGCCTCGCTTGTCAGCGGCGTACTGGCCGGCTGCCGTGCAACGCCACCCACACCCGCCTTCACCCCTCAAACACTCTCCGAAGCCCAGTACAACCTGGTGGCTACGCTGACAGACATCATCCTGCCTGCCACCGATACGCCCGGTGCTCGCGAAGCCGGCGTACCCGCTTTTATCGACCACATGCTCACCAACTGGTACCTGGAAGCAGATCGTAATGATTTTATAGCCGGCCTTGATGTGCTCGACGCGCTGTCCCAAAGCCGCCATAGCGCCAGCTTCATCGCTGCAGCGCCCAGAAATGCAGAGACTGACCTGATGACTGCGATGGCAAACAGCGCGTTTCCGGAAGACACTTCAGCAGACAATGAAGCACTACCAGAAGAACTGGCTACCCTCTTCAAGACGCTGAAAGAACTCACCGTGGTTGGGTACTACACCTCCGAGGTAGGCGCCAGCGAAGAGCTTCGCTTGCCTGTAATGGGCACGTACCGGGGTGATATTCCTTACGATGAAATAGGCCGAGCCTGGGCTTGAGTGAGGAGCTGAGGAGTGAGGAGTGAGGAGTGAGGAGTGAGGAGTGAGGAGTGAGGAGTGAGGAGTGAGGAGTGAGGAGTGAGGAGTGAGGAGTGATTGAATTTGCCCTCGAAATTCGGAGTTCCTTGTTCAGTATTCGATATTCAATACCATAATGATTTACCACCAGCGCAACACATACGACGCCATCGTTGTCGGATCTGGCATTACGGGGGGATGGGCGGCGAAGGAGCTTACTGAAAACGGACTCAAAACCCTGGTGCTCGAACGCGGGCGCAATGTTGAGCACGGCAAAGATTACATTACCGAGCACAAACGGTCTTGGGAGATGCCCTACCGGGGTCGAGCTGTGCCGCGCGAAGAGGCCAAACGGGATTGGCCGGTACTAGGACGCAGCGGTGGCCCCAGCGAAGCTACCCGACACTTTTACCTCAACGGAAGAGAAAACCCGTACATCGAAGAAAAGCCGTTTACATGGGTACGTGCAGATCAGGTGGGTGGGCGCTCCCTGACATGGGGCCGGCAAAGTTATCGGTGGAGCGACCTCGACTTTGAGGCAAACGCGCGCGATGGGCACGGTGTCGACTGGCCAATTCGCTACGCTGATCTGGCGCCCTGGTACAGCTACGTTGAGCGATTTGCCGGCATCAGCGGCCAGAAAGAAGGCATGCCACAATTACCCGACGGCGAGTTTCTGCCGCCCATGGAAATGAATGCGGCCGAGAAAGTATTCAAGCGAGGTGTTGAAGCTGCGTTTCCAGAACGCCGCGTTACCATAGGTCGGACTGCCGTGTTGACACAGCCACACAACGGCCGTGGCGCATGTCACTATTGTGGCCCCTGCAGCCGGGGGTGTTCTGCCGGCGCGTATTTCTCGAGCCAGTCTTCGACCCTGCCGGCTGCCTTTGCAACGGGCAACCTCACCCTGCGTCCCGCACAGCCTAACCCACAGCCTCATCTTCGATCCAGAGACGGGTAAAGTGACGGGTGTGCGGTTTATCGATACACAGACAAAAGAAATGCATGAGGCCTATGCCCGCGTCATCTTTCTATGTGCATCTACATTGGGAAGCACACAGGTGCTACTTAACTCTACAAGTACCCGCTTCCCGGACGGCATGGCCAACAGCAGTGGTGCGCTGGGCAAATACTTGATGGACCACCATTTCCAGCTCGGTGCATCGGGCGAAATGCCCGGACTGGAAGACCGGTACTACATCGGCAACAGACCCAACGGCATCTATGTGATCCGCTTCCGCAACCTTGGTGACGCAGCAACGCGGCAGTCCGACTACGTACGTGGCTATGGTTTCCAGGGTGGTGCAAACAGGCCGTCCTGGACGCGCGGCATTGGCGGGGCTGAATTTGGCGCAGATCTCAAAAGCTCCCTGCGTGACCCCGGCCCCTGGCGCATGTGGATCGGGGGTTGGTGTGAGGCACTACCCGATGCGCGAAACTACGTCGAACTCTCCGATCAAACTGACGCGTACGGGCTGCCCCAGTTGAAAATAAACTGCACCTGGCATGAAAATGAGTTTGCGATGCGAAAGGATGTGCCCGTTGCTGCAGCAGAAATGTTAGAAGCAGCCGGCGCACGCAACGTGAGCATGTTTGACAATTTTGTCGAAGACGGCATCGGCGCAGAACCCGGCCGGTGTATCCACGAAATGGGTACCGCGCGCATGGGCCGTGACCCCAAAACTTCCGTCCTGAATGCGCACAACCAGAGTCATGACCATCCAAACGTGTTTGTCACCGATGGCGCCTGCATGACCTCATCAGCTTGCCAGAACCCGTCGTTGACCTACATGGCGCTTACGGCTCGTGCTTGTGACTACGCCGTTTCGGAAATGAAAAAGGGACACTTATAAATCGCGCAAGCCCGGTACGGTAAACCCGGCGACATCCCAATCTGCTCGCTTTGCCCCTGCCTGGTAGGCGGATTCCAGGAAGTCGAGTAACGTCGCTTTGGGATCCTCCGCACGCCGCAGATCATCGTACATCAACAAAGCCATTGGACTGCCGTTGCTGTCTACCCAGCTTGCTGCTTGCGGCTGGAGCGGCTCGGTATCCAGGCCTTCCGGCGACGGGTAGGTGTAGCAATAAAACGCTGCACCACGCACATTATCATCGCCGGCCCAAAAACCAAAGCTGATTACTTCATGTGAGTAGGCATCCTTTTCAATCAGCCGGGTTTCTGGAGGCATCGCCGGCCCAAGCTTTCCAGAAAAACGCGTAACAGCCAAATCCATGTGGTGCCAGTAGAGATGCACCGGACAGGTTTTGCCGTAAAAGCGGCCACCAAATTCTTTGAAGACGTGATCCACCCAGGTTAACGCGCGCCAAAACCGCTCAACGTATTCCGGTTGGTATGATTTGTAATCGTGGATATCACCAAATGACGCATCTGTTGGCATATCTACCGGTTTGTCGATGATCTCCAGCGTAACATCAACTTTTTTCAGGAGATCAAACATTTGCGTATAGAACGAGGCTACGCTCAACCCATCCTGCAGCGGGAAGCTATGAGACACGCCAGAGCTGGTGTTCAATTCGACCAGGTGTTCGATAAAGTTGAAGGTAATCTCGAAGGTATGAAACCCATCATCAAGCGGGATGGCGTGGGTTGTAAGTCCGCGGGGGCTGACATAAAATGTGAGGTACCACCAGTGATTTTTTCTGGGCATCAATCCGAGACGGATTTTGCCGGCGATTTGGAGGAAAAAATTTAGCGTGATTTTGCTCTGCTCCCATTCGTCAAGGGGCAAAGCCGGCAACTCACTTTGGTTGCGCATAAGGTCGGTATCAACAATTCAGGTTCAGGAAAAGTGGCACATCGCCACCTGCTAAGGTAGACTTAACGACGCTGACCCCTTGCAGTTCGCGATCAACCACAGATCGGTTGTACACCGTAAACGCATACAACAAAACGCAAAAAGGCCCTGGGTTTCCCCTGAGCCCAAATGCCTCTATTTCCTTGTCTGCTGTGTAGCTATCGTACCCGAATAACCTTCCGGGTTTCAGCATAGCCATCAGCCGATACCCGGATGAAGTAAATGCCCGATGCTACGGCAGTGCCGTCATTTTTATACCCGTCCCAAACCAGTTGGTGATAGCCGGCCGGCATGTGCCGCCTGACCAGTGTTGCCACCATACGCCCTTGAATATCGTACACGCTTGCCTGGACTTCCATTGCATCGGGTAAACCAAAGCGCAAGTTGGCTTCTGACACAAACGGATTCGGGTACAATGCATCCACTTCAAATTGCGTCGGGATATCAGCGCTAAACTCACCGACATCTGTAGATGTAGAGTCAGACGGTCGCTCAACGGCTTCTAATGGCCAGATAAAATTCGACGAGAATGCGGCATAAAAAATGGTCTCCTTTGCATGGGACCGTTCAGCGTCGCCTACCTGGTCTTCGTCAACCTGCACAGCAAACGATGTGGCCGAGGTGAGGTCTTCGCGCGTAATCGCCCAGCTGCCTTCCTGCTCGTTCAGGCCGCTTTGCGACACGAGCAGGATCTCGGGGGTCTCTGTAAATGATGCGTTGAATGCTGGCTGCGTATCGATGGCGTCTTCGTAGCCGGCGGCGACATCTTGCACAATCCCTACATCATACGTTGTACCTGAAATGGTGCCGGCATTGGCATCAAAGGTCATGTAGCCGAGTAACTCGTCTGCGCGGATGGCATCCGGATCTTCTCCAGTGTGTTTTCCGATACGGAACGAGGCTCCCTGAACGGGTGACGCCACATCCATGTCTGCGCTCCAGAACACCGACCAGTCTTCATCTACCGCAGAAAGTACCTGGCCTAATACAACTGGTTCGTTGAATGGTTGAATAAGCGACACAACATCCCCCTCCCAGCTACCAGAAGCGTCAGTCTTGTTACTCAGCAGCAGCGCCGCTTCAAACACCTGCCCGTTGGGCAACTTCCATAAGCCTTCCTCTGCTGCCAGGCAATGCACATTGGTTGACTGCCCGATTTCGCCCGATGGATTCTGCAGACGAATGTCGAAGCCCGTCCCACTGAGGCGATTCAGGCGCACAACACGAGGTATATCATCTTCAGTTGAAAGTGCATTACAAACCACAACAGGGTTTAGGAATTCAGACGTAAAGTCGATCGAAACCCAGTCGGCATTGATGTTCGTTAACACCTGGCTTTCGAGTACGTTGGCCTCAACATCTGTTACCACGTTCCAGGGAAAGGTAATCTGACTCGCAAAAAGTCCATCAGAAACCGTGAGTAACACCGTGTATTGGCCCTCCGTTGTCAGTGTCCCGGAGAAAAACCCTACAGATGGCTGTAGCGTAATCCCCGGCGGTAATCCTTCTGCACTGAAGAAGAGGTTTTCTCCTTCGGGATCCAGCGCATCAAGTTGGATAAATATCGATTCGTTGAGCCGATCTGTTCGACCCAAAAGCCGCGAGACCCGAGGTGCCTGATTGAACTCACCCTGATCCAGCGTAAAGACGGTCTCGAATACCGCATACGCTACCTGCTCGGTAGCATGGCCGCGTTCGTTGTCAACTACCTGGTCTTCCTGAATCACCATCTCCACCGATCCAGGCGTCAGATCAGCGGCATCCACAATCGCCCACCCGCCGTCGTTACCATCCATCGCCATCTGACTAACCACCAGGACTTCCGGCACCTGGTTAAACGATGCTGCATAGTTGTGGGTATGCGGGTTGCCATATCCCACCACGCTGTCGTCCGTGATACCGACTTCAAAGGGAATTCCTTGCATGTCGCCCTGACTCGCTTCAAATACCATGTAGCCAAGCGTCTCATTTGCACGTAGCGAATCGGGGTCCTGTCCCACGTGTTTACCAACGTAAAGGGCAGCGGGTGACGGCAGGTCACCGCGGGCGTTGCCTTTAGTCCAGAAGGTAGACCATCGGTCGTCGTTGTACGTCATCACCTGGCCCAATACAGCCGGCTGGCGATATGTTTGCAAATATTCTACCTGCTGCCCCACCCAATTATCGTTGTCATCGGTACGGGTGCTTTCAACCTGTTGGGCCTCGAATAGTGCACCATTAGGTAAAATCCAGCCCCCCTCTTCAGCAGCAAGACAGTACAGCGTCTCCCCCAGCAGCGGGGTATCTGACGGATTTTGTAGTCTAACCTCAAATGACTCAGATGTCACGTTCTGCATCCTGATCACAAAAGGCGCGGTGTTGGCAATCTGATGGGGGCTGCACACTACAACAGGGTTTTCAAGTGGCGCCGGCAATGCGGCTACCATCCAATCACTCGTGACATTATCCACCCGAAAACCCGACATCAGCGCCGGTAAATTATTCGGATCCAGCACCTCCCAGGTAAACTGGATTTCATCACTATCGATACCGTCACTTACGGTAATCGCAACATCATAAACACCCGGTGTGGTCAGCGTCCCCTGGATGATGCCCAGTTGTTCATCAATCTGTACGCCATTCGGCAATCCGTTGGCGCTATAGGTCAACGGATCGTTTTCATGATCGCTTGCCAAGACCTCGATAGAAATTTGTTTAGATGCGGCATTTTTCAGATCTGGTAGTGCAACCAGCGATGGCGCAATGTTGTCGCAGATCGCGTTTCTATTCAGGTCATCGTAAATCTGCAGATTCCTGAAATACGAGTTTGCTTCGTTCGGATCATTGTCCTGCTCTGCATAGAAATACATGAAGCTAAAACTCTGATCAGCCAGGTACTCGCCGACGGGAATTACAACCCGATGGTATTCACCATCGCCCGGATACACATCATATCCATCAATGGCTCCGCTAAGTCCAGCAGTACCAAACAACTTAAAGCTTTGGTTTCGACTTGTATCCAGGTCATCATCAAACCCGATCCCGTGCCGCTGGCCTTGCACATCGCTTCGGAAATCAAATTCCAGGATGGTCTCAGGCCGAATCGTATAATCAAACTCGATTGCTTTCCAACCATTATTTGTCACCTGGAAGGTAGCGCCTCCATCAAGTACTTCATATTCACCACGATCCTGATCCGCCTGGTCGTAGCTGCGCACAAACTGTGTGTTAAAGTCGACCGCAGCACAAGCGGGAATGTCGGCCCCGCCATTCTCTGGCCGGACGATCCACCTGAAGCTGGTTTCAGCAGTAAACGTCCCGTCAGAGACAGCAATCACCGGATTAAAAATACCATTGGTTGTCAACGTGCCGCTTATCAGTCCTGTTGCTTCGTCAACTGTTAATGCATCTGGTAAACCAACTGCCGAGTACGTCAACGGGTCACCGTTCAAATCTCCCGCTTCGACCTGTATTGTAATTTCATCACCCGGTGCAGAGGACATGGCTGCTAGTGAAACAATCCCCGGCGGCGCAGGGGCGTCGGCAGCGGCTATGCCATCCTGGAGGGTCCAATCTGCATGGAATACCAGAAACGCAATGCTTTCCGACGTATGCCCTCTTTCGGGATCGACCACCTGATCCTCGTCCACGCTAAGCGTGAGCGTTTCACGCCCCGGCTCATCGCGGAATACAGAGGCCCAGCTGCCATCGCCGCCATCCATCCCCATCTGGGTGACGAGGGTAAAGGCCGGCGCAAAACCGAGCGGTTCTGCATACCGATGTTGGTGCGGGTTGTTGTTAAACCCGATGACGGCATCAGCGGAAACCCCTATGCGAAACTCGTTGCCAAGCAGCAGGCCGGAGCCGGCTTCAAACACCATGTAACCCAGCGTTTCATCCGCCCGAACTTTTTCATCCTGCCCCACATGTTTACCTACACGGATGTGATCCGGGCTCGGCGAATCGCCCTGAAACGTGCCCCGGCTGTAGAAGACCGACCATTGCGGATCGTTGTAACTCATCACCTGGCCGAAGACCATCGGATTGGTATACGCTTGGGCATAGGCGATCTCCTCTGCAGCCCATTGCATACTCCCGCCTGTAGTTGTACTGGTATGCGTAAATGCCTCGAAAGCCAGCCCATTGGGTAAAGTCCAGGCGCCTTCCTCTGCCACCAGGCAATACACACGCTCAGGCTGTAGCGCTTCGTCATTTGGGTTTTGCAACCGGATGTCAAAACCGGCAGCTGTTACGTTGTTCAAGCGCACCACTTTGGGCACATCAGCTGTTAACTGAAACGCTGAGCAAACGATGATCGGACTAGTAAAGGTTGCAGAAAAGGTGACAGGGGTCCATGCCGCTGACACATCCTCGACGACGACAGTCTCCAACACAGGAGACTGCGCCATCGTTGAGGTTGTCAGCGTCACGCTCTGCCCGAAACTCAGCCAAAAGATTAGCCAGGCGAAACGACTCAATTTCATAATAAAGCGAGATGTGGGGTTAGCGGAGAAGCACCATGCGTTTGGTCTGCGTACCACTTGGGCTTTCCAGCCGGTAGAGGTACGTGCCACTTGCCAAATTGCGGGCATCGAACGTGACCGAATGCGGACCAGCCGGCAGCGTTTTACTCACCAGTGTGTCAACAAGCCGGCCCTGCACGTCAAATACCCGCAGGCTCACATACGACGCCTGCGCTAGTTCAAAATTGATGTTGGTCGCGGGGTTAAAAGGATTCGGATAGTTTTGCGATAGCGTAGCAAAAGGCCCTGGTGTCTCGAACGATTCATTGCTTGTCGAATCGGGCGGCTCAACCGGATTAAAGCCTACAAACGGCTGGTAATCGAACGCGCCGTTCACCACCGATTGTGCGCTTACATTATCCAGTCCGAGCCAGTGCTCCATGATCGTTGCATATACCGAACGGAAATCGAGATCGTACGGTAAGTTGTTTCCCGCAAGATCAGGTAGCCCACCAATGATACCCGGCAGTACATTTTTACCGAGGACAAACAACGGCGCAGCTTCGCCGTGGTCGGTGCCGAAGCTGCCGTTTTCGTGTACGCGCCGGCCAAACTCAGATATCGTGAGCGTGAGTACGCGTTCGCTGTGGCCGTCGCTGTCGAGGTCGTCCTGAAAGGCCTTCAAAGCATTGCTGAGGTTGGTCAGCAGATTCACATGCCGGCCCAGCTGGTTTTCGTGCGTGTCCCAACCGCCGACGCGGACGAGGTACATCTTTGTGGTCAACCCTCCCCGAATCATTTTGGCGATACTGGCGAGTTGCCGGCCCAGGGCGGTGTCGGGATACTCCACGGCATTTGACTCGGCCTGGAGCGTATCACCCACTACTTTGCCGTACTGGCTGGCACTGTTGGCAACGCGGCGTACGGTTGAGAGCTTCTCGCCCCAGAGGGTAGCCGGCACATCTTCCGCATCGTAGAGGATGCTGCTTTCTGCCAGCCGTTCCAGTACCTGATCGTTGGGAATCCCAAAGCCGAGCCGGCCCGTGCGGCCATTGAAAAAGAGTGCATTCGAGCTACCTACCTGCGTAAGCACGGGATGCTCGGGGATGTCTGAGTAAATATCAGGGATGCTTGCTTCAATATAACGACCGCCCCAGCCCCCGCTGACGAGTTCTCGATCGCCGCGTTCCCAAATCTGACCAGAGGTTGCATGTGACTTGTTTGGCGATGGATACCCAACATTTGTCAGTACTGAAAGCTGATCCCGGTCCCATAAGGCCTTCATTCCTGTCATCGACGGATGCAAACCGAGGTTGTCAGAAATGGAGAGTGTATCGTTTTTGGCGATAGCGATGTTCGGGCGTTTCTCGTAATACAGGCCGTCGTTAAAGGGAATGACCGTATTCAAGCCGTCGTTGCCCCCATTGAGACGAATGAGCACAACGGTGCGATCGTTGTCCATCATCTGGGACGACTGAAAGAGCGCGTGTTTGCCAAACACCTGCATCGGCAGGCCGCCAGCCATGAGCGTGGTAGCAATACCGCCCATACTCGCCATTTCGAGAAAACTGCGGCGCGACCATTTCGCGTGGTCTGCTTTGTGCGCAGATCCTTCCGCCAGCGTGGTACCTTTTCGTTTACTTGTATCTGAAGAATTCATGATGGTATGCCATAGGTTAAACGACATGCCGGCATGGCCAGGGCGAAATCGCTCGCCATAGCTAGCAGGTGCCGTTAAGCTTCAGGGAAGGAATTAGACGAGCTGATGCTCGGGCAGATTGGTCAGAAATGCGAGAAAAGCCTGCAAACGTGATGCAGCTTCGTCGATCTCGATATTCCACTCGTAGTCAGGAATGCCGTCCAGGAAAAACTCGGTGAGTTGTTGATTGGAGTATTCTCCAGGCGGCACAACGAGTACGGTTTCTACCAATCCATCCACGAGGGCATACGGATCGTTGTGGTTGTCCACAGACCGGGCGAGCGGAATCGGGTCGAAATCTGGAAAACCATCGTTGGAATACACGATACCAGCACTCGTATCCCAGCGAGAAGGCAGGGTCTGGACCGAAATCCATGCATCATGCTCCGGCCAGCCAAATACGTCCGGGGGCATGCCCAGCGTTTGGCCCAGGTACTGAACACGATTTCGGGTTGTGTTGAGTTGCTCTGCTTCGTTATCCTCAGTGAGATCACGGCCAATTTCATTCATAAACCCGAGTACAGACTCAGCAGGGCTTTTGATTTTGGCACCTATGACGTTGCTTTCATAGAAGTGTTGGCTGGTAAACAGCTGTTGCAACACCGGAATAACGTCAAAATTCGACTGAATGAACGTGAGGGCCATGTCATCTACGACATCCTGATCGGGCGTCTCGTAGACAAAGAACTCGTACATCTTGCGACAGATGTAGTCGGCTATTTCAGCGGTACGCTCACTGAAGATAATATCCAGAATCTCCTGGTATCCCCAGTTGCCGGTTTGTCCAAACACCGTTTTTTCGCCGTCATCAAAACGGCCGGGATAAAAACTGACAGCACCGCTCACGCGTTGCCATCCCGTAAACGCGCGCGCAATCTCCTGAATGTCACCTTCTGTATAGTTTGGTTGCCCGTCTTTGTTAAGCGGACTCATGGTGAACAATTCGAGCAATTCGCGCGCGTAGTTTTCGTTGGGACCATCTTTGTGACTGCCATCCATGTCCAGATACTCGATCATGGCTGTATTCAAGCCGAGTTCTGTGACAAGTGTTTTGTAGTTCCCGAGCGCATGTTCGCGTAGCAGGCTAAGGTAATCGAAATAGTAGTCGTCGTTGTAGCCGTTCAGGGATGCGATGAGCAGGTTGCTCCAGAAGAGCGCCATTTTCTCGCGCATGCCGGCGTTGAGCAAAAACGAAATCCAGCGTTCGGTAATCCTGCGGTCCGGATTGTCTTCATCCGGTGCCATGGTTGGATACTCAAAAGCAGGTTGGGCGAGGGTTTCGCTAACAAGCTGATTAACGGCTTGTGTTGGCGTTAAAGAAAGAAACTCGAGCACTTTGTGACGAGGTGCGCCCATCTGGGAACGACGAAGGAGATGGGCAGCGCGTTGATAATTCCAGGGCATGTCTGCGCTTGGCACATAAGGCTCCAGTCCTTTCCCTTTCATGCGTGATGCGTTCATGATCGGTAGCAGGTTGAGATCTTGGTTTTGCGAGCGGGGGAACAGACCACAAACAGAAACGACTGCGTTTGTGGGTTCAAAAGCGATTATGCGGGAAGGGTACTACGGTTGAAAAACCGGATAGGGAAAGCGTGTAACTACACACTCGACAAATACCTGCAACAATTCGTGTACCAAATATGCACATTTCGCAATATCATACAAGGCTTCAGATTAATTCCGACTAAAACACAACATTACCCAAATTACTGCAGCGCCAAAAGCAAACGCACAATGCAGCCTTTAGTGCGGCGACCGCTATCCGTCCTATTTAGATACCTGAAAAAGTCTCTCTTTGAGTTAATCTAGTCGGTGCTGGACGCTGGGTATATGGCTGATACTGCGTGTTCTAGAGTTGCACCTTAAGTTCAGAGAATAATGGCCGATGCCTCTACTACAAGGTCCCACTTCTCTTCCATCGCTAATCCTTATATCTATGGCCTCCTCAACGACAGCAGCACCCATTTTATTAACTGGCGCAACGGGCTACATCGGCGGCAGGTTGTTGCACGAATTTGAGATGCGCGACATTGCTGTTCGGTGTTTGAGTCGACGGCCAGAGGTGATGCACGCACGCGCCGGCGCCTCCACCGAAGTCATTAAAGGAGATGTACTCGACACAGCTTCTCTGGCGGGGACCATGGACGGCGTAAAGGTGGCGTACTACATGATTCACTCGATGGGTGCAGACGAAGGATTTGCTGAGAAAGACCGTATCGGCGCACTGAATTTTGCTGAAGAAGCAAAGCGCGCCGGCGTAGAAAAAATCATTTATCTGGGCGGCCTGGGGGATGAAGAAGAAGACCTTTCTCTGCATTTACGAAGCCGCATGGAAGTTGGGACCTGCCTGCGGGCAACGGGCATCCCCGTGTTGGAATTCAGGGCTTCCATTGTGATCGGTTCAGGCAGTCTTTCGTTCGAGATGGTTCGCGCCCTGGTGGAGCGGCTCCCCGTAATGATCACACCGCGCTGGGTGGATGTGATGGCGCAGCCTATTGCTATAACCGATTTACTCGAGTACCTGGTCGCCGGCGCAGATTTACCTGTTTCGGATCACCAGATTGTGGAGATAGGCGGTACCAGCCAGGTTTCGTATGGCGATATCATGGAAGAGTATGCGCGCCAGCGAAACCTGAAGCGCTATACGTTCCGTGTGCCTTTTTTAACACCTCACCTTTCCAGTCTGTGGCTTGGGCTCGTCACTCCTTTGTATGCACGCATTGGTAAAAAGCTGATAAACAGTATTGAACATCCTACGGTTGTCACAGACGATACGGCCCGGCAGCTTTTCCCAAACATTTCGCCGCGATCGGTCGAAGAAGCTGTGCATGGCGCGCTGAACAATGAAGAAGAGCGCTATGCCAGAACGCGTTGGTCTGATGCCTTGTCTGCTGCCGGCTATGAAGCTGATTGGGGTGGTGTTAGATTTGGCAACCGGCTGGTGGATTCGCGGGAGATAGAAATTGCAACTTCACCCGAAGCGGCTTTTACCCCAATCCGACGCATCGGCGGCGAAAAAGGCTGGTACTACGGCAATTGGCTGTGGCAAATACGCGGGTTTATGGATTTGCTCATGGGCGGCGTGGGTGTACGCCGTGGCCGCCGGCACCCCGATGAACTGGCCGTAGGCGACGCGTTGGATTTCTGGCGCGTTGAAGTGTACGAACCCAACCGCCGGCTGCGCCTCTTTGCAGAAATGAAACTCCCCGGCCGGGCGTGGCTGGAGTTTTGCGTTACGCCAACCGAAAAAGGCACGCGGATCCGCCAGACAGCTGTGTACGATCCAATAGGTCTCTGGGGCCTCATGTACTGGTACGCCGTCTATCCCCTACACGAGTTTGTTTTTGGCGGCATGCTGGAAGGCATCGCAGCCGAGGCGCTAGAAAAAGCACCGCTGGCTGCAACACCCAGCGCAACAGTCCTAAACGAAGTCCAGTTGGCAGATTAAAGAAGGGTTACAAACCAAACCTTTCAACCTCCTTTATCCTGCAACTGGTTCGCCGCTAAGTGCAATTAGCGGGAAATCCATGTTTTTCAAACATGTTGTTCACTTCAAGACGTTTTTTGAGGGGCGATGTAGCGCTTTCCTGAATCCAGTTCAGGAAAGGCTGTGTGAGAAAAAGAACGCAGCAAAAGCAGATAAAACTGATCGTCGAAATCGGAAAAAGTTTGTCAGATTGCCCTGGGACTATTGCAAGCTGTAGGCAACAGCAAAATTCTTTTCAAAACCTGGATGTACGTTTTGCGTTGGAAATTGTAATCAACGCATTTTCGATTCCCCTTTACGTTCTGAAATCCCACCCACGTTGAATCGCCTCACGCTCTGTATTATTGTTACCCATTTTTGCCGCCACCCTCGTTAAGCGCCTGCCGTTCGAGTACACACGACAGCGTGTTTGCAGAATTGCCGTCATACAGCAATAACACGGGCCCTATCCAGCATGTGGTTCACATTAGCGTAGATGGGCTCCGCCAGGATGCAGTGGTAAAGTGGGTAGACCAACTGCCAGGGTACAAGCGATTGCGTTTACAGGGTGCATTTACAGACAATGCGCGCACAACCCCCACCATGGGCAATACCCTCCCCAACCATACCTCTCAGTTAACAGGGCGGGTTGTAGCCGGCCCCAATGGACATGCCTGGGATACAAACCGGTATCCGGATACGACGGTCACACTGCATTCAAAAAAAGGCGCCTACGTTTCAAGTGTTTTTGATGTGGTCCACGAGGCCGGCTTGAAAGGCGCCCTGTTTACCAGCAAGCCCAAGTTTGCCGTTTTTCGAAATAGCTACAGAGACAAACTAGATACGTACGTCTATCGATCAAATACAGAAAAGCTTACGAATCGGTTTGTCGATTCGCTGAACACAGACACGTATGCCTACTTATTTCTCCACATTCGCAACCCGGATACCATGGGGCATCGATTTGGGTGGCGGCTTTGGTCGTGGCATCCTTACGCATGGGCCGTTCGCAAAAGCGACAGGCTGATCAACCAGATTCTCACTGCCATCGATGACTCACCAGCGCTGCGCGGCAAAACGGCCGTCATCGTCACCGCCGATCATGGTGGACATAAACGTACACACGGCCCCAACCATCAGTTGGATTACACAATCCCTTTTTACGTATGGGGCCCGGGTATTCCGACAGCAGATCTTTACGAATTAGCACCGGCTACACGGCAAGATCCAGGCATGGCGCAAATTGCTGATTCTGCAAGTCTGCAACCGATTCGTAACGGTGATGCGGCTAACCTGGCGTTATCGATGATAGGCCTCAGTCCTGTTCCGGGATCTACGCTTGGCGTCAACCAGCCCCTTTTACAGCGCAAGACGGATACGCACGATTAAGAGCCTATCCGAATACCTCATTTGGGCTTCGCGCGGCTGCACGAACCCTATGCTGCGTTCCGCTGCATCGACGTATCCAGTGGATACGCCTGCTTCGCGCGCCTTGCCTATGATTCGTTCGCTCACGCTCGGGCACCGTAAAGCAGGTTTTCGGGTAGACTCTAAGTGAATCAATAGATCGGGACGCCTACCGCGCGCCCTGCACACCCATCGATACGGGGCTACCGGTCTCAATGCTCTTGTAGATGGCCTCGATCACTTTCATGTCGCGCAGCCCCTCATAGCCGTCGACTTTGCTCTCGCGATCATTAAGGACACATTCAGCAAAGGCATCCATTTGCGCAGCTTGCTGGTTGATTTGCGGGAATTCCATCTTATTGCGCGACGTGCGCCCCTGGATACCGCTATAGGAGTAGGCAGGATTCACTTCAAACCATCCCTGTTCAGCAGCGGCATACAGGCGCTGCGTGCTGGCGATGTAACTTGTGGTTGAGTTCGCCATCGCACCATCGGGGAAGGTCAGTTGCCAGCTAATGGTCTCGTCTACTTCTGCAAACTTCACCCGGTCGGTTTTGTACTCCTGGGCCGTGACGCGGATGGGTTCCTGGCCGGTTACATACCGCGCAGCCTGAATAGCGTAGACACCCACATCCATCAAGGCACCGCCGCCAGCAAGCGCGTGCTTCAAGCGCCATTGATTAGGATTGCCAATACGGAAGCCAAACTCCGTTTCCATCATTTTCACGGGACCGAATACCTTCTCTTGCCCCAGACGAATGGCTTCCATGTTGTGCGGCTCGAACTGGCACCGATAGCCAACAGAGAGTTTTACGCCGGCAGCTTTGCACGCGTCAATCATGGATTGCGCTTCAGCAACAGAAGTCGCCATGGGCTTTTCTGTGATCACGTGTTTGCCGGCTTTTGCGGCGCGAATCGTATACTCTGCATGCATGGAGTTTGGCAGCACGACGTATATGATATCGATGGCGTCATCATCAGCAATCTGATCGAAGTTCTCGTAGTTGTAAACGTGGCCTTTGAGGTGCGGATGCCGTTTTGTCCAATCCTCTGCCTTGGAAGGCGTGCCGGTTACGATACCGGTAAGCCGGCAAAGGCCTGTCTTCGCCAACGCGGGTTGGAGTTGCCCTGTAGAATAACTGCCAAGCCCAACCAGCGCGATACCCAGTTTTTCATCATCTGGCAGGGCGGGTAAGCCCTTGGCCATCAACAAGTTCGAAGCCCAGGGTGCGGCAACACCCATACCCAGCAGGCCGGCTGTAGTTTTTTGGATGAAGTTACGACGAGACTGACGGTTGGTGGACTTCATAACGCAAGGGGGTGTGGTTTTTCTGTTCTGTAGATAAGTGAAATATAAAAAACCACGTCAGCAATAAATAGGATTACCAATTTCCAAAATGTAACTCCCCAAAGTCTATCAACTAAAAATCTAGTTTATTTGAGAACGCCCTGATGCAGGATCTCGCAAATTATTTAGATCCGATGACTCCAGTGGCGTCGAGCCGGCATTTTGTGTAAAGTTATTATAAACATCCATAAAGCCGGGCGGATGGTTCGCAAGGGCTCTTCCGAGCATCACAATTGCTTGCTGGTTAAGACTACGGCGTTCACGTGCTGCAATAGCGCGCAATCGCTCTATTAGTTCATCGGGAATATCTGTAATCGTAAGCGATGTCATCATTAGTCACCATTATGGTTAGTGCACAATTGCCGTATTAAAGTTCAGCATAAAAAAGATCACGGCGCAGGCAAGACCCAAATGGCAATGCGGTTTAAAAGAAAGGTATCAACGTCGTCTATGGTCAATCCTGTGAGCTGATTTTGCCGGCTCCCGTCGCCCGGCTCCAACACAGCCACAGCCGCTGCATTAGCATCGTCAAAGACGACGATAAAGCAATCCGCTGGCGAAAAGAAATCTTGCTGATTGCCATAAGAAAGATTGCCGGCACGCGTTTCAGCGGTCAACATTAATTCCAGGTCACCCAAATTCGAACTTGCCGCTTCCAACTGATCAGCGAAGGTTGGCTGCACATCCAGCGACCGCGTGGTTGAAGCGGCGGAAATGGGTGGCTCTGTTTCTCGCATCAACAAAATCAGGGCGGCACTCAGTAACACGAAGAAACCAACGGCCATCCACGGCGCCAACCTGGAAAATGCCGTTGATGCATTACTGGGGCTCAGAAAGTGCTTTGTGTAGCGCCTCGCCCGTCTGATGTCGCATCAACGGGTCACGTTCGATGCACTTTTCGACAGCGTTGGCGACATATTTTGGTACGCGCGGCGCAACCTCTTTTATGGAAAGGCCCCGAGGCTGCTCACCGGTCAGACACTCAAACAGTACCAGTCCCAGACTATACAAATCGCAGCGTCCATCAACCGGGCGGCCCTGGATCTGCTCGGGACACATGTAGGCCGGCGTGCCAGGGAGTTGCACCGTCATACGGGGGAAGGCTTCGACGTAAGCGATCCCAAAATCTGCCAGGATCGCATTACCGTTTGTGTCAATCAGAATGTTTGATGCCTTTATATCCCGGTGGAAAATCTGGTTACTATGCAAATAATCCAGAGCGCTAGCCAACTGCCTACCCCATTTCACTACCTGCTTAACCGGCAGATTTCCACGTTGCCTCAAGGCTGAGAGGCTCTCACCTTCCACGTATGCCATCGCGATGTAGGGCAGTTCATCATCCGTGACGCCGGCGTCATAGACTTTTACGACGTGCTGATGATCGAGCCGCGCTAGCATTTTCCCTTCGCGTTTCAAACGCTCAAAAAACTGCGCCCGATTAGGATGGATGGCATGCGGTATTTTTAATGCAACAGGCCGGTCCAAATGGATGTGCCGGGCTTTGTATACCTGCCCCATACCTCCAACACCCAATGTCGATTCCAGATAGAATGACCCTATTGTCTTCCCTACCAATGGCGACGCACTGGTTAAAGTATGTTCACCTGGATCAAGAAACTTGATAGAATCAGCCTGTTGCTTCCCATGTAGCAAAGCAAGGACTTCCGCCTTCAACGCGGTATCCGTTTCTTGAAGCAATGCCTGCTCCCGCTCAGCTGGATTGAGGTCGAAAACAGCATCGAACAGCTCCATAATCCGCTTGTTACGTTCGATTGGGGTCATTCCATTATTGAGCGATACTGATTACAAACAAGCATGAGGGGAGATAAAAGATACTACGTGGGGTAGCGTGTACGCAATTCAATCAGCATGAAAAGCGCCGGGGCACTGTGCATAAGGTTTACCAGCGCGCCTCCGCTATCAAGTCATCGAACCTGGGTCATTGTTCTGGTGGCTTCAAAGTTGCCAACCTTGAGCCGGTACAGGTAAACGCCACTGGTAACCCGGCCACCAAAACGGTTAAGACCATCCCATTCAACCCGATGTAATCCTGCAGCCTGTTCTTCATCAACGAGGCGCGCTACCCGTTGCCCCAACATATTGTAGATGTCCAATTGCACACGTTGGCCGGCTGCGTGTGCGGGTAAGGCATACTCGATGGTTGCCCGGCTCCGGAATGGGTTTGGATAGGCCGGCAACAGCTTGTATTCGTCTGGACGAGCTCTGCTTGCGCTTCATCAATAAACGAAGGCGGACCCATCAGGACGTGAAACTTGAATTGCCCGGAATTCGATGCTACGCTGAACGCAGGAGTTTCCTGAAGATTATAAAACTTCGCCAGTGATTTATCTACCAGGTAAACCGCTAGATCACCCATCTTATCCACACCAAGTGCTTCAATATGAATGGATTGGCGTGGAGCCGTTTGCAAGACCAGATCAAATTGGTGCTCGTCTGAGCCGGCTGATCGGTATTCGGTCGCCAGGCGTTTGTAGCTGGTGCCTAAATCATCATTCTCCAGATAAAAATCGACGCCGGCAAATGCTCCCGGTGGCATAAAAACATCAAGCGGATCAAGCGCCAACGACGCTGCAGCTGCTACACCCAGGCGTACTGCTGTAGCCATTGAATCGTTTACGGAAGCGCGTATGGTAATCTCGGCAGTTGATCGGCGCTGGGATGCAAGGCCTGTCTTTGCTGGCGGTGTTGCCATAGGAAAGGGAATTGCCAGGTGCGGCTTCACAGGCGGCCTTCCATTGAAGAAATAATACGCCTCGTACGGTTCTAACCGGGTGCGTTGCGCATACGTCCCATCGAATCCCCAGAGCAGATCAGTGATGCCGTTCGCCTCCTGCACACTGCTCCAGGAAACTGGATCTGTAAAGGGATTCGTTATGATATTCCAACCCGGGTGTAAAGCGATGGCTACGGTATTGGTATCGCTTAGCGCAGGATTTTCCACTTCCCGCTGCACCCGCCAGGGCTGGTTTTGGATGATCCAAAATCCTTTGCCGAGACCAAACGAAAAAATCTCGGGTAGCGCACTGGAGTATTCAACCAGATAGTCGTCACTATCTTCGCTCGCCGTTCCGTTATCAAAAAAAGCATTCCAGTCCTGAACCTGCTCGCCGGCAAAGGTAGACGCCAGTGGCACAGCACTATTCCCGGGTAATCCGACGAGCCGGTAACTGGTCGCGAGTGTATGGTCACCAAAATCTCGCGCACCTGTATCGAGCTGTACTTGCGCAGGGTATGCAAAAGGCGTGGCTGTGATCGCTGTGGATGGTGCACCGAGCAGACCAACAACACTCAGCGCCACAATCTCGTAACTGTACGTAACGCCGGCTACAACATTTTCATCGGTGAAGCGCGTTGCTTCGCTTACGAGTTCGCCAATGGCTTCGCCATTTCTGAACAACCTGAATCCCCCAAGCTGACATAAGCCTGGGTTATCCCAGGATAACACCACTTTACCAGGTCCATCAAGGGCTGCCAAAACAGGCACGCCTGGAATACAATTTGACACCGCAAGTTCTTCCGAAAAGTCGCTCTCCCCTCCTCCATTTACAGCTTTTAAGCGGTAGTAATAGATGCGTTGATCGTCGAGTAACAAGTCAGCATAAGAGGTCTCCGTAACAGTTTCGTTCAGCACCATTTGGGCCGGCGAAACGGTATCGCGATACAGCGAATAATATCCCGCCCCCGTTGCCGGCTCCCAGTTGATCACCACGCCTTCGCCTTCCAACCGCCAATCAACAAAAACGGGGATAGACGGGCGGACCGTGTACTGAAGAGGAATCTGCGTGCTATCCGCCAGGCCGGCGCTATCCCGGGCAACAATTGAATACGCAACCAGGCTTCCGCCTGGCAACCCTGGAATTATCCCTTCAAACCGATCTTCTCCTGATGCAGTCATGTCTATTGGTGATTGGATGCTGCCATCGGCATCCCATAAAATCTGCACACTGCGAAGGTTTTCCTCTGCATCCCGCACCGTTGCCATGACCGTAAACGGCTCGTTGTGCGCGGGAGCAGGTGGCTGGGTATTCGTTTCGATGTTAGGCGCGGTATTGGACAGGCCAACACTGATGCTAAACACCTGTACCTCGCTCTGGTCACTGCCTCCATTAGCGGTGCCGCCGTCATCTTTCAAAAAGACAGACACGGTGGCGCTGCCTGAATCGCCCGCGGCCGGCGTGTACCGTAACGTTGCCGCGGCATCTACCAGCTCCAAGGTTGGCAGACTGGAAAACAAGGCATCGTTATCTGTACTCAATTCAAAGGAGAGCGTCTGCCCGGCTTCATCGAGCGCGCCGGGTGTTATGTCTGTTGCCCACCCAACAATTTCCTGCGGTCCAGCGTTGCGCGGTATAGATTGATTTGCCCCTCTGACAAAAGCCGGCGCATCATTAACGGGCAAAATATCTAGCGTTACTCGTTGTGTACCAGATACATCAACCCCACCATTTTCAACACCGCCATCGTCTTTCAATACCAGTGATAACTCAGCTGTACCAGACACATCAGGTGCAACACTAAAACTGAGCTGCCCATCAGGAGATAGTACCGGAGGAATTTCAAACAGTGCCTCATTGTCGACCGCTACTTCGAAAACAAGGGTTTGGTCATTTTCTTCCGGTCCGGCACTAATTGACGTTGCCCAATCCTCAAGCACTGCGAGTCCAGCATCTTCTAACACCTCGGGCAAGGTGCCTGCTATAAACGATGGCGCATCATTGATACCCGTAATTTCAATGGCGAAGGCCTGCGCAGGACTCTCATCTATGCCCCCATTAGCCGTCCCGCCATTGTCTCGTGCAGTTACAAAGCCATTCACTATCCCATACTGGTTTGGGGCAACAGAGAAAAACAGATGCCCTTCGGAGGTTACCTGCGGCTCGGTGATAAAAATTTCAGGGCGATCTACGGTTGTTTCAAAGGTGACCACCTGGTTTGATTCAGCAGGACCCGCCTGGATGTTCGAAGCCCAGCCTTGAAAAAACTGGTTACCTTCGTCTTCAAAAAGCGCAACCACATCGGAACTGGCTGTGAATGCCGGCGGATCATTGACCGCATTAACTGTCACCGTGAATGCATCATCAACCGAAAGGCCGGCTGTATCCGTTGCCCTGATCTGCAATTCAGCTATCCCGGATTGATCTGTGGTATACACGAGGCGGAGCGAAGCATCTACAAGGCTCGTGCTCACAAGGGCTGAATTGGAATTACCCAGCACTTCATAGGAGAGGTCGCTATTGCCAAGAAAATAGGTATCCAGATCGATTAGCGTATCATCGCTATCTTCGAGTACAACCTGGTCCGCAATGCCCAATGCAATTGGCTGCGTACTCTCAACAGTGAACATACCCTCAGTTGAAAACCCAGAGCCCATAAAACCATGGTCCACGGCCTGGACACTCCAGAAGTAGGTGCCTGCTTCCAGATTCCTCAGTATCCAAGAAGTACCACTGCCCTGGTTACCTATCAAGGCATTTCTCCGCTGCCCATCTGAAGCAGCAACTGGCGAAGCTACATCTACGCCACCGGATGCAGTACCCACACGCAGGGCATAAGTGAGTCCGGCAGATGGCGTTTCACTATCACTCGACGCGGCCCAGGACAAGTTGATTACCCCGCCATCCATCACATCAGCCTGAAGACCAGTGGGTGCGGTTGGTGCGTCGTTCGGGGATATAGCTGCATCATTGCGGTATACTTCGGCAAAAAAGCCGGCGTCACTTTTTCCAGTGACTGCAACGTCTAAATCACCGTCGCCATCATAGTCGGCCCAGGCCGCAGCGCCGTGTTCAATTCCCTGTTAACTGATCGAACAACGTGAACGTGCCATTCGATTGCTGCTCGTAAACGTGCGCAATCCTGGTACCGTCGTTAATCCCCACAACCAACGCATCAAGGTCTCCGTCATTGTTAAAATCACCCCAGGACACGCTCCCCTGGAGGGTGCCCGTTAGGCCGGCATTGCTATCAGTAAAACTTCCGTTGGCATTTCTGTATATCGTGGACTGGGATGATTGTCCATTCCCGCCGGCAACGAGGAGATCCAGGTCGCCATCATTGTCAACATCCCCCCAATCAGCATGGGCCCACTCAAAATCCGTAATCGACGAACTCACTTTTGTAAAAGAGACACCGTCGTCGTTCCGGTATAGATCGGTTTGGGGATTTACGCCATCGCTGGTGCCGTGCAACAGCAGATCCAGGTCGTTGTCACCATCATAATCTCCCCAGCTTGCAAAGCTGATGTCCAGGGGTGTCAAACCGGCATCAATCTCCGTGAAGGTATCCTGTTGATCATTTCGATAGAGTAAGGATACCCGACTGCCTTCCGCATTGCGTCCGGTAACCACAATGTCCAGGTCGCCATCGTTGTCGTAATCGCCAAAAGCGCCGGCGCCAAAACGGACGGGCATGAGGCCGGCATTCACCTCAACAAAATTCCCGTTACCCAGATTGCGATACAGACTGGTTACGGTAGTGAATTCTGTCCCCCGTCCAATAAGTAAAACATCCAGGAATCCGTCGTTATTGTAGTCGCCCCAACTGACAGAACCATCTGCTACATTTTCAAACGAGGTTGCCTGTGCAGTGAATACAGCATTGTCATTCCGATAGAGCCTTGTGCTAAATCCGTTAGCCGCGCAATCCGTGCCTTGCTCATCCAGCGTGGCACATCCCGCGATCAACAGATCAAGGTCGCCATCATTATCGTAATCGCCCCATGCTACGGCACTATCTTCAACACCAGTCAGGTTGGCCCCAACAGGTACAAACTGCGCCTGCATTGGCGTAGCAAATGCTACAGCCAGTACTGTAGCAATTATGAAGGCCATCAGTCTTCCCCAAAAAACACGCATTTCCCACTACTGGATTTTTCTTTACTGGTTATGTTATTAACAGACGTTTTCCTGGCAGGAATTTGCTTGTTACCTCATTACATAATTGTAAAACCTGCCACAGTATGACGTATTTTCTTCTACTTACACGTTTTTTCTATAAACACCACGACACGTGTATTTTCAGCCAACCATGAATAGACCGAGCGCACCACATAACATTACGCAACTCCTTGAGTCAATGCATGGCGGCAATTCCGCTGCTTTTGACAAGCTATTTCCATTAATTTATAAAGAGTTGCTGTCTCTTGCTCGAAGAAAACTCGCTAATTTCCCAACCTTTCAAACGTTCGATTCCGTAGCCCTGGTCAACGAGGTATACATCAACTTGATGGGAGCAGCCCCCCAGATTCTCTCAAAAAATCGCGCGCAGTTTTTTGCATTGGCCTCAAAAGCCATGCGCCGCATTTTAATCGACTATGCGCGAAAAAAACATCGCATCAAGCGCGGCGGTAATGTCAAACCGCTCCCGTTAGACGAAGCAATGCTTGTCTTTAACAACAGAAATCCGGAAGAGCTTATAGATTTGGATGCGGCGCTCAGCCGGCTTGCTTCAATCAACGAAGAAGCCAGCAACGTTGTAGAGTGCCGATATTTTGGAGGCTTAACGCTGGAGGAAACGGCCGAAGCACTCGACATTCCAGTCTCCCGCGTACGCCGGCGATGGGAATTTGCACGCGCCTGGCTCTTCAACACGTTGTATTCGTCTGAAGGGGAGACGACTTTATAACACGACGCATTTAGATTATTTGATTTTGATGTGTTTTCGTGTTTTGGTACTTCCGGGATTCCGATTATTCAATGCCAGCAACGAAATACCGAAAACACGTCAATAAATCAAATCCATTAATTAGGTCGCCCAATGGGGCCATCTGCCACGGGCGGGTCTTCTTTGGCAGGTCGAAATAGCAGGAACGATGCGCCTCCTACGAGTACCGCAGCTGTTGTTGTCATATACCAGGGTGGCCTGGTGCGCCTGCTGGCTTCAACACGCAATTGAACATTTATTTCTTCCGACAACCCTTCCGGGTACGTCTCCAGGATATGCCACTGAATGGTATGGTCGCGGCCGCCCTTGATTTTGGATCCCACGCTTCCTTCCAATACTTCCGGATATAGCAACTCAAACTGTCCTTGTTGCTGCTCGATGGCTAAATCCACCGTATAGCGCGTCTTATCGAGGTCTTGCAATCTGTAGCTTATGGTGATCAACGAATCATTTTCGCTCCGCACCGAATAAAATTCAACAAGCGAATCAGGGGCTACTTCGAGGCTAATTTGATTGCTTAACGGCAGCGGTTCTGCATGCATTGCAATCACGTATTGACGTTGCAGGAGGCCTTCCGGATAATCTTGCAAAACCTGCCAGATAATCTGCCGGCGCAAGCCGTCTGATACACCATTTCCAACATCCCCTGTTGCCGTTTCCGGTAGGATCGTGAAAGTTTGGCCATTATCATCAGACACCGCAAACGATACGTTGTAGGTGCGCTGAATTCCCCCTTGCAACGTATAGGACAGCGCAAGCAGTGAATCGCTGGGCTGGTGGAGCGACACGTTTTTGATCGGGCTATTGTCTGCAAGTCTGACTTCTGAACGCGCAGCCAGACTGGGCAAGACCGTAATCTCAACCGTAGCAGAAGGCCGGCTTTCCTGCGCCGGCACATAATCATCTACGGCACTGACACGGTACGCGTAAGCGTCAAACGGGACAACGGATTCATCCAGGTAGATCACCGTTGTGGGCTCCGCGAGCACCTCCCAGGTACCCTCTTCTTCCGGCGATTTCCGATATACCCTGTAATGGGCAAGATCGACGTCCGTATTTGGGGTCCAGCTAAGCAACACGTTGTTGTTGATCAATGCCGCCTCAAGCGATTCGGGGACAGCGGGCGGCTGGCTTCGCACTGAATCCTGGTATTGTTCGATATACTCTTGCACAATCGCCGGGGTGCCGACAATGTCAGGTGTGCGGAATGGATCTATTGCCAGCATACGTCCCAACGCTTGGGTCATTTGGCTTTGCTGGCTGAGCTCGTAATAACACAGGGCAATTAGCTGGTACGCATTGGCGCGTTGAGCAACGGTGAGTCCATCAATTAAGACAAAAGCATTCAACGCGGTTACTGCCTGTTGATACGCACCTTCTTCGTACAGCCGGCGAATTTCAGCAAGACGCGTCATAGAAACCGGCTCTACGCTGTAATACACGGTTTGCCGATTCTGTAGCCGCGGGATAAATATATCGCGTGCGCGGTAGTTGGATGGAGAGGACACGCGTAGCACCTGGCGCACCGTATCAACAACCAGGATGTACCGACCGCTGTTAGGCTCGCTGAGGTTACTGCGGATGATCCAGTTCGACTCAAATCGTAAATCTGGGATACTCGAATCGAACACGAGGTAGGCGCTGTTCGGAAATTCAGTTAACACCAGGGGCAGTTCATTGACGGCTTCCTGTTGCGCCACATCCAACTCCTGCAACTGTTGGGCCTGTAGTTCACGGGCTCCCGTGCTCCACAACAGACCAATCAACACAAGGATGCACAACCAAAATTGGCCGGCATTCCCCAATGCACACAAGTAGATGCAAGGCTTAGCCATTGGTGTTAATCCAGAAATCGTTCAACTGAAACACTTCATCGGCATTCACCTCTTTTTCCGGCTGCCAGGTGCGCACGTGGATCACCGGTTTATCTTCATCATCAAAATCGATCATTAAAAAGAGGTAGCCGGCATCACTATACGAGGATGCTTCCCAGCGCTGGCGCAGTGTAACGCCATACACAGATTCGTGCACCGGATGCTGGACGACCAGGATGTCTTCAAACGTGATATTGATAAATTCGTTTGCCTGGAATACATGGCGAAGATTATCCAGGTATTCCGATTTCTTGCGGCGGATGTATTCGATTTGTGGAACCGAAACGGAAGACCCGCCGGCTGCTTTCTCTACTTGAACGATGCGACCAATGATAATCAGTGCGTCGTCGCTGTACACGTTTTCGATAAAAGGCAGGTCTCGTCTGTTGTACGCGGTGCGAAAACGCTCGAGGAAATCGAAGATTGTCTGCTTTCGTTGAAAGTCAGTCTCTGTTGCCACATTTTCAAAGAAGTGCTCGTATTGATGCCGTTCCAGTCCAAAGTACAGGTCATCAATCCTGCCTTCTGCATCAAGGATCACCACGCCATCGCGCTGGATACGCTCACCTGACGCATCAAACACATCCAGGGTCAGCGGAACGTTGCGCAGCTCGTAGCCGGCATCAAAGCGGATGAGTTGCAATTCCAGTGATGTGAAGGCGCAAAAAAACGTGCTGTGCGCCCAGAGCGCCTGGATGTTCGCCTTACTCTTTTCAGACAGCTCGCCAGCAAATGCCAGCGGCTCGCCGGTATAATGCGCCTTATTGAACGCAGTAATTAATGCCGAGACATTCGCTTCAATCCGTTCTTCGAGTTCAGGAACGGTAACATTCGTCACATCAACCGTTGTGCGGTTTTGCGCATACAGCACCTGCTGCTCAGTCAGCATGATACCCATCAAACCTATACACAAAAACAAAAAGGGCACTTTACTAAACACGGGATCCTCGTCAATCAGAAAATTGAGCACACGTCGTAATAACCTTTCCAGAAACTACATGGGTGGGCGATGCCAGAACGTAGGACATGTTACTTAAGCAAAAGGATAAGGAGCGAGCAGGTTTCCTTCAACACATCGTCTTGAAGAATAGAACCCTGACTCCCAATAATATCAATATGCTAAAGAAATGACTCGCATCTTATTTTTGCTCCTGCTCTTCTCATCGTTTTCCCTTTCTTCCAGTGCCCAACCCTTTGAGAACATGAACACCAGCATTCCTGGCGTTGGTGATTCCTCCCTGGATTGGGCCGACTATGACGGGGATGGCGACCTCGACCTGCTCATTGCAGGCAAAACAACCACCGGTGTAATCACCCGGCTGTATCGCAACGACGGCGGTACGTTCAATGAAGTAGCCAATACCCCGTTTATTGGCATCTACCTCGGCGAAGTGGCCTGGGGCGATTTTGATAATGATAACGACCCCGACCTGATTATCACGGGGCTGATGGGTAACAACATCCCAACCACGCAGATGTACCGCAACGACAACGGGACCTTTGTAGACATCAACGCCGGCATCACAGCCATGCAGGCCAGTATGGTTGACTGGGGCGACTTCGACGAAGACGGCGACCTGGACTTCTTCATCGCCGGCGCCAATGCAGCCGGCATCTCAGTGACCAAAGTGTATCGTAACAACGGCAACGGTAGTTTTACCGACATCGGCGCCAACCTGAAGGGCTTGCGTAGAGGTGACGGACAGTGGTTTGCTTATCAGGGAAATACGGCCCTGATGATTTCCGGGCGGGATACGCAAAACGAGCGCCACAACATCGTTTACGCGTATGAAAATGGCACCTTCAACGAGGTAGACTACGACGTGCCAAATACAGACCTTGGCGCATTTACGGTTTCAGAAAACTTGTCGTCGCAAAAGGTTTTGGTGGCCGGCACATCAGATAATGGCCTTATCCTTCGCGTATACAAAGACCCCAACGATCCCAATCCAGAGGTAATAGACAGTTGGGATGGTGTTGAATTTGCATCTGCAGATTGGGCAACAAATGTAAGCAACTTCAAGCAGTTTGTGGTGATGGGACGCAACAGCAGCGCGCAAACCGTTACGCGAGTGTTTAAAGGCGCCGACCATTATACGTTCGAAGAAATTGACACCGATATCATTGGCCTCTACAAAGGTGCAGTGAAATGGGGTGACTTTGACGGTGATGGTGATGACGATCTAGCCATTGCCGGATACGACATCAACGACAATCCCTGGACGCAGCTATACAAAAACAGCGAAACATCGGACAATACCGTCCCCACCTCACCACTCAACGCCTGGGTCGAAAAATCTGCCAATGCGCTGGCCTTGAAATGGTCTAATGGCATCGATAAAGAAACGGATTTCCTGGACCTGAATTACGAAGTGCGCGTGGGCACATCGCCAGGCGCGCAAGATGTCATTGCGCCACCCAATAATGATATCAACGAAGAAAATTGGATTCGTGAACTGGATATTTCCCATCTCAGTGACGGCACGTACTACTGGGCGGTACGCACAGTCGACGAATCCAACGCGCGTTCGCCATATACAACAGAACAAGTTTTTGAGATAGGCGACGATAATTTCACAGCCATTTCGGCGCCCTTTGAAGCCATCGCACAGAAAGGCACCTGGGCCGATGTTGACAACGACAGCGACCTGGATGTAATCCTCACAGGCCATCCGGCAGACGGGCAGGGTTTCGCCAGGGTTTACACAAACAATGGCAATTCGTTTTCGCCCGGACAAGCAAACCTGGTGGGCATTCATCGTGGAAGCAGCGAACTGAGCGACATCGACAACGATGGGGACCTGGATATGCTCATTCATGGAGAACTAAACCGTTCTGACGATGGCGTCACACAGATGTATCGCAATGACAACGGTACATTTGTGGCTTTCGATACGGGTTTCGGGCAGTTGAAGCGATACGAAAATTCAGGCTCATTTGAATCCGTTCGATTTGCTGACATCGACAACGATGGGGATGAAGACCTTGTTTTTAGTGGCACTGTTGGCATCAAAGTAATTCAAAACCTGGGAGGATACTTCAGTGACGTGGTAGAAGACCGCGACGGAGATTACCTCGATGGTACACTGGTCGTTGGAGACTATGACAATGATCAAGATGTTGACCTCATCCTTAGCGGGTATGAAACACATGCTTACAAAAACCCGACAACCTGGCTTTATGAAAACACAGAAGGGACGTTTAAAATCGGCCCAGATCTGATCGGCCTTACAGGGACGCCGGCGTGGGGCGACTTTGACAACGACGGCGACCTCGACTTTGTCAATAGCGGGCTAAACACCTCAGCCTCTGCGCCAGGCCCTTACTACCAGGACTTGACAACCTTTTATCGGAATGACGGCGACGCGTTTTCGCTGCAGCAAACGTTATATACGAACTACGCAGGCGCTTCTCGAAGTACCTGGGGCGATTATGACAATGACGGCGATCTCGACCTGCTGATTACGGGTGCCTCTGCCTCCCCGCTGTATGAAAACAGGAATGGCACGTTTGTCAACATTGTAAACGCCTTTGACGGATTTGAAGTAAAGTTTGCAAACTGGGGTGATTACGACAACGACGGGGACCTGGATGTGCTCTTGACTGGACTAGACTATGCAGGCAATGAAATCACCAAGCTCTACAGAAACACAATCGGGCCCAAAAACGATGCCCCGTCCGCCCCGACACACTTGACCGCTTCGGTAAATGACCACGACGTATCGTTTAGCTGGAACGCTGGAAGCGACGAAGAAACGGCAGCCCCTGGCTTAAGCTACAACCTTCGCGTGGGTAGCACACCGGGTAGTGGGGACATCATGTCTGCCCCAGCCGATGCGGCAGGCAATCTGCTCCAGCCTGCATTGGGCAATGCCTACCAGAGCAAGTCATGGCAATTGAATGGGCTGGAAGATGGCACGTACTACTGGTCAGTACAGGCCGTAGACGGTGGGTTCAAAGCATCTAAATTCTCTATAGAGCAAGACTTTACCGTTGGAAATACGCCTCCGCCACCTCCAGGAGATGTGGCATTCACCAACTCCAGCATCGACCTTATTGATCTCCAGGAAGGGGCCGTAGCCTGGGGTGACTATGACAATGACAGAGACCTGGATCTCCTGGTTACCGGCAACACAAGTAGTGGCAGGGTAACCAAAATCTACCGAAACTCGAGCAACACACTGGTCGATTCGGATATCGATTTGCCTGGACTGGACCTCTCAGCTGTGACCTGGGGCGATTACGACAACGACGGCGACCTCGACTTCGCAATGAATGGACGCGATGCCGGCTCAAAATTCAAAACCTACCTCTTCCGCAACACGGGTTCAGGGTTTGAAGCGGTAGACGCAGGTTTACCCGGCCTGATTGCCGGCGCCATCGACTTTGGCGACTACGACAACGACGGCGACCTCGACCTGTTACTAACGGGCCGGCTTCCCAACCTGAACAATTATGCAGCCGTATTCGAAAATGACAACGGTACGTTTTCAGATATCTATGCCGGCCTGCCAGGCATCCGCCGGGGTGAATCAAAATGGATCGACTTCGATGTTGATGGTGACCTCGACATCATGCTTACCGGTCGAATCAACGACAACATCGACAGAAGAACCTACCTCTATAAAAACAATGGCGGCCATTTCTCACAGGTCCACACTACACTGCCCGATGTGGATTTGAGCGCCTTTGACTGGGGTGATTTTGATAGCGATGGCGACCCGGATCTCTTGATCACAGGTACAACCGGAGGTACACGTATTGCCCAAATTTATGAGAACAACCTGACCTCGTTCTCCAAAGTTGAGGCTAATCTCGAAGCAGCCGACTTCAGTACTGCCCGCTGGGCCGACTTCGACAACAACGGTACACTCGACGTTGTCATTGGCGGACAAAACTCAAATGGCCGCTTTACTCGACTCTACCAGAATGACGCCGGCAATTTTGTGGCAATTTCGGGTGAGTTTGCAGGCGTATCCAAAGGCGCGTCTGCATGGGGTGATTACGATAAAGATGGCGACCTTGACCTTGTCGTGCTGGGTGAAGTGAACAATACAACGCGGAATTCAGCACTCTATGACAATGGCAGCGGTTTGAAGAATGCAAAACCAGCAACCGTCGATGGCCTTTCCAGCACCATTTCGGGCGGGGAAGTCAACCTCAGTTGGTATGCAGCCACGGATGAGCAAACGCCAACTGATGCGTTGACCTATGCTTTACGCGTTGGCACAACCCCGGGTGGTAGCGAGATTCTCTCAGCACCCGCGTATGCAGACGGCCAACGAAAAGTTGTAGCACGGGGCAACGCTGGTCAAAACCTCAGTTGGGTTCTGAATGATCTGCCCAACGGCACCTACTACTGGAGCGTGCAGGCCGTGGACCAGAGCTATGCCGGCTCTGCGTTTGCCACAGAAGCCAGCTTCACGGTTACGGACTCTCAGTCTGAGCAGCATGTGGCCGATGCAGCCGCAACGCTTTCAAGCTATCCGAACCCGTTTAACCCGACAACTGAGATACGGTACGCGCTGGAAGCGCCCACGCAAGTCGAGCTTCGGATCTACGATTTGACGGGCAAGGAAGTGGCAACGCTTGTATCAGGGTTTCAGGATGCCGGCAACCAGCGGGTTTTGTTTGATGCCTCAAGGCTGGCAAGCGGAGTGTATATGGCGATGCTTAAAACAGAGACCAGTTTTATGTCGAAGAAGCTGGTGTTATTGAAATAATGACGCGGCAAGTTGCTTATAGCAAAGGGATGCAAAAGCTATGGCTTTTGCATCCCTTGTTTTTTAGATGTTCTGAATCAGAATATCTATTATCTGCCTCTGCCTGCTTCCCTGTTCAAGAGGCCACGGTATGCATGTGTACATTTTGTTGCGGAAAGAGATAACAACATCCAAACGCCGGCAAATCTCGTCATAAACGATTGTTTTGCATGTCGTAAAAAAGGCCCTTATTCGTACGAATAAGGGCCTTTTTCATGGAGTAGATGCTTTGGAGATTCCTTGCTATTCTATGGCCGACAGGAGTTCGGGGGCTGTGACTAACTGCCGTACACCATGAGACTTGGTCTCATTGAAGACATTGTTACTCTCCGCCCAGCGATGGAGCGAGTTGATATCGAGCTTCATGCAGCTTGGACGCACATTCCACGTCACCTGCGCTGGTGAGCAAGTACTTTGATCATAGCTTGGACCTGTAGTCGAGCCCAGAAACTGGATGGGCTCACCTGTTGAGGCAGGGATCATCTTTGCCTGGTGCTTACCATCAACCTGGTTGCCACCGTACACAAACTCCATGAAGTCTGCGGCTTCGGGGTCATTTACAACCAGAAATACCTGTGCCTCCACGCGAAGCAGCGGATCCGAGCACCCATCAGGCACACAGGCTCCCAGTCCTTCGCCCGGTGAAGTGGGACATGAAGTATGTACCCAGTGAACTTCAATCGTTTCGCCTGGCTTCACACCTTCATAAGCTCCTTCAGCGGGAGCAAGCTCGGCCTCAGTCAAGGCATCGGTGCCGTTACACGCATAGCCACCCGAATCAGTATCATTCACAAAAATGCTAAAACCTGGACCTTTATGCTCGGCATTGGTATGGGTGTGGATGTTGCAGAGGTTAAGCTCAGACGCTGGCGGGGCCAAGGGAAAGCTTACCGTGTTTAAGCCCATCGTGCTGGTGATATCACGAGGCGTCTGCGGACCAGCATCCAAGCACAGTGCTTCGGAGGCATCCGCAGTTGCAGAAGCGCTATCAGTCTGCTCCTGTGTTTCGGCGTCACCTGTGCAACCCGTGAACAACGCGATAAGGAGTAAAAAAGAGAGAAATCGAAAAGATGTTTTCATCCGCAAGAATAAGGTTAGGGCGTGAAAAAGAGCTACAAACTGTAACATTCTTGTCGAGTAATTTAGCAATTCGCTTACCATGAAGCAACGATCGCGCGTTCAAGGAGAGTATCGTATGGGACCTAGCAAGCACCTTAAACGTGAGTATCACCGCAAAGAAACCGGCATCCGCAAGTTATGCTGCACCACTGTGTCCCAACTGTTCTTCTTGCCTATAAGAAACTGTATCACAAGCCGAAGCCCAAGGGAAGCTTAAAAAATGACTATCATAAATTAGACAAATCCGGCTTTGACGACTTCTCCAGAATATGCCAAATCAATAATTGGCCAGCTATATTGCAAGCGTCCCATCAAATAAGAAGATCCCTGACTCTAATCTGCCGTTCATTTACGCTAATAATTACACCTTCAAGTAGTTGAGCTGACAGAGTTTCTAGAATGGCTCCCAGATGTCGATTCACATTCTCTGGTCGCATGCTTTATAAACGAAAAATAATGCCGCTTGGCAGTCTTTCACCGCTTGCGGCCATCAAGTCGCTAAAATCAAGATCATTTGCAAGCAGTATGCGATCTTCGCTCCTTGCTTTATCAAGAATTTTGGGATCTGTTAGTTTTTGCAATCCTTCTTCCCTCAAATGAATAGCTTCATGACCTCTTTCACGGAGGTACTCCACAATACGTGGTGAAATACCCATATCGGCCAAAAATCGCATACTATGCTACATTGAGTATTTGCACATGTTCATCAGCTAACCATGCAGCGTACCGCAGTACCTGATCGATATCTTCATTATCCAGGTCCGGATAATCAGCTAAAATCTCTTGCCTGGTCATTTGATTTGCGACAAGGTTTAGAACCAAGGAAGCGGTTGTTCTCATCCCACGAATGCAGGCTCGGCCTCCCATGACTTGAGGGTCAAATGCTAAGTACACGACAAAAAAAGATCTGATTGAATAAGGTTGTATTTTGGTTGCGACAAAACAAGCAATCCAACCCAACAATCAGATCATGAATCATTCTACGATTTTGCAAGAGCTTCTGCAAGAGCATCTACCCTGGCATAAGTCGCGCGTCAACTTTGCGGCTCGCTTTGTGATGGCGCTGATCAAAATGGGATGTGTTAATTTTACACAACTGGCTCTCGTATTGAATCCATCGGTTGCACTGGGGTCAAATTATCGCCGTTTGCAACGCTTTTTCAATGGCTTTACTGTTGATAGAGTGACCTTCACACAACTGGTGATGGCCCTGTTACCCCAGCAAAAACCACTCATTTTGACCCTGGATCGCACGATGTGGCGCTTTGGTAGCCGTTATCATAACGTGCTTATGGTAGCCGCTTGTGCAGACGGTATTGCGATCCCCCTCCTATGGCGCATGCTGCCCAAAGAAGGATGCTCTAATACGCAGACAAGAATCGACTTGATGGAGGAGCTTTTTCAGGTACTTGATCCGGCTTCGGTTCGCTGCCTGGTTGCAGACCGAGAGTTCATTGGCAAAGCATGGTTTGCCTACCTCAAAAAACGAAAGATTGGATTTGTCATCCGAGTGCGCAGCTTTTTTTACATCAGCACACGGAAAGGGCGACGCATTCGAGGTAAGCACATGTTTGCGCATTTGCGCCCAGGCGAAGTGCTCGCCTTGCGAAAAAGACGTTTCTTATACGGACACCGGCTCTTTGTCTGTGCAGTTGCACCGAGCAAGGGAGACGACATGGTCATTCTCGTTGGCAGTGAAGAGACGCACCGAGCCCTTGCATTCTACGGTAAGCGGTGGCAGATTGAAACGCTCTTTGCTGCACTGAAAAGCCGTGGATTTAACCTTGAATCGACTCATTTGACTGACAAAGAGCGTGTATCGAAGCTTATTGGATTGCTCTCGATAGCTTTTACATGGGCCTATCGCGTCGGGCAATGGCTCGACCGAGAGGTCAAACCAATTGCTATTAAAAGTCATGGCCGAAGAGCACAAAGTGTGTTTCGCTATGGCCTTGATCATCTGAAAGTTATTATCCTCAATCACACGCCAAACGACAGGCGATTCAGACAACTCATCAATTTTTTGTCGTGTACTTAGGGTCAAATGTTATGCGGTCAAACCCTGAAATGCTATATCTCTACTGGAGATCTATGAAGGAAACTGTTTGAAAGTTACAAATACAGTTCTTGAACAAACAAAAAAGGCTCCAGGAGAAACTCCTGGAGCCCATTCAAAATTCGGCAATCGAACTTCGACATTTTATATGCGGAGGGGGAGGGACCCGCGCACTTTTTGCCACTTCAGATTTAGAGTAGAAACGGCCTATTTGGGCAAATATCCACGAAAACAAAACTGTTGGCGATCATATCCGCAAGCGCCGGCTCGATTTAGGGCTCAAACAGAAAGACGTTTCGCGCAGAATTGGTGTTACAAGGGTCATGATTTCTGCGTGGGAAACAAATCCTGTAGAGCCGGCTGTGAAGCATATTCCGAAGATCATCGAGTTTCTTGGCTACGTGCCTTTTGAGAGAGATGAGACGCTTGGACAGCGGATTACGATCTATCGGAAAACACTCGGTCTATCCCATTATCAACTTGCTAAAAAACTCGGCGTGGCTCCATGCACCATTTTGAACTGGGAGCACAACAGGGTGAAGAATGTGGAAAAGAAAATACGTCCATACTTAGAGGGACTGGTAGAGTTCAATTAACACGCTTATTATACTATGCAGTACAGAGTTCACATGAGATAGGTCATGCTCCTCGACGAAACAAATACCTTATGGCTCGAAGCATTTGCCGGCACCACAATATTCAAACGCGGAGTAAACTATTTCGAAACCGGCAAAGTGTATGAATTGAAAGTTGACCCAGTAGCCGATGAGATTGTCGCTAAAGTTTCGGGCAACTACGGAAACTATGAAGTGACCATTGGTCAGGAAGGAGAACGTCTCATAGCATATTGTGACTGTCCTTACGACGGATATCCTTGCAAACACGTTGTTGCGGTCAGTTTGCAGTATATGGAAAACAAGGGACTCTATCGAAGTGCGGCGAGAAAACAAAGCGATCTGTATCAGCGAATAGAAAATGAGCTTCCGAAACGATCAAAACCGGAACTCATCGAATTGCTGATGAAAGCTGTCACTCATTCAACAGAACTGCGCAGTATCGTGACGCTTGATCTATTTCCGGATAACACAGAGACGGAAGACGCTTTATTGAGCCGTGTCGATGAAATAGACCTGGACTATGTTTACGATGATTTCCGAAACGAGGCTGAAAAAGCAAGACAAGTAAAGAAATTGCTGCGCACTATTGCCGATCTTACGCCACGAATCCGGGTCGTCGTTTCCTGGCGACTTGCCGATAAAATATTAAGCTTCCTAAATGAATACGGCGTTAACGATGAGCGATGGGAAAATATCGTATTGGATATTTTTGAAGAGGTTGTTCCTCTACTGAAAGACGACGAAACGCTGGAAGATCTGAAGGTTGAAATTCATAAAAGCCTGATAGCCTTCTATGAATGGGGAAACTGTGGATTAATTGACGCCATCGAAGATTATGCCCAGGAATTAACATAGATATTGATATGTCTGTACCCGAAAATCTTGATCAAGAAAAACTGGCTGAGGTAGCACTAGCCATTCTCTCATTAAATAGCTTTTCCGAAAAAATCGGCAAACGAGCATGGAAGGCCATGGATTGAGATGTCATGAATATACTTTTCGAAAAAGGATGGATAAGCGATCCCGTTGGGAAACAGAAATCCATTTGGTTATCAGAGGAAGGAGTAGCAATGGCAGAGCAGTTTCTGGAAAAACACTTTGGGAAATAGCTCACATTTGCGATTCATAACAACGCATTGGGATCAGTTTTCTTCCCGAACAACCTGTACATCATTACGTATCAAAAAGTATATTCAGATTTCTTAACCACTTCACTATGCAACCACCTGACACTATATCATCTGCACTTCGCTACATCCGAGAGTATGTAGATCGTCTATATAATGATCGAGTGACGGACCTGCAGCTCTATGGTTCGTACGCGCGCAATGAAGCTCGTGAAGACAGCGATGTCGATCTCTTACTCGTCCTCGATGGCGATGTAGATCGATACCAAGAAAATTGGAAGCTCAGTGACCTCGTACTCGAGATTCTAAAAAGATATGGTCTATTCGTCTCTTTTGTTGTTCTCTCTAAAGCTGAGTTTCAGCACGCCGATTGGCCCCTTTTAGCCAGCATCGAGCACGAAGCCATTCCATTATGAAGGAAGGAAGCAGCCAGTTATTGAAGAAAGCACATACAGCGCTGGCAGCTGCAAGGCGTGACATCGAAGCGGAAGCTCCCGACCAAGCCATTGCCCGAGCTTACTATGCTGCGTTTCATGCCGCAACAGCTATTCTACACGAACAAAACGTGCATGCTCGAACACATACAGGAATCCAGCAGAAGTTCTACAAAACATTTATCGAGCCAGGCATGCTCGACATCAATCTGTCTCGTATCTTCGTCGCTCTTTTTCAATCTCGCCAGGAAGCTGATTACGCATTTGAAGCCGGCTTCACTACTGACAATGCTCGTGATGCTGTAGAAAACGCGGCATTCTTTTTGGATTCTATTGAAGAATATCTAAATCGGCAGTAATCAAAAAGGGCCCTCTTTCACATTGAGAAAAGACCTATTCTGCGGAGAGGGAGGGATTTCCTTCGGGCATCCAGATGGAGAATGCAGCAATCCTGTAGCTCGTTTGCGATGATCACTTTCTTATTTCGATGATCTTGCGAAAGCAAGCATTCTCCGGATGCACAAAAACAAAAAACCTGCTGCGCAATGACGCAACAGGTTAATGCGGAGGGGGAGGGATCCGCGCATAAGTTGTCACTATAGGCTACGCGCTGAAATACCAAAAATTAGCCGATATCCGCTCAAATTAAAGACAATTGGCGACCATATTCGGAAAAGACGACTCGATTTAGGACTTGAGCAGAAAGAGGTTGCGCGCACTTTAGGCGTCTCATCTTGGACAATATCCAACTGGGAGACCAAGTCAGTTGAGCCAGAAACCAGACTTATACCCAAAGTCATCGAGTTCCTTGGGTACGTTCCTTACGAGCGTGGCGAGACGCTTGGTGAGCGTATTGCGATTTATCGAAAAACACTTGGCCTTAACCATACGCAGTTTGCGAAGAAGCTTGGAGTTGCCCGATGTACAGTGTTTGGTTGGGAGCACAATCAGGTTAAGAATGTGGAGAAGAAGTTACGGCCTTACCTGGATGGTTTGGTTGAATTTGATTTACAAGCATAATTAACTAATGGTGCTAGTTGTCAAAGGCTGAGCTCAGCAATAGAAAGTGGGATAAAGAGGAAGGCTTGTCTTGTTTCCGGCTGATGGAGAATACGAATACTTTAAGGAGGACCGTCCGAGTGTGAGGAATATGAGGTAGCGCTCGATTTGTGCTGCGAAAAAGAATTTGTATTGTATTAGCTGTATGCGTTATGTTTATATTATAACGCACACCTCCAAGCACATTGACTGCAATCAATGCTCTCTGACCTAGTGATTAGGATGCGAATGATTGGGCCTAAGCGTGATGAGAGAGCATACTATTAGTAACAAAGAGTAAATCAACATCTCTTTTGGAATGTACGTTTAAATAAAGTTATGCTAAGTAAAGCTGACCTTAAGTTTTGATGCGTCTCACGTAATTTAGAGCCTATCCGAAGACCTCTTCTAGTTTAGCGACTGACCAAGCGTTGCGTTGTCTAGCAGCACCCAAGCGTACGCCTTACTTACAACTCACTCTCTTACGTTTGAGACTACAGAGCAAATCTTCAGCGAGTCACTTAGTACCAAGAATAATGAGTATAGATCAAGAGAGTTTACAAGACGAGCTAATTCTACCGCATGAATTTCATGTAAGGCTAAAAGAAGTCGAATACTGTTGGGAGTGCGAAGATCTTAAATTAAGTGGACGGTTTTTTTATCTCGCGTTTCGAGATGGCAGACCGACAATTGAAGAGTTTGTAGAATTCATTTTCTATCGCATCACAGAATTCTGCTTAACAGGTAAGGAGCTAAAAAAAATCCAAAACTTAGCACGTGAAGGTGACCATGCCGCACATGCAAGAGCTGTTGATAAAGCCCGTAATCTCTTCATCCAGACAGCTAGGGCTCATAAAAAAGGGGGAGAACCCGGAGAACTTATATTGTATCTGCTACTGGAAATAGCACTTCAAGCCCCTCAGCTCGTTGCAAAAATGCCATTAAAGACGAACGCTAACATGCCTGTTCATGGCGCGGATGGGATTCATGTTCGATTTGACAATGACTCTAACTCGCTTCAAGTATTTTGGGGAGAATCCAAGTTATACAAAGACTTTTCAGAGGCTACAAATGACGCGGTGAAATCTGTTGCCGGTTTCCACTCCAATAACCATGGTGGCAGAGCACGAGAATTGGAAATTATCCGTGAACACACATCAATGTCGAATGATGCGCTGACCGAAGAACTCCTGAGATACTTTGATCCTTACGAGTCAAAGTCAAATAATGTAAGAGAGTATAACGCCTGCTTCATAGGTTTCGACTTTCTTCCGTTGTCTCAACTTTCGGATGTCCCCGCTGATCAAGTTGAAGAAATGTTCAAGCAAAAATATCTGGATCGCATCATAAGCGGTTGTGGGCTGATAGAAAAGAAGGTTAAAAAATATAAAGCAGAGAGTCAGCGTTTCCTTTTCTTCCTATTACCGTTTGAAAGTATCGATAGATTACGAGAAGTGTTCTTCAAGAAACTTGGCCTAAGTACTGATGATTGAGCAACTGGCAACACGGATATGGCAGCATGAGGAGTTCCATAAGGAGTTCAATGACCTTATGAAGCAATCAATGCGGCAAGGTCTGCCACTTGATATACCAAATGATTCTTCGATTAACGAGGATGCTTTAAAGAGGCTCATTGAGAGTGCAGCCGCATTTGCGGCTACTGAAGTTCTGACCTACCAAAACACAGCATTTCGCATCGCTTCAAGCACATGGAACTGTTTTCGCGATCAATATGATAATCTAGCCGAACCAGTTGAACTTATCTTTAGTCGTCTTGGTAACTTTCCATCAGTGAAGCTTTTGCATGAGCAGACAAGCGGTAGCATTCCGACGCACATTTCTAATTTTGCTCTTGAATTAGAAACTGCTCAACACAGGGAAGAAAACACTGTCAAACTGCTCAATAAAACAGTCCTTTTCACAGACTTTCAGCAGCGATTGTGGAAATCGCTCTCATCTAGACGCTCACTTGCTTTAAGCGCACCCACATCAGCAGGAAAGTCTTACGTCCTCTACAATTATCTATTAGACCGGCTATCTACTAATGATGATTTTGTAGGAGTTTATATCGTACCGACACGAGCACTCATCAGTCAAGTGTCAGCTGATCTTGCAGAAGGAGTTCTGGAATACGGTCTGAGAGACGTAAGGTTAAGTCCTATTCCTGCAGTATTTTCAGAATTCAACGTCTCCAGACTAGTATACATATTGACCCAAGAACGACTTCAATCATTATTGCAAAATGACTCAGAGGTACGATTTGATGTTATTATAGCTGATGAAGCGCAATCAGTACAAGATGGACATCGAGGAGTAGTTTTCCAGAACGTATTGGAAAGCGTCATACGACGGAACAAAAATACTCAAATAATATTTGCCGCCCCATTGGCAAAGAATCCTGAAGTCTTTGCGGACATATTTGCTATTCCTGACTTAGAACCATTGAATGAAGACTCTTCTCCTGTATCGCAAAATATTATTGCTGTAGAACGCGTACCAAGACGCCAGAAGAGATTTCGGCTCACATTGAAATTGAACCAAGGACCACAAGTCATTGGCGATTTGGCGGTAAAACGTTCGTTCCAAGGCAGGCCGCGCACACTTGCAAATCTTGCTTGGGAGCTTGGTCAAGGAGACTCCAATTTAGTGTACTATGGTGCTCCGAGTGGATGTGAGAAAACTGCTTCATACCTAAGCGATATCGTAGAGGCAGAGGGAACTACTGAAATTTCTAAAGCAGTAAACAGTTTTGCCACCTTCGTTGAGAACAATATACATCCCGAGTTTCCTCTCGTTGAGACGCTACGCAAAGGAGTAGCTTTTCATTACGGCAAGATACCCAC